>NZ_CAXAXA010000001.1:0-884045 GCF_963973085.1 uncultured Sneathiella sp.
CGTGACGCGGGTTATAAGTCCACCAATCAACAACGTCAACACCTTAAATGATAGATTTTTTGACAATTTCTATATCTGGTGTTTTCCCGATCCGGCACCGCCAGTGAATGACGCAGGGTCAGCGGGGCTTTTCCGGAAAACTCGGTCGAATTTAATTTTTCATGTCGAAGCACAGAATCAGTCAGTAAGAGCGCGGCAAGTCCAGTTCATGCTCGGCGATGAAGGAGAGGATGAGGTTGGTCGAGATCGGGGCGATCTGATAGAGCCGGGTTTCGCGGAACTTGCGCTCGACGTCATATTCCTCGGCAAAGCCAAACCCGCCATGGGTCTGCAGGCAAGCCTCCCCCGCCGCCCAGGCGGCTTCTGAGGCCAGCATCTTGGACATATTCGCCTCCGCCCCGCAGGGTTCCCCCGCGTCATAGAGGCGGCAGGCCTCTGCCACCATCAGCTTCGCGGCCTTTGTGTCGGCATAGGCGCGGGCGATCGGAAACTGCACTCCCTGATTCTGTCCGATAGGCCGCCCGAAGACTTTCCTCTCCCGCGCATAGTTGGAGGCGGTCTTGATAAACCAGTCGGCATCGCCGAGGCATTCGGAGGCAATCAGGATCCGCTCCGCATTCATGCCGGTCAGGATATAGCGAAACCCCTTCCCCTCCTCCCCGATCAGGCTGGAGGCCGGAATGCGCATGTTATCGAAGAAGACTTCCGTCGTCGCATGGTTGATCATGGTGCGGATCGGACGGATGGTCATGCCGTTGCCCACCACCTCACGCATATCGACGATGAAGACGGAAAGGCCGTCGGCGCGCTTGGCGATCTTGTCCTTTGCCGTCGTCCGGGCCAGCAGGATCATCAAATCGGAATGCTCGGCGCGGCTGGTCCAGACTTTCTGGCCATTGACCACATACTCATCGCCGTCCTTGACCGCCATGGTCGAGATGCTGGTGGTATCGGTGCCCGCGGTGGGTTCGGTCACGCCGAAGGCCTGCAGGCGCAGCTCTCCGCTTGCGATACCGGGAAGATATTTTTGCCGCTGTTCCTCCGATCCGTGGCGGAGGAGCGTCCCCATGGTATACATCTGCGCATGACAGGCCGCGCCATTGCAGCCGTTTGCATGGATTTCCTCTAAAATCGCGGAGGCGACGCTCAAGGGAAGCCCCGCCCCGCCATATTCTTCCGGGATCAAGGAGGACAGCAGCCCCGCCTCGGTCAGGGCCCTCACGAATTCCGTCGGATACGCACGGTCGCGATCCTTCTCGCGCCAGTATTTGCCCGGGTAATCCGCGCAGAGCTGGCGAACGGTCTGGCGGATTTGCGTGGTTGTTTCGGAATCCATGATCTCTCTCGCTTCAGAACCCGTGCAGGGTAACAAAATTCTCCAGGGTTTCGCGCTCCGAAACCAGTTCGTTGATCACGGCATCCTCATCCTTGTAGCCAAGCGCCATGCCGCAGAAGAGAATCTCGTCATCACTGAGCGAAAGATGCTCCTTCAGGGTCTGCGGCCAGCGGGCCCAGGCTTCCTGCGGGCAGGTATCGAGGCCGTGTTCACGGGCCAGCAGCATGATATTTTCCATGAACATGCCGACATCCGCATACTGGCCGATCTCCATCTGGCGGTGCAGCACAAAGAACAGCCCGACCGGCGCATCGAAGAAACGATAGTTACGGGCGAGCTGTTTGAGCTTGCCGGGCGTGTCCGAACGCGGCACGCCGATCAGGTCATAAAGCTGCTGCCCGACGATGCGGCGGCGGGTCCGGTAGGGCTCGATCAGATCCGGTGGATAGACATTATACTCCGGCTCCTCGGTGACGCCGGCTTTCATCTTCTCCTCAACATCGCGGACGAGGGACTTCAGCGCCTCGCCGGTGATCGCATGAACGGTCCAGGGTTGCAGATTGCCGCCCGATGGTGCGCGTTTGGCGATTTCCAGCAACTCGCGGAGGGTCTCCAGCGGAACCGGTGTGTCCAGAAACTGCCGCACGGTCATGCGTGTCTTGATGGCGTCGGAAACTTTCACGATTAACTCCTGTCCTCAATATTAGGCCTGATCCTGTCCGGTAATGAAGCAGAGCAAGCCTCAGTCTCGTTGTCAAATCCTAATCGAAACCGATGTAACGGGTGACATTGGCGACATCCTCACGCTCGCTGACGAGCGTATTCTCGATCGCCGAGGTATCTTCATAGCCCATGGCCATGCCGGAGACGAGCACCTGATCATCCGGAATACCGAGATGACGGAAGATCGGCTCCTGGAAAGTGATCCAGGCGGCCTGGGGACAGGTATGCAGCCCCTCCCCGCGCGCCGCCAGCATGACGGTCTGCATATAGAGGCCGGCATCGAACCAGCTGCCCCGCATCAGATAGGAATCAACGGTGAAGAACAGGCCGACCGGCGCATCGAAAAAGGTGAAATTGCGCTTGGACTGCTTCGCCGTCCGTTCCCGGTCGCCTTTTTCAATGCCGAGCAGGCCATACAGGCTCCAGCCGACACCGCGGCGTCGGTCGCGATGGATATCCTTCCACTGGGCCGGATAATATTCATATTCCTCATATTTACGGGCGGCATTCTGATCCACCAGCTTCAGCACATCGCGGGAGATGGCATCCTTGACCTCACCGGTGCAGACATAGGTATGCCAGGGCTGGGTGTTGGTGCCGCTCGGGGCGCGTTGGGAAATTTCGAGGATTTTTTCGATCTTTTCGCGCGGGACTTCCTGGTCCGTGAAAGCCCGGATTGAGCGGCGGGAGCGGATTGCTTCTTCAACATCCATTATTGCTTTTCCTTTGTTGATACAGTCGGTTTGCGCCCCGGCTGAAACAGGAAACGGCAGAATTCAGATTAAATCCTGCCGTTTCTTTATTGCGAAGCGACCGCCTCAGCCTATTTCGGCATAGCCGTTATTGAGGACGACGAGGTCCCGCTCCTTCACCTTGCAGCGGAAAGAAGTGACGTTTCCGTCATGCCACATCTCGGTAACAATCGTCTCCCCCGGATAGACCGGAGAGGTGAAGCGCAGATTGAACGACTTGAGCTTTGCCGGGTCATAGCCGCAGGCCTGTTTCAGGATCGCATGACCGGCGACACCGAGCGTGCTAAGTCCGTGCAGAATCGGCGCCTTGAACCCGGCCGCAGTTGCGACGCGCGGGTCCGCATGCAGCGGATTGAAGTCCCCGCTCAGGCGATAGATAAGCGCCGCTTGAGCGAGAGTTGCAAGCTCCACCACGCTGTCGGCATCGCGCTCCGGCAGGGTATGCGGTTTTGGTGCCTCAATCTTCGGGCCGCCAAATCCGCCATCTCCCCGGCAAAAGGTTGTCGAGGTCAGGGTCGCCAGATGATCGCCGCTCGATTTGTCATGAATCTCGCGGGTCGAATACATCAGGGCGCCTTTGCCCTCGCCCTTGTCGATGATCTCGGTGATCTTTGTCGTACCGATCACCGTGCCTTCGGCGGGGAGCGTCTTGTGGATTTGTATTCCCTGCTCCCCATGCAGGACTTTCACCCAGTCCACGCCGAATTCCGGCTGCTTCAGGAAGAAGCCCGGATAGGCGAGCACAACGGACATAGTCGGCAGGGCCAGCAAATCCTCTTCATAGGTGAAGCGGAGCTGGTCCATATCGAGGGGGTCCATGGAGACCCCGACGCCAAGCGCATAGAGAATGCTGTCCTTGAAGGTATAGGTTTGCTCGATCTCGTCGAACTTCCAGTTGGTCAGCTTGTCATAATCAATTGCCATAGCAACGGCTCCTTATACCGGGTCCCAACAGAAAACGTCACCGGAACGTTCCAGCGGCACAAGGGAGGATTTCACGGCCGGGCCGAAGCGCGAGGCCACCGTCTCCGGGGTCCAGCCTTCAGACGCCTGAAGATTGCGGATCGGGCGCGGCTGGCTCATCAGGCAGATTTCATTGTTGCGGACAACAAAGATCTGACCGGTGATATCCGATGCCTGATCGGAAAGAAGATAAACCGCGAGCGGGGCGATTTTCTCTGGCGTCATCTGCTGGATTTTCGCAACGCGCTCGCGCTCTGCATCCGTGCCTTGCGGAATGGTGCCGATCAGGCGGGACCATGCAAAGGGGGAGATACAGTTGGAGCGCACATTAAAGCGTGACATATCGAGCGCGATGGAACGCGACAGCCCGACGATGCCGAGTTTCGCGGCGGCGTAGTTGGCCTGCCCGAAGTTGCCGATCAGACCCGACGTCGAGGTCATATGCACGAAAGAGCCGCTCTGCTGTTCGCGGAAATACGGCGCGGCGGCGCGGCTGACGTTGAAGCTGCCTTTGAGATGGACGGCAATCACCGCGTCGAACTCTTCCTCGCTCATCTTATGGAAGATCACATCGCGCAGGATACCGGCGTTATTGACGATACAGTCGATGCTGCCGAATTCCTTGCGGGCATCCTCGACCATCTTGCCGGCATCATCGGACTTGGCGACATTGCCGAAGTTGGCAATGGCTTCGCCGCCCGCGTCGGTGATGGTTTTGACGACCTCAAGCGCCGGAACCTGATCCGCGCCTTCGCCCTGTTCGGTCCCGCCGAGGTCATTGACGACGACCTTGGCGCCCTGGGAAGCGCACATGATGGCAATCCCCCGGCCGACACCGCGACCGGCACCGGTAACAACAACGACTTTATCTTTAAGCATATTCTGGTCTGACATTTGCGTCCCTTTTTCTTATTTTTATGGGCCCTGTCCCTGATGGAAGGCAGGGTTATGCGGCCAGATTATAGGGAATGCCCCCGTCCCGTCGATAAAAATTTGTAACCGGATGGTGGAAAATTCAGGAATCGACGGGACATGGGCCCTCCTGCCCTATTTCGCGAGCGACTGCAGGGCGGAGGAAGCAACGACTTTGCGCTCATTCGCGTAGGCCTCGTGATTCTTCTCGATATCCTTGAGGTTGTAGTAATAGTTTACCAGCAACCCGGCCGACTGCTTCATACCATTCTCTGAGTCATCGCCGAGCCAGTTGAGCTGTTCCAGCCGCGCCCCATTGCCTAGATGGAATCGTGTCACCGGATCGAGCGGACGCTCCCCGCTCTTCTCGTTGATCAGGTAATGGGCGCAAAGATGCTCAAGCGGCCCCTTGACCTTCTCCACAGTTTTGGGGTCCTTCTGCCAGTCCTTTTTGCTGATCAGGTCGCGCACTTCCCGCACCTCTTTGAAATGCATCCCCGCCACGGCATTGGAAATACCGTTCAGCCATTTCATGAAGCCCGGGATCGGAGAGAGAGTGGCGAAATGCCGGAGGTTAGGCAGCTCGGCCGAGAGTTCCGCCACCACCTGCTTGATCAGGAAGTTGCCGAAACTGATTCCCTTGAGGCCGTCCTGACAGTTGCTGATGGAATAGAAAATCGCCGTGTCGGCCTTGGTCGGATCGCCGCGCTCCGTCTCGCGCGCGAGCAGCGGCGGAATAGCGGAGGCAAGGCCTTTCACAAGCGCCACCTCGACGAAGATCAGCGGCTCATCGGGGAGCGCCGGATGGAAGAAGGCAAAGCAGCGCCGGTCTTTATCGAGACGGCGGCGGAGATCGTCCCATCCGTCGATCTCATGCACGGCCTCATATTCGATCAGTTTTTCCAGCACCACGGCGGGCGTGCGCCAGTCGATCCGCTCCAGCGAGAGAAATCCGCGATTGAACCAGGAACTCAAGAGATGCTGCAAATCGCTGTCGACGGCTTTCAGTTCCGGATGGGCGCGCAGCTGGCCGACGAGGAAACGCCGCATGGCGACAATGGCGGAGGTGCCGCCGGGCGCAAAATTCAGGCGCCGCATCAACTCCTGGCGCGGGGCCTCGATCGCATTGGTCAGCGCCTTGTAATTCTTCGCGTCCGGCTGCTTGTGATAGGCGGCGACGGCCTTCTCAATCTCTTTTTGGTCCGGCGCCATCTCGTCATTCAGGAACTGGAAGAAATCGAGCCTTTCCTTGTCCGAGAGGACGGACCAGGCGGCGACGGCATCGCGGGCGAGCGCCATGCCCGACGCCTCCCCCTTCTGTGTCAGCAGGTCGCGGCACAGCCCCTTGATACTGTTGTTTCGTTTCTTGTCGCCCCTGAGATCGAGCAGTTCCCGCCCGGTGTCAGCGATGGAGTTAAACAGTTGAGTGACAAAAGTCGGCGCCATATTGCTAATCTATCCCATTATCTTTTCCGGCAACCCCACGATGGTTTCCGGTCCGAAGTACAACGAAATTATCCCGGCTCTCCTGCAACGCAGAATGAGCGACATGTTCCCTTTTTACTGACGGGAGCGATCCGGTGCAATTCCATTTCCAATATACAGGTTCAAACCCGTCGGCGGTGTGATCGGTCTCACGTCATATGTATGATGCGGACCGTTCTCTACCAACGGAAAATCATCCCGTCTTTAAATTAGTAAGTGCCAATCTTGGCGCTGTCATGACAATGACGGCAAAAGACATAAAAAAAAATCGGTTCGCGCACCGTCAAAGCGCCGGGAAAATAATCTTGTCTTTAACAATAAGGCCCTGTTGCTTTATAGATATGGCACACCACTGACAACAGGCCCCGGCCCATAAAAAGAACGAAGAATGATGACTGACAATAATCTCTATACCCTGTTTGAAAGCCGGTTTCCTGCCGACCTGACCGAAACCGCGTTTGAGGGGCCGGAGGTGTCGACATTCACCTTTTGCGACCTTCAGGAAAAATCCGCGCAAATGGCGAATCTGCTCACCTCTCTCGGCGCGGTAACGGGAGACCGGGTCGCGGTGCAGACAGGCAAGTCGGTCGAGGCGGTCATCCTCTATCTCGCCTGCCTGCGCGCCGGCCTCGTCTATCTGCCTCTCAACACGGCGTATAAGGCGGCGGAGATCGAGTATTTTCTGGGTGATGCCACACCAGCCGTCGTTATCTGCGATCCAGCCTCGCTGGGTGCAATCAGCGCAATTGCGAATACATGCGGAGTGCAGGAGATGCTGACGCTTGATGAAAACGGAACGGGCAGCCTGACCAACCGCGCCGCCGAACAGGCTACGAAATTTGAAACCGTGGCCCGCGCCGCCGACGACCTCGCCGCCATTCTCTATACCTCCGGCACCACCGGGCGGTCCAAGGGTGCGATGCTGACCCATGACAATCTCGCCTCCAACGCCCGGACGCTCCATAAACACTGGGGTTTTACCGAGGGGGATGTGCTGCTGCATGCCCTGCCGATTTTCCATGTCCATGGGCTGTTCGTTGCGCTGCATTGCGCGCTCCTCAATGCCAGCAAGTTGATCTTTCTCAAAAAATTTGATCCGGCGGTGATTATTGCGAACCTGCCGAGCTCGACCGTCTTCATGGGGGTGCCAACATTCTATGTCCGCCTGCTCGCCGAGGACGGGTTCACAAAGGAAATTTGCCAGAATATGCGCCTCTTTACGGCGGGTTCGGCGCCGTTGCTTGAGGAAACGTTCAACGCCTTCGAGGAGCGCACCGGCCATGTCATTCTGGAGCGCTACGGCATGACGGAAGCAGGCATGATCACCTCAAATCCCTATGACGGGGAACGCAAAGCCGGTACCGTCGGCTTCCCGCTCGATAACGCGGTGCGGATTGCCGATGAGGACGGCAATATTCTTCCGGACGGGGAAATCGGCATTCTCGAGATCAAGGGGCCGAATGTTTTCAAGGGATACTGGCAGATGCCGGAGAAAACCGCGGCGGAATTCCGACCCGACGGCTATTTCATCACCGGCGACATGACCCGCAAGGGCGAGGATGGCTATTACCGCATCGTCGGCCGCTCAAAAGACCTGATCATCTCCGGCGGCTATAATGTTTATCCGAAGGAGATCGAGAGCTTTATTGACGAGATGCCGGGAGTCGCGGAAAGCGCCGTTGTCGGCCGCCCGCATCCGGATTTTGGCGAGGCGGTCATCGCCTTCGTCGTGCCGGATGGCAGCGTACCGGGCCTGAAAGATGAGGATGTGATCGCCTTCATCAAGGAGAAGCTGGCGAACTTCAAGGTGCCAAAACAGGTTTTCATCGTTGATGACCTGCCGCGCAACACCATGGGGAAAGTGCAGAAAAACCAGCTGCGCGACCGGGCGGTCGCCGATCAGGAATAACGGTTCAGGCTTCCTGACGTTTCAAGTAGGCGTTTACCTTGGCGCGATTGCCGCAGGTTGACATGGAGCACCAGCGGCGCCGGCCATTGCGCGACTGGTTGACGAAATACAGGTCGCAGTCGTCATTGGCGCAGGGGCGGGTTTTCTCCACATGATCGGATGTGAGAAACTCCGCAATATCGCGGACAATCGGGAAGATCAGTTTTTCCGGGCCGTTCTCGTCAATGATGGTTTTCAGCTCCATCCCCTCTTCCGCCGGCTCGATCTTGTGATAGCTCTTATAGCTGGCGAGACGATCATTGATATGGCTAAAAAACTCCGGGTTGACGGGCCATCCTTGCGAAATGTCCGTCAAGACAGCGCGAAAGCCGGTGCGCAATTCAAGAAGGCTGTCCACGACTTTCTGACAGCGGCCCGGATTCTGGAAGAGGAACATATGCAGATCGGACGCTTCGTCTTCATGCAGCAGGTGATGAGATTTCATGAAAGTCAGCAAATCCTCGAAATTGCCGATGCCTTCCTTCTCGCGGCCGATGCGTTTGAAACTATTGGCAAAATCGACTGCCAGACGTCCACCCAGCGTATAAAAGCCTTCTGTGTTTACAACCCCTGATTTTACAAGAGCATCTATCCTCGCCACAAGATATTCCTCGTCTTTTCTCAAAACTCTGTCACAAAACCATAATATACCAATATATTTTATTATACTAGTTTGTTTATGGCTAACAGTTATGCTTTTAAACAGGTCTTTTAATAAAGTGAATTAAAAAATTTATATATTTCTTTATTTTTATTCATCTTTTATGGGTTTTGAAAAAAATATTTTCCATAAATTTAAATTATAACTTCACCCTGTTCTTCGAAAAAGCTGTTTTTTCCACTGGTAAATTACCCTAATAGGAAATTTCGGCAGAAATATGATTGCCGGTCGGGAAGATTTCAGTCTTTGGATACCAAAGGTTGCAAACAGTCGCAATCACGCAATATCCGCTCAAGGGGCTGGCGGTCCTTCACCTTTTCCAATTGCGCCCTGAGAACCTGCAATGATTTCGCGGCATATTTGACTGTTTGCTGACTGAACTCCTGCCCCGTCAGGGATAGCGAAAAGTCGTCCTTTCGTTTATAGACGGCGGCTTCGTTGGCGAGTGTCCATGGTAGGTAGAGGGCGCCAATCTCGGTCTTCAGGATCGGTTCAAGAGTGGGCGCAAGGCTACTCCAGTCCTCCCAATCACCATGGATTTCCGGCTCCAGCATCTGGTCGATCCAGTTGGTGATCTCCGGATAATTCTGGCGAATGATCTTTTCCGAGGTCGGTTGTTGCAGGCAGCAATATATCTGCCCGAACAGCCCGAAATCGGCTAGCGCGGGCCGTCCGCCAAAAAGATAGTTCCGTCCCCTCAAATGCGCATTCAGCAGCGTCAGCAGGTTATCGAGTGACGCTTCAATTACGGGTTTGGTCGCCTCGTTCGACCCGACAAAGCGCAGGCGCGGCACCATGCGTTTGCGCACCGTCGCGGCCAGCTCCTCGATCGCCTCCCGGTCACCGTTCGGCATGTTTGCGCGGGCAAGGGCAACGCTCACCGCCTCCTGATCCTCGGTGCGCCACCAGCGATAATGAAACATCGGCTTGTTGACCCATTCGTCGGCGTAATCCTCAATCAGTAAGGAGAGGAAAGATAAGGTTTCCGATGGTGGTTGCAGCGCGGGGTCCGGGAATTTCTCCTCGAATGCCTCGATAATCGGGGTCGAATCCTGCTGCACTGTTCCGTCAGGTGACAACACCAGCGGGATCAGCGGCAGTTTGGCAAGTTTCTGGAACTCCGCCTGATTATCGCGGTTGCGCGGGCGCCATTCATGGGGAATATTTTTATATCGAAAATAGGAGCGCACCTTGACTGAGAAGGGCGAATATTCCGATCCAAAAATAACATGCTGCTGGTCCGACATATGGCGTCTCCATTTTCCTTAGCTGCCCCTCAAAAAATGTCGCAGCTTTGCCTATCTCTGTTATAAACGCACAAAGGATATAAAGGAAAGCATACAGACATGGATATACCCGGATTTTTTTCTGCCACCTATGCGGAGGCCCGCACCAAATTTTTGGAGGCCTGTATGGACCGCGGCCTTACGGTTGAAAACCATTTGAATGACCGGGCCAGTGGCGCGGATGGTGAGGATCTTTACATGGATGTCGCACGGATCGGACCGGAGGGAGCATCGAAAGTGCTCTTTATCTCCTCCGCGACCCATGGCGGTGAGGGCTTTTGCGGCTCCGGCGTTCAGGTGGGGATGCTGAAAAACGGCATGTTCAAGGACCTGCCCGCAGATACCGCCGTCGTCCTGATCCATGCGATCAACCCTTATGGGTTTTCCCATATCCGCCGGGTGAATGAGGATAATATCGATCTTAACCGCAACTTCCTCGATTTCTCGAAAGGATTGCCAGAGAACCCGGAATATGCGGAAGTCCATGAGAGCCTTGTTCCCGATGACTGGGACGGTCCGGCCCGCGCCAAGGCTGACGCGGCGATCCAGGACTATATTGAGGAAAAATCCATTGGCACCTATCAGGCGGCCGTCACCGGCGGGCAACACACCCATGCGGATGGGCTGTTCTTTGGCGGATTCGAACCCTCATGGACCAACAAGACGCTACGGTCAGTGGTCAAGAAACATGCGGGCGAATCCAGGCATCTCGCCCTGCTCGACTTTCATACCGGTCTCGGCCCCTACGGTCATGGGGAGCTGATCTATGTCGGCAATCCCGAAGGGCTGCCGCGCGCCATCAGCTGGTATGGCGAGGATGTCACCTCGCCGGAGGCCGGCACGTCCTCTTCCGCCGTGGTTCGGGGTACGATCGACGCCGGGGTTACGGAAAGCGCCCCGAACGCCAGCCATACCTGCGTCGCCATTGAATATGGCACAATTCCGGTTCTGGAAGTATTGAACGCGCTCCGGGCCGATAACTGGCTCTATTTAAAAGGCGACCTGGAATCGGAACAGGGCAAGGCGATCAAGAAGCAGATCCGCGATGCCTTCTATTGCGATGCGAATGACTGGAAGGAAATGATCTGGGAGCGCGGCACCTCCGTCGTCAAGATGGCCCTGAAAGGCCTCGACAAGGCCAAATGACAACGGCGTTGGTGATCAGCCCCGATAATGTCCGCGATGAGGATGTGGTCGGGCTTCTCGCGGCGCATCTGACCCTGATGCGGTCCCTCTCTCCGCCGGAAAGCACCCATGCGCTTGATCTGGAGGGATTGCGGGCCAAAAATATCACCTTCTGGCGGGCGGAACAGGATGGGGACCTGGTCGGCTGCGCCGCGCTCAAGGAACTGGACAGCGTGACCGGCGAGATCAAATCCATGCATACGGCGGCGGCGCATCGCGGCAAGGGCATTGCCGCGGCGTTGCTTGAACATTTGCTGGAGACAGCGCAGGCGCGTGGGTATCGCGAATTATATCTGGAAACCGGCTCGCAGCCGGGGTTTCAACCAGCCCGCGCCCTCTATGCGCGCTACGGCTTTACCGAATGCCGCCCGTTCGCGGATTATCGGGAGGATCCGAACAGTTGCTTCATGACTTTGAGGCTCTGATCAGGTTTTTTCGACTTCCAACCCTTCAAGAGACAGCGTGTCGAGGCGCGGCATCAGGTCAAGTAGCTGTTTTGTATAGGCGGCCTGCGGGTTCTCGAACAGGTCCTCTGTCGCGGCAACCTCCACCAGCTTGCCCGTCTTCATCACACCGACGCGGTCACACATCTGTCGAATCACCGGCAGGTCATGGCTGATAAACAGCATGGTCAAGCCGAGTTCCTCCTGCAAATCCTTCAGCAGGTTGAGGATCTGCGCCTGGATCGACACGTCGAGCGCCGAGGTGGGCTCATCGCAGATCAGGAAGCGCGGCCGCGTCGCGAGCGCCCGGGCAATCGAGATACGCTGACGCTGCCCGCCTGAAAATTCGTGAGGGAAGCGCACGGCGGCCTGAGCCCCGAGACCGACATGATCGAGAAGGTCGGTGACAATCTGCTCAACCTCCCGGTTGGAGCTGGCCAGCTTGTGGAAACGGATCGGTTCGGCGATGATGTCCATCACCCGCATCCGGCCGTTGAGGGAGGAGAACGGATCCTGGAAGATCATCTGCATCTGGCGGCGGTAATAGTCGCGCTCTTTCTCGGTTTTTATTTTCGTCAGATCGGTGCCGAGGAAATTGATCTCTCCGGCTGCAGGTCGGTAGAGACTGCAGATCATCCGGGCAACAGTCGATTTCCCGCTGCCGCTCTCGCCGACGAGGCCGAAAACTTCGCCTTCGTTTATGTCGAAGGAGACATCATCCACCGCGTTAAATGTCACCCGGTTATGCTTCAGGAGCGCAGGCTTGGTGACGAAGGTCATGACCAGGTTTTTCAGGCTGAGGAATGGCCCCTCAACTGCCGTATAGTCGCGGGACTTGCCAAGCCAGTGGGTCGAGAGATCGAGCAGTTTTTTCCGCTCGCCCTCCGCCTCGATGTAATTGACCATGGGAAAGCGTTTTAACCGGACATCCGGGCGTGGCACGGCGCTGATCAAGCTTTGGGTATAGGGGTGATCGGGATTACCAAGGATTTTTGCCGTCGTCCCCTCTTCCACCAGTTTGCCGCGATACATAACGGCGACCCGGTCGGTAATATCGGCTATCACGCCCATATCATGGGTAATGATCAGCATGCCGACCTGCTTGTCCTTGCAGAGACGACGCATGAGTTCAAGGATCTGTGCCTGGATCGAGACGTCGAGGGCGGTCGTCGGCTCGTCGGCGATGATCACTTCCGGCTCCGCACAGAGCGCGAGCGCGATGACAACCCTTTGGCGCATGCCGCCCGAAAACTGGTGCGGATAGTTCTTGATACGGTTTTCCGCATCCGGAATGCCGACCTGACGGAGCAAATCAATGGCGCGGGCGCGGGATTTTTTCTCGCCGAGTTTCAAATGCAGGTCAATCGTCTCGACAAGCTGCTGTTCAATCGTTTGCAGCGGATCGAGGGAGGTAAGAGGATCCTGAAAGATCATACCGATCCGGCGACCGCGGATTTTGCGCTTGGCCTCAGCACTAAGGGTATCGATCCCCTGTTCTTTCAGGAAAACATGCCCGCCGGTCATTTCCCCCGGCGGTTCCAGCAGTCCGATGACGGCATTGCCGATGGTGGATTTTCCCGCGCCGCTCTCCCCGACCACACCCAGAACCTCACCCGGCTGCACCGTCAGGGTCACGTCATCAACGGCCACCACGGTGCCGTGACGGCTCGGGAATTCGATGCGCAGATTATTGATATTCAGTAAGTCCATAACCAATCCCTAGCGCAGTTTCGGGTTAAGGGCGTCGCGCATCCAGTCGCCCAGCAGGTTGACCGCCAGCACCAGCACAACAAGGGTGATGCCCGGGAA
This sequence comes from uncultured Sneathiella sp., assembly GCF_963973085.1. GTDB lineage: Bacteria > Pseudomonadota > Alphaproteobacteria > Sneathiellales > Sneathiellaceae > Sneathiella. Next base: position 13,504 of record NZ_CAXAXA010000001.1, read on the forward strand.
AATGGTGATCCACCAGTCACCGGAGAAGAGATACTCGTTGCCGATCCGGATCAGCGTGCCGAGCGACGGCGTCGTTGGCGGCACACCCACACCAAGGAAGGAGAGCGTTGCCTCGGTGATGATGGCAATGGCGAGATGGATGGTCGCGATGACCATCACCGGCCCCATGACATTGGGCAGGATATGCCGACGCAGGATGGTGAAAGGACGAATGCCGATGACGCGGGCGGCCTGCACATATTCCTTGTTCTTCTCGACCAGGGTGGAGCCGCGCACCGTCCGCGCATACTGTACCCAGCCGGAAATGCCGATGGCAAAGATCAGGACATAAATCGATATTTGTGAATGCATGTCTGACGGGATCAGGCCGCGCGCCACACCGTCTACCAGCAGGGCGATGAGGATAGCGGGAAAGGAAAGCTGGATATCGGCGATGCGCATGATAATCGCATCTGTCCGCCCACCAACGTAACCGCTGACGAGGCCGAGCGCGATTCCGACGACCATCGAGAAAATGACCGAGGAGAAACCGACGAGCAATGAAATGCGGGCGCCGTAAAGGATAGTCGAGAGAACTCCCCGCCCCTGATCATCGGTGCCGAGCAGGAAGTTCATGTCCCCGCCCGCGCTCCAGGCCGGGGGCAGGTTGCCATCCATGATACTGATGGTGGCTAGATCGAACGGATCATGCGGGGCAATCCAGGGCGCAAATACCGCCGCGAAAATCAACCCGAGGGTGACAAGCGCCGAAAACATGGCGGTCGGATTATGGGTGAAGCTATACCAGATATCGCTGCCGAAAATCCGCTGCAACCTAGTTCTTTCAATTGATTGTTCCATAACCAGCCCCCTCACGCATCGTCCACGCGCAAGCGCGGATCAACAGCGTAATATAGGATATCAACGATCATATTGATGATGACAAAGAAAAAGGCGATCAGCACCAGATAGGCGGCCATGATGGGAATATCCACATCGGCAATCGCCTGAATGAACAGAAGGCCCATGCCCGGCCATTGAAACACGCTTTCGGTGATGATGGCGAAGGCGATCAGGGAACCGAGCTGCAGCCCGGTAATGGTGATCACCGGCACCAGCGTATTTTTCAGCGCATGCTTGAAATGCACGGCGCGATCGGGCAGGCCGCGGGCACGGGCGAACTTGATGAAATCCGTGCGCAGCACCTCCAGCATCTCGGCGCGCACCAGCCGCATGATCAGCGTCATCTGGAACAGCGCGAGGGTGATGGCCGGCAGGATCAGGGATTTGAGGCCCGAGGCCGTCAGGAACCCGGTGGTCCACCAGCCGATGGCGACCACGTCACCGCGCCCGAAAGTCGGCAGCCATCGCAGGATTACCCCGAACAGCAGGATCAGCAATATACCGATCAGGAAGGTCGGCAGCGACACCCCGACAAGGGACAGCGTCATGATTCCTCGCGACAGAAAGCCCTTTTTCTTCAGGGCCGTGTAAACCCCGGCGGGAATGCCTATCACAAGCGCGAGGATGGCGGAGACGAACGAGAGTTCCAGCGTTGCCGACATCCGCTCCAGTATCAGCTGGCTGACCGGCTGGCGATATTTGTAGGAATAGCCGAAATCCCCCTGCGCCGCATTCGCCGCAAACCGGCCGAACTGGACAATGAAGGGATCGTTGAGGCCCAACCGCTCCGTCAGGGCTTCCCGGTCGGCCTGGCTCGTGTCCTGCCCAACCATATTATTGATGGGATCGCCGACAAAACGGAACATGGAGAAAGCGATCAGGGCAACGGTCAGCATGACGACGACCGACTGCACGAGACGCTTAAGAATAAAAGAGATCATATTGTATCACAAAAGGCGCATAAGAAGGCGGGGCCGCATTTTTGCAAAGGCGGCCCCGTCCAGCAATTATTCCTTGACCGTCACGTAGCGGTAGTCAAGGCCGTTGTCCGCACGCTGGTTGACCGTGACGCCATCGCTGACACCCCAGGCAATCGGCTGCTGATGGATCGGCATATAACCGACTTCATCTTTCACGATCTTGAAGGCTTCCTCGATCATGGCGGTGCGTTTCGCCTGATCCGTCTCGCTGCCGATGGCGGCGGTCAGTTCATCAACCTTCGGGTTGCAATAGTTGCCAAGGTTGAACATGCCGCGCTTGTTCGCTTCGTCCTGACAGACGATCAGGGAGGAGAGAACATTTTCCACGTCCATGGAACCCGGTGTCCAGCCCAGCAGGTAGAAGCTGGTGTCATAACCGCTGGTGGAGAGAACCTTGCCGAAATATTTCGACTTCGGCTGCGCCAGAAGATCGACCTTCACGCCGACTTTTGCGAGCATGGAGGTAACTGCCTGACAGATTTTCTCGTCATTGACATAGCGGTTGTTCGGGCAGTCGAGCGTAACCTCGAACCCGTCCGGATACCCGGCTTCTGCAAGCAGGGCCTTCGATTTTTCCGGATCATACGCATATGGCGTATTCAGGGATTCGACAAAGCCGTTGATCTGCGGCGCTGCCAGTAGGCCAGTCGGTGTCGCGGCACCGCGCATGATCTTTTCCTTGATAGCCTCAAGGTCGACGGCATGCACGAAGGCAGCGCGGACACGCTGATCCTTGAACGGGTTCTTGCCCTTGATGTTGGAATAGAGCAGTTCATCCCGGCCCTGGTCGAAGCCGATGAAGATTGTCCGGGCTTCCGGACCGGTCAGGGCCGAAACCCCGTCGGCATCGTCAAGACGCTCCCAGTCCTGCACCGGAACCGGATACACCATGTCAAGCTCGCCCGAGATCAGGGCGGCAACCCGGGTCGGGGCTTCCTTGATCGGGGTGAATTCAACTTCAGTGACGTTCCCCTCAATGTCTTTCCAGTAGTCCTCGTTCTTCTTGAAGACGGTTTTCACGTCCGCCTTATGGCTTTCAATCATGAACGGGCCGGTACCATTGGCATTAAGGTTGGCGTAGTTGCCGGTATTATCCCCGGCGGCACTGGTTGCATTTGTTGCGCCGTTCTCTTCCGACCAACCCTTGTCCATGATCAGCAGATAAGGCAGGTCCTGAACGAGAATGGGGTTCGGGGCCGGTGTCTCAACGACGATGGTATAGTCATCGACCTTGGTGATATTCTTGATCTGGCCGCCGCGGACCTTCTGGTCTGATCCTTCAGAGAGCGTACGCTGCCAGGAGAAAATCACGTCATCGGCGTTGAAGTCCTGACCGCCATGGAATTTCACACCCTCACGGAGCTTGAATTCCCAGGTTGTCGGTGTCAGAAGTTTCCAGGATTCAGCCAGACCCGGCATGATTTCAAGGTCCGGTCCATAGAGAACGAGGCCTTCATAGACATTGCCGAGCGTGGCAAGCAGGAAGGATTCATTCAGTGAATGCGGATCAAGAGAGCTAAGATCTCCCTGAAATGCATATTTAAAGGTTTTAGCCTGTGCCGGAGCCGCCAACGCAATGGCGGCTGCCGCGACGGCGGCTAATAGTCCTGTCCTTAGTTTCATGATAACTCCCTTTATTTGTTACCTAGATGTTTATTACAACCCGTAGCGGGCAAAATAGCCGTGTATTTATTGGTTTTATTCACGGATGCTGAGTTCGAGATTAACGAATAGTGCAATCTCTGTCCATTGCATTCGATGGGCGTCATTTTCGCAGCATTTCTATAAGTCCGGAGATGAATTTCCCCGCGGCATCCACCTGTGCAATATCGATATATTCATTGGGCTGATGGGCGACCCCGATGGAACCGGGGCCACAGATAACGGTCGAGAAGCCGGCCTGCTGGAACTGCCCGGCCTCGGCGGCGTAGGAAACGGCACCGGTGGTGTTTTTCCCGGTAATCGCCCGGCAAATCCTTTCCGCCTCGCCATCATCCTCCGGTCCAAGCGCGGGCACGTTGGCGAAAATCTCTGTGACAATGCTGGCTTCCGGGGCGACGGCACGCAATCTCGGCAGAACTTCTGTCTCGCAATAATTGTTGAAACGTTCCACGAAACTCAGCGGATCATCTTCAGGAATATGGCGGATATCCCATGCAAATTCACATTTGCGGGCGATGATATTGGGCGCCGTCCCGCCATGGACAACACCGCATGTCAGTGTCGTATAGGCCGGGCTGAACCGGCTTTCGGCGGCGGCCCGCGCCTTGTTTTCGGCCATCATGCCGGAGAGGAAGCTGATCAGCTCCGCCCCGACCATGACGGCGCTCACGCCATCCTCGACCAGGCTGGAATGCGCCTCCCGTCCGGTAACCACTGTCTTCAGGGTCACAATCCCCTTATGGGCGGAGACGATATCCATCATCGTCGGTTCGCCGACGATAATAGCGCGGGGTTTCGGCAGGTTGGCGGCGATTTCATCGATCATCGACGGGGCGCCAAGACAGCCAATTTCCTCATCATAGGAAAGGGCGAAATGGATCGGGACGGAAAGCCCCTTCTCGATCATCTCCGGCACCTTGGAGAGCGCAATGGCCGAAAAGCTCTTCATATCTGACGTGCCGCGCCCATATAGCCGACCGTCTTTCTCGACAACCGTGAAGGGGTCCGTCTCCCATGGTTGCCCTTCCACCGGCACAACATCCGTATGGCCGGAGAGAACGACGCCGCCCTCCGTCATCGGGCCGACGGTGGCATAGAGGTTCGCCTTGGTTCTGTCGTCATTGAAGACCCGGACAGCCTCAACGCCATGACCGGCGAGATAGTCGGCAACGAAATCGATCAGGGCGAGGTTGGAATTGCTGGAAACCGTATCAAAACCGATTAGTTTGTCGATCATTTCTCGGCTGGTATAATGCGTCCCCAACGATTACCTCGCAATTGTTTGATATCCACTCATTTTCAAACCATAGCGCAGGGAATTTCAAAACAAAAGGCCGGAAATGGGTTCAGTGTAAAAAAATTGTCATAATTTGGGCGTTTCAGTCGAGAAGAAGGAGGAGAATCCCGAAAACGATCAGCAGGATTCCCGCCGCCTCGATCTTGTTAGTCTTTTCCTTGAAAAAGAAATAGGAGGCAATAAAGGTGAAGACGAGCTCGACCTGGCCAAGCGCGCGGACATAAGCAGCGTTCTGCAGTGTCATGGCGGTGAACCAGCCGACCGAGCCCAGCATCCCGGTCAGCCCGACCCAGACGGCGACGCGCCAGTTGACCAGCACCTTCGTGATCTGGCCGGGCTCGCGGATCGACAGGTAGACGCTCATGACAATGGTCTGGAAGAACAGCACGCAGACGAGGGTAAAGGCCGCCTGCACCATTGCCCCTTCTCCGCCGAGGGACAGCGCCGCGCCGCGATAGGCGACGGCGGAGACGCCGAACAGCGCGCCCGAAAGCAGGCCGAAACCCGCCGCCTTGCTGGTCCAGCCCGAGAGGAAATCGCGCATGGTGAAAGCACTTGACGACATCGAGATCAACAGAATGCCGACAAAACTGACGATGATGGCAAAGGTCGCCCCCATACCGACATGCTCGCCAAGAATGACGATCCCGAAAATCGCCGCCTGCACGGTTTCGGTCTTTGAATAGGTTGTGCCGACGGCAAAATTCTTCAGGCTGAACAGCGCCACCAGCATGGCCGTTGCGAGAATCTGGGCAAGCCCGCCAACTGCGGCGAAGATCGCGAATTCCACATTCGGCGCCGGGACGTCGAGATCGGTAAATTCGGCTATACCGAGAATATAGAGCAGCGCGAACGGCGCCCCATAGAGAAAACGCACATAGGTCGCGCCGCCAGTGCTCAAACGGCTTTTCAGCGACTTCTGCAGTGCCGTGCGGACATTCTGAAAGAAGGCCGCAAAGATGGTGATCGGGATCCAGGCTTCCATTCGGGAATTACTCGACTAGCGGACGGGGCTTCCTTTTTTACCCGGAAGGCCCGGCCTGTCAATTAGCCTTGAGCGAATGGCAGCTATGCTAGTATCCGCAGTCGACGTCACCAAGCTCCACATAGACCGATTTCAGCTGCGTAAAATGATCAAGCGCGACGGCCGCATTCTCCCGCCCGATCCCCGATTGCTTGTATCCGCCAAAGGGAACGCCGACCGGTGTCAGGTTGTAGTTGTTGATCCAGCAGGTTCCGGCGCGGAGCTTCGCCACGACCCGGTGGGCGCGGGAGAGATTCTGGGTGAAGACCCCGGCGGCCAGCCCGAATTCCGTATCGTTGGCGCGATTGATGACTTCCTCCTCGTCGCGGAAGGACATCACCGACATGACGGGACCGAAAATCTCCTCCCGGCAGATGCGCATGTCGTCCTGACAGGCCGTGAAAATGGCGGGCGAAATGAAGTTGCCCTTCTCGCATCCCTTGACGGTGACCTTCTCGCCGCCACTCACCAGATAGGCCCCCTCCTCGATCCCGAGACGGACATATTCCATGACCTTCTCGAAATGATCCGCATTGATCAAGGCGCCAACATGGGTCTCCGGGTCCATCGGATCGCCAATCACCATCGCTTCCGTCCTGCTTTTCAGGATCGCGACAAAGGCGTCGTGAATATCCTCATGCACATAGACGCGGGTGCCGTTGGAGCAGATTTCGCCCTGGGTGTAAAAATTGGCGTTCATCGCCGCCGAGACCGCGTTATGGATCTGGCTGTCATCAAAGATAATCAATGGCGACTTGCCGCCAAGTTCCATGGTGACATGCTTGACCGAGCCCGCGGCATCGGCCATTACCTTGCGGCCCGTCGGCACGGAGCCGGTGAAGGAGATCTTGTCAATCTCCGGATGGGAGGCAATATAATGGCCGGTCTCCGCACTCCCCTGAAGGACGTTGAACACCCCTTTCGGCAATCCGGCCTCGGTCAGGATTTCCGCGAGTTTCACCGCATTCGTTGGCGTCAGTTCCGAGGGTTTGAAGATCATCGAGTTCCCGGCCGCAAGCGCCGGAGCCGTCTTCCAGCAGGCAATCTGCAGCGGATAGTTCCACGCGCCGATCCCGGCACAGATACCGAGCGGTTCCCGGCGGGTATAGGCAAACGCCGTCTCGCCGAGATCATGATGGCCGCCCTTGATATCGGCAGCCAATCCGCCGAAGAATTCGAAGGCATCCGCACCACTGTCGATATCCGCCTCCGGCGCCTCTGCAATCGGCTTGCCGGTATCCTGTACTTCAATTTCCGCTAGCTCCATCCGCCGTTCCCGAAGGATGTCGGCGGTCTTCCTGAGAACGCGGCCCCGCTCCGTTCCGGTCATGGCAGACCATTCGCGAAATCCCTTGCGGGCGGCAACCACTGCCTTTTCCACGTCCCGCCGTCCGGCCTGCTCTACCTCGAAAAGCTTCGCACCCGTGGCCGGGTTGAAATTGGTGAAGCTTTTCCCGGACATGGCCTTGGCGGCCTTGCCCTCGATATAAAGCGATAATTTTTTTGGTCTGCTCATTCTTATTCCTCAAACTGGGCGAGTTTCTTTTTTACCGCTGGCTCGTCTGCCAATTCTCCGCCCGATACACAGGGGCGCTGCTTTTGGGAAGCGGCGCGACGCCCTTGATTAAATCCGCAATTTTCTCCGCCATCATGATCGTCGGCGCATTCAGGTTTCCGCTGACGATATTCGGCATGATGGAACTGTCGACCACGCGGAGGTTTTCTACCCCGTGCACCCGTCCGGTGCCATCCACCACCGCCATAGCATCCGAGCCCATCTTGCAGGTGCAGCTCGGGTGGTAGGCCGTTTCCACGGTCTCACGCACGAAGGCATCAATCTCTGCATCCGTTCTAACGTCTGATCCCGGCGCCAGTTCCACCCCGCGATAGAGATCGAAGCCGCTTTGGGCGAAAATCTCCCGTGTCAGTTTCACACCATCGCGTAGCTCCCGCCGGTCCTGCTCGGTTTCGCAATAGTTGGGTTGCAGGATCGGTGCCTCCTCGATATCGCCGCTTCGAAGCGCCATATAACCCCGGCTGGTCGAGCGCATCGGCCCGACATGTGCCTGATAGCCGTGACGATCCGTTGGATTGCCGCCGTCATAGCGCACCGCCATGGGCAGGAAGTGATATTGCAGGTTCGGATGCTCGATGCCCGGCTCGCTCCGGACGAAGCCGCCTGCCTCGAAATGATTGCTGGCGCCGAGGCCCTTCTTGAACAGCATCCAGTCGAGCCCGACTTTCAGCTTTGCAAGCGGCGACATCACTTTGTAAAGGGTGATCGGCTGCGTGCATTCCTGCTGTACATAAAGCTCCAGATGATCCTGAAGATTCTGCCCGACGCCCGGCAGGTCCGCCACAACCGGAAGATCAAACTTTTTCAGGCTGTCCGCCGGACCAATACCGGAGATCATCAGCAAATGCGGGGAATTGATCGCCCCGGCCGCCGAGATCACCTCCCGCGTTGCGAGGGCGGTCTGTTTTTCTCCTTTGAGAACATAATCGACGCCGGTGGCGCGGGTGCCCTCAAAGACGATACGCCGCGTCTTGGCGCCTGTGCGAATAGTGAGATTGTCACGCCCGCGCGCCGGATCGAGATAGGCAAACGACGTGCTCCATCTGAGGCCCCGGTGGACAGTCATGTCCATCCGGGCGACACCTTCCTGCTGAAAGCCGTTCATGTCATCGGAAAAGGGATAGCCTGCCTGCTGTCCCGCTTCCATCCAGGCGTGATAGAGTGGATTGTCGCATGGTCCAACAGAAACATGAAGCGGGCCGTCGCCGCCACGATAGTCATCGGCTCCACGATCGTATGTTTCCGCCTTTTTGAAATAGGGCAGGCAATCGGCATAGGACCAGTTTTCAAGCCCCGGCTGCGCCGCCCAGCCGTCATAGTCGAGCGCATGGCCGCGCACATAGCACATGCCGTTGATAGCAGAGGACCCGCCAAGGGCCTTGCCCCGCGGCCAGTATATCTTCCGGTTGTTGAGATGCTCCTGCGGTTCGGTGTAATATTGCCAGGCAAGGCTGGCCGAATGCATGGGATAGCTCAAGGCCGAGGGCATATGCACGCGCCAGTCCCACCATGGCGTCCGTTCTCCGGCTTCGAGCAGCAGGACAGACACCTCCGGCATCTCGCTCAGGCGGTTCGCCAGCACGGCCCCCGCCGATCCCGCGCCGATAATCACATAGTCATAGGCCTGTTTCGCCGTCATCCGTCTGTTCGGGTCCAGTCAGTGAATTAAAGCAGGAGTATACAGCCTCTCCCTCGGCCTCCTGTTTAGAGGGCGACACCGACTAAAACAAGCTCGCCATTGAAATTTATGGGGAACCAGGACTTTGCAGGCAGTCTTTGAGGGCAATTGCCGCCTCTTCCAGCTCTGCCTCCGTATGGGCAGCGGATATCTGGAACCGGAGCCGCGCCTCTCCCTCCGGTACAATGGGAAAGCCGAACCCGGTGACGAAGATACCGCGATTCAGAAGCTCGCCCGCCAGCCGGATGGCGGTCGCGGTTTCCCCCACGATCACCGGCACGACGGCACTATCGCCGGGCAGCGGCTTGAGGTCGAGGTTATTGAGAAGCGCGCGAAACTTAGCCGCCTTCGCCTGCAGCGCCGTGACACGGTCCGGGTTCTGCGCCAGCAATTCGAGGGATTTGCGCCCCGCCGCCGCAACGCTGGCGGGCAGCGCGTTGGAGAAGAGATGCGGGCGGGATCGCTGGATCAGGGTTTCGGTCACCGCCGTCGGCCCCGCGACAAAGCCACCGGTGCCCGCACCAAGCGCCTTGCCGAGCGTACCGGTAAAAATATCGATCTTGTCCATAACGCCGAAATGTTCCGCCGTGCCATGGCCCGTCCAGCCCATCACACCGAGACCGTGGGAATCATCAAGAACGATCAGCGCGTCATATTTTTCCGCAAGCGAGACGATCTGGTCAAGCGGGGCAATATCCCCCTCCATTGAGAAGACTCCGTCCGTCACGATCAGACGGGAGGGCGCGTCAGCATGGGCTTTCAGCTTTGCCTCCAGATCCGCCATATCGCTATGTTTATAGACATCGCGGACGACGTGTTTCGCGGTCGCGCGGATGCCGTCGATGAGGCTTGCGTGATTGAGTTCATCGGAAAGAATCACATCGCCTACCCCGCAGATCGCCGCAAACAGCCCCGTATTCGCCGCCCAGCAGGAGGAATAGGTGAGCGCCGCCTCGGTCCCGTGAAACTTTGCGATATCGGCCTCAAGCAGTTGATGGATATCCTGCGTCCCGCAGATAAAGCGCACCGACGCGGTGCTCGCGCCGTAGTCCAGGAGGGCCTGACGCGCCGCCTCGACAATCTCGGGATGGTTGGCGAAGCCGAGATAATCATTGGAGGAGAGGAGCGTGACTTCCCCTTTCCCCTCAAGCTCGATCTTGTCACCAATCGGTCCGGTGATTGTCTTCAGCAGTTTGTAGGTGCCCGCTTGTTCGGCGGCGAAAAGCTCATCCGACAGCCGGGAAAGAAGTGTATTGGTCATATCGGTAACCTTTGGTCTAGCGCTTGAAAATCAAGGACGATCTTGCCGCAGGCGCCTTCATCCATCAACTCGAAGCCATGGGCGAAGTCTATTGCGGGCAGCACATGGGTAATCACCTTGTCCATCAGGTCCGGGTTTTTCAGCATGAAAGCCTCCACCTGATACCAGGTTTCATACATCCGCCGCCCGGTGATACCGAGTAGGCTGACTCCCTTCATCACGACTTTCGCGCCGAGATCGAGCGCAACAGGCCCCGCCGGAATGCCGAGCAGCGCGACAATCGCGCCCGGCGCGACAATATCAAGCGCGGCGTTTATTGCGGCGGCATTCCCGCTCACCTCCAATACCACTTCCGGGCCATGCCCGTCCGTAAGGTCGAGAATTTTTGCCGCTGCATCCGGCTCCCGCGGATTGACGACGAGATCGAGACCGAGGCTGCGGGCAATCGCGGCGCGCGCCTGATTCGGTTCCTGCAGCGCCACGCTCCGCGCGCCATGGGCTTTCGCAATGGCCGCCGCGAACAGCCCGATGGGACCGCCGCCGACGATCAGGACATTCTTCGCCGTCACCTTCGCGGTCGAGACCATATGCATGGCATTACCAACCGGATCGAAGACGGCGGCATGGGTATCGGGAATGGCGTCCGGCACGCGCCAGAGATTGCTCGCGGGCACTTCCACTTCCTCGGCGAAGGCGCCGGGGCGGTCGACGCCGATAATGCTCGTCTTCTCGCAGATATGGGCATTGCCCGTCCGGCAGAAATGGCATTCCCCGCAGGCGATATGGCATTCCGCCGACACCCGGTCGCCAATCGCATAGCCGGTAACGCCCTCACCGATGGCGGAGATTCGCCCGACAAATTCATGGCCGATAGTCATCGGCGTCTTGATGCGCCCGGCGGACCAGCTATCCCAGCTATAGATATGGTAGTCCGTGCCGCAAATCCCGGCGGCGATGACATCCACTTTTACCATGCCACGCGCCGGTGCATTCAGGGGCTGCTCGGCGGCGGACCAGATACCGCGGGTCGCTTCGGTCTTGGCAATTGTGAACATGGGACACCTATCTGTTGTGCTCTGGAATAAAATCCGTTATATTGTATTTCGTAAAATATATTGGATTTAATTCCTGTCAATCGGAAAAATGTCAGATCGCCTGAATAATCCTCCCGCTGTGGGACAAACCATAAACCGCCTCCGCAAGGAGAAGCATCTGACGCTCGATCAGCTGGCGGCTGTCTGCGGCGTGTCGAAGTCCATGCTGTCCCAGATAGAGCGCAACGAGACAAACCCAACCCTTGCCACGGTCTGGCGATTGGCGGAGGCGCTTGGGGAAACCATCGACGATATCGTGCGCGGCGATGAGCCGGGCCATAGTCTCACCGTTATCCGCGGTGCGTCGGTCCCGATCCTCAATGACGCGAAGGGGCATTACAGCCTGAAGGTTCTGGGTCCTGCCAGTCTTGTCAATGATATGGAATGGTACGAGATTGACATGGCGGCGGGCGGGAAAATGACCTCAAACCCGCACACCGCCAGAACGACGGAGCATCTGACCGTGTTCAGCGGCGAGTTCGAGGTTACTGCCGGCGGCGAGACCGAGCCGGTGAAAGCCGGGGAAACCGCCCGCTACGCCGCCGACCAGCCGCATGAAATCCGCAATGTCGGCGAGACGAACGGCCGCGCCCTTCTCGTTGTCCTGATGGGCAAGCAGATCTGACTACAATATCAGGATTGCGCGGAAATCATTAACATTGGTGCGGGTCGGTCCTGTCTTGATCAGATCGCCAAGGGCGTCGAACAGGCTGTAGCTGTCGTGACGGGCGAGATAGTCCTTGGCGTCTAAACCGGCCTCGGCGGCGCGTTCAAGCGTATTTGGCGTGATGATCGCGCCCGCGTTATCCTCGGTTCCGTCAATGCCATCGGTATCGCCCGCAAGCGCATAGACATCCGCAAGGCCATTTAAATGAACCGCAAGGGCGAGCAGGAATTCGGCGTTGCGCCCGCCGCGTCCGGTCTCGCCGCTGTCGCTCCGGACCGTCACCGTCGTTTCTCCGCCCGAGATCAGAACACAGGGTTTCGCCGCGGGCTGGTCATGTAATTTCACCTGCCGCGCAATGGCGGCCATGACCGCGGCGACATCCTTCGCCTCCCCCTCAATACTGTCGCCGAGGATGACCGGTGTAATACCGTTCGACGAAGAAATCGCGGCGGCGGCCTGCAGCGCGCCTTGCGGCGTTGCGATCATCCTGCTGACGGCGGAGCGAAACACCGGATGCGACGGCGAAGGCGATTCCGAGGCGTCGCTGTTGAGATGCGCCTCGATGGAGGGGGGAATATCGATCCCGTATTTCTCCAGCACGGCCCACGCATCACGGGAGGTTGTCGTATCCGGCACCGTCGGACCCGAGGCGATCACCGCCGGGTCATCGCCCGGCACATCGGAGATCATCAGCGTGACGACCTTCGCCGGATGCGCCGCGACGGCGAGCCGCCCGCCCTTGATGGCGGAAAGATGCTTTCTGAGGGTGTTCATTTCGGTGATATTGGCGCCGGAGGCCAGCAACGCCTTGGTGATCGCCTTTTTCTCCTCCAGCGTGATGCCCTCTCCGGGTTTCGCCAGCAGCGAGGAGCCGCCGCCGGAAATCAGGCAGAGCACCAGATCGTCTTCGGAGAGCCCGTCCAGCAGCGCGAGGATATCATCCGCCGCTTTCGCGCCTTCCGCATCGGGCACCGGATGCCCCGCCTCAACCACCCTGATCTTTTCCAGAGGCAGGCCATGTTCATAGCGGGTGATGACGAGACCTTCGACCGGCCCGTCCCAGTGATCCTCGACCGCCTTGGCCATGGCCGCCGCGGCCTTGCCCGCGCCGATGACGATGGTTCTGCCCTTGGGCGGGGGCGGCAGGTGGTCCGCCAGCGTCGACAGCGGATCGGCGGCGGCGACCGCCGCCTTGAACAGGGTATCCAGAAAATCCTTTGGCTCTTGTCGCACGTATCTCTCCCCGCAAAAACAGCTTCCTGTTTAACGGAAAGTCAGCGCAGGCCCCAGTAAAAATTCAGCCCGGTTCAAGAATATCGTCCGGGTGACGCTGTCCGGGGCGCTGCGGCAATCCATCGGTAATTTCGTAATAATCCCCGGCGAATTCCGTGAAGATATGCATAGCGGTTGTCAGCTTCGTCGGCTCATCCAGCGATCCCGGCGCAATGCCCATATTGCCGCCGGACTTGTAGGTCCAGAAGATGCTGGAGCCGCATTTGTTGCAGAAGCCGCGCTTCGCCTCGTCCGAGCTTTCATACCATGTCAGGGTGTCGTCCGCCGTGAAGACAAGATTCTCCGGCAGGCTCACGGTAAAACCGTTGAGATAGCCCGCCGTTTGCCGGCATTGCTTGCAATGGCAGACAACCACAGGGCGCAGCCGCTGATATACCTTGAACCTAATTCCGCTACACAGACAGCCGCCCTCGGCCTCGGGCGTCTCATTCTCCCGGTTACTCATCTTTCCTCCTCGGGTCAGGCGGCAACCACCTCGACCCGGCAATCATTGAAACAGGCGCCCTCGGACAGATCCGCCTTGGTGGTGGGCGCAAGCGCCGAGACTGTCTGGTTGTTGGTCGTTGTCTTAAACCAGGAGCCCTTGGGCGAATATAGCACACCGGGACGCACATTTTCAGTGATTTTAAGGGGCAGGAAAACCTCGCCGAGATCGTTATAGACCCTGACCCGCGCCCCGTCTTCAAGACCGCGCGCGGCGGCATCCATGGGGTGCATTTCAAGGTCGGGCACATCGTCATTCGCCTTCACCCCGCCAAAGGTGGAGGTGATCATCTTGTTCGACGACGGCGTGACGAGGGAGAGCGGCAGGCTGTCCGCCACCGGATGATAGGTCGGGACTTCCTGTCCGAATTTATCCCGGAGGTAACCCGATTTAAGCTCGATCTTTCCGGATGGCGTTGCCGGTGTCGCATTGAGGAACAGGATGGTCTCCTCCCCGCACCGCTCCATGGAGAGCGCCGTGCCGACGGGAATTTCGCTAGGCCGGTAGCCTTTGAGGCGCGGATCGCTGCCGTCGATGGCATCGTCGATCAGATCCTTGTCGGTTGCCTTGAAGATATCCTCATTAAAGCCAAAGCGCGCGGCGAGACGGCGAAAAATCTCCGTATTGGGCAGCGATTCGCCGACCGGTGCGATCACCGGCTCCGCCCGCTGCAGATAGGGCTGACCATAGGCGCAGAAGATATCGTCATGCTCGAAATGGGTGGCGGCGGGAAGGATGATATCGCAATATTTCATGCTGTCCGTCATCGCGACGTCGCAGCCGACGGTGAAGAGATCCTCGCGCTCAAGACCCTGCCGCGTCACATTCTGGTCCGGCGAGACGACAATCGGGTTGTGGTTATAGATAATCAGGCCCTTGAGCGGAATATCGAGATCATCCGCCACCAGGTGATGGCCGATCTTCACAATATTGAGGGTCCGGGTGCCTTCCGGCACGAGGTCGGGGCGCTGCAGCTTGGCGAGGGTTTTCGGGAACAGGTTCCCGGCCCCGCCGACAATGCCGCCGCCCGCCACGCCGAATTTACCGGCCAACGCTGGCAGCGCGAAAATCGCCCGGATGCCGTTGCCGCCATTCTGGTTCCGCTCGATCCCGTTACCGACAGAAATCGCGGCGGGAGCGGTTTCCTTGTAAAGTTGGGCAAAGGCGCGGATATCCTCAACGGAAACACCGCAAAGCTCGGACGATTGCTCGACGGTGAATTTTCGGGCCTCCGTCATGAACTCATCGGCCCCCTCGACATGCGCATCGATGAAAGCCGGGTCGAAGCCGCCGATCCGCTCCAACTCAACCGCAATCGCCCAGGCAAGGATCAGGTCCATGCCCGGCTTGACGGGGAGATACATATCCGCCTGCTCGGCGATCTTGATCCGTTTGGGATCGACCACGACGAGTTTCGCCCCTTCCGCCTTTGCCTTCTTGATGATCGGCGCGAGGTGAAGATTGCAATAGGTGACATTGTTGCCCCACACAACGATCAGCTTCGAATGGGCGCATTGCTCGGGCTGCATCGCGCCCGCCGCGCCGAAGGTCCCCATATAGGCCTCCGATTTCACGCCGCCGCACATGGCGCGGCGGAACAGCAGCGTTGCGCCCAGCCGATGGAAGAACCGCAAATCCATCGATCCCATCGCTAAGAGGCCATGCGGCCCGGCATAGTTATAGGGCATGATCGCCTGTGGTCCATATTCATCGATAATTTCCGAGAAACGTTGATGAACAGTCTCGAGCGCCTCATCCCAGGAAATTCGCTCGAATTCCTCCCCGCCTTTTGGTCCGACCCGCTTCATCGGATAGCGCAGCCGGTTCTTGCCATGCACGAACTCGGGATAATAGCGCGCAACCTTGTTGCAGACGACGCCATTGGTGAGCGGATTGGCCGTCGAGCCGCGCACCTTCGAGACCTGGCCATCCTCGACCGTGACGGTGAGGCTACAGGTATCGGGACAATCGAGCGGACAGACGCTGGCAAGCTCAAGAGACATGGTATTATCCTCTTAATTATAGGCAATATAAATCAATGATAACATGGCGCAGAATTGGTTGGATAAAAAGGGCCAGTTTTATCTAATTATAGGGTCCAATCGGATAAAAATCTGGCGCGCCGTCAACTCGTGAGAACAGAAAAGTGACGTAAATCGGCAAAATAGTTTATAGTTAATCAAACAAACGGGAGGGTGGCATGGCGTTACCGGCAATTGGCGTGGCAGGGTGCGGCACGATGGGTCTGCCGATGGCGTTGCAGTTACAGGACGCCGGCTTTGAGGTGTTCGGATACGACGTGCGGACCACGGAGGAATTCGGTTCTTTCGCGGAGAGGATGCAGGAGAGCGCTGCCGCCCTCGCCGCCCGCTGCCCGATCATCATCTCCGTCGTGCGCGACTGGCAACAGACAGAAGAGCTTTGCCATGGCGAGAACGGCCTTTTCACCTGCGCAGTACAACCGGAAATACTGGTGATTTCGTCCACCCTGTCGCCGAAACAAATTCACCGCCTGCGGGAAATGATACCGGAAGAGACAATCCTGATCGACGCCCCTATGTCCGGCGCCCCTTACGGCGCCGAGACGGGAACGCTTACCTTCATGGTTGGCGGGGAGACGGAGGCGGTGCAAAGGTTGATGCCCGCGTTCAAAGTCATGGGCAATGAAATCAATCACCTCGGCGACCTTGGTGCAGGCATGACCTGTAAAGTGCTCAACAATATGCTGGCCGCGACTTCCGTCATTGCCGTGCGGGAGGTGGTGAAGGCGGCCAAGGCCCTCGATTTCCCGCCCGACAAGTTGCTGGAGGTTGCCAGCAGCAGCTCCGGTTCCACATGGTTTGGGGACAATATGGAAAAAATCTCCTGGGCGAAGGAAGGCTATTCCATCATCAATACCATCGGCATTCTGGAGAAGGACGTAAATTCCCTCCTCGATGCAACGGGTGATTTTCCCGAACTCCGGGTCAATGAGCTTGGCCGGGCGGTCATCGGGGAACTTCGCAACCTGACGCCGATCACCGACGACTGACCCCTACATCCATCCCTTTTATTCGCCGTGTCCCGTGCTATTCTGGATGCCGGAAACGCACATCTGCCAGAGGAGAACTCAGATGCTCATCCAGCTCATAGTTGGAACGGGACTTATTATCGCCTGTGTGATCAATCACGCTGTCTGTCTGGAGTTGCTGCTCCGCCGCCTGAAGGCGATCGGACCGCGGTGGGACCGGCGGCTGCCGACCTACGGGCATATCGTCATCATGATCATAGTCGTGCTCGGCCTGTTCGCAGCACATACGATCGAGGCCTGGCTCTGGGCATTGTTCTATTGGGGAAGCGGGGAGCTTTCAGGACTGCCCGAGGCGTTGTATTTCTCCACCGTCACCTTTACGACGCTGGGCTATGGCGATGTCATCCTGTCCGAGAAATGGAATCTCACGGCCTCGCTTCAGGCGGTGAGCGGCATTCTCCTGTTCGGCTGGAGCACGGCCTTCCTGATCAATATCCGCGCCTTCTTCTGGAACAAATACGGCATCGATCATTACCAGGGATAAAGGTTAGCCGCGCCCCCAGTTCTCCGGCGGCGTGTCGGAAAATATCAGCTCTCGGTGAGCATATGCACCGTCCGCTGCGGATAGGGAATGGAAATCCCTTCCTTGTCAAAGGTTTGCTTGATCGCCTTGGTCAGCGCGAATTTCAGCGGGAAGTAATTCCCGTTATCGCACCAGACCCGCACTGTGAAATTCACCGAACTGTCGGCGAGTTCGATCACTTCAATCACATGAGCGGGCTCCTTATGGGAGCGCTCGTCTGCCTTGATCAGGCGATCAATGATATCCCGTGCCTTGTCGATATCGTCCTCATAGGCGATACCGATTACCAGGTCCATGCGCCGGGTCGGATGGAAGCTGTAGTTGCGGATGGCGCTGCCCCAGACCTGACCGTTGGGGATAAGGACCTGGATATTATCGACCGTCGCCAGCTCCGTGGTGAACAGGGTGATATTCTTGACCGTGCCGCCATGGCCGCCGGCCTCGACATAATTGCCGACCCGCATCGGGCGGAAGATCAGCAGCATCACGCCGCCCGCGACATTGCTAAGCGTTCCCTGCAGGGCGAGACCAATGGCGAGACCGGCGGCACCAAGGACGGCAATCAGGCTGGCGGTCTGCACACCGAATTGCGCCAGCACCAGCAACAATGTGATCGCAAGTATGGCAAATCGGGTAAAATTGCCGAGGAACTGGCTCACCGTCGGGTCAATCTTCCGTTTGTCCATGACCTTCATCATGACATTCGGCACCTGCTTGGAGATGATGTTCCCGATGATCAGGATAATGATCGCGCCGATCACATCCAGGCCATACTGCGTGGCGAGCAGGACAATCTCGTCCGCGACTGTTTCTATATCCATAGTACCCCTCTTTTGCCGCGAAAAATTTACCGGCGGCATGAAAAACTGGTTAACAGCAGCCCATACTAGGGAACCGGCGGCACCTTGAAAAGGATGAAAAAACAAGGAATTTTACATAAGCGATCTATTAACTATATATTGCATATTCCCTTGACATTGCCGCCATACCTGCGCATATGTGCGCTGCACAATGCATGGCATTGGCAACAGGTGACAGCGGCATGACGCCATTGAAACCAATCATCAGGTATATGAACAGTATTTCCACAGCGCAGACGCGCTGCTGACAGCCGGTCCCTCACAAGGTTTCCCGGCTTTAAGGTCAAGGAGACACGGTTCTCACCTTTTTTGACCTTAATTGTCGTCCCGCATCAAGCGGCGGCATTGTATTTATTTTGTGAGGACTTTTAGACGAATGACCGAATTTACCGAGCTCAATCTGGTTGGGCCGCTTTTGCGTGCAATTGAAAAACAGGGTTTTTCCGAACCAACGCAAATCCAGACACAGGCCATCCCGTCGCTGATGGACGGCGCTGACCTGATGGGCGTCGCCGAGACCGGCGGCGGCAAGACGGCCGCCTTTGTGCTCCCGCTCCTGCAACGGTTGCAGCACGAACGGCGCAAACCAAAACCGAACAAACCGACCGCTGTCATCCTCGCCCCAACCCGCGAACTGGCGATGCAGATCGGCCTTTGTATCCGCGTCTTTACCCGAGGCATGAAACTCTTTCATACAGTTGTCTATGGCGGCGCACCTTATGGCCCGCAGCTACAGCAGCTTTCGCGCGGCGTTGATATCCTGATTGCGACGCCGGGGCGCCTGCTCGATCATATGAAGCGCGGCACGGTTCAGTTGGATAATGTGGAAACCATCATTCTGGATGAAGCCGATCGCATGCTCGATATGGGCTTTATCGAGGATGTGACCTTCATTACCGACAAGCTGCCCGCCGATCACCAGACGGTCATGTTCTCCGCGACCATAAGCCCGGCCATCCGCAAGCTTTCGGAGAAACTCCTGACGAACCCGGAGTTTGTCGAAGTGGAACGGAAAACCGCTGTGGCCGAAGGGGTGGAGCATTCCGTCCTGATGGTTCGCGGACATGACAAGAAAGACCTGCTCATGCATCTGCTCGGCGATGTGGAGAAGACGCGCGTTCTCGTGTTCGTGCGGACAAAGGCAACCGCTGATGCCCTCGCCACTGAAATCGAGACGGCAATCGACGGCATTAAAGCCTCCGCCATTCATGGTGACTTGAACCAGCGGGCTCGTGAGCGCACGTTGCGGTCCTTCAAGAACGGCCGCTTTTCCGTGCTGGTCGCCACCGATGTCGCCGCCCGCGGCATCGATGTGAACGGCATTACCCATGTCATCAACTACGACCTGCCGATGGAAGCCGAGAACTACATTCATCGGGTCGGCCGTACCGGGCGCGCCGGGGCTACCGGCATCGCCATTTCAATTTGTGAACCGCGCGAACGTAATTTGCTCAGGAACATAGAACAAATCATCAAGCAAAAGGTCCGTATCGATGAAGATCATCCCTTCCCCGCCCCTGCGTCCAAGCCAGAACAGAAGAAGCATCGTCCGGGACGAAAGGGACGTCCGGCTCGCGCTCAGGATGACAAAAGACCGACGGCTGATGTTAAACCATTTCGCAAACGTCCGAAGAATACCGTCAGTAAGAATAAAGGTAAGCCGGGATTTAAGTCTGGCAAGCCCGGAAATCCGGCTGCAAATGCGCAGAATAAACGTCCAGATGCTCGCAAGCAGAAATTTAAGCGGGCTGGTTAATCGGCAAACGCAATAAAATCCGGGGGAGGCCGACGTAAGTCCGCCTCCCTTTTTTTATGCGTGAGAGGCGCCGTAATAGAGACCGACCGTATGGCGCGCCTCGGCAAAAAAGAGCCAGCGTTCCGTGACAATCCCGATCGCCATTATAATCACGGCGAGGCTGGCCGCAACTATCAAGCCTGCGCCGCCAAGAGTCAGCCCCAGCAAAATCAACAGGATCGGCAGGATAAACCCTGCGCCGAGCGCGATTTTCCGAAGGACAGCAGCATGCTTGCGCGCTATCTGGAACCCCATTTCCTTCATCAGGTAATTGGCCTCCGTATGCGGCGCCTCAAACAGGTGAACACGACCGAACTCGCCAAGGCCCGTGGCGCTTTCCGCTGTGGAGATGCTCCTGGTGCCATCAAGGAACCGCCAGTAAGCAATTTTCCAGACAAGCGCGGCAACAAGCGCCACAACGGCAAGCAGGATGACAACAGTCGCCGCGTAGCCAAACACCGCCAACAGCCCATTGAGGAGGACTGAACCACTCATCAGGCTCAGCAAAAGATACCCCATCGGAACATATCTGTTGGCCCAGGCGTGAACCGGCTTCAGGCTGGCATAGATCATGGCCGTGCAATAGACGGTGACGATACAGGCAAGGATGCCGATCAGCCCGACAAGCGCCATCACCCCCGGCAGCAGATACGGAAAGAACAGGTGATGCAGGCCATAGAGCCCGGTCGGCAGGAAGGTGAAGATCGCCATCACCCCTTCGCGGCTGAGCCAGGAAGACCGCCACTGGGTAAGGGCGCGCCAGGCCCGCTCCGGATGACCGAGATGAAAGGTCGAGGAGAGCAACCCGGCCGTGATCAGGACATAACTGAGGGCATATCCGGTGAAGGCCAGCCAGAAGTCATTCAGAAACAGGCCGCCGATGTTCGCGGCGATAATGAGAGCGAGCAGCCCATATCCCGCGCCGGATGCGGTCGTGAAAAATATAACGGATTTAGCTGGATGCATTGATCTTTAACTCATGCGGAAAGAAACTTGTCGACCCAGCGGGCAATCACCCCGGCTGAACTGTCGGTGACGGGTATCAACTCGGGGGCATGGCGTCCCTCCCTGCCCTGCTTTTTCGGGCGCGGCGGCAGGTATTTGTTGGTCGGTCGGCATTCCTGCTCCGGCATCAGGTCAT
Source organism: uncultured Sneathiella sp. (assembly GCF_963973085.1). Taxonomy (GTDB): domain Bacteria; phylum Pseudomonadota; class Alphaproteobacteria; order Sneathiellales; family Sneathiellaceae; genus Sneathiella. The sequence goes on from NZ_CAXAXA010000001.1 coordinate 34,791, forward strand.
AGCCGCCACGGCTCGCAACCAGCTGGCTGACATCGGAGTCAGGATCGCCAAGATCGCCAAAAGACCGCGCGCCCACCGGACAGGTTGATACACAGGCCGGGACGCGGCTTTCCTCGGGCAGGTTCGGGTTGTAGATCTTGTCAACACAGAGCGTGCATTTCTTCATGATGCCCGCATCCTCATCATACTCCCGGGCGCCATAGGGGCAGGCCCAGGAACAGAGCTTGCATCCGATGCAGGTATCTGCGTTCACCAGAACAATGCCGTCTTCTTCGCGCTTGTAGGAGGCGCCGGTCGGGCAGACGGTGACGCAGGGCGCATCGTCGCAATGCAGGCAGCTTTTCGGGAAATGGACCATGCGTCCGCCGGTCTCCTCATTCTCCACCTCGAAACTGTGGATGCGATTGAACCACACACCGGTCGGATCAGCGCCATAAGGGTCCGTATCGGTCATCGGGGCAGAATGTCCGCCGCTGTTCCATTCCTTGCAGTTGACGGCGCAGGCATGGCAGCCGACACAGATATCGAGGTCAATGACCAGCCCGAGCTTTTTCTTCGGGGGGGCCTTGGGAAGCGACGTCATTCTTTTTCCTTCTTGTGTCGTTCGGTGGTCTGGTTGCCATGGCCGGGCGCAATTTTGCTCGTCCGGGCCGCAACTTCTGTGCGGTTGCCGATCCATTCCTTCATGGCGACCGGTTCCAGCCCGCTCTTCTCGCCCTTGAGGTCCGCACCATAGCGCAGCATCGCGGGCGGGGCGACAAGATCGGCGGACCCTTGCGCCGGGAACATCGGTTCCGTCTCGCCAAACTCTTCCACCGCGCATTTCTCGATATTGACGCGAAGGTCGTACCAGGCCGCCTGACCCGTCACCGGATCGGAGTTAGAATAGCGATAGCCGTCTTCGCGCGGGGGCAGCAATTCCCCGATAATATGGTTGAGCAGGAAGCCTTTTGTGGCCTCTGGCGCCTCCTCTTTCAGGTTCCATGCCCCCTTGCGCTTACCGATGGCATTCCATGTCCAGATGGTGTTGCGGTTGACCCCGCGCATCAGCTTCGCCTGCGCCTTGACCCGGCCATGGGGGGAGCTGATCCAGACCCAGTCGCCATCGGCGATATCCTTTTCCCGTGCCATATCCGCATGCAGGAAAATCGGGTTGCGGGCGGTTATCTGACGCAGCCAGGCATTCTGGCTGCCCCAGCTATGGTACATATGCATCGGCCGCTGCGTCACCGCATGCAGCGGAAAGCCCGCGCCCTTGTCGATATCGGCGTCGGCAAAAGGCGCATACCAGAGCGGCAGCGGATCGAAGAAATCCGCGACGCGATCGCGGAGGTGATCAGGCGGTTGCCTGTCACCGAAACCTTGCGCCGCGAGGCGGAATTTCTGCATCGTTTCCGAGTAAATTTCCATCACCACCGGCCCCGGCATCGCGAGCCAGCCCATATGGGTCGCCTCCTCCAGATAGGATTTGTTGGCGAACTTGTAATAGGACTGCTCGGGTGTGAATTTCTTCTCCCAGAAGCAGCCGTTCGCGATATAGGCATCGAGCTGCGCACTGTTCGGCTCGCCGCGCCCCTGCCCCGTTCCATCTTCACCGCGCCAGCCGCCCAGCGGGCCGATATCCGGTGTACGTTCATGATGGACCATATAGTCGGCATAACCGCCGGGATAGAGCGCCGCGCCCTCCTCCGTGACAAAGCCCGGAAGCGACAGGCGCACCCCGAGGTCAAGCATGACATCCTGAAACGGGCGGACATCCCGATCCGGCACCAGAACAGGTTGACGAATGGCATCCGCCGCCGCATGGGCGCTGGAAATTGGCCGGTCGAACAGGGAAATACAGTCCCAGCGTTCCAGATAGGTGGTATCGGGCAGCACCAGGTCGGCAAACGCCACGGTTTCGGAATGATAGGCGTCGGAATAGATGAACTTCGGGATTTTATAGCTGCCGTCCGGCTTCTTGTCAGTCAGGTAACGAATGGTGTCCGGCACGTTCATCGCGCTGTTCCAGCCCATGTTCGACATATACATGAAAAGAACATCGATTTCCTGCGGGTCCCCGGCCCAGGCATTATGGATGACGCTGTGCATGAGGCCATGGGCCGACAGCGGATATTCCCAGCTATAGGCCTTGTCGATGCGCTTAGGGTTCCCGGCCTCATCGACCAGCAGATCTTCCGGTCCCTTCGGAAAGCCAAGCGGCATGCCGCCCAACGGCGTATTCGCCTTTGTTTCCTGCCCAGCAGGTAACGGCCCGGGCGGACAGGGTTTCGGATAGGGCGGCTTGTGACGGAAACCACCGGGAACATCGATACTGCCGATCAGCATCTGCAGCAGATGGATGGCGCGGCAGGTGTGAAAGCCGTTGGAATGGGCAGAAATACCGCGCATGGCATGCATGGAGACCGGACGCCCGATCATTTTCTCCTGTCGCCGTCCGGCCCAGTCCGTCCAGGGAATGTCGAGGGTGATTTCCTGCTCGAAGGCGGCCTCGGCGATCTCGGCGGCGATGCGGCGGATAGTCCCGGCATCGATACCGACCCGTGCCGCCACGGCATCCGGGGTGTATTCCTCGGAAAGATATCGCTCCGCCATCAGCTGGAAGGCCGGAACCGCCGTCTGGCCCGAGGGGAGCGTATAACTCCCGACGAGAACGGGGTCCGCCTTGCGATCACTGAGCGGCAGGAGTTTTCCGCCCCCAGTCGCGACAAATGGGATGCCCGTCGCGTCGCGAGCAAAGAGCCCGTGCTTCGCCTCGCCCTCTGCCTGGATTACCAGCCAAGACGCATTGGTGTAGCGCTTCAGATATTCCCAGTCGATTTTCTCGGCGCGCAAGAGTTCATGGATAATCGCCATGACGAACAGGCCATCCGTGCCGGGCGTAATCCCGAGCCATTCATCGGCGATGGAGGAATAGCCGCTGCGGATCGGGTTGATGGAGACGAATTTTGCATCCTCCCGGGTTTTCAGCCTGCCAAGGCCCATCTTGATGGGATTTGAATCATGATCCTCCGCCACGCCGAACATCAGGAAATATTTCGTCAGGTCCCAGTCCGGTTCGCCGAATTCCCAGAACGATCCACCAATGCTGTAGAGACCCGCCGCCGCCATATTGACCGAACAAAATCCGCCATGGGCGGCAAAATTGCGGGTGCCGTACTGTTTGGCCCACCATCCGGTAAAGCTCTGGGACTGATCCCGGCCGGTAAAGAAGGCGAGTCTGGACGGGTCATCGGCGCGGGCGTCTTTCAGCCAGCCAGTGGCAAGCTCAAGCGCCTCCTCCCATTCGATTTCCCTGAACTTTCCCTCGCCCCGCTCGCCGACCCGAAGGAGCGGTTTTTTGAGTTTCGCCGGGGAGTTCTGCTGCATGATCCCGGCGGAGCCCTTGGCGCAGAGCACGCCCTTGTTCACTGGATGATCGGGGTTCCCCTCTATATAGCGAACCTGGTTGTCTTTCAGGTGAACCTTTATCCCGCATCGGCAGGCGCACATATAGCAGGTCGTGAATTTCACTTCGTCAGATACGACCGGCGAAGTGTCCGCGCGTGGATCACGCGCAGCGGTGCCGTCTTTCATATGTAATAGCTCCCCAGCTACTTGATCCAGCTTTCACCGGAAGTACTCACGGATATCGTTACCCGATTTCGCCGGGGAATGTCGATAGGGAAATCAAAATATAGTGCAATCAGGCATGTTTAACCGCGGAAAGCCTCTAGATTTTCCCGGAGGCGCGCGCGTCCCTGCTGTACCCTTTTGCGCACGTTATCGTTGGAGATGCCGAGTTTGCGCGCAATTGTCTCATATTCCTCCCCTTGTACCAGTCGCAGAACGACGGGCCCGCGCAACCTGTCGGGCAGGCTCTCGATTGCCTCCCGCAAACGTCGACCAAGCTCCGCATTCAGCAGGCTTGCTTCCGGCGTCAATTGCTGGGTTTCGTATACAGAAAGGTCGATGGCGCTGATCTCCTTCACCTTATCATAGAGATTCCGCAATCGTTTATTGGCGCGGTGCTTGTCGATGCAGATATTATGCAGCAACCGCGCGAACCAGGCCCGCTCGTTACTGATCTGGGCGGCATGGTCTGCATATTTTTCATAGGCGCGGATCGTGGCATCGCTGAAGGCATCTTCGGCGTCCGCTGCGCTGATATTCATCCAGATCATACTCAGCTTGATCAAATACTCCTTATGAGAGTGCCACGCATCCCAGAACTTCTCTGCGGAAAGTGCGTCTTCCAGTGTTTCGACTGCTTCTAACAGAGGAGGATTGTGATCCATGTCTGGATCTATAATTTTGAGATTTGCCGGACAGATCGGCGGAAATTCTGCAAAGGGAAGATCACGAACCGGTGTGCATTTGCTCATAGGAAAATCAGGTTTTGGGTGTGTTTTTTGCCGCAGCGGATTCACGTTGTTCCCCTAGTAAATTTGAATTTCTGGAATGCAAAACTGACTAAATGGGAGTGCTGTTACGCCGCGCTGCCCGTTTGATGATTTTTATTTGGGCTATTTTATGCACTTTTAAAGTGTCTTTTTAATATTTTATATTTTTAATACGAGCGTATGAGGAATGAAATAATACAGTTAAAGTTACAGTAAATATGAGTTAATAATTACCTATAAATTTGTAGTTGTAATATTTTATAGTATTTATATATATAATGTTATTATAAATAACCTATTTTAAATATTGGAACTGTAAAATGGCAAATTCACAATCAGATGATCAAATACAAAACTCAGTTTTAGCGACAAATGAGATACTTTTAGGCAGTTCTACTGCAAAATCCATGGCAACAATGTATCTTAATCTTGCCCAGGCGGCCGGTATGGCATCCCAGAACGCAGTCACCAATCAGCAGCACTTGAATATCCTCGGTGCGGCAGCGGTCGCAGCAGGGACAAGCGGTCTGCTTCGAAACGGATTTGCTGACCAGATAGAAAAACTCACCCCGACAGAGCGTCTCGACTACCTCCAGAAGCTGATGACCCTTGCGACCAATCCGTCTGGTGCTCCGGCAACTACCGACAGTGCGAGCGGATCAGACACGGCCTCCGGCACTGACAACAAGACCCCATCGGATAGCACCGACAAAGCGGCATCTGGTACGAGTACGGAGACAAAGGCTTCGGACAGTAGCAAGTCCGAGTCACCATCGTCTTCCACAAGCCCTTAAATGACTTTGACAACTTTAGGTATTCATTTTTTTTGACATATTTTTTAATGGATTATAATCATGGCAACATCCACTTCCGGGACCGACGGCTCCTCGTCCCCCGCTCCTGCTAAAATCGAGGATTCGGCGACATTTGCAATGGGTCTCCTCTATCAGTTTGCCGCTCATTCGTCCGGTTTGGCACTGGAGAACGCGACGGCAAACTCGAACATGATGAACAGCGTCACCAATGCCGGTGCCGCCGCCCTCACCGCCCTCAAGAATGCCGAGGCTGTCTCGATCAGCGCGCAGAAGGCAACAATCGGCGAATCCTACAACGCGCAGACCGCCGCCATTACCCAGGCCCTGAACGCGCAGACCCAGGCCGCTGTCACCAGCTTGAACGCCGTGACAAGTGCGGGCGGCACTGCCCTTGCCGCGCAGACCAGCCAGGAAATCGCCGGCATTACCGCAGATGCCGTCGCCGCAACCGCTGCCGCCATGGATAAGATCGTGCAGCAAATGGGCGGGTGAAGACTATTTTGCAAGGTGGAGTTCACTCCGCCTTGCCCGTTCGCTGGCCAGTGGTTGCCGATACAGGTCTAGTCCGAAACATTCGGGTTTTCTGCCTGTTTTGTCCGGACCGAAAAAATTTTAACGCCCGATCGCCGGTCTCCGAAACACTGACACCGGTCTCGACAAGACTCATTTTTTCCCAGAATTACAGCACTTTCAGGATTACCCACCTGACTTCACGCATACGGGGCCACTCCGGCATTTCTCAAGACCGGCGAGAGTTTTCGCATTGGCTGCAAGAAAATCTCACCGATGCGTCACATAATCTCACGCCACGGCGTCTTCTGCATATTGAAAGAGGATACATAGCCTCTCTCGATCAACGCTGACAGGAATGAAAGAGGATTAGTCAATGGCAAACGACACACCCGTCAATAGCCAAATTACCGACGCCGTTACCCAGTCCAACCTGATGGTGATCGGCGGCGCCCCGGCGCAATCCATGGGCACAGTCTATCAGATGATGGCCCAGGCTGTCGGCGTGTCCATGCAGAACGCGGACGCCAACCAGCACAGCATGAACACAATCGACAATGCTATCGTCAGCCAGGGCGTCGCCATGCTCTACAGCATGGACACCTCGCTCGATGCGAAGGCATCACAGGAAATCCTGTCCGGAAATGTGAACGCAGAAATAGTCTCGGCGCTTCAGGCGATCATCGTTGAATTGAAGAAAGCGCAAACAGCACAGAAGTCACAAACCTAACAACATTAACAGGAACGAGTTCCTGACATTTTTAAAGGAGAATGACCCATGCCAGGGGATACACCAGTCAATGCCCAGATAACCGATTCCGTTACCCAAGCCAACGTCAGCATTCTGGGTGATGCACCAGCCATTGCCATGGCCAATGCCTACCAGGTTTTCGCCCAGGTGGTTGGCGCAAGCATGCAGAATGCTGTCTCGAACCAACAGGGAGCCAATTCGGTTGACCTCGCGGTGACAACGCAAGGAACGAATGTACTCTACGCAATGTCAACAGCGACAGATTCCAAAGCGACATCCGAAATTCTCGGCGGGAACCCGGTCGCGGAATCCCTCACCTCCCTGCAGGCCGCCGCGAAAGCGTTCTAGACAATTTTTACTAAGGATTTGAAAGATAAAGGAGTTAGACAATGGCGGATAATACTTGGATGAACAGCCAGATCACCGATTCAGTCACCCAGACGAATGTGAAAGTGCTGGGCGATGCTCCGGCGGAATCGATGGGTATGCTGTACCAGATGATGGCACAATCCACCGGTATGTCGATGCAGAATATGGTCGCCAACCAGCAGCACAAGAATTCCATCGATTCAGCTGTGGTCACCGGTGCGGTCAGCCTGCTGTATACCCTGGATGTCGCGGCCGAAGGTAAATCCACTCAGGAAATCCTGAGCGGAAATCCCGTCGCCGAAACCATGGCGTCTTTGAAAGGCGTCCTTGCGAGCTTCCGGCAGGAAAACCCCAACGCCCCGAAATTCAACACTTAACCCTACTGCCTGAGAACAGTCTCATTCTCACCGGTATATCGAATATTGCGCCTTTGTCGCGCTCTGTGATGGATGCGTAGTATTCGACCCGGCGGCAGCATCGATCGTGACAGGATAAGCCTATGACCGCGAACAGAACATCGGAACATACAAAATCGGTGAACAGCCAGATCACCGACGCCATCACCCAGGCAAATGTGATGAACATCGGCCTTGCGCCAGCACAATCCCTGGGCACTCTTTACCAGACCACGGCGCAGGCTGTGGGCACCGCCATGCAGAATGCGGTGGCCAACCAGCAGAACAATTACAGCCTGAGCCTGGCGTCAACCGCACAGAACCTGCAATCACTGCTGTCGCTCTCCTCGGGAACTGCCGGACGCAGCACGGCAGGCCTTCTGGCGCAACCACGGCAGCCCGCGGCCAGCCATCATTTCCACCACAACAGCCATGCGTCCCAACCGGTCGCCCGCGCGGCGCCGACAACTTCGCCCCACGCCCCGCCGCAGACACCCCTAAAGCCATAGCGTCCCGATAAAATCGCACCATCCGGACCAACCAGAAGGACAATAGGAGAGCGGCAATGCCATCAGAGTCATTTGTAAACAGCCAGATCACGGGCGCCATCGCGCAGACGAATCTAAGCGTCCTAGGAGATGCCCCATCCGAGGCAATGGCCATTCTGTATCAGCAAATGGCCCACTCAGTCGGGCTCGCGCTTCAGAACGTCATCGCGCAACAGCAACATAGCTATTCAATACATAACGCCATTACCATCGCAGCCTCCAAGCAGCTGCTGAGTTCAGATCCGGCGGCGGCCGCGAAAGCCTCGCAGGATCTGATCAACGGCAGCGCCATTCCGGAAAATCTCGCCGCCCTTCAGGCGGTGGTCAACGAACTCGGTAAAAAATAAAGCCGCATCACAGGCTGGCGACGGCAACGGACATGATATGACAACGGAAAGCTGAGGCATGATGGCACGGTAGAAACATTCAATCGAGGACGTTCAGTCTCATGGAACGCAAAAGTTATACTCAGCAGGAGATCAACATGATCCTTCAGGAACTGGCCGACGGCCGGACAATCGAGGAGACAACAAAGGCCCATGATGTCTCCCGGGCGACAATATATCGCTGGAAAAAACGGGCCGAGCAGAGCGGCGCCCAGGAAATCAGCCGCCTCAAGAAAGTCGACGAGGAGAACCAGCGTCTGAAATCACTCCTCGCAGAGGCGGCCCTTGAAATTCAGGCGCTCAAGGAACAGCTGAAGCAGCGCGGCTGATACCAAAAACCGGCGAAGGCGAATAACCCGCCTCCGTCCGCCAATCACCCATTGATCGGCGACAGGATGACTGTATAAAGGGGTATGTTGCGTAACCCTGCCCAGATTCTTTCCACCGTTTTCGGCTATCCCGCATTCCGGGGAGATCAGGCCGACATTATCGATCATATCATTGCCAAACGGGACGCCCTCGTCCTCATGCCGACGGGTGGCGGCAAGTCGCTGTGCTACCAGATCCCGGCCCTCTGTATGGAGGGGACGGCAATCGTTATTTCGCCGTTGATCGCCCTGATGCAGAACCAGGTGGAAGCCCTGCAACAGCTCGGTATCGCGGCGGCGGCGCTCAATTCCGCTCATAGCTCTGCGGAACAGGATGCGGTCCGCTCCGCTTTCCTGAACGGGGAGCTGAAACTCCTTTACATCGCGCCGGAACGGCTGTTCGCCGGCGGTTTTCTCGATCTTGTCTCGCGCTCTGAGATTTCTCTCTTCGCGATTGACGAGGCGCATTGCGTCTCGCAATGGGGCCATGATTTCCGCCCGGAATATCTGCGACTTGCCATCCTCCATGAGAAATTTCCAAACGTTCCGCGCCTCGCCCTCACCGCGACGGCTGACGAGCCGACGGAGAAGGATATTATCGAGCGGCTTGGGCTTTCCTTCGGGAAAATCTACCGCGCCGGATTTGACCGGCCGAATATCTGCTACCGCCTGACGACAAAGAACAATGGCACGGCGCAGCTGCTCGACTTCATCAAAACGGAGCATAACGAGGATGCGGGTATCGTCTATTGCATGTCCCGGAAAAAGGTAGAGCAGGTTGCCGCCAAGATTACCGCGACCGGGCGCATTGCGCTCCCCTATCACGCCGGACTGGAGGCGGCGACGCGACAGGCGACGCAGGCAAGATTCCTTAAAGACGATGCGGTGATCATTGTCGCGACTATCGCCTTCGGTATGGGCATCGACAAGCCGGATGTGCGGTTCGTCGCCCATCTGGACCTGCCGAAAAATATGGAGAGCTATTATCAGGAGACGGGCCGCGCCGGGCGCGATGACCTGCCCGCCGATGCCTGGCTTGCCTACGGCCTTCAGGATGTGGCGAAACTCAAATTCCTGATGCAGAATCCGGACAAGACCCTCGCCCAGCAGCAGCTCGACCGCACGAAACTCGAATCCCTCCTTCAGTTCTGCGAGAGCGCGCTTTGCCGCCGCTACCTGATCCTGAAATATTTCGGGGAGGAGCCGCCCGAAACCTGCGACAACTGTGATAACTGCCTGGAACCGGCAAATCTTTTCGATGCGACGGAAGCGGCGCAGATGGCTCTTTCCTGTATATACAGGAGCGGCGAGATGTTTGGCGCGGGCCATATCATCGATATCCTGGTCGGCGCGGAAACCGAGAAGATCCGGAAGTTCGGCCATGGCCAACTCAGCACCTATGGCATGGGCAAGGGAATCTCCCGCCCGGACTGGCAATCGATCTTCCGCCAGCTTCTCGCCCATGGTCTGCTCAATGTGGATATGGAAGGGTATGGTGGCCTGTCCCTCGATGAAAGCTGCCGCCCGATCCTGAAAGGCGATGAGACGCTCAAGCTGAAGAAGAGCCCAGCTCCAACGAAAGGCACAAAGTCCACAGCGAAGACCCCGCGCCATTTCGCCAATGCCCATGAGGAAGCACTTTTTAATCTCTTGAAATCGGTTCGTCTTGATCTCGCGAAGGAGCAGAATGTGCCGCCCTATGTCATTTTTCATGACCGGACATTAATCGAGATGGCGGCGCTCAAGCCCCAATCCCTCTCGGCATTTGGGGAATTGCAGGGCGTCGGCCGCAGCAAGCTGGAGAAATACGGCTCGACCTTCCTGAAGGTGATTGAGGACGGCGCGGCCTGATCCCGCCGGAGACCGACCACAAATAAGACACTTTCACGGGTTGTCATGGAAAATTCCGGCAACATATTCTATTATTCATGCCTGTTTTCCGGAAGTGACGAACGGAGTCCGATGATCAAGCTCGATATAAACGGAACGATACACGAACTGGAGGTGGAGGAGGATACTCCCCTTCTCTGGGTCTTGCGCGATACCGTGAAGCTGACCGGCACGAAATACGGCTGCGGCATTTCCGCCTGCGGCGCATGCACCGTTCATGTGGATGGTGAGGCCGTGCGCTCCTGCGGTTATCTTGCTGTGGACGCGGTGGGCGCAAAAATCACGACAATCGAAGGTATGACCGCGGACAAGCTGCATCCGGTGCAGCAGGCCTGGATCGACGAGCAGGTACCGCAATGCGGATATTGCCAGTCCGGCCTGATCATGGCGGTCTCCGCCTTCCTTCGCGAAAACCCCTCCCCAAGCGATAACGATATTGCGGAAAATATCACCAATATATGTCGCTGCGGCACATATCCGCGTATCCACAAGGCAATCCGCCGCGCGATTGAACTGCAAAGGCAGAGCGGATGAGCAAATTCACTCTTTCCCGGCGTAACTTTCTGGTGGCAGGCGCCTTGGTCGGTGGCGGTCTTGCCGTCGGCTGCAGCTTTGATGGCAATCATCGCAACAACGCGGCTCTCCGCACTACAACCGATGAGGGCGAAATCGCTCTCAATGCCTGGGTCAAGGTCGATCAGAACGGCAAGGTCACCGTCGCCATACCGCGCTCGGAAATGGGACAGGGCGTCTATACCGCGCTCGCCATGCTGGTCGCCGATGAAATGGATGTCGATTTCACTGATGTTGCCGCCGAGCAGTCACCAGTGGACGATGTCTATGCAAATATCACCCTGATACAGGATTCGCTCCCCTTCAATGATGGCTATCATAAGGGCGAGGATACAGTAGGTGCATGGGCCATGGAGAAGGTCGGCAGCCTGCTGGGCGTTCAGGTCACCGGTGGCAGCACCTCGGTCCGCGATGCTTGGGCGCCCATGCGACAAGCCGGGGCAATCGCGAAAGCCATGCTGGTCAGTGCCGCCGCGAAAAACTGGGGCGTGCCCGCCAGCGAATGCGAGGTCAAGAATGGCATTATCCGCCACCGAGAGAAGGGATTTGAAGGCAGCTACGGTGAATTTGTTGCTGCCGCCGCGGATGAGACCATCTCAATCGAGCCGGTCCTAAAAGACAGCAGCGAGTTCACCCTGATTGGAACGCCGCAACCGCGCCTCGATATTCCGGCAAAGGTTGATGGCAGCGCCGTTTTTGGCACCGATATTATGCTCGACGGCATGGTTCATGCTGCCGTCCGCCTGTCCCCGACTCTGGACGGCATCCTTGAAAGTCATGACCCCGCCCCCGCATTGGGAATGCCCGGCGTCCTCAAGGTCGTGGCGCTTGAGAATGCCGTGGCCGTCGTTGCCGACAGCTTCTGGCGCGCCAAATCGGCGGTGGAGGCGCTAAATCCTGTCTTTACGGAAGGACCGGCAAAAGACCATTCGTCCGGCAGCATCATGGCACTTATGGAGGATAAACTGGAAAGCGGCGATGCGCGCGACTATGCCGAAGCCGGCAACATCAAATCCGCTTTCGAGGCCTCCCCGCCAACTGTCGAGGCACTCTATAAAGTTCCCTATCTCGCCCATGCCTGCATGGAACCGATGAACTGCACCGCACTTGTCAGTGATGAGGCGGTGGAAATCTGGATGCCCAATCAGGCGCCGACCCTAATGAAATGGTATGCGGGCGATATCGCCGATGTCGACTCCGAGAATGTTACGATCCACACGCCCTATCTTGGTGGCGGTTTCGGACGGCGGGCGGAAATCGACCTTGCCGTCATGGCGGTCGCCATCGCCAAGGAAATGAAGGACCAGCCGGTCAAGCTACAATGGACGCGTGAAAACGACATGCAGCATGATATGTACCGCCCGGCGGCCGTATCCCGCTTCCGGGGCAGTCTCGATACCGGCGGCAAGACCGCGGGCTGGGAAAACCGGATCGTCAGCCAGTCCGTTGGCGGCTCCTTCACTGCCCGCCTCCTGCCCTGGATGACGATGGACAGATCGGACAACACGACGGCCGAGGGCGCGGCAGACCTGCCTTATGAGTTTTCGAACATGCGGGTCGATCATGTCCCCGTTGACATACCCATTCCAGTCGGATTCTGGCGGAGCGTCGGCCATTCCTATAATGCATTCTTCACCGAATCCTTCATGGATGAGATGGCCCATGCCGCCGAGCAGGACCCGGTCGCCTTCCGCTTTGCCCATCTGACGACACAACCGGATTTTTCCAATGTTCTTAAAAAGCTGGTGCAAGTGAGCGCCTGGGATGCCCCGCTCGCGGCGGGACGCGGACGCGGCGTGGCCCTGCATGAATCCTTTGGCACGATCGTCGGGCAGGTTGTCGAGGTAACGGTGAACGCTGACAAGGAAATCACCATAGACAAGATCTATTGTGTCGTTGACTGCGGGATAATTGTTAACCCCGACACGGTAACGGCACAGATGGAAGGCGGGATCATCTTCGGCCTGACAGCCGCGCTCTATGGGGAGATCGAGATCGAGAATGGCGCCGTTATCAACAGCAATTTTCCGGATTACGAGATGATCCGCCTCGCCAACTGCCCGGACATAGAAGTCCACCTCGCCCCAAGCGGTCGCCGCATGGGCGGTATCGGCGAGCCAGGCACCCCTCCCGTTGCCCCGGCACTCGCCAATGCGATCTTCGCCGCAACGGGCGAGCGCGTCCGGGAGCTGCCGATTTCAAAAGCCGGATTTAGGGCGTAGCGGCGCGGAAAAGATCGGGCTATCCTGTCTTCATCGATCAAGGAGGGCCCGATGATATCATTTGATAAAATCCGTAAAGAAGCGGAACAGTTGGCAGGCGGCGCAGACGAACTCGCCGCCCGGATGCCCGCACTGAAATCAGACGAAGAGCTGCGCGCCATTCCCGCCGCCGATTATTTTTCCGCCATGAGCTTTCGCATCTTCTCGACCGGGTTGAACCAGACAATGGTCCGGAATAAATGGCCTGCGTTCGAGGAGGCGTTTCACGGGTTTGAACCGTCGAAGGTTGCCTTCATGACCGAGGATGACATTGCGGACCTCATGGAGAATATCGCGATTATCCGCCATCTTGGCAAGATCCATGCAACCCACCATAATGCGATCACCCTTGTTGAGATTGCGAAACAGCATGGCTCCGTCGGCGATTATATTGCCGACTGGCCGACAGATAATATCATCGGCCTCTGGGACGAATTGAAAACGCGGTTCAAGCAACTTGGCGGTAACTCCAGTCCCTATTTTCTTAGAATGATGGGAAAGGACGGCTTTATCCTGACCCCCGATGTTGTTGCGGCACTCAACAAGCTCAAGATCGGAAACGGCAAGCTGTCCTCGAAGAAGGATCGCGCGTCGGTGCAGGCGGCCTTCAATGACTGGCATGAGGAGACCGGCCTTCCTTACGCGCATCTGAGCCGAATTCTGGCCATATGGATGGGGTAACGGCCTATTGATTCTTTTAGCATCAAAGGGCATAGATAGGGTTCCTGCAGAATAATCAAAAAGAAGTGAGCCATGCCCGGTCCCCTTGACGGAATCCTCGTCGTCTCCCTTGAACAGGCGGTCGCCGCGCCTTACCTTTCCTGTCGCCTGGCCGATGCCGGGGCGCGGGTGATCAAGGTCGAGCGCCCCGAAGGCGATTTTGCCCGCAACTATGATACGGTTGTCCATGGCGAGAGCGCCTATTTCGTCTGGCTTAACCGGGGAAAAGAATCAATCCAGCTTGACATAAAAGTCGCTGAAGACCTTGATTTCATGAAGAAAATAATCTCCCAGGCCGATATCTTCATCCAGAACCTCGCGCCCGGTACGGCGGCGCGCTACGGGCTCGGCAATGAGGCACTTCAGGCAGAAAACCCGCGCCTGATCACCGTCGATATCTCCGGTTACGGCGAAGAAGGGCCATATGCGAAAATGAAGGCCTATGACATGCTGGTGCAGTCGGAGACAGGCCTTGCCTCGGTTACCGGATCACCGGAGGGACCGGGCCGCGTCGGCGTTTCCGTGTGCGATATCGCCGCCGGGATGCATGGTCTCGTCGGTGTGCTGGAGGCGCTTTATGAACGCGAACGGACCGGTTTGGGCCGGTGCATAAAATCTACCCTGTTTGCGGGCATGGCGGACTGGATGACGGTCCCGCTGCTGCATCAGGAATATGGCGGCAAGGCCCCGGGGCGCGGCGGACTTTCCCATCCCTCCATTGCCCCCTATGAGGCGTATGAGACGAAGGAAGGCGGACCCGTCGTCATCTCGATCCAGAACCAGACCGAATGGCGCAACCTCTGTGAACATGGCCTTAAAAACGCCGCCCTTGCCGATGATCCGCTTTTCAAGACGAACGAGCTGCGCGTTGCCAACCGCCCTGCCCTCAACGCCGAGATTAACAAGGTGTTCGGAAGCCTGCCACGATCCGAAGTAATCGACCGGTTGCAGGCGGGACGCATCGCCTTCGGCGCGCTCAACAGTGTCGCCGATCTGTCGCAGCATCCGCAGCTCGAGCGTAATATCGTGGATAGCCCCTCCGGCCCGGTCAATCTGCTGGCCTCCCCCATTCACCTTACGGGGGAGGACAAGAAATATGGCGGCGTCCCGGCTCTGGGCCAGCATAACCGGGCAATCCGCAACGAATTCTCAAACTGATATGTCGAGTACGCGACTAGAGCTACTGGAAAGTAAATACGGCACGCGCTTTAAATGGTTCGCGGTTCTGGCCGTTATCTTCGGCCTGCTTGCGAGTATTTTCTCCTCCACCATGATCAATGTGGCGCTGACCAATATCATGGCGGATTACAATGTAACGCAGGCGTCGGCGCAGTGGATGTCGACAGGTTTTCTCTGCGCAAATGCCGTCTGCATGCTTGCGTCTGCCTGGCTGCTACAGAATATCGGCGCACGGAAGACGTTTCTCTTCGCCTCGACACTCTTTTTTACAGGCTGTATGATCGGGCAGTTTGCCCCCGAATTTAACTTGCTGATATTCGCCCGTATCCTGCAAGGGTCGGGCGCCGGGATCATTCAGCCCCTCTCCATGGCGCTCGTCTTCATGCTGTTCCCGGAAAACCGGCGCGGCTCCGCAATCGGGGTGTTCAGCATGATTGTTGTTCTGGGCCCTGCGGTCGGTCCGACCATCGGTGGCGTGATCACTGATGTTTTTGACTGGCACTATACCTTTACCGCCGCGCTGCCGCTTTCCTTCATGGCCGCCGTCGCCGGATGGATTTTCCTGCCCGACCGGGATGACGCGCAACAGTCAAGCCGGTTCAACCTGATCAGCTTCTGCCTCATTGC
The DNA here is from genome assembly GCF_963973085.1 of uncultured Sneathiella sp. Lineage (GTDB taxonomy): Bacteria > Pseudomonadota > Alphaproteobacteria > Sneathiellales > Sneathiellaceae > Sneathiella. The sequence continues at coordinate 50,565 of NZ_CAXAXA010000001.1, forward strand.
CTTGACCGTCGGCAACCTGCTCACTGGCCTGTCCAACAGTCAGTTCTATCCGGCAACCGATCCCAAGGTCACCATCTATCTCGCTATTTCGCTGATCAGCTTCATCCTGTTCTTCGGAAGGGAGAGGAAGAGCAAGGCCCCGCTTCTTCGGCTTGAGATGTTCCGCAACCTCAAATTCACCTCGACCGTCATTGTCGGCGCCATCACAAGCGCGGGAATGTTCTCCACCATCTATATGCTGCCGCTCTTCGCGCGAACCGTGCAGCTCAGCGACGCAACGGAGGCAGGATTGCTGCTCCTGCCGGGTGGCCTTGCCCTCGCCCTTGTCTCACCGCTGGCCGGACGGCTGGTCGATCGTCTGCCCGCACACAGATTGCTCTATGCCGGAATAATCCTGTTCGTTATCTCGATCTATGCGTTGACCTTCGCCGATGAGGCGAGCCATTTCTGGATGATCGCCGGATGGATCATTCTCGGGCGCGCCGCGCTAGGCCTGATCCTGCCCGCCAACAGTACCTTGTCGCTCTCATGTGTGTTGCCGCCGCAGGTGCCGCAGGCTTCGGGTGCGCTTAACTTCTGCCGCATGCTGGGTGGCACCATCGGGGTAAATGTCATCGCCCTCCTCATTACCGCGCGCTCGGCCCATTACGGAGCGGAAATCATGACCGCGAATGGGGGCGCGGCCCTGACCGTCGACCAGACGGTTGAGATGATGACCCTCACCTTCCATGACTGCTTCCTCGTGTCCGGCCTGGTATTTGCGTTGGCACTCATCCCCGTCACCTATCTCGCCCGCCACGCCAAGACATAAAAAAAAGCCCCGCAGAAATCGCGGGGCTTTCTCATTGCGGATCAGCTTAAAGGTCTTTAAACCCCTTGCCTTCCTTGACCAGCTTTTCAAGGAGCGGTGCCGGGGTCCATTCGTCCCCATGCTCTTCCTTGAATTTCAGCAGGTCGTTATAGATATTTTCGAGGCCGATATGGTCCGCATAGCGCATCGGCCCGCCGCGATAGATCGGCCAGCCATAGCCATAGACCCAAATGACATCGATGTCGCTGGCACGGGTGGCGATGCCTTCTTCGAGAATCTTCGCCGCCTCGTTGATCATCGGATAGACGCAGCGCTTGAGGATTTCCTCATCCGAAACTTGCCGCCGGTTGATCCCGGCGTCGCGGGCGGCTTTCACGATGATATCCTCGACGATGGGATCGGGCTCGGGCGTGCGGCTGCCCTTGGCGTAGTGATAATATCCGGCTCCCGTCTTCTGGCCGAACCGGCCAAGTTCGCAGATCGCATCAGCCACCGGGCTGGTCACGCCGCGCCCCTGACGGATACGCCAACCGACGTCATTGCCCGCAAGATCGGACATGGCGAACGGGCCCATCGGGAAACCGAATTCATAGAGCACCCGGTCCACATCCTCGATCTTCGCGCCTTCAAGGATGAGCTGCGCCGCCTGTTCGCCGCGCTTGGCCAGCATGCGGTTGCCAACGAAGCCTTCACAGACGCCGACCATGGCCGGGACCTTGCCGATCTTCTTGGCAAGCGCCATGCAGGTCGCCATGACAGTCGCGCTTGTCTTCTTGGTCCGGACTTCTTCCAGCAGCCGCATCACATTGGCCGGGCTGAAGAAATGCAGTCCGATGACATATTCGGGACGTGAGGTTGCCTCGCCGATTTCATCGATGTCCAGCGTCGAGGTATTGGTGGCGAGGATCGCGCCTTGCTTGCAGATTTTATCAAGCTTGCCGAAGATTTCCTTCTTCACTTCCATATTCTCGAAGATCGCCTCGATGACGATATCGACGTCCTTCAGGTCGTCAAGATTGGTGCTGCCGGTCAGCAGCGACATGTATTTATCCATTGCCTCCTGCGTCAGCCGCCCCTTGGAGACGGTGGCCGCGTAGTTCGATTTGATAACGCTGATCCCCTTGTCGAGCGCTTCCTGGCTGGTCTCGACAATGGTGACGGGAATGCCCGCCTGCAGGAAGTTCATGGCGATGCCGCCGCCCATGGTCCCTGCGCCGACGATGCCCGCCGTGTTGATATCGATCAGCGGGGTGTCTTTCGGCACATCCGGGATCTTGTTGGCAAGCCGTTCGGAGAAGAAGAAATACTGCTGCGCCTTCGCCTGTTCTCCGCTCATCAGCTCCATGAACAGCTCGCGCTCGCGCTTCAGGCCTTCCGGGAACGGCAGGTTGACCGCGCCCTCGATTGCCCTGATGCAGTTTTGGGGGGCCTCGAACCCGCGGAACTTGCGGGCGTTCTTTTTGCGGAACTCATCAAAGATGGCCGGATTTTTCTTCGCTTCCTCCAGCTTGTCATTCTGCTCGCTGATTTTCACAAGCGGACGTCCTTCCGCCGCGATCTTTTTCGCAAAGGCAATCGCGCCCTCGGTCAGGTCGCCGTCGACCACCTCATCGACAAGGCCGACCTCAAGCGCCTTTTTTGCGCCGATGGGATTGCCGGAGGTTATCATTTCAAGCGCCATCGGCACACCGACCACGCGCGGCAGGCGCTGTGTCCCGCCCGCACCGGGCAGAATGCCGAGCTTGACTTCCGGCAGGCCAACTTTCGCGCCCGGGTTTGCCACCCGGTAATGACAGCCAAGTGCTGTTTCAAGTCCCCCGCCAAGTGCCGTGCCGTGGATAGCGGCGACAACCGGCTTGGTCGAGCTTTCCATGGTGGCGATCACATCGTTCAGCCCCGGCTCCTGCGGCGGCTTGCCGAACTCGGTGATGTCCGCCCCGGCGATAAAGGTCCGCCCGGCGCAGGCCAGCACAATGGCATTGACGCTATTATCCGCAACCGCGGCCTCGATGCCGCCCTGTATCCCGGCGCGCACTTTCTGGCTCAGGGCATTGACCGGCGGGCTGTCGATGGTGATCACCCCGACCGTTCCTTTCGCCTCGTAACTGACAAAATCAGTAATGGCAGTCATTTTCTTGCTTCCTTCCTGTTGAGTTTCTTATTTTGACTGTTTATTTGCGTGTCGGATCATCGGCAACCCGCACCAGCAGTTTTCCGAAATTCTTGCCCTTCAACAGGCCCATAAAGGCCTCCGGCGCATTCTCGATCCCCTCCACGATGTCTTCGCGGTATTTCAGCTTCCCTTCCCTGATCCAGCCGCTGGCATCCTTCAGGAAGGCCGGCAGATGGTGGAAATGAAAGGAGATGATAAAGCCCTGTATCAGGATTCGATGGGTCAGGACAGACCGCATCAGGGCGGGCAGCATGTTTGTTCCCACCGGCAAATCCGTCATGTTATATTGCGAGATCAAGCCACAGACCGGCATCCGGGAATCATCGTTGAGCAGCGGCAGCACCGCCTCGAACACCTTGCCGCCGACATTCTCGAAATAGACATCGATGCCGTCCGGGCAGGCCTTGGCGAGTTCCTCCTCGAATTCCGCGGATTTGTAGTTCAGGCAGGCATCGAAGCCGAGTTCATCGACGACAAAGGCGCATTTTTCCGCCGATCCGGCGATGCCGATGGCGCGGCAACCCTTGATCTTGGCGATCTGGCCAACCACGCCGCCAACCGCGCCGGAGGCGGCCGCAACAACAACCGTTTCCCCCGCCTGCGGCTTACCGATTTCCAGCATGCCGTAATAGGCGGTCAATCCCGGCATGCCAAGAACGCCGACACCCGTCGAGATCGGCGCCCGGTCCGGGTCGAGCTTCATTACGCCGGTTCCATCGGACAGGCAGTAGCTCTGCCAGCCGGTGGCGCACATGACATAATCGCCTTGCTTGAACTGGTCGTTGTTCGATTCCTCGACCACGCCGACACCGCCGCCAACCATGGTCTCCCCGACATCCGCATTGGCGGCATAGGTCTTCTCCGCGCCCATGCGGCCCCGCATATAGGGATCGAGGGACATATAGATAACCTTCACGCGAAACTCTCCCGGCCCCGGCGTCGGGACCGGTGTTTCCACCAACTCGAAATTATCCTTTGTCGGTTCCCCGACGGGGCGGGATTTAAGCAGTATCCGCTTGTTCATTCCTGACATCTTTATCGCCTTTCATTGCATTGTTTTTATTCAATTTTATAACACCGCCACTGCCGTCATCGGCAAACAGCAGCGCCACGAGATCGGCTCGGTTGGAAAGGACGGCTCCCTGATTGATATATTGTTTGTCCGTTATCTCATTCTTGTCCACCGACAGCGGCTCCGCCAGTATCAGCGCCCGGCCCACCCGTCGGCTCGGTGATGGATTGCCCTGATTATAGCGGCTGATTTTCTCCTGAACAGCCTCAATCAGTGCCGGGGCGACAATCCGCCTGCCATCGGCGGAAAGCGCGCCCGGTTGATCCGCATATTTTTTCTGCATGGCCTCGGTCAACAGGACAAGTATACCCACCTCGTCCCGGTCATGCCCGGCAATCACCACATCGCGGGCCAGCGGATCGAGGGCATCAATCAGCGAGAGCCGCAAGGAGCCGGTGCTGACCCATGTCCCGTTCGCGAGCTTAAAATCCTCGGCGACGCGGCCATCGAAGATCATACCCTTCTCCGGATAATCGGGATCGACCCACTTCACCGCATCGCCGATACAATAATACCCCTCTTCATCGAAATATTGCGCCGTCAGGTCCGGGCGCTTGTAATAGCCCGCATGGACATTCGGTCCCTTGATCCGGATTTCGAGCTTTTCGCCGACGGGCAGTATCTTCACCGTGATGCCAGGCGTCGGAACCCCGATCAGCCCGACCTTCTCGCTGTCCCAATGGACAGCGGTGCCGGTGCCGGTGGTTTCCGTCGCACCCCAGCCTGTGCCGAAGGGAATGCGCATCCCGATATATTTGATGGCGAGTTGCTGCATGCGCTCGAACATTTCCTGCGACAGCGCCGCCCCGCCATACTGGCAGATTTTGACATTTTTGAAGAACGCATGGCCGAGTTCCTCATCCTCCTCCATCTGGTCGGCAAGATAGCTGTAGGCGGCCGGAACCGTACTGAACCGCGACGGCGAAATACGCTTCAGATTTTCGATCGTCCGGCCGAACAGACCCGGCGTCGGCTTCCCATCATCCATGAACAACGTTCCGCAAACCCTTGCAATACCGAAGAAATTTACATTACCACCATAGGTATGATGCCAGGGAAGCCAGTCAAGCACTCGAGTCGGGTCATTCACCGCATCCGGCGACTCGGAGACATGCTCCAGCGTCTTTTGCGCCGCACAGAGCATTTCATGGGTATTGGGCACCGCCTTCGGCATCCCGGTCGATCCCGAGGTAAAGAGAATCTTGGCGAGACTTTCGCCCGTAACTGCGCTGAACGCTGCCTCAACGGACACGCTGTCCACCGGTCCCAGCAGATCGTCAAACCTTATCCCGCCATGATCCTTTCCGCTTATCGTGACGACGTCCTTGTCCGAAAGATCAAGCGATTCGAAGGCCGCCGCATAGGTATTCCCATCTTCGGCAAAAATCATGCCCGGTTCGGTTAATTCCACGGCATATTTAAGCTTGGTGAAATCATTTCCAACCAGAGAGTATGACGGCGACAGCTGGGTGACGGGAATACCAACTTGTACCGCCCCCATCATCAAGGTCGCATGGGCGAAGCTATTGGATGACAGGATCATGATGGATTTGTCTGGCCCATAACCCCTTGAAAGCAAATAACTGCTGATCCGGTCAGACTGCTCTCTAGCCGTGCGATAACTCAGTTCAGGCCAGGTATCGTCAGGGGAGCATTTTACGAGGAACGCCCGGTCCGGAAACCGGTCCGCCGCCGCCCGCCAGTACGCACCAATATTCGCTTCATAATTGCCGAGGGGGATATTGCTTCTGACAATCAGGCTGCCATCGGGCTTGCGGGTCGCTGAAATATCCGGGGCAGGCCGGTGAAAAGGCCGAAAAGGTATATTTGAAGGCATCTGGTGAACAAGCTCCGGTTATTTTTTTGTTCTATTTATCGCGGCGGACTGTTATTGTAAGAATATTGACAAATTGTTGTCACAATTGCCAGCAGCAGACACGAAAAAAATAAAAAATCTAAAAGGTGAAGCGCGCATGGTTGATTCTACACAATTGACACTCGCAACCGACCGGGCAAGTAAAAGAAAAGAAGAAAAGCGCAAACGACTGCTCGCCGCCGCCCGCAAGCTCTTTGTCAGTAAGGGATACCACGAAACCCGACCGCAGGATATCGCCAAGGAGGCCGATGTCGCCCATGGCACCTTCTACAGCCATTACACGGACAAACGCGAAATCTTCATGGAGTTTGCGAGCGCCGCGCAGGAGGATCTGCATTCCTATGTCCACGCGCGGATTCCGGACGTCAACAGTTTCGAGGAATACATCCGTTACAGCCTGACCGCCATTCAGGAATTCGCAGAACAAAACCCGGGGTTGTTGCGATCGGCACTTGTCGATACCAAGGTTTTCGACCCCACCGATTCCACCTCGAAGGAAGTCCGCAGCCGCTTTGCCGCCGGTTTTATTGCCCAGCTGAAAAACGCCCGGCTAAACGGGGAACTGTATGAGGACATCGACCCGGACCTGATCGGCCATGCCATGATGGGCCTGATCCAGTTCTCCGCCCCGATGGCCTACCGCAAGGGACAGAGCCGACAGGAATATGTCGATCATTTGAGTCGCTTTCTGACGCGGGCACTGGTGAAATCCCCTAAAACCCTCTGAACATCATCCCCACGGCCCTTTTTTGGGCGCCTCCGGTGGCGTCGGGCCATCCGTGTAGGGTATGGCGCCGTGCCGTGCGCGGGGGACGTTTCGGCCACCGGAAGGTTTCGACTTGCCCGGCATCACTGTTCTAGCCATTTCCATCAGCCGCTCAACTCGGTTCGCTGTCGACGGATGGGTCGAGAACAGGCTGTCCGCCCGTTTCCCATGGAGCGGGTTGACGATAAAGAGATTGGCGGAGGCCGGATTTTTTTCCGCCGGGATATTCTCGATACCGCGGGCACTTTTCTCAAGCTTTTGCAACGCACTTGCCAACCAGTCCGGATTGCCGCAGATTTCACTGCCGGTATGATCCGCGGAATATTCCCGCGTCCGGCTGATCGCCATTTGCACCAGCATCGCGCCCAAAGGCGCCAGTATCATAATCGCCAGCATCCCGATAATGCCGCCCCGGCTGTCGCGATTGCCGCCAAAGAAGAAGGCGAAATTGGCGAGCATGCTGATTGCGCCTGCCAGCGTTGCCGTGACAGTCATGGTCAGGGTATCGCGATTACGGATATGGGCCAGTTCATGGGCGATCACACCGGCGAGTTCCTCCTTGTTCAGGATTTTCATCAGGCCGCTGGTCACGGCGACCGCTGCATTCTCCGGGTTGCGTCCCGTGGCGAAGGCATTGGGCTGCGGGTTTTCCATAATGAAGACTTTCGGCATCGGCAGTTCGGCCCGCGCGGCGAGTTCCGATACCAGCCGTACCAGAACGGGCGCTTCGCTCTCCGTTACCTGGCGGGCACCATACATCTTGAGCACCATCTTGTCCGAGTTCCAATAGGCGAAGCCGTTCATGCCGACAGCAATGACGAGGGCGATGATCATCCCCGTCGTCCCACCGATCAGAAAGCCGACGGCAAGGAACAGCGCGGTGATGGCGGCAATAAGTAACCCGGTCTTGAAATAGTTCATGATATATCCCTAAACATACCTTCGCAGGCGCGCTCTATATGTATTGGAAAATCGCGCCATATCAAGCCGGAGACAGAAATATGCCGGCCATAAAATGGTCTTGAAATAGCCTATTTTCGGACACATCCAACCACCAACTGCCAATTTACCGGTTAGTTGGTGATTAACTGACAGCCGGTAAGTCGAAGGGAGGCGTGCTGCCCCTTTCCGGTTCTACCCCGATTGGATCGGGGCAGCATTGCCGCCTAACGCGCCGCGGCAACCTCACCTTCGGCAATCAGTTTCTTTATGGCGGCGACGGCGTCCGCGCCCTTGGCGCCATCGGGTCCGCCCGCCTGCGCCATATCGGAACGGCCACCACCGCCCTTGCCGCCAAGCGCCTCGGATCCGGCGCGGACAAGATCGACGGCACTGATCTCGCCGGTCAGGTCATCGGTGACGCTGACAACGATAGACGCCTTGCCGTCGTTATTGGCGATCAGCACAATAACGCCGCTTTTTAGCTTTTTCTTGATCTCGTCAGCCATGGGTTTGAGATCTTTTGGCGGTACATCGGCAAGCAGCCGCGCCATCAAAGAGATATCCCCGACCTTCTCCGCTTCCTCAGCTGGGCCACCGCCGCCGCTCACCAATTTCTTGCGGGTATCGGCCAGTTCCCGCTCAAGCCGCTTACGTTCGTCCAGCAAATGATGGATACGCGGCGCCAGTTCATTGGGAGAGATTTTCAGGCTATGGGCTGCCTCGGCCAGCAGTTTTTCGCGGCCATTGACATAATCGAGCGCTGCTTCGCCCGCCACCGCCTCAATCCGGCGGATACCGGAGGCCAGTCCGCCCTCGCTCACGATCTTGAGGAAGCCGATATCGCCGGTGCGCGCAACATGAGTGCCGCCGCAGAGCTCCGTCGAATAGTCCCGGCCTGCGCCCTTGACCTCATCCAGCCCGCCCATGGAGACAACCCGGACTTCATCGCCGTATTTCTCGCCAAAGAGCGCCATTGCCCCGGCCTCAATCGCCTCTTCCGGCGTCGTCAGATGGACAGCGACATCGGCATTGATGCGGATGCGGTCGTTGACCATTCTCTCGACGGCCCGAAGTTCCGCCTCCGACATCGGTTTCTGGTGCGAGAAGTCAAAGCGCAGGCGATCTTCCGCCACCAGAGACCCCTTCTGCGTGACATGATCGCCGAGTTCCTGACGGAGCGCCTCATGCAACAAATGGGTGGCCGAATGATGCGCCCGGAGCTTTGCCCGACGTCGCCTGTCGACATGGGTTTCCACTACATCGCCGTTTTTCAACGCGCCTTTTTTGACTTGCCCGATATGAATGACAAGATCCTGCTTCTTCTGGGTGTCTGTCACCACCATCTCAAAACCGCCCGGCATTTTCAGGACACCATGATCGCCTTGCTGACCGCCGCTTTCGCCATAGAAGGAAGTCTGGTTGAGGACAACCATCACCTCATCGCCCTCAGCGACACTCTCAACTTCCTTGCCGTCCTTGATGATGGCTTGCGTCTTGCCCTCGGCGGTTTCCGTCTGGTATCCGAGAAATTCCGTCGCGCCGACTTTCTGGTGCAAATCGAACCAGACCGTCTCCGTTGCCGCGTCGCCGGAACCGGACCAGGCAGCGCGCGCGGCTTCCTTCTGCTTTTTCATGGCGGCATCGAACCCGGCCTCGTCAAGCTCCCGGTTCTGGCCGCGCAGGATATCCTTCGTCAGGTCAAGCGGGAAGCCGAAAGTATCATAGAGCTTGAACGCCACGTCACCGGGCAGCGCTTCGGTGCTGCCGAGTTTTTCCGTAGCGTCCTCCAGCAGCTTGAGCCCGCGATCCAGAGTCTGCTTGAACTGGTTTTCCTCGACTTTAAGCGTCTCGGTTATCAGTGACTGCGCCCGGTGCAGTTCGGGGAAGGCCTCGCCCATTTCATCGACGAGTGTCGGCACCAGTTTCCAGATCATCGGGTCCTTCGCGCCCAGAATATGCGCATGGCGCATGGCCCGGCGCATGATCCGGCGAAGGACATATCCCCGTCCCTCGTTCGACGGCATCACCCCGTCCGCCACCAGGAAGGAGGAGGAACGTAAGTGATCGGCGATCACCCTGTGGGAAACTTTGAACTCCCCATCCGGAGCCACGCCGGATACTTCGGCCGAGGCCTCGATAATATGGCGCATCAGGTCGATGTCGTAATTGTCATGCTTGCCTTGCAGAACAGCCGTCAGGCGCTCCAACCCCATACCGGTGTCGATGGAGGGATGCGGCAGGTTTTCACGTTGATCTTTCGACAGCTGCTCATATTGCATGAACACCAGGTTCCAGATTTCGATAAACCGATCCCCGTCTTCGTCGGGACTGCCCGGAGGGCCGCCTGGAATGCTCTCCCCATGATCATAGAAAATCTCTGAGCATGGACCGCAAGGGCCCGTATCCCCCATCGACCAGAAATTATCGGACGTCGCGATACGGATAATCCGGTCGTCAGGCAAACCGGCGACTTTTTTCCAGAGATTGGCGGCTTCATCATCGTCATGATAGATGGTGACCAGCAGTTTATCCTTCGGCAGTTCGAAGCCCTTGGTGAGAAGGTTCCACGCTAGCTCGATCGCCTCGTCCTTGAAGTAGTCGCCAAAGGAAAAATTCCCCAGCATCTCGAAAAAAGTGTGATGACGAGCCGTATGACCGACATTTTCCAAGTCATTATGCTTGCCGCCCGCCCGAACGCATTTCTGCGTCGTCACCGCACGGTTATAGGGCCGCTTCTCCTGACCGGTGAAGACGTTTTTAAACTGGACCATGCCCGCGTTGGTGAACAGCAAGGTGGGATCGTTCCGCGGCACCAGCGGCGAGCTTTCCACCTTTTCATGACCATTCTTCGCGAAATAGTCGAGAAAGGAGCTGCGTATTTCTTTTGTCGTACTCATTTTGCCAATTCCGTTCACCTAAGCCGTGAAATGCGGCATATTCGGCCGCATTGTTGCCGCTTTTTACCGCGCCCGACCCTGCCTGTCCAGTTGGATAGCACTGGCAAAGCGCGGGAGAGCCTGATATTGAATAGATATGCTTTTATCTTGACTGAACAATAATAATAACATGGAACCGATACGTGACACTTATTGATAAAGATCCCGCAACTGCCATTGACCTGATCAAGGCCGGATTTGAAACGGCAGGTTATATCTGCGATCGCCATATCGCCACCTCTATCTACCTATCGCAGAAGCTGGATAAACCAATCCTCGTCGAGGGTCCGCCCGGCGTCGGAAAGACAGAGCTGGCCAAGGCTGCCTCTGAAATCCTGGCGGCCCCGCTGATCCGCCTGCAATGCTATGAGGGGCTGGATGAATCGAAAGCGCTCTATGAGTGGAAATACGGCAAGCAGCTGCTCTATACACAGATCCTGAAGGAAAAGCTCGGTGATCTGCTGGAGGATGCCGTCGGGCTGGAGGCTTCCATGGAGAAGCTCCACCAGTTCGGCGACAGTTTTTATTCTGAAAAATTCCTGGAGGCGCGGCCACTGCTGCAGGCCCTCAAATCAGAGGTAAAAGCCGTCCTGCTGATTGACGAGATTGACAAGTCCGATCATGAGTTCGAGGCGTATTTGCTGGAAATCCTCTCGGATTACCAGATTTCCGTCCCCGAGATCGGAACGATCAAGGCGAAGACGAAACCGCTCGTCTTCCTGACCAGTAACAACACCCGCGAAATGAGCGATGCCCTTAAACGCCGCTGCCTGCATCTTTATATCCCCTTCCCCGATGCGTCGCTGGAACGGCGGATTATCCAGACGCGGGTGCCGGAACTTGAGGAAAACCTCCGCAACCAGCTCGTCTCCTTCGTTCAGCAACTTCGGACGCAGGATCTTAAAAAGCTTCCCGCCGTCAGTGAAACAATTGATTGGGCGCGCACGCTCCTGCTCCTCCATGCAGACAAGCTGGAGGTTGATCTAGTGCGCAACACGCTCAATATGCTGCTAAAGTTCGAGGAGGATATCGACAACATGCATAGCGAAGTGCCGAAATTCATAGCGGCGGCGCAAAAAGAAGTGCGCTGATGGACAAGCCGCTCGCCGATTTTGTCGAGATGCTGCGCTATTCGGATGTTCCCGTGTCGATCTCCGAAAGTGTCGATGCCGCCGAAACCGTGCGGATTTTCGGCTATGAGGATCGCGGACTTCTGAAAACCGCGCTGGCGCAAGTCATGGCAAAATCGATGGAGGAGCATGAGAGCTTCGACCGCTGCTTCGACGAATTTTTCAGCTACAACATCAATCCGAACCTGGCGCCGGACAGCGAAGAAGAAGATGTTCCTTCGTCAGAGGACTCGCAATCCGACCTGCCGGAAGGCGAAGCGAATGATAACGAGGCGGCGCCGGGCCCGGCCTCCGGCGGCGGGGAAGGCGGCGGCGGACTGTCGGGCGAGCAATCGAGCGGACCCGCGACCTCCCTCCTCGACCTTCTGGAGCAGAACGACCGGACCGAACTGGCCATGGCGATGACAGCAGCCGCTAATGCCGCTAACCTTCGCAACATCGTCCTGATGACCCAACGCGGCCTCTATACCCGCCGGATCATGGAGGGAATGGGCCTCGATCAAGTCAACAAGGAGATTTCACGGCGGAACAAGGAGGGCGATACCGAGGGGGCGGACCGGCTGAATGAGCGGCTTGAACTGCTGTTCGATTTGGTCCGTGATATGGTCGAGCGGCAACTGGCCCTCACCAGCAGCGGCAAGGCCAAGCAGTTCCGTCAGGATATCCTCAAAAATGTCCGCCTGTCCAATATCGAGCAGCGCGATTTCAAGCATATGCGCGACCTTGTCCGGCGGATGGCAAAACGGCTGACGGATATGAATTCGCGGGTGCGCAAGGTGAAGAACCGCGGCCACCTCGATATCCGCAAGACCATGCGCCGCAATGTCGCCTATGACGGCATTCTGTTCGAAACCCACTGGAAACAGAAGCATAAGGACCGACCGAAAGTCATCGCGGTCTGCGACGTGTCCGGCTCTGTTGCTGCGGTGGCGCGGTTTCTCCTCCTCTTTCTCTACAGCCTGAATGAAGTGTTGCCGAAAGTCCGCTCCTTCGCCTTTTCCGGCACCCTTGGCGAAGTCACCGATCTTTTCGATCGCTATGGGCCGGAGGAAGCCGTGCCCATGGCGATTGACGAATATGGCGGGCGGTCCACGGACTATGGGCAGGCGATGGTCGATCTGAAGGAGCTTGTCTTTGACGAAATCGATAACAGGACAACCGTGATTTTTCTCGGTGACGGCCGGTCCAATGGGTCCGATCCGCGGGCTGACATCCTGAAGGAGATCAAGCAGCGGGCAAAGCGGGTCATCTGGCTAAATCCAGAGCGGAAATCGATCTGGGGTTCAGGCGATTCGGAGATGCCTCGCCTCGCCCCCTACTGCACCACCGCCGAAACCTGTAATTCGCTCAACAAGCTGGAACTGATCATCCGCGATCTTCTGAAAAGCTCATGACGATCTTCGCCGATGTCTCAACACCGCTGCTCATCGGCCTGATTGCGGCGATGGCGGCAACCGGCATTGTCGGCGGCATCCTCGCCGGGCTGCTGGGCGTTGGCGGCGGGATAGTGATTGTTCCGGTGCTCTATAACATCCTGCCGTTCTTTGGCGTCGAGGATGATATCCGCATTCATGTGGCCATCGGCACCTCTCTCGCCGTGATCATCCCGACTTCCATTTCCTCTGCCCGCTCGCATTACAAGAAGGGGGCGATTGACACGGTACTTCTCAGGAGCTGGGGGCCGGTAATTTTTATCGGCGTCATGATCGGTACGGTCGTCGCCAGCTTTTCCGACGCTGGTGTGCTGACCCTCGTCTTCTCGGTACTGGCGCTTGTCGTGGCCGCGGACATGGCATTTCGCCCGGCGAACAGGCATCTTTCCGCCGGACTGCCGAAAACGCCGTTCAAGGAGATACTCGGGCTTTTTATTGGCGGATTTTCGGCGATGATGGGTATTGGCGGCGGCACCTTCACCGTGCCGATCCTTACCCTCTGCAGCTATCCCATCCGCATGGCCGTCGGCACCGCCGCGGCCGTCGGGCTGATCATCGCCATACCGGGAACCACCGGCTTCCTGATTTCCGGCCTTGAGGTTCAAAATCTCCCGCCCGGCAATATCGGCTATGTCAATATTCTGGGCTTTCTGGCGATTTTCCCCATGGCCGCGCTATTTGCGCCAATCGGTGCCCGGATCGCTCATACGATCAATACCGGCCTGCTCAAGAAGACCTTTGCCTTCTTCCTGTTCGTCACCTCCCTTCGCATGTTCTACAGCCTTTACGGATGATGCCGACCGTTTCGTCAGCCAAACCACCCTTTGCCCTGCGTGATCTTCAATGGGTGATCACCTCGCCTTTCCTACTCAAAGACCGGGCGGAACCGGAACTTGCGCATCATCCTGAAACGGCCCTGCTCCTGGAGTGGCTAGCGATGGACCCCGAGCCCCTGCTCGCCCATCTCGCCGCCGCACCGCGCCTCAACCTCGGGCGTTACTTCGAGCAGCTGGTGATTTTCTGGCTGAAGAATCTTCCTTCGGTCGAGATTATCGGCAGCAATATCCGGATCTATCGGGAGAAGCGCAGTCTCGGCGAACTTGATCTGGTCTTCACCCAGAACGGCAAGGCCTATCATTGGGAACTCGCGGTCAAATTCTATCTCAATATCGGAAGCGGACAGGAAGAGGCCGATTTCGTCGGTCCCCTGCAGAAAGACAATCTCGCCCGCAAGCTCCACCGGATGTATGACCATCAGCTTGCCCTGCCGACCCGACCGGAAACGCGGGAAATACTCAATACGCTCGGGATTGGCGACATTACCTCCCATCCCTGGGTCAAGGGCCGGCTGTTCCATCCCTTAGGTGCCGGTGACAGACATCTTCCGCCACGTGTTGCAGGCGACAGCCTGAGCGGGAACTGGCTGACAATTAGCGAGTTGGCAAACACTCGCTTTCAACGCATCAATCGCTTTCTACCGCTTGAGAAGAAACGCTGGATCACGCCGGAATTTTACGCGGGCGAAACAGCTGAAGGCGGACCGGGCGATCTGGCCGACCACCTCATGCGGCAATTTCTGTCACGGCCCGCTCCGGAGCTTGTCGCCCTCAGTAATGGCAGCAGAACCGAGCGCTGCTTCATCGTCCCCGATGGCTGGCCGGTCCTATCCCGGAAAGCGGACGATGGTCAGGAAGCGGGCAATTGACAGGAAGGCCCGGTTCAGCCCCGCCGCATCCGTCACCCTGAAATAATGCCCGGCGGTGCTGGCGCAGTCTTGCAGGAGAGTGGAGGTCGCCGCCGGGGCGAGATAATCGATGGTATAGAGATGGATGCCGTTGCCTTTCATCCGCGCGCAGGTATCCGCAAGGCGCGTATTCTCCGATATGTCGCTGGCGACGGAGCTTGCGAGCAGCAGCGCGACCTTCTCGATTATCGCATCCTCATAGGCCGCCGGGATGGTGCTGTCGCCGGTCCAGACCCCCTGCCATTGCGGCGACAGTACCCGCTCCGCCCACAGCATTCCCCGGCCATAAGCGGCATCACCATTACCGCCAAGACTGCTGAGGGCACCGAGCAGCGTTGCCCCGTCACCGAGTGGCAAGATCCGCTCCTCCCGGCAGTCCGCCGTTGTTGCATTGGTAAAATGCGGAAGACCGAGAGGCGGTATCGGCATCGACGACAGGCTGAGGACAAGCGGAAACCGCGCAAGACCCGGCGGCGTATCATTCTCCCCCGCCGGTCCGCTCCGCGGGGAGACGCACCAGCGATCTTCGGCAAGCGGACCCGTCCATTCCGTAGTGCCCGGCATGTCCGGCGGCAGGCCCAAAGGCCAGCTTCCGCTCTCTACCCAGTCTGAATGCGGCGCGACATTGACCAGGACATTGCCGAAGGGAACAAACCCCCATTTCACGCCTGCGCCCTGCGGCACCTCCGCTTCCAAGGCAGAAATAAAGGCACTCGCGGCGGTCCTGACCTCCGCCAGTTGACCGGAGCTTTCCATCGCATCGGAGGCTTCCAGCGCGAGCGCAACCTCCGCCTCCGGCCCTTCCTGACGGGCGGTGATGCGCGCCGAAACCGTGACATCGTCCATGAAGTTCAGCGCCCGCAAGAGGGTTGTCGGAACCGTCGCGCTGCTCTCGACCGTCACCTCGCCGGCCTCCAGATCAGGCGTGACGGCAACGGTCGGTTGAACAGCAGGATCGCTCTCATAGCTGAGCAGGCTGGCGCCCTCGAAATTGGCCCGGACCATATCCACCGCGAGCTGCTCCACCGCCGGGGTATCCAGAAAGCGCAGGTTCTTTGCGGCGGCAACGGCGGCCATTTCCGTCGCCAGGGCAAGACGTGATTTTGCGGCAAAAAAACGCGATGCATCAATGGCGAAGGCAATCCCGCCGAGGACAATGAACAATGTCAGTGTAAAAATAAGCAGCGCCGCCCCGTCCTCTGACTGGCTGAAACGGCTAAGCACGGTGCGGATCCTCATCAGCCCAGACTACGGACAGCCGCCTTCCGCCCGACGGCAAGCGCCCGGCCATGCAGCGTGAAGCCGGCGACGCTGAGAAAGCCGGAGAGGAAGAAACCGTCCGCCGGGGTGACACAGAGATCGACCAGAATGAACTGAAGCGTGGCCTCGTCACCGGGCGCGGGCAAGGCCGGTGCCGCCGGGGCGCAGGCAAGACCGCCGTTGGTCCGGCTCCGGTTCCAGAGGACAGTTGCGCTGCCATCGTCGGAGAGTTCCAGTGCCGACAGATCAACCCGGATCGCCGCCGGGAACCCGCTTTCGCCGATCAGGCCCGTCGTCGCTGCCAGAACCGTATCGAAATCCTCCTCGATCAATCCGGATTTAAGCGACAGGTCATCCGCCATCAGGGCGGCGACCCGGTCCGTCGTCCGGGTCAGTTGCACGATATGCGCGAGCGTCACCCCCGCAAGCAGCAGGAACATGATTGCCGGGACAATCAGCGCCACCTCGACCGCGAGACTGCCCCGCTGATCCCGGATAACGTCTTTCGGATTATTTTTCAGCGCATTAGCGACCATTGTTGATAACCACCATTGACGATTGGACACTGTCGCCCGTCTCATAGAAGAAGTTCGCAAAAGGAGTTGTCAGCGGCACCGCATACTCAAGCCGGATAGCCGTTACCGCTTCGGGCAGGCCGATCAGACCGCCACTTGCGGTCTCACTGACGAGCGCGGTAAGGTCGTTGTAGGGAAAAACCGACAGTTCCAGCCGGGACGGATCGATCAATCCACCACTCAGCCCCTCGGATAGCGATGACAACCGCCCCTGAAGCGTCTCTTCCGTCAGCAGGGCGCGCGCCGCTGGCGTTGTTTCATATTTCAGGCTGTTTGAAAGTTCCACACCAAGCTGATCGACAAGGCCTCGGGCAAGCAGAACCCGGCTGATGTCAATCGCTGCAAAGACAAGGGCAAAGACGATCGGCAACAAGATCGCCATTTCTACGGCCAGCGAGCCCCGTTCGTCCCGCAATCCTCCATATTTTTGAAGTTCCCACGGCGTCACGAAACGGTCTCCTCCGGTATGCGCGGACCAAGAAGAAGCCGCCGCAGCAGGCTTGTATCCTCCATCCGCCGTATCTGCCGGTAGAATTTGAGGTTGTTCTCCGCGGTCGGATGATCAAGGTCGAGCCGGGCAATCCGCGCCGCCGCCGCCTCATCCCCGGCAAGTCCATACGCCATGGCGAGGTTCTGGCGGATTACCGCCGTGGATGTTGGCGTGAAGGCAAGCGGCGCAAGGGCCTTGATGGCCGCGTCATACTCCCCCGCCATCAGATAGGAAAGCGCGAGATTGTTGAGTATGCCCATATCGTCCGGCGCAACCATAAGGGCCCGCGTATAAAGCTCCCGAGCCTTTTTATGATCCCCGGCCATATCAAGCGCGATGCCGCGTCCGCTCAGCGCCTCAATATTTTCCCCGTCAATTTCGGTGCATTTGGCGAAATACAAATCGGCAGATTCCGGGCGGTATAAAGACAGGTTGGCGCGGCCGAGCCCGAGGCAGGGCTTCACATCCTCCGGCGTCAGCGCTTCCAGATTTTCAAACACGGTAACGGCTTCCTGCGGCGCACCCGCCTTTAGGTATGTCTCTCCGAGACGATAGAGAACCGGCTCGTCAAAGCGATTCTTGGCCAGTATTTTTTGATATATATCAATGGCCGCCGGGAAATTACCGGATTCGACCGATATGTCTGCGATTTTTAGTGCCCGCTCCCGCGCGGCCTTGTCCTCAAACAGGGTTTGCGCATCCAGATCACCCTGCGGCATGGCGCAACCAGAAAACATCATGGCGATAAGAACAAGAAGCGATAGGCGATACGGCATGTTATCCTCCAATTGTACGCATCATCAGGGCAAAGCCGGGTCCGGCGGAAATCGCCACGACGGGTGGCAAAATAAAAAGAATGAGGGGGACGCTCAGTAGGGCAGGCATCCGGGAGGCGTTATTCTCCAGCTCCAGTATGGCCATTTTCCTGTTCTCCATCGCCACCGCCTTCAACGCCCCGGTGATAGACGTGCCGTAGCGTTCCGCCTGACGCAGCGACAGCACGAGATATTTCAGGCTTTTCGATGCCGTTCGGTCGGCAAGATTGGTGAGCGCCATGGATTTATCGGGCAGAATACGCAGCTCGCTTAAGGTAATCTTCATCTCGGCGGCAACCTCCGGCGCAAACGGTTCCAGCCCCTCAATGGTGCGGACAAGCGCAGTTTCCAGCGTCAGCCCCGCCTCTACACATAGAATGAGGAGATCGATCATATCCGGCATCGCCCGCTCGATCCGCCTGCGTCGTTGCCGGATTCGAAACTTAAGCAATATGTTGGGCAGGAAACTCCCGCTGATCCCGGCGGCGAGAACAAGGACGGTGGTTATGAGAGGTCCGAATTGTTCTGCCAGCACCGCATCGAACAGGAAGGCGGCAAGGAACGCCTCCAGACAGAAACAAAGGATTCGCGCAATATAAAAAGGGCGGCGGTACCTTGCGGGATCATAGCCCGCCCGCACAAGGCGCCGATTGAGACCCCTGTTCCCAAACAGCCCGGAAATGAGGAAAACTGATTTTCTTTTTTTTCGTTCCTCCGGTTCATCCTTTTTTTCAAGATTGATCCGGAGTGCGGTTTCCTGCGTCTTGTGCGGCGCTGGCTTCTCGAGCCGAAAACCATCAAGCCGACGATCAACCAATTCCTCTTTTTTTGCCCGGACAGCAGCCGCAAAGAGCATGGACGCCAGTAGAAAGCAGAGCGAAATCATCGCCAGCAGCAGGATCTCCTCCCCCGTCTCAATCTGGAAACCCGTCATTTTAACGTCCCCAATAAGCGGGAGATGATCAAAAAGCCTATGAGGATGCTGATCGCGGAATAGATCAGCAGGTTCTGGCCCAGCGGATCGACGAAGAGAAAATCAAGCTGCGCCCGGTTGGTAAATGACATGATTAAGAGGATTACGCCTGTCACCCCGGTCACGATGCGCGCCGACATCCGCGCCTCCGACGTTAGAGCCTGCGCTTTTAACGCCTGCGCCCGCCGGTCCCGCAGCACCTGCGCCAGATTCTCGAGGACTTCCGCATATTGCCCACCGGTGCGCCGCTGCAGGATCAGGGTTGTCGCCATGAACTGCAATTCCTTCACACGGGCGGTCCTGACTGTTGCGTCAAGCGCAGTTTCCAGATCGATACCGATCGCCAGCTTCTCGGCCAGAGTGCGGAAGGCCCCGCCCACCGGATCCGGCATTTCCCGTGCAATGACCTGAAAATTTTCCTGCAGGGACATACCGACGCGCGCGCCGCGAATAATGATGTCGATGGCTTCCGGTAACTGTTCTACAAATCGCCGCTGACGGGCCCGGCGCCGGTATATTCGAAAGGAGATTACGGCGGTGGCACAGAGGACGCCGCCGAGAAGAACAGACCCTGTGATGAGGGGAAATCCGGCAAACCCAACGATCAGCATTGCACCCCCTGCACCCGTCACCAGCAGCCACAAGCCTAATCTCGATGTGATCTTATCCCGCCAGCTCTGCTCAGGCGTTTCCGATATATAGAGCGTCGTCATTTCAGGCAGTGGTGTAAGAGGCGTTGGCGGCGCTTCCCGTTCCCCTTGCAACCTGGCTAGCCGCGCGGTCAGCATCCGGTTCCGCCTGCCGATCTGCCGATGGGAGAGCAGTAGCAGGATGGTTCCGCTCAGCAGGAAAACAATAAAGGCTGCTAACGGCAGCCACTCTGCGAGCGCTAATATGTATAATTCGGGCGTCATGAAAGAAGGACCTCCCGCAGCTCCGCGAGAAGACCAAATTTCGCGATTTTTTCCTCGAAATGCGGGCGAGCGCCTGTGTAATGAAAGCCCGTATCATCGTTTTGCGATCCCTCGGGCCCCTCTCCTTTATAGTCGAACAGCGTCTGGCTGGTAATGACATCCCCTTCCAGAGCGACGATTTCGGAAATATTGCGGATGAAGCGATGGCCGTCCGGCCCGCGCTCCACATGGATAACAAGGTCCAGGGCGCTCGCAATCTGCTGCCGCGCACCCCGGCTCTGATAGTTGGCGAGGCTGGACAGCATCAGATTTTCAAGTCGCAACAAGGCATCGCGCGCGCTGTTGGCGTGGATGGTGGACATGGAACCGTCATGCCCGGTATTCATGGCCTGCAGCATGTCGTAAACTTCCCCGCCGCGAACTTCACCAATAATAATACGGTCTGGACGCATTCTCAGGCTGTTGCGGAGAAGATCGCGCTGCGACACTTCCCCGCTCCCTTCGCTGTTGCGCTGGCGTGTCTCAAGGCTGACCACATGCGGACGTTGCAGGGCAATCTCCGCCGCATCCTCGATGGTGACGATCCGTTCGTTTTCATCGATCAGGCCGGACAGCGCATTCAGCAGCGTCGTCTTGCCGGAGCCGGTTCCGCCGGACACAAGGATATTCAGGCGACAGCGCGCCGCAATTTTCAGGAACCGGCTGATTGTTCCTGAGAAGGCCCCGCCCGCGCAGAGCTCGTCCAGTCCCATGGCGTCTTTCGAGAATTTCCGGATCGAGATGATCGTCCCGTAGACGGAAAGCGGTGGGGCGATCACATTAACACGGCTGCCATCCTTTAACCGGGCATCAACCATGGGATTTGCCTCATCCACCCGCCGTCCGACCGAGGCGGCAATCCGCCGCGCAACGTCCAGTACATGATTATCGTCCCGGAATTTATAACTGGTGAGTTCCAACCGGCCTGCCCGCTCCACATAGACGGTGTCCGGTCCGTTCACCAGAATATCCGTCACCTCCGGATCGCTAAGCAGTGTCTCGATCGGACCGATGCCGACGATATCGTCGAACAGCTCCCGCGCAATGGCGCTTTGTTCCTTCCAATTAAGCTGAAGCTTTCCCTCATCGACAATTTTCGAGACAGCCTCGGTAATCCGTAAAGAAAGCTGCTCCGGTGCCATGCCGGAGGCGGCGGTTGGATCGATGCGGTTGTAGAACTGCTGGCGCACCCGCTCGACCAGTTCTGCCGGAACGCTCGCGGCCCGTTGTTTTGCCGATGGTTCACTGATGAACTCTTCGCCTGCCTCGGCCAGCCCGGCCATCTGTTCCATATCAGATTTCCGGCCAAACATCTTACCCTCCCATCAGGCCGGACAACCAGCTGGAACGACGCTTGCTATCTCTTTGGCCGACCAACTCCGCCGCAAGCCGATGATAGGCATCGGTAACCGGGGATTTCCGGCGGGCGACCGGCTCTCCGTTCAGGCTGGCAAGCGCCAGCTTCTTCCGATCGAAAGGAATGACCATATCGATCGGGTGATCAATAAATTTTGCTATTTTATCGAGCGGGACATCGGCGCGTCCGCCGGAGCGAACCCGATTGAGGACAACCAGCGTTTTGTGGGCCTCTGCATCCTTTTCCAGCAATTTCAGGATGCGCGCTGCATCACGCACAGAGGCCAGTGACGGATCCATGACCAGCACCCGCACGTCGGCGGTGCGCAATACCTCCATGGCGACGGCGGGCGGGTTCCGGTCAATATCCTGGATAATGAAATGAAAACGGTTCCGCAGATGCTGCATCAAGGCAGCAACAGCGGCGGAGTCGTATTCCTGCTCTGTCTCAAGATCGCATTCGGAAGCGAGCAGCTTGAGCCTTTCCGCCGCGTCCAGTATGGCACGATCGACGAACACATTGTCGAGACGATCCGGCCCGGTCAACAGTTCGGCAAGACCGGAAGAAGGTTCCAACCCCATTTCAAGGGCCAGAGTGCCGCTTGTCAGATTGAGATCAGCAAGCGCCACATGACGGTTATACACATTGGCGAGCAGCCACCCCGTGTTAAGCGCGGTTGTTGTCGCCCCGACACCCCCCCGGACACCATAGACGGCGACAGTTTTACCGGTTCTCTGATCTGTTCCCCGCACAGCGCCCCGCCCGTTGGCCCGGGCAATGGCCTTATATAAAAGATCGGAGGGAACCGGTTTGACCAGATAATCCGTCACGCCGATATCCATAAGGTCGCGATAGAGCCCGACATTGTCCCGTGTGCCCAGCACTACCACATTGACCTGGGGCGGGCTGATATCGGCCAACTCCTGCAAATCAGAAAGCGGCAGGGGCGTATCGGAGATATCGACGATTAAAACCCCCGGCATCGATTTTGTTTCATAATCCCGGATGGCATCCTGAATGGAACCCCTGACAATACGGGATTTGTCGTAGCCCCATTTGGGGAGCAGCTCATTCAGATACTTTTCCGTTTCCCTGTCGGCAACATAGGCCGCCGTGGTGACCGCCGGATTGTCGCTTGCCGGGAATGTCACGATCTCGGGTGTTTGCCGTTTTGCCATGCTGCCCGCCCTCTAGTTGGATCGCTGTGGAAAGGGGGTGGGGGTGGCGTTCTGCCATGTCGTCACTGCCTTGACATCCGGTCCTGCAAGGGACGGGGCTAGCGCACGTCCATGGCGCCAGTCTTCAGGGCGGGCAAGGCTGAGCATCCGGTTCTGCTCAACCGCGCAGCCAAACCCCGGCGATGTCATGGCAATGTGATCGAGCTTGCGGAACGAAAGATCAGTACCGCAATCGGCCAGGCGATAGTAGTAATAAGTCACGCTGACGGTCAGTGCTGGCCCTTTCGGACTATGCGTCACCGGGCTCACCTCGATATCGCTTGAGCGTGACAGTCCTGACTGTTGCAGCCTCTCCATAAGCCCGGATTCATCGAAACTGTCGCCAGCGGGGAGAAAATTGACGTAGCCCGGAGGATCACGGCGCAGATCCTCCAGAAAATCCGCAAAAGAAAGCCCGTCACGCGCCCGAAGCTCGCCGTCATTTCCCTGCGGTGAAAAGGTAATGAGATAGCTTTTACTCTCGATCCCGTTCTTTGCCTGACCGACTGGCAAATTCGTCGGATTTTGCGGGGCTGTACAACCGCTGAGGATCGGAAGAAAGAGCAAAAGAAACGCAACGTATATGATCCTTGTCATCGTATTTCCCATTCCTGCTCAGTAAATATAGCCCGCCGGCCCTTTGAGGGTCAGGCCGCCCTGCCCCGATCCGCCCGGGATCTCCGGCGCAAGGGCAGGTCTGGCAAGCTTGCCCTCGGTCATTTTCTCGACGAGACCGGTCGGTCGATAGCGGTCCGTTGGAGTAGCGAGAGCAATATTCTCCCGCGGCTTCACGATGTTCGCCGTTGCAATGATCACCAGCTCAGTTTCCATATTGCGGTAGCGGGTGGACCGGAACAACGGACCGAGGATTGCGAGATCCGCGAGCCAGGGTACTTCATTGACAATATTCCGGGTCTGGTTCTGCAAGAGCCCGGCGACAGCGAAGCTTTGGCCGCTGGCAAGCTCGATGGTCGCCTCCGTCCGCCGCACGGCAATGCCCGGTATCTGGAAATTATTGATAACAACTGCCCCGACCTCGGAAATTTCGCTCACTTCCGGCCGGATATGGATACTGATCCGCTTGTCGGACAGGACAGTCGGTGTGATATCGAGGATGACACCGAATTTCTTGAACTCGATCGTGACCTGCTCATCATTGGCAGAGACGGGAATCGGAAATTCCCCGCCGGCGAAAAAGCTTGCCGTTTCACCGGAGCGGGAGGTCAGGTTCGGTTCCGCCAGAACCGTTAGCAAATTTTCCTCCGCCAGGGCGTCGATCACGACAGACGCCGACCCATTGCTTCCCTGGTACCCCAGAAAGCCGCTACCCCCGACGCCGCTGTTTGCCGAATTGGGGATGAACAGGTTTCCGACGGCCGTCGGCCAGCGGTTGGTGATCAACCCGATTGCCAGCGATCCCGGATTTAGAAGCACATCCCAGTTGATCCCGAGGTTTTTCGTGGCCTCCCGGTTCATCTCGACAATGCGCACCCGGATATTCACCTGCGAGGCCGCCAGCATCTCAATGCGATTGACGATCTCCTCCCCGTCGCTGAGAAACCCCCTTACGACGGAGGCAATCTGTTCGGCCTGAACCGGTGTCTGTGCCAGGCCCGAGAGCAGAATGCGGCCGGGCGTCGACTGGACGGCGAGATTACTTTTCGGAAATTGCTCCTTCAGCAACGTCGAAAGCGTTTCAAGGTCCCGGGTCACCGTAACTGACTGGTCAAAGACTGCCCGCCCGTCCGCGCCGAGCGCCATGATATGAGTTCGCCCCGGTGCCTTCCCGAACACAAACAGGCCATTGGTGGCGGTGACCTGGATGTCGGCAATGGCCGGATTTGTTACCAGTACTTCCGTCACCGGCGTTTTCAGAGGAAAGAGCCGCCCCTGGTTGACCTCAAGCGACAGGCTGGCCTGCCCCGCCGTCTCCGCCGCCTGAGCGCGGGGAGGTGATAGCAGGATAAGCACCCCCAGCATCAGGGCAAGCAATCCAATTTTGCCGATATGATATTTCATTTGCCCCTATTGACCTCCGCCCGTGAGTGTGAGGACTTTTGTCTCACCGCCGCGGAATATCCGAACCTCCCGCGACGTATCCCGAACAACGGGCCGGGACGGAGATTTCAACTCGGGAAAGAGATCGCTGGCCGAAAAGGAGGCCATTTCTGACTTGATCCGGGAGGCAGCAGGCGTATTTTCACCGCGCAGAGAAATCCGCAAGTGCCCTATGGCCTCCGCCACTGACACCAACTCGACATCTTCCGGCGTGAGCGCCAGTGTAAGAGTGCCGGGCGCGCCGGAATTCGCCCCAACGGCGGAGACGCCCGCCCCGACTCCAATAACACGTACACTCTCAAGAATGGTTTTCACGACCGTCTCCCCGGCCCGAACGGCACCAGCGGGCGCCTTATAGGTCAGGATCAGATCAACACGGTCCCCGGGACGAAGCTCGTCAAACTCCCGGGCATTATCGATTGCAACTGGACGCGCGCGCGTTCCCTCCAATAGTAGCGCTTTCAGGTATCCGGGGTCCGTTGGTAGAATGAATTGAGTTTTCCGAATAAAGCTGCCGTTTGGCATATCCCGTGTGAGAACAGCACCCGGCCATTCCGACATATCGGTTTCCCCCTTGAGCAACAGCATCCCCGCGGAAAGGCTTTCCGGCACGACCTGCCAGTCCAGCATGCCTTTCTCCAGAATGTCGCCATCCCTTACATCCTGTGTCAGACTAAGCGCATATTGAACGGGCGCCTTTGCCGGTGCCAACAGGGGAACAGATGGCTGTTTCCTGTCATCGAAAAGGAACATATTGCCAAGATAAGCGGCAGAGCCGAGAAACAGGGCGGACAGAACTATGAAAATAAAACTTTTCATCACCCTCCTTTACCCCCCACTCAGATAGGACGTATAAAGCGCAGCAGTGCCGCCAGTTGCGATCGCGACACCATAGGGCACAGATGCCGCATAGGCAGGCTCCGGCGACGCCAGACGTTTCGTTATCGGCGCGAAAGCCCATTCACTGAGAAGGCGCAGCGGCGGAGAAATCATGACAAGGGCAAAGAGCCCACCGCTTAGCGCCGTGACAAGAAGAAAAGCAGGCCCCATGTCAGGCCCGACCCACAGCATGATGACCGTCGCAAGCTTGACATCGCCTCCACCAACCTTGCCAAAGAAAAAGCCGATGAACATGACGGCGAACAAGCCCATTGCCCAGAGCACATGCCCGGCGACATCAATCGGCCGCGCCGTAAAAAAGGCGTACAGCACAAACAGAAGCAGCAACGCGATGGAGATCCAGTTACGGATAATCCGTCGTGTGAGATCGGTCCAGGCTGCCAGCCAGAGCAATAAAATTGCGATTATCGGATAGTATGCGGTCATGATTTTCCTGTTCTCCCGCCGGAACATACCGATCCGGGCGGGAGGTGTTGACCTGTAACGAATTTGCTCAGTTCGGAGGAGTCGTGCCGCCAGATCCGCTGAGATCAATGGCATTGAAGGCTGTTTGCAGCTTGGTATAGAACGCCGTTCCGGCAACGCCGACAACCGCAGCGGCCGCGGCCGCCATCAAGGCATATTCAACTGCCGTCACGCCGGTCTCGTCATTCCATAATTCAGTCAGTTTATTTTTCATTTTATGATCCCCATAAGTCAGACTTGGCTAGTTAATTCAGGTCAGGCCGACAGGCCAAAAAAACCCTTTTAAATTGTTATATATTCATTATGAGACAGAATTAGCGAATCATGAAAGAAACAGATACTGGATCAGCTAAAATATATCGTCTCATTCTCTGGAACAAAAACCGAGAACACAACTGAAATGATTAATTCAATATCCATAAAATCTACTATATTAATAACTATCTATTATAGTTGATTTTTTTTCATCGAATTTTTTAGAACTATAAAAATTTTTTATGAGGGAGTCACATAAAATTTTATTTAATTATAGTTAATTTTATAGTTTTCTATGGTTAACGATCTATATTTCTATTTATATGATTTTATAAATCTTATATATTCTATTTATAGGTTTTTATTTTAACGAGATACCCTCGCTTTAATAGATTTGCAACAACCGAATCGATAAGATTCGTTTTATTTTTTATTCTACTTTTTAGTTAATAATCAAAATGTGATCTTCAAATTTTGCAAAACTATCGGAACGCAGTACTCTCTAATTACTAAAACAAAGTGCAATTACACTCGATCCCGGATATAAAGTTGAATTATAGGTCATAACCCCGTATATGCGTGACGTCGGACGCGGAGGTGAACCATGAACGAGATCGAAAATGCAAGACGCATCCTGATCTACAGCCACGACTCGTTTGGCCTTGGTCATTTGCGTCGATGCATGGTCATGGCAAACTCGCTTGTTGAGCAGAACCAGAATTTGTCGGTCCTTATTCTGTCCGGCTCCCCCATTATCGGAAGCTTTGATTTCAAGGCGCGGGTCGATTTCGTCCGTATCCCCGGGATCATCAAGCTGCGCAACGGCGAATACACCTCCCTTAGCCTGCACATTGATACCGAACAGACGCTTGCCATGCGCGCTTCCATTATCAAGCACACGGCGGAAACCTTCGATCCGCACATTTTCATCGTCGACAAGGAGCCCTATGGCCTGAAAGGCGAGGTAACGGATACGCTGGAAATGCTCAAAGCGGCCGGGACGCATCTTGTCCTCGGCCTTAGGGATGTCCTCGATGATCCATCGCTGCTCGGACCGGAATGGCAGCGCAAGAATGTCCTACCGGCACTGGAAGATCTCTATGATGATATCTGGATCTTCGGTGTCAAACAGATATACAACCCCCTCGCCGGTATAGACATCCCTGCAAATGTAAAGCGCAAGATCACCTATACCGGTTACCTCCCGCGATCCGTGTCCGCTGTCTCAGACCCGGCGATCCTGAGCGAGATGACGGAACCTTATGTGCTGGTCACTGTGGGCGGTGGCGGCGATGGCGACGTTCTGACCGACTGGGTCCTCCGCGCCTATGAAGGCAACCGTCAACCGCCACTCCATGCGCTGTTCGTCCTCGGACCTTTCATGCCGCCCGAAACGCGTGCCAGTTTCCGCGACCGTATCCAGAAACTGCCCCGCGTCCGCGCTGTCACCTTCGACAGCCATCTTGAAAGCCTGATGCAGGAGGCATCCGCCGTCGTTGCCATGGGCGGCTATAATACTTTTTGCGAAGTTCTTTCGATGAACAAGCGGGCCCTGATCATCCCGCGTACGGTCCCGAGGCTGGAGCAATATATTCGCGCAACCCGTGCCGCCGATGCCGGGCTGATCGGAGCATTGATTGATGACGGCGAACGCGAAAGCGACACCATGCTGACCGCGCTCCGCCATCTCGCGCAACAAAAGAAGCCATCCGAGGTTGTTATTCCTGGCCTTTTAGACGGGTTGACCAATCTCAACCGGCTGGTAAGGCTACGCTTCAAGGAAGTTGACAGGCGGCGGACAACGCTATCCGCATCGCGACGGGCCGTGTCAGACTGATGACAGCAACCCTACTCCAACTGTAGATACGTCACCTTGCCTGAGGCAAGGCGCACATGATCCAGTGGCGGCAGGCTGTTATGCTCCATTATCTCCTCGATAATCTTGACATAGGCTTCCCG
Organism: uncultured Sneathiella sp.; assembly: GCF_963973085.1. Lineage (GTDB taxonomy): Bacteria > Pseudomonadota > Alphaproteobacteria > Sneathiellales > Sneathiellaceae > Sneathiella. Next base: position 78,725 of record NZ_CAXAXA010000001.1, read on the forward strand.
TCGCTCTGAATAATCGATAAGGGTACCGACAAGGTCCGGTCCTGTGACCGGTTTACCCTTCGCCCTAAGGGCCGCGCGACGTTTCCTGAATTCTGCATATGAGCTATGGGAATTGAGGTTGAGCATATAGGCGCGCACGGAATCAAGTGGCGTCTTGAAAGCTTCGATACGATAATCGCCCTTGTTTTCCCGCTGCTCTTCGGGCTTGATGCCGCCGGTGTAGCTCCATTGTCCGAACAGGGCGTTGCCTTCCGCCGCGAAACGTGAGGTACCCCAGCCGCTTTCCTCCACCATCTGCGCCACGATCAAGGACGGCGGGATTGTGTCCATCCGCTCAGCGAACGCCGCCCAGAATTTGTCGTTCAACTCCTGTTCCTCAAGCGCATAAGCCGCCGCCTGTTCCTTCAGCCAGGCAATGTCATTCTCACTGAGCGTTTTACCCGCGCGGGAATCCTTCTCGAGTTTGCGCAGCTTTCCCTGATCCCGGATTATGCCATGATTGGCGACGAAGGCCAGCGGAATGGAAAGACGAAAGAACGTTCGCTTTTTCTCATCCACTGGCATCTCCGGCGCGATTTTCTTGCGCCATTCCTCCGGTATATCGAGGATGACGTATGGTGGCACATCCTGCTTGCCCTCTTTCCATTTGCGAATGGAATAGCCGTTCTTCTCGAAATAGCTGGCGAATTCATCGAAATTCTTGATTTTTATAGTTTCGGTTTCTGCCCGGGCCACGTGTCCCATCAAAAGGCCGGCCAACAGAAGACCGCCGCCCAGTATTTTCAACGTAAAAGTCCCTGGCATAACGTTTAGCTCCGCTACATGTTTCCTGCATAACAAAGTATGCCATGAAAGCCATCGCAAGGGGAGCATTAACAACGCTGTCTTTCCTGCGACTCTCTCTTGTGTTTGCAATTCATCGGCCGAAGAAGGCAAATTTCCGCCTTTAAGCCGATTTTGAATTTACATCCTTCCGACCCGCTTTTTTATAAAAACGACATCAGTTCCGATTTTTCACGGTGCCGCCACCCGATTATTTAATTTATGCTTGCCACCACTCTAAAGCCGGTGAAATAGTCTAGGGTAACACCGCATATAACGGTCAGGGAGAAGCCGCCAATGAGCGAAAAGTATGACGCCATTATCATCGGCGCCGGAGTCATCGGGGCCTGCATTGCTTATGAACTGTCGAAGGCCGGACGCAAAACCCTCTCGATCGACCGCCTGCCCGCCTCGGGCTATGGATCGACCGCCGCTTCCTGCGCCATCATCCGCACCTATTATTCCGCGCTCGATACCTGCGCGCTTGCCTATGAGGGCTGGTTCTACTGGAAGAACTGGGCAGACTATATTGGCACAACAGATGAAAAAGGCCTGATCAAATATCACGATACCGGCGCGCTGATCGTCAAGACCCCGCATAATGACTATATGCGGAAAATTTGCGCCCTCATGGACCAGATCGGCTGTCCCTATGAGGATCTGACGCCGGAGCAGATGCGCGAAAAGCTACCGATTATCGATACGCACCAGTTTGCCCCGGTAAAACGCCCGGAAGACCCGGCGTTCGGGGAACCGACAGGTGAGAGCGTTCCCGGCGGTGTCTTTTTCCCGCGCGGCGGCTATGTCAGCGACCCGCAGCTCGCCGCCCACAATGCCCAGCGCGCCGCCGAAGCCCATGGCGCCACCTTCAAGTTCAATGCCGAGGTTGCCGCCATCCGGCAGGAGAACGGCTATGTCATCGGCGTCACCCTGAAAGACGGCACCGACATTGACGCCCCCGTTGTCGTCAATGTCGCCGGGCCGCATTCAGCTAAGATCAACAAGATGGCGGGCGTACTGGAGGACACGAAAATGGACACCCGCGCCCTCCGTCACGAGGTCGCCCATGTCCCCTCGCCCGCCGGGTTCAACTATGAGACGGACGGCATGATCCTCTCCGACAGCGATGCCGGTATTTACTGCCGTCCGGAGCTTGGCAACCATATCCTGATCGGATCGGAAGATCCCAAATGCGACACACAGGAATGGGTCGATCCCGACAATTTCAACGAAGACTTTACGGAACAATGGAATGCACAGGTCCTCCGCCTCGCGCAGCGTTTTCCCGATATGGGAGTCCCGCGCCAGACCAAGGGCGTCGTCGCGCTTTATGATGTGACACGCGATTGGGTGCCGATCTATGACAAGTCGAGCCTGGGCGGATTTTACCTCGCCATCGGCACCAGCGGCAACCAGTTCAAGAACGCACCGGTCGCCGGACGGATGATGGAAAAACTGATCCGGGAATGCGAGGCGGGCCGCGATCATGATGTCGATCCGGTGCATTTCCATCTTGAAAATATCGATTACGATCTCTCCATGGGCACTTTTTCGCGCAACCGGGAGATCAGCCAGGACAGCAGCTTTACCGTGCTTGGATAAAGGAAAATGAACTAAAGAAAGGGGAGAGGTTATGAAATCCCATGTCAAGGTCGCCGTTATCGGCGGGGGTGTCGTCGGATGTTCCGTTCTGTATCATCTTGCCAAGCTCGGCTGGACCGATATCGCGCTGATTGAACGCTCCGAGCTGACCTCCGGCTCCACCTGGCACGCGGCGGGCGGATTTCATACCATCAATTCCGACACCAACATCGCCGCCCTGCAGGGCTACACCATCAAGCTTTATAAGGAGTTGGAGGAGCTGTCGGGCCAGTCCTGCGGCCTGCATCATGTTGGCGGCATCACGCTGGCGGGCACACCGGACCGCATGGATTACCTCAAGACCGAGCGGGCGAAGCATCGCTATATGGGTCTCGATACTCATATCATCGGGCCGGAAGAGATCAAGCAACTCTCTCCCATCACCAATGTCGATGGCGTGATCGGCGGGCTGTATGATCCACTCGACGGTCATCTTGATCCGTCCGGCACCACCCATGCCTATGCCATGTGCGCCCGCAAACTCGGCGCCGAGATTTACCTTCGCAACCCGGTACTCGAACTCAACCCGCAAACCGACGGAAGCTGGCAGGTCGTCACCAAGGAAGGGACGATCCATGCGGAATATGTCGTCAATGCGGGCGGTCTCTGGGCGCGGGAGCTGGGCGAGATGGTCGGCATCTTCCTGCCGCTGCATCCGATGGAACACCAATATCTGATCACCGAGGATATCCCGGAAATTTACGAGCTTGGGCGCGAACACCCCCATGTCATGGATCCGGAAGGAGAAAGCTATCTCCGGCAGGAAGGGCGCGGCCTCTGCATCGGTTTTTATGAGCAGGAGGCAGATCCCTGGGCAGTCAATGGCACGCCGCTTGATTTCGGCCATGAACTGCTGCCCAACAATCTCGACCGTATCGGCGACAGCATGGAATTTGCCTTCAACCGCTTCCCGGTGCTCGGTAAGGCGGGCATCAAGAATGTGATCAACGGCCCCTTCACCTTTGCGCCGGATGGCAATCCGCTGGTCGGGCCGGTGCCGGGATTGAGGAATTACTGGTCCGCCTGTGCCGTGATGGCGGGTTTCAGTCAAGGCGGCGGCGTCGGCCTTACCCTTGCTGAATGGATGATCGAAGGCGAACCCAGCCGCGATGTCTTCGCCATGGATGTCGCGCGCTATGGCGACTATTGCTCCCGCCCCTACGCGCGCAAGAAAGTGACCGAGAATTATCAGCGCCGGTTCAGTATCACCTACCCCAATGAGGAATTGCCTGCCGCCCGTCCCTTCCAGACAACCCCTGCCTATCCGATCTGGCGAGTACAGCGTGCCGTCTTCGGTCAGGCCTACGGGATGGAGGCGGTCAATTACTTCGCGCCGGAGGGCGAGCCTTTGTTGGAGACGCCGTCTTTCCGCCGGTCCAACGCCTTTGATGCGGTTGGCGCCGAGTGCCGGGCCGTCCGGACAAAGGTTGGCATCACCGAGATTCATAACTTTGGGAAATACAAGATCACCGGCCCCAAGGCGGCGGAATGGATCGATATGATCATGGCCGGGCGCGTACCCAAGGTCGGGCGGATGAGCCTGAGCCCGATGCTGAGCCCGAAGGGGCGGCTGATCGGCGATTTCACCATTGCAAGGCTGGCTGAAGAGGAATTTCAGCTCACCGCTTCCTTTGGGGCGCAAGGCTATCATCTTCGCTGGTTCTGGGACCATTTGCCCGAAGAGGGCGTTGAGATCGAGAATGTTTCCCTGAAGCGCATCGGCTTCCAGATCGCCGGTCCGCACGCCCGCGACCTGCTCGCCAAAGTTACCTATGAAGATGTCTCGACCGAAGCATTCCCCTTCATGTCGGTGAAGCGCATGGGCGTCGGGCTTTCCGATGCGATTGTCCAGCGGGTCACCTATACCGGCGATCTCGGGTATGAGATTTACGTGCCCGCCGATGAGCAGATCGCGCTTTATGAGGTGCTATCCGAAGCAGGAAAGGAATTTGGTCTTACTCCCTTCGGGATGCGGGCGATGATGAGCCTTCGGCTGGAAAAATCCTTCGGCTCCTGGATGCGGGAATACAAGCCTGACTACACGGCGGAGGAAACCGGGCTCGATCGCTTCGTCGCCTATAACAAGCCCGCCGATTTCATCGGCAAGGCGGCGGTACTGAAGGAGAAGGCGGAAGGCGTGACACGCAAGCTCTCCACCTTCGTTGTCGATGCGAAAGACGCCGATGTGCATGGAGACGAGCCGATCTGGAAGGACGGGGAGGTTGTCGGCTTCGTCACCTCCGGCGGCTATGCACATTATGTCGAAAAATCCGTCGCCCTCGGTTTCACGCCGCCCGGCATGATCGCCGACGGTGCTGAGTTCGAGATTGAAATCCTCGGTGAAATGCGGCCCGCCCGAATGGTGCTGGAACCGCTGCTCGATCCCGATGCCTCCCGCATGCGGGGATAAGCCGAACCCTTGAAAGGAACTGAGTATGTCGAGACGAAATGAACGGACTTCCGGGCGACGATCACGACGCGGAGGCCGGACCAAGGCAAGTTTCACACAGCTACCCAAACAGAAAGTTATCAACACATTCAAACCTGTAGAACTTCTCTCTGAGGATCAGCTTGAGGATATTCATAACGCCACCATGGATATTCTGGAGAATATCGGGATTATGGTGCGCCTGCCAAAGGCGCGGGAAATCCTGAAAAAAGCCGGGCAGAAAGTCGATGAAGACAAGCAGATCGTCTATTTCGACCGCGGCTTCGTCATGGAGGCCCTCTCCCACGCCCCGTCCGAATTTACCCTGCATGCCCCGAACCCCGACTGTAATCTCGAGATCGGCGGGAAGAACCTCGTTTTTTCCATGGTTGCCAGCACGCCGAATGCCACCGATCTGGATGGCGGCAGGCGGACCGGTAACCAGAAAGACTACCGCAACTTCCTGAGGCTGACCCAGAGCCTCAATGTGCTGGGAACCAGCGGCGGCTATCCGGTGGAACCGGTCGATGTGCATGCGTCGATCCGGCATCTGGAATGCGGCCGGGATTATGCGACTTTGACTGAGAAGGTCCCCTATATCTATTCCCTCGGCCGGGATCGCAATCTCGACGGGATCGAGATGGCGCGGATCATGCGCGGTATCAGCCATGAACAGATGCTGGAACAGCCGAGCCTCTTTACCGTTATCAATTCCAACTCGCCGCTGATGCTGGACCAGCCTATGCTGGAGGGTATTATCGAGATGGCGGCCCATGGGCAGGTTATCGCCCTCACCCCCTTCACCCTCTCCGGTGCGATGGCACCGGTCACCATCGGCGGGGCGCTTACCCAGCAGAATGCAGAGGCGCTGGCGGGGCTCAGCCTCGCTCAAACCGTTCGACCCGGCGCCCCTGTCATTTATGGCGGCTTTACCTCCAATGTCGATATGAAATCCGGCGCGCCCGCCTTCGGCACGCCCGAATATGCCAAGGCGACCATCGCCAGCGGACAGTTGATCCGCCGCTATAACCTGCCGTTCCGTTCCTCAAACGTAAATGCCTCGAACGTTGCGGATGCGCAGGCCGCCTATGAATCCGAAATGTCGCTCTGGTCTCTCGTTCTCGGTGGGGCCAATTTCGTCAAGCATGCGGCGGGCTGGCTCGAAGGCGGCCTCAGCGCCAGCTTCGAGAAGGTCATCATGGATGTGGAGATGATCCAGATGATGATTGAAATGATGAAACCCATTGATACATCAGCAGAATCCCTAGGGTTAGATGCCATGCGCGAAGCCGGTCATGGTGGGCATTTCTTCGGCACCCAACATACGCAGGAACGCTATCAGACCGCTTTTTACGAACCCATTCTGTCAGACTGGCGCAATTTCGAAAGCTGGGCCGAAGCCGGATCGCCTGATGCCCTGAAACGGGCCAATACGATCTATAAGTCGATTCTGGCGGAATATGAACAGCCAGTACATGACCCGGCAAGGCTTGAGGAGCTGAACGAGTTCGTTGATAAACGCATTGCCGACGGCGGCGTAAAAACCGATTTCTGACACTTACTCGAAAATATTACCGCGTCCATGTTGTCTCCTGCTAAATTCGGCATAGCTTTAGAGAAAGAGCTTATCCGGAGTATACCCATGAGACGTTTCCTCGATTTGCTGACCATCGCCTGTCTTTCCTCCCTCGCCTTTACGACGGTCGCCTCCGCCGATCTTGTCAGCGGTCGCTGCCAGAAGGTTATCGAGGATGAAATTGCGGACCTCACGATCCCTCAGGATCGGATCAAGGATGTGTCGATCATTAATATATATGACGGCAATGGCGAAGGCGGTGGCCGCATTGATCATATCGAGGGTTGGGTCTCCTTCAACGACTGCAAGGGTAACCTCGTTGTCAGCGTCAGCACGGCCTGTCTGCCGATGGAGACCTACACCACCTATCAATGCCGGGTTCCGGGCATTAAGAATTACTGACCGTCAAACATCAAAATCGACAATGACATTATCGGTCAACGGATGTGACTGGCAAGTCAGCACGTACCCCTCCGCCACCTCATCGTCTTCAAGCGCATAATTGATATCCATCTCGACCTCTCCTTGCAGCACCTTGGCGCGGCAGGTCGAACAGACACCGCCCTTGCAGGCATAAGGAAGGTCCAGCCCCTGCTGCAACGCCCGGTCGAGAATGGAAACGCCGTCTTCCGCCACCTCGACATCGGTCTTGCGCCCGCCGAGAATGACTTTCACATGGCGTTTCGGGCCAGCCTCCTCGACTTTCACCGGTTTCTCACTCGCGGCAATCGCGGCGTCGGTGATGAACAGCTCGAAATGGATGTGATCTTTATCGAGCCCCGTATCAACTAGGAAATCGCGCACGTCCATGATCATCTGCTCCGGGCCACAGAGAAACGCCTCGTCAAAGCGTGTGAAGTCTATCGCCCCGGCGGAAAGTTCCTTACATTTCGCAGCGTCAATTCGGCCATTGAGAATTTCCGCATCCTGATGCTCCCGGCTCAGGATATGCATCATCGTAAACCGGTCGGGAAAGCTGTTCTTCAAGTCTTCAAGCGCCTCAAGGAAGAGAATGCCCGACACCTTCCGGTTTCCATAGAGGAGCGTTACTTTAGAGTGCGGTTCCGTCTTCAGGACCGTCTTGATGATGGAGATAATCGGTGTGATCCCGCTTCCAGCCGCAACGGCGAGATAATGCTTTCTGTTGGCGGCATCAAGCGGCGTGAAGAAGCGACCCTGCGGCTCCATCACCTCGATCATCGCGCCGGGCTTGAGGTTCTGGTTGGCATGGCTGGAGAATTTTCCGCCGTCCAGCCGCTTGACCGCGACACGAAGCTCCGGATCGCCCACCGCGCTGCAGATGGAATAGGATCGGCGCAGCTCCTCCCCGTCCAGAAACTCTTTTAGCGTCAGATGCTGCCCTTGCGTGAACCGATAGGCGTCTTTCAACGTTTCCGGCACCTCGAAGGAGATGGAAACCGCGTCCTTCGTCTCACGCACCACATCCTTGATTTTCAGGGAATGGAAAACCGTCATGTCACCGTCCTATACGCATTTGAAATAATCGAAGGTTTCCAGGCAGTCATTACATTTATAGAGCGCCTTGCAGGCCGTCGAGCCGAACTCGCTGACAAGAACGGTATCGGGTGAGCCGCATTGCGGACAGGCCACCGTCTCATGACCTAAAAGCGCTGCCTTGCTGCTGTTTGCAGGCGGGGCAATGCCATACTCCTGCAATTTCCGGCGCCCCTCCTCCGTGATCCAGTCGGTCGTCCAGGCAGGGGAAATCTCGGTTTCCACATCGAAATCCTTGAGGCCATGCAGCTTCAGCATCGCCGCGATATCCCGCTCGATTACTTCCATCGCCGGACAGCCGCTATAGGTGGGTGTGATCACGATTTTAAGGCGACCTCCTGCCTCCTCAATCCGGCGGATAATCCCCATGTCCCGGACGCTCACAACCGGAATCTCCGGATCTTTCACCAGATCCAGAATCTCAAGAACATCATCGGTTTTGAGCAATGTCACCATTTCGCATCCGGATAGGCCCGTTGCAGGAACTGCATCTCCGCGAGCAGATAACCGAGATGTTCGGAGTGCTTGCCTTCCCGGCTGCCGCGGACGGACCAGCTATCTTCGGGCCGCGTGAGCGTCGCCTCCGTCAGCACCGCGTTTACTGCCGCATCCCACGCTGGCCGCAGACGGGCGACATCGACACCGATGCCTGCGGTCAGCATGGCCTCGTCCGTCGCATCCATCTCGAACATCTCCGGCACAAAGCCCCAGAGCTCATCGATGGCTGTCTGCATTTTATCATGGCTTTCCGCCGTGCCATCGCCAAGGCGGAGAACCCAGTCAGTACTATGGCGGCGATGATAGGCGATTTCCTTCAGGGATTTGGCCGCGATCCCCGCGAGCCTCTCATCACTGGAACTGCACAGCGCATCGAACTGAAGATACTGGAACTGATCGAAAAAGAACTGCCGGGTCATGGTTTTCGCGAAATCGCCGTTCGGCAGTTCCAGCAGCAGAAGATTGCGCCATTCCGCCGTGTCGCGATGAAAGGCAAGCCGGTCTTCATCGCGCCCTTTTCCCTCCACCTTGCCCGCATAGGTGAGCAGCATCCGCGCCTGACCGATCAGGTCCAGCCCGACATTGGTCAATGCCAGATCCTCTTCCAGCATCGGGGTATGACCGGTCCATTCGGCAAGCCGCTGGCCAAGGATCAGGCTGTTATCCCCAAGGCGGAGCAGATACTCAAAAAGCATGTCTTTTTCGCTCATATCCGGCCTCACATATGGCCGACTTCGTCGGGCAGGTCATAGAATGTCGGATGGCGATAGAGCTTGTCGTCGCTCGGCTCATAGAAGCTGCCCCGATCCTCCGGAGAGGAGGCAACGATATCGGTCGACTTTACCACCCAGATGCTGACCCCCTCGCTGCGGCGGGTATAGACATCGCGGGCATTGGTCAGCGCCATTTCCGCATCGGAGGCATGCAGGCTGCCGACATGCTTGTGATCGAGGCCATTCTTGCTACGGATGAAAACCTCATAGAGCGGGAGTTCGTCCCGGGTGTCCTTTGTCATCTCACCTCTCCCTTCAGGCGGCTTCGGCCTTGCGGGCCGCTTTCTTGGTGGCATAGGCAAGCGCGGCATCGCGCACCCATTTTCCGCCCTCATGCGCATCAATGCGGGCTTTCAGCCGCTCCCGGTTGCAAAGCCCGTTCCCGCTGACGACCGCCTTGAATTCATTCCAGTCAATCTCGCCAAAATCATAGGCGCCGCGTTCTTCATTCCATTTCAGCTTGTCATCGGGGACAGTCAGGCCCAGATACTCCGCCTGCGGCACCGTCGCGTCGATGAATTTCTGGCGCAGCTCGTCATTGCTTTGCCGCTTGATCTTCCATTTCATCGATTGCGCGGAATTGGCGGAGTTGGAATCATTGGGGCCGAACATCATCAGGGTCGGCCACCACCAGCGGTTCAGCGCATCCTGCGCCATCGCCCGCTGCTCCGACGTGCCCTCGGCCATGGTCATCATGATCTCGTAACCCTGACGCTGGTGAAAGCTTTCTTCCTTGCAGATGCGGATCATCGCCCGCGCGTAAGGACCATAGGAACAGCGGCAGAGCGCAATCTGGTTGGTAATCGCCGCGCCGTCGACCAGCCAGCCAATCGCGCCGATATCCGCCCAAGTGAGCGTCGGGTAATTGAAAATCGTCGAATACTTCGCCTTGCCCGTATGCAACTGGTCAAACATTTCCTCCCGGGAAATGCCGAGGGTTTCGGTCGCGCTGTAGAGATAGAGCCCGTGGCCGCCCTCATCCTGTATTTTTGCCATCAGGATCGCCTTTCGTTTCAGGCTCGGCGCCCGGGTCAGCCAGTTGCCTTCCGGCAGCATCCCAACGACTTCCGAATGGGCGTGTTGCGACATCTGGCGGATCAGTGTTTGACGGTATCTGTCCGGCATCCAGTCTTTCGGCTCGATCCGCTTTTCCGCGTCCACCTTCGCCTGAAATTCCGCTTCCAGCCTGTCGAGATCGTCCGTTCTTGCATCCATAATCGCGCCCTGCTCCCGAATTGGATCGTTATTTCCTAATATGATACATATTCATAAATTTTACAACATTATTTGTATCATGTTGAATATCGACTGAGGGCTGGTGAAACCGGCTTTCCAATGCTACTTTTCAAAATACAAGAACAATAAAAACAACTACCGGATCAGGATAAAACTCATGCTGGATACGTCAACGAAACAGGACAGATACGCGGCCGTTGCGGCCCTTTACCATGCTTACTTCACGGGATTGCTCCTCACCCTTGCGCTCCGCAAGAGCCATGCGGCGGCCGGTGACCTCTCCTTCCATGTGTTCCGCCGTCAGCATCATGAGAAATTCCTCTCCAGTTTCGAGAAGCTCGGCCTTTCGGATTTGCCGGATGCGGTCGCCTGCGCGCAGTATCATTATCTTTCCAATGGCGTCGGCGGTGTGCCGGTGGAATATATGTATGAGAGCGACGAGAAGGCCTGGGTGCATTTCTGTCATCCCCGCTGGATTTATGACGGCGCGGCGATTTGCGGCGTCCCGCTGGAGGTTAATCATGGGTACTTGAAAGGCTGGTACGCCCAGAACGGCGTCAGCCTCAAGAACCCGCGCCTCGGTTTCGTCTGCACCTCCCAGGATATGGACGGTCAGTATGGCATGGCCGGCTATTTCAAAGTCCACAGCCATGACCTTGCCCCGGAAGAGCGGTTGCAATTCAGGCCCGGCGAATTGGCGCCACCGTTCGATCCATCCGCCGCCCCAATACTGGATACATCAACCTGGCCGGAGGAACGGCTGCAAAAGGCTAACCGTAATTATTCCATGGAATATGCGAAGAATTCCCTCATTATCCTCGGCGATATGTATGGCCCGATGGAAACGACTACCTTCGGCGGCATCACGGCGCAGCTGATCGGCAAGCAGTTCTACCGCAGCACCGCCGATACCCTCGGCATCACCGGGGACAGCGTTGAGGCCTTTGCCCGCTATCTCGCCGGAATGATCGACGGCCATGATGACGAGGTAGAGATGGAAAAGGACGGCGATGCGATATATGTGCGCCAGAAAGGCTGGCGGCTTATGCGCGGCACCGGCCCCCATCCCGCCAGCGTTTTTGATAGCTGGAACCAGCTCTGGCAGGGCGCTCTTGCCGTGCATAACCGCTTTCTTGTGCTGGAGGTGTTGAAACGGCTGGATTATGGCGACGACTGCTTTGAGTGGCGTATCCGGAAAAGGAGCTGAGCGATGAAAATTGTCATTACGGGTGGCGCGGGATTTCTCGGCCAGAGACTTGCCGCCAGGCTTCTAGAGCGCGGGGAGGCTGTCGACAGCGAGGGCAAAACACGCGACATATCCGAACTTGTGCTCTTCGATATCGCCCCTGAAGTTCCGCTTGCAGATCCGCGTCTGAGTTATATTTCCGGCGATATTGCCAACCCGGAAACGGTTCGCGCGCTGATCGACGAGAAGACGTCCAGCATTTTTCATCTTGCCGCCGTTGTCAGCGCCCAGGCCGAGGAGGATTTCGATCTTGGATACCGCATCAATCTCGACGGCACACGGCAGGTTCTGGAGGCGGCCCGCGCCCTGCCCCATCTCCCTAAAGTCATTTTCACCAGCTCCATCGCGACCTATGGCGGAACGCTCCCCGATGTGGTGACGGACGAGACGGCGCAGCTTCCACAAACCTCCTACGGCTGCGCGAAGGTCATGGGGGAATATCTGGTGCAGGATTACAGCCGCAAGGGATTTATCGACGGACGTTCCCTCCGCCTGCCGACAATCTCCGTCCGGACGGGTCTTCCCAACAAGGCCGCCTCGACCTGGGCCAGCTCCATCATTCGCGAACCGCTCTGCGGCCGGGAGGCTGTCTGCCCGGTTGGGCCGGAGACGAAAATGGCCTGCATGTCGCCCGCGAAGGTCATTGATGCCCTGATCCACGCCCACGATTTGCCCGCTGCGGCCTTTGGCATGAGCCGGTCGTTGCTGCTGACGGGGATTTCCGTCAGCGCCGGGGAAATGGCGGCGGCGGTGGACCGGCAGCGCGGTAACCGGAATATCGGAAGCATCCATTGGGTAGCTGATCCGGCCATCCAGAAAATTGTCAATGGCTGGCCGAAGGCGACCCGCTCCGCCCGCGCCGACGCTCTCGGTTTTGCGAAGGACGAAAGCCTTGACGAGATGGTTCGCGGCTTTATCCGGGACGATCTTGATAACCAGCTCAAGCTTTATGATGCCGGGGCATAGAGCCCGGCCAGCCCCTCCTTTGAGGCAGTACATACGCCGCGTTCGGTAATCAGTCCCGTCACCAGCCGCGCCGGAGTCACATCGAAGGCATAGTTGGCGGAGGTACTGCTGGCGGGGAGAATGCGTACTTCGCTCACCTCGCCCGCGCTATTTTGTCCCTGAATATAATCCACTTCATGGCTGTCGCGGATTTCAATGGGGATATCCGTCACCCCGTCATCAATTTCCCAGTCAATGGTCGGCCCGGGCAGCGCGACATAAAACGGCACATTGTTATCCTTCGCCGCAAGCGCCTTTAAGTAAGTCCCGATCTTGTTGCAGACATCGCCCGCCGCCGTCGTCCGGTCCGTCCCGGTGATGCAGAGATCAACGAGCCCGTGTTGCATCAGATGCCCGCCGACATTATCGACAACAAGCGTATGATCGACGCCGTGCCGCCCCAGCTCCCAGCAGGTGAGATGGGCGCCCTGGTTGCGCGGCCGTGTCTCATCGACCCAGACATGGACCGGAATGCCAGCGTCATGCGCCTTGTAGATGGGCGAGAGCGCCGTCCCCCAATCCACCGTCGCCAGCCAGCCCGCGTTACAATGGGTCAGGATATTGAGTTTTCCCTGCTCCGCTTTCGCTTTCCAGAGCTGCCGGAAAACATCCAGTCCGTGATCACCGATGGCGCTGTTGATCGCGACATCCTCATCACAGATTTGCGCTGCCTTTACATAGGCCGCAGAGACGCGATCTTCCTTCGGCAGCGGTAGAAGCAGCTCCTGCATCGCTCGGATGGCCCAACGCAGGTTAACTGCCGTCGGTCGCGTTGCAATCAATGTTTCACACATCTCCTGCAAGGCGCTGTCGCTGGCGTCCGTCCTGAGGCCGAGACAGATGCCATAGGCCGCCGTCGCCCCGATCAGCGGCGCGCCGCGCACCAGCATCGCCCTGATCGCATGGGCCGCCTGATCCAGCGTTTCCAGCTTCACCACGCGAAATTCATGGGGCAGCCGCGTCTGGTCGATAATATCGACGGACCATCCATCCGCCGACAGCCAGATGCTGCGATAGGGCTTTCCATCCACTTTCATGCGCCTCTCCTGCGTTTCAGAAACGGCCTCACTTTATCGGGAAATATCTTGCGTCAACAGCCCTAAATCTGCAAACTTGCCCCTGAATAAACACGAACCGAGGATGTGAAATATGGAAGTCAAAGCCGCTGTTGCCCACAAGGCCGGAGCCCCGCTCACGATCGAAACAGTCACACTGGATGGGCCGCGCGAGGGCGAGGTTCTCGTCGAGATCAAGGCCAGCGGCCTGTGCCATACGGACGCTTTCACCCTCTCCGGGGAGGATCCGGAGGGGATTTTCCCGGCCATTCTCGGTCATGAGGGCGCAGGGATAGTCGTCGATGTGGGACCCGGCGTCACCTCCCTCAAGAAGGGCGATCATGTCATTCCGCTCTACACCCCTGAATGCCGCCAATGCGACTATTGCACCAGTGGGAAAACAAATTTGTGTCAGGCAATACGCGTAACCCAGGGTCAGGGCCTGATGCCGGACGGTTCCAGTCGGTTTAAGATCAATGGCGAGAAAGTCTTTCATTACATGGGCTGTTCGACCTTCTCCAACTATACGGTCGTGCCGGAAATTGCGCTGGCCAAAATCCGCGAGGACGCTCCGTTCGACAAGGTCTGTTACATCGGCTGCGGCGTCACCACCGGCATTGGTGCGGTCATCAACACGGCGAAGGTCAAGCCCGGCGATAACGTCGTCGTCTTCGGCCTTGGCGGGATCGGCCTCAATGTCATTCAGGGCGCAAAGATTGCGGGCGCGGACATGATCGTCGGTGTGGACCTCAACCCGGCGCGAAAAGAACTCGGCGAGAAATTCGGCATGACCCATTTTGTCAACCCGACGGAAGTCGAGGGCGATATCGTTCCCTATCTCGTCGATCTCACCAAGGGTGGCGCCGATTATTCGTTCGAATGCATTGGCAACGTCAATGTCATGCGTCAGGCGCTCGAATGCTGCCACAAGGGCTGGGGCGAGAGTATCATTATCGGTGTTGCGGGCGCAGGTCAGGAAATTTCCACCCGGCCATTCCAACTGGTGACCGGACGCGTCTGGAAAGGCACGGCGTTCGGCGGCGCGAAAGGCCGGACAGATGTGCCGAAAATTGTCGACTGGTATATGGACGGTAAGATCAATATCGACGACCTGATCACCCATGTCATGCCGATCGAGAAGATCAACGAGGGCTTCGATCTGATGCATGAGGGTAAATCTATCCGCAGCGTCGTCACTTTCTGAGCGAGATTATGGACATTATTTCTGAACAGGCCTGCTTCGGCGGGACACAGGGCTTTTATAAGCATACCTCCAGCGAGACCGGATCGGAGATGCGGTTCGCGGTGTACCAGCCCCCGCAGGCAAAAGCGGGCAAGGTGCCCGTGCTCTATTACCTTGCGGGCCTCACCTGCACCGAGGAAACAGCGACGATCAAGGCGGGCGCGCAAAGGTTTGCGGCAGAGCATGGCCTCATGCTCGTCATGCCGGACACCAGCCCGCGCGATGTCGGCCTGCCGGGGGAAGAGGACGACTGGGATTTCGGGACCGGCGCCGGGTTTTACCTCGATGCGGTGAAGGAGCCCTGGGCCGGAAGCTACCGGATGTACAGCTATGTGACCGATGAGTTGCGCCTGCTGATCGATGGGGAGTTTAATGTCGATGTCCATCGGGTCGGCATTTTCGGCCATTCCATGGGTGGCCATGGCGCGCTCACCATCGCGCTCAAGAACCCGGAAATCTACAAATCCGTCTCGGCCTTCGCGCCGATTTCCTCTCCCATGCAATGCCCGTGGGGGGAGAAGGCATTTCTGGGTTATCTCGGGACCGACAAGGCAAGCTGGACCGAATATGACGCGACAGAACTGGTCAAACATGGCAAGCGCACGTCTCATATCCTGATCGATCAGGGCGGCGCCGACCAGTTCCTGAACGAGCAGCTAAAACCGGAGATATTCGAGGGCGTCTGCAAGGAGGAAGGACAACCCCTCACCCTTCGGATGCAGGACGGCTATGATCACAGCTATTATTTCATCCAGACCTTCATGGAAGATCATATCCGCCATCACGCCACCCTTCTGGCGAAAGGCTAACTGACCGCTGCCAGATGCTTGCGGACTTCTGCATTGAAGATGTCCGGCTTGTCCATGGCGAGCTGATGCGCGGCGTTATCGACGACGACCAGCTTTGATCCTTCAATCTGCCGGTGGATCAGTTCCGAAGAGCTGAGAGGCGTGCCCATATCCTCCCGCCCGACAATGACGAGCGTCGGCACGGAAATTGCGGTCACGCGATCCTTCAGGTCAATCCCGGCGATGGCGTGGCTGCAACCGACATAGCCATCTACGGACGTCTCGCGGATCATCTGGCGAACCCTCGCGTCGAGAGCAGAACGACCCTCAAGGGAGCCGGGCACGAACCAGCGATCCATCGAGCCATCGACGGTTGCCTCGATCCCCTGCTCGGATACCATCCTGATCCGTTCCGGCCACAGGGCCGCCGCACCGTCGGGCAGCGCACAAAGGGAGCTGGAAATAACAAGGCTCAGGATACGGTCCGGATAAATCAGTGCATATTCCTGCGCGATCATGCCGCCGATGGACAGCCCTATCACATGGCTTTTGGTGATGCCGTAGGCGTCCTGTATGGCGGCCATATCGTCAGCGAGCAGCTTGAAGTCATAGGGCCCCAGTGTCGCACCGCTGTTCCCGTGCCCGCGAAGGGAATATCTGAGAACCCGATAGTCGGATTTCAGATCCTCGGCAAGCTCGTCCCACGCCGACAGGTCACAGCAGAGCGAATGACTCAGCGTCACGACAGGGGCGCCCTCCGGCCCTTCCAGGCGGGTATCAAATTCCGTGCCGTTTGCTGTGACTTTCATGGTTGCCTCCCCCGTTATTCTTATGATTGCGCCGGATCGACCAGACGGTCTATCCGCACTCCATTATGCAGGAAGGATCACCTTGTTGACAAGCTGCGCACCGCGACTCGCCATGAAATAAAGGCCCATGTAATGGGTCACATCTTGCGGATGCGCGGCCGCAGCGCCATGTCCGATCTCCTCTGCAACATGACGCGGGAGGTGGTAGGTGGAGCATCCCTCATCATATACATAGATATCCTTCAATCCCGGCATCATGTCATGATTACGCGCGCTCAAGCTGGTGAGGACAAAGTCCATCACGCAAATATCCGTGCAAATACCAACAACGAGAAGATCGGTTATCCCATTCTCGGTCACCCAGTCGGCCACGGCATTGCTGCCATCGGAGCGCATTGCACCGATAAAGCCGTTGATGCAGTCTTTGCGGACAAGCGTTGTATTGGCATCCTGTTCCAGCCATTTAAGCTCCGGAACCAGCTCCTCCTCACCCGTGCCTGCCTCGCAATGCGGCGGATAGGGTGGTTCGGGCTTGCCCGGAATATGCGTATCCTGGAACGCGAGAATTGGCCATCCTTGCGCCGTGAAATACCGGGCAAGAATGACCGTCTCTTCAACCATATTCGTAATGAATTCATCCGGTTCCGTTGGCGCAAGCGCACCGGCGCCCACAGTTGCAAACCCGTTGACCTCATCGACGATCACAAGGCCGGCCCGGCGGTCTGTTGCCGACGGGTCGAATTCGGTAAAGGCAAGCGGCATAGCCGCTTCCAGATCATCCGTGAGGTCTCGGGTTGTCATGGCATCTCCTTACTTAGGCACATTGCGGCGCGGGTTCAATAATACCGAGTTCCTTTGCCACGTTCAGGGTGCCGTTTTCAGTCTTGGCGATAAACATGTTCATCGCTGTGTGATGATCATCCTTGGTGATCGAAGCTGCGCCGGTCGGAATCTCGAACGAGAGCCCTTCCATCCCGTCGATCAAGGCCTCGGTGTCGACCTTGCCAGCTTTTTCAAGGCCGCCCTTAAGTGCGATCAGCGAATTGTAATGGGTCATGACATAGAAGGAAACAACCGCATCCTCGCCCGCGTTCTTGCGGATTTTCGATACAAACTCCTGAACGCCCGGCTCCGGCGAGCTGGCGACGAACGGCACGCCAGCATACATCCCCTCGCCCTTGCCCGGACCAAAAGCACCGAGATAGGTTTCCGCGAAGCCGAGGAAGGCGATCTTCACCGTCTTGGTCAGACCAAATTCCTCCGCCTGCTTGATGAAGGTGATACCGTCTGCGCCGGGGAGCGCGAATAACAGGATCTCAGCCCCGGAATCAGCAATTTTACGGATGATGGAGGAGAAATCCTTGACACCGAACGGGGTATATTCTTCCCCGACGGTGGAGCCACCGATTTTCCCGATGATATCCTTTGCAGTCTTGAACATGTTGCGCGGCCAGACATAGTCGGCACCGAACATGTAATAGCTATCGCCGATTCCTTCATCCTTCAGATACGGAATAAGTGGTGCCGTATCCTGATTTGGCACCGTGTTGAAGGAGAACAGGTAGCGATTGCAGATACCGCCTTCATAGTTGGTCGCATAGAGAAGCGGCGTCTTGCCCCGCTCCATCGTCGCGGCCATGGCATCACGCCCGGCAGAGGTGATGGGGCCGGAAATTGCCAGCACTTCATCGCGCTCGATCAGCTTTTTCGCTCGCTCGACTGATGTTTTCGGGTCCGTCTTGTTGTCTTCATAGAGCATTTCGACCTGATGGCCAAGAATGCCGCCGCCCGCGTTTATCTCGGATACTGCGAGGTCGAGGCCCATCTTCGCCTGATTACCGAACAGCTCCAACCCGCCGGAGAATGGCTGGACCGCGCCGATCTTTATGGTTTTACCTGCAGCAATGGCCGGCATGCTAAAAGCCGAAGCAGCCGCGGTGGCACCCACAGCACCCATAAATTGCCGTCTGGAGATATCGATCATCACGTCATCCTCTTTATCAATAAACATCTCAATGTCTGGCCGAACAAAACAGTTGTTTGGCAAAATCTTTCGTGCATGGTTATGCCAGTAATCGTAGAAGAATCAAATAATTACCGTTATAGTTCGAAAAAAGGCACATATTTTGACGTTTTCGCCCGATAATTCGACGGTACACATATTAATTACAAGTTTATCGCCAACATTATTTATAAGTATGCATACAAAAATTGCCTGAATCACCGGATAAAGCAACCATGTCGTTTCTTGAGCTTACAGCTTTGACAAAAAACTTTGACGGTCTGCGTGCCGTGGACGGATTTTCCCTCGATATTCCGGAGGGCAGCCTGAACGCGCTCGTCGGGCCGAACGGCTGTGGCAAGTCGACCCTGTTTAACCTGATCACCGGCGTTCTGAAGCCAGATGCGGGACAGGTCAGTTTCCGGGACCAGGACATTACCGGCTGGCCACCGCACAGGATCGCCCGCCTCGGCATCGGGCGGAAATTTCAGGTCCCCGCCATCTTCGAGGAACTGACAGTCCGGGAAAATCTGACGGTGGCGGCAAAACGCTCCGGCAATCGCGTCTCCATAGATACTATTCTGGAAAAGATCAATCTTGCCGACCGGCGGGATACATTTGGCGGGGAACTGGCCCATGGCCAGAAGCAATGGCTGGAGATCGGATTGCTGCTTGCGCAAGCTCCTTCTCTCATCCTGCTGGATGAGCCGACCGCCGGAATGACCGGCGCGGAGACCAAAGCAACCGCGGACCTGATCCGCACCATCAATCAGGAACAGGCCATCACCGTTCTTGTGATCGAGCATGACATGGGATTTATCGAGTATCTCGGCTGTCCGCTCAACGTCATGTCGAAAGGCCAAATCCTGAAATCCGGCAGTTTCGACGAGATTAGAAACGATGCCGAGGTAAAGGCCCTCTATTTCGGAAATACGGTGGTTCCTGCAGATGCTTGAGATTAGAAATCTCTCGTCCGGGTATGGCGATGCCCTCGTTCTTCGGGATTTTAGTTGCCGGTTCGAAAATGGACGGGTGACTGCGTTGATGGGCCGGAACGGCATGGGCAAGACGACCCTGCTCAAAACCATAATGGGGCTGATAAAGGCGAAGGGCGGGTCCGTCCTGTTCGACGGTCAGACGCTTGAGACATGGCCGACGCATCTTATCGCGCGCGCCGGGATCGGCTATGTACCACAGGGACGCGAAATATTTGAAGATTTCTCGGTCGAAGAAAACCTGCAACTTGGGCTGATGGGACGGGATGCAACAGATGCGCTGCCCTTCTCGCAAATTTATGACTGGTTTCCTCTCCTGAAGAAACGCAAGGATCAGCGGGCCGGGACTTTTTCCGGCGGACAACAGCAAATTCTCGCAATCGCTCGCGCGCTCATCGGCGGGCCAAAAATGCTGCTGCTGGATGAACCCACAGAAGGCATCCAGCCCAGCATCGTCCATGATATCGGCCTGCAACTCGCCAGAATAGCGAAGGAGACCGGGTTGGGTATTTTGATTGTCGAGCAAAATGTCGAAATGGTCCGCACGCTTGCCGATCAGGTGCTATTCATGGAAAATGGTGAAATCCGTGAAAGCTGTGATATTGAGGCGATAAAGCGGAACGATTCCCTGCTGCATCGCTATCTGTCGGTGTAATGTTGATGTAATGAGTGAACTTATTCCCATAATCCTTGATGCCAGCTCCTATATCCTGATTCTAGTGCTGGTCGCGCTGGGCCTGATGATTGTTTTCGGCATGATGGGCGTGATCAATATGGCCCATGGGGAGCTGTTCATGATCGGCGCCTATGTCATGGTATTGGCGCAGGATATGGGTCTGCCGTTCCTTGTTGGACTGCTGCTCGCCCCCCTTGTCGTCGCCTTTTTCGGCCTGCTGATCGAGATGGCCCTGATCCGCCATATATATCACCGGCCGCTCGATACCATTCTGGCGACCTGGGGGCTGTCCATTGCGCTCAAGCAGCTTGTCGTCCTCACGTTCGGCCCCGAATCCCAGAGCGTTCCCCTCCCTGTCGACGGCAGCCTGGAAATCGGGGCGTTCAGCTATCCTGTCTATCGCCTGATCCTCATGCTCGCCTCCATCCTGTTGATCGGCGGAACATTCTGGCTGTTTGTCCGAACAAAATTCGGCCTGATGGCACGCGCGGTTATTGCGCGGCCCGCAACGGCGGCGGCGCTTGGCATTGATACGCGGCGCATGTACCGCTGGAGCTTTGTCATCGGCACGGCGCTGGCGGGACTTGCCGGGGCGCTGGTCGCACCCCTGATCAGCGTCGATCCGCAGATGGGTCTAGGCTATCTGGTGCCGGGTTTTCTCTCCATCCTTGTCGGTGGCGCCGGACCGCTTGCCGGTGTGCTGGCGGGCGGCGCGATCATCGGCGGCGTCAACAACCTGCTCGCGGTCTGGATATCACCGGTCGCGGCGCTGATCACCGTCTATATCATCGCTATCCTCATCATCCGCCTGAAGCCTGAAGGCCTGCTGGGAGGGCGCCGTGCGAGATAGCCTGATCGGACTCCTCGTCTTTATCGCCCTTGCGATCACCCCGCTTTTCGTCGGGCAGTACTGGACGGGGCAGCTCACCAACTACCTCGTCTATGGGTTACTGGCGATCTCCCTGTCGCTGGTCTGGGGCTATGGCGGTATTCTCTGTTTCGGGCAGGCGATGTTCTTCGGCATTGGCGGCTATATCATGGCTGTCTTTACCAAGGGCATGATCTATCCCGACCTGACCAGCAGCTATCTCGGCCTTCTGGCGGCTATGGCGGGATCGGCGATGTTCGCCCTCGCACTTGGCTACTTTCTGTTCGCAGGGAGAGGCATCAGCGGTGCCTATCTCGCCATTATCACCCTCGCCATAGCTCTGGTGTTGGAGCGGCTGATGAACAACTGGTACGCCCTTGGCGGCTATAATGGCCTGCTCAATGTCCCGCCGCTCAAACTGATTGCCTTCGGGTTTAGCTATGAACTCTGGGATCGCCTGCCGACCTTCTACATTATCCTCGGGATTGTCGCCGCCGTGTATTTCGGAGTGACTTTGCTGGTGAAATCTCCCTATGGGCTGCTGCTGACTGCCATTCGCACTCATCCTGATCGCCTGTCGTCCCTCGGTTACAGTGTGCTGAACCTGCGGCTTTCCGTCTTTTCCTTAAGCGCGGCGATTGCCGGGCTTGCGGGCGCGTTGTTCGTGACCCTTGACGGCTTCGTCTCGCCGACGCTGATCGGCTTCACTCTTTCGACCGAAGCACTGATCTGGGTCGCCATCGGCGGCAAGGAAGTGCTGCTTGCTGCTTTTCTCGGCGCCATTTTCACCCGGACAGCGGAGAGCTGGCTGTCCGAGATTTTCGGCGATTACTGGATTCTGATACTTGGCGTCGTTTTCATGATCAGTGTCGTCCTGCTGCCCCGCGGCCTCCTTGCAACGCCAATCGAATGGCTTACAAAGAGACGGAAGCCGAAATAATGCGGGCAAGCCTGTTTCATAATTATTTTGCAATGAAACAGAATCATAATAAAACAGCATCAGAGACAACAAGGGACACCGCCGGAATGCACACCGGCCAATCGCCCGATCCGGAGAAGACAGAGGGGATGTTTTGAGCGACGTATCGGGTTCTGACCCTAAGCTGGAAAAAAGCTGGCTTGACCAGTTACGCCCGGAATTCGACGCACCCTATATGCGCGAGCTCAAGCAGTTCCTGCTGCGCGAAAAGGCGGCGGGAAAATCCATCTATCCTGCCGGAAGCAATATTTTCGCCGCCCTCAACCGGACGCCCTTTCATGCGGTCAAGGTCGTCATTCTCGGGCAGGACCCCTACCACGGGCCCGGTCAGGCCCACGGCCTCAGCTTTTCGGTGCCGCCGGGCGTGCGCATCCCGCCATCGCTTCGCAATATCTATCAGGAGCTGGAGCGCGACCTAAATATTCCGGCCCCGCGCCATGGCAATCTGGATCACTGGGCGGATCAGGGGGTCTTGCTGCTCAACGCCGTGCTCACCGTGCAAAAAGCCATGGCCGGATCGCATCAGGGCAAGGGATGGGAACGCTTCACCGATGCCATCATTTCCGCGCTCAATATCGGCCGGGAAAACCTTGTCTTTCTGCTCTGGGGCAGTTATGCGCAGAAGAAAGGCGCGGTTATCGATCGCAAGCGTCATCTTGTCCTGCAAAGTCCGCACCCCTCACCGCTATCCGCCCATCGCGGATTCATCGGTAACGGTCATTTTTCGAAGGCAAATGACTATCTGCGCCAGACAAACCAAACCCCCATCGACTGGACAGTTGGAGAACCGGCATGATTACAGAAGAAGAATTTTTCAGCCGGATGCCGAAAATCATCGGCCATCGGGGTGCCTGCGGTCTGGCGCCGGAAAACACACTGGCCTCGCTGCGCAAGGCCGCCGAAATCGGGACATCTTTTGTCGAGATCGATGTCACCGTCACGCAAGATTCGGTTGCGGTGATCCAGCATGACAATGATGTCCGCCGGTGCAGTAACGGGAGCGGCCCCATTCTTCTAAAAACGCTTGAAGAAATTCAGCAACTTGACGCGGGAAGCTGGTTCTCGGATGAGTTCAAGGGCGAGAAAATCCCGACCCTCAGGCAAGCAACGGACACCCTTGCCGATCTCGGGCTTGGTCTCAACCTTGAAATCAAGCCCTGCAGCGGCTGGCAAATCCCGACAACGGAGCAGGTCGCAAAAGAATTGCTGGACTACTGGCCTGAGGATCTGCCGTTGCTGATTTCGTCCTTCAATGTGGACGCGCTCTACGAAATGGGTCGGCTGATCCCGGATATCCCGCGCGGCTACCTTACGTCGGCCATTCCGCCGGACTGGGAGGAACGGTTGACGGACAGCGGCTGCGCCTCCCTGCATTGCGAGCGGCATTACGTTACCAAGGATCAAGTGAAAGCGATAAAAAAAGCCGGTTTCCAGTTACTCGTCTATACCGTCAATGATCCGGAGGAAGCGGAGAAATTCCTGGGCTGGGGCGTCGATGCCGTGATCACAGACTTTCCCGACCGGATGTTCGGCGCGCTCGAGCTGTGAGCCTATTTCTCTTTCTGACCGGCGACCAGATACGCCCCTGACGACAACAGGGAATTGATCCTTCGCATATCACTGAGCAGGCTGAGATGGATGGCGCTCGCTTCCTGGTCCAGCATCTGGTCACTTCTCAGGCGCTGCAAATGCTCATTCACCGCCTTGCGCTCCGCTACGCGGAAAGTCTGCTTGCGCTCGATAAGCTTGGTGGCGGCTGTCGCGTCAGCCGTCATCAAAACGCTGAAAGACATGCGTAAGTTCACAAGTACCATATCCAGAAGCCGGAATTCGTCCTGAATATCCTCATCCGATATGGCAACCTGGTTCTTTTGCGCGGTTTCCACCAGTTCGACCATATTCATCACGACGATATTGCTGATGTGATCGATCGCCGTGGTGAAGTTGAGAATTTCGGTGCAGCGTTGCTCGTCCTGCTCATCAAGCGATTCCCGACCAAGTTTTGTCAAATACCCCTTGATCGCACCATCGAAGTCCTTGATGACCGCATGACTTTCACGGACCTGCCGAAAATTCTGACCGTTTGCGCCTCCCAGTATCAATTTTAGAGACCGGCACATTTTCTCAAGTATATCGCCCATGCGCAAAGTTTCGCGGACGGCGTTTGCCATGGCGAGCTGTGGGCTTTCAAGTGCCGCCTTGTCGAGATAAAGCGGCTGCGGGGCGTTCTCATCCACCTCGTCTCCCTCTGGCAGCAAGCGTTCCGTCAATCGACCAAGCGGTCCGACAAAAGGCAGAAAGACGATGGCGCAGGTTAGATTGACGAGCGTATGCAGGTTGACAATCTGGCGCGCCGGAGACGGTTCGAGCATCGCCAGCTGTGGCTCGATCACCGCAATAAAGGGGATTGTCGCTACCACAATGATCAATCGGCAGATCAGGTTGGCGAGCGGCGCCCGCCGTGCCGCTTTTTCCGCCTTCAGCGTCGCCATGATCGGTGGCACCGCGCCACCGATGTTCGCCCCGAGCACCATGGCATAAGCCACATCGATCGGGAAATGACCGGTCAGGGATAATGAGAGTGCAAACAGCACCGTCGCGAGGGACGAATGGGCAATGATCGTAATCACTGCCGCCAGCAGAACAACCAGTACCGGTTCCCCCGAGAGAGACGTCAGAACATACTGGGACACGGACGAATCCCGGATCGGCTCCGATGCGGTGGCGAGCATGGCAAGCGCACTCAGCATCATGCCAAGCCCAAGCATGATACGCCCGAGGTTTTTGGCCCGTGTGTTGGTTGCGGTGGCATGGCGGACAAAACCCACAAACAGGAAGACCGGCGCCAGGAAGGACAGATCAAAACTCAGGATCTGGGCGACAAGTGTCGTTCCGACATCAGCGCCGAGGATAATCGCGATTCCCGCCGTCGCCGGCAGCAGCCCCCGGCCCGCGAAAGAGGCCGTCAGCAACGCCGTCGCCGTGCTGCTTTGCAGCAGCATCGTCACTGTCAGGCCGCCGAAGAAGGACTGAAAACGATTCCGCAGGCAGAATTTCAGGAAGACGCCAAGCTCACGCCCGAAGGCGCGCATGACCCCCGTACTGACCATCCGCAGGCCCCACAAAAGAAGCGCTACGCCGCCGAGTAGATTAATGAGAACGAGTGTGCCGTCCAAAATGCCTGTACCTTTGCCTGAAATGCCTCATTGACCGCCGCATTATATGCGCATTCAGTACAATTGCATGCATAAACCCACGAAAATCAACAATTATATCGCAAATTTCCACAGACAGATTATGGCTGCTGCCTTTATGCGTCGAGATTACCGGTCACAGCCTTCTCGAAAAGACGGCTGTATTCCTCATTTGTGAGCGCAATCGGATTTCCGCCGGAGGATGGATCCACCACCGCCATCTTACCGACAAGGTCCGCCTTCGCTGTATCAATGCCAAGCGCCGACAAGTCGTTCGGGATTTCCAGCTCCTGACGAAGCGCCAGTATCCAGCTCAGGAAGGAATCGAAGGAGGGATTAGCGAGGCCGAGATAGGCGGAAAGACGCGCGAGCCGCTCGGCAATGACCTCCCGGTTGCGGATCAGCACATAGGGCATCAGGATAGCATTCAACATGCCATGGTGGGCATCGTAAAGCGCGCCCAGCGGATGCGCGAGCGCGTGCATCCCGCCGAGGCCGCGCTGGAACGCCGTTGCCCCCATGGAGGAGGAAATCATCATCTGGCTGCGCGCGGTAATATCACTTCCGTCCGCTGTCGCCGTGGGCAGGAATTCCTTCACCAGACGGATACCTTCAATCGCAATTCCTTCCGCCATCGGATGGAAATGCGGCGAGCAGAACGCCTCCAGGTTATGAGAGAGGGCGTCCATGCCGGTCGCTGCGGTTATTTTCTTCGGAAGACCAACAGTGAGCGCCGGATCCGCGATAACAAAAGCGGGCATCATCTTCGGGTTGAAGACAATCCGCTTCACATGGTTCGCATCATCTGTGATGACGGAGGCGCGCCCGACTTCCGATCCCGTGCCGGAGGTTGTCGGAACGGCAATAATCGGCGGCACTTCATTTGCCGGAATATCCTCCCAGTCCTTGCCGCCGTCCAGATAGCCAAAAAGGCTTTGGTTTTGCGCCGCCATGACCGCAACCGCTTTCGCCGCATCAAGGGCGGAGCCGCCGCCAAAGGCAATAATGCCATCATGGCCGCCTTCCTTGTAAACGGCGACGCCGTCATCGACATTCTTGCCGACAGGATTGGGCTTGACGTCGTAAAACAGGCCGCAACCAAGACCGGCGGCCTTACAGCTCTCAATCGCCTCACCAATCATGGGAAGTGCGGCGAGACCCGGGTCGGTCACCAGCAGCGGGTTCTTCATTCCCGCTTCCTTGCAGGTTGCGCCCAATTCACGAAGACGGCCAACGCCAAACCGCATTGCCGTCGGGTAGTTCCAGTTGCCCGCTAGGGCCGTTGCATCTGTTGCCATTAAGGTCCCCTAGATTGCTGTCCGCAGATGATAGGATTTGGGCCGGGTCAGGCTCTCATAGCCGACTGCCGACAAAGTGCAGCCGCGCCCGGAATTCTTCACGCCCGTCCAGGCAAGCGCCGGATCGAGATAGTCGCAGCGGTTCATGAACCATGTGCCGGTCTCGACTTGATCACCAATGCGAATTGCCGCTGCCTCATCCGTCGTCCAGACAGAGGCGGTTAGCCCGAACTCGCTGTCGTTCATCAGCTTGATCGCTTCCTCATCGGAGGAGACTTTCATGATCCCGACGACCGGACCGAAGCTTTCCTCGGTCATGATCCGCATGCTGTGATCGACATCGACAACCACATCCGGTGCAAGATAGGCTGTGCCCGCTTTATCCGCAGGGAAGAGTTTCGGATCGATGAGCGACTTCGCACCTGCCTTCACAGCATCCGCAACCTGCCCCCTCACAAAATCCGCCGCCGACGCATTGACGAGAGGGCCGAGGGTTGTTTCAGGATCTGTCGGATTGCCGAGTTTGTAGCCTTTCACCACTTCGACAAATTTTTCAACGAAGGCGTCATAGACAACATCATGAACATAAATCCGCTCAATCCCGCAGCAGGACTGGCCGGAGTTGAACATCGCGCCATCAACCAGATTCTCCGCGGAATAGGCCACATCCGCGTCGCTCCGCACATAGGCCGGGTCCTTGCCGCCAAGCTCCAGCCCGACGCCGATAAAATGCCCGACAGCAGCCGTCTCAATGGCTTTGCCCGCCGGGACGGAGCCGGTAAAGCAGACATAATCCACTTTGTCCGAGCCAATAATATCCGCCGCCAGTTTATGGCTGGCGACAACAACCTGGAAAAGATCAGCGGGCAGGCCTGCTTCGATAAAGCTCTCCACCATCCGCTCCCCGCAGAGATGGGTCTGCGCCGCATGTTTCAGGATGACCGCATTTCCCGCCATCAGGGCCGGAACGATGGAATTCACCGCCGTCATATAGGGGAAGTTCCACGGCGCAATAGTGAAGACGACGCCGACAGGTTCGCGCTTGATAAAGCGGGTAAATCCCTCTTTTTGAGGAGTTGCGATATCAGCTAGCGTTTCCTCGGCGATTGACATCATGTAGCGAGCCCGCTCTTCGAACCCTCCAACCTCGCCCGCGCCAAACTTCATCGGACGGCCCATCTGCCAGGCCAGTTCCTCCGCAATGAGGTCCTTTTTGGCAACAAAATTATCAACGCATTTTTCCAGTATAGCGGCCCGCTGTGAAACCGATTTTTGCCGCCAGTCCTGCTGCGCTTTGCGCGCGGCGGCCAGCATTTCGTCAATTTTTCCGGGCGATGTATAGGCGCGCTCCACATAGAGGCTGCCATCCACCGGGCTGATTGTTTTCAAACTTTCCGACATTCATTCAATCCCATTTTAAACTTCCGTTTTACTAGCATTTTTCCGGCATTTCCGACCAATGATTTTTCAACCTAGCTTGATGCGCGCCAGCCGCCTTGCGGAATTGTCCCGCGCAAAAATGTGGATTTCCACATAATCGTTTAAATTTTTCCACAAATATGCTATTGGTAGGGAGGAAAGCGCATTAATAGCACTTTCCGGACGGGGAAATTATGAAACAAACCAAGAGACAGCTGGCGATCATGAACATGCTTCAGGTAGAAAAATCCTGCAGCATTATTGATCTGGCGAACAAACTTGATGTATCGGACGAGACGATTCGCCGCGACATCAAGGAAATGGCAAAATACGGAGCGGTGGAAAAAATCCACGGCGGGGTCATGCTGCCGAATTCGGCGCTGGAGGCCCCCTTCCTGCGGCGCCTGGAAACGCAACGGCGCGAAAAACAGAAAATCGCGAAGCTGGCAGCCTCCCTTATCGTCGACGGGGAAACCCTGATGATCGATAACGGCAGCACGTCTTGCTACGTCGCAAAAGCCTTGAGCCTGCATAGGGATCTCACGGTTGTTACTAACTCGACGGAAGTCGCCCGTGATCTGTGCGCGCGAAACAGCAACAAAGTGTTCATGGCCGGCGGGGAAATTCGAGCTGACGATTGCGCGACATATGGGCCCACGGCGGTCAATTTCGCTAAGCAGTTTGCGACGGAACGCGCCATTCTCTCGATTGCCGCCATCAGCGCCGATCAAGGTTTTCTCGATTGCGACCTTGGCGAGGCGGAGTTCAAGCGGGCAGTCCTGCCGCAGGCCGCCAGCGTCATCGTCGTGGCCGATCACACCAAGTTCAACCGGCCCGGCGTCGTCAAGGTCTGCGATTTCAGCGCCGTTGATTTGTTGTTGACGGACGAGATGCCGCCGATGAGTATTGTCGACAAAATCGGCCGCGACAGAATTATCATCGCCTGAGCGAGATGCCCCCACTTCTCTAGCCGTTGAGCCGGGGAAGAATTTTCACCTCAATCCAGTTACGGACTTCCTCCTGCCTGATCCCGTCATCGAGGACATCGCCATCCACGCCAAGCTGCCAGCGAAGATGGCTTGATGCCGGGTTCTCATGCAGGGCCTGCATTTTCCCGATAAACTGGTCCGCATCCTCTAGCGAAGCAAAATTTCCCTGCTTCGTCAACGCCTCCCGTCGCCAGCGACAGAGGCTCGCCACCTCGTTGAAGTCATACTCGGGATGATACTGCACGGCCCAGAAGCTACCGCCCTTGTGAGAGACATCGACCGCCTGCACGCGGGAAAAATCATTGCTCGCCAGCAGAACCGCGCCCTCGGGCAGCTCCGCGACTTCATCCTCATGGCTTGTGAAGCCGTCAAAGACCGGCTTTTTCCCCCGGAACATCGGATGATCCTGTCCCGCAGAGTTCAAGGCGATTTTCCGCGCCAGGCCGAATTCACGTCCCTTTGGATTTTTTGCACATTTTCCACCCGCCGCGGTTACCGCCATCTGCGCGGCCCAGCAACTGCCGAACATCGGAACCGCCGCCTCATAACCGGCCTTGGCGAATTCAATCTGGCGAGTTACCCGGTCATCCGCCTCATCATGGATTGTCAGGCTCGATCCAGTCCAGCAGATGCCGTGATAGTCATGAAGTGCCTGCCCCGACGGCAAGGCGCAATCCGCATCCGCCGGAAACAGGATATCGACATCACATCCCGGCAGGCAGGATTGCAGCATCCGCTCATACAGATCACCGGCCAGCGTGCCGCCATTGGCCGCCAAGGGCCCGCGATGCTCCGCCGGATATCCGTCCAAAACGAGAAAGCGAGCGCTCCCTGGCATAAACTCCCTCCGCCCTAAACGGGACGCGTGTCGCCACCGATGGTGACGCGGCGCATCAGGCGGCGGTACTGGACATAGTCGTTCATCGCATAATGCTGCGTACAGCGGTTATCCCAGATCGCCACCGATTTCGGCTGCCAGCGGAAGCGGCAGACGAATTCCGGCTTGGTCGCAAACTCATAGAGATATTTAAGGAGCGGGGCACTTTCCGCGTCCGTCATGCCCTTGATCCTTAAGGTGAACATCGGATTGACGAAAATACCCTTCCGGCCCGAGACATCATGGGTCCTGATAAGAGGGTGTTCAACCTCGACTTCCACGGCTTCGGAATATTTGTATTTGAGGCTGTGCTTGCCTTCATATTTCTCGCTCGTCGTGCGCGGATCGAAGGCAATGCGGGCGGAATGAACCGCGACAAGCCCGTCCAGCAACTGCTTCATCCCATCGGAGAGCGCATCATAGGCCGCTTCCATGCTGGCCCAGAGCGTATCACCGCCCACCGGTGGGATATCGAGACCATAGAGCATGGTGACCATAGTCGGTTTTTCGAAGAAAGTGTTGTCGGTGTGCCATCCTGTCCCGAAGGAAGCTCCCTCGCCTGCCGGTTTCAAGACCTCGATCAATTCGGGGTGCGCATTTGATCCCTCGACAATAGGGTGAATTTCCGGCGTACCGAAACGTTTGGCGAATTCCAGCTGTCCTTCGGGCGAGATTTCTTGGTCGCGGAAGAAGACAACATGATTGTCCACAAGAGCGTCATGCACATCCTGAAACTGCTCATCTGAAAGGGTCTTTGATAAATCCACGCCTGCAATCTCCGCGCCGATGCAGGAGGTAAGCGGCTGAACTTCAATTGTGCTGTATCCCATGGCAATCCCCAACAATGGACCGAATATAATATCTGCCTGTTTTAGGTAAGGTAATCCAACAAGAAGGGATAGTACCAGTTTCCTTCATTCACATCTACCAGATAGCCATTTCTCAGTCTGTGAGCAAGGTTGAGAGTCGTTTCAGCCCATCGTCTATGCGCTCGGTCGCGATGGAGGAGAAGCCGAGGCGGAAGTAGCGCTCTCCCCTCTCCGGTTCCATGAAATGCACCGCGCCGGGTTCAAGCACAATCCCCTCTTCCAACGCGCGGGCCGCAAGAGTTTCACAACTGGTTCCTTTAGGCCCTTTCACCCAGAAACTGGTGCCACCGAAACTCGGCGCCGTTGCCATGCCGGGCAGATATCTCTCAAGCCCCGCCGCCATTTTACGCCAACGCTCCTCATAGGCCTTGTGAAGCTTGGCTATATAGGCGAGATGATAGCCTTGCGCAATGAAAAGAGCCGTGGTGCGCTGGTTGTTGCTTGGCGCATGGCGCAGTATCAGGCGGCGCAGTGCCCGCATTTCCCGGATCAGCGGCGCTGGTGCGACGATATAGCCGATGCGCAGGCCGGGGAACATCGACTTTGACAGGCTTCCTGCATATAGGACGCGCCCTTCCCGATCCTCCGATTTAAGCGCGGGCACCGGCTGACCCCTGTAATTCGTATCGCTCTCGAAGTCGTCCTCGATGATGAGCTGGTCATATCTCGACGCCGCCGCCAGCAGCGCCTTTCGCCGCTCAGGATTAAGCGTTACCGTTGTCGGATACTGATGGCTTGGTGTGACAAAGAGAATCTGCGCCTGATATGGGATTTCCGTAACTTTTACGCCGCTTTCATCAACCGGGAGGGGATGCAGCGTCGCCCCGCAATGCTCAAAAATATTGCGGGCGTCGGGATAGCCCGGATCCTCGATCCCGACCTGTACTCCCTGCCGGATCAGCGCCGCCGCCATCAGGTAAAGACCGTTTTGCGCCCCCATGGTGATGAGTATTTCCGCATCCGACGCATAAATGCCGCGCCGGGGAAGCAATTTAGTGCGGATCTGCAGGACGAGTTCCGGATCGTCCTCAGTCACGGCATCATTCGCCCAGGCCCGCATGGCATGCCGACTCATCGCTTGGCGCGAACATTCCCGCCATGCCGGCAACGGAAAGAGACTGGCATCGGGCTGGCCATAGACGAAGGGATAGGGATAGTCCTGCCAGTCGGCGGGCTTAACGATATTCCGCTGGGACGCAAGCCGGGTATCGATTAGCCTGTCCCATACCACCGGAGAGGCCGCCGCACTCTCATTACCGGCCACGGAAGGCGTGGGAGCGGACCCGGCGGCAATATCGCCAACCCGGTAGCCGGAGCGCGGAATGGAGACCAGAAAATCGCCTTCCACCAGCTTGTCATAGACAATCATCACAGTCGTTCGCGACACCCCGAGATCATTGGCCAGCTTTCGGCTGGACGGCATTTTTGCCCCCGGCGTCAGCTGTCCGTTCAGGATGCCTGCGATAATCTGCTCGCGAATCTGGTTTTGCACCGGGTTCTGCAAATTCCGGTCGATTGTAAAAAGCACTTATTCCGATCCTGAAAAGAAAATGGTAAAAGCGGCAATTCGTCCATGATAGGAGTATTTCGGGGCCCATGTCACCGCCGAAGATCAGACCCGCCTGCGATGCCGATTGTGTGGCCCTCACGGAACTCGCGCTCACCTCCAAGGCATTCTGGGGATATTCCGATGACTTCATGCGCGGTTGTGAGGCCGTTCTCACTGTCACGCCCCGGATGATCGCCGAATGGGACAGTGGCGTGATTGAGGAAAATAGAGAAATTGTCGGATTTTTTTTATTATCGCTCGAACCGGAAGAAGCAGAACTAGAGCTTCTCTATGTCTCCCCGCTTTATATGGGTAAGGGCTATGGCCGGGCGCTGATCCAGGCTGCGGCAGAGCGGGCCGCGCTTCTTGGTTATAACAGTCTCAGGATCGGGGCCGATCCCAACGCCGCTGGTTTCTATAGGAGGATGGGCGCAAAACAGACCGGCTGGTGTCGTTCCGAGGTTGAGGACACGCGGGAACTCCCACTTTTCTCACTGAATTTACGCAATAACAGCAATTTTAAATTGCAGTGAAAATTTTTAATATTACTTATTGGAGATAATCAATATTCGCTAGAAATTGACAGTGACAGAAAATTACACCATCAGAGCCATCACAGTAACTGATTGCAGATCACTGACGGCCCTCGCACTCAACTCTACATCCTTATGGGGCTATACTGTTGACTATCTTCGGACATGCGTCGAGCACTTCATGATTACTGAAGAAACCCTAAAGAACTGGACGGGTAGCCTTCTCGAAAATGATCGGAGTATTATTGGATTTTACTTTTTATCGACGAGCCCGCCTGACGCTGAGCTGGAGCGTCTGTATGTGGCGCATCAGTTAATTGGTCAAGGGAATGGGCGCCGCCTCTTTCATATCGCCGCCCAAACAGCTCTGGACAGGAATTGCCGGACCATCCGCATCGAAGCGGATGTGAACGCTGTTCCCTTCTACGAAAGGATGGGAGCAATCCAGACAGGGTGCTATTTTCCGGATATCGACGCCAGATATAAACTCGCCGAGCTGGAATATCACCTGGCCTAGGATCAGAACCCTAGATAATCTCGAAGTATCGTTGCATTTCCCAATCCGTGATGGCTTTGCGGAACTCCCGTTCCTCCCATTCGCGTGTCACCACATAATGATCGACGAAGGCGTCGCCGAAAAGCTCACGCGCGGGCTTTGATTTTTTAAGCGCCTGCGCCGCGTCCCAGAGGGTTTTCGGCAGCGACAGCTCATCGGGGAATTCCTGCGTATAGGCGTTGCCCTTGACACCTGCCGTCGGCTCGATCTTGTTCTCGATCCCCCAGAGGCCGGAACCGAGCGCCGCCGCAATGGCGATATGCGGATTGATATCCGCCGCCGCGATCCGGTATTCGACGCGCTGGGAATGTTCCGAGCCCGGAATGGCACGAAGCGCACAGGTCCGGTTTTCGACACCCCAGCTTGCCTCCGTCGGCGCCCAGAAACCCGGGATCATCCGTGTGTAGCTGTTGATGGTCGGGGCGATCATCGCCAGCAGTTCCGGCATCAGCTTCTGCTGTCCGCCAATGAAATACCGCATGGTGTCGCTGATATTGTCTTCCTTGTCCGCATCGAAGAACAGGCCCTTGCCGTCCTTGTCTTTCAGCGAGAGATGGATATGCCCACTCTGGCCCGGCACATCCTTGGACCATTTCGCCATAAACGTCGCCATCACGTCGTTCTGCTGCGCCAGGATTTTCGTATATGTCTTGAACAGCGCGCCCTTGTCCGCCGCGCTCAGCGCATCGTCATAGGCAATCGCCGCCTCCAGCACGCCGGGGCCGGTTTCCGTATGCAACCCCTCAATCCCGATATCCATCTCCTCGCACATGGCGAGAAGCTGCTCATAGAAATTATGCTCGACCGATGCGCGCAGCATGGAATAACCGAAATTTCCGGGCGTAAAAGGCGTCAGGTCCCGGTAGTTCTTCTCGCGCACTGACTGGGGTGTTTCATTGAAGAGGAAAAACTCGAACTCGCAGGCCGCCGTCGCCTTTATGCCCATGTCCAAGGCCAGCTTAATCACCCGTTTCAGGGTCTGGCGCGGACAAACGCCCGCCGCCCGGTCACCGAATTCAAGCTGGAAAAACAGCATGTTGTCTTCAAGCGGCAACTCCCGGCAGCTATCAATGATGGGTACGACTTTAGCATCCGCATAGCCGTTCGACCAGCCCGTATAGCTATCGGTATCATATAGCTGATCCTCCACGTCCCAGCCGAGCACGACATCACAAAAACCGAAGCCGCTTTCCAGAATGCTGAAAAATTTGTCCTTGCTGAGATATTTTCCGCGCAGAACCCCGTCAATATCGAAGACGCCGACCTTCACGAAAGACAGGTCCCTTTCCTCAACGATACTGCGGGCATCCACCACAGTCTTTACCGAACGCGCATCCATGCCTTTCCCCCTTGCGATAATGTCGGAAACCAACCTAGCCTAACCATTCAGAATCTCAAGTGCCTGCTGATGGAGTTCCTTTGTTGCCGCCGCGACGATTGTGCCATCCGAGTCAAGATCGGGGCGTTTGCCCGACCAGTCGGTGATGACGCCACCGGCCTGTTCGATCACCGGGACCAGGGCCATATAGTCATAGGTCTGCAATCCCGTCTCCACGGCGAGGTCGGCCCAGCCAGACGCCACCATGGCGTAGATATAACAATCGCCACCGTAGCGGCGGATGCGGGCCTTTTCCCGGAGCGCGGCAAATTTTTCGCGATTACCCGGCGAAAAATATTCAAGCGCCGTGGTCATCAGGATAGCATCCTCCAGCGATCGGCACTCACTCACATGGCACTTTGTCCCATTGAAAAAACAGCCCTGCCCGTCGATACCGATCCAGTATTCTTCCAGTTCCGGCATGGAAATCGCGCCGATGCGAACGTCCTTGTGCTTCACATAGGCGAGTAATGTCCCATAAAGCGGCAGGCCTGAAATAAAGCTCTTGGTACCGTCTATGGGATCTATCACCCATATTTCCGAAAGATCCGCCCCGTCGAAGCCATGCTCCTCCCCCAGGATACCGTGACTGGGATAGCGTTCCGTGATCAGGTCGCGAATGCGTGTCTCGCACTCCCGATCAGCGATCGTGACCGGTGAATTATCCAGTTTCTGGATGATATCTATCGGCTTGCGGAAATAGGGCCGGGTAACGGATGCTGCCGCCTCGGCAAGAGAACAGGTGAATTGCGCCAGTTCGGCGAGGTCACCCGTAACAGGGGCCGTCATCTGAAATGCTTTGGACATATGTTTCCGGTTTGCATGATGTCAGGAGGGGCTTACATAGCAGCAGTCCCGTCTCAACTCCACATATTTCCGCAAAATATCCGCTTAAATCAACAAAACATGTCACGCTCAGGTACCAGGTTTATATTCCTCTAGCGCCCTCGCCAGCCAGCCGCCGACATAACGGTTAAAGGAGGCGCGCACATAGATATGAAATGTCTCCGGATCGACCTGCTCGACAATCGCCTGGGATTTTGCAATCAGGGTCTGGACACAGTCGCCGGGCGCGAAGACACGGGGATGAAAATCCACTTCTGAACTTTTCATCAGCACCTTATGGCTATGCGGGCCCTCAAGCGCGAAGATCGTACGATTCGCGCTCAGATCATTTATGGCGACATGCTGTCCGGCAAGCTTTTCCTCCAACGTGACAACCAACTCGCCCGCGTCATTCCCCCCGACGATCAACCATTCGTCCGGCGAGAGCCAAAGGGCTTTCCAGTCTTTGCCTGTGGCCACCTTGTTCGGCTCCGTCGGCAGATCAAGCCCGAGGACGGATTTGACCCCGCCGGTGAAGGCCGCCTCGCCTGCCTTGCCGCGGAGATTGACCTGTCCCGTTGGCGCCAGTTCTCTCAAGCCTTCGGGAAAGGTGCTGGAAATCGCGGCAGCGGGGGTTACCCAAAAAGCAGTATCAACCATTGAGCCGCTCCCCTTCCTTATCGTAAAAAACCGGATCGACGATCTCCGCCGTCACAGTCTTGTCCTCAAGCGGCGCGAAAACCTTCTCCCCCTTGCGCTTATGCCCGCCCTTGACGAGCGCGAGCGCGATCGACCGGCCGAGGGTGGCGCTGTGATAGCTCGATGTCACATGGCCAACCATGGGCATCGGCTTGGCGGCATTCGGATCAAACACCAGCTGCGCCCCTTCGGGCAGGATGTCTTCCGGGTTATCGGTCAGCAGCCCGACAAGCTGTTTGCGGTCTGATCGCGCCGTATCGCTTCGGGTGAAGGAGCGGTTGCCGACAAAATCGGGCTTCTTCTTCGAGACGATCCAGTCCATGCCAAGGTCCTGCGGCGTGGTGGTTCCGTCGGTTTCCTGCCCGACAATGATAAAGCCTTTTTCGGCGCGCAGGATATGCATGCTTTCCGTGCCGTAAGGAGTAATGCCGAACTCTTCGCCTGCCGCCATCACGGCATCCCACAGCGCCCGGCCGCAGGCCCAGGGGACATTGATCTCATAGGTGAGTTCCCCGGTGAAACTGATGCGGAAGACGCGCGCATCGATCCCGGCGACCACCCCTTCCTTGAAGGAGAGGAACGGGAAATTATCTTGGGATAAGTCCATTTCCGGGGCGATCTTGGCGAGCAAGGCGCCCGCTTTCGGCCCGGTGATGGAGACAGTCGCCCATTGCTCGGTAACGGAGGTGCAATAAACCTCAAGCTCCGGCCATTCCGTCTGCAAATATTCTTCCAGCCAGTCGAGAACCCCGGCCGCACCGCCGGTTGTGGTCGTCATCAGGAAGCGGTCATCGCTAAGCCGCGCCGTCGTGCCGTCATCGAAAACCATGCCGTCTTCATGGCACATCAGGCCATAGCGTACCCGCCCGATGCCGAGCTTGAGCCAAGCATTCGTATAGATACGGTTGAGGAACTCCGCCGCGTCTTTTCCGCGAATGTCGATTTTCCCCAATGTCGATGCATCCAGCACCCCGACACTGTTCCGTACCGCAAGGCATTCCCGATTAAGGGCGTCCTGCATACTCTCGCCGGTTTTCGGGAAATACCAAGGGCGTTTCCACTGGCCGACATTCTCGAACAATGCGCCATTTTCGACATGCCAGTCATGGATACTGGTCACGCGCACCGGATCGGACCAGTCGCCGAGATTAAGCCCGGCGAGCGCCCCATAGGAAACGGGCGTGTAGGGCGGCCGGAAGGTGGTCGTGCCGACTTTCGGGATCGGCTTGTCCAGAATGCCCGACAGGATCGCGAGCGCATTGATATTTGAGGTTTTCCCCTGATCCGTGCCGAAACCCGTAAGGGTATAGCGCTTGATATGCTCGACCGATTCGAAGCCCTCGCGCACCGCAAGCTCGATATCCGCCGCGGTGGTGTCATTCTGCAGATCCACGAAATGCTTAACCATCCCCTCGCCGATTGGTCGGGCGCCCGGTACGATCCAGTAGGGCTCTATCGCCGTAGCCTCCTGCTCGTCTATTTCCGGCGCGGGTGGTTTGCGTTTCGGTGTAAAGCCGGTGGCGCGCGCCGCATCGGCCCCGGCCTTGTATCCGCCCGCCAGACAGTCTTTCAATGTAAACTGACCGGCAAGCGCACCGGCGACCTCAAGCTTCTGCATTGGCTTTCCAGGGAGGAAACAGGCTTTCTCCTCATCATACTCAAGCTTGCCCTGGGACTGACTGAAAAGATGGACGACCGGGCTCCAGCCGCCGGACATGGCCACAAGATCGCACTCTATTTCACGCGCAGCCGAGGTATAGACTTTCGCCCCCTTCTGGATGGCCCGGACTTCAACAGTGCGCACCCGCTTGCCGCCTTTCGTTCCGGTAATCGCATGGCCCTCGATTATCTCAATACCCTGCTCGCGGGCCTCGTCCGCGAGAGCGCCACTGCTCTCTGTACGGCAATCGACAATCGCCGCAACTTCGCCGCCCGCGGCTTTCAGGTCGATCGCGGCGGCGTAAGCGCTATCATTATTGGTGAACAGCACCATTTTCCGACCCGGCAGGACACCATAGCGATTCACATAGGTCTGGACCGCGCCAGCCAGCATGATGCCCGGCCGGTCATTATCGGCGAACACCAGCGGCCGTTCATGGGCGCCGGTCGCCAGCACCACATGGCCCGCGCGGACATGCCAGACGCGTTGCCGCACCTTGCCCTTGCGCTCCGCTGCCGGCAGATGGTCGGCTTTTTGTTCCAGCACGCAAAGATAATTATGATCGTAATAACCAAAAGCAGTCGAGCGCGAGAGCATCGTTACCTCGGGCATGGCGTTCAGTTCCTCAACCACCGCCGCGATCCAGTCCGCCCCGTCCTTGGCGCCGATTTGGATATTCTGCGACAGCAGGCTGCCGCCAAATTCGCTCTGTTCATCGACCAGCAGGACCCGCGCGCCTGCCCGCCCCGCCGCGAGCGCCGCCATGAGGCCGGACGGGCCGCCACCAACGATCATCACATCCGTATGCAGATGCATATGGTCATAGATATCCGGGTCACTCAACGTCGGCGCCTTGCCCCAGCCCGCCGCGCGGCGGATCACCGGCTCATAGAGTTTCATCCACATGGAGCGCGGCCACATGAAGGTCTTGTTATAGAATCCCGCCGTCATGATCTTGGCAAACAGGCCGTTGACCGCGCTGATATCAAAATTGACGCTTGGCCAGACATTCACGCTGTTCGCGACCAGCCCGTCATGGAGCGATATCTGCGTCGCCCGGATATTCGGCTCGGTCGTCGCGCCCTCCCCCAGCTGGACCATGGAATTGGGCTCTTCCGCGCCCGCCGCGACAATGCCGCGGGGCCGGTGATATTTGAAGCTGCGGCCGAGCAGATGAACGCCATTGGCCAGCAGGGCGGAGGCCAGTGTATCGCCGTCAAATCCTGTATAGCTTACCCCGTTGAAGGTGAAGCGAAGCGCCTTGCTCCGGTCGATACGGCCACCGGCGGCAGTGCGAAAACGGCCCGTCATGACTTGTCTCCCGCCGGGCTCGGTGCCTTACCGCCCATCTCGTAGGAACCGACGATCTCATGGGTGACGGTGTTGCGGATAACGTTGAACCAGCGACGGCAACCATGGGTATGCAGCCAGCGTTCCGCAAAGTAACCCTTTGTATTTTTGCGCATAAAGAGAAACTCCGCCCATGCCGCATCATCGAGGTTGTAAGGATCGTCCGGCCGCGCGATATGCGCCTCCCCGCCATAGCGGAATTCCGTCTCGTGCCGTTTGCCGCACCAGGGGCATTCGATATTCAGCATTTCTTCCCCTCCTTAATGTGCAACGCCAGCAGCGCCATGTTCATCGATAAGCGCCCCGCTCTCAAACCGCGACAGACTGAACGGCATATTGAGGGCATGCGGCGCGTCCTTTGCGAGCGTATGGGCAAAGCACCAGCCGGATCCCGGCGTCGCCTTGAACCCGCCGGTGCCCCAGCCGCAGTTGAAATACAGCCCCTCCACCGATGTGCCGGAGAGGATCGGCGACGCATCCGGGCAGGTATCGACGATTCCGCCCCAGCTCCGCATCATGCGGACCCGACTGAAGATCGGGAACAACTCCAGACAGGCGCCAAGCTGATGCTCGATCACATGGAAGCTGCCGCGCTGGGCGTAGGAATTGAAGCTGTCGATCCCGGCGCCCATGACAAGTTCGCCCTTGTCCGACTGGCTGACATAGACATGCACCGCGCCCGACATGACGACACAGTCGATCACCGGCTTGACCGGTTCGGAGACGAGCGCCTGCAACGGATGGCTGGTGACCGGCAAACGAATGCCCGCCATTTCCGCAATAACAGAACTATGCCCTGCCGCGACAACGCCGATTTTTTTGGTCGCGATATCGCCCCGCGTGGTTTCCACGCCGGTCACCTTGCCGCCTTCACGCCTAATGCCGGTAACCTCGCAATTCTGGATGATATCGACG
Source organism: uncultured Sneathiella sp. (assembly GCF_963973085.1). Classification (GTDB taxonomy): domain Bacteria; phylum Pseudomonadota; class Alphaproteobacteria; order Sneathiellales; family Sneathiellaceae; genus Sneathiella. The sequence continues at coordinate 118,991 of NZ_CAXAXA010000001.1, forward strand.
CCGAGCGCGTCCGCCGCCCGCGCATAGCCCCAAGCGACGCTGTCATGGCGGGCAACGCCGCCGCGCCGCTGCAAGGTGGCGCCCATGACTGGATGCCGCGATTTTTTGGAGATATTGATGATCGGGCAAAATTCCTTCACGCCCTCCGCATCCAGCCATTCTGCATCGACACCATTCAGGCGGTTCGCATTGACCCGGCGCACCCCTTCGCGAACGTCGCCAAGGCTATGGGCAAGATTGAGGACACCGCGCTGGCTCAGCATGACATTGTAGTTGATCTCCTGCGACAGCCCTTCCCAGAGCTGGAGGGATTTCTCATATATCGCCGCGCTTTCATCCCAGAGGTAGTTGGAGCGGACAATCGTTGTGTTTCGCGCCGTGTTACCGCCGCCGAGCCAACCTTTTTCCAGCACGGCGATATTGCGCACACCATGCTCTTTCGCGAGATAATAGGCCGTTGCGAGCCCGTGACCGCCACCGCCGATGATAATCACCTCATATTCCGGCTTCGGCTCCGGGCTTCGCCACTGCTGCGGCCAGTTCTTATGGCTGCTCAACGCATTGCGCGCGATCGTGAAGATCGAATATTTCACCATCAAACTTCCTTGCTCGGTCCTGACTTTCGGGACCATGACAGTTTAGCGGCAGATATATCCGTCGCAAACGGTCATTTAGTAGAATATTCGCGACATTCCCCATAACCCGGCCCCAGTCCGCTTGTTGGAGATTTTGTGTCGCATTATGAATAGACCTACGATGACCGCACAGCCACTGTGTTCGCAGACGTTGGACAATAAATGTCCCGGCTTTTCTGGGGGAGGACAGACCAGGATGACAGACCAGCATACAAATCCTAAAAGCGATATCGAGATTGCGCAGGCGGCTTCAATGAAGCGAATTGCGGAAGTTGCCAGTGACAGCCTCGGTATCGATAGTGATAACCTTGAGCCCTATGGTCATTATAAGGCCAAGCTTTCCCTGGAATATATCAAAACTCTCAACAACAAACCGGATGGCAAACTGATTCTTGTCACCGCCATGACCCCGACGCCTGCCGGTGAAGGCAAGACAACGACCACAGTCGGCCTTGGTGACGGCCTCAATCGCATCGGCAAGAAGACGATCATCTGCCTGCGAGAACCCTCCCTCGGTCCGTGTTTCGGGATGAAGGGTGGCGCCGCAGGCGGTGGCTATGCGCAAGTCGTACCGATGACCGACATCAACCTGCATTTCACCGGCGATTTTCACGCCATCGGCGTCGCGAACAATCTTCTGGCGGCGATGGTGGATAATCATATTTACTGGGGCAATGAGCTGGGGCTGGATGAGCGGCGCATCCTGTGGCGGCGCGTGATGGACATGAACGACCGCGCGCTTCGCAATATCGTCAACAGCCTGGGCGGCATCGCCGACGGGTTCCCGCGGGAAGATCATTTCGATATTACGGTAGCGTCGGAAGTCATGGCAATTTTCTGCCTTGCAACCGACCTTGACGATCTCAAGCGGCGCCTTGGCAATATCATTGTCGGCTATACGCGGGAGAAGAAACCGGTTTATGCCAAGGACCTGAATGCTCATGGGGCGATGACGGTCCTTTTGAAAGACGCATTCCAGCCCAATCTCGTGCAGACGCTGGAGAACAACCCCGCCTTTATCCATGGCGGTCCTTTCGCCAATATCGCCCATGGCTGCAACTCTGTGCTGGCCACAAAAACCGCACTGAAGCTGGCCGACTATGTGGTGACCGAGGCGGGCTTCGGCGCGGATCTCGGCGCTGAAAAGTTCCTCGACATCAAATGCCGCAAAGCAGGTCTGAAGCCGGAGATCGCCGTTGTCGTCGCCACCATCCGGGCTCTCAAGATGCATGGCGGCGTTGCGAAGGAGGACCTCAGAGCGGAAAATGTCAAGGCGGTCACGGAAGGCGGCGAGAATCTCGCCCGCCATGTCGAGAATCTGAAAAAATTCGGCCTGCCGGTCATTGTCGCCATCAACAAATTCTCTGCAGATACGGAGAACGAGGTCAATCAGGTTCGCCAGATTTGCGCCGAACTTGGCGTGGACGCGATTGAGTCGGATCATTGGGGTAACGGCGGCGCGGGCGCGGAAGAACTGGCCGAGGCTGTTGTCGCGAAGCTTGATCAGAATGGCGGCAACTACGCCCCGCTCTATGAGGACGAGTTGCCGCTCTGGGACAAGGTCCGGACCGTCGCCCAGAATCTCTATGGGGCGCAAGGCATTATTGCCGACAAAAAGGTCCGCGACCAGTTTCAGGACCTGCAGGAAAGCGGTTTCGGCCATTATCCGGTCTGCATTGCCAAGACGCAATACAGCTTCTCCACCGATCCCAACCTGAAAGGCGCGCCCAGCAACCATGTGGTGCCCATACGGGAAATCCGGATTGCGAGCGGCGCGGAATTTGTTGTTGCGGTCTGCGGTAATATCATGACGATGCCCGGCTTGCCACGGGTTCCGGCGGCCAACTCAATCGATGTAGATGAGAGCGGAGAAATTATCGGGCTTTTCTAGCAACCTCCCAATGGCTTGACCAAAGCAGTTATTTTGTGCGGACAGCTGCAAAAAAAATGATTGTCTTTTCTGCCATGTGAAGTAGCGTCACGCTATCAGGTTTTTTTGCTGGAAGTCGCCAATTTGAACAGTAAAACGGATACCGGAGCCGCAAAATTCAGAATTGGATTCTGTTTGCTGCCCGAATTTTCATCGCTTGCATTTATTTCGGCTGTAGAACCCCTGCGGCTGGCGAATCGCCTCAATGGAGAAAAGTTGTATAGCTGGGAATGCTACTCCATTGATGGCAAGCCCGCCATCAGTTCAGCGGGCATTGAATTCTCGGTTCAGGGTGGTATTTCGGACATGCCCACGCTGCCAACGGTCTTCACCTGCGGCGGCGTCAATATCCAGAACCATACGAATACGCAGATACTGTCCAACCTGCGGCGGTTGTCGTCCCATGGATCGAGCCTTGGCGCCATTTGCACCGGGTCCCATGTGTTGGCGAAGGCCGGACTCCTGAAAGGCTATCGCTGCACGATCCACTGGGAGAATCTCTCCGGCTTTATCGAGGATTTTCCCGATCTCGACATTACGTCCGAACTGTTCGAGATTGACCGCAACCGGTACACCTGCGCGGGCGGGACAGCCGCCCTCGATATGATGCTGAGCCTGATTGCGAAGCAGACGACACAGGAACTGGCCCTCGCTGTCGCCGACCAACTCATCTATCACCGTATCCGTGAGGGAACGGAACGTCAGCGCATGGAGCTTCGCGCCCGCCTAGGTATTTCACATCCCAAGCTGCTGGCAGCCATTGCCTGTATGGAAGACAATCTTGAGGAACCCTTGAGCTGTAGCGACCTTGCGACAAATGTCGGGCTGTCGACCCGGCAGCTGGAGCGGCTTTTCCAGAAATATCTCGATTACTCGCCCACGCGCTACTATCTCGGCCTCAGGCTCGATCGCGCGCGTTATCTGCTGACCCAGACCAGCCTGCCGATTATCGAAGTAGCGCTTGCCTGCGGGTTTGTTTCGGCGTCACATTTCTCGAAATGCCATCGGGAACATTTCGGCCGCACCCCGAGTGACGAACGGCGCGTCCGGCACTGATCCCTATACGCGGCGACGACGGCGGCGACCGCCCTCCCCGCCACCATCGGAGATAATCTTGGGCGGCGGCATTTTCACGGCCTTTGACAGATTGGGGTAGCTGGCTGTCTTGTGCGGAATGGCCATGGCCTCGACAAAATACTGCTGGAACTTCGGCTCGACCGCCGTTTCGACCTTTTCGACCGTTTTCACCAGTTCCTCAATCTCGTCGCGGGCTGAATTATTCAACAGCGCAATCCGCGCTCCGATCCCGGCGGCATTGCCAACGGCCTGAACCTCATCCAGCTCACAATCGGGAATCATGCCCAGGATCATGGCATATTTGGTGTCGATATGACTGCCGAAGGCACCGGTAAGCTTGATACGGTCCACCTTTTCCAGCCCGAGCCGATCCATCAGCAGTTTTGCCCCGGCATAGAGCGCGGCCTTTGCCAGCTGGATCGCCCGGACATCCGTCTGGTAAATCTTTATCTCGCTCTCCCCGTCGCGGAGGACATAGGAGAAAGTCCGGCCATCGGCGACAATCCGCGGACTTTTTGCCGCCATCGCGCCGTCAATAACTCCGTCGGAACTCAAGATCCCCGCGAGATACATCTCGGCGATCACTTCGATGATGCCGGAGCCGCAGATTCCGGTTATGCCAGATTTTCTCGTCGCCGCTTCGAACCCCTCCTCGTCCGACCAGAGATCGGACCCGATCACCTTGTAGCGCGGCTCCAGCGTTTCGGGATCAATCCGCACCCGTTCGATCGCGCCGGCCGCCGCCCGCTGGCCGCAGGAAATCTGCGCGCCCTCGAACGCCGGTCCGGTCGGGGACGACGCCGCGAGCAGCCGCTCATTGTTCCCCAGTACGATTTCCGCATTGGTCCCGACATCGATGATCAGGGTCATCTGCTGCAGCAAATGCGGGGCCTCGGAAAGAATAACAGCCGCCGTATCCGCCCCGACATGCCCGGCGATACAAGGCAGGAAATAGGCGCGGCAATCTGGATTGGAGATCATGCCGACCTCACTCGCCCAGACGATCATCCCCGAATTGGTCGTCAATGCAAAGGGGGCACCGCCCAGCTCCGTCGGATCAATCCCGAGGAGCAGATGATGCATGATCGGGTTGCCGACAAAAACCGCGTTCAGGATATCATCCGGATCGACATTCGCTTTGTCCGTCACTTCCCCGATCAGGTCGTTGATACCGCCGCGCACCGCCTCTGTCAGCAACAGTTCCCCGCCGGGGTTCATCATCACATAGGACACCCGGCTCATCAAATCTTCCCCATATCGGATCTGCGGGTTCATCATGCCCGATGACGCAATGACCGCACCGGTCGACAGATCGCACAGATGCATGGCGATGGTTGTCGAGCCGACATCGACGGCAATGCCATAGGCCTGGTTATTGAAACCGGGCCAGATTTTTGTAATCCGGGTGCCGCGGTGAACTGCAACGGTGACGCTCCAGTTTCCTTTCCGCAGGGTTTTCTGAAGCGCCTGCAAGGTGCGCAGATCGCATTCAAGATTATCGAGATCCCATTGCTGTTTCAGGGCATAACATAAACGCTCGAAATCACCGGTCGGATTATGCATGTCCGGTTCCAGCACCTGCACGAAATGCAAGCGGATCGCCGGGTCCATCTCGATCTTGCGGTCATCTGCCTGCTTGACAATGACCTGCTTGTGAACCTGGCTGGTTGCCGGAACATCGATCACGACGTCCCCATGCAATAACGACTGACAGCTTAACCGGCGGCCATCCTTCAGCGGACGACGATCCTTGTATTTCTGTTCAACTTCGTTGAACGCAGAAAGAGATCCTTCCTGACTGACCACCCCGTGCTTGGAGAATTTGCCAACCGTCACATCCACCTGGCAACGCCCGCAAATCCCGCGGCCGCCGCAGACGCTGTCAATATCGACACCAAGAACACGCGCCGCTTCCAGCACAGGTGTGCCGTCCGGAAAGCGTCCCCGTTTGCCGGACGGCATAAAGGCGACGAGATGGGCTTTTTCTTTTTTCAGGAGGCGGTCAGGCATTGCGTCTGCGGCGGCGACCTGCGCGGCGCGCTTCATCACTGCCCTCGGCTGCTGGTTCACGGAACGTCTTGATCCAGCTGACGCAGTTCGGATCACGTCCCATAACAACATTGGCGCCTTTGACAGCCGCCATTTCCGGCTCATGCAGCGGGTTGGTAATTGCCGATGTCATTCCGGCGCCAATGGCCATGGAGAGAAACGCTGCGTTCATTCCATGGCGATTCGGCAGGCCAAAGCTGAAATTGGAGGCGCCGCAGGTCGTATTCACTTTAAGTTCATTCCGGAGCCGCCCGACAAGTGTCAGGACCTGCCGCCCAGCGTCATTGAGCGCCCCGACCGGCATCACCAACGGGTCAACAACCACATCGGCAGGAGAGATTCCGTAATCCTGCGCCCGTTCGACAATTTTCTTTGCCACCTCGAAACGCACGTTCGGGTCTTCGGAAATGCCGCTTTCATCATTGGAAATAGCGACAACGGCCGCACCGTATTTCTTGATCAGTGGAAGGACAGTTTCCAGCCGGTCTTCCTCTCCGGTTACGGAATTGACGAGCGCCTTGCCCTGATAAACGGCCAATCCAGCCTCAAGTGCCGCGACGATGGAACTGTCGATGGAGAGCGGGACATTGGTCAGGCTCTGCACGAGCTGGATCGTTTCGGCAAGGATACGCGGCTCGTCTGCCAGCGGTATACCGGCATTCACATCCAGCATATGAGCCCCCGCCGCAACCTGCGCCAGGGCATCCGCCTCGACGCGGCTGTAGTCGCCGTTCTTCATCTCCTCAGCAAGGAGTTTCCGGCCTGTCGGGTTGATTCGCTCCCCGATAATGACGAAAGGTCGATCGAAGCCGATGATGACTTCCTTGGTCGCGGAGGAAACGAGGGTATCCGTCATATTGCCATACCTTAAAATACGGGGCTTTCGCCGATTGTCACTCTTGCTTCATTAAACGATCCGTCCGCATTTCCTCTTGCTCAGGACCGACTTACTGTTCCTCAGAAACGGCAGCAACCGCCTCCGCCGGATCGATGGGATTGTTGATCTGTTCACGGACCGTTTCAACGGCATCGGTGACGGCCTCGAAATCGGGGTTGCTCTCGCGCTTCCACGGTTTGCGGCCTTTAAGAACACCGGATTCGTAGACAATGTCCGCGACCAGTTCCTCCTGCCGGTAGGCCATAACGTGGGCCCCAGAAACCCCTTTCATTTCATGTACTTGCTGAAGCATTTCAATGCAGATTTTCTTGCCTTCCAGCTTCTGATCCTCAGCGCCTTCCAGACGGTCGATGATTGTATCCGGGATATGGATGCCGGGTACGTTGCCGCGAATCCATTTCGCCGCACGGGCCGAGGCCAGCGGGCCAACACCGATCATGATAAAGCATTTTTCATCCAGCCCCATATCGCGCACCTGTGTCATGTAGCGCTCCAGCATCGGGATATCGAAGCAATATTGCGACTGCACGAACTGCGCCCCGGCATCGATCTTCTTGGCGAGGCGATAGGGCCTGAAATCATAAGGCGGCGCAAAAGGATTGATGGCGGCACCCAAAAATACCTGCGGCGGAGAAGTAATCTTGCGGCCCGAGAGGAACCGCCCCTCATCCCGCATCTGGCGAATCGTCCGGAGCAGCGACATACAATCGAGATCGAAAACCGGCTTCGCGCCCGGCTGATCGCCCGCCTGCACACCGTCTCCGGTAAGGCAGAGGATGTTGTTCACCCCCATGGCGGCGGCACCGAGCACATTCCCCTGAATGGCGATGCGGTTATGGTCGCGGCAGGAAATCTGCATGATCGGCGAATAGCCGACGCGCGTCAGCAGGGCGCAGATACTGACCGACGACATATGGCAGTTAGCGCCCGATCCATCGGTTGCATTGATCCCGTCGACCCAGCCATCGAAAATGGCGCCGCGCTCGAACACCTCGTTCGGATCTGCGCTGTCCGGCGGGTTCAGTTCCGCGGTGACCGCAAATTCACCGGCGCGCAGAACCCGTTCCAGCCTCCCGCGTGACGTATGGCCCGGCGATGGCGGCAGTGGGGCGCTGATATCCGCAGATGTTTCAACATTCATCACGCGTCCTCCTTCTCGGCGGCCGCCGCCGTTGCTCGCAGCCAGGCTGAGGAGCCCCGATATGAGTTATCCACTGGTGGCTGGACCTGCAGGATATTGTCCCCTGCCCGCATGTTCCGGCTCCCTTTCCAGGCCTGCACCCAGACACAGGGCATATCCGGTTCCACTTCGCAGTTCCCGTTCGCCCGCACGCCACCGCAGGGACCATTGCGCAGGGATTTAGGGCAGTTCATCGGGCAGGACATGCCGGTATCGCTAAGCACACATTGCCCGCACATCCGGCAATCAAAGAGAAAACTCTTGACCGTCTTCTCAACGACGACAACCGGCTTTTCAACCCGGCGGTAGCCGATGGCCTTCCACAAGGGATGCAGTTTCAGGAAGATGGTAGCCAGCATCTGGTAAATGCGTTCCAGCCCGCGGGAATGGCGGACGGACCAGTGCCGAACTGTATAGAAGGCGCTTGTCCGGGCAACATGGTGCGTATCGGCGGGCTGATAAGCGGATTTGGTCATCTATAGTCCCTCCCGTCCGCCGCTCACGACAAGGGCGCGCAGCTTTTCGGCATCGTAATCACTTTCAATCTCCCCGGCCCGCGCCTCCGCGACGGCCTGGATATCGCCATCCACGCTCTCCGCTTCCCCGCGTCGCCAGCCTTCAAGATAGGCGTCCGACTCATGCGCCTTGTCGCGCATTGCAGCAACGTCGATGGCCTCCTGAAACCGGTCAGAGAGCATGATTTTCGCATTACTTCGACCTTGCTTGACAACGACCTGAGAGGGAATGTCCCGCCAGTATAAAATGCTGAGCTGTGCCAAGGCGTCTCCTAACCTGCTTTGCGCGTGAGAAAATCCTGAAGACCCGTGAGGCCGGTAAAGCGGTATTCGTAGGCAAGCGATAACTGATCCGCTGCCGCCTTTGCTTTTTTCTGCAATGCCGGGTCTTCCTGTTGCGATATGTACACAAGGCGCGTGTAGTTACTAAAATAGAGTGGCAGAAGTTCCGGGTGTTTATCGATACCAAGCCCCTCGATCGTCAGCTTCTCAAAATGCCGGGCGAGAAAATCGGTGAGGTAGAAGGTGCCGACTTCCGCCTCCTGCAAGGCATCAAAAATCGCTGTCCCGGTGAAGAATTCATAGCAATGGGCGCCCGCGATCCGCTCGACCCCCTCTTCCGCCAGCACCTTGTCGAGCTGGCCACCAGTGCCGCAGTCGCCATAAAGCGCGAGGATGGTATCGAACTGATCGCGGTTTTCACGGATCTTGCGACGCATTTCCTCCGGGATCAGGGCCGGACGATTATGCAGCTTGGCGGGCAGGCAAGTGACCTCTATATGATCCCAGCCATTGGCCTTGAGAACCGCAAAGCATTCTTCTGCAAGAGCGCCACATGCAATCAGAAGCGTTTTTTTAGGCGCATCCGTCATAATACGTCCCCGCTTCCCTATCTGGTCAGGCGGCCCGCCGTTCCGCCACCATTTTCTGGGCAATTTCCACCGTCATGGCGGCATCGCGCCCGTAGGCGTCCGCCCCGACGCTGTCGGCAAATTCCTCATTAAGCGGTGCCCCGCCGACCATGACGATATAATCGTCCCGTATGCCCTTTTCCTTCATGGTGTCGATCACGACCTTCATATAGGGCATGGTGGTGGTCAGAAGCGCGGACATGCCGATGATATCAGGCTTATGCTCCTCCAGAGCTTCAAGATATTTCTCGACCGGGTTATTGATGCCAAGGTCAATTACTTCGAACCCGGCGCCCTCCATCATCATGATGACGAGGTTCTTGCCAATGTCGTGAATATCGCCCTTGACCGTTCCGATGACCATCTTGCCAGCCTTTGGCGCATCCGTTTCCGCCAGCAGCGGTTTCAGGATCGCCATGCCTGACTTCATCGAGTTTGCGGCCAGGAGAACTTCCGGTACGAACAGGATGCCGTCACGGAAATCAACGCCGACGATCCGCATCCCTTCCACCAGCGCTTCGGTCAAAACCCTATAGGGTTCCCAGCCGCGTTCCAGCAGGATATTCACCCCTTCGCAAATTTCGTCCGCCAGTCCGTCGTATAGATCATCATGCATCTGTTCGACGAGTTCGCCGTCATCCAGGGCCGAGAGATCAATATCTTCTTCTTCCATCGAATGCTCCACTGACTAATAAAATAAACGAAGCCTATGTCGTAAAAGTGTCATATAGGCGGGGCCGGAAAACTATTCCCGTCCAGACATGGAATAATTTTCCTGCGACACTTTTGACGAAATTGAAACAATTGACCCAGAAATCACACCCTGAGCCGTTCATTTTCAGGATCGAAAATCGATTCCTCAATGATGGTCGCCGGATAGCGCTCGCCCAGAATTTCGATCTCGAGCTTCGTGCCTACGGCCTCCATACCGGCCTTGATATAGCCCTGCGCGAGGCTCTTTTCGACAAAGTGGCCATAGGCACCCGCCGTCGCCCGTCCGACGATATTTCCGCTTGTATCATAGAGCGGCTCATTGCCGAGCGGGTCGGCATCCGTGATGCCATGCACTTCAAGACAGACGAAAGATTGCGGCACGCCCTCCTCTTTCTGCTTGATCAAGGCGTCCCGACCGATAAAATCGCCTTTGTCGAGATGAACGAAACGTTCCAGCCCGGCCTCAAACACCGAATATTCGCGGGTCAGGTCCTGCCCCCACATGCGGTAGTTCTTCTCCATACGCAGGCTGTCCATAGCCCGCATGCCGCACATGCCAAGGCCGAACTCTTCCCCTGCCTCGACAATCGCGTCATAGATATGGTTCTGGTATTCGATCGGGTGGTGCAGCTCCCAGCCGAGATCGCCGACGAAGTTCACCCGAAGCGCGCGGCAGGGCGCAAGGCCGACCGTGATATGCTGCCCGGTCAACCATTTAAAGCCGTTGTTGGACAGGTCAGCATCGGTGATCTTGCGAAGGATATCCCGCGATTTCGGCCCCGCCAGTACAAGCACCCCATGCGCTGTTGTCACATTGTCCAGCCGCACGGATCCGTCACCCGGCAGATTTTTCAACAGATAGTCATGATCGAAGCGTTCCGCCGCACCGGAGCTCACGAGATAGAATTGTTCCGGCCCGTCGCGCATGATGGTGAATTCGGAACGGATACCGCCGCGCTTGTTGAGCGCATGGGAGAGGTTGATCCGGCCGATCCCCTTCGGCAGCTTGCGGCAGACGAGCCTGTCGAGATAGGCTTCCGCTCCCGGCCCCGACACCTCGAATTTCGAGAAGCTGGTGATATCGATCAGCCCGGCATTGGTGCGCATATTGATGGCTTCATTCCCGATATGCTCAAAATAATTCGAGCGGCGGAAACTCCACTGGTCTTTCGGCTCCACCCCTTCCGGCGCGAACCAGTTCGGCCGCTCCCACCCGTATCTCTGGCCGAAGACAGCGCCCCGCGCCGCCATCCTGTCATGACAGGGGGACATCTTCAGCGGACGCCCTGCCCCGCGCTCCTCATCCGGATAATGGATGACGAAAACATGCTCGTAACATTCCTCGTTTTTGATCTTCGTATAGGGTTTGGTGGCATAGGCGCCGAAGCGGCGCGGATCGACGTCCATCATGTCGATACCGGGTTCGCCCTCGGTAATCCATTCGGCAAGTTGCCAGCCGGAGCCGCCGGCCGCCGTCACGCCGAAGCTGTGACCCTCGTTCATCCAGAAATTCTTAAGACCCCAGGCCGGGCCGATCATAGGGCTGCCGTCGGGCGTATAGGCGATCGGCCCGTTGACGATATCCTTGATACCCGCATCGGCAAAGGTCGGGACGCGCTTGATGGCGGCTTCGACATGCGGCATGAGACGTTCAAGGTCGCCCGGGAACAGATCCTGCCCGAAGGTGTCCGGGACGCCATCGACAAAACAGGCGGGCGCGCCCTTCTCATAGGGACCGAGGATATAGCCCTGCCGCTCCTCGCGAAGGTAATAGGACGCATCGCTCTCGCGCAGCACTGCCATCTCGGGAAGGCCCGCCTTCTTGCGCTCAAGGAGTTCCGGCACTTCGTCGGTGACGATATACTGATGCTCCACCGGGATCACCGGAATATCGAGACCGACCATGGACAGGGTCTGACGGGCATAGTTGCCGGTGCAGCTCACCACATGCTCGGCGGTAATGTCGCCCTTGTTGGTGCGGATCAGCCATTCCCCGTTCTTTTGTTGCTCGATCGAGAGGACTTCCGTATGGCGGTTGATCTCCGCGCCACCTTTCCGCGCCCCGATGGCCATGGCATTGGTCACGTCGACTGGCGCAATATGGCCATCGTCGGGATGATAGAGCGCGCCGACAAGACCGTCGATATCCGCAAGGGGCCAAAGCTCTTTTACTTCCTTAGGTGTGATAATCTCATACGGCACACCAATGGTATTCGCCGTTCCGCAATATTTGAGATATTCATCCATGCGTTCCTTGTTGGTCGCAAGGCGAAGATTGCCGGTCACATGGAAGCTGACATTCTGCCCGGTTTCTGCCTCCAGCTTCTTGTAGAGATCGACGCTGTATTTATGGATCTGCCCGACGGCATAGCTCATATTAAAGAGTGGAAGCAGGCCCGCCGCATGCCAGGTTGATCCGGCGGTCAGTTCGGTCCGTTCCAGCAGAACCACATCGGACCAGCCTTTCTTGGTCAGATGGTATAGTGTGCTGACTCCGACGACGCCGCCGCCTATGACAACTACCCGTGCATGTGATTTCATTTTATCGTCCCCTTTGCCCTGTTCCCTGACACCAGGCATCAATGCGTTGATAAATTACCGTGGCGATTACGACCGGGAATCGCTAACCGATCTCCGACGCTCGCTGTCCCTTTACCGCCATGGAAATCATTGCACCCAAATGGTGATTTAAAATGTTCTGAATTCGTCAGAGAACGCCGCATAAAGACGCGCCTTGGCTAGTCGCATATGCAATTTCGGATTTAATGAAAATGGAAGACGCGCTTTCGTCTGGTGACTAGAGCTGGAGGGTTAATTTATGAGTGCAACGACATCCCGTAGCGGCCGCCGGGGGCGCGACGCCCGCCGTGAAGCAAGGGCAAGCAACGCCAGCCGCCATATTCCCTATATCAGCCGGAATATTCCCGTCACCAATCTGGTGAGTGACGAGGCGCTTGAGATTATCGAGGCCAATGCCGAAATAATCCTCGAGGAAATCGGCCTTGATTTCCGCGATGATCCGGAATCGCTTGAGCTCTGGAAGTCGGTCGGTGCCGATGTTCAGGGAGAGCGGGTACATTTCCCGAAGGGGCTTTGCCGTGAACTTCTGAAAACCGCCCCAGCGGAATTCACTCAATACGCCCGCAATCCGGCCAACAGCGTTCAGATTGGTGGCAATAATACGGTGCTGGCCCCCGTATATGGTCCGCCTTTTGTGCATGATCTCGATAAGGGCCGCCGCTATGGCACGATTGAGGACTTCGAGAATTTCGTGAAGCTCGCATATATGGCGCCCGCGATGCATCATTCCGGCGGCACGGTGTGCGAGCCGGTCGACCTGCCCGTCAACAAGCGGCATTTCGACATGGTCTACAGCCATATCAAATATTCCGATAAACCCTTCATGGGATCCGTCACCGCGCCGGAACGGGCGCAGGACAGCGTCGATATGGCGTCTCTCGTCTTCGGGGAAGAGTTCGTGCAGAATAACTGCGTGATGCTGAACCTGATCAACGCCAACTCCCCAATGACCTTTGATTCGACCATGCTGGGCGCGCTTAAAACTTACGCGGCGAACAATCAGGCCTGTGTCGTGTCCCCCTTTATCCTGTCCGGCGCAATGAGCCCGGTTTCAGGTGCAGGCACCCTGTCGCAGCTTCTCGCCGAGGCCATGGCGGGTTGCGCACTCACACAGATCATCAAGCCCGGCACGCCGGTTATCTTCGGCACCTTTGTGAGTTCCATCTCCATGCAGTCCGGCGCACCGACATTCGGGACACCCGAAAGCAGCCTTGTGCTCAACGGCGCGGCAGCGCTCTCACGGCGACTCAATCTGCCGTTCCGCTCCGGCGGATCTTTTACCGCGTCGAAACTACCCGATGCGCAGGCCGCCAGTGAAAGCGCCCAGACCCTGCTGATGACGCTCTTGTCCGGGGTTAACTTCTCCCTCCATGCAGCGGGATGGCTCGAGGGCGGACTTTGTTCGTCCTATGAAAAGTTCGTCATGGATATTGATCAATGCGCGATGATGGAAGTGCTGGCCCGCGGTATCGATGTCAGTGAGAACGGACAGGCCATGGATGCGGTACGCGAGGTCGGCCCAGGCGGGCATTTCCTTGGCTGCGCCCATACTCAGGCAAATTTTGAGGAAGCCTTCTACCGCTCCCGCACCGCCGACAACAATTCGGTCGAGCAATGGCAGGCGGACGGCTCCAAGGATAGCGCGACGCGCGCCAACGGGATCTGGAAGCAGATGCTGAGGGATTACCAGGCGCCCGCTTTGGAGGAAAGTATTGACGAGGCGCTTAAGGAGTTCATGACGAAACGCAAAAATTCATTTGCGGATTCGAACGTCTAACGGTCGGCGATAAAGGTCCCGCCGAAGGCAAAACGGCTGCCCGGATGAAAAAGCCGGACCGTCGTGATCATGTCCTCCCCGATAAAGGTATGCCGCTCAAGCGTCAGCACGGCTTCTCCCTCTTGAAGACGCAGCAGCCGCCGCTGATCCGCCGTCGGCATATCGGCGCTGATGCGGTGATCCGCGCGGCTATAGGGGGTTGTCCTGATCAGAAAGCCACTCGGTGTCTCAGTTGAAAAATCCTGTTTGATGAAATCCGGGACGAGCGCCGGGCTGACATAGCGATCCTCGAGTTGGAGCGGAATGTCATTTTCCGAATGCAGCATCAGGCAATGAAACAGGCAGTCTTCATGCCGCGCCATTAGTCTCGCGATAGGTTTTGGGACCGGCACTTCCTCAAGACGGAGCAGCTCGGCGCTATGGCTATTTCCCCGGCTTGCGATGTCATCTGCAATATTGCGGATTTCCAGCAGGCCCGATTCCAGCTTGCTGGGCCCGACAAAGGTTCCCGACCCCTGCCGCCGGACAAGCACGCCTTCCTGCGTCAGTTCCCGCAGTGCGCGGTTGATCGTCATGCGGGAGGCACCGAGCTCGGCAACCAGGGCATGTTCTGTCGGCACCCGGTCACCCACCTGCCATTCCCCGTTTTGTATCCTGGACAGGATCAAGTCCTTGATCTGTTGATAAAGCGGTACGGTGCGGTTGATACTCAGTTCACTGATAATGTTCATTCCACTGCCTGAAGCCGATCTCTATTCGTTCCGTTCAGCATCTCCTGACGGACGGTGCCCGTTCCGCGCCATAAAATGGTCAGAAAAAAATGCTTGATAATAAGGGCAAGTCTATCATAATAATTTGTATATACAAATTAATAATGGGGGCAAAAAGATATGGCGACGAAGACATGCGACACGCTTTTCATCAACGCCCGATTGGCGACCATGACACCGGGAGGCGAGCCATACGGAGTAGCTAACGCCGATGCCCTTACTCTGACCGGCGACAGGATCAGCGGCATTGGACAGGCCGAGGAATTCTCCGGCAATGCCACAAATATTATTGATCTGGAAGGCCGGTGGATCACTCCCGGCCTGATTGACTGCCATACCCATCTGGTCCATGCGGGCAACCGCGCGCAGGAATTCGAAATGGGTCTGAATGGCGCAAGTTACGAGGAAATCGCGGCGGCAGGAGGTGGCATCCTCTCCACCGTCAAAGCGACCCGCGACGCCAGCGAGAGTGAGCTCGCCGCCGAGAGCCAACCCCGGCTTCAAGCGATGATAAAGGCGGGCGTAACGACCGTAGAGATCAAATCCGGTTATGGCCTTGATCTGGAAACAGAGATGAAAATGTTGGAGGTGGCAAAACAGCTCGGCGAGATTAATCTGGTTCGCGTCCAGAAAACATTTCTCGGCGCCCATGCTCTTCCCGAAGAGTTTGCCGGAAACAGCGACGGTTATATGGCAAAGGTCATCCATGAAATGCTGCCGACGATCCATGCCCTCGGTCTGATTGATGCCATCGATGCCTTTTGCGAGAAAATCGCCTTTTCGGAAGAACAAGTACGGCAGCTTTTCAAGGCGGCGGACAGGCTGGGCCTGCCGATAAAACTTCATGCCGAACAGCTCAGCAACCAGAACGGCGCGGAACTCGCTGCCCATTTCAGGGCGCTATCCGCCGACCATCTGGAATATATCGATGAAAAGGGCGTCAAGGAGATGGCGAAATCGGGGACGGTCGCCGTGATCCTGCCAGGTGCTTTCTACTATTTGCGGGAGACGCGAAAGCCCCCGATAGAGTTGTTTCGCGAATACAGGGTCCCGATGGCGCTCGCCACTGACTGCAATCCTGGCTCCTCCCCCACGACAAATCCGCAGCTGATGATGAACATGGCCGCCATCCTGTTCCGGATGACGCCCGAAGAGGCGCTCGCGGGGTTTACCCGGAACGGCGCCGCAGCCCTTGGACTTTCCAGCGAAATTGGCACGCTGGAGGTTGGCAAGCGCGCGGATCTGGCGATCTGGGATATCGACCACCCGTCCGAACTAACCCAGGCCATCGGCTCTAACCCGCTTTATTCCCGGTATTATGGAGGTCAGTCATGAACAGCGAATCGAATTTACTAACCCTCGCGCCGGGACATATGACCCTCGATAACCTGCGGGCAATTTTCGAGGGCGGGGTTAAAATTGAGCTCGATCCGGCCTGCCGTGACATGGTGGACGACAGCGCCGAGGTCGTGCAAACAATCCTGAAGGAAGGCCGGACGGTATATGGCATCAATACAGGCTTTGGTCGGCTTGCTCAGGAAGTCATCCCGGCCGACAAGCTGGAACAATTGCAGCGCAACCTTGTCCTCTCCCATTCCACCGGAACCGGTACCTTACTCGGCGATGACATTGTCCGGCTGGTCATGGCGATGAAGGCGGCCAGCCTGGCACGCGGGTTTTCCGGCGTGCGCATGGTGGTGATCGATGCCCTGATGACCTTTCTCGATCATGAAATCTATCCCTGTATCCCGGCGAAAGGCTCCGTCGGGGCATCCGGCGACCTTGCCCCCCTCGCCCATATGACGGCTGCGCTGATGGGTATCGGCAATGTCCGCCTCGATGGCGAGATCGTCCCCGCCGAGGCGACATTGAAGGCGCTCAAGATCATGCCGCTCACCCTCGGGCCCAAGGAGGGGCTTGCCCTGCTCAACGGCACACAAGTCTCGACCGCACTTGCCCTTGCCGGCCTGTTCGAGACGGAGAAGCTTCTGGCTGCCGCAACGCTTGCGGGCAGCCTCTCGCTCGATGCCGCAAAAGGCACCGACGCGCCCTTTGATACCCGCATTCACGCCGCCCGCGGACAGATTGGACAGATGGAAATGGCGGCGAGCTATCGCGCCCTCATCGAGGGCAGCGAGATCCGCAAATCCCATGCGGAATGCGAAAAGGTGCAGGACCCTTATTGCCTGCGCTGTCAGCCACAGGTGATGGGCGCCTGCCTTGACCAGATGCGCCATGCGGCAGGCGTCCTGACGATCGAGGCGAATTCCGTCTCTGACAACCCGTTGGTCTTCGTAGATACCGGCGATGTCATTTCTGGCGGCAATTTTCACGCAGAGCCGATCGCTCTTGCCGCCGATAACCTCGCCCTCGCCATTGCCGAGATCGGCTCGATGTCGGAGCGGCGTATCGCCATGCTGGTCGATACCTCCATCAGCGGCCTACCTGCCTTTCTGGTGACGGGCGCGGGGATCAATTCAGGGTTTATGATTGCCCATGTGACAGCAGCGGCACTTGCAAGCGAGAACAAGCAACAGGCGTATCCGGCTTCCGTGGACAGCATTCCTACCTCCGCCAATCAGGAGGATCATGTCAGCATGGCCACCCATGGCGCGCGGCGACTCCTGCGTATGGCAGAGAACACAGCAGCTATCGTCGGGATCGAACTGCTGGCAGCGACGCAGGGAATTGAGTTGCGCGCCCCCCTTCGAACCTCTGCACCGCTCGAAAAACTGCATGCAGAAATTCGGAAAATTGTCGAACCCTATGAGAAAGACCGCTTCTTTGCACCAGATATTGAGGCGGCGAAAAACCTCGTGATGAGCGGAGCGCTCGCGACCCAGTTCGCGGACTTTCTTCCCGATACTTTGGAGAGTTAGAATGCAAGGTGATGTTTTTACTTTAAATAGAGGATCGTCCCCTCTCCTCCTCAGTCAGCCGCATGTCGGGCTGGAAATACCGCCGTCGATTGAGCGCCGCCTGACGGAGCCAGCGAAAGTCCGTCCCGATACGGACTGGCATATCGACCGGCTTTATCGGGACATTGCGGAGGAACTGGATGCGACCGTTGTAACCGCCAAATATTCCCGCTACGTGATCGACCTCAATCGTGATCCGGACGGAGCGTCGCTTTATCCCGGCCAGAGCGTCACGGAACTCTGCCCGACGACGTTATTTGACAATTCCAAGCTCTATCTCGACGGACTGGAACCGGATGAGGAGGAGATCGAAACGCGACGTGGCGTGTTCTGGCAGCCCTATCACGATGTACTAGCGGAGGAAATCGAGCGGATCAAGGCGCTGCACGGGCTTGTTCTGCTTTATGATTGCCACTCCATCCGCTCCGTCCTGCCGCGGTTTTTTGACGGTCGCCTGCCAACGCTCAACCTCGGAACAGGAGATGGAATCTCCCTCGATCCGGCGCTTGAAGAAACAGTGGAGAAAATTGCCGCCGCCTCCCCCTACAGCCATGCACTCAATGGCCGGTTCAAGGGCGGCTATATCACCCGCCATTACGGCGACCCGGCAAACAATATCCAGGCGCTGCAGATGGAACTCGCGCAGGAAGACTATATGCTGGAGGAGGCCCCCTTCACCTACTTGACAGAGAATGCCTCCGCGCTTCAGCCAACGCTCAAACAGATACTGGATGCCATGCTCGACTTCGGGCGGCGGAATATCGTTGCATAAAGGAACGCCACAATGATGAACAGACGAGATAACAGCCGCGTGATCAAGGCCCCCACAGGCCCGGAATTGTCCTGCAAGAGCTGGCTGACCGAAGCGCCGCTCCGGATGCTGATGAACAATCTCGATCCCGACGTTGCCGAGAACCCGGCGGAGCTGGTGGTTTACGGCGGCATCGGCCGGGCGGCGCGCAACTGGGAGTGCTTCGACCAGATCCAGCGCTCCCTCCGTGATCTCAATGCGGACGAGACTTTACTCGTGCAGTCGGGCAAGGCCGTCGGCGTCTTCAAGACCCATGAGAATGCGCCGCGTGTCCTGATCGCCAATTCCAACCTCGTGCCGCACTGGGCCAACTGGGATCATTTCAACGAGCTCGATAAGAAGGGCCTGATGATGTATGGCCAGATGACGGCGGGCTCCTGGATCTATATCGGCAGCCAAGGCATCGTGCAGGGCACCTATGAAACCTTCGCGGAAGCCGGACGCCAGCATTTCGGCGGCGATATGTCCGGCAAATGGATACTCACCGGCGGTCTCGGTGGCATGGGCGGGGCGCAGCCGCTGGCCGCGACCATGGCCAGTGCCTCCATGCTCGCTGTAGAATGCCGGCCAAGCAGCATCGATTTCCGCCTGCGCTCGGGCTTTCTCGATGAGAAGGCCGACACATTGGCCGAGGCCCTCGCTATCATCCGCGATGCTATTGAGCGCGGCAAGCCGGTCTCCGTCGGTCTGCTCGGCAATGCCGCCGATATCTTCCCGGAGATTCTGGACGGCGACATGCTGCCCGATCTGGTGACCGACCAGACGTCCGCCCATGATCCGGTAAACGGCTATCTGCCGCAAGGCTGGACGCTGGATCAATGGGAGCAGATGCGCGAAACCGATCCCAAATCCGTCGAGGTCGCGGCGCGGAAATCCATGGCGGTGCAGGTGCGGGCGATGCTCGAATTTCAGGCGCGTGGCATCCCCACCGTCGATTATGGCAACAATATCCGCCAGGTCGCGCTGGAGGAAGGGGTCGACAGCGCCTTCAACTTCCCGGGTTTCGTGCCCGCCTATATCCGCCCCCTCTTCTGCCGGGGGATCGGGCCGTTCCGCTGGGCCGCCCTCTCCGGCGATCCTGAGGATATCTTCAAGACGGACGCCAAGGTGAAGGAGCTGATCCCCGACGATGCGCATCTTCACAACTGGCTCGACATGGCGAAGGAACGGATCAGGTTTCAGGGGCTCCCGTCGCGCATCTGCTGGGTGGGCTTAGGTCAGCGCCATCGTCTCGGCCTTGCGTTTAACGAAATGGTGCGGACCGGTGAGCTTTCCGCCCCCATCGTGATCGGCCGCGATCATCTGGATTCAGGGTCGGTTGCCAGCCCCAATCGGGAGACGGAGGGGATGAAGGACGGTTCGGATGCCGTCTCTGACTGGCCGCTCTTGAATGCGCTCCTCAATACCGCGAGCGGGGCAACCTGGGTCAGCCTGCATCATGGCGGCGGTGTCGGCATGGGCTTTTCTCAACATGCGGGGATGGTGATTGTCTGTGACGGCACAGAGGAAGCCGACGAGCGGATCGCCCGCGTTCTCTTCAATGATCCGGCGACGGGCGTGATGCGCCACGCCGACGCCGGATATGAGGAGGCCATCAATTGCGCAAAAGAGAATGACCTCAATCTGCCGTTTTTGAATAAGCCCTAGAGCTTGATGCCGAGGCCGTTCGCGGCCTTGGTCAGCATATTTGTCGTCTGGTCATTACCACTCGTATATTCAAGCTGCGTGGCTGGATCGGCAATCTCTCCCCAATGCTCGGCGATTTTCTCCGGCGTCCGTTCGCCCTCGGCCAGCCATTTGCCGCCCGTCTCATAGACGATGCTGCGTGCATAGGTGCCCGCGCCCGCCGTGATGATCGTGCGATTTGGGCTGTCCTCGGACACGATATAAAGAAGCGCAGGAGTTACCGATTCCGGGGTCAACAGCTCCAGAAGATTTTCCGGGATGATATCCTCGGTCATGCGGGTTGCCGCGCAAGGCGACAAGGCGTTGACCTTGATCCCGTATTTTGCGCCTTCGATCACCAGCGTGTTCATCAGGCCGATGACGCCCATCTTCGCCGCGCCATAGTTGGTCTGGCCGAAGTTACCGTAAAGCCCGCTTGAGGAGGTGGTCATGGCGATACGGCCATAGCCCTGCTCCCGCATGATGTTCCACACTGCCTTTGAGCAGTTGACCGAGCCCATCAAATGCACATCCAGTACGAAGGCAAAATCCTTCATCTCGACATTGGAGAAGGACTTGTCCCGCAGCACCCCGGCGTTATTGACGAGGATATCGACGCGGCCCCATTTCGCCATCGCCTCATCGACCATCTGGGAGACCTGCGCCATGTCGGTGACATTCGCACCGTTGGCGATCGCCTCGCCGCCCGCCGTCTCAATCTCGGCAACCACAGACTTCGCCGCATCGGAAGAGCCGCCACAGCCATCGACGGACCCGCCGAGATCATTGACAACCACTTTCGCGCCGCGCGCCGCGAGGCCGAGCGCATGGCTGCGCCCAAGTCCATTTCCGGCGCCGGTGACAATCGCCACCTTGCCATCAAAGCGAATACTCATATTCTCTCCTTAAATATCTGATTTTATAGTATTTTTAATCGCCGAGGAAGGTCATGCCAAGCCATTCAACTATCAATGCCGGTTTGTCTTCGCCCTTGATCTCGACCGTGACTTCCGTTTTGGAGAGATATTGCCCCGGACGTTTCTCGTCGATACTGAGGATCTTGGCTGAAACCCGAATTTCGCTGTCTACCTTGACCGGCTGTAAAAACCGCAACTTGTCGATACCGTAATTGATGCCCATCTGGGTATTCTCGACATTCGGCCGGATTTTCGGGACCAGCCCGGCCAGCAGCGACAGTGTGAGGAAGCCATGGGCGATGGTGGTGCCGAAGGGTGTCTCCTTGGCGGCGCGTTCCGGATCGACATGGATAAACTGGAAATCATCTGTCGCTTCGGCAAATTTATTGATCCGCTCCTGATCAATCTTGAACCACTCCCCGGGTCCATAAACTGTTCCGAAAGAATTTAGAAATTCAGCTTTGGATATTGTCTTTGTCATTATTGTTTCCTCCAAATCAATTTAAGGGTTTTTTCTAGCGAAATTTTGCCCCTCGCGATAGTCCCTATCCATCGCAGGCGGCCCTATACCCGGTTCCAGCGTTCAATTTTCTTCCCAATAATCATTGGCGTCACCGTTTCGATAAAATCCTCAAAATGACGGGAGGCAAGATGATCGTCGAAGGCAGCGCTGTTTTCATACAGTTCATAGAGAATTATACGGCCGGGGTTTTCTGTATCCACGCAGATATCGAAGTAATGACAGCCCGGTTCCAGATTGAGGGAATTTTCCGCCTGTTTCTTCATTTCCACCATGAAGGCGGCCTCTTTCCCCTGAATTACATCGAAGCGGGCGGTAACGGCAAATCGGCTTTTCATCTATCCTCTCCCTGTGGCATGCCATAACCTTTGCTGAACTGTTCTTTCACTGCGTCCATTTCCGCATCGCTGAGCAGGATCGGCGTGCCGATCTGTAGAATGCGCCAGTACGTCTCACAGAGCGTCTCTACCTCGACGGCGAGTGCGAGGGCTCTTTCCAGGTTTTTCTCCCCCA
Source organism: uncultured Sneathiella sp. (assembly GCF_963973085.1). GTDB lineage: Bacteria > Pseudomonadota > Alphaproteobacteria > Sneathiellales > Sneathiellaceae > Sneathiella. The sequence continues at coordinate 141,371 of NZ_CAXAXA010000001.1, forward strand.
CCAGCAGGCCGTGATTGGCGAGCAAGCAGGCTTTGCGCTCCTCCATCGCCTTGAGGGCGTTATCGGAGAGTTCCTGGGTGCCGAAGGTCGCGTAGTCGGCACAGCGAATTGTGTTTCCACCCGCCATCACGATCATGTAGTGGAAAGGTGGCAGTTCCAACCGTTGGCAGGCGATTGTCATTACCCCTTTGCCATGGGTGTGCAAAACAGCGCCAAAATCGGCGCGCGACTCCAGCAGATTATGATGAAAGCGCCATTCGCTGGACGGGTTGCGACGGCCGCTCACCTCGCCATCAAAAGACATTTCGACGATATCTTCGGGCGCAAGATCGTCATAGGCCATGCCCGACGGCGTAATCAGATACCCTCCGTCAACCCGGACGCTGGCGTTGCCGGAACTTCCCTGATTTATCCCGCGGGCGTTCATTTCCCGCACCGTCGCAATCAGTTCCTCTCGCTCAGCTCGCCAGTTCATCTGCTCATCCGGTTGCCGACAAGCCCATTGTCGGACGCGCTCAAATTAACAAGTTCGCCATATTCATAGCGCATCCGCCAGGAAAGAAGCTCTTGCACGCAATCGAGGACCACGCCTTGGTAATCCGGGTCTTCAGCCAGATTGCGCGTCTCGTCCGGGTCATTTTTCACATCGAAAAGAAGCGGTGGCAGAGCTGCAAAATGCACATATTTGAATTCCGCATCCCGATGGACAAGCAAGTTACATTCTGACGACTTTATATTGAGGGCCGTCTCCGGCATCTGCCCCACGGGATCGCGGAAATCATAAAGCCAGTGCACCGCCCGCCGCCAGCCCGCCGGAGTCTCCCCTTTGAGAAACGGCATCAGAGAGTGGCCATCGCACTGCCGCGGGATGGGAAGATTCAGGCCATCCAGAATTGTCGGCATGAGATCGACGGATTCGGTAAATTCACTGATCTCGCGGCCGGTGGTTACATTCCAGCATTTGGGCGGCTTGATGATCAGCGGAATATGGAAGCTTTCATCGTAAAAGCCGATCTTGCCCCAAAGATAATGATCGCCGAGCTGCTCCCCGTGATCGGAGGTCACAACAATCAGGGTTTCGTCATACTGCCCCTGTTCTTTCAGGGTGGCGATAACGCGGCCGAGATTGTGATCCGCCTCGGTGATCAGGGATTGATAGGTTGCCCGGATCTGCTGAGTTGCCTCCTCATCGAGATCAACCGCACGGCCTTCCCCTTCCATGAAGAAGGCATCCTGCGGAATCGCTTGGTACATCAGGGCCAGCGACGGGTGCTTTGCCCGCATGTCATCGGGCGACCCATCGCGGACCGACAAAGGCATATCGGACGGCTTATAGAGATCATGATATTCCGGCGGCGAAATAAAGGGCGGATGCGGCCGCAGAAAGGTCAAATGATGAAAAAACGGGTCTGACGGCTTTGATTTCAGGTCCTTGATCAACTGATCCGCCAGCCAGTGGGTTTCGCTGTCCTCTGCCTTGAACCGGCTTGGGGCGAAAAGCGGATGACGGCCGGGTGGCAATTTATAATCCGGATCCGGGAAATAAATGGCGTAGCCCGGGCCGGGAATGTCATACCCCTTACCCGCCAGATATTCGAGCCAGGGAATGCTGTTCGCGGGCAACTGCTGGCCCACGCTGAAACCCGGCATCACCCCTTCATACGTCAGGAACGCCTCATGATCCTCTCCCAGCACACGCGGGTCCGGTGTCGTGTCCGTATAGCCCCAGAGGGTCGGATCATACCCGGCAGTACGGGCCTCAAACGCGAGGTTCGTCAGGCTGTGATTGAGCGGCGTGCCGTTTCGGATGGATCGGTGATTGCTCGGATACATGCCGGTGAGAAAGGTCGTGCGAGACGGGCCGCAGGGTGCAATACAAGTGAAATGATTGCGAAAAGTAACCCCGTCAGCGCAGAGAGCATCCATTGTCGGGGTCTGGATGGTCGGGTTGCCTGTCGCCGCAAGATGGTCCGCCCGCCACTGATCAAGGGTGACAAAAAGAACATTGGTTTTCGTCATGAGGACAGATTCAACCCATCAAGAGAGTTCGCGATGTCACGCGACAACTGGCCAAGAAGAGTGCTCAACGCGTTGGCATAGCTGTTGTAATCGCCGGTTGTTGCGGGCATTTCATAGGTTTTCGCATGACGGGCCAGCACCGTGTTATCGTACAGCTCTTTCAGATGCCAGCGCACGGAAAGACGCGCAACGCCGGTGCCTGTCTCGGTAATGTCGATAATATCAAGGGCAACCTGAACGGAGCCTTTGTTCGGGCGGAAATCCGCTGGATAAGCGAAGACTTTCTCTTCCCCGATCAGGAAGGCGACATTGCTACTGACCACGCGTTTGATGGCATCGCTAAGCGGTTCCGCCCAATGATCGAAGTCCGATACGTTGATTTCCGCACCGCTATCGAAGGTGACGATTTGCGGTCGGTCCGCATAGCCAGGAATTTGAACCGGTCCGATACCAATGGTCATGGCTTCCGGCAGATTGATTGTTGCCTCTCCCGGTTTGATATCCTCGGCCGTCTTCAGGATGTAGAAGCGCGTCGGGGCAGAGCCCGGCAAGCCGGCACAGGCACCAATGGCGAACAGTATCAGGACAAGGACAGCATATCTCGAAGCGGGTCGGATCATGTTGAATACAGGCATTTTCCTATCTCTTTCCGCTGATCAGGGAACTGGGGTTCCGTTCCAGGAAATCGGCAAGGCTGCGCACAGAGCGACTGGCCGCTGCTAGTTCCTGCAGCATGTTCGTCAGATCATATTTGAAGGGAGACCCGTCGGCAATCATTCCGTTGACGGCGCTGAACATGCTCTGGGCCGACGCCAGGGTCTGGTCGATCTTCTGGACCGCCTCGCGCGTGCTCTCCAGCGTTGCGTCGATGGACGGCAAGGTCTTCTTGTCAAAATTCTGCGCCACGACCCGGACAGAAGCGGCCAGTTCACGATATTGCGCAATCGTACTCTGCAACTCGCCGGAATTGATGAATTTATCCAGCCCCTCCACAGTGTTAGTCAAGCTATTCCCCAGCCGCTCAATCGGAAGATTGTCCAGCTTCGTCATCAACTGCGAGATAGAGGTAGTAATGGCTTCGAGATCCGCCTCAACCGTTGGAATTTCCGGATATTGACCATTTGAGGTGACATAGACACCCTTCTTGTCCGGCAGCAGGTCGAGATCGACGATAAGCTGGCCGGTCAGAAAGCTGGCGCTCTTGAGCTTCGCCTTCAGGCCCCGCGCGATCAGGTTCTTGATCACCTTCTGGCGCAATTCCCGGGTTTCCAGAACCGAGCGGATTTTCTTTCCGTCGTCCGTCAGGCTAATACGCTGCGGTTCAATCTCAATCAGCACCGGAATATAGTATTTCTGGTTCTCTTCATCGATCTCCAAGCTAATATCCCGGACGCTGCCGACCTTGATTCCCTTGAACTCGACATTCGCTCCGACAGAGAGACCGCTGACCGAACCATCGAAATACAGCACATAGACGATCTTTTCGGTGTAGCGCGCATCCTCCTTTGCCTTTTCATCATCATACAGCTTGAAGACATTGCGCGCCTCAGCCGGAAAAGTATTGCTGTAAAGGTCAGCTGTGCCAAACTCGATCGCGCCGGCAATCAGGCTTTGCAGGGAATTTGCGCCCAGCTCGACCCCGGAGGTTGAGACAGACACATTGATTCCGCCCGCATTCCAGAAATTCGTTCCCTCCAGTACCAGGTCATCATAGGGAGCTTCGACAAAGGCATAGACATCAATTGCCTGCTTGTCATCCGCGAGCTTGTAGCCGAGGACGCTGCCGACAACGAGACCCTTATACATCACTGGTGTTCCGCGATTGATATTACGGAGCTTGCCGGTGGAAAGAATATATTCGGTCCCCTTGTCATTGGACGTGATTACCGGCGGTGTCTTAAGGCCTGTAAAGTCCGTTTTCTTCTCGCCCTTGCCCTCACCGGGATCAATCTCGATGAAAGAACCGGACAGCAGGGTTTGCAATCCTGTAATCCCCTGAAACCCGATCGCAGGAGCGACAATCCAGAAACGCGCGTCCTCGGTCAGGTATTTTTCCGCCGACTTTTGAACGTCGACAACGAGAGAAACCCCTTCGTCATTATCGAGGATATCAATCCGGTTCAGCTGGCCGATATTGACATCCTTATACTTGAGTTGCGTTTTGCCGGGAACCATTCCTTCGGCATCGTCAAAAATGATGCTAATTTCCGTCCCGCGTCCGGCAACGGCCTGGAAAATCAGATAGGCGGCCACACCAAGCGCAATCACCGGCACGATCCAGATGCTCATCAGGCTGCCGTATCCGCGGCGCACACGTGCCTCCGGCACCTTCTGTTCACTATCATCCGTCATCATTTTCCCCCTCTTCATCCCAAATCAAACGCGGATCAAAGGTCATGGCCGCAAACATCGTAATAATCACCACCGCCGCAAACGCGATCGCGCCGGGTCCCGCCGTGACGGTCGCCAGCGCCTGCAGCTTTACCAGTGCGATCAGGATCGAGATCATGAAGATATCAATCATGGACCAGCGACCGATAAATTCCGTAAAACGATAGAGCATGGTCCGCTCCCGCCGTCGCGCCTTCATACCAAATTGCACCGAAATGGCCAGAAAAAGCAATGCGGCGATCTTGAAAATAGGCACAAAGACACTGGCCACGAAGACAATGACCGCAATCACGACCTGTCCGGACTTCACCAGCTCGATAACACCCCCCATAATCGTGTTTGTCGTCGACTGACCGAAAGAGACCAGCGTCAGCACAGGATAGACATTTGCCGGGACATATAGAACCGCCGCCGCGATCAGAAGCGCCCAGGTCCGCGCCATGCTGTTGACCTTCCGGCTGTGCAGGGTTGCCGCGCAACGCGGACAGTCGCGGGAGCGTTCCCGGATAAAACGGTTGGACACCAGCAGCCCACAGACATGGCAGGAGACGGCGTCCAGTGCTTTCGCCGTCACCGGTGCGGCGCTCATGCCTTTATCTCCTGCAACCGCGACCAGAGCGCGTTTTCATCCAGCGTCAGATAGGCCATGACCGTCGCCGCCACCATCAGGACAAAGGCGAACAGGGAAAGACCAACACTGACATCGGCGAAATCCTGCAATTTCACGAAGGCAACGATAATCCCGAGGACAAAAATCTCCGACATTGCCCAGGGCCGCAGATGGTTGAGTGTGCGGATCTGAAACTGTGGGCTGGGCGGCACCCGGTTCAGGCGCATCGGCAATAAAAGTGTAATGAGAACCAGCAGCACCATCAGCGGAGCCACGACGCTGGAGACAAAGACGACAATGCCAAGCTCCCAATAGCCCGCATTCCAGAAAGCGATGGCACCGTCAATCAGGCGGTTCGACTGGGACACCCCTTCCATCTCGAAGGTGAGCAGCGGGAACATATTGGCGAGGATGAAAAACATGAGGCCGGTGAGCGCAAAGGCCAGCGCCCGGTCCAGGCTGTTTTTATGGCGGACATAGAGCAAGGCGCCGCAACGGGTACAGCGCCCCTGCTCCCCTTCCCGGATCGACGGCACCGCATGCACAAGGTCACATTCCGGACAGGCAAGATACGCGTCGGTAAAGGTAAAATCCTTGTCGATTGCCATGCCGCCCTTTCTCCAATCGATTTGATTTTCAACAATAAAGCGCATATGCGGCGCATTCAATTGATTTCCTTCGTGAATTTTCCCGCCAGAGTATTTGGGCTCCGCTGTTGAATTCCCGAACTCCCCATTGCATTGCCGCAACAGGATGTCTATGTGACGTTTTGCACGATAAAATTATGATAAAATGAATATTTTACATTTTTTTACCGTATATTTGGGTTGTTTCTTCTTGTCGCAACCCTCAATATTATGTAAGCCCGTGCACAACAGGCCCGTCGGCGCCCCGGTAACTGAACAGAGACATGACATCATGAGCCCATCGCATATGACCCACCTGCGCCAACTGGAAGCGGAAAGCATTCAGATTTTCCGGGAGGTAGCGGCAGAGTTTGAAAAACCGGTCATGCTCTATTCTATCGGCAAGGATTCGGCAGTGCTGCTGCATCTGGCGCGGAAATCGTTCTATCCATCCCCCGTTCCTTTTCCGCTTTTGCACGTGGATACCACCTGGAAATTCCGCGAGATGATTCATTTTCGCGACACCATCGTGAAGGAATACGGGCTAGAACTGCTGGTGCATATCAACCCCGAAGGTGTGAAGCGCGGCATTGGGCCCTTCACCCATGGTTCGGCACTGCATACGGACATCATGAAGACAGAAGCGCTGAAACAGGCGCTCGATCGCTACAAGTTCGATGCGGCCTTTGGCGGCGCACGGCGCGATGAGGAAGCGAGCCGCGCGAAAGAGCGGGTCTTCTCCTTTCGCAACGAGGCTCATCGCTGGGATCCGAAAAACCAGCGACCGGAGCTCTGGTCCCTCTATAACGGCCGGGTTCGCAAGGGAGAGAGCATCCGCGCCTTCCCCCTCTCCAATTGGACCGAGCTCGATATCTGGCAGTACATCTATATGGAGAGTATCCCCATCGTCCCGCTGTATTACGCCGAGATGCGCCCGGTGGTCGAACGCGACGGCATGCTGATCATGGTTGATGACGAGAGAATGCCGCTTGAGCCGGGGGAAACGCCGATGATGAAATCCATCCGCTTCCGTACCCTTGGTTGTTACCCATTGACCGGCGCGATTGAATCGACCGCTGCTACCCTGCCCGAGATTATCCAGGAAATGCTCGTCGCCCGTAACTCCGAGCGCCAGGGACGCCTGATCGACAAGGACCAGGCCGGATCGATGGAGAAGAAAAAGCAGGAGGGCTATTTCTGATGGATCAGCTGACGGACAGCGTAACAGCGGAAATCGACGCCTATCTCAAGACACAGGAACAGAAGAATCTCCTCCGTTTTATCACTTGCGGCAGCGTCGATGACGGCAAAAGCACCTTTATCGGCCGCCTTCTGTGGGATTCGAAGCTGTTGTTTGAAGATCAGCTCGCCACGCTGACCGCCGAAAGCAAGCGGGTCGGCACCCAGAATGGCGAGATCGACTACGCCCTTCTCCTTGATGGACTTCAGGCCGAGCGTGAACAGGGCATCACCATCGATGTGGCCTATCGCTTCTTCGCCACCGACAAACGAAAATTCATTGTCGCCGATACCCCGGGTCATGAGCAATATACCCGCAATATGGTGACCGGCGCGTCAACCGCTGATCTCGCCGTCATCCTGATCGATGCGCGAAAAGGCGTGCTGATCCAGACCATGCGCCACAGCTATCTCGTCTCCTTGCTCGGCATCAAGAAAGTTGTCCTCGCCATCAACAAGATGGATCTCGTGGATTATGACGAGGGTGTCTTTGAGAAAATCCGCGCCGATTACACGAAATTTGCCGAACAACTCAATTTCGATGAGATCACGACCATCCCAGTCTCGGCGCTGAAGGGCGATAATATGATCGGCGCCAGCGCGGCCATGCCCTGGTACGACGGGCCGAGTGTTCTTGGGCATCTGGAGACTGTCGATGTCAGTACCGGCGATGACAGCCACCCTTTCCGATTTCCTGTGCAATGGGTCAATCGCCCGAATCTCGACTTCCGAGGCTTCTCCGGCACTGTTGCGAGTGGCACCATCCTTGTCGGCGATCCGATTGTCCAACCGGGTTCCGGCCAGAGCAGCAAGATCGCGCGCATTGTCACTTTCGACGGAGATTTGAAGGAAGCCTTCAAGGGACAGGCCGTCACCCTCACGCTTGAGGATGAAATCGACATCAGCCGCGGGGATATTCTCTGCGCACCGCAAAACCGCCCCGCCACCGCCGACCAGTTCGAAGCGAAAATCGTCTGGATGAATAGCGAACCGATGCTGCCGAGCCGAACCTATCTGCTGAAGCTCGGGACAGGGACAACCGCCGCCCGGATCAGCAGCCTCAAATACAAGGTCAACGTCAACACGATGGAGCATATGGCGACCACGACGCTGGAGCTGAATGAAATCGGTGTCTGCAACCTGTCCCTCGACAAGGCGATTTCCTTCGATCCCTATGCCGATATCCCAGAGACGGGTTCCTTCATCCTGATTGACCGCTTCACTAATGCGACGGTCGCCGCAGGCATGATCGATTTTGCCCTGCGCCGCGCCGACAACATTCACTGGCAGTCGGTGGATATCCATAAAGAGGCGCGGGCCGAACAGAAAGGGCAGAAAGCCTCCGTTCTCTGGTTTACCGGGCTTTCGGGCTCCGGAAAATCGACCATCGCCAATCTGGTTGAGAAGAAGCTTCATGCGCTCAACAAGCACACCTATCTGCTGGATGGCGATAACGTGCGTCACGGGCTGAACAAGGACCTCGGCTTCACTGACGCCGACCGGGTGGAAAATATCCGCCGCGTCGGCGAGACGGCCAGGCTGATGGTCGATGCCGGGCTGATTACCCTCGTCTCCTTCATCTCCCCCTTTAGGAGCGAGCGACAGATGGCCCGCGGCCTGCTGGAAGACGGAGAATTTCTGGAGGTTTTCGTCGACACCCCGCTGGAAATCTGCGAGGCGCGGGATATCAAGGGCCTCTACAAGAAGGCCCGCGCCGGCGAAATCAAGAATTTCACCGGCATCTCCTCCGACTATGAACGGCCGGAGAATGCCGAGATTATCATCGACGGCGCCAAGACCAGCCCGGAAGACGCCGCCGACCAGATTATCGCCACGCTGGAGATGCGCGGTTTTATCTAGAGTTTATTTGATGAGGTCGAGCAAATACTCGCCATAGCCGCTCTTGCGGAGCGGTTCGGCGAGGGCCGCAAGTTCATCCGCCGTGATAAACTTCTTCTGATAGGCAATTTCCTCGGGGCAGGCAATTTTAAGCCCCTGCCGTTTCTCGATCGTCTGCACAAAATGGGACGCTTCCAGCAGGTTGTCATGGGTCCCGGTATCGAGCCAGGCGCTGCCGCGACCGAGGAATTCCATGCCGAGTTCCCCCTGATCGAGATAGAGGCGGTTAAGGTCGGTGATTTCAAGCTCCCCGCGCGCACTCGGTTTCAAGTGTTTCGCGAAATCCACCACCTGGTTGTCATAGAAATAGAGGCCGGTAATGGCAAAATTCGATTTCGGCTGCTTCGGCTTTTCTTCCACACCAATGACCTTACCTGTCTCATCAAATTCGGCGACGCCATAGGCCGTCGGGTCCGAGACATGATAGCCAAAGATGGTCGCACCTTGCTGGCGGGCCTTGGCGCTCTTGAGTAGTTCACTAAAACGACTGGCATAGAAGATATTGTCTCCGAGAATAAGCGCGGAATGGTCATCGCCAATATGCTCCGCGCCGAGGATAAAGGCCTGTGCCAATCCGTCAGGAGAAGGCTGTGCTTTATAACTGATGTTCAGACCCCAACGTGCCCCATCTCCCAGAACTTTCTGAAAAACTGCCTGTTCTTCCGGCGTAGTGATTACCAGAATATCGCGGATGTCGGCCAGCATCAGGGTGGTCAGTGGATAATAGATCATCGGCTTGTCATAGATCGGCATCAACTGTTTACTGACAGCAAGTGTCAACGGATGAAGCCGGCTGCCTGTTCCGCCCGCGAGAATAATACCTTTATGTGCCATGTGATCCTGTCTCAATACCGTTTCAGATTGCGTGAATGATGCATAGCATAGCACTAACGGCATTGAGTTTAAATTTTCTTACTCCATCCCTGAAATCAGCAGCTTAGGCAGATTTTTCGCACATTTTTCCGCTCGACAGACGCGCCATCAGGGCTTTCGCCTCGGGATGCCCGGGTTCCCGCGAGAGAAGCATTTTCAGCGGTGGAACAGCGTCTTCTGCCCGGCCGAGCCGGTGCAGCGAATCCGCAAGGGCAAGGATTCCCTCTGGTGTCTGCTCCAGAAATTTCCGGTTTCGCGAAAGAATCTGAAGGGTTTCCTTCTTTGCATTCAGGCTCAGTAAAATCTGAAGAATCAAGATGGCCGGGTCTGCCGTCCGGTCGCAGCGGAAAAATATGTCATCGACCTTCATCAGTTCTGCGACAACAGAGTCTCTCTCAAACTCATTCGCCCCGGTAAGCGCCTTCAACAAGGCGTTACTACATCCACGGAATAATTTGATATCGCCATGGCCCATTCGAAAGAGGGCAAGAATCCTTGACAGACTATGGGTCTCAAAATTCTCCTCAGCCATTTTTTTCAGCATGAAAAACTCATCCGGTCCCGTATCGCGGATATGCATATTGAAGCGATGCGCAAGATGCCTATTTTGCCGCCGCCCCGGGTTCATCAGGATTCCCGCCATTTCCAGCGAGGATTTTGCATGTCCGGGTGAAAAATACCGGCCTTTTCGCAAGGCCACATATTCTGATATTGCATGGAAATTAACATGCAGGGAATAGGTGCCATTCCGGGCGATCTTGCGCGGCGGCATATCCGCGAGCACCGAGAGATTCGAGGCCCCGAAGTCCCCGGCGAGGCAGAACATTGGCCCAGAGGTAAGCGCAGCAAGTCTGTCCAGCGCCGTCAACCCGCCCACCGGAAAGGAGAAATTTATACCTCCTTTGACCTTCAGGTATATCTCAAGGATGCGGTTCCAGTCTTCATTGTCGTAAATGTCCGTACCGCAGGGTTCCTCGTGATAGCCGAAGTCCGTATCCCGGACAATCTCGTCAATTTCCATGCTATCCGTCTCGATCCTGTGACAGACATGTCGTGCCATCAGCTTTCCGTTCGATGCGGCGTAGAGATCATGGGGAATGCTGTCGAATACATAGTTGGCGATAACGGACAGCGGATTTGAAAGCTTGCCCGGCTCAATCCTTTTCTTCGAGACCAACAGGTCGATCGGGTGGTCCTTCAGGGCATCCAGATAGGCAAAATCGAGTACGCCCATGTCGATAAAGGATTTTAACTGCGGATGCCGACGCCAGTATTTGATGGTCGTTTCGCTGATATCGGTCATGACATAGACAACGTCACGCTTCTTGCGAACAGCCATCTGTTCCGGGGAGAAAAAAAACTTCAGGAATCCATAGGCGAACCGGCCCGATCCGGCACCGAGTTCAATGATGTAATATGGCTCGCGTTCTCCGCCGGACGCACGGGCCACTCCAAAATCCTCCAGAAAGCCCTCAATCACCTGGGCATAGCTTCGTGCGATGAACGGATTGGTCGTGACATAGTTCGGCACCATGTTCGGCTGCCAGGCGTTAATGCCGAGGCGGGAATAATAACTCCGCTGCAACTCCCAGATCGCCGAACGGGAGAGAGGCACATAGTTTTCGGATTGTTCTTCTAATGTCATGCTGGGCGCTTTCGTGAATTCTTTTCGCTCTAACAACGCGCGACAGCGTCATTTCGTGAATACAGAACCGGACAATTGCCGATACAGCTTTACGATGGCCTCTGCCGAATGATATGGAAAAGGAACGCGCCACCGAGCCTTCACAACACCAATCGAGACAACGAATGACAAAATCCACGGATGACACAGCAACCGGCGACTGGCAATTCTGGGTCGATCGCGGCGGCACCTTTACCGACCTTGTCGCCCGCACGCCCGAGGGCGCCATTGTCACCCACAAGCTGCTCAGCGAGAACCCGGAGCAATATGAAGATGCGGCGCTTCAGGGCATTCGCGACCTCTTGGGCCTTGACAAGACAGACGATATTCCGGCCTCGCAGATCGATGCGGTGAAGATGGGCACGACTGTGGCGACCAATGCCCTGCTGGAACGCAAAGGCGAGCCGCTCCTCCTGGTGACGACGGAGGGGTTCCGCGACAGCCTCCGGATCGGATACCAGACAAGACCGAAACTGTTCGCCCTGCATATCGAACTTCCGGAAATGCTCTACAAACAGGTGATCGAGGTGCCCGAACGATTGGGCGCAGGCGGAGAGGTTATCCGTGCCCTCGACACCGATGCCGCGCGGAAGACCCTGCAAAAAGCCTATGAGGATGGTCTTCGTGCCTGCGCCATTGTCTTCATGCATGGCTACCGCTATCCCGATCATGAAAAAGCGGTGGCCGAGATTGCAAAGGACATCGGCTTTACACAGGTGTCCACCAGTCACGGGACCAGCCCGCTGATGAAACTGGTCAGCCGGGGCGACACCACGGTCGTCGATGCCTATCTCTCCCCTATTCTCAGACGCTATGTCGACCGGGTGGCATCGGAACTGGGCGATACTCGGCTGATGTTCATGCAATCGAACGGTGGCCTGACGGACGCGCATTTTTTCCAAGGCAAGGATGCCATTCTTTCCGGCCCTGCGGGTGGCGTGGTTGGCATGGTGCAGACATCGGCCATGGCGGGTTTCGACAAGGTGATCGGCTTCGACATGGGCGGTACCTCCACCGATGTCTCCCATTACGGCGGGGAATATGAACGGACCTTCGAGACAGAGGTCGCCGGGGTGCGCATGCGCGCGCCGATGATGCTGATCAACACGGTGGCGGCGGGCGGCGGCTCGATCCTCGAGTTCGACGGCGCCCGCTATAAGGTCGGCCCGGACAGCGCCGGGGCCAACCCCGGCCCAGCCTGCTATCGCAAGGGCGGCCCGCTCACGGTGACCGACTGCAATGTCATGCTCGGCAAGCTCGCGCCGGAGTTTTTCCCAAAGGTCTTCGGTCCCGATGCAGACGAGGCGCTGGATGTGGAGACCGTTCACGAGAAATTCAAAACCCTCGCCGCGGAGATCAGCGCCGCCACCGGCGATGCCCGCACGCCTGAGGAAGTCGCGAAAGGATTCCTGTTTATCGCGGTCGAGAATATGGCCAATGCCATCAAGAAAATCTCCGTCCAGCGGGGCTATGACGTCTCCGAATATGTCCTCACCTCCTTCGGCGGGGCAGGCGGACAACACGCCTGTCTCGTGGCCGACAGCCTTGGCATGAAGAAGATCATGCTGCACCCTTACGCAGGCGTTCTTTCCGCCTTCGGCATGGGGCTTGCCGACCTTCGGGTGCTGAAGGAAAAGGCGATGGAGGTTACGCTTGTCGAAAGCGCCCTTTCCGACATCGCTGCAACGCTGGATGCCCTCGCCAAGGAAGGCTACGCCGAAATGCAGGCGCAAGGTGCGGAGGAGTCCCGTATCCGTGTTGAGCGGAAACTCCATATCAAATATCAGGGCTCCGATACGACGATGATTGTCGATGACGGGCCGCTTGCGGAGGTTATCAAGGCCTTCGAAACCGCACATCGTCAGCGCTTCGGTTTTACCACCCCTGAAAAATCACTGATCGTCGAGGCCGCCGCTGTCGAAGTCGTCGGGGTTGGCGACAAGATCGAGGATCCGGCCCTGCCGGACGCGGAGGGCGAGGTCAACATCACCCCCCTCTCCCGTCAGCAGATCTTTATGGGCGACACATGGCAGGACTGCCCGTTTTATGATCGCAACACCCTGCCTGCCGGTGCGCGCATCGACGGCCCCGCCGTAATCGTCGAGAAAACCGGTACGAATGTGATCGAGCCCGGCTGGCAGGCGGAAATGAACCGCCATGGCCACCTCATCCTTACGCGGGTAAAGGAACTCACCCGGGAGATGGCGATCGGGACCGAGGTCGATCCGGTTATGCTGGAGATTTTCAACAATCTCTTCATGAATGTCGCCGAGCAGATGGGCACAGTGCTGGAAAAAACCGCCTATTCCGTGAATATCAAGGAACGGCTTGATTTCTCCTGCGCGGTCTTTGATCTGAACGGTGATCTGATCGCCAATGCCCCGCATATGCCCGTTCATCTCGGCTCCATGTCGGAGAGCATCAAGGCCGTCATCCGCAAGCACAAGGCGACCATGAAGGCGGGCGATGTCTTCGTCCTGAACGCCCCCTATAACGGCGGGACGCATCTGCCGGACGTCACCGTGATTACCCCGGTTTTCGACCTCGACGGCACCGAGGTGCTGTTCTATGTCGCGAGCCGCGGGCATCACGCGGATATCGGCGGGATTACGCCGGGCTCCATGCCGCCCGACAGCCGCACGGTGGAGGAGGAAGGCGTCATCCTCGATAACGTCCTGCTCGTCGATGGCGGCAAGCTGTGCGAAGCGGAAATCGTCAATATCCTGAAATCCGGGAAATACCCTTCCCGCAACACAGACCAGAACATGGCCGACCTGAAAGCGCAGATCGCGGCCTGCGAGAAAGGCATTCAGGAACTCCGCAAGATGGTCGATCATTTCAGCCTTGAAGTGGTTCATGCCTATATGGGCCATGTGCAGGACAATGCGGAAGAATCGGTGCGCCGGGTACTGGATGTGCTGAAAGACGGCAGCTTTACCTATGCCCTCGATGACGGATATGAAATCAAGGTCAAAATCTCGATCGACAAGCAGGAGCGGACGGCCTGCATCGACTTCACCGGCACCAGCGGGCAGCATCCGACCAACTACAACGCGCCGCGGGCGGTGACCACAGCAGCAGTGCTCTATGTGTTCCGCTGCCTCGTTGAGAGCGATATTCCGCTTAACGCCGGATGTCTCAAGCCGCTGGAGATTATCGTACCCGAAAAATCCATGCTGTCACCGGAATATCCGGCGGCCGTGGTGGCGGGCAATGTCGAAACCTCGCAATGCATCACAGACTGCCTGTTCGGCGCACTCGGAGTGATGGCGGCGGCGCAGGGGACGATGAATAACTTCACCTTCGGCAACGACAAATACCAGTATTACGAGACGATCTGCGGCGGCTCCGGCGCCGGGCCGGATTTCGACGGTACCAGTGCGGTCCATACCCATATGACCAATTCCCGCCTCACCGATCCGGAGGTACTGGAATGGCGATTTCCGGTGACGCTGGAGAGTTTTGAAATTCGCCGAGGTTCCGGCGGCAAGGGCGCGCATAAGGGCGGCGACGGAACGCTTCGCAAGCTCCGCTTTCATGAGCCGATGTCGGCGGCGCTGCTGTCCAGCCACCGCAAGGTCCCGCCCTTCGGCCTCATGGGCGGCAAGGACGGAGAAGTCGGCAAGCAATGGGTGATCCGGAAGGACGGAAAGACCGAGGAGCTAGAGGGCCGCGACAAGACCGACATGGCGGCGGGCGATATCTTCGTTATCCAGACACCGAGCGGCGGCGGCTTCGGGAAGTAGCTATTTTCCGGCGAGGAATTTCCACCAGTTTTCATCCGCATCCCTGATCCGCTCAGGAATGCCGGTCGTCTCCCAGCGGTTGCGCCCCGCGTCATGGCCGAAGAGATAGAGCCTGTTCTCATAAATCAGCCAGACACCGGGGTCGATATCGGCAAGATTGCCAAGACTCATCTGGTTGGAGCAGTAACCGCCATATTGCGGCGCGTAAGAATCCGGCGCGGCGGCAAAGAGATCGCGACTTTTGGCATCCGCAAAACGCCATGTCGCGCCTTTATACTCGACGACATACTCCTCCGCCCCTTCGGTTGGCGCGCTCTTCTGGAAATAGGCAGTACTGTCATGGCCATCGACGGCCAGACCGCCCAAAAAGGACGTGTTGACCTCGTCAAAGGCCGACGCATTTGCAATCCCCAGAAAGAGTGAGAAAAACCCGATAAGCGTAAGACGGTGAAACATGGCGATCCTCTTGTTAGACAGACGCCATTATCCGCATCCGTTTCATCACCTGAAAATCAAATTTGCGTCATTAGGGTCGTTACCTTAGCTCGCCCGGCGCGTCCGCTCATAGGCGAGGTTCGATGCCAGCAGTCTTTCCGCCGCATCGGGAGAGATATTCTTGCGTTTCGCATAATCCTCAACCTGATCCCGGCCAACATTTCCAATCCCGAAATAGCGCGCGTCGGGATGGGAAAAATACAATCCGGAGACCGACGAGGCGGGCATCATGGCGAAACTCTCGGTCAGTTCAATACCAACCCGCTTTTCCGCCTTCAGCAAGTCAAACAGCCCGCGCTTTTCCGAATGCTCGGGACAGGCAGGGTAGCCCGGCGCCGGACGGATGCCCTGATAGGCCTCCTTCACCAGCTGCTCATTGCTGAGCTCTTCTTCTTTCGCATAGCCCCAGAGCTCTTTTCGCGTCTTTTCATGCATATATTCGGCGAGCGCCTCGGCCAGCCTGTCGGCAAGGGCTTTGAGCATAATACTGCTGTAATCATCATGGGTTTTCTTGAATTCCTCAAGTTTCGCCTCAATTCCCAATCCCGCCGTTACCGCAAAGCCGCCGATATAATCGGGGATGCCGCTTTCTTTTGATGCGATGAAATCCGCGAGGCTGTGGTTCGCGCGTCCGTTTTTCCGGCTCATCTGCTGGCGGAGGAAATGGAACCTGTGAAGAACTTCATCTCGGTTCTCGTTTGTGTAGACAATGACATCGTCGCCGTCTCGCGCCGCCGGGAACAGCCCCACAATCGCCCTGGCGCTCATCCATTTCTCGGCGATGACCTTGTCGAGCATGGCGCGCGCATCGCTATAAAGCTCTGTCGCGGTGGCGCCCACCACCTCGTCATCAAGGATTTTCGGGAAATGCCCTGCCAATTCCCATGTACGGAAGAAAGGCGACCAGTCGATATAATCCACCAAGGCGCCAAGATCGATATCCGCAAATTCATTCAGGCCCAGCTGTGCGGGAACCGGCGGCTGATAATTGTCCCAGTCGATCGGGACGGCATTCGCCCGCGCCTCTTCCAGCGTCGATTGCTGGTCAGGACGCGATTTTTTCAGGTAATTCTCCCGCACCTGTTCATATTCCACCTTGATGCTGTCCACCAGTTCCTTGTTATTCTCGTTACTGGTGAGGCGCGTCGCGATACCGACGGCGCGCGACGCATCGGTCACATAGATCGTCGTGCCATCATACTGCGGCGCGATTTTAAGGGCCGTATGCACCTTCGACGTTGTCGCCCCGCCGATCAGCAGGGGCAGGTGGAAATCCTGTCGCTGCATCTCCGCCGCGACAGTCGCCATTTCCTCCAGGGATGGGGTAATCAGCCCGGAAAGCCCGATAATATCAACTTTCTCCGCAATCGCCGTTTCCAGAATCTTGGTGTAGGGCACCATCACGCCAAGGTCGATCACTTCAAAATTATTGCATTGCAGGACAACGCCGACGATATTCTTGCCGATATCATGGACATCCCCCTTGACCGTTGCCATCAATATCTTGCCCTTGGTCTGGGATTCACCGCTCTTGTCCTTTTCAGCCTCGATATAGGGCAGCAAATGCGCGACCGCCTGCTTCATCACGCGGGCGCTTTTCACCACCTGCGGCAGGAACATCTTGCCCGAACCGAACAGGTCGCCCACCACGTTCATCCCGTCCATCAGCGGCCCCTCAATCACCTGGATGGGGCGCGGAAACTGCTGGCGCGCTTCTTCCGTATCCTCAATGATATAATCGGTGATGCCCTTGACCAGGGAATGGGTCAGGCGTTCACCCACCGTCCCTTCTCTCCACGACAAGTCTATGACATTGCTGCGTTTTTGTCCGATGGCCTGTTCCGCCACTTCCAGCAGTCGCTCGGTTGCTTCCTCACTCTTGTTGAAGACGACATCCTCGATCCGGTTACGGAGATCTTCGGGGATATCGGAATAGACGGCGAGCTGGCCCGCATTAACGATCCCCATATCCATACCGGCCTTGATCGCGTGATAAAGAAAGACCGAATGCATGGCCTCGCGCATCGGGTTGTTACCGCGGAGCGAAAAGGACATGTTGCTGACGCCGCCGCTGATCTGGATATGCGGAAGCGTTTCCTTCAGAACTTTCGTCGCCTCGATATAATCGCGGGAGAAGTTCCGATGCTCGTCAATGCCCGTCGCGATCGGGAAAATATTCGGATCGAAAATGATATCTTCAGGAGGAAAATCAACAATTTCCGTCAGGATCTTGTAGCAACGCGTGCAGATCTCGATCATCCGTTCCTTGCTGTCCGCCTGCCCGTCTTCATCAAACGCCATGACGACTGCCGCCGCGCCATAGCGGCGCAACTCCCGCGCATGAGCGATAAATTCCTCCTCGCCTTCTTTCAGCGAAATGGAATTGACAACGCCCTTGCCCTGCACGGTTTTGAGCCCCGCTTCCAGAACTTCCCATTTCGAGCTGTCGATCATCAGCGGTACCCGGCTGATATCCGGCTCCGACGCGATGAGATTGAGAAAGGTCACCATGGCGGATTTGGCGTCCAGCATGGCGTCATCCATATTGACATCGACGATCTGCGCGCCGTTCAGAACCTGTTCGCGGGCAATATCGAGGGCGGTATCATAATCGCCGTCCATCACCAGTTTCTTGAACTTGGCGGAACCGGCAACATTCGTCCGCTCCCCGACATTCACAAAACCGGCGACATCATCCATATAGAGTGGCTCTAGGCCGCTCAGACGGCAGACCGGTTCAATTTTCGGAAGACTGCGCGGTGCATATTGCGCGACCGCCTCTGCGATGGCGGCAATATGCCCGGGCTGGGTGCCGCAGCAGCCGCCGACAATATTCACAAGGCCGCTTTTCGCAAACTCCGCCAGCTGTTCCGCCATATAGGCCGGGGTATCATCATAATCGCCCAGCTCGTTAGGCAAACCGGCATTGGGGTGGACGCTGACATGCGCCGTCGCAACATTTGATACTGCCTGAACATGCGGCCGCAAGTCCTTGGCACCCAACGCACAATTGAACCCGATACTGATCGGCTTTACATGCGCCATCGAGGCCCAGAACGCTTCCGCCGTCTGCCCGGAAAGGGTGCGGCCGGAAGCGTCGGTAATTGTGCCCGACACCATGACCGGATGGCGGATGCCCGTCTCGTCGAAATAGCGCAGCACCGCATAGATCGCTGCCTTGCAGTTGAGGCTGTCGAAGACAGTCTCGATCAGGATAATCTGCGCCCCGCCGTCCATCAGGCCGCGAAGCGCCTCGTCATAGGCCGCGACCAGTTCATCGAAGGTCACATTGCGATAGCCCGGATCGTTTACATCCGGCGAGATGGAGGCTGTGCGATTGGTTGGCCCGAGCACGCCCGCGACATATCGCGGTTTCTCTGGCGTTTTCTCGCTCCAGCGATCAGCGGCCTTGCGGGCAAGCGCCGCGCCTTGCCTGTTCAGCTCGTAGACCGCGCTTTCCAGCTTGTAGTCGGCCTGCGCAATGGAGGTTGAGTTAAAGGTGTTGGTTTCCAGAATATCCGCCCCGGCAGCGAGGAAATCATCGTGGATTTTCTCGATCACGTCCGGCTTGGTCAGGGTCAACAGGTCATTATTTCCCTTCAGGTCATTATGCACATCCGCATAAGCCTCGCCACGGTAATCCTCCTCCGTCAGGCGGCACCCCTGGATCATCGTGCCCATGGCCCCGTCAAGAACCATGATACGTTTGGCGAGGATCGCTTCAATTTCTGTGAAGGCGGATGACTTTTTCATAAACACGACCTGTTCGTCCGAAAATTAATAATATTAAGCGGTTACGGCTTCTTTTTGCGCTCTGAGGCCAAGTGTATGGCAAACGGAATAGACTAGATCGGCCCGGTTCAGCGTATAGAAATGAAAATCCGTCACCCCGGCGCGCTGGAGCTGCAGGCATTGCTCCGACGCGACCATCGCCGCGACGAGGTTCCGGGTGGACGGATCGTCGTCCAGTTCCTCGAACAGATGGGTCAACCAGGCCGGAACCTGCGTCCCGCATTGCTTGCTGAACTGATGGATTTTCGAATAGCTGGTGACGGGCAGGATTCCCGGCACGATCGGAATGGTGATGCCATGGGCCTGCGCCCGGTCAACGAACCGGAGATAGACATCCGGATCGAAGAAAAACTGCGTGATGGCCCGGGTCGCTCCCGCATCCATTTTCCGCTTCAGGTAGTCAATATCCGCTAGGCTGGAGCGCGCATCAGGATGAATTTCCGGATAGCAGCCCACCGAAACCTCAAAATCATGTTTCTTTTTCAGAAACTCTATGAGCTCGACGGAGCCAGAAAAACCGCCCGGATGAGGCGCGAAGGATTGATACCCCTCCGGCGGATCGCCACGCAGGGCCACCAGATGTTTGATGCCGCTCTCCCAATACTGCTCGATTACCTCTTCGAGTTCCTGCTTCGTTGCGCCGACGCAGGTCAGATGGGCCGCCGGCTCCAGCGTTGTTTCCCTCCTGATCTTGCTGACAAGGGCGTGGGTTCTTTCCCGAGTCGAGCCCCCTGCCCCATAGGTCACGGAGACAAACTTCGGACCCAGCGGCGCAAGGCGCTCCAACGCCTGCCAATGTTTTTCGGCAAGGGCATCGGAAGTCGGCGGGAAAAACTCAAAGGAGACATTCACACGGCTGGACGGGTTGGCAACCAAAAGGCCGTCACTCTCCGTTCCCTTTACCGGAATTCCTGACATGATCATGACGCAACGGCTCCTTTGGATTGGGACGCGGCCGTCGGGGCCGCCGTCCAGATATTCACGGTGAGGGGGTCTCCCTCGAGTTTTCTGAAATCACCGGGCACGAGGCCCGCCTGCTCGCAATAGCGCCAGATCTCGGCTTCGGAAAAGCCCATATGACGGTGCGCATGATCTGTGCGCAGGCTTTCAAGATCATGCGGCGCGAAATCGACAATCGCCAGAATGCCGTTCCCTTTCAGAAGACGAGCGGCCTCGCGAATGGCAGTGGCGGGATTTTCCGCATAATGCAGCACCTGATGAAACAGGATCGCATCCTGTGTGTCGCTGGTGAGCGGCAGGTTATACATATCCGCAAGGCGCACCTGACAATTGCGCAGGCCCGCCTCTTCAATCGCGGAGCGCGCAAAAGACAGCATCTCGCGGCTGGTATCGACGCCGATTGCATGCTCGACCCGGGGGCCGAAAAGCTCCAGCATCCGCCCCGTGCCCGTGCCGATATCCAGGAAATCGGCAATATCATGTTCCTCTGTCATTTCCAGCAGAACGGCCTCTACCGCCTCTTCCGGCACATGGAGCGAGCGGATTTCCCGCCAATGGGCCGCATTTTCCCGAAAATATTCCTCGGCCGCGATATTCCGGACCTTCTTGACCGCTTCCAGACGCTCAAGATCGCGGGAAACAACCGGGTCGGCCTCGGGTACGAGATCGACCAGCGTACGCGCCAGCAAGGACGCGCCGCTCTTGGCGGAGAGTCGATAATACACCCAACTTCCTTCCTGATAACGATCCAGCAAGCCTGCATCGCACAGTAGTTTTAGATGACGGGAAACACGCGGCTGACTCTGGCCGAGAATCTGCGTAAGCTCACTCACTGTCAGCTCGGAATGAGCACAGAGTACAAGCAATCTAAGCCGGGTCTCTTCCCCGGCAGCGCGCAAACCATGTAACAAATTTTCCAAGGCAACCTCAATGAAACCAAAAAGTTATACGATATAAACATATCCTTATATCTTTGTACAGAGGAAAAGATGTATAAACAGCGACTTTTTCGCCACAGTAAATCAGGATTCTAAATTGCTTAAATGACAGCGACTCGCGTTGATATGGACCTTGTGATACCAACTAAAGCCAATGTATTTCTGTCTAAGGCTATTGTTTTATTGCCGAAAACGGTTAAACAGGGTTAACAAACAAGGTTAAAGACTTTCGTAACCGTTCCCGGATACAGTGCTCAGTATATTCGGTCCTTGGTACAGAGTTGGAAAAGAATAATATGGGTTTGCGTTCGATATCATCCTCCTTAAAATTCGGCCTTGCAGCCGCTGTTCTGCTTGTTCTCGTTAGTGGGTGTGCGACACCGCCGCAGACAGAAGGCAAGGCGGTCGCCGTCATGAATGATGAGGTTTATGATCCGCTGGAGCCCATGAACCGTTATTTCTTCGATGTGAACTATGCGCTCGATGCCCTGTTCCTGAAGCCGGTGGCGGAAATGTATCGCGGGGTTGTCCCGACACCCGTCCGTGACAGCGTTACCAACTTCCTGACCAACCTGTCACAGCCCATTTACCTGATCAATAACGTACTGCAGGGCGAACTCAACCGCGCCGGTGACAACATGGGCGCGTTCTTTACCAATACGTTCCTCGGGGTCGGCGGCCTGTTCGATGTTGCCAAGCTGAATACCCAGCCGGAAGACATGGGCCAGACCTTCGCCGTCTGGGGAATTAGCGAGGGACCGTATCTTGTGGTTCCTGTGCTGGGACCGAGAACAACGCGCGCCGCTGTTGGCGGGGTTGCCGATTACTATCTCGACCCGATCAATTATGCCGCCCGTGAGAATGACATGGACAATGTCGGCATTATCCGCGCGGCCGCTACGGGGCTCGATCAACGCTCCCGGTCTCTCGGGGCCCTCGACGAGATTGAGCGGACCTCCATTGATTTCTACGCCGCCATCAGAAGTCTCTATCGCCAGAACAGGAACAATTTAATCCACAATGGCGCCAGCAATTCGACACAATTGCCAAGTATGAACTTTGACGATGATGACGAGAACATGGCCAAGAAAAACTAGGCCGCCGCTGGTTTTAATATTTTCAAAATTTAATTTCTTTCAAACGGGCTTTTTCCGTTGAGGATGTTGTAAATGTTGATGAATAGAAGGTTCTTTAGCGGGTTCGTGATGTCTGCCTTGGCAATGGCACTTACCCTCCCCTCTCCGGCGGTTGCCGACGATACGAAAGAACAGGCAGCGCTGACACTGGTCAAGAATATCGGCGATGAAGCCGTCAAGACACTCTCGGATGCGTCCCTGAGTGAAGCGCAAAAACGGGAAAAGTTCGAAAAATTCCTGGATGACAGCTTTGACATGCCGCGGATAGGACGCTTTGTCCTGGGGCAGTCCTGGCGAAATGCGACTGAAACGCAGCGGGAAGAGTTCCTGAAGGTTTTTCGCGACTTCATGGTCGCGAGCTACAGCGACAAGATCGGCTCCTACTCCGGGGAAGACCTGCAGATCAAGAATGCGACCTCGCTTAACGACAAGGAATCGCTTGTTCACTCTTTGATTGTCCGTCCCGACGGCCCACCCATCAAACTTGACTGGCGTGTCCGCAAGACCGACAACGGCGAGAAAATAGTCGATGTGATCATTGAAGGCCTCAGTATGGCGCAGACGCACCGGTCAGAATTTGCCTCCGTCGTCAGTCAATCCGGCGTTGACGGCCTGATTGAAAAGCTGAAAGACCAAATCAAGACTGCCTCCGCCAGCTAGGCAAACCGCAAACCTATCCTGAACGCCGTCCACGGGCTTCTGTGGGCGGCGTTTATGCTTTTTCGAAGCAGTAGCCGACCGCGCGCACTGTCCGGATCAGGTCCGTCTCGCCCTTCTCATTGAGCGCCTTGCGCAAGCGGCGGATATGGACATCGACCGTCCGGTCCTCAACATAGACGTTCTGGCCCCACACCCCGTCGAGCAGTTGCTCCCGTGTCAGGACCCGCCCTGCCCGCTCCATGAAATAGCGCAACAACTTGAATTCCGTCGGGCCAAGGCGCAGTTCCCTTGTTCCGCGCCGGACCTTGTAGGCGACCAGATCAACTACCACATCCGCCACGTTCAACTGCTCACTCCCTGCGTCCGGATTGCGGCGGCGGAGTACGGCGCGAATGCGGGCCATCAGTTCGGCCGGTGAGAAAGGTTTCGCCACATAGTCATCCGCCCCGACATCAAGGCCCCGCACCCGGTCCGCTTCCTCGCCGCGTGCGGTGATCATAATAACCGGCATGTTACCATGCCTCTGGTCACGGCGCAGGCGGCGGCAGATTTCAATCCCGGAGACTTTCGGCAGCATCCAGTCGAGTAGCAGCATATCCGGCCGCTCCTCCTCCAAGGCGAGCATTGCCTCGTCCCCGTCATGGGCTGTCGCGACATCAAAACCCTCACTTTCGAGGTTGTACCGCAAAAGCTCGACCATGGCCGGCTCGTCTTCAACAACAAGTATCTTCATTTTCTTACTCAAGTACTTTCAGAGCCATCATTCTCGATCATGGTAACGCTGGTCTTGTCGCCCTTTGGGCGCGGTTCACGCGGCATTTCGCCGTTTACCTGATAGATAATAATCTCGGCGATATTGGTCATGTGATCGCCCATCCGCTCGATATTCTTCGCCATGAATATTAGATGGGTACAGCTTGTAATGCTACGCGGATCTTCCATCATAAAGGTCAGCAATTCGCGAAACATGCTGTTATAGAGCTGATCGACTTCCTGATCACGGACCCAGACATCATGGGCAAGTTCCGCATCACCGTTGGAATAAGCCGTCAGTACGTCATCGATCATCCGCCGTACCATCGCTCCCATGCGCGGGATGGTGGAGGTTGCGGCAATCGTCGGTCCTTGATTGAGGGCAACGACGCGCTTGGCAATATTCGCCGCGTAATCTGCGACCCGTTCCAATACCGAGGCGATCTTCAACGCCGAAATCACCAGCCGTAAATCATCCGCAACCGGGCTTCTGAGCGCCAGCATCCGGATCGCCATGTTATCGACGGAATGTTCCAGTTCATCAACAATCTTGTCCCCCTCGATCGTCTTGAGGGCCAGTTCTGAGTTCCGCTCGGTCAGGGCGCGAACCGCCGCCTCCAGCTGAGATTCGGCAAGCCCGCCCATCTCGACAATGGTATTGCGCACCGCTTCAAGTTCTTCGTCATAGGATTTGACGATATGGCCGCTACTCATAATAGGATTCTCCTGTAACTGACTGTTTCATCAACCAAACCGTCCAGTGATATAGCCCTGGGTCCGCTCGTCGGAGGGGCTGGTGAACAATTTCTCCGTCTCCCCGGCCTCGACAATCTCGCCAAGATGGAAAAACGCCGTTTTCTGGGAAATACGCGCGGCCTGCTGCATGGAATGGGTGACGATGATGATGGTGTAGTTTTCTTTCAGCTCATCGATCAATTCTTCGACCTTAGCCGTCGCAATCGGATCAAGCGCCGAACAAGGTTCGTCCATCAGGATAATGTCAGGGCGCACCGCAAGGGCCCGTGCGATACAGAGCCGCTGCTGCTGTCCGCCGGAAAGGCCGGTACCGGAGGAATGCAGGCGATCCTGCACTTCCTTGATCAGCCCTGCCTTTTCAAGGCTGGTTAGCACGATCTCGTCCAGCTCGTCCTTATTGGCGGCGAGGCCATGAATGCGGGGACCATAGGCGATGTTGTCATAAATCGATTTGGGAAACGGGTTGGGCTTCTGGAACACCATCCCGACCCGCGCCCGAAGCAGAACCTCGTCCACATCCGGTCCATAAATATCGACGCCGTCCAGCAGGATTTCCCCTTCCACGCGACAGCCGTCGACCGTATCATTCATCCGGTTGATGCAGCGCAGGTACGTTGACTTGCCGCATCCCGAAGGCCCGATCAGCGAGGTGATCTGGTGCTTCGGGATATTCAGCGAGACATGCTTCAGCGCCTGATTGTCGCCGTAGAAAACATCGACATCCCGCGTCTTGATAATCATGTCTTCGGTCTCGCCCCGTCGGGCAGCCTGCTGTTCGTCTATTTGTTGGATTTGCACATTCATATCCTTTTACCAGCGACGTTCGAACTTCTTGCGAAGCAGGACCGCCAAAGCGTTCATCGTGATCAGGAAGGCGAGCAATACCATGATTGCCCCGGAGGTTTTTTCGACAAAGGCGCGTTCCGGGCTGTCTGCCCAGAGGAAGATCTGCACCGGCATCACGGTTGCCGGATCGTTGATCCCACCGGGAATGTCGGCGATAAAGGCGACCATCCCGATCATCAGAAGCGGCGCGGTCTCGCCGAGCGCCTGCGCGAGGCCGATGATCGTTCCCGTCAATATCCCCGGCATCGAGAGCGGCAGGACATGATGGAAGGCAGCCTGCTGCTTCGAGGCGCCAAGGCCGAGCGCAGCCTGGCGGATACTGTCCGGCACGGCACGGATAGCAGCACGGGACGCAATAATAATCGTCGGCAGAGTCATCAGCGCGAGGGTCAATCCGCCCACAATCGGCGCCGACCTCGGTAGATGCGCAACATTAAGGAAGATGGCGAGGCCCAGCAAACCGAACACAATGGAGGGCACTGCCGCCAGATTGTTGATATTCACCTCGATCAGGTCATTGAATTTGCTGCGCGGAGCGAATTCCTCCAGATAGATGGCCGTCATCACACCAATGGGAAAGGCAATCGCCATGGTAATAATCAGGGTATAGAAAGACCCGACCATGGCCCCCGCAATACCTGCTTTCTCCGGCTCACGGCTGTCGCCGTTGGTAAAGAAGTTGGTATTGAAATGAAGCTCTAGATCGCCTTCGTCTTGCAGGATATCCAGCCAGCGAAGCTCCTGATCCTTGACACGGCGGTTGTCTTGATCCGCATTCCGGTCGATATAGCCCTTGTTGAGCATATCCACATCATCGCCCGCCAGCAGGGAAACTTGGACAGTCTTGCCAATCAGGCCCGGGTCCTGTTCCACCATATCCCGCAAAGTATCGCTCGCGTCATTGCTGACCAGAGAGAAAAGGGTTCGAAGGTTACGCCGTCCTTCAACTTCCGGAAACTTCGCCCGCAACGCATCCTGCACCAGCTTTGTATAGTTAGCATAACGAAGGATTTCCGGATCGCGCTTTCCGTCCTTATCGATCACAGATTCCGTGAAAGTGACGTCAAGAGTGATGTAGGTTTGAACAAAGGCGGTATACCCCTTGCTAAAAATACTGAACAGGAGAATTGCCAGCAAAGTCAGCGCCGTTACGATCGCCAGCAGGCCGAGCAGGCGAAAGCGCCGCTCGGATCGCTTACGTTTCGCGAGGTTTGCCGCAAATTTCTCGGAATTCCAGCTTGTTCCCGCAGGATTTGAATTCGTATCAGTCATATTTTTCCCGATATTTCCGAACCACGATCAAGGCGATCACGTTCAGGCATAGAGTGACAACAAACAGCACCAGGGCCAGGGCAAAGGCAGCCAGTGTCTTGGCACTGTCGAATTCCTGATCCCCGACCAGCAGGCCAACAATCTGGACGGTAACCGTTGTAACGGCTTCAAGCGGGTTTGCCGTCAGGTTGGCGGCGAAGCCTGCGGCCATAACCACAATCATTGTCTCACCAATAGCCCGGCTGACAGCCAGCAGGACCGCGCCCACAATGCCCGGTAATGCCGCCGGCAGGATAACCTTTCGCACCGTCTCCGATTTCGTTGCGCCGAGACCATATGAGCCATCACGCAAGCTCTGCGGCACGGCCATGATGATGTCATCGCTCAAGGAGGAGACAAACGGAATGATCATCATTCCCATCACAAAACCTGCGGCAAGCGCGCTTTCCGAAACGATATCGATCCCGACGGCATCGCCAACGTCGCGAAAGAACACACCAACTGTCAACGCGGCAAAAAAGCCATATACCACTGTCGGGATGCCCGCGAGAATCTCTAGCAGCGGCTTGACGACTGCGCGAAACTTGCTGGAAGCATACTCCGTCATATAGACCGCGCTCAACAGCCCGAGCGGCACCGCGACACACATGGCGATAAAGGTGATCAGCAGGGTGCCGGTAAAGAGCGGGATAGAGCCGAAGGAACCCGAAGAGCCGACCTGATCCGCGCGAAGGGCGGTTTGCGGGCTCCAGTTAAGGCCGAAGAAGAACTCCGTCATCGGAACCTTCTTGAAAAACTGGATCGTCTCGAACAAAAGCGACAGGACAATGCCGAGCGTCGTCAGGATAGAGACAATCGACGCCAGGATCAGGACGATATAGACCAGTCCTTCAATCGTCTTGCGCACCCGAAGATCCGGATTGATCCGCAGGATGGAGATATAAAGTCCGGCGCCAGCAGCCAGAAGGATAAGGACCGGAAAGAAAATCCGGTCGATCTGTTGTGTCGTCCCCGCCTCCATCTGAAGCGGTGTCATTTGCAGCATAACCCACAGGGCCCCGAGTAATACCGGAGGCACAAGGGCCCAGATAACCACATAAAGGCCAAACTGATGCGGCCGGGGGGTAATAAAGCTGGAGGATTTGCGAACCGCGCCAAGCGCCTTTTTCGATCCGAACCAATATCCGACAGCAGACATCAGCAGAAGAACGATAAGAAGAGGATAGAAGCTCATGTCTGTTTCTTTTCACAGCTACTTATGACACGGGGAAGAGAGAAAGAGCGGACGGCTATTGCCATCCGCTCTCGCGTTACTGATTACATCAGTTTCAAAGGGGCAAGTGCCATAGCATCAGAGCGAACTTTTTCGCGCTCGGCTTCAGTCAGCGGAATCAGGCCCTTTTCCGTGAGGTAACCGAATTCGCCAAAGGCTTTTTCGCTGGTGAATTCAGCAATGTATTCCTTGATACCCGGAACTTCGCCGACATGCGCATCCTTCACATAGAAGAAAAGGGAGCGGGAAATGCCGTATTTGCCTTCTGCGATATTGTCGAACGTCGGTTCAACACCGCCGACCGTCGCGCCCTGAAGCTTGTCGGCATTCTGGTCGAGGAAGCTGAAACCGAAGATGCCGACGGCATCCGGATTGGCTTCGAGTTTCTGAACGATCAGGTTGTCATTTTCACCTGTTTCGATGAAGGCGCCATCTTCGCGAATGGTATGGGCCGCCGCCTTGAAGCCATTCTTGTCTGACTTCTTCATCTCCGCCAGCATGTCGAATTCCTTCGCGCCGCCTTCCATGGCAAGCTCGACGAAAGCGTCACGGGTTCCGCTGGTTGGCGGCGGGCCGAGAACCTCGATCTTTGTATCCGGGAGGGACGGATCAACATCCTTCCAGGTCATGTAGGGATTATCGACCAGCTTGCCGTCGATCGGCACCTGCTTGGCCAGCGCCATGAAGATCTGTTTCTTGGTCAGGGTCAATGGCGCATTCGCTTTGGAATTCGCAATTACGATCCCGTCATAACCGACTTTTACTTCCGTAATATCGGTCACGCCGGCAGCGGCGCATTTTTCAACTTCTGAACTCTTGATACGGCGCGACGCATTTGTGATATCCGGCGTATCAATGCCGACACCGGCACAGAAGAGCTTGAGACCACCACCTGAACCGGTGCTTTCAACAACGGGAGTTTTGAACTTGCCGTTGCTGCCGAAGGCTTCTGCGACTGCGGTTGAAAAGGGGAATACCGTCGAAGACCCAACGATCCTGATCTGATCGCGAGCCAGGGCCTGTCCTGAAAAGGCAACAGTGGCGACCGTTGCGGCGATTGCCAGACCGAAAGTTTTGTTTAGCACGTTTCATTCTCCGTTAATTTATTCCGACAGCGTCTCCGCCGATGGCGGGACAATGCGCTTCAATGACGACAGAAATACTACAGTTTTGTGACAGTAATGTTACAGCGGAAAAAGGGCGGAAAACCAAGACTTATTCGGCCGAAAGGGGTAGCCTGACCGTAAAACGGGAGCCTTTTCCGACATTTGAGTCAATCTCCAGATGGCCACGGTGCCGACTCACGATATGCTTAACGATGGCGAGTCCGAGGCCGGTCCCGCCAAGCTTGCGGCTGCGGTCGCTATCAACGCGGTAAAACCGCTCCGTCAACCGGGAAAGATGCTCTTCCGCGATCCCCTCCCCCTCGTCAATAACCGCAACGCTGGCCTCGCGACCATTCGCGCTGACCTCGACTCGAACCTCACTCTCCTCGAAGCTGTATTTCAAGGCGTTATCGACAAGGTTCGTAAAGACCTGGGTCAACTGATCAAAATCGCCGATCACAAAGACCGGCTCTTCCGGCAGATCGAGGGTGAGCGTCTTGTCGAGATTGACCGCTTTCGCCTTGATCAGGCTGCTGACCCCGCACAAGACCTTGCCAAGGTCAACCCGAGCAGAGGGGCGGCTGTGCTCATTTATCTCAATCTGGGACAGGGACAGAAGGTCATCAATAAGCTGCGACATCCTGAGGGATTGCGCCTGCATCATGGTGAAGAATCGCTTATGTGCCTCCAGATCGTTGCGCGCCGGCCCTATCAGGGTTTCAAGCGCGCCGATCAGGATGGCCAGCGGGGTTCTGAGTTCATGACTGGCGTTAGCGACGAAATCAACCCGCATCTGCTGCATCCGGCGGGACGCCGTCAGGTCATGCAGCGTCACGATAAGCCGCAACCCCTCGCTGCTCTCGCCTTTCAGGTTGACGATATAGGCTGCAACATGGCGCGGCACAACATCGGAGATGGTGAATTCGATCCGGCTGTCCGGCTCCTTTCCCTCATAGGCGGTATCAACCGCCTTCAGCAGCGCCGGATGGCGAATGAAGCGGGTCAGGTCCCCCTCCATCTCCTGGACGTCGAAAAACTGATTCGCCGCGTCATTTGACCGGCGAATGCGGCGCTTGTTGCCCAGCACCAGAACCGGATCCGGCAGCATATCAAAGAGGAGCGACGCCTCGTCCTGGCGTGACTGCGCCTCCCGCAACATATGCTGCAATACCCGGCGATACTGCTCCATGGTCAGCAGGACATTATCGAGCGGCAGCAACCCCTCGCGTAAGGTAGTCCGATCCTCCCCTTCCAGAGGCGACATGATCGCCGCCCGCTCCATTCGGAAGGCGACCGCCTGCATCTCCCGCACCAGTTTGGTGAACAGGACAAAGGCCGGCAACACCGCCGCTCCGATGAGGAGCGCAACATGGCCGATCTGTATGTAGTCATGGCTCAGTAACCAAAATGAAACAATAGCAACGGGCACTGTCGCCACCGCAATAAACAGCAGCATTTTCCATAAGTAACCATTACTGTTGTACATTCAGAGTTCTCTTGCCCAAGTGATGAAGTCGCGGATGGCGCGACTGCCTCTATATGATACTCTTGTTTTACAGTTTTGTGACAGCGGCAAGTGTTTCCCCGATTTCCCGGTGCAGAACCAGATCGGCATAGTCATCGAGCGGTGTCGGCTCGCGATTGAGGATAACAAGAGGCGCCCCCGCCTGCTTGGCCGTCAGCGGGATCTCCGCCGCCGGATAGACGACAAGGGAAGAACCGATCGCTACGAACAAATCGCAACCGAGCGCCGCCTCCGCCGCGCGGCGCATTTCCTCTACCGGCATAGCCTGACCGAAGGAAATGGTGGCGGTCTTGATCAGGCCGCCGCATTTCTCGCAGCTCGGAAGGGTTTCATCGACGGCGAAAATCTCCTTCACTTGCTCCAGCTCCATCCGCCCCGCACAGTCAAGGCATTTGGCATAGGTGGTATTGCCATGCACCTCGATCACATCCGCATCGCTAACGCCCGATGCCTGATGCAGGCCATCAATATTCTGGGTGATAACGGCGCAGACTTTTCCTTGCTCATAAAGTGAGGAAATAGCCATATGTCCTTTATTTGGTTCGGCTTTCGACAACACAGATTCCATGGCGAACTTGCGGCGCCAGCTTTCGCGCCGCGCTTCCTCCGATTGCAGGAATTCGGAAAAATCGATGGGGCGGTTCTTCTCCCAAAGCCCGCCGGGACTGCGGAAGTCCGGTATACCGGATTCGGTGCTGATCCCCGCCCCGGTAAAGATCGCAATTGAGCGGCTCATCCTGATCAGATCCGCAAATTCCTCAAGCTCGGCTGACATTCAAATCTCCTGCATTTTTATCTTATTATAGAGACAAATAGCAAAACACGCCATTTTCAAAGATTTCATTTCCCGTCGTCACAAATCGCCAAGTCAGACGTTATCTGTACATGTCAAACGGCGCCGCCCGGCGCGGCGTTAATCCAAAGGAGCCACAGATGAACAGGGACAACATGAACAATATCGTCGCCAAGGAATTTTCAGATGCTCTCGCCCGCTGTAACGAGCAGGGAATAGATGCCGGAACCGTGCGCACAGGGCTGCTGACCATCGCCATCGCCAATTTCGTCAACGGAATCGGACTTCAGAATACCGTCTCCCTGTTCGAGGTTCTGCCGGACCAGATTCGTTCGGGCATGTTCGACCGGTTTGTCGATCCGTCCCACCCGGCCGTGGTCAATCCCGCGCCTCCCTATCGTGAACCGGTCAGCGTGACACAGCAACAGCCTATCGATGTCAATCGCCATGGCAAGCCGTCGCAAAGCCAGCCGGAGCCCGCCGCCTCTGCCATTAAGCGCAGGCGGCTGTAGCGTTCAAACGGCACAAATCCGGGCTTAGACGGCAGATAAGGAATTTTAGGATAATTTTCCCTTTACATTAACCGTTTTTAAGGAAGATGGCTTTAGTTTGGAGCATAGATTTTTGTTAATTCTCAAAAGAGAGGCCAAAAGCTGTGCCGCAACATAACCCATTTGCTGCCCGTCTTCGGACAGTTCTCCTCGCGACAACCGGACTGGTTGTTGCGGGATGTAACACCGTCTCTGATCATTCTGCATCAGCTGATCCGTCGGAAAACAAACCTGTTGCTGTGAGCAGCAACGTTCCTGAAACCACCTCCACCGACGGCATGACTATTGAAAAAATGTTACGCGTCGGGGACCGGGCCTGGGCAAAAAATGACTCTGCAACGGCCCTCCGGCTATACGCCATGGCTGCAAAGCAGCATCCCAACGACCCGGCGGCATTTCTGAAGATCGGCGAGGTCCTTCGCAAAACCGGCCGCTCAGCCGATGCAATCGCGGTTTATGAACGCATTCATAGCTTCGATGCGATGAATATAGCGGCCTATCACGGCATCGGGTACAGCCAGTTGCAGATGGGCAAGCCATATCTGGCCTCCCAGACTTTCGCAGAGGCGCTCAAAATCGATGACAGTAACGCCAAGTCTCTTGGCGGCATTGCTGTTTCCATGGATAAGGCAGGCGAGCACAAGAAGGCGCAGGAATATTATAAACTTGCGATCAAGGCCGATCCGGACAATCTCAATTACAAGAGCAATCTGGCCCTGTCCCTCGCTCTTTCGGGCGAGACGGAACAGGCAATTGCCATTCTGTCCGTTGTAACTGAAAATCCGAAGGCGACGGCGGAACATCGTCAGACGCTTGCCCTCGCCTACGGCATGGCGGGCAAATCCGGCGAGGCGCTGAAATATTCGCGCATGGATCTTTCCGAAAAGGATGCCCGCAACAACAACATGTATTTCGAGGCCCTCAACAGCAAGCCTGATGAGCAGGTTCTTGCCCTGGATGACCAGATCAAGCTGATGAACGCATCTAAGGACGACATCGTCACCGAAGTTCTGACAGCGCCCGAGCCGCAACTGCCGAAAGACCCGGATGTTCTGATGGCCCGCGCTGAAACGGAGCAGCTGTCTCTTGATGCAAGCGCCAAGAAAGAGCGTGCTCCGGCAGCAAAAGCCCCCAAACCTCTGGTTCCGGCCTCTGATTCACCGATGATGATGGCGAAGGCGGAGCCGCCGGCCACCAAGACAGCGCCAGTAAAGGATGTTGCCCCTGTTGTAGTCGCGAAAAAGACGGCACCGGAAGCCGAGACAATGGAAAAACCGGTAGTGGTCGCCAGCAATAAACCTGCCAAACCTCTTGAGAAGCCCGTGACCTTCGTTAGAAAGGATCCGGCCCCAGCGGAAGAAAAGCCCGTCACCTTCGTGAAAAAGAACGATACACAGGTTGATGAGAAGCCAGTGACATTTGTGAAGAAGGACGAATCGGCTGCTCCGGCCCGTGAATGGACGCTGGACAGGAAAGCAACGACGGTTGCTCCGGAAGCACCCATGATCGCCGATACGCCAGCGGATGAAACGCCGAAGGCGACAAAAATCGCGATGCGTTCCGATGACCAGCCAATGAAAAGCAACGCCGAGGCCTATATGCCCGATGGCGGCAACTATTTCCTTCAGATTGGCTCTTACAAGGAAAAGCCGCTGGCAGAAAAAGGCTGGAAGATCGTACAGACACAGAATGTTGACCTGCTCGGCGATATCGATCCGGTCATTCATGAAATTGACCTCGGTGAGGAAAAGGGTGGCCTTTACTATCGCCTGAAAATCGGTGGCTTCTCAGACAAAATGAAAACCATGCAGCTGTGCAGCAGCCTCCGGGATCGTAGCTTCGATTGCTTCATGGCAAGCGCACCGAAAACCGAAACGCCCGTCAAAAAGGACAGCCTCCCCACCCTTGCCCCGAACCAACGGATGGCTAAGGACAATAAAGATCAAACCCCGACATCGGATAGTGACACCAACCTGATCGCGGACTTCGAGAAAGAGAGCTTCGGCGGCGCCCTCTGATCCTGACACTGAACCAATAGAAACGGGCCCTGATACGGGCCCGTTTTTTTATGGAAAATCGCTAGCAACTTTCTTGCGCATGGCGGACAGTCGTAACCTTCCTGCCAGTAGACCATACTGCATACTCCCTTTGGTCCGATGTCCACGAGCCGCTCCCACGCTGGATCATGCCCGTGGGTCTCCTTGCGCCCCAACTACGACATGATGCCTATAAGGCCCGGACAAGGACCACAGTCCACACACTCTGTAGAAAAGGCGTCAGGAGGGATAGCTCGTGTTTTGAAGGAGATAATGCTGACAGGGTAAGAAGTGAAGTCCCTGCCCTGCAACCGTCGGGTATCAACCGCCAGCGAAGGCGTCGATGGCTTTAAGGACAGCCGGGCCGATGAGGACAATGAACAGGGCCGGCAGGATAAAGATAATCATCGGAACGGTCATGATGGCCGGAAGGCGGGCGGCCTTCTCCTCTGCTTTCATCATGCGTTCCTCCCGCATTTCTGCTGCGAGCACCCGCAGGGCGACAGCAAGCGGCGTGCCATATTTTTCAGTCTGCACCAGCGTATTGACCAGCGTGCTCATGGCCTGAAAATCGACACGGCTGGCTAGATTTGCCAGAGCCATTTTACGATCCGGCAGGAAGCCAATCTCGATAGAGGTGAGCCCGATCTCGTCGGAAAGCTCTGGTGCGGAGTTGGCAATTTCCCGGCAAACCCGATCCAGCCCGCTATCGAGGTTCAACCCCGCCTCGGTACAGATCACCAGGAGGTCAAGCGCATCGGGCAGGGATTTGCGGATGGCGGTATAGCGTTTTGAAATCCGGTTTTTGACCAGCGTATCGGGCAGAATAAACCCGACCAGACCGGCCGCGGCGCAGACAACAATCTTGACCGCAACACCCCAGTCAACGGCGCCAGTACCGAACAGATAAGTTGCGGTCAGGATGGCAAACAGAGCCGGCAGGGAAATTCTGGCAAACAGATAAGCGACAAGTGCATCTTTCGAGCGCCAGCCCCCCTTTGCCAGTTTCGCCGCAATGATCTTCGCCCGCTCCCCGCGCATGAGCTGGAGCTTCTTGACCACACGATGCATGAAATTCTCGCGCATCACCAGCTTGCTGCGTTGCTTGGTTTGGTTGGCGATATCGGTTTTCAGCTTGGTGCGGCGTTTTTCAAGATTCTTGATCCGGCCCGGCAGGGCATCTTTCACCAAAAAGGCATTCCACATCATCAGGAGCACAGCGAAGGAAGCCGCTCCGGCAATCAGGGCCAGCATATTCTCGTCGCGCAACCAGTCGGGCAGCAAGGTGGCTATATCAACCATTTCTGTCTCCTAAATCTCGAAGCGGACCATTTTGGCCATTACCCCTACGCCGGAGCCAATCATCGTCAGACCGGCACCGATCATATACATACCGCGTGGATCATCGACGAGCTTCATGACATAAGATTCATTCGCCAGCCACAGCAGGAAGAACATGATGAACGGTAGGGAGCCGATAATCCAGGCGCTCGCCCGGGCTTCTGATGACATAGCCTTGATTTTGAGTTTGAGTTGGCGACGCTTGCGTAATGTATTGGCCAGTCCACCCAGCGTTTCTGCTAGGTTACCGCCGGTTTCCCGTTGAATGGAGATCGCGATAATCAGGAATTTAAAATCCGGAAGGTCAATGCGCCGTGCGACGTCCCAAAGCCCCTGTTCCAGGCTCTGGCCCACCCGCATCGCATCGGCGACGCCGCGAAATTCCTTGCCCACAGGATCGGGTGCGTCATTGCCAATGGTCACGATTGCCTCACTGATCGGCAAACCTGCCCGCAGTCCCCGGACCAGCAACTCTATCGCTTCGGGAAAGGTTTTCATGAATTTGTTGATCCGGCGCTTGCCGAGATATCCGACCGTGACATGCGGAATAAAAAGCCCGGATGCCAATCCGACCGGCACAGCCAGAAACCAGTTCAATCCATACAGATAATGGGAATAGCCGATGATCAGGACAATCAGCATTCCGGTGACAGTCGCATATTTCGACACCGTCATGTTGAAACCGGTCTTTTCCAGCCTGATCTTCAGCTGATCCGGCTTCGGAATGAGGGCTCTTACGATGCCGTCGACAATCTTGATACCGCTGGTATCCTGTGCCCGGCGGGCGGAACTGCGGGCCTGGCTTTTACCTGTTGGCTTCTGACCCATGCTGATTTCGTCCAAACGACGTTTGGATTCGCGGCTATTACCGTCGCCGCCAGCAAAGGCAAGCAACAACAGCAGGGAAATCATAAGCGTCGCCCCGCCCACAACAAGCATCATTGTCAACTGATCACCAGGTCCTGCAGCGTCAAACATCACATGGCTCCCAACAGCATTTTTTCCAATCCGAAATAGGCGGCGCGCGGTGCGAAATGCGGGCGCAAGCCAGTCGACTTAAATTCGCCAAGTAACCGGCCGCCCTTATCCTCGCCCTGAAATTCATACCAGAACAGGTCCTGCATGGTGATAACGTCTTCTTCCATGCCGACCACTTCGGAAATATAGGTAATACGGCGTACACCATCGCGCATACGGCTGATCTGGACAATCAGGTCGATGGCCGAGGCGATCTGAGTCCGGACGGCCTTGGCCGGCAGGTTGACGCTCGACATGCCAACCATATTTTCAAGCCGGGTCAGAGCCTCACGCGGGCGGTTGGCATGGATTGTCGAAAGTGAACCATCATGGCCAGTATTCATGGCCTGAAGCATGTCAATCGCCTCACTGCCACGAATTTCGCCGAGGATAATTCGGTCCGGGCGCATACGCAGAGCGTTTTTCAGAAGGTCGCGCATGGCAATCTCGCCGCCGCCTTCAAGGTTGGCGCTGCGGGTTTCAAGGCGAACGACATGAGGCTGCTGCAGCTGGAGTTCCGCCGCGTCCTCGATGGTAACAATACGCTCGCCCGGATCGATAAGCTGCGAGATAGCATTCAGCATGGTCGTCTTACCTGAACCCGTACCACCGGAAATCAGGATATTGAGGCGGCAGCGACCGGCAACACGAAGCACGGTGGCCGCCGCAGGCGACAGGTTCTTCTGCCGCTCCATCACATCAAGAGTGATTTTCTGCTTGGCAAATTTACGAATAGAGATCGACGGACCATCAATTGCCAGCGGCGGGATGATGATATTCACACGACTACCATCGGCGAGGCGCGCATCCACCAGCGGATTGGATTCATCCACACGTCGCCCCACATGACTCACGATGCGCCCTGCCACCTGCATCACATGTGCATTGTCGCGGAACTGGCAGTCGGACAGCACCAGCTTGCCTTTTTGCTCAACAAAAACCTGCTTGGGGCCATTGACCATAATATCAGTGATTGATTCGTCAGCGAGAAGCGGTTCCAGCGGACCCAAACCGAGCATGTCGTGCATGAGGCTTTCGGTCAGCTCACGCTGTTCACGCTGATTAAGCTGGATACGTTCCTCGATCAGGATATCGGTGACGATATCGGAAATATCGCGGGCAAGGTCCAGGCGGTCCATGGTCACGGCCGCGCTGATATCGATCCGCTCCATCAGCAGCGGCTGGATGACGTTTTTCACCGCTTCCAGTTGCGCATTAATCTTGACCCCGGTTGTCTCCGGAGCCATTGATATATTGAACAGCGAGGCGGATTTGTCGTTCTCGTCGGGCTCTTCCTCTTCTTCCGCAGATTTGGCGACGGGAACGATCGGAGCTATTTCCTCTTCATCCTCGCTGTCCACGTCGGTATCGGAATGCCTTAATTCAGCCGGACGGTCAAATTGCGCCCGTACTTCGACCGGCGCATCCGGATCGGCGCCAAAGACGGTCACGCCTTCTTCGACGATCTGGGTATAGCCGGAATTATCATCCGTGCCGTTCAGATAAGGCTCCGGCTGTTCGCCGCCGCCGTGAACCGGGACATTAGGTTCCGGGGCCAATGGAATGGAAGGTTTCTTCTTTGAAAGTTCCGCCCTGAGGCCCTGGGTCAGGTCATTGACGAGCGTGCGTTGCTCAAGGACATTCAGTTCGATCTTTTCACGCTTCATCGCATCGCGCAGATATGTCTTAACCATCTGCGCAATGGCAGAGCGGTTCTCATTGACATCAATGCCCGGCAACAGTGCCTCGGTGATTTCCGGCATATATTTTGCCAGAAGATCAGCCGCCTGCGGTCCGGCAACGCTCGGGGCGACCGGCGTTACCTTTCCTTTACTGTCCGATGAAGATGAACGCCATAAACTCACGTTTTATGTCCCACTTCTTTCTTTTTCTTGCCACCCGGAACCAGCGTGAACAGGCCCTTCTTCTGCGGCTTTTCGTATCCGGATACATCTGCTGACAAGTCGCGCAAGACCTTCAAGATTGGCGCTTTTGCTGCAACCTCTCCGATGGCCTTGCCGGCGTTAGCGCAGATTGTCAGCGATTTCGCATCCTCCGGAATGACATAGTCCACCGCTTCGTTCAGTCCGCGCTCGAAGTCCGCTTTGGAAACCTGCGCGGCGCGTTCCGATCCAACGCGGCTGACAACCTTCAGTATCCGACCCTTGGTCTGGAGTGTCGTCATCGCTTGAGTGATCCGGTTGATATCCCGGATGCCGGCAAGCGATTGATCGGAAACGAGAATAACCGTATCGGCGGATGCCAACAAAGCGCCCTGCGTGGGCAGAAGATGCCTTGGCAGATCAACAATGACCTGATTGTAATCCTGGCTAATCTCTCCGATCAATGCATCGATGGATTCTTCACTGATATCCACAAGTTCGTCGATCGGCTCCTCCGTGCCCAGAACCGCAAGCCGATCGCCGTCCTTGACGATGGCGCTGTCGAGAAACAGCTTGTCGAGCCGATGCGGATTTTCAAGCGCTTCGCGGAAGCCGCCACCTGTTTCAATATCAAGCGAAAGAGTGGTCGTGCCGAAATGCAGGTCCATGTCAAGGAGTGCCGTCGGCAGTTTCTCTTCATTGGCCATGATCCAGGCCAGGTTCGTGGCAATGGTCGTCGCCCCGACACCGCCGCGCACGCCGACGAGAACGGTCAGCTTGCCACTCTGGGCGGCATGAAGGGCCTGTGACTGGCGATCGACATTTTCAACTGCATCTTTCAGGATGTCCGCCGTCATCGGTTTGACCAAGTAGTCCTTGGCACCAAGCGCGATCATTTTCCGGAATTCACCGACATCATTTGAAGAACCGAGAATAATCAGTGTTTTCTCCGGGCCCATTTTCCGGACAAGCCGGGTAATGTCGCTTTCAGGGTCAATGCTCTTCGTGATGTCTGCCAGAACCACCTTGGGGGAATGTCCCGGCTCGATCCGGGTTAATGCCGCTGTTATTCCGCCGTCCTGGGTGGCATCGGAAGAAAAATCGAGGGTTTTACAGACTTCCCGACTGACCTCAAGGGATTTTTCGTCCTCGACGAAAGCCATGAAATCTTCGCAAACCGCATTACCGAAAAGCGTGCTTAAAGATGATGATTTAGCCATTTCCTCAGACTCCCTTATTGCCCGCCGCCCGCAGCAGGCGCAGCCGATGATCCTGCGCCCCTACGGTAAACTTCCACCGGGCGCGCCGCGCGTTCGCCAATCATTGCGTCGGAATTCGCCGGTGCGACCAGATCCTTGGGGTTTGCTACCATGCCGGCAAGAGCGTCAGCGTTGGCGCAACCCATATAAGGAAGCGGCAGGTTTTCATAGCCAATGCCTTCGGGCTTGTACCAGCCCTTCCGGCAGTTTGGATCAACCGTCGCAACATATTGCACGAAATATACGCGCAGCGAATCAGGGGCATTTTCACGGGTCACCCGCGGGGCCACATTAAAGCCGCGATCCTGCAGGAATTCCGCAACTTGCACGAAGCGCTGTTCGTTCAAACCGTTACTGCCTTCAAATGTCGGCAATTCGACTTCAACCGCTTCGCCAAAATTCAGGCGCTGGGCCTCGATAAAGCCAAGCAGCTTGCCTTTTTCCATGTCGGCAAGCCCGGAACGGCCCGATTCGAATTCAACGATTACCGTCGAGGTCAGCTCGCTCACAGAGATCTTTTTCTCCAGCTTTGCCTTCTCCGGGCTCGCAGTTTCATCAATCGCGCCGAACAACCCCTCCGGCGATGTACAGCCCGCCGCCATCAGGAGAAACCCCATCAGTCCGGCCAGCGTTGCCGTTTTCTTAAGATATGTCTGTTTCATAAGATCTACTCCAGGATAAAGCCGGCGGGGCCAACAAGTTTGACATCTTCCGCTTGCGTCGTTGCGGCAACATCACGACCATCTTTTTCCGGGGCGGCATCGCCCAGGGTCGGACGGAAATTTCGCGCACCGACATAAAGATCCTTGTCGTTCGGCGGAATATAACCGTCTGTAGGCTCAGCAATGCGTGAATTGCTCGGTTTCACCAGATATGGCGTCACGATAATCAGCAGCTCGGTCTCATTCCGCTGGAAGGAGGAAGAGCGAAAAAGCGCGCCTAATATCGGGATATCCCCGAGGAATGGTGTTTTCGAGATGTTGTTGTCGCCGTCATTACTTAACAGGCCGCCAATGGCAAAGCTCTGACCGCTGGCAAGTTCAACCGTGGTTTCCGCCCGACGGGTCAGAAGCGACTGGATAAAAGAACCACCGACATTAATGGCGGAGTTGGATGACAGCTGACTGACTTCCGGGCGCACCTGTAAATTGATCAGGTTATCGTCGACAATGGTTGGCTTGAATGCAAGCGACACACCAAACGGTTTATATTCAACCGTAATCGCGCCGTCTTCCTGCGGGACCGGTATGGGAAATTCGCCGCCGGCCAGGAACTGCGCCGTTTCACCAGACAGGGCCGTCAGATTTGGCTCCGCAAGGATGGTCAACAACCCTTCTTCATCCAGGGCATCAATTACGTTCAGGATATCAACATTATCGTCGCTATAGCCGGACAGAAAGTTTGTGCCTTGGCCGAGGCGGGTTATTGCCCCGGTCGTCGCATCCGTCACGATATCCGTTGGCGTTGCAAGCCCGAGAAAGCCATCACCGATCCGCCCGAAGACTTCCCAGTTGACACCGAACTGTTTGGTGACCGAACGGGAAACTTCCGCAACACGCACCCTGAGGTTAACCTGCATGGCGCCCGCGACCTCAATCCGGTTAAAGACAGTTCCTCCATTGAGATATAGCTCCGCCATCCGGCGGGCATCCTCGGCCCTCGCCGCTGATTTCACCCGTCCTGTCAGCATGATGCCTGTCGGGGTCGAGCGTGCCTTCAGTCCGCCGTTCGGACTGATTTCCTGCAAGGATTCATTCAGAGAGGTCACATCATGGGTGATCGAGACCGGAGAGTTAAGCAGCACGCGGCCCTGGCTATCGAGCGCGAAAAGATTGGTGCTGCCCGTGCCCTTGCCAAAGACATAGATAATCGTCGGCGACTGGATCTGCACATCTGCAAGTTCCGGGTTTCCGACAAAAACCGATGTTGCGGGTTGATCGAGCTGCACCAGCTTGCCTGAGTTCAGGGTCAGGGCAAGAATATCACCCTTGGAATTGATCACCTGCGCCGCCTGGATCGTTCCCGATGCTCCGAAGGCCAACAGGAATCCCAGCCCTAACGCGGCCAATGGTGTAAAAAGTCTTGTCAACATCGAAACTACTCCTTAGTCGAACAACTGTTGCTTGGCTTCGCCAGCACGTACGACATTGATGACTGTTGTGGGAATACCCGTACGCGGCGTTCCCCCGGTAATCAGGCGGCTCGCCTCGCTATCCCAGGTATGTCCCCGGCCCCGTTCAGCCTTGAAGGCAACAGTGCCGTCCTTGCTTTTCTCGCTATCCTCGACACGGGCAATGCTTCGAAGTGATAGGGTAAGGCGGCCTAGCTCGGTTGCAACTGCAACAATTTCTGCGCCCTTGGGCGAAACTTCCAAGGTTGCGACGCGGCGAATTGAGGCTTCCTGCAGCTGATCATTGGTAGACTGATCCATGGCAACCACGCGGACATCAGTCAGAATCGTTTCACTCGCTCTGCGTGAAGTTCCTGTATCTTCTTCCAGTTCTGATTCCTTAATAGAGTGAACGAGAATGACATCCACCCGATCGCCCGGAAAGACAAAACCGGCAATGCCAGAGGTCATGTCAAGTGGAATAGAGACGGCGCGTTTACCGGGGTTGAGGACGGCGGCAAGAAATCCGCTTTGCCCGGGTTTAACCATGCGGGCATCCGTAATAGGCTCCCCCGTGACGATTCCCTGGCGAACAACCGTTCCGATAAAATCTTCAAGTGGACGGACATTTTCGACAATATAAACATCCTCGATGCTATTGCTGTCATCTTCCGGCCAGGACTGCCATGTCAGATGCTGTTCCTGTACCAGGGTGCCGGCCGGCAAATCTGTGGCCGCAACAAGGATCTTAACATTAGATTCCACCCGTTGCACTTCAACATCGGCGGTTTCCATTACTGTTGCCTGCTGCTGGCCTGCCCAGTTGCGGACAAACCAGACCGTGGACCCGGTGATCAGGAGTGCAAAAACGATCAGAATAATTTTTCGCGCCATGGTGCTAATTCCATTATGTTTCAATAATTAATGAGCCTAGACCCAAAGACCTTAATTTCAGGTTAAATTTGTCGGGCTTTACGTGGGAAATTTTGAGGAATTTAAAGGGATTTACGCTAAAATCACGTCGGAAAAATACTGGCAAAATATGCCGAAAATTTGAGGTAATATTGCAGACTAGCAATGCGTTCAAAATGCCGTTAACTATAGTGGAAGTTCAGGCTCGAAAGAAGGAATTTGCTACTCAGGTGCAGCTGTCGGCACCATCTGCGGTCAGACTGAATGTGCCGCCAATTGCGACGCAGAAATCTTTGGAAATATCGGTAAAGGCGACAAGAACCGTGTCCCCCAACGCCGTGAAGGCAACGATACCTACGAGAGAGACAAGAGAGGCAATAAGTCCATATTCAATAGCTGTTGCCCCTGACTCATCGGCGAAAAACGTACCAATCTTGATCATCGCAACCTCCATATTCACTTACTGCTTTTTGGAAACTGTAATTATATTGTTTTGAAAGAGTGGAGGTAACGTCGTTCGTAATAAACGTTACCTCCAATGTCAAACAGCTGGATTACGGGATAGCGCAGCTGCCAGCTACAGATGAAGTGGAAGCGGTGTATACACCACCAGCACCTTCACACAACTGAAGTGCAATTTCATCAAAGGCGTCAAAGATTGTATCACCAACTGCAGTGAACGCAACAACACCAACGAGAGCGACGAGGGCGGCAATCAGGCCATATTCAATAGCCGTAGCACCAGACTCGTCTGTTACAAAAGAACGGATTACTTTAATCATAGTGAGTCTCCTAAAATTCAGGATTTTATCCTGACACTAAACAAAACTTGGCTTTCAATCCGCCGGGTTTTCAAGACCCATTGGTAGTCAGACTTTTTAGCCCGCGTTTACCCCGCAACCTGAAAAGCCCCTTAAGGTTTAAAGCGCTTCCCAAGTTCGTCTTGCCTCGCGCCTTGATCAGCATTTAAACCTCAAATCATTAATCAATAGTTAAAGTGTCGATTTTTTTTAGTGCTCAAAAATAGTATAAAATACGTAAATTTTTATTAAATCAGTATTCATACTTTTATTTTTACTTAATCATACTCAAATAATTACTTAGAAATGTATTTTTATTTCTATATGAGATTATAAAATACACATATATAGAGTTACGCCCCAGTTAATTGTCTTAATTAGTACAATTTTACTGAAATGGATTTTAGTTTTTAATGAATTGTTAAAAATTTTATCTGATGCTGTGCTTAGTAAAATTTAATTTTGAATTGCATGGTGTCAGCATGAACAAGAAGACTATTTTTGGTTCACTACGCCGGATTGCCTCTGGTTTCATCAAAGATAACCGCGGAGTGTCCGCTGTTATTATCGCATTCCTGGCGATTCCCATTTTTGGCGCTGTCGGCCTATCAATCGATCTTGGCCGCGCCTATGTCCTGAAATCAAAGCTCTCGACGGCGCTGGATGCGGCAGGCCTTGCCGTCGGACGCAATATCTTCGCGCCGACCGACGCCGAAATCTATGCGGATGCGCAGAAGTATTTCGATGCGAACTTCCCCTCCGGCTTTATGGGCACCGATCCGATTACGATGGACGCCACCACGGTCACCTGGGATGCCACGCGTGAGAATATCACGCTGAATGTCAATGCCAATATGGGCACAACCTTCATGAATGTGCTCGGGCAACCGTCCCTTACTCTCGGTGCCGCGACGGAAATCAAGCGGCAGAACCGTGGTATGGAACTTGTGCTGGTCCTCGATAATACCGGGTCTATGGACAAGTCGCTTGGCAGCAGTGACCGTCTCGGAGTTTTAAAAACATCCGCGAAGGGACTAATCGACACGTTATATGGGAATGATGAAACGCGGGAAAAGCTCTGGGTGGGTATCGTTCCCTATACAATGGCCG
Source organism: uncultured Sneathiella sp. (assembly GCF_963973085.1). Lineage (GTDB taxonomy): Bacteria > Pseudomonadota > Alphaproteobacteria > Sneathiellales > Sneathiellaceae > Sneathiella. The sequence goes on from NZ_CAXAXA010000001.1 coordinate 185,782, forward strand.
TGAACGTTGGCCCGCAAAATATCGAGTGGCTTAAAAATTATTACATAACCAACTTGACGAGTAATTCAAACAGTATCTTTACACAGGATTCTTCCAACACAGCCCTCGGTCGGGATGTCACCGGCAATGGCTCCAATGACACGGTTTATGGCTGGGAAGGTTGTGTCGAGATGCGGGATAACCTCCTTGGTGGTACGGTTGACATCTCAGATGATCCGCCGTCAAATGACTTCGTTCCCTATTTCTGGAACGACTATCATCGCGATTCGGACAATGATTTTAACGGCGATAACAGCGGCGGCGATAACGTCATGCGGAATGACTGGCGAAAATCAGACGGCAGTGTATCCATCAGCTCCGGTCTGGGCGGACAAGGTCCGAACAAATACTGCCCCACATCCAAGGTTTTGCCGCTTACGGCTGAGAAAAGCACCATCAAAACACATATTGACGGTATGGATCATGATGGCGGAACGGCCGTTAATATCGGCATGACCTGGGGATGGCGCGCGATTTCTCCCCGCTGGAGAGGATTCTGGCACGGATCGTCCACGCTGAATCTGCCGACAAACACAAAAGTCACGCCGAACGTGCCATATACGGCTCTGCCGCTTGAGTATGATGAAGTCCATATGGACAAGGTTGTCATCCTGATGACAGACGGCTTGAATACACTCGGTACCAACAGCAGTGCCTATGATATCTATCATGCTTTTGCCCGTGCAGAACTTTTTGATCAGACCCCAAACTCCATCTATTATGATTATAGAGGATTCCTGGATCAGGATGCGTTGAACAGCAGTAGCTATTCAAACTATCCCGATATCCTGGACGACAAGGTACTGGCAACCTGCACTGCCATGAAGGCCGCAGGCATCATCGTCTACACCGTCCTGCTCGTTGACGGAAACTCCAGCATGATGCGTGATTGTGCGACATCTCCCAAGCATGCCTTTGTTGCCACTTCAGCGGACGAGTTACAGGATAACTTCAACACCATCGGTGAAGAGCTGAGTAACCTGCGTATCTCGAAGTAACCGGGATACAGCAGCCAAAACAAATAAATGCGGCGTTCCTCTTCTGGGCGCCGCATTTTTTATGGTACCAGTCTGCTCCGCACATGATGGCTTCTTCCTGAAAGCTTTCCTTTCCCACCCTTTTTCTTGGCAGTCCGGCTCAGACAATGATTATGGTTTTGTTCCAACGGACGGTTCAGCCTGAATAGGCGCCCCATGCTGTCCAGTAAGAAATAGCCGCGATATGGCAGGCCATATAGACATACGGACTGAGGCCAGAGACATGACTTTGACAGCCTGCAGATACTTTCAGATATGGAGAAGAGAGACGAGAGATTAGGCTTATACCCGCCTGCCTGCACGCATCAGGCAAGGTCAACCGCAAGCCGGCCTCTCATGGGAGAAAGGTCAGACTCAGGGAGCCGCAGGGAATGTAATGGTATCGGTAAAGCGGGGCCGGAAATACGCGCGGGCGCGCAACGCCATATCGCCAAAGAAGCCGATCCGGCCCGTCAGATAGGGGCTGTAATCATAGATAATTTCCGCAATGATGAGGGTTTCCCCATCTGCCAGGGTCTCGCCTGAACCGGCATCCGGAAACGCGGTCGGCAGGGTCGCGTCCCCGCCGATTGTGCTGCCGATGGCGCTGGTATAGCCGGTGAGGTTGCCGGAAACCCGCTGGCTGAGTATTTCCGGCGCGTCGCCCGCGCGGCCCTGAACAGAGGTCAGGAAAATAACGCTTCCATCACTGATATCGAAGGGTTGGGCCATAAAGAGCGCGGAATCAATAATATTCGAGATTTCCGTTTCCGTAATCGTTTCATTACCGGATCGCGCAATCAAGTCAGAGAGGGTCGCGGTAATCCGGTCAAGTTTCTGCGTCATCAGGGCGTAGCGGGCCACTTCGAAACTTCCCGCCGTCAGCAGCATCAGAAGCGGCAGAAGCATAGCGAACTCCACCATCGCAACCCCCCGATGATTGCGGATAAATTCCTGCACATGGTGAGTAATCTTATCGGAAAATGAAATGAATAAACGGCTCATTTTAACCTCAAATCGGGGACTTGTCCCCGCCTCTCATAAAAACAAGCGACATTTTAGTAAGGCTCATTGCGGACAACGATCGAGGCCCGCATAGGAATGATGCCACCCAGGATCGGGATTACCTGCCCACTCAGGAAGTTCCAGTTATATTCAACGGTGTAAAGGACAATATCGCCCTGCGCACCCATCCCGGCGACACCGAAATCCTCGTCATAGATACCGTTACCGTTCACCTCCACCCAGGGCTCACCATCGGGGTAGACTGTACCGTCCGAATGAGTATAGGGACCGGGTGTCCAGCTGCCGTCACCGCTGAGGTCCGTATATTCCTCTCCCTGCCCGACATAGGCAAAATTCTCATAGACAAGTGTTGTTACATCAGCAGTTGTCAGGCCGAGCAAACCGAGAGACGCCTCGTTGAGCATATCGACAAGGGCCTGCGTGTTGCTTGATCCTTCCTGGATCTGGCCGGTCAGTCCAAGACGCGAGGCGTCCTTCAGGCTGCCCTCGACAACCGTATTGATGAACATCGCCAGGCTGAGCTCGATGATGCCGACCAAAACAATAATCAAAACGGGCGCAACCATCGCCAGCTCAACCGCCGTTGTCGCTTTGGTATCCTGCGCCAAGGCCCTGATAACTTTACGTTTAAGAAGTCCGCGTAACGTCATGGTCGATCCTTCCACAAATCTTTGTGAGAGAATATCCCAAAGCCCTTAAAGCCAGGTTAAGAATTAGAGTGAAATTGGGTAAAATTCAGTGAAATCAGACGCGTGCGGGACCGCGCGGCCCCTACTCCGACCCACCGAACCGCTCTTCCCAGGCCGCGACCTCATCGTCGGAAATCTTGCGGAATAGTACATCCGGAATCTCGAAATCATGCCCGGCCTCAAGTATCTGCAACTCCTCCAGAAAATCGCCCTCGATCCAATCGGTGCCAGACAGTGTAATCCCGAGGGCTGAAGCCATCTTCGCAGCCGCATTCGGGATAACTGGGGCGCTCAAAATTGCAAAAATCCGGATCAGATTGATCGCTGTCCGCAGGCTTGCCGCGGCGGCGTCCGGATCGGTCTTGAACACCGTCCAGGGGGCTGCCTCGGTCAGATACTCATTGCCAAGCGCCCAGATCGCCCTGAGCTCCTGCATGGCTTTTCGGATCTGCAGATCGCCCATATGAGTGTTATAGGCGGTCAGCCGCTGCTGCAGCGCGTCAGCGAGCGCCTTTTCCGCAGCCCCTATTTCCCCACCTGCCGGAAGCTGCTCCCCGAATTTGGAGGAACAGAATTTCAGCGTCCGGTTTACAAAATTACCAAGGATATCAGCCAGGTCCTTGTTGACCGTGCCGGCGAAACCGTCCCAGGTAAAACTCGCGTCAGACGTCTCCGGTGCATTCGCCAGAAGGTAATACCGCCAATAATCCGACGGCAGCAGTTCGATCGCGTCGGACATGAAAATCCCGCGTTTCTGGCTCGTCGAGAATTTCCCGCCGTAATAATTCAACCAGTTGAAGCCCTTGATATAATCGACCATCTTCCAGGGTTCGCGACTGCCAAGGATCGTGCCCGGAAACGTCACCGTATGGAAAGGGACGTTATCCTTCGCCATCACCTGCACATAACGCACATCATCGGCCTCGTACCACCAGCTTTTCCAGTCGCGGTTCGACGGGTCTTCGTCTGCCCATTCCTTGGTCGCCGCGATATATTCAATCGGCGCATCAAACCAGACGTAATAGACCTTGCCTTCCATGCCCGGCTGATCGACGGGCACGCCCCAGTTCAGGTCGCGAGTGATGCCGCGGTCATGCAGCCCCTCATCCAGCCATTTGAGGGCGATAGAGGAAACCAGCACGGGCCAGTCCTGATGGCGGTTGACCCAGACGCGGATTTCATCGGCGAGCTTCGATTGCAGCAGGAAAAGATGCTTGCTCTCTCGGATTTCAAGGTTGGTGCTGCCGGAAACCGCCGAGCGCGGGTTAAGCAAGTCTGTCGGGTCCAGCAAACGCGTGCAGTTCTCGCACTGATCCCCGCGCGCCTTGTCATAGTCGCAATGTGGACAGGTTCCCTCAACATAGCGATCCGGCAGGAACCGCTCATCGTCGATCGAGTAGACTTGCCGTGTCACCCGTTCTTCGATAAAGCCGTTGTCAATCAGTTTCTGGCCGAAATGCTGGGTCAGCTCTTTATTCTGTTGGGAAGAGGATCGGCCAAAATAATCAAAAGACAGGTCAAATCTGGCTCCGAGATCGGCCTGCACCTGATGCTGCTCGGCGCAGAATTCTGCCACATCCTGTCCTTTTTCACGGGCCGCCAGCTCCGCCGGGGTGCCATGCTCGTCCGTTGCGCAGATAAACAGCACTTCCTCCCCCCGGGCGCGCAGATACCGGGCATAAAGATCGGAGGGCAGCATCGAGCCGATCAGATTTCCCAAATGCTTGACGCCATTGATATAGGGTAAGGCAGAAGTAATCAGGTGACGGGTCATGGGCGGCGCTGCTTCCTCGGGTGCATCTTCAATTTGATATTTGCGCTTCTTTTACAGGAAGATGCGAAGCGGGGCAAAGCAAACAATGACTATGGTTACTTTATTGCGGAAAATTGCACCCCCACCAAATTCCCGCTGCTGCCTTGAGGTGCCGGTGTATAGTCACTTCTGGTCCGAACAAAAAAACTTCGAAAAAAGTCATTTTGCGGATTGTTTTACATCCTCCGGCTGGACCGTCGCCAACTCCGAACAGATTTTTGTCAGGCTGCTGGCTTCAGTTGCATATTGCTTCACGGCCCGTTGATAGAAGTTGACGTAGACACCAAAAACATCTTGAGGACATTTGCAATCGGCCAACTTCTGCGGGATATCAAGATCCTCCTTCAGGCGGGCACGGCCGAAATTTATCCACTCATCATTACAGGCTACCATTGTTTTGTAGATCTTCTGGTTCATTCCGAATAATGTTTCCATGTCCAAGGGAACGACCAGTCCCGACAAATCCATTTCATTTGAGGGGGATTCCTTTTTATTCGACATATTCCTCTCCATGTGGACAATTTATTACAATAGACACTATACGATCCATTGGTCACAGCATTGATTTAGGTCAATGGAACCGTTAGTCAAAAGCCTTCAAAAGCCATTTTCCACCGCTCTATTTTTGGTTGTTTTTGGATTTCAGAATTTTTTCGCATAAATATTAAACTGATAAGTATTTGCTTTTATTGAAAATATTAACCTTATACATTATTTAAATATTTATATATTAGATAATTAATCAATATTTAAGGATCAGAATTAATAATCGCAAATATAGAAGGACTTTCCAATCAACCCATAGAAAAGGCGCTTGCCATGCTTTTCAAGAAAGAGACTTCAAATCCACTTCTGGAGGCACTCGACAGGTCACAGGCCGTCATCGAATTCGATGCAAACGGGACCATCCTTCACGCAAATGCCAATTTCCTCTCGGCGATGGGTTACACACTTGAAGAGATAAAGGGTAAGCATCACAGGATATTTGTGGATCCGGAATTCGCTGCCTCCAATAAATACGAGAAATTCTGGGCTACGCTCAGGAGCGGAGAATTCCTGTCCGAGGAATATCAGCGGTTCGGCAAGGGCGGCAAGGAAGTCTGGATACAGGCGAGTTATAATCCGATCATGGGTCGCGACGGAAAAGTCTCCAAGGTCGTGAAATTCGCAACCGATATCACAGCCCGGAAAAAGCAGAATGCCGATTTTCGCGGCCAGATTGATGCCATTAGCAAATCTCAAGCCGTAATTGAATTCAACATGGACGGCACCATCCGCAATGCGAACGCCAATTTCCTGAATGCGGTCGGCTACAGTCTCGATGAAATCAAGGGCCAGCATCACAGCATGTTTGTCGAGCCCGGCTATGGGGAGAGCGCGGAATATGCCGCCTTCTGGCAAAAGCTGAATGAGGGCGAGTATTTCTCCGATGAATTCCTTCGCTATGGTAAGGGGAAAAAGGAAATCTGGATACAGGCGAGCTACAACCCGATCTTCGACACCACCGGCAAGCCTTTCAAAGTTGTCAAATACGCCACCGATATCACCGATCAGAAAAGGCAGAATGCCAATTTTCGAGGCCAGATAGAGGCAATTGGCAAATCCCAGGCAGTGATCGAATTCGAGATGGACGGCACAATCATTTCCGCGAACGAGAATTTCCTGAACACCATGGGCTACAGTCTGGAAGAAATCACCGGCAAGCACCACAGCATGTTTGTGGACGCCGCCTATGCACAAAGCAGCGAATACAAGGACTTCTGGAGAAAGCTGGGGAACGGAGAGTTTATCTCCAACGATTTCAGCCGCATTGGCAAGGGCGGCAAGGAAGTCTGGATACAGGCCAGTTACAACGCCATTCTCGATGCCAAAGGCAAACCCTTCAAGGTCGTTAAGTACGCGTCGGATATTACGGATCGACGGCTGCAGAATGCCGATTTCCGGGGCCAGATTGCGGCCATCGGCAAATCGCAAGCGGTCATCGAGTTCAATCTCGACGGCACGGTCCTCACAGCCAACGAGAATTTCCTGAAAGCCATGGGCTACAGCCTCGCGGAAATAAAGGGCAAGCACCACAGCATGTTCGTCGATCCGGCCCATACGGCGACGAAGGAATACAAGGCATTCTGGGAAAAACTGGCGCAAGGTGAGTTTTTCTCTGATGAGTTCAAGCGTGTTGGCAAGGACGGCAAGGAAGTCTGGATACAGGCCAGCTACAACCCGATCCTCGATCTCAACGGGAACCCGTTCAAGGTGGTTAAATTCGCGACCGACATTACCGACCAGATGCAGGCGCGCCTTCAGGCGGCCGATCTGTCCCGGGATTCCCAGGAGAAAATCCAGAGCGTGGCCGGCGCGACCCAGGAAATGCAGGCCTCCATTCAGGAGATCAGCCAGAATATGAACAAGTCACAACATGCGGTCACGGATATCGTCTCCAAGACCGATCATGCGAAGCTGCTGACAACGCGGCTTCAGGAAACCTCCAAATCCATGGAAAGCGTCGTCGAGATCATTCGCGAGATTGCCGGAAAGGTGAACCTCCTCGCGCTCAACGCCACGATCGAGGCCGCCCGCGCCGGGGAGGCTGGCAAGGGCTTCGCCGTCGTCGCCGGAGAGGTCAAGTCCCTCGCCACCCAGACATCGAAGGCAACGGACGATATCTATCAGGAGATCAACGCCATGCAGACGGCGGCCAATGACGTGGTGGACAGCACGGAAGTCATCTCCAGTTCGACCTCCTCGGTCAATGAATATGTAGCCGCCGTCGCCTCCGCCATTGAGGAACAGACCGTCGTTACCAACGAGATTTCCCAGAGCATGGAGTTCTTCTCCTCCGGCATCAACGAGCTCAACGACTGCGTCAAACGCCTCTCCCGGGCGGGTTAGAAAAATACTGGAACTAATTGTCTACGGTTTAATTGGGTTTCGACGAGAGTACTCTATACCGGAGTCTACGTCTAAAATAAGTCTGTATTTATCACGTAATCGTTCATACATTACGTGTTCTCGCGGAATTTGTTTGGTTGTAGGGGAATTTTCTGACATCAGGTATTTGCGAAGTACGCCAAGTAAAAAATCGGAAACGCTAACGCCATAACATTTTTTTGAAACGAAAAAAGATTTACACGCCACTGGGCGACGGTTTTTCTCTAAAAGTAGCGCCGTATACGTCTTATTAACGATATCTTCAATTAGACTTTCATCAACTTTGTTGTTCTTTTCGAAGTATAGGCGTGCAAACCTACTTTCCGCAGCCATCAAACGCCTTTTTATAATTGCTGCCAGTAATTTTAAGTAAGTAGCTTGATAAGAATAATCACTATCAAGTTTTGCAAATGCAACATACCCCCTGAAGGGAAGGCATTGAAGGCATTCAACATAAATTTTCTTTAAATCTTCAGTTGCGTCAGCATAATGCAGCCCGTTTTTTTGAATAGCGCTTTTATCACCATCGGAAAGAGGGTCAGCTATCCAGTCGTTCAATATTCTCTTGGTTTCGTCATTTATTTGTTCTTGGTGCTGCGAAACAGAAACTCCTAACGCCAAATATTTTTTATTTTTCCAGTCGAATTCAGTTTCATCGAAGAACATTTGAAAGCCAGTTCTGTTTTGATTTTTTGGCTCGAAGCTTGGGCTACAGCCGCTTTCTGTCAAAATCTCCGCCCAGACTTCATAAAGCTTGGGTGCTAGTTTAGGCTCATGATGCGAAACATATTTCACCAACCCATCAAGTCTATTGATAAAATGCTGATGACTTATGCGATCTATACCCAAATTATTTAGATGATCTCTTAAGCCAAATTTTTCCGCAAAATACAATTCTTGCCGTAGCGATTTTTTCATTCGCTTGGGCGCGTGAGGCGCCCTTGGGTCCGAGATGCTTAATCCGGTAACATAATGTGATTGTCCGCGCTTTGAATGCCGCGTCTTCTCATTGACCATTTTAAAACAATACCTGTCAATAATATTTGCAATTTGAATAGTTTCAGGAAGAGCATCATCGCTTGAGAAAGTAATGTCATCAGCGTAACGCGTGTAAACTGCACCCATCTTATTCGCTAATGCTGTCAAGTCCGCATCCAAATCAAAACACACAACATTGGAAATTAAAGGGCTTGTTGCGAGTCCTAGCGGAAGGCGATCGCCTATAGTAAGAAAATTTCCCAGAAGTTTAGAAATATCGTTTGATACATCTAAGTCACTAAATAGATTTACTACACGCTCAATACTGATCGACGGAAAAAAATTTTCTATATCTGTTTTAAGTAAAAACCGTTTGCCAATATGCCTACTAGCATTCTCGCGAATATTGCGTCCTTTTACATAACCGTATGCTGCGGGATGCGGAAAACCTTCTTTTACCTCACTTAAAAAAATACCCAACCGGCGGGAGGCAGCTTTATAAATATCCGAATACTCATGTGCTTCCCAAACTGACCGATATCCTCTCGCTTTATTTCGCTTCGGTATTTCATGCCGAAAAAAAACGGGCGGAAGGGCACTAATTGGGCTTCCAGAATCATTGCGTTCATCATACTGGAGAGGGTCAAATTGAAGAATGCGATTCAGATCATGGTTATTCAAGCTTAAATATTTTAAAAGCTGTACTCTTGTTTTTACAAGCCTTAGATCATAGTCGAAATTCGTCATCAACCTACCTTCAATGGTGGAGCAGCGCGACACACGAAAAGCAAGTGGTTCCTTTAACGGTAGACGCGACTCGCGCCTTAAACCTTGTAATCACGCTGCTCCGAAAGTTAGTCTAGACGTGTAAAAAATATCAGACAATACCTGTTTTAGTAATGTATGAGTATGAGCGAAAATGTTTTTCATTTATTTGAACATATTTCTCATATATTACATTGGCATAGTAAGATTAAGGTCTTAAATTAAATGCTCAACCGTACCATAAGCATAGCCCCGATGATGGACTGGACGGATCGGCATGACCGGTATTTCCTGCGCCTGATCAGTGCCCATGCGCTGCTCTATACGGAGATGGTGACGACGGGGGCGATCATTCATGGCGACGCGGACCGGTTCCTGCGCTTCGATCCGGCGGAACAGCCGCTGGCGCTCCAGCTCGGCGGGAGCGATCCCGACGCGCTCGCAAAATGCGCCGTCATTGCGGAAGACTACGGCTATCAGGAGATCAACCTCAATGTCGGCTGTCCGTCGGACCGGGTGCAGAATGGCCGTTTCGGCGCTTGCCTGATGGCGGAGCCGGAGACGGTCGCGGCCTGCATGGCGGCGGTGAAGGCGGCCACTTCCCTCCCCGTCACCGTGAAGACGCGGATCGGCATTGACGATCTCGACAGCTACGCCCATCTCACCCGCTTTATCGCGACCGTGCAGGCGGTGGGTGTCGAGACCTTCATCATCCATGCGCGCAAGGCATGGCTCACCGGCCTCAGCCCCAAGGAAAACCGCACCATCCCGCCGCTCGATTACGACCGGGTCTACCGGCTGAAGCAGGATTTCCCGGAGCTGGAAATCATTCTCAACGGCGGCATCAGCAGCTGTGAGGAGATCGACGCCCATCTTGAAAAGGTCGATGGCGTGATGATCGGGCGGGAGGCCTATCAGAACCCTTATTTTCTGGCCGAGATCGACCGGCGCTACTATGGCGTCGATGACGATACGCCCGAACGCCGCGAGGTGGTCGAGCAAATGCTGCCCTATGTGACCCGGGAAATGGCGGCGGGGGTCCCGCTCAATTCGATCACCCGCCATATGCTCGGCCTGTTTCAGGGCCGCCCCGGCGCCCGCGCCTGGCGCCGCCATATCTCGGAAAAAGCGCACCTAAAGGACGCCGATATCGATATCCTCACCGAAGCGGCCTCAAAATCCCGCTAGGGAGCCCGTAAAAACCGCCGCGCTTACGAATTTCTTAATATCCACATCACATAATTGAACTGAGTTCGTCATATCTGACCTGACGGAGCAGTGATGAGGCATGTGAAGACCAGTTCAAGGAAATTTCGCGGCAAGTCCGGCCCGCATGGCAAATGGCGTGCGCCTTCTCATAAGAAAAATATGATTTCCCTGAAACCGCAGACGAGGCAGTGACAGATGAAGGGCCTTGTCCAGTATTGTCTCATCGGTGCCGCCAGTATTGTCGCGGGAACAGCTATTGCGCTAATGCCGGCCACCCCGTTCAATGCAGGAAAAGATGCTATCCCCGATGGCGGGAGTATTAGCGGACCTGCGCGAATCATCGACGGGGATACGATCTGGGTCGCCGGAGTAAAAATCCGCATGAACGGCATTGACGCGCCGGAACAGGATCAGAGTTGCTTCGCCGATGACGGCGCCTCCTATCCTTGCGGGATTGCCGCCAGCAACGCCCTTGAAGAACTCATCAGATCGCAAGATGTCCACTGCGAAGGCGACACGGCCGACCGCTATGGCCGCCTGATCGCCACCTGCTATATTAATACCCGGGATATCAATGCCGAGATGGTCCGCGCTGGCTGGGCCGTCGCCTATCGTCGTTATTCGGAAAAATACGCCTCCGTCGAGAAATCGGCAAAGGACACCGGCCAGGGTCTCTGGCAAGGCAGTTTCCGGATGCCCTGGGTCTGGCGCGCGGAAAGCCGAACGGTTGCGCAAGAAACGCATGATTGCGCCATCAAGGGCAATATCAGCGAGAATGGCAAAATCTATCACACACCGGGAAGCAAGTGGTACAGCCGGACGCGCATAAATGAACAAGACGGGGAGCGCTGGTTTTGCTCTGAGATCGAGGCCCTCGCAGCAGGATGGCGCAGCCCCCGGTTCGATTAACCTATCAGCTCTTCTGGCGCCAGCGGTCGATGCTGAACGCGCCCGCGCCGTTGGCGACAAGGAACAGAAGACCGCCAGCGATTGCGACATTCTTGGTCAGCAGAATCATCTGCATCTGGTCATCTGGCTGCAAATGAAAGAGCAGCGCCGCGACAAGACAGAATCCAGCGAGCAGGAAGGCGACAATGCGCGTCTGCCACCCAAGGAGGATGGCAATTCCGCCGCCAAGCTCCACGATGATCACCAGCGGCAGCAGGATGCCCGGCACGTTCATCGATTCCATATAGCCCTGCGTTCCTGCATAACCGGAAATCTTCCCGGCCCCCGCAGGGATGAATAAAAGCGCCATAAATATGCGCCCGACGAGATCAAATATTGGATATAATGAACCCATAAAAGCCACCTCCTGAAAAAATGCCCCAGCTCAATACGTCAGAAAACTGTGCTAACATCAACAGATAGTTATCCGCCGCAATGCCGACCTTATCGCGCCTGGGAGTGATACTCCGGGTTCGGCATCATGTCGATGGCGGAGGCCATGCGGTTGGTCATGTTATAGAAGGAGGCCGTCGCCGAGATATCCCAGATATCGCGGTCGGTCCAGCCCGCATCGCGGAGCGCCTGACGGTCGCTTTCCTCCATCTCGTTCGGTGTCTTGGTCAGCTTGTAGGCGAAATCCAGCATGGCCCGTTGTTTCGCCGAAATCTCCGCCGCGCGGTAGTTCATGACCATCAACTCGCCGAGGATCGGATCGCCTGAGAGCTCCCGCACCGCCGCGCCATGGGCGGTCAGGCAGTAAAAGCAGTTGTTCACCGAGGAGACGGCGACGGCGATCATCTCGCGCTCGAGCTTCGAGAGGCCCGACTCGCCCAGCATCAACTCTCCATACATATCCGAAAAGGGGCGCAGCTTCGCTGCATCGAAGCTGTAGGCGGCGAGCACGTTCGGCACCATCCCGAGCTTCTCGTCACAAATGGCGAAATACTTGCGGGTCCCCTCGTCCAGGTCCTCGCGCGCGGGCACTTCTATATCAAGGGCATGAACATATTTCGGTTGGGACATGGGGCTCTCCTCTCGCTGGGTGTTATTGTTTTTCAGTCTAGCCGTTCTGGCCGCGATGGCGCAAAAGATGATCGGCAAGGACGCAGGCCATCATCGCCTCTCCCACCGGCACGGCGCGAATGCCGACGCAGGGATCATGGCGGCCCTTGGTCTGGATTTCCGTCTCGTTGCCCTCAATATCGATGGTATCGCGCGGCTTCAGGATGGAGGACGTCGGTTTTACGGCAAAGCGGACGACGATATCTTGCCCCGATGAAATCCCGCCCAGAATGCCGCCCGCATGATTGCTCAGGAACCGGGGGAAGCCTTCATTCCCGGCGCGCATTTCATCGGCATTGGTTTCCCCGGTCAGCGCGGCGGCAGAAAAACCGTCGCCGATTTCCACGCCCTTCACCGCATTGATCGTCATCATCGCCATGGCGAGATCGGAATCGAGTTTGCCGTATATCGGCGCGCCGAGGCCCGCGGGCACACCGGAGGCCACAACTTCGATCACCGCGCCAACAGAGGAACCGGCTTTGCGGATCGCATCGAGATAGACCGTCCATTCGTCAACGATGCCGGGATCGGGCGACCAGAAGGGATTGTTGTCAATGCTGTCGAAATCAGCGCGGGAGCGGTCAATCTCCCTGTCGCCGATCTGGGTGAGATAGCCCTTGATCCTGATACCATCGCCGAGAACCTTTCGCGCAATACCACCCGCCGCGACCCGCGCTGCCGTCTCCCGCGCGCTGGATCGTCCGCCGCCGCGATAGTCGCGAATGCCGTATTTCGTATGGTATGTATAGTCCGCATGGCCGGGGCGGAACTTGTCCTTGATGTCACCATAATCCTTGGAGCGCTGATCCACATTCTCGATCATCAGGCTGATCGGCGTGCCCGTCGTCTTCCCCTCGAACACACCAGAGAGGATGCGGACGGCATCAGGTTCCTTGCGCTGGGTGGTGAAGCGCGACTGGCCGGGCTTGCGCCGGTCCATCCAGTGCTGGAGTTCCGCCTCGCTCACCTCAATAAGCGGCGGACATCCGTCAATGACGCAGCCGAGCGTGGGGCCATGGCTTTCCCCCCAAGTCGTCACCCGGAACAGGTGACCGAAACTATTGTGAGACATAAGGTCTTCCGTCTTAAAATTTTCTGCGCCGCGACAATCGGCCTATTTGGTGATATCCGGCGCATCTTCCGCCTTCATACCGACAACATGATAGCCCGCATCCACATGATGGGTCTCCCCCGACACACCGGCGCCAAGGTCACTCAGGAGATACAGCGCTGATCCGCCGACATCATCAATAGTGACATTCCGCTTCAACGGCGAGTTATATTCGTTCCACTTAAGGATGTAGCGAAAATCGCCGATGCCGGAGGCTGCAAGTGTCTTGATCGGCCCGGCGGATAGCGCATTGACGCGAATATTGTTCTTCCCCATCTCGACAGCGAGATAGCGAACCGCCGCCTCAAGTCCGGCCTTGGCGACACCCATGACATTATAATGCGGAATAACCCGCTCCGCCCCATAATAGGTCAGCGTCACCATACTGCCCCCGTCATTCATCAGTTCCGAGGCACGCTTTGCAAGGGCAATGAAGGAAAAACAGGAGATATCCATTGTCATGGCAAAATTTTCACGGGTCGTATCGGAAAAATTACCGCGAAGCTGGGTTTTGTCGGAAAAGCCGATGGCATGGACAAAATAATCGATCTTACCCCACTTCTCCTTCAAAGCCGCGAACACCGCGTCCATCGAGGCATCATCGGTCACGTCGCATTCCAGAACCGTATCCGAGCCCAGACTTTCCGCGAGCGGTACCACCCGTTTTCCCAGCGCCTCCCCCTGATAGGTAAAGGCAATTTCTGCGCCATGCTCACTCAGTGCTTTTGCAATCCCCCAGGCCAGGGAATGATTATTGGCAACCCCCATAATCAGGCCCTTTTTACCAGCCATAAGCCCTTGCTGCTGCGTCATACTGATCCCCTCGCTACTGTTCTCGTATTTAGGGTTTGACCCTAAACTGTCACAGTCTTTTTATCCCGCTTGTGAAAGGCAGTCAAAAGACTAATTCGCTTTCAGCTTGGATCGCGCGTCATAATCATGCTTTTCCGACCATTTCGCCACAAGGTCCTGAAGCTCGCTGTCCTGCTTTTCCGGCAGCACGACTTTCAGCTTCACCAGCTGGTCCCCGCGGTCAGTCTTGCCGACGCCCTTGCCCTTGAGGCGAAGCGTTGTTCCCGTATTCGATCCCGCCGGCACCTTGAGATTGACGGTTCCGTCCACGGTCGGCACCTTGACAGTGGCGCCAAGCACTGCCTCTGGCAGGCTGATGGGCAATTCGACCAGGATGTTCTTGCCGTCGCGGCGGAAAAAATTATGCGGACGGACGGTAACATTGATCAGGATATCCCCGGACGGACCACCGGCAATACCTTCCTCCCCCTGGCCTTTCAGGCGAATCTGCTGTCCATCCGTTACCCCGGCAGGAATGGAAACATCCAGTGTCCGTCCACCGTCGCCCATGGTGAGCCGCCGCTTGCCGCCAAGTGCCGCCTCGGAAAAGTCGATCTCGATGGCGAATTTCCGATCCCGGCCCTTTTCCGGCACCCGGCCGCGAAAGCCGCCACCGCGAAAATTACCAAAAATCTCGGAGAAAATATCATCGGCTGCGCCACCACCGCCGAAACCGCCTGCCCCCGCCGCACCGCGATGGCTCTGGTGGAAGCCAGTCATTTTCTCCTGTCCATTCTCATCAATTTCGCCGCGATCATAGCGGGCGCGCTGTTTCTCGTCCCCGAGGATATGATAGGCAGAAGAAATTTCCTTGAATTTCTCCTCCACCTTCGTATCCCCCGGATTGGCGTCCGGATGATGTTTTTTCGCGAGCTTGCGATACGCGGATTTGATATCCTGCTGGCTCGCAGACTTCGAAATACCAAGTATACTGTATAAGTTCTTCATTCGTTGCTATGCCAGACGCAAACGCGTCACCTCAGTCAAAACTAACGTCCTTCATAGTATATATGACTTCTTTCCTTAGGTTTTAACTAATTCACGCGATCTATTTGTCTTTTTTCGAGATGCGTCAGGGTCTGTTCCAGATTGCCGATTGCTGATGCGGCGGCGGTAGAGCCGTTTTTCTGCGCTTTATCCCACCAGTAATAGGCCCGAACCCGGTCTACCGGAACCCCCTGCCCGTTGTTGAAAAGGACCCCCAGCCGGTACTGCGCCTCGACATTGCCGTCGGCAGCAAGCGGCGCCCAGATACTAAGGGACTGCTGATATTGTTGCAGGGTATAAGCAAGATCCGCCATCTCCAGCTTCTCCGCCATGCTCAGGCCCGATCCGGGCACCGCGTTCGCAGGAGCAGACGGTTTCGGAGCTGTTTTTGCCTCCGCCGGGGCGGGAGCGGAAGCAACCTTCACCGGCTCCTGCTGGGCGGCGGCAACCACCGGTTTATCTGTGGGTTTTGCCGCAGGTGTCGGCGGCTCTTCCGCGCGGGTGACTGCCCCGGAGGTCGCGGGTTCTATGGCATTGGTCGCAGCGACATCCTTTGGTGTTTCCACCGCGGCGACCGACGGGGCCGGTACAGCCGGCTCCACCGCGTTTTCTTCCGCCGCTTTCTTCGTCACCAGCGACCGAAGGGCCTCATAAAAACCTTTCTTCTGCACTCCGTCCGACGAAGCGGGGTCAGAGGCTGTTGCGGTCGCCGCCGCAACGGTTGCCGGTTTTGCCGAACCTGAGTTTTCCGCTGATTGCGTCTCCGCCATGGCAGGGGTCTTTTCAGTTGCCGTCGTATCTTGTTCCGACGTCGCGGATTGAGTGGCGGATTGGGTGCTGACATCCGTTTCCGCTGCGTCAGCAGACTCCGTCATCTGCGCTGTTTGTTGTGAAGATGCGTCGGCGATGACGGGTGGGCGGGTCTTCAACTCAGCGGTTAGCTCCGCAGCCCTTTTTGTAGCCCCGGGATGGCCTGCCTTGGCGGCAAGTTCAAACCAGCCGAGCGCCATGCGCTCATCCTTCTGGACGCCAAGGCCGTTTTCCAGCAGCAGCGCAAGGTTATATTGCGAGATGACATGCCCCTGCTGGGCCGCTCTGGCGAACCAGTTAGCCGCCTGGGCATAGTCCTGCTTCACGCCTTCCCCGGCGAGATACATGCCCGCGACATTGGCCTGCGCCCGGTCGAAACCGATGGTCGCCGCCCGCTTGTACCAGGTCATGGCCTTGCCGAAATCCTGCGGCACACCAAGGCCACGGCGGTACATATGGCCGATATTCCGCATTGCCGCCGGATCATTTTTCTTGGCCAGCGGCAGCCATTCCTCGAAGGCGGTCATATAGTCTTTCGCCTCATAGGCCGTGACCCCCTCCTCAAACCCGGCGCGGGAAAGAGGGGCCAGTATTGACGACATCAACAGCGCCGCTGCCAGCGCCGTTGTGAAAAGCTCAATCCGTTTCATAAATACTGTTGATCGGCCCTTTCCTTGCCATTTTACAAACCAACGGGCCGCCCCTCCCCCTATTCTAACTCATGATCTGCCAGGAACCGTCCGGCTGGCGACAAGCGGTACCGTAACCCTTTTCAAGCTCACCGCCAATTTCAACCGTCTGCTGGAATTCCCGGCAATAACGGCCATCCTGATGGTTGCCATCCCGTACCGGTGTGATCGATCCGGAATTTCCGCTGTCGGGATTGTTCCAGGTAATCGTCTGTCCCATCGGGGCGGTCGTTGCCTGTCTCTCGGCGCGGTCAATCGCCGCGCGGTCTGCCGCATCCAGCGACTTGCCGACCTCACTCCCGATCATCGCGCCGGCAAGCGTGCCAACACCAACAGCAACGAGCCGTCCGGTTCCTTTACCAAATGCGGAGCCAAGCAGCGCGCCGCCGATACCGCCGATAATCGCCCCGCCTGTTGTTTTAGGGTTATTCTGAGCGTCCGCACAACCCGCCAAGGCAAGCGCTGCAGCCAGTGCCGTTACCGTCCATAATTTTGATTTAAACATCCTTCAATCCTTGTCATCGTAAAAAATTACCCCTGACAATTAATCAGGCAATTGCCTTCCCTTCTACTATATAGGGCCAGCATACGTTTTTGTAGTAAAGACCCATCACAAATAATTTCAAAAACTTACGGGAAAGGCTATCTTAGTTTAAACGACATGGATCGACAATTCCGTCGGCGCGGGCTAGGTTGGCGGAAATCTGCGCTTAACCGGCAAGATAACGAGTGAATAATTATGACTGTGAAAAATTTTACCGAGCTTCTGGCGGAATTTCAGGACTGGATGGCGGAGGCCGAGAAAAGCGAGCCGAACGATCCCACCGCCATGTCACTGGCAACCGCTGATGCCGATGGACAGCCGTCGGTGCGGATGGTCCTGCTGAAAGGCGCGGACGAGCGGGGGTTCGTCTTCTATACCAATTTCGAAAGCCAAAAGGGCATGGAGCTGCGCGCAAACCCCCGTGCCGCGCTCGGCTTTCACTGGAAAACCCTCCGGCGCAGCATCCGCATTCAAGGCACTGTCGAGGTTGTCAGCGATGCCGAGGCCGACGCCTATTTCGACAGCCGTCCGCGCGACAGCCGCATCGGTGCCTGGGCGAGCCAGCAGTCGCGGCCCATGCCGGGCCGGTTCACGCTGGAGGCGGAGGTTGCGAAATACGCAGCAAAGTATGCCATTGGTCCGATTCCCCGTCCCGAATACTGGTCCGGCTTTCGTGTCATGCCGCACCGTATCGAGTTCTGGCGCGACCGCCCCTTCCGCCTGCATGAACGCCGCCGTTACGAAAAGGGCGCCGACGGCTGGACGGAAAGCGTCCTGTTCCCATAGGAAAGCAGTATCGTGACAGAAGAACAGGATAAGGTCTTTACGCAAGATACGAATGAGGAGCATAGCCGCCTGATGCGCTCAGCGACCTATGCGGCGGTGGGCGTCGCGCTGACCCTGATCGGCATCAAGCTGTTCGCCTATTTCGCCACTAATTCGGTCGCCATGCTATCAACGCTGGTCGATTCCCTGCTCGATCTCGTGGCCTCCGGCATCAACCTCTTCGCCGTACGTCAGGCCCTTGTCCCGGCGGACCGGGATCACCGTTTCGGCCATGGCAAGGCGGAGGCGCTGGCCGGGCTCTTCCAGTCCGCCATCATCACCGGATCCGCAGTCTTCCTCCTGTTCCAGGCGGGAGAGCGCTTGCTCAACCCGAAACCTATTCAGGCGGAGACAATGGGGATTATCGTCATGGTGATCTCCATCCTGCTAACCCTCGGCCTTGTCTCCTATCAGCGCTATGTTATCCGCAAAACACGCTCGGTAGCTATTTCTGCCGATTCCCTGCATTATCTTGGCGACCTGCTGATTAACGGCAGCGTGATCCTGGCACTTGTCCTTGAGATGGTCTTCCTGTGGCATTATGCGGACGGCCTGTTCGCGATCCTGATTGCCGGTATCCTGCTCTACAGCGCCATTGCCATCATCCGCACCTCCTTCGCCGATCTAATGGATGAAGAGCTGAATGACGAGGAACGGGAGAATATCAAGACGATCGTCCTCAGCCAGCCCGGCGTACTCGGCCTGCATGATCTCCGAACCCGCCGCTCCGGCCAGCAGGTGTTCATGCAGATGCATATCGATATGGACGGCAGCATCAGCCTGCATGACGCCCATCTCATCGCCGATACAGTCGAAGTGCGGCTGATGGCGGAATATCCCGAGGCCGAAGCCATCGTCCATCAGGACCCGGTGGATGTCGATGCGGAGACGAAAACCGGCGGCAATGCGGATTGAGCCATAAAAACCTTTAAGATTTAGGGTCTTAGTGTTACATTTGGATGAAATTTCGCAGGTTGAGGTGCCCGATGCATTTTAAGAATATTCTTGTCCCCATGTCCGGTGCGGCCAATGACAGCGACGCCCAGGCGTTGGAGAGTGCGTTCAACATGGCCATCCGTTTCGGCGCCCATGTCAACGCTCTTCATATCAAGATCGATCCGCGCTCGGCCGCCGCCTTCGTCGGCGAGGGCATGACCTCGACCATGATCGAGAGCGTTATCGAGATGGCAGAAAAGGACGGGGAGGAACGGCGCCTGCGCGCGGCGGCCCTGTTCAAGGAAATCACCTCGCGCATGGAAATCCCGGTTATCACCAATATCGCCGACCGCCCGACAGCAGATGGCCCGTCCAGCCGGTTTGTTGAGAAACAGGGCAACAGCGAAGATACGATCCACAGCTATGGCCGCCTTTTCGACCTGATTATGATCTGCAAACAGGATGGGGAGGAACAGATTAACAACTCCCTGCTGATCAATACGGCCTTGCGCGAAACCGGCCATCCGGTTCTGCTGATGGACAAGGCAATCCCGTTGGATATCGGCAAGCGGGTCGCGTTTGCCTGGAACGGTTCGGTGGAATCAAGCCGCGCCCTCTCCTTCTCGCTGCCCTTCCTGCAAAGCGCGGAGAAGGTGATGCTGATCTCCGCCGTCGACGATTTGGATGAGGATATCCACCCCGAGGCGGTCCAGCGCTACCTTGCCATGTACGGGGTGACAGCGGACCGCTGCGAGATTACCGGAACAAATGGCAAGTCAACCGCCGAATCATTGCTCGCACAGGCCGATAAATGCAACGCGGATTTGCTGGTGATGGGCGCCTACACCCGGAGTCGCCTGCGCCGCCTGTTCTTTGGCGCGGTGACCGAGGAAGTGCTGAATAACTGCCCGATCCCGGTGTTGATGGCGCATTAGGAAAGTATAATTGATCCATCCGCCCCTGTAGGGGGGATCACGTTATGGCGACAATGTGCCGATTGCGACCTTTTGTCCCTTGTCAAGGAAAGGGCGAATTCGGTATTTATCGAAGGCAATCGATGATGACAGTCACAGGTTAAGGGCGCGCGATGGATTATAACAGCATGTTCGAGCAGGCGATCGCCGCTCTGAAACAGGAAAAGCGATATCGCGTCTTCACCGAGCTCCGCCGCCATGCAGGCGACTTTCCCCGCGCCACCCGTTATCTTGAAAATGGCGAGCGGCAGGATGTGACTATCTGGTGCTCCAACGACTATCTCGGCATGGGCCAGCATCCCGATGTTCTTGCGGCAATCAAGAACGCGGCCGATACCTACGGCGCCGGAGCGGGCGGCACGCGGAACATCTCCGGCAATACCCGGATGATCTGCGAACTGGAGCGCGAACTCGCCGATCTCCACGGCAAGGAAAGCGCGCTCGTCTTCACCTCCGGTTTTGTTTCCAACGATGCGACCCTCTCCACCCTTGGCAAGCTGTTGCCTGGCTGCGTGATCCTCTCCGATGAGCTGAATCATGCCTCGATGATTGACGGTGTGCGCCATTCGGGCTGCGAGAAGATCATCTTCCGCCATAACGATGCCCGCGACCTTGAGGACAAGCTGAAACGGATAGACCCTGCGCGGCCCAAGGTAATTGCGTTCGAATCCGTCTATTCCATGGATGGCGATATCTCGCCGATCCGCGAATTCTGCGATCTTGCCGATAAATATAACGCCATGACCTATCTGGATGAAGTGCATGCGGTCGGCCTCTATGGCCCGCGCGGCGGCGGCGTGGCCGAGCGCGAAGGGCTGATGCACCGTATTGATATTATCGAGGGGACCCTTGGCAAGGCGTTCGGCGTTGTCGGCGGCTTTATCACCTCCAGCGAGAATATTGTTGACGCCATCCGCTCCTACGCAACCGGCTTTATCTTCACCACCACCCTCTCGCCGGTGATGTCCGCTGGTGCGCTTGCCAGTGTCCGTCATCTGAAACAAAGCCAGGCCGAGCGCAACCGCCATCAGGAACGCGCCGCCACCCTCAAACAGCTGATCGCGGAGGCGGCTCTGCCGCTCCTCCCCTCGGTCACCCATATCGTGCCGGTCATGGTCTATGATGCGGAGCTGTGCAAGCAGGCGAGCGATATGCTGCTCGATGACTACGGCATCTATATCCAGCCGATCAACTACCCGACGGTCTCGCGCGGATCAGAGCGCCTGCGCATCACGCCAACGCCGTTCCATGACGATGCGATGATGGCCGACCTGGTCGGCGCGCTCAAGGATGTCTGGCTCCGCCTCGGCCTGCGTCAGGCCGCCTGATCAGACAAAGAAATCGGGGAGAAGATCCTTTTCTGCCACCCCGTCAAAGCGGTATTTCGAGAGGTCCGTCACCCCGACGGAGGCCAGCGTCTCGTCATCGACGCAGAAATTACCGGTAAACTCCCGGGACGGCTTGGTCAGGATAATATGCGCCGCATCGGCCATGATCTCCACCTTGCGGCAATTCTTCTGCACATCCGGCCCGCCGATCAGGTCCATGGCCGCTGTGGCGATCGCCGTGCGCGGCCAGAGCGCGTTAAAGGCAATACCGTCCTTTTTGAATTCCTCGGCCATTCCCAGTACACAGAGGCTCATACCGTATTTCGCCATGCTGTAGGCGACATGCGGGGCGAACCAGTGCGCCTCGAAATTGAGCGGCGGGGACAGGTTGAGCACATGCGGATTGTCGGCTTTCCTGAGGTACGGAATAGCCTTCTGTGAGCAAAGAAAGGTGCCCCGGATATTGATCTGGTGCATCAGGTCATAGCGCTTCATCGGCGTTTGGAGCGTGCCGGTCAGGCTGATGGCGGAGGCGTTGTTGATAAGAATATCAATCCCGCCGAAGGTCCCGGCCGCCTTGGCCATTGCCGCCTCGACCAGCTCCTCCTCGCGCACATCGACGATAAGCGGCAGGGCCTTGCCGCCCGCCGCTTCGATCTCCTCCGCCGCGGTATAGATGGTGCCGGGCAGCTTGGCATGGGGCTCAGCGGTTTTGGCCGCAATCACCACATTGGCGCCATCGGCAGCGGCCCGCTTGCCGATAGCGAGGCCGATCCCCCGGCTTGCACCGGTAATGAAGAGGGTCTTTCCCTTAAGATCAGCCATCGCATTTCTCCCTTTGTTCTGTTAAGAACCGGAGAGCCCGTCATTTTCCCTTATAATCAGGCTTCCGCTTCTCTTTAAAGGCCTGCACTCCCTCGGCCCAGTCATCGCTGGCGGCGCAGAAGGCAAAGCCTTGCGCTTCGAGGGAGAGCTGCGTCTCCAGCGTATTGCCAAGTGAGGCATTAAGCAACTGCTTCGTCCGACCGATGGCCACCGTCGGTCCATTCGCGAGACGCTTGGCCAGCTTCGCCGTTTCCGCCTCCAGTTCCCCGGTCGGAACCACGAAATTGATCAGACCGAGATCCCTGGCTTCCGCCGCCTTGATCCGGTCCCCGAGCATGGCAATCTCCATCGCCTTTTTCAGGCCGACAATGCGCGGCAGGGTATAGGTGCCCGATCCATCCGGCGTCGTCCCGATATTGATATAGGCCAGGGTGATAAAGGCATCCTCAGACGCAATCACCATATCGCTGGCCATCATCAGCGACAGACCGAACCCGGCCGCCCCACCGCGAACGCTGGCGATAATCGGTTTCGGCATCCGCTGCATGGCAAAGATGGTCGGGTGCAAACCGTGGATGCGCCGCTCGAACGTCTGTTCGCGTTCCTTTGGGCTCAATTTGACGAATTCATTGAAGGCCTTGACGTCGCCGCCCGCCTGGAAATGCTCACCCTCGCCACGCACGACGACGCACCGGATCGTATCGTCGCTTTCCGCATCGATAAAGGACTGGAACAACCCCTCCCGCATATCCGGTGACAGGGCATTGCGCGCCTCTGGCCGGTTCAGGGTCACGGTGGCGATGCCATCCTTCTTTTCATAGAGAAGATCGTCAGACATTTTCATTCCTTTTCTTTGTTGTTGTTTGTTGTAGAAAATAACCCGTTAGGCGACCGCCAGGTGCGCCGCGCCGCGGCGCTGGAACTTCCAGACACCGTCCGTATCCTTCACCCTCTCTAACCGACCCTCGCCGATCAGGTAGTGACAATGGGCCAGCCCTTCGGCAACGCCCATGCTCCTGTCCCCCTCATTCAGTTCCCGATCAAATAGGACCGGCAGGAGGTCGAGTGCCGACTGCGGCGAATCACAAGCGTTCAATAACCGGTTAAGTCTATCTTCATGGTGTGATTTATAATAGTCGAGCTGGTTATGCAGCCCCGTGAAAACATCGTTATGGGCCGGAAGGACCAGCGTATCGCGCGGTAATTTTTCAAATTTATCAATAGATTGGATAAATTTCTTGAGAGGGTTGGCGAGCGGTTCCGCCGGGTAGATGCCGATATGCGGCGTGATCCGCGGCAACACCTGATCGCCGGAGATAAGGATACCATCGGCTCTCGAATAGAGGCAGGCATGTTCGGGCGAATGCCCCTTGCCGACCATCACCTGCCACTCGCGCTTGCCGATTCTGATCGCATCCCCGTCGGCGATACGCTTGAAACCCATAGGAACCGTCGACATTATCTGGCGGAAATGGTTGTGCCCGCGGCTCTTCACCCGTTCCAACATTTCCGCGTCAAAGCCGACGGAGGTGTAGAAATCGATCACAAAGTCCGGGGTTTCCTCCTGCGCCTCCAGATACAGCATCCGCCCGAAGGTCCATTCCCCGAAGGTCATGGTCAAAGGGATATCCCAGCGTTTCGTTACCCAGCCCGCCTGCCCCATATGGTCGGGATGAAAATGCGTGCAGATCAAACGACTTACCGGCTTTCCTTTCAGATGTGCCTTAAAAATGCTTTCCCACAGTTCGCGAATTTTCGGGGTCTTGAGGCCGGAATCGATCATCGTCCAGCCGTCATCATCCTCCAGCAGATAGAGATTGATGTAATCCAGCCCGGGGATGGGGATCGGCATCCGAACCCATAGGATGCCCTCTGCGACTTCCAGGACTTCCCCGTCGCCAGGACGCGTACTCAGCGGGTATTCTATTTCTTGATTTTTCATTATGAACCCTATTATCGGTTTGCCGGAACGGGGGATTTCCGCTCCGGCAATTTCGTCTTTAACGTTTACGTTAACGTTAATATCTGTCTTTGTTCTATGCCGAAAGCTGGGCATCGTCAATGGCGAACAGGGTCTCCGCCCCTTCCGTCACCGGGCCCAGCAGCGCGGTCGCCATCGGCAGGATCTGCGCCATGAAGAAGCGCGCCGTCACGATCTTGGCATCGAGAAACGCCGTGTCCGCGTCGCCCGCCGTCCGCATTTCGCGCGCCTTCAGGGCCGATTTCGCCAGCAGATATCCGCCTACCGTCGTTGCGAACATCCGAAGGTACGGCGTGGCTCCAGCCGGGGCCGCATGGGGATCATTGGGCGCGTTGCTGTAAAGCCAGTCCGTCGCCTCTTTCAGGGCGCTGACGGCAAGATTGAGCTGAAGCGACATGGCGGCCATCTCATCTCCAGTCGCCGCCAGTGCCTTCACGGTTGCGTCCATTTCCCCGAACAGTGCTTTCACCGGCGCACCGCCCTGCAAGGAGAGCTTGCGTCCCACAAGATCGAGTGCCTGAATGCCGTTCGTCCCCTCGTAAATGGGGAGGATGCGGGCATCGCGGTAATATTGCCCGACGCCGGTTTCCTCGATAAAGCCCATGCCGCCATGTACCTGCACTGCCGTTGACGCCAGTTCGACGCCCAGATCCGTGCACCAGCCCTTGGACATCGGGGTCAGCAGTTCCGCAAGGCCCATGGCCTTCTCCCGCGCCGCCTCGTCGGCCCCGTGATGGGCCTCGTCGAGGGCCGCGCCGTTCAGATAGATCAGGCAGCGCATGGCCTCGATATTCGCGCGCATGGTCATCAGCATCCGCCGCACATCGGCATGATTGATAATTGGCGTCATCTCGCCCTTGGGCATGCCGGGCGCCTGCCCCTGCCGACGGTCCTTGGCATATTCCACCGCCTGCTGATAGGCGCGCTCGGCAACGGCAAGGCCCTGTACCCCGACATTCAGCCGGGCGCTGTTCATCATAGTGAACATGCAGGCCATGCCCTTGTTCTCCGCCCCCAGCAGATAGCCGACGCAGTCGCCATTATCGCCATAGGACATCACTGCCGTCGGGCTCGCATGAATACCGATTTTCTCTTCCAGCGAGACGCATTTAAGGTCGTTCCGCGCCCCCAGCGTCCCGTCGTCATTTACCAGATATTTTGGCACGATAAAGAGGGAGATGCCGCGTGTACCCGCTGGCGCCCCGGGCGTTCGGGCCAGCACCAGATGGATGATATTCTCGCTCATCTCATGCTCGCCGTAGGTAATAAAGATTTTCTGACCGGAGATGCGCCATGTGCCATCCTCCGCCGGTTCCGCCTTGGTCCGTAGCGCGCCGACATCGGATCCGGCCTGGCTTTCCGTGAGGTTCATGGTCGCCGTCCATTCACCGCTGACCAGCTTCTTCATGTATTTGTCCTGCTGCTCTTCGGTACCATGGGCCATGATGCTTTCAATGGCGCCCTGGGTCAGCAGCGGACAGAGCGAAAAGCCGAGGTTCGCCGCATTCCACATTTCCACTGTCGCAAGCGCCACCGCGCTCGGCAGTCCGCCGCCGTCGTACTTCTCCGGCGCGGAAATCCCGTTCCAGCCGCCCTCGACAAACCCTGCATAGGCCTCTTTCCAGCCATCAGGCGTGGTCACAACGCCGTCTTTTACATGGGAGCCCTGTACGTCACCGGGCTTGTTCAGCGGCGAAAGCACATTGGCCGCGAATTTCCCGGCCTCCTCCAGCACCGCCTCAACCACATCCGCTTCCGCATGTTCGTACCCGTCCAGTTTGGCAAGGGACGGAAGGTCCGCAATATTGTTGAGAACAAAGCCCATATCTTTCAGCGGAGCACTATATTCTGCCATGTAAACGCCTTTCCCGAATTTGTTTTCTCATTCTCGGGATGTTATGGCATATCCCGCAATGAGAAAAAAGACTTTCGCGCAATGCCGCGACGCTTGACCGGACGGCGTTTTCGGGTAAAGCCTCGCTCACGGACAACAGCGGATCGACCAGAGATGAAGATATTCAAACCCGGCCCGGCCGGAAATGACGCGGCGGCGGTGGAGATTCGGGCGGGCAGGCTTGTCGCCTTCGCGACCGAGACGGTCTATGGCCTTGGCGGCGATGCGCTGAACGACCGGGCGGTTACCGCCATCTATGAGGCGAAGGGCCGACCAAGCTTCAACCCGCTGATCATCCATGTGCCCACCCTCGACATCGCGCGCCGTTATGTCAGTTTCAGCCCGCTCGCCGAGCGGCTGGCGGCGAGTTTCTGGCCGGGCGCCCTCACCCTTGTGCTGCCGCGCATAAAAAATTGTCCAGTTTCGAAACTGGCGAGCGCCGGGCTGGAGACGCTGGCCATCCGTATTCCCGGTCACCGGCAGGCGCTCGACTTCCTGATCGCCTGCGACCGCCCCCTCGCCGCGCCGAGCGCCAATCCGTCCGGCGGGATCAGCCCGACCACGGCACATCATGTGATCGACGGGCTTGGCGGAAAGATCGCCGGGGTCCTTGATGGCGGGGCCTGCGCCGTGGGCGTCGAAAGCACGGTTGTCGGTTTTGCCGGTGAAAAGCCTGTCCTGCTTCGTCCCGGCGGCATCACCCGCGAGGCAATTGCGGCCGTCGCCGGTCCCTTGCTCCGCCCGGACGCAGACGATGCGCCGTCGAGCCCGGGCATGCTCAAAAGTCATTACGCGCCAAAGGCCGATATCCGCCTCAACGCCACCGACAAACAGGACGGCGAGGCCTATCTTGGCTTTGGCCGGGAATATGATACTCTGGCCGATATCAACCTGAGCGAGGCAGGCGACCTGACCGAAGCGACAGCACGGCTCTTCTCCGCCCTGCATCTGCTCGACGAGATGAATTTCAAGCGCATCGCCGTCGGTCCGATCCCGGAAATCGGCCTCGGCGTTGCCATCAATGACCGGCTTCGTCGTGCCGCTGCGCCGAAGCCAGCAAAGGAAGAGGTCGGCCCATGAACATTATCGAGGAGCTGGAAAATATCGTCGGCAAGGCGCATGTCATTACCGACGAGGCCGACATGCAGGGCTTCGTGGTGGAATGGCGCGACAAGTTCGTCGGGCGTGCCCGCGCCGTGGTACAGCCAAAAACGACCGAAGAAGTCGCCGCCGTCGTCAAGCTCTGCGCCGAAACAAAAACCGCGCTCGTACCGCAGGGCGGCAATACCAGCCTCGTGGGCGGATCCATCCCCTTTACCGGCGGCGATGAGGTGGTCCTCTCCACCAACCGCATGAACACTGTGCGGGAGATTGACCGGCTGAACGGCACGCTTACTGTCGATGCGGGTTGTATTCTCGCGAATTTGCAGCAAGTGGCGGAAGACAACGGCTTCATCTTTCCGCTTCGCATCGGCTCGGAAGGAAGCTGCCAGATCGGCGGCAATATCTCCACCAACGCCGGCGGCGTCCAGGTCCTGCATTACGGCAACACCCGCGAACAGGTGCTCGGTCTGGAGGTCGTGCTGCCGGACGGACGTATCTGGGACGGGCTCACGGGCCTGCGCAAGGACAACACCGGCTACGACCTCAAGCAACTCTTCATCGGCGCGGAGGGCACGCTCGGCATCGTTACCGGCGCGGTGGTGAAGATGTATCCCAAACCGAAATACCAGCAGGTGGCGCTCGCGGCAGTTCCCTCCGTCGACGCGGCGATCGAGTTCCTGAGCCTCGCCCGCGCCATGAGCGGCGATCAGGTAACCGCGATCGAACTCATCTCCCGCTACTGCATCGATATGGTCGTGCGCCATGTGCCGGATTTCACCGATCCAATGCCCGCGCGGTATGACTGGCAGGTGCTGGTCGAGCTGTCGTCAAGCGCGACACCGGAGTTGAAGGAGTTGATGGAGAGCATCCTCGCCGAAGGTTTCGAGAAGGAGATCGTCCTTGATGCCGTCGTGCCCGCGAGCGAGGCGCAGCAACAGCATCTCTGGCGCCTGCGCGAGGAAATCTCCGCCGCCCAGAAGCCCGAGGGCGGCAGCATCAAGCATGATATTTCCGTCCCCGTCTCGCGTTATGCCGATTTCATCCGCGAGGCCGATATCGCGGTGGCTAAGATCGTCCCAACGTTCCGCTCCGTCGTGTTCGGGCATATCGGCGATGGGAATGTGCATTACAATCCGATGCAGCCCGCGGATATGGGCCGGGAGGAATATCTTGGGCATTGGGAGGAAGTCAGCCGCGCCGTGCATGATATTGCCGTGAAAATGCGCGGCTCCATCAGTGCAGAGCATGGTATTGGCCGGCTCAAGGCCGACGATCTGGTGCATTACAAGCCGGAAGTCGAGATCGACCTCATGCGCCTGATCAAGAAGGCGTTCGATCCGGACGGCATCATGAACCCCGGAAAGCTCTTAAAATAGCGATTTCTGGGTGAAGGTGGTAAAGCCGGGGTTGCGGATGAAGGGCAAAATCTCGTCCGCCGCCGCCGGACGCGAGAACAGGAAGCCCTGCGCCTGATGACATTTGGCGGACCATAGGAATTCCACCTGGTCCGTTGTCTCTACCCCTTCGGCCAACACCTTCATGCCGAGGCTGCGGCCGAGTGAGATGACCGTCCGGGCAATCGCCGCATCATCCGCATTCTCGGTCAGCCCGTCGATAAAAGTCTTGTCGATCTTGAGCGCCGAAACGGGCAACTGCCGGAGGTAACTGAGGGACGAATAGCCGGTACCGAAATCGTCAATGGCGAAGCTGACGCCGAGATCGCGCAGCTCACGGAAATTCCGGAGTGTCTGCGCAGGGTTCTCCATGATCACGCTTTCCGTCACTTCCAGCTCCAGAAGCCGGGCCGGACAGCGTGTCATCTGTAGCGTCTTCCGGATCAGGTCGACAAAATCATCATTCTGGAAGATCGACAGCGACAGATTGACCGCCACGCGGAAATCATCGGCGCCCTCGTCCAGCCACATGCGGCGCTGGCGGCAGGCCTCCTGAAGCACCCATTCGCTGATCGGCGCGATCAGGCCGGAGCTTTCGGCAACCGGAATAAACTCGTTCGGCGCGACAAATTTCCCTGCCTCCCGCTGCCAGCGGATCAACGCCTCGACCCCGATGATGGTGCCAGTATCCAGATCGACCTGCGGCTGGTATTTGAGCGACAGGTCCTTGCGGCCGATGCCGGTGCGCAGCGCATTGTTCATCTCGACCCGCGCATTGATGTCATTGGCGATGGCGCTGTTATAGAAACAGAAATAAGAGCCGTTCCGGACCTTGAGATTGGCGAGCGCGATATTGGTGTTGCGCCACAGCGTCGTTGCGTTGTCCGCATCCACCGGGTAAATGGCAAGCCCGATGCGCGGAATGATATGCGGCAAGTTTTCCCGCGTTGACGGCCCATGCTCGAACAGGCGATGGATGGTTTTCGGAATTTGCTTGAGCTCCGGTGTCGTCTTGTAGGGAATGCAGAGGCCGAAGCCGTTTCCCGACGTCCGGGCAAGTGATATGGCGTTCGGGAAGAGCTGCGTCAGCTGTTCGGAGACGAACTGCAACAGCTCGTCCCCCGCATCATGGCCAAGGGCAATATTCAGCTCCGGCAGATGTTCCAGCGTAAACTGGACCACCGCGAGCCGCTTTTTCTCCGGCCGCGCCACCTTCTCGATATATTGCTGCACATCGGAGCGGAACTTGGCTCGGCTGTCAAGGCCGGTCAGGCTGTCATTGAAGGCAAGGCGCTTGATTTCCTCAAACATATCGGCATTCTCAAGGCCGAGCGTAATGTTCGCGCAAATGAGTTCCATCTGACGGGTTTCAAGGAAGGTGAGCGGCGCACCGTTTTCCAGCACGACAACCCCCTTCAGCTTGTCGTCCCGGCTGATACAAAGGATACTCACCACCTCGGTGAAGATATTCTCCCGGCTGACCGTCGCGCCGAGGATCATGCCGAACAGCTCCTCATCGACAACCTCTTTCACCCGCTGCTTGTTGGCGGTGATATAATGCCCTTTACCCGCGGTGACGGAAAGTTCCCCGGTATGCTCGTTCGGGATGGCAAAGAAGCAATCCTCGACATTCTTGCAGATGACCTGAAGCTGCGTCAGGATCGTCAGGCAGAAATCCTCTACCGAGCGGACGCCGTATAGCTCCCGCGTGATATCGAGGATGGTCTGAAGCGACTGCTTGTTATCCTCCTCGGTGACCAGGCGCTCATAGGATTGCAGGGCGATGGTCAGGCTGGTGAACAGCTTGGGCAGGTTGATCTCGGAAATATCGCGATAATCGCTGACGTCATAATCCAGGAACTGGTTCTGCGTCTCCCCCGGTGCCGTCGCCTCCCCCAGCAAGACAATCCGGATCGTCTGGTTGGCAAGCTCTTTGCGGAGTTTGCGTACCAGCGCGAGACCGCTCTCACCCTTCTCACCAGACACATCTACAATCACGACGGCGATATCCGGATGCGTCTCCAGCATGTCCGCCGCCACGTCTGCGTTCTCCGCGATCAGGAAGACAACGGGCACATGGCCGAAGACAAAGGTATCGAGTGATCCATACGGATCATTATTCTTTGGAATATTGATGGAAACCAGCAAGATTTTCCGCTGTGGCACCGGGTCAAACTGGCGCGGTTTCCGTGACGCCGACAGTGTCGGCAAATGACCGTCAACTGATCGAATCATGACATTTACGCATACTGTTACCACCCCCAACTGACGCCATGATGAGTCAAATGGAAAAATTACGCAAATATTTTCGACAAATCTGGCAAAAAAGGGCCCTAACCCCCTATATTTAGAGTGTTTTAAGGGTTATCCACACAAAAAGGAACAGCAATCGCTTGATAGTTCCGCGTATCAGCGCTCGCTAATTGACATGGATTTTAAGACAGTTTAGTCCTTGCGTACCCGGATCACGACTATTGGTAAAGGTGCAGTCTGAAGATGGTAGAAGATGACTTGAATATGCCTAGGGATTGCGCCGGACTGAAACCGCACCCCTTGCGTTTCGATATCAATAACGAGATTCATGCCCGTCCGTTCGAGCAAATTGTCGCCCCGCTAACGGCGACCCATTACGCCATGTTCAGCGAAGAGCATCAGGAGGAGCAGGAATATCGCCATATCTGCGATCTGTGCCGTCGCTATGGCCTGCATCCGCCGATGGAAAACGCCAACCACTTTGCGGCGGATTTCGGTAATTTCAGGTTGAGGTGGGAACGGCATGCAGAATTCACGACCTATACCTTTCTTCGCCAGAACAAGGATGAGGAGCCATTTGCAAAGACCGCCTGCTCGGAAGTTCCAAAAGAATGGTTGCGGGCGCTGCCGGGGCTCCTTTTGACGGCGATCAAAGCTGAAATCCTGGACAAGGGGCAATCCCGCCCCAGCGATGCCGAACTGGATAAATATTTCGTTTCCGAAAGTCTGGTCAGCAGCCTGATCGGCAGCAATGGCGCGCAGCGCTGGACCGATATGCGGATCGACAATGACGGCTACATCCGCTCGCTTATTTACGATCGCGGCATGTCGCCGCGCAAGGCGGGACGCGTACTGCTCCGTATTTTCGAGATCGCGGTCTATCGCAATCTTTCATTGCTGGCGCTGCCGCTCGCGCGGGAAGTCAGCGTAAAGATTGCCTTGATCAATAGCGAGCTTGCGGAACTTACCGAAGAGTTGGGCCAGACAAACAGTGCCGCCGCCGAGAAGGACCTGCTGCGCGACCTGACGCGCGTATCGGCCGAGATCGAAACGCTGGCGTCAAAAACCGCGTACCGTTTCAGCGCGACCCGCGCCTATTACCAAATCGTCCTGTCCCGGATTGCCGAACTGAAGGAAATTCCGGTTGATCCTTACCAGACCATATCTGAATTTCTCGATCGCCGACTTGCCCCGGCGGTCAGAACCTGCAACTCCGTTGCCGACCGGCTCGCCGATCTTTCGCGGCGGGCAACCCGTTCCGCCAATCTCTTGCGGACCAAGACGGACTTCGCGCTGGCCGAACAGAGCCAGGCCCAGCTTGCCGCCATGAACCAGCGCGCCCAGCGCCAGCTCCGCCTGCAGGAAACGGTAGAAGGACTCTCCATCGCCGCTATCAGCTATTACCTGGTCAGCCTCGTCGGGTATGCCGCCGAGATGGCCCGTCCGCTGGGGCTTGCGGTCAATGTCGAGCTTATCAAGGGCGCGTCGATTCCCGTCATTCTGCTCGCCGTCTGGTTTGCGCTCAGGCGTATCAAGAAGCGGCTGTCCAGGGATCATCCTATTTAATGACGAGTTCCGGGCCCATGAAGGTCGTCGGCAACCAGGTGGACAACGTCGGGATATAGGTCACCAGAATCAGGAAGACGAACAGGATGCCGAGCCAGGGCAGCGCCGCCCGGACGACGTTCATGATCGGCATCCCCGCTATCCCTGAGGTGACAAACAGATTGAGCCCGACCGGCGGCGTTATCATGCCGATCTCCATATTCACCACCATGATAATGCCGAGATGGATCGGGTCGATGCCGAGTTCCATGGCAATCGGGAAGACCAGCGGCGCGACGATCACGATCAGGCCCGACGGTTCCATGAACTGTCCGCCGATCAGCAGGATGACATTGACAATGATCAGGAAAACCCACCAGTTAAAGCCCGCGTCGAGCATTGCACCGGCGATCTGCTGCGGGATCTGCTCGTCGGTCAGCACATGCTTCAGGATCAGCGCATTGGCGATGATGAACATCAGCGTGACGGTCAGCTTGCCCGCCTCGAACAACGTATCGCGGGTATCCTTGTGAAAGAACACGGTGATCAGCGCCTGCGGCGCGCGCCAGAGCGGGATCGGCGACTCCCCCGGCCGATGTAGGGGCCCCATGTCGCAATAGATGAAATTGGCGATCAGGAAGGCATAGACCGAGGCCACAGCCGCAGCCTCCGTCGGGGTGAAGACACCGCCGTAAATACCGCCCAGAATAATCACGATCAGGAACAGGCCCCAGCCCGCATCCCGCGCCGCGTTGAAGACCTCTCCCCAGCCCAGCCAGTCGCCCTTCGGCAGGCCTTTCCATTTCGCAGCGATATAGATGCCGACCATCAGCATCAGCCCGGCGAGCAGGCCCGGGATCACACCCGCGAGGAACATCCGTCCGACCGACACATCCGTCGCCGCCGCATAGACCACCATGACGATGGAGGGCGGGATCAGGATGCCGAGGGTGCCCGCGTTACAGATAATCCCGGCGGCGAAATCCTTGCTGTAGCCGACCTGGGTCATCCCGGCGATGACGATCGAGCCGATAGCTACAACCGTCGCCGGGCTGGAGCCGGAGAGCGCCGCGAACATCATGCAGGCGAAGACACCGGCAATCGCGAGGCCACCGCTGAAATGCCCGACAACCGCAATCGAGAAGCGGATGATACGCCGCGCCACACCGCCGGTAGACATGAAGCTGGAGGCCAGGATGAAAAACGGGATGGCGAGCAATGTATAATGCCCGGCCATGGCCTCGTAAAAGGTCTGGGCGACGGAGGCAAGCGAGCTGTCCGACGCCGAGAGAAGAAAGAAGATGGACGTCAGCCCGAGGGCGACGGCAATGGGGACACCGAGCAGTAACAGCGCGATGACGACGGCAAACAGAATGGCAATTTCCATCGTCTATTCCTCCCGTGCGGCTTTTGCGGCGGCTTCTTCAACCGCGTCTTCGGCTTCATGGCTGACGATAATCAGCATCTGCTTGCCGGTGAAAACGGCCCATCCGGCCTGAATAAAACGATAGAGAAGCAGCGCCATGCCGAACGGCAGCATGACATAGGGGATCAGGCGCGGGATTTTCTCATACCGCTCCCCGTCGTTGAACCAGTCAGCGATAAACTGGAACATCTCCGGCATGAAGACATCGTTGGTCTCATACCAACCCTTGGCGAGGAATTTTTCCTGGAACCCGGTCGGGAACCAGCGTCCGGTCGTCGCCGGCAGATTGGCGAAATTCGCCCAGAAGTCCCAGCCGCCTTTCAGCAGCAGGAAGGCATAGATAATACAGCAGGCCACCGCGAGGAGGGTGCAGATTTTGCGCGCCGCGGGGGAGAGCAGGCTGACGATGGCATCGACGCCCAGATGCGCCGTTTTCTTGACGCAGTAGCTGACGCCGAACAGGACAAGCCAGGCGAACAGGATCGACGTGACCTCCAGCCCCCAGAGAATGTTCGAGTTGAACACATAGCGCGCCATAACATTGGCAAAGGTGACCAGCGTCATAATGCCGAGCATGATGGCGATCATCGTTTCCTCAAGCGAGTCGATGAACGATCGCGTTGTCTTTGGATTGTGCCCCGACATGGCCTCCCCCCTTGCCCGGTACGCGAAAAGATGCTGGCGCGGCTCCCTCACCGCGCCAGCGGTTCAAACGCCTAGTTGGTCATATTGAACTTCTGGGCCTCGGCGATATTGTCGGCACCGACATCCGCTTCGAACTGTGTCCAGACCGGCTTCATGGCATCAACCCACATTTGCCGTTCTTCCGGGGAAAGCTGACGGACAACGCCGCCGGCGGCGATAATCGCCTGTTTCGCTTCTTCGTTCACCTTGGTTGATTCGGCGTTCCGGGTTTCCGTCACTTCGTTGATGATGGTGTCAAGCTGAGAGCGAACATCATCCGGAAGACCTTCCCAGAATTCCGTCGAGGTGACGAGAAGATAGTCGATCACGCCATGATTGGTTTCGGTGGTGCCGTCCTGAACCTCGAAGAATTTCTGGCCATAAATGTTCGACCAGGTGTTTTCCTGTCCGTCGACGGTTTTCTGCTGCAGGGCGCCGTAAACCTCGGAGAAAGCCATTTTCTGCGGATTGGCGCCGAGGGCGTCCATCTGCGCGACCAGCACGTCAGAAGACTGCACACGGAATTTAAGTCCTTCCGCATCGCTTGGCGTGACCAGCGGCTTGTTGGCCGAGAACTGCTTCATGCCATTATGCCAGAAGGCAAGGCCGAGAAGACCGCGCTTGGTCATGCTTTCCTTCATCGCCTGACCGGTGTCGGAGTTCTGGAAGGCGTCAACGGCCTGGATATCCTTGAACATGAACGGCAGGTCAAAAATGCGGAACTGCTTGGTGAACTGCTCGAACTTCGAGAGCGACGGCGCGGCGAGCTGGACATCGCCGTTCAGCAATGCTTCCAGAACCTTGTCGTCATTGTAAAGGGTCGAGTTCGGATAGACTTCCATGCAGGCCTTGCCCTGCATCTCGTCATTCACCCGCTGCTGCAACAGACTGGCGGCAATCCCCTTGGGATGCTTGTCCGTATTCGTCACATGGGCAAATTTAATAACGATCTCGCCCGGTTCGCAATTGGCATAGGCCATGGAGCCGGATGCCATTAAGACGGCGGTGGCCGCCGCAACCATTAATGCTTTACGCATATTCTTATATCCTCCCAATAAATATCACAGAAATTTTTTGCGCCCTTTGGAGCGTCTTGGATGCCCCAAGGAGCCTCAAGACTCCATTGTTCATGAATTTTTCTCTTTTGCAACAAAATCTTGGGCGGATGAACTCACGTTGCACCGCAGCATAAGCGCGCCTTCGCCCATGCCGGATCACCCGTAGAGAAGAACATCGACAATTTTCCGCCTGACCGGCGGCAGCAGGGCGGCCGCTTTCAGCGCAAGCCGGAAGAGACGGCCCGTCATCGGACTTGTCGAGGTGACGATTTTCCGGACCCGCTCGCTCCCGGCGATAACCTTGGCCCCTTCCCGGAGGCGCGCCGCGCTGTATCCCTCAAGCGATCCCTCTGCCAGCCGCTTTGCGAATTCGGCCGCATCGGCAATCCCGACATTCATCCCCCGCCCACCGACCGGGGAATGGCTATGGGCGGCATCCCCGGCAAGATACACAAGGCCCCTGTTATAGGTCGGCACCTGACGGATGGAGATGGTGAACTCTCCTTCGCGGCGGATTTTGGTCACGTCCATCTCCAGTGGCAACTGCCGGAGCGCGTCCGGCCGGTTGGAGATAACGCGATAGCGATCTGTTGCAAGCGGAACGGCGACCACCACCCCGCCTCGCGACAGCTGGCACAGGGTCAGGGTTTCCGGATGCGGCCAGTCCTTGGCATTGACATCGGCGATCGACCAGGTCTCCGGCAGATCATGGCCGGGGAATGGAATATCGAGCAGCTTGCGGGTGGTGCTATGCACGCCATCGGCGCCGAGTACATAGTCGTACCGCTCACTTTTACCATCCGCCACAGTCGCGAGAACACCGCTCTCTTCCTCCTTAAGGCCGGTGAGTTCCGTCGAGAAGCGGACCTTTACCCCCGCCTCTTCCACAGTCTCCCGAAGCAGGGCTTCTGTCCGGTCCTGCGGCAGGCCTAGGATGAAGTCATAGCCATATTTCGGCGGCGTCGCGCGGATCGGCAGGGTCAGCCCCAGTTCCGACCGGCGATAGATGCGGGCCTCGCGGAAATGAATGCCTTCGGCCAGCAACTTGTCGGTCACACCGGACGGATACAGCAGGCAGAGGCTCTGCGGGGTGATACCGACGGCGCGCGACAGGCCGGAGCCCTCCGCCCGCTTGTCGATAATCTCCACCTCAACGCCGCGCCGGTTTAGCTCCACCGCCGCCGTCAGGCCCGTCGGCCCCGCACCCACCACCAACACTCGTGTCATCTTTTCCTTTCCAGACGCAATAAGGGATTGTTATCATGCGCGCCTGATCGCTCTATTTTCTCATAAGCCGAGTGTCCCTGCAAATGAACAAATCGATCACGCAGATACGCGATCACAGTGACGGGCGCGGTGTTGCGCTCATCAACTTCCGCATGGAAAAGCCGCTTCCGTGAAGCTGCGCCCTCAGCTATAGTCGCTTTAAAAGAACAAGAACAGGGAGCTTTCATGGAACTGCCACTCACCGATGCGGAAGCGGCGATGCTCGCCCGCGCCATCGATTTCGCCGAAACGCACGTTGCGCCGAACGCGCAAACATGGGAGGAAGAGCGTCGCCAGCCGATCGAGGCCCTGCGCACCGCCTCACTTGCGGGGCTGGCCGGGCTGGAAGTGCCGGAAAGCCTTGGCGGCAGTGGGATGCGCTTTCGCCTGAAGGCCCGCGTCGCCGAGGAAATCGCCCGTCACTGCTTCGCTTTCTCCTTTTCCATGATCAACCATATGGGCCTCGCCGGGAAAATCGCCCGCGACGCCCCCGCCGACATCCAGAAGCGCTATCTTCCCGAAATGCTGGCCGGAGAGGCCATCGGCTGCACAGCGCTCAGCGAACCGCAGGCGGGCAGCGATTTCGCCGCCATCACCACATCGGCGAAGAAGGTCGACGGCGGCTGGGTA
The DNA here is from genome assembly GCF_963973085.1 of uncultured Sneathiella sp. Taxonomy (GTDB): domain Bacteria; phylum Pseudomonadota; class Alphaproteobacteria; order Sneathiellales; family Sneathiellaceae; genus Sneathiella. The sequence goes on from NZ_CAXAXA010000001.1 coordinate 223,371, forward strand.
ATCAACGGGGAAAAAGCCTGGATCACCAATGCCGCCCATGCGGACCTGATGTTCCTCTACGCCCAGACCGATCCCGCCGCAGGATGGCGGGGTGTCGCCGGGTTCCTGATCGATGCGCGTGAGGAGGGTGTGACCCGCGTGCCACCGTTCGAGATTATGGGGGGCCACGCCATCGGTGTCGGCGGTTTTATTCTAGAAGATCATCTTGTGCCCGACATCCGCCAGATGAGCGAACCTGGTGACGGTTTCAAGGCCGCCATGGCCGGGGTCAATGCTGCGCGGAGCTATGTCGCTACCATGTGCTGCGGTATGACCGAGGCGGCCATTGAGCTTGCCGCCCGCTATGCCAGCGAGCGCGCCGCCTTCGGCGGGCATATCGCGGATTTTCAGGGGCTGCGCTGGCAGCTTGCCGATGCCCAGACGGATATCGAGGCCGCGCGCCTGCTCGCCTATCGCGCCGTGCTGGCAGTGGAGGACGGCACGGCGGCCGAACTGCCCGCGGCCCATGCCAAGAAGTTCGCCGCCCGCATGGCCGACACCCACCTTACCCGCGCCATGCAGGTGATGGGCGCCGCCGGGCTCCGGCGCGACTATCCGATCGGACGTCAGATCGCCTGCGCCCGCATTGCGAATTACGTTGACGGCACCACCGAAATCCAGAATGAGCGGATCGCCCGCGCGCTGTTTAATAAAGCAAAAGGAGAATAATAATGAGCGATACCCATGCCTTCGAACGCAGCCACGATATCCTGATCACGGCGCCCGCCGCGAATGTGCTGGATTATGTCTGCAACCCCAACAGCTGGCCCGAATGGCTCGCCGCCTCGCACAAAATCGACAGCCCGGACCGCCCGCTTCGTAAAGGCGATACCTTCAGCGAAAACTGGCATACGCGGAGCGGCCCCGCCGTGCTCGACTGGCTGGTCACGGAATGCGAGCCGCCGCATGTCTGGATCGGGGAGACAAGCACGGATTTTATCGGCACCATCATCGTTCGCTATGATGTCGCGGAAGCCGAGGAAGGTCAGGTTCGCTTTACCCGCACCATGATCAACCCGGCGCGCCCGAAACCGCCGACAGACGACCAGATCGCCCGCATGGATGCGGAGGCCGAGGTGGCGCTTGCCAATATCAAGAAGATTGTCGAGGCCCGCGTCGCCAAAGCTTCATAAAAATCCGGTTGACAAAGCAGGCTGATGCTACCCATAAGTAGTTATGGGGTTTGCGAAGTACCCCGTGAGGCGTCAGCCCAAATTTCGCGTCCGACAACCTTTTAAATGAAAGGATGGGCGCTATGACGTCTCCTACACAAATTACCGTTTCACAGCTTTCCCGCCTGGTCGGCCTGCCCGATGCGCCGGTTCTTGTCGATGTCTGCATTGATGAAGACTTTGCCGATGATCCACGCCTGTTGCCGACGGCCTTCCGTCATCCGTATCAGGATATCGCCGCTCTCGCGCCAAAGCTCGCGGGCCAGCGCGTCGTCGTTATATGCCAGAAAGGCCGGAAACTCAGCCAGGGTGCGGCAGCTGTTCTCCGCAATTGCGGCATTGCCGCCGAGAGCCTTGAGGGCGGCGTCTTCGGCTGGCGCGATGCGGAATTGCCCATGGTCCCGGCGTCCGCCCTTCCCGTACACGACCCGGAAGGACGAACCGTCTGGGTTACCCGTCATCGGCCTAAAATCGACCGCATTTCCTGCCCCTGGCTGATCCGCCGCTTTGTTGATCGCAACGCCCAGTTCCTGTTTGTCGAGCCGTCGGAAGTCCAAACTGTGGCCGAAAAGTTCAACGCCACGCCCTTCGATGTTGAAGATGTCTTCTGGAGCCATCGCGGCGATCAATGTACCTTTGACACCATGATCCGGGAATTCGCCCTTGAAACCGAGCCCATGAAACATCTCGCCACCATCATCCGCGGTGCCGACACAAACCGCCATGATCTGGCGCCGGAATCGGCCGGGTTGATGGCGGCATCCCTTGGTCTTTCGCGCATGTACCGCGATGATCTCGCACAGCTTGACGCGGGAATGGCGCTCTATGATGCCTTTTACAGATGGGTTCGGGATGCCAGTAATGAGGGCCACGACTGGCCCGCTGCGACGACGGGAGCTTGAAACGATGACCACGGAAACCGGATCAAGCCAAGCCATCCCCCGTCCCGCACCCGGCCTGCCCGAGTTGTTCGCGGCCTTCTGGAAAATCGGCATCCTGTCCTTCGGTGGCCCGGCGGCGCAGATCGCCTTGATGCATCGCGTGCTGGTCGAAGAGAAAGCCTGGCTAAGCGAGCGGCAGTATCTGAACGCGCTCAGCTTCTGCATGCTGCTACCGGGCCCCGAGGCCATGCAGCTCGCGACCTACTCCGGATGGCGGCTTCACGGGGTGATCGGCGGGCTGATCGCGGGATTGCTGTTCGTCCTGCCGGGCGCGTTTGTGATCCTCGCATTGGGGAGCATCTATGCTTTCTATGGATCAGTGCCGCTAGTCAGCATGCTGTTTCTCGGCATCAAGGCCGCTGTGGTTATTATCGTGATCGAGGCCTTGCTGAAGGTGTCAAAACGGGCGTTGAAAGGGATAATGCCCTGGATTATCGCCGCCCTCGCCTTTATCGGGATTTTCTTCCTGGAACTGCCCTTCCCGCTCATCGTCCTCCTTACGGCGCTCTATGGCTTTTTCTGGGAAGGCGGAAAATTGGAAAACGCGCCCGAGCCGTTCCCGAAGGATCGCTCGCTCCTGAAAACCGCGCTCTGGATTGTCTTCTGGCTCGCCCTCTGGTGGGCGCCGGTGCTGCTGGTCGGACCGCTCTCCGGCGCGCCGATCCTGACCGACATCGCGCTGTTCTTCTCCAAGCTCGCGGTGGTGACCTTCGGCGGGGCCTATGCGGTGCTTGCCTATATGGCGCAGGATGTGGTCAACCAGTTCGGCTGGCTGAGTGCGGGCGAAATGATGGACGGCCTCGGCCTTGCGGAAACCACACCCGGTCCGCTCATTCTGGTGACGGAATTCGTCGGCTTCCTCGCGGCGTTTCAGGCGGGCGGCTTCTGGCTCGGGCTCGCGGGTGCCGCCCTCACCCTCTGGGTGACCTTCATCCCCTGCTTCCTCTGGATCTTCACCGGCGCCCCCTATATCGACTGGATCTCCCATCAGCCGCGACTGGAACGGGCGCTGAACAGCATTATCGCGGCGGTGGTCGGCGTGATCCTCAACCTCTCCATCTGGTTCGCGCTGCATGTCTTCTTCTCCGAGGTGACGAAACAGCAGGCGGGTCCGGTCACCCTCTGGCAGCCGACGCTCGCCAGCTTCGATATCAAGGTGCTGATCCTTGCATTCGTCGCCGCCTTTCTGTTGCTCTACCGGAAATGGTCTGTCACGCCGGTATTACTGGTTTGTGCCATCGGCGGACTTGGCTTAAGTTACCTGCTCTAGAACCATGCCGGAGACGAAATGACCGGGGATTTGATATTACTGGTGCTGGCGGCGCTACCGCTGATGGGAAGCCCGGGACCGGCAACCCTGAGCCTTGCCGCCATGGGAGCCGCCTTCGGCGCGGGCAAGTCCGCCAACTATCTTTTCGGGATCATCCTCGGGACAGCCGGGGTGCTCTCGCTGATTGCCGTCGGGGTTACGGGGCTCATTCTCGCCGAACCGGCGCTGACCACGGTCATCGGCCTGCTCGCCGCCGCCTATATCCTCTATCTCGCCTACCGGATCGCCACCGCGCCGGTCATCGGCAGCGGCATGACCGCCAGCAAGCCTCCCTCTTTCGCGGGCGGTTTCCTGCTCGCCATCGCCAATCCGAAGGCCTATGTCGCCATCGGGGCGGTCTATTCAGGGAACATCCTCCTGCCCGACAATTTGCTGCTCGATACCATCGTCAAGATCGCCACGCTCAGCCTTGTGATCCTGCTCGTCAATTCGATCTGGCTGTACTTCGGGGCGCTACTTGCGCGCGTCCTGCGCAACCCGACCATCGGCCGGATCGTCAATATCCTGTTCGCGGTGATGCTGGTGGCGTCGGTCGCCCTCAGCCTGCTCCCTTAGGCGGGCGGCAGGCTGCAGATACGCCCGTAAGGATAGCGTTCCTCAAGAAGGCCATTATAAGCGAAGATATCCATGGTTGCCTCATAGGCAGGCTGGGTAATCTCCGGATGCCGGGACCAGCAGCCAAGCTTCTGATATGTCCGGATGCATTGGGCCAGCGCCGCCTCCTCGATGTCCGGGAAATAGGGTTTTTCAGCTTTTGCAATCTCGATCGCCGGGGCATCGTTTATATAGGCCCGCGTCTTGCGATAGGCGCGCATGAAGGCCACCGCCATGTCGGTCTCCAGCCAGTCCTTGCGCGCCGCCAGGCTGGAAAAGCCGCAAGTACCAATCTGCTTGCCGACCTGGGCGACGATATGGCCAATGCCCTCCGCTTCAAGCTGCTGTGGAAACGGGCCCTGCTGCTGCACATATTGGCCCTGCCCATCGCGGAACGCCTTGTCCATGGCCGCCGCGCCGCCAACATTGATCGCCTTGATCTTGTCGAAATCGATCCCGGCCTTGTAGCAGGCATATTTGAACATCATGAGCGGCTGGCCGCCGCCAAAGAGGACGACTTCCGCCCCTTCCAGCTTTTTCCAGTTAAAATTGGAATCGGGCTCGCGCGCGGTCAGGAAAAAACCGTCCATCTCGTTGATTTGCGCGAAATGGGTGGTCTCCATCGTCTCGCCGCGGGCAAGCGCATTAAACCCCTGACTGAGTGCCGACTGCACCACATGGGCGCTGCCGTCCTTCAGGGCATCGATGGCCGACGCGCCGGGGGCGGAGACGGACCATTTCGGCTCCAGCCCTTCCTCCTGCAGGAACCCACCCGACATGGTCGAGATCAGCGGGGAGTAAAAGGCGGAGAAAAGCGTGAACTGGATATTGATCTCGGTCATGACGTGATTTCCCTGTTGCGCCGCGCTATGCCCGGCCGTTTTCTTTCAGGCTATCACGCGGCTCACTCCGCGGCAATTGTCTCCTTGCCCGGATCGCCCGCGACTTGGCGGTCTTCCTCATCCCAGCGGATCGCCACCTCGTTCAGGCCCTGTAGCACGCTGTGAAGTTCCGCCCCGCGTTCCGTCAGGGAATAATTCACCGTCGGCGGAACCGTCGGTTTGTAGTCGCGATGGATCAATCCCGAAGCCTCAAGCTTGCGCAGGCGATCCGTCAGGACCTTGGCCGAGATGCCGGGTATCCGCGCCGTAATTTCCCCGAATCGTAAGGTTTCCTCGTTCGAGAGCAGCCACAGGATATAGGGCGTCCAGGGCCCCATAATCTGACCGAGGATGCTCTCCATCGGGCATTGAGTGTGATCTTCTTTCGCCGCCATGACCATAATCTCCAATAAAATTGAAATTATCTCATTACTTACCTTTAGGTAACTACTTGCAAAAAGAAAGTAAAGGGCTTACCTGCTTTTTGTCTCGAAAAAATTATACGCTTCTTCGGAAGCCTCAGGAGTAAAAAAATGACGAAAGTTGCCATTATCTATTTCAGCGGCTACGGCCACACAGTCAAGCAGGCGGAAGCCGTCGAAAAAGGCGCGGCCTCGGTCAGCGGTGTCACTGTCACCACCATAAAAATCCCGGCCGACGGCACCATTGAGGACAGCGTCTGGACAACCCTCGCCGATGCCGATGCCATCATCTATGGCAGCCCGACCTATATGGGCGGCCCGGCCTGGCAGTTCAAGAAATTTGCTGATGAAAGCTCCAAGCAATATGCAACCCTCGCCTGGCAGGACAAGGTCGCGGGCGGCTTCACGACTTCCGCCTCGGTCAATGGTGATAAGTTCAATACCATCACCTACTTTATCACCCTGTCGCAGCAGCATGGCCAGCTCTGGGTCGGCACGGGTCTGCAGGCCTCCAACAAGCTGGAGCATGGCCCCGGCGACGTGAACTGGACGGCGGGCTATTCCGGTGCCCTCGCCATCGCCCCGTCGGATTCCTCTCCTGATCAGGGTTCCAGTGTAGGCGATCTTGAAACCGCGCGCCTCTATGGGGCGCGGGTCGCGACAGCAGCGATCAGAAACCGCGTCGCCGTCGCCGCCTGATCCCACCCGCTCTTTTTGACTCGAAAACGGTCGCCCGCAAAAGCCGGCGGCCGTTTTTTTTATGAATGCAGGGAAATGCCCAACTTTTTGCAAAATGTCTCCCTATGTGCTGAAGAACAGTCCATGCGGACATGAGCATGGATTTTATTCGCTCTTACGTAAATGAAGGGGAGAAAAAATGACGAAAGTTGCACTTATCTATTACAGTGGCTATGGCCACACAAAAAAACAGGCGGAAGCCGTTGAAGAAGGCGTGACATCGGTACAGGACGTGTCCCTCACCACCATTAATATCCCTGATGACGGCACGATCAGCGACGATGACTGGGAAACCCTTGGCGAGGCCGACGCTATCATCTATGGCAGCGCAACCTATATGGGCGGCCCGGCCTGGCAGTTCAAAAAATTCGCCGATGAAAGCTCAAAACGCTGGTTTGACATGGAATGGAAAGACAAGATCGCGGGTGGTTTCACCAATTCCGGCGCAGTGAACGGTGACAAGTTCAACACCATTCTCTATTTCTTCACCCTGTCACAGCAGCATGGGCAAGTCTGGATCGGAACCGGGCTGCTCCCCGCCAACAAGAAGGAACACGGGCCAGAGGACGTGAATTGGACAGGTGGCTTTTCCGGGGCCTTCTCTATCTCGCCGGTAGATGCCGATCCGGACGAGGCGCCGCGCTCCGGCGATCTTGAAACCGCCCGCCTCTATGGCGAACGGATCGCAACCTTCGCCGCAAAGCTGTCCTGATATCTCCCGATTTGAAACAAACGGCGCCGCAGTTGTACAATCATGGTTGTAAAATTACGGTACATGCGACATTGTCGGGCTCGACCCAAAGCCCTTATAGAGAGGCCCGACAATGTCCGAACCCCGCTCACCCCGCCTCGCCGTCCTGATCGATGCCGATAATGCCTCGGCCAGAATAGCCGACGGCCTGTTCGAGGAAGTCGCCAAGATTGGAACGGCGAGTGTGCGGCGAATTTACGGAGATTTCTCAGATTCTCACCTGAAGGGCTGGGAAGCGGTTCTTCAAAAACATGCCATTATCCCTCAGCAACAATATGCCTATACGAAAGGCAAGAATGCGTCCGACATCACGCTGGTAATTGACGCCATGGACCTCCTGCACACGGGATTGTTCGATGGGTTCTGCCTTGTCTCCTCAGACAGTGATTTTACCCGCTTGGCCTCACGTATTCGGGAACAGGGCGTGGATGTATATGGGTTTGGACAAAAGAAAACACCGGAAAGCTTCCGACAGGCCTGTCATCGCTTTATCTATACAGAAAACCTGCATGGTGGGGCTGAAAAGAGTTCTGATGATCCGGCTGCCGTAAAGGATACTCAACCGCCTCCCTCGAAAGCCGTTCCCCTCGTCAAGAAGGCGATTGCGGAACTGGAAGGCGACAACGGCTGGTTCCCTCTCAACATTGTCGGTAGCCAGCTCAACAGGCTTTATCCTGACTTCGACTCCCGCAACTACGGCTTTCAGAAATTGAGCGAGCTGGTCCGAAAGACGGGCGCTTTCGATGTCGAGACGCCAAAGGGCGGGTCCATGCGCATCCGCCTGAAATCCGGCGGGAAGTAAGCCTTCCCCCATTTCCATATTGACTCTTTTTAATTTTCTAATATGTTAATTAACATAATCGTTAAATTAAAGAGGGCCTATGTACAACAACCTGTCATCCACCTTTGCCGCCTTGGGCGAACCGACACGCTTCGCCATTGTCGAGCGGCTCCTCCGGGAGGGGGAGCAGTCCGCCGGGGACCTACATAATATTGCGGATCTTTCCCCGCCCGCTATTTCCCGGCATCTGAGGATCCTGCGGCAGGCCGGCGTTGTTGACCAGCGCATTGATGCCCAGCGCCGTCTTTATTCCGTCCACCCCGGAACACTGAAAGCCATCAGCGCCTGGACCATGAGTTATCGCGACTTCTGGGAGGGTAGCCTCGACCGGCTGGCTATGGCTCTTGATAAGGAGAACAGCAACAAATGAGCGACCTGACTTTAGAGCGGACTTTTGCCGCCAACCCGGAAACCGTTTTCTCTTATGTCACGGAAGAAGAAAATTTACTGAAATGGTGGGGGCCGGAGGGCATGACCGTACCGGAATATGTTCTCGACCTCACGCAGCCTGGCCCCTGGTCCTCGGTCATGGTTAATGCGGAAGGAGAGCGCTACAAGGTGACCGGCGAGGTTGTCGCCGTCGACCCGCCCCATTCCGTGGAACTCACCTGGGCCTGGCATGATGAGAACGACGCGCGCGGCCATGAAAGCCGGATCCGCTTCGAGGTGACCCCCAACGGCTCTGGCGGCACGCAGTTCCGCCTGATCCATGCGGGTCTCTCGGACGACGAGGCCGCCGCCAGCCATACCGAAGGTTGGACCTCGGCGCTCAGAAAACTTGAACATATTGCCAATTAAAGAGAACCAGCAGGAGGGAAAGAAATGCCTAAATTTGTCTTCGCCTATCACGGTGGAAAACAACCGGAAACCGAGGAAGGAATGCAGAAATCCATGGCGGCCTGGGGCGCATGGATGACGAAGCATGAAAAAGATTTCATCGATCCGGGCAATCCCGTCGGCATGTCGAAAACCGTCACCGCCGACGGCGTGCTCGATCACGGCGGCAGCAACCCGCTCTCGGGTTACAGCCTGATCGATGCGCCGGATATGGAGGCCGCGCTTGAAATCGCCAAAGGCTGCCCGATGATGGATGACGGCGGCACCGTCGAAGTGATCCAAGCAATCGATATGTAATCAAACGGAACGGAGCCGCGGGGATCGCTCTTCGGGCTTCGCCTCTTTAAAAATCTGAATGCGTCAGGTCTGGTCGTCGGTCTTTGCGCCGTCGGCCGCCCGGGCCACCGCGCCGGTTCCCGCCTTGGCGCCGCTTTCATCGGCATAGCCCTGACTGGACAGAATGACCTGGCCGTTAGAGGCTTTCAGGTTGAAATACCATTTGCCGTTCTTGCCTTCCTTGAAGTCGTACCGGCCATCATCGGATGCATTTTTTATCACGGACTCAATACCATTTTCCGCGCTTGCTTTCGCCTTGTAGCCCTCGGAAGATCCAACAACCTCGCCATTGCCCGCTTTCAGGCGAAACCGGAATTCTCCCGCGTTGTCCTTATAAAGTTCAAACTTGCCTGCCATTCTGCGCTCTCCCCATTATTTGTATTAACCAGGACACTGGTTCTGTATATTGTCCAGAATCAACTTGCTTTGCAACTATAAGAGACCCCGGTTCAGCCCTGCTCCGAAAAATGGCGCGCCGCGGCGGCAAGACGGGATTTCACGATCAGCTTGTGAAACGGCATGATCAGGGCGAGATAAAGCCTCCCGATCAGGTTATGCCGATGCACCAGCGTCGCGAGGGAGACAAGGCCTGCCTCCCCCGGTTCGCGCCGGAGGGACACCCGGAAATTAAGATGGGAGTCGTCTTCGCCAACGATGATTTCCTGCTCGGACATACTCCGTATCTTCATAAAGCCGATATGATCCCCAACGGCGACCGACTTTCGAAAGCTATTGTTCTGGGGAAGTTCCTTCGTCGTCTTGATGCCAAAAAAACCGACAATCCTGTCGCGGAGACGCATCAGCGTCCGCGCCCATCCCGGCATTTCAATCAGCACATATTGCAGGATTTCAGGGAGCGGACGATCAGGCGGCAAAATGGCCACCGTGTAGCAGTCAAGGAAATCTCCCGGCCTGAATATCTCATTAAGGCGGCTTTCCGTCGCGAGCTCAATCCGTTTTACCGTCATATCGTTTTCTTTCGAATACCCCGGACCCGGACCCGCATCCGGAATTCTAGAAGAGTATCACAATCAATACATGGATCGCCATATAGATCACGATCACACTGCCAATGGTATAGAAGGTTGCGCGGACCTCGTGGCTTTGTTTGGTGGCATAGGCGATACTGTGCAGCAGCCGGGCGACCACGAAACCGTAAAACAATATCTGCGCCCAAAGAATGTCCGGATTGACCAAAACAAACAAAAGTCCCGCAATCAGGAAGGCCGGGATGTTCTCAAGGTCATTGCGGTGCATCCGCCGCGACCGGTCGACATAATCGTTCTTCTCCAGCTGTTCCGGCCGGGGATTCTTATTGATCATGCCCGCTTGAAGATCCTCGGGGGTTGCCAGACCTGAGTCACTCTTCATCATGCGATAGACGGTTATCCAGCCCTGCCCCATGATTTTGAGCACCATCAAGGATGCGGCAATGGCGTAGGCCGTGAAAACCGGATTTGCGAGATTAAAGCTGTCCATCAACGTCTCCCCCTCGAATTGAACATCTCGCCCATTATCACACATAAGAAAGAGGGAGCACAATCTGCTATTGCGCGTTGCCGCGAGATAGCTATGCTCTACCTATAAGAATAACGCCAAAGGCGAGCAGGAGGACAAACCCATGGATGTGGCAGTCGACAATACCCCGGATACGACAGCAGAAACCCAGTATTTTGACGTGCTGATCGTCGGCGCGGGCATTTCGGGCATCGATGCCGCCTATCACCTGCAGAAGCTCTGCCCGACCAAGAGCTTCACCCTCCTTGAGACACAGGAGACCTTCGGCGGCACCTGGGCGACCCATAAATATCCCGGCATCCGCTCCGACAGCGATCTCTTCACCTTCGGCTTCAAATGGAAGCCGTGGAAGGACGACCCGATCGCGACCGCGGACAAGATTCTCCGCTATCTCGATGAAAGCCTCGATGAAAATGACCTGCGCCGCCATATCCGCTTCTCTCATCAGGTCGAGAGTGCCCGCTGGTCGAGCGAGGAGAAAAAATGGACATTGAGCGTCTGCAACACGGAAACCGGCGCGCTTGAAACCTATGCCTGCAACTTCCTCTGGATGTGTCAGGGGTATTACCGCCATAGCGAGGGCTATATGCCCGACTATCCGGGCATGGAGGATTTCAAAGGCGAGATCGTCCATCCGCAGACCTGGCCCGAGGATCTCGACTATACGGGCAAGGAGGTTGTCGTCATCGGTTCTGGCGCGACGGCGGCGACCCTGATTCCGGCGATGGCGGGCACGGCCGGCCATATCACCATGCTGCAACGCTCCCCCACCTATTTCTCCGCCCGCGCCAACCGCGACGAGCTGGCCGAGACATTGCGCGAGCTCGACGTGCCCGACGAATGGGTGCATGAGATCGCGCGCCGCAAGGTCCTGTTCGACCAGAAGGAGATCACCCGCCGCTCGTTCGAGGAGCCGGAGGGCCTGCGCGAAGAGCTGATCAAGGGCGCGAAGATGTATCTCGGCGACAGCGTGCCAGTCGATCCGCATTTCACCCCGACCTATCGCCCGTGGCGGCAGCGCCTCGCCTTCGTGCCCGACGGCGATTTGTTTCAGGCGATCCGCAAGGGCGACGCCTCGGTCGTCACCGACCAGATTGATCATTTCACGGAAACCGGCATCCTGCTCAAATCCGGCAAGGAGCTGAAAGCCGATATCATCGTCTCGGCCACCGGCTTCAATATGAGCGTGCTCGGCGATATCGAGTTCACCATCGACGGCAAGCCGCTCAATTTCGGCGACTGCTGGTCGCACCGGGCGATCATGTTCTCCGGCGTGCCCAATCTGGCCTGGGTTTTCGGCTACTTGCGCACAAGCTGGACCATGCGCTCGGATATGGTGGCGGAATTCGTCTGTCGCCTGATGAAGCATATGGCGCAGAAGGGCGCGAAAATGGTGGTGCCGGAACTCAGGGAAGAAGACAAAGGCATGCCCGAAAAGCCCTTTGTCGATCCCGAGAATTTCAATGCGGGCTACATCACCCGGGCCCTCGCGATCATGCCCAAGCAGGGAGATAAAGACCCCTGGGTGCATACCCAGGACTATTATGTCGACAAGGAAACGCTGGGCAACGCCGATCTCGACGACGGCACGCTGATCTACAAGTAAACCTCTACATCTGCAAATACTCGTCCTTTGGTTGAACGGGCTTGCCCCGGCTGTCACAAAACTGTAATATAAAATGTATATACATTCGATATGCATTCCGTATAGTCGGAAGATGCAATGGAGCAGCAACGCAATGGCGGCAGAGAAAAAGCAGAAGAAGAAAGAACGGAAAGACAGCCAGTTGATTATTCGTATAAAGGGCAAGGAACGGGACCGCTTCGTCGAGCTTTGCGACGAACTGGATACCAGCGCCGCCCGCGAGGTTCGGCGGTTCATCCGCGATTTTCTTCAACAGCACGCCCATCAGGAAAATGCCTAGCGCTTCCGCATAGACCGATTAATACAATGAAGGAGGCATATCATGGCCAAGAAAGCGAAGATCAAAGAGCTTAAAAAAGAAGTCAAATCCCGCAAGGCGAAAGTCGCCAAGCAGGAAACAAAACTGAAAAAAGCGAAGAAAGCCCTCAAGAAAGCGGCCTGATCGCATCGCAATTGACAAGGCTGGCATCGCGCCAGCCTTTTTCACTCCTGTTCAAGGATAGCTGACATGCTGACGATATTTGATGTGAAAGGGATCGGCCCGACCACGGGCACCGGTCTCACCGAAAAGGGCATTACCACCGCCGAACAGCTCGCAACGGCAGAGATTGCGGTGCTTCTCACTGTCTCCGGTATCGGCGAGGCCCGCGCCGAGCAACTTATCCAGGCAGCGAAGGCGGCCCTTGTCCCGGCCCCCGTCTCCAACATCGCTGCCGCACCGGTAAAGGCCCCGGTCCCGGCCGCAGCCACCCCGGAAGTTCCCGCTGCTGCGATCAAAACCGACAAGAAAAAAGCGAAGAAGGCCGAGAAGGCAAAGAAAGACGCCAAGGCCGACAAGCCGAAGAAGGACAAGAAGAAGGACGCCAAGCCTGCCAAGGCGAAAAAGGCTGAAAAATCCAGGAAGGCCTACAAGGACGAGAAGTCCAAGAAATCAAAAAAGGACACCAAAAAGAAGGATGTGAAGGCGAAGAAAGACGCCAAGCCGTCCAAGAAGGACAAGGCCAAGAAAAAGAAGTAGCCGGAGGTCCCGGACTATCATTGTCCTCACTCCGCATAACCTGTAAAATCCTCCTTCCTAATATACAGACTAGGAGGATTTATTATGGGGCAAAGTTACAACGGAACATGCTTTTGCGGGGCCGTCGAAGTTCAGGCAACCGGCGCCCCCGAAGCGATGGGATATTGCCATTGCAATTCCTGCCGATCCTGGTCAGCGGGCCCAGTCAACGCCTTCACACTCTGGAAGCCCGACGCCGTCGAGGTCCTCAAGGGAAAGCAAAATCTGGCGAGTTATGCAAAAACCCCGGGCAGCGAACGGCAGTTCTGCAATATTTGCGGCGGCCACGTCATGACCAATCACCCGGAAATGGGGCTGATTGATGTTTATGCCGCCACCATTCCCGATTTGAAATTCGAGCCCGCGCTTCATGTGCACTACGCGGAAACCGTTCTTCGGATCAAGGACGGCCTGCCGAAAATGAAGGACGTACCGGCCGAGCTTGGCGGCTCCGGCGAGAATATGCCCGAGTGAACGGCGCGCGCCTGCCTCCGCTTCGGGCTACCCGCCGAACCGGGCGGTAAGGATCTTGAACCCGGCGAAGGCGAAGACCACGGCGAAGACCCCTTCGAACCAGCGGCGCAGGCGCGTATAGGCCGCAACCATTGGTGCGCTTGAGAAGATCAGCGCATAGCCATGAAAGACAAGGGCGCTCTGCACCCCAACGGCGAGGATGATAATCGCCAGCGAGGAAAGCGGCGCATCCGTCGGCACCCCGATGGAAAAGAGCGAGCCGAAGAAAAGCACCGCCTTGGGGTTGGTGAGATGCAACGCAAGCCCCTTACCATAGGCGGCCCGGTAACTACGGGCGGACAGGCTCGCTTGCACAACCGTGCCACGCGTCATCGCCGAACGGGCAGACTTATAGGCAAGATACAGCAGATATCCCGCACCGAAATAGCGCGCCACCTCGAACGCCCAGGCATTGGCGAGCATGATCGCGCCGAGCCCGAACGCCGCCGAAACAGACCAGAGAAGCGAGCCGGTCGTCACCCCCGCCGCCATCGCAAGCCCATACTGCCTCCCTGAGTTCATCGACAGGCCGGAAATGGCAAGTGTCGCCGGTCCCGGGCTCGCCGTCGCAACGAACGCGGCAATCAGGATCAGGGGCAGATGCAATTCACTTATCATTTTCATTTCCTCAGGGTACGCTGAACTTCAGCCTAACCCCCAACTGTACAAGCGGCAACGAGAAAACCGTTGATATGTCGTTATGCCGCCGCGATGGAGAGTGGCGGTCGCCGCTTGCGAATGGTGAAATAGAGTGCGCCGACGATAATCAGGTTGATCACACCGGCCATCGCTGCGTTTGCGTAGGTGAGCGTATAGTTTCCGGTCAGATCGAAGAAAAAGCCGCCCTGATAACCGCCGACACCATGGCCGATCCAGGCGAAGACCGTCGTAATCCCAAGGGCCGAGGCGCGCTTGGCAACCGGGGTGAGCTCCCGCACGGTGATGATAACGCCGGTCATTACACCCGCATAGCCGAAGCCGTAGATGACGGCGAAGATATAGAAGGCGCTTAAACTCTCGATTTGCATAAAACCGAACACCAGCACCGTCTGCCAGCAGGAGGCAATCCAGTAGGCCCGGACGGCCCCAAGAATATCGGCGAGCTTGCCGAAGACGATCCGGCCGAGAACGGCAACGATCATCATGATGAACATGACGCTGCCCGCATCTTCAAGTGGCAGGCCCTGATCTTGGATAAGCGGCACCAGATGCATGAGCGGTACCGCCATACAGGTGCAGCAGAACAGCACAGCGGCGCTGAGCCAGATCGTGACGATATGCGGCGGCAAGGGGGTTGGCGGCTCATCCTCCACGCCGCCTTCGGCCACCTGCGCCGCAAGGGGCGCCCGCTGGATGGTGAGCGCGAGCGGCACCAGCACAACGAGGGTGAAACCGCCCATCGCCATCAGCGCCTCCCGCCAGCCGATATTCTCGATAAGGATTGCAATACCATAGGGAACGCCCCCCTGCCCGAGCGCCTGCCCCGCCGAGACGATGCCGACGGCGAGCCCCGCGCCGGTCACAAACCAATTGCCGACATTGGCCACCAGCGGCGCAAACAGCGCGCCCGCGCCCAGCGCCCCGGCGATAAAGAAAAGCACATAGAACTGCCAGAGCTCATTCGCCTGAGAGGCCGCGAGGATACAGAGCCCGAGGACAATCGCACCGAACAGCGCAACCCGCCGGGTCGAGCTCTTATCGGCAATCCGGCCCATGACGATGCCACCGACAGCGAGCCCCATCAGCCCAGCGACATTGATCAGCGAGACCGAGCCCCTGTCCCAGCCGAATTCCAGATTGAGCGGGATCAGAAAAACCGACGCCCCGTTCACCATCATGCCCATGCTGACCGCTAGCATCACGGCGGACGCGGCGACAATGACCCAGCGGTAGGCGGGCTCGGCTTGGCTGAGATCACTCATAGCAGGACCTTCTTCTTGTTGTTCTGTCCGCATGAGGATGGAACGCGGGCGCGCGATATGCAAGCCCAAAGAACGCACCAGGCGGACAGGCATAACCGTTGCACGATATTTCGGGAAAATTCATCCATTCACAAGCCCGGCAAGCACGCGTCATAGCTGAAATCCTTTAACCAGAATGACGGAGCCCCAAATGTCGGACAAGAAAAAACAGCAAGCCACGATCCAACAAACAAAAGAATTTCAGGAAAAGGTCGTCAAATTCATTCTCGATAATGATATCCGCGTCATCTTTTACGGAGAGGGCCATTTAGATATAGACCAATATACGATGTTACCTATTTCGCTTATTCAGGCCCTCAGCACAAGCAACGAAATTGCGTTGAAAGGTGTCTATTTTGAGGCGGCCATCACGACGGATGCCAAAACTGACAAGGAGGAAAGCGACGGGCATCGTGCAACAGTATTCAATTATTTTAAAATGGAATTTCCAGAGGCTGTACCTCAAACAAAATTAACGCCTTATCTATCCGGAAAATTCGCCATACAGAAATATCTGTACTCCCTGAAGCAGACGGACAAGTTATTTTTCTTTGGACGGAATTCTCATGACTTCACCAGAAAAACCCTCGGCGACGCGATTGCGACAGTAGGGCGCAACGAAGTCATTGTAATATCGATAGGTGCCGCGCATATGCTCGAGGCAACGGACTCACAACTCGGGTTACACCAATTCTTTGTAGCCGCAGGCAATAATCCACGTAAGCGGAGCGGAAATTACGTAGCAACGAATGATAGAGCCAACGCCACCTTCTACAAAGTTAGCGTTCCCATAAACGGCGGTTTTATTGACCACTACGTGCCGACCGATTCCTTGGGCCTTGTTGATTATTTCAGCGCGAAGCACACAGATTTCGGAATTCTTGCAATTAACGGAATATGGCGATCGAAATATCTGAAAATAGTGCCGAAAGATTTTAACCATGAAGATATGGATTTTTTTATTCGCTCGAACAGATCCGTCCGCGAACTCGCACAGCGGCACATGACAAGCCCCAATGTTTTTGTTGCCAGATCATACAATAATTGGACCTCACCCTTTTTAAATCAATTAACACTCGATGCGCAGAAAAACTCGGATGACGAAAAGAAAAACGACGAGGAGCCCAACAAGAAAGTCAATCGCGTGAACGCCCGAATCTTCGAAAATTTCAAAACCTACGATAGCTATTTTTCCGACGATTTTTTCGCCTCGCGAATTAATGAGCGAAACGTGGATTTCAATGAGCAGTTACTGCCCAGACAGAAAAGGTTCATCGGCGGTTTAATGAACTATGTGTTTTCCGAGTTCCTTCCCGAAACTGACAAATATCTGCAAGAGAAAAAACAAAGCGATATTCTGTCGAATTTATACTTCACATCCATTTTATACCTCACTTCCATGCCGGAAAATGACCTGAGGATGAAAGATCCGGTCGATATTTTCCTGAGATTCCCGCCGGTTCCGAAAGACGTTAACGCTCCGGCCCAAGACAAGAAGGCAGAAAACCAGGATCTCCCCAACGATGAAATCGAAGAGGACAGCAAGGATGATGCGTCGCTCGGAGATAACAATCCAGGAATGAACGACCCCAGACTCGCAAAGAAACTGGCTTTTCTCGGCGGAGATTCAGAATCTGACGACGAGAACGATTCCGATGCGGCGAAAAAGAAGAGCAGCAAGGACAAAGCTTCGCCGCCGCCTGTAAATCCGGCGACCCCCTCGGATCCCGGAGATAACGATAACTCTAATGGGATGGATTACATAGACTTAGACTCAGACGAAGACGACTAGCGAAATCAGCAAGACTGACATGCTGGCGTAGAGGTACGCCGGCGGGAAAGCACCTTCTCGCGCCGCTTTCCCGTCGCCGCTTTTCGGTTGACCGCATCCCGCCGCCCCCCTAACCTTTGCCTCATGGAATGGAGAAATAGAAAGAAGGCTCCGGAAACGGTGGCGCGCATCGTGCACGGGGGCCGGTAACGGACGCCGAAACGGGACCCCATGCGCCTCCGATCCCCCGGGGGCTTTTTTGTGCAGTAAAATAACGAGAACAACATGCCCTTCGCCGCCACCACCCCTCCCCGGATGATCACGCTGGTTATCTTTACCGCGCTATCTACCTTGTCGCTGAATATGTTCCTGCCGTCCCTTGCCAACATGGCGCGGGATTTCGAGGCGGAATACGCCCTTCTGGCGCTCGCCTTTGCCGGGTATCTCGGGATTACGGCGGTGTTGATGCTGATCCTTGGGCCCCTCTCGGACCGGTACGGACGGCGGCCGGTCATGCTCGCCGCGCTGACGATTTTTATCATTGCCTCCCTCGTCTGCACGCTGGCGCCGAATGTCTGGGTTTTCCTTGCCTTCCGGGTTCTGCAAGGTGTGGTCATTGCCGGATGGGCCATTGCCCTTGCCGTTGTCCGTGACACCTCCGAGCCACAGGAGGCGGCGCGGCGCATCAGCCTCATTACCATGGCGATGTCGGTCGCGCCGCTGCTCGGGCCGATGCTGGGCGGCGTGCTGGACGAGCTGTTCGGCTGGCGGGCGAGCTTTGCCACCTACACGCTGTTCGGCGTCATCGCGCTCCTGCTCTGCTGGACCGACCTCGGCGAGACAAACCGGACCCGCAGCGAGAATTTCCGCCAGCAGTTCAGGAACTATCCGGACCTTTTGAAATCGGCGAAATATTGGGACTACGCCGCCTGCATGGCCTTCTCCAACAGCGGCTTCTATATCTTTCTTGCCGGGGTGCCGCTGGTGGCGGTGGTGATGCTCGGCCTGTCGCCGGCGATGCTCGGGGTTTGCATGGGGACGATCACCATTGGCTTTACCTTCAGCACCTTTCTCTCCAGCCGCCTCGCCCATCGTGTCCCGCTGGTCAACCTGATCCTGGCCGGGCGTCTTTCTTCCGTTGCCGGATCGCTGAGCTGCCTCCTCTTTTTCCTCGCCGACATGGGCAACGCCTATACATTATTTGGGCCGCTGATGCTGATCGGTGTCGGCAACGGCCTGACCATGCCGAACGCAAATGCCGGCGCGATGTCGATCCGCCCGGACCTCGCCGGGTCCGCCGTCGGGCTCATGGGGGCGCTGGCGGTCGGGTGCGGCGGTGCGCTCACGGCACTGACCGGCATGCTGGTGAGCGAGACATCCGGCGCCATCCCCCTCCTCACCCTGCTGCTGGTGATAACGCTGCTCTCCCTCGTGGCCGGAATTCACCTGAAATGGCTGGACCGGCGGATATCCTAGCGACTCTGGCTTTTCGCCTGGAAAAACAATATTGGCCAGAGGGAGATGAAAGAGGTACTCTTCATCCCGTACGATTTATAAACTAGTGTTCCCGTGCTGTAATACGACCATCCGGGCACTTGTCCTGATGGATTTTCACGGGCAGGAGGCATGGATATTGACTTACCCGACCCCTGAAAACGAAGCGGAGCGCAATGAGGCCCTGCGCGCCTACCGCGTGATGGATACGCCGGCAGAACCGGCGTTTGAGGAAATCAGTCAGCTCGCCGCGCAGATTTGCGACTGCCCTGTGTCCTATGTCAGCTTTATCGAGGACGACCGATTCTGGTTCAAGTCGAAATACGGCCTGCCGGACGAGTTCACGGGCTGCCCGCGCGAGATCGCCTTCTGCTCTGTGACCGTCTGCGGCTCGGAGCTGGTGCTGGTGCCGGATCTCAAGGCGGACGACTATTACAAGGATTTCCCCTTCGTCGTCGGCGACCCCTTCCTCGGCTTTTACTGCGCCATGCCGCTGGTGACACCGGACGGGTTTGCCATCGGCACCATCTGCGTCATGGATTTCAAGCCCCGCGAACTTTCGTTCGAATGCCAGGAAGCCATCCGCCGCCTGGCTCACCAGACCATGGCACAGCTGGAATACCGGCGCCGGATCATCGAGCTTGACGAGACAATGCGCGAACTCGATACCGCTCATTCGGCACTGGCGGCGGAAAAGGCGCGGGCCGATAACATGCTGTCGACAATACTGCCCGAGCAAATTGCCCGCGAACTGATGGAAAACGACAAGGTCGCGCCGCGATTTTTCAATGATGCAACGATATTGTTTGCCGATGTCGTCGGATTTACCGCCTTTGCGGAAAAGGCCGAACCGGCGATGCTCATCGGGATGCTCAACAGCTATTTCGCCGCCTTCGACGAAGTGATGGCGCAATTTGATCTGGAAAAAATCAAGACCATTGGCGATGCCTATATGGCCGTGGCGGGTGTACCGGCCTCCGACCGGCTCCATACGCTGAAGGCCTGCCTCGCGGCGCTTGCCCTGCAAAAGGCGGCAGACAGGCTGAAAGCCGAGAGACAGAAGCTGAGGCTACCCTATTTTGAGTTCCGCATCGGTCTCCACAGCGGGCCGGTGATTGCGGGCCTGATCGGTCGCAAGCGATTTACCTATGATATCTGGGGCGATGCCGTCAATCTGGCGGCGCGGCTGGAATCGCACAGTGAACCCGGCAAGATCAACGTCTCCGAACGGGTTTTCCACCAGACGGCGCCGTTTTTTGACTTTACCCAGCGCGGCTCCATCGAGGTTAGAAACAAGGCGCCGCAGAAGATGTATTTTCTCAACCGGCTGCAGGAAATCTATTCGGAGGATACCGACGGTCGCACGGCCAACGAAAAACTCCGGACGATGAGCGATCCGAGAAAACTTCAGTTCAGCAAATAGGGTCGGCGATGCCGCGCCGCAGGTAAATGCGAAATTGCGGATGTATTTTGTAAAACTGTGGTATAATCCGGCGGTGAAACTGGCCACCCGCCCGGAATACCCGGCGAACAACCGCGATAAGCGGAGTTACCTGCCCTGACTTCAGGGCCCGCGGCCATCCTCTCACCCGAATTCATTGCCCCTCCCGGATTGAGGCAACGAAGCGCCGAATAGGACGCGACAGCTAGCGCCCGGCTTCGGCAGGATAATATCCGTGTATAGCGACCCGCTTCTCTTGAAAGGGAAATCAGATGTCCAAAGGTAACAACAAGCGCGGAAACAAAGAAACCAAGAAACCGAAACAGGTTAAAGCCAAGGTTCTGGCCACCAATGATTCCAATGCCGGGAAAGTCTCGCTGAACATTGCGCGTAAACCTGCGAAATAAGCAAGTCAACGCCCGCTGATATCGGCCGCGCGTTCAGGACGCAATTCTCCCGTTCTTGATGTATTTTTCATCGAACTCGAAGACGATCTCCGGGTCGGGGTGAGTATGTGTCAGGTCCTTGTCCGGGCAGTCCACATGGGCCATCAGATGGCGGATCACATTGAGGCGCGCCTCTTTCTTGCTGTCCGCCCGCACAATATGCCACGGGCTGACCGGGCTATGGGTCCGCCGCAGCATCTCGTTGCGCGCGGCGCTGTAATCGTCCCAATGCTCCAGCGCGACGGCGTCTATGGGACTGATCTTCCAGGTCTTGAGCGGATCGACACGCCGGTCCTCCAGCCGCGCCGCCTGCTCGTCCTTGCTGATATCAAGGTAGTACTTGTGAAGCTGGATTCCGTTTGCAACAAGAAGCTGCTCGAACGACGGGACGGTGGTCATGAAATTTTCATACTCCTTGTCGGTGCAGAAGCCCATTACCCGCTCGACCCCGGCGCGGTTGTACCAGCTGCGGTTAAAGAGCGCCATTTCCCCCTCGGCTGGAAGATGGGTAGTGTAGCGCTGAAAATACCAGCTTGCCTGCTCCCGGTTTGACGGCTTGCCGAGCGCGACAACCCGCGTTTCCCGAGGCGAGAGATGCTGCGTGATCCGCTTGATCGTCCCGTCCTTGCCCGCGGCATCCCTTCCTTCAAACAGGATCAGGACCTGCAGCTCGTTACTGATGATATAGCGTTGCAGCTTGACCAGCTCGATCTGAAGGGATTTGAGCTCTCTCTTGTATTCTTTCTTATCCATAACCACCTCGCGCACCCTATTCTGTATGCCGCAAGTCTAGACGGCCTGCACATGAATAACCAACAACAAACAGCCTTTTGCGCTGACCGCTAGGCAGACAAACAAAAAAATGCTAGGTCTCCTTATAGTCCTCTACAGCGACAGGCCGGAAAACCCGATGCGCCAACAACGACTTGCGGCGATACTCTCCCTCGATGTGGTTGGCTTCAGCCGGATGATGCAATCGGATTCGCCCCGCCTCCTAACGGCGCTCAACCTCATCTTCCGCAAGATCGTCACGCCCGCCGTCACCGCGCACAACGGTCGGGTGGTCAAGCTGCTCGGTGACGGGGCGCTGATCGAGTTTTCCTCCGCGATCGAGGCGCTGAACTGTGCCGTTGCCATCCAGAAGACGCTCCGCTCCCCCGACCTTCCCTTCACCTATGATGAGCCGATCCGCCTGCGCGCCGGGATCCATGCGGGCGATGTGGTGGTCGAGGCAGAGGATGTCTTCGGCGATGCGGTGAATATCGCGGCGCGCATCCAGGCGGCGGCGGAGCCCGGTGGCGTGCTCCTCTCGCGCATCGTCCGCGACCTTGCGGGAAGCCATATCTCTACCCGCCTCCGCCGTGAAGGCGCCCATAGCTTCAAGGGCATCGAGCAGCCGATCGAGGTGCTCTCGGTGGATTTCAGCGATCCTGGTGTCAAAGAGCAACGCCGCCGTATCTCCGAGACACAGGAGATCAAATTCTGCACAACGAAAGACAAGGTCCGCCTCGCCTGGACGGTGAATGGCGACGGACCGCCCATCGTCAAGGCCCCCAACTGGATCAGCCATCTCCAGCTTGACTGGCAGGGGCCGGGTTTCGCCCCGATCACCAGCTCGATATCCGAGAAATACCGGCTTGTCCGCTTCGATGCGCGGGGTAACGGCCTCTCGGACTGGGAGGTGGATGAAATCTCCTTTGATCGTTTTGTTGACGATATGGAGGCTGTGTTCGATGCCACCAAGGTGGATCGCGCGCCCATTCTCGCTTTTTCGCAAGGCTGCGCCATCGCCGCGGCCTTCGCTGTCCGGCATCCGGAGCGGGTCTCTGCCCTTGTCATGATCGGTGGCTTCACCATCGGGCGTGCCCTGCGTGGCGGCAAGAGCGACAAGAAACGGGCCGAAGCCTACCGCGCCATGATGACGGCGGGATGGGAGGATGACTATCCCTCCCTCCGCGACCTGCTCGCGCAGACCATCATTCCGGGCGCGAGCGAGGAGGACCGCCGCCTCTATGCCGAGCATATGCGCGACATGATCACGCCGGAAAATCTCGGACGCTTTCGCGATGTCGTGGATTATATCGACATTACGGAGCTGCTCCCGGAGGTCAGCGCCCCCACCCTCGTCGCCCATTGCCGAGACGACCGGATGCACCCGCTGAAGGAGGGGCAGCGCCTCGCCGCCGCCCTGCCCAAAGCGCGCTTTGTCAGCTATGACAGCCCGAACCATCTGGTGCCGGAGAATGATCCCGCCTGGCCACTGCTGGAGCGCGACGTGCATAATTTCCTGAAGGAATATGTTTGAAAGGCCTGAGACCCGGGCTACGCCTTTTTCAGGTATGTCCTTCCGGCTCGTCAAAACAAACCCCCACAACATATATTTATTCACAATTATGTGATAAGAATTTATTATTATTATTAAAGTATATATTTTAATTACCTTAGATTATCACAACTTAATTACTGTAATTTACTAAATATTTACTCCTAGTATAATTTGATATTTCATAAATTTTACAAACATTAAGATATATTAAAATATTAATATATTGAGTTTCATGCGTACTTATTATAGGGTATGCAGCGTATATTTATACATACCACCTCGTATTATTTGTTCGACAGCATTAAAGCTGCACTTGTGGTGGTGACGACGGGGGAGGAATTCTCTCCCGCAAATTGAAAAGGAAATCCGATGAAAACTCCTGAATTTCTGGCGCCCTATGTTGAAGGCAACGCCCCTGTCCGGCTCGTTCAGGGCCTGGTCGTCGGCGCGGTTGCCACTCTGGTTCTCGGCTTTGGCTTTGCCGGTTGGGATACCAGCGGCACGGTCGAGGAGAAAGTCGAAACCGCGTCTACCGCAGCGAAGGTCGCAGCACTCGCGCCGATCTGCGCCGCCCGGTTCCAGACGGCCGCGAAAGCCGACAACACTCTGGTTGCCAATCTATCCGAGGTCAGCTCCTGGCAGCGGGACAGCCATCTGGTGGACGGCGGCTGGGTGACCTTTGTCGGCGGAGCGGAGGAACCCGATAACGATGTTGCGGAAGCCTGTGTCGAGCTGATCGAGGCGGACTTCAAGACCTTGTAAATCGTCCGTCCCGCCCCGCGCCTACTTCCCGACACCCTCCCACCAGCGGGTGCTCTGGAACGGCGCGGTGATCTCGACGGTCTCGCCCAGATGCGGGGTGATGAGCGTGACGCCCTTCTCCGCCGCCGCCTTCATCGTGCGGAGGATCGGCTCGTCCCACGCATGGATGCCGAGGTTGAAGGTTGCCCAGTGCACCGGCAGCATCGGCCCGCCGCCGAGATCGCGCGCGACCTCGACCGCATCCTCCGGCGTCATATGGATATCCTCCCACGACTGCCCGGGCCCGTAGGAGCCGATCTTGATCAGGTTGAGATCGAACGGGCCGAACCGCTCCCCCACCTCCGCGAACAGCTTCGAATAGCCGCTATCGCCGCTAAAGAACACGCGCGCCTCGGGCCCGAGGATCGACCAGGAGGACCAGAAGGTCGCCTTATAGTCGAACAGCCCGCGCCCCGAATAATGCCGCGTCGGTGTCGCCACAAGGGCAAGCGCGCCGAAGGGCCGCGTCTCCCACCAGTCAAGCTCATGGATCTGCGCCGCAGGCACGTCCCATGCCTCCAGATGCGCGCCCGCGCCGAGGGGGAGGAAGAACGCCGTGCCCTGGCCCGCGAGATGCCGCACCGTCGCCTCATCCATATGATCGTAATGATTGTGGGAGATCAGCACCGCGTCGATATTGTCAAGCGCCGCAAGCGGCAGCGGCGACGGATGGAAACGCTCCGGCCCGGCGAACTGCACCGGCGATGCGCGGTCGGAAAGCACCGGATCGGTCAGCAGGCGCAGCCCCGCCATCTCGATCAGGACGCTGGAATGGCCGAGCCATGTCGCCCGCAACGCCTCGGGCGCGGGCACGCGCAGATACTCCTCCGGCAGCATCATGACGGGCAGCGGCGATGGCGGCACGCGCTGCTGCTCGCCAAAAAACTGCTCCTGCAGATAGTCCCATGTCAGCTCGTACGGGGCCTGCCGCTCCGGATTGACGAAGCCGCCGTCATGATAATGCGGCGACGCCTCGACGCGCGCCAGCCGCTCCCCCGCGATATGGGCGCTCAAAGTGTAACCGACAACAACGACGCCAAGGACCAGAACCAGCACCCCGGAACTCACGCCGATACTCACCTTCTTCCAGAGCCTCATCCCCGCCTCCCGTGAATTTGCCTCGGCACATCATAGACGGCGGGGGTGGAAGGGTGCAAGGTGGGTTATTAGCGCCTACGACAACTCATCTGCTCAATTCCCCGAAAACGATTCCGCTTGGACCTTGGTGGAACAGGAAGGGCTAAATCTTTTTAAAGGAGTATGTTTGAAGGCGATTGAGGGAAAACAACATAACAAAATTGCTGCTGAATTGAGGGAAGACGGTTTGCTATGTACTTCAAAAAAATAAAAACAAAAAGACTCTAAAGCTTTACACAGTCATTCACTATGACTTTTACCTCTACAAAATATCTTCTCAAGTTCGGTGTGCGAACATAATTGCTAGAAAGCAAAAAGTTTCCAAGCTGCATATTTCTGTTTGTTCCATATATTGACTTAATTACAGTCTTAAAATTTTTCCTACTTGAAGCTGTCCTATGTGCCGCGAAATTTCTCACTTTAAATATCTCACTAATTTTCGATCCATGTCTACCGCACGTACTTATGAGGTCATCTGTGGGATCAATGACGAATTGGACAGATTCTTTAATATACTTCGCTCTAGTCCATCTTAAGCTTTGTAATGGCGAAGCACGATTATGGGTTAACATATTTGTCCGAGCCGATGCCAAAGACCGGCAGGGAAGTAAAATATTTGGAGCAGAGCCATCCAAGTACAGCGCGCCAGCAGCTAATTTATAAGCAAGCTGCGCAAGAGCATCCTCAAATATAGTCGTAACTCTAATAAGCAAAATTTCTGCAATTAAATATTGCAAATTTGCCGGTAGTGCTTGGGTTCCATTTAACACGCTATCGAGCTTATTTATTTCCTTTTCAACTTTAATCTGCGTAATGGATAATGACGGTCGCGGCATACTAAATACGACTAATAAGAAAGTCTTGTCTTGCTCTCCTAGATAATAGCCGTTGTGTAGAAGCAGAAACTGCATTTCTAAAAGCAACTATCTCTGGGGTCTGTAAAGTCTCGTCGTTAAACTCAGCATCTATTTGATGGAGATTGTCTTCAAGCGCTACTGAATCTATATCGTCTCTTCGATCCAAACATAAAATTAGAGAGAAAAGTATAGGTGGTCTGCTAAAAATTGTATCACTAAAAACGTTTGAATTCATCTTCATGAAGATGTCAAATACTTTCTCTAAACGTGCAGAAATCTCGCCAGATTCTGCGAATTCATTATCATTCTCTTTGTAGATATCTTTTAAACTCGATGGGCGGAAATCTGAAAGTCCATTTATTAAATTGTATATTACATCTGAAACAAACTGAACTTCATTCATTCTAGCTATATCATTGGCTGTGAATATGTCAGCATTGCGCCAAAATGAGAGTTTGCTCGTAGAAAAATGAAGGCAAAACTGCTTAAATTCTCCGCTAAACTCCGCATTCCTTTTTTCCTGCGCATTTAGCGATTTACTCACAGAATTAATGCGCGCGAAGATATCTATGACGTCTTCATCTGTCGCACCAAGTAAGTACCCCACAGGTAGCGGAGTAAGCAAAAATTTCTCTCTCTCTTTACCATTCAGTCTAGAAAATATCTTTCTGACACCTGTTGGTTCTGTTCGAGAGCTAAACTTATCGTTTCTAAATTCTAAAATTGATCGAATTCTCTGCTGCCCATCAACAACTTCCTTGATACTTTTTTCTTTTTCTAAATCAATAGTGTGCCGAATATAAACTGCCGGGATTGGCTTTCTCTCAAAAAGTGTGTTTATCAAGTACGCCTTTTGAGGTTGCGTCCAAACAGAACGTCTCTGGTACCAAGGATTCAAATCTAATTTTTGATCATTATAGTCGTTGATTAAATCCTGGATGATAAATGATTGGTAATCCACCCGATCCATTTTGATAATCCTGTTTGAATTTCGATTAATCAGATTGACTTATTATAGACGTCCGAAATGTAACATGAATGAAAAATAAATTTTATCCAACATTTAACAATCAAATATGGCTGTCTACAGTAGTAATTTACTCACCCTCAAGCAAACGCCTCGTCCCACGTCCCCTTTGTCGCCGCCTTCGAGTATTCCGTGGCGCGGTTCTCGAAGAAGTTGGTGTGCTCGACGGCGTTGAGGATGGCATCGAGCCAGGGGAGCGGGTTTTTCTCGATATGGTAGATTTCATCGAGGCCGAGCTGGGAAAGCCGCCGGTCGGCGATATAGCGGATATAGGCCTTGATCTCCTCCGCCGTCAGCCCCTCGATATCGCCGGCGCCAAAGGCGAGGTCGATGAAGGCGTCCTCATGGATGACGATCTCGCGGCAGGTCGCATAGAGCTCCTGACAGAATTCCTTCGTCCAGATTTCCGGATTCTCGTTAATGAAGGTCTTGAACAGCTTGATGATGGAGTGGCAATGCAGGCTCTCGTCGCGGACGGACCAGGTGACGATCTGCCCCATGCCCTTCATCTTGCCGGTGCGCGGGAAGTTGAGCAGGATGGCGAAGCTGGCGAACAGCTGTAACCCCTCGGTGAAGGCGCCGAAAACGGCGAGGGTCTTCGCAATCTCCGACTTGTTGTCGACATTGAACTGCTGCATATAGTCGTATTTGTCCTTCATCTCCTTGTAATGGAGGAAGGCGGAATATTCCGTCTCGGGCATGCCGATGGTGTCGAGAAGATGCGAATAGGCGGCGATATGCACCGTCTCCATATTCGAGAAGGCGGCGAGCATCATCTGCACCTCGGTCGGCTTGAAGACGCGGGTGTAGTGCCGCATGTAGCAGTTGTTCACCTCGATATCCGACTGGGTGAAGAAGCGGAAAATCTGGGTCAGCAGATGCCGCTCCGAGTCCGAGAGGGTGTTATGCCAGTCCTTCACATCATCGGCGAGCGGCACCTCCTCGGGCAGCCAGTGAATCTGCTGCTGTTTCAGCCAGGCGTCGTAGCACCAGGGATAGGAGAAGGGTTTGTAGACCGGCTTGGCATCGAGCAGGGACATGACGGATATCTATTCTTCACGTAATCGGTTTGGGGGTGCCCCGCCCTACTGGCAGGCGAGACATTCATCGTAATCGACGGCTTCACCGGCGGATTCAAGCGCGGCGGTCACCTTCGGCGCGAGGCTGGCGGCAAGCTCGCGCAGCTCCTCCGGCAGTTCCTCCCGCATGGCGACAACCTCGGCGCGCTGCATGGATTTGGAGCGGCAGTAATAGAGGCTTTTCACGCCCTGCTTCCAGGCCATGAAATGAATCTGGTGCAGGTCGCGCTTGTGCACATCGGCGGGCAGGAAGATATTCACCGACTGCGACTGGTCGATCATCGGCGTGCGGTCGGCGGCAAGCTCGATAATCCAGCGCTGGTCGAGCTCGAACGCGGTCTTGAACACGTCCTTCTCGTGATCGTCGAGGAAATCGAGATGCTGGACGGAACCTTCCTTGACGGTGATCGAGCTCCAGACATCCTCGTTATCCTGACCCTTCTCGGCGAGCAGCCGCTTCAGATGCGGGTTGCGCACGTTGAAGCTGCCCGAGAGCGTCTTGTGGGTGTAGCTGTTGGCCGCGGCCGGTTCGATCCCCGGGCTGGCGCCACCGCAGATGATGGAGATGGAGGCCGTCGGCGCAATCGCCGTCTTGTTGGAGAACCGCTCGTTAAAGCCGTAATCCGCCGCATCCGGGCAGGCGCCGCGTGTCTTCGCCAGCGACTTGGAGGCCGCATTCACGCCCTTCTGGATATGGGTGAAGATTTTCCGGTTCCACACTTTTGACATCACTGATTCCAGCGGCACTCTTTTCGCCTGCAGGAAGGAATGAAAGCCCATGACGCCAAGGCCGACGCTGCGCTCGCGCGCCGCGGCGTATTTCGCCCGTTCCATCTCGTCCGGTGCGCGGTCGATGAAGTCCTGCAGCACGTTATCGAGGAACAGCATGACATCCTCGATAAAGCCGTCCTGCCCTTCCCACTCGTCATATTTCTCAAGGTTGAGCGACGACAGACAGCAGACCGCCGTCCGCTCCTTGCCAAGATGATCAATGCCCGTCGGCAGGGTGATCTCGGCGCAGAGGTTGGAGGTTTTAACCTCCAGCCCGGCAAGTTTGTGATGCTCCGGCATCAGGGAGTTCACCCGGTCATTGAAGATGATATAGGGCTCGCCTGTCTCGACACGGGCCGTCAGGATGCGGATCCAGAGGCTCCGGGCGCTGACGGTGCGGACAACCGCATGGTCATGCGGGCTGGTGAGCGCCCATTCCTTGTCTTCCTCGACCGCGCGCATGAAAGCATCGGAGACGAGGATGCCGTGATGCAGGTTCGGCGTCTTGCGGTTGGGATCGCCCCCGGTCGGACGGCGGATTTCGATAAACTCCTCGATCTCCGGATGGGAGATGGGCAGATACACCGCCGCCGAGCCCCGGCGCAAGGATCCCTGGCTGATGGCGAGGGTGAGGCTGTCCATGACGCGGATGAACGGCACCACCCCGGAGGTCTTGCCGACCGCGCCGACGCCTTCACCGATGGAACGGAGATTGCCCCAGTAGCTGCCGATGCCGCCGCCTTTCGACGCCAGCCAGACATTTTCCGTCCAGAGATTGACGATGCCTTTCAGGCTGTCATTCGATTCATTGAGGAAGCAGGAGATCGGCAGGCCGCGCGACGAGCCGCCGTTCGAGAGAACCGGCGTCGAGGGCATGAACCAGAGCTTGCTGATATACTCATAGATGCGCTGCGCATGGGCATCATCCTCGCCATAGGCGCTCGCCACCCGGCCGAACAGGTCCTGGAAACTTTCCTCGGGCAGAAGGTAGCGATCCTTCAGCACCGCCATCCCGAATTCCGTCAGATATTTGTCGCGACTATGGTCAATCTGGACCCGCGCGCCATCCTTTACCTGAACGATATCCGTCAACATATCGACCGTATCCAGCATTCTTCTTACCCCTTCCAGATCTCACTTATACTCGGGAATCGGCTGGCGCCAATTCCGATAATTATATTTCGCTCCGCTTGCCATAAATTTGTAATAATTTCCCGGTATGCTGGTTGTTTATTCCGGTCATTACAAAAATACGTCATTTTTGGTGTCGTTAGCGGAAGTCAATACCTACTTAAACACATCATTAACCACTACATATTGTATAAACGCTCACATGGCGTCAACTGGTTGTGGTAAAATTTTGAAAATTAATACGCTTGACGAATCGGCAAAAAGGAAATTACGCGGGAAACCCGCATTTTTCCGGTTTGAGATTGTGATAATTCTATCGCAACCGGACGCCCTTTGATACCCTTCTCACCGCTTTTTTTTGGAAAAAAACCGTTCTCTCCACGCGGTCGAAATGGGCGGCGGAGCCGGGCTGCAAAAAAAGCGCCGAAACTGATTTCGGCGCCGATCTGCTCCCGCGACGGGAGGTTAAATACGGTATATAAGTCCCTCGTTAATGGGTGACTTTATCCTCCGACGAGAGCAGGGTTATTCTCTCCTTTATCCTGAGTTTTTCGCGTTTGAGTTCACTGATATGCACATGATCTGCGGACGGGCTGGCCATTTCATTTTCGATTTTTTCTTCGATGCGGTGGTGTTTTTCGGTCAGCTGTGCAACATGATCTGCTGTGCTCATAGTGTATCTCCTTTGTTAATAAACGGCAGGACGCTGGCGGACCAGCGATAGACAACTTTATATTACAGAATTATGAATAGAGTGACTACGATTCAATGCCACAGGGCATGATTTTTGAAAGAAAATTATAATATGGCGCAAAATCAACGACTTGTAATCGGGATCAGCGGGGCCTCCGGAGCATCGCTCGGCATCCGCCTGCTCCAGGCCTGCCAAAAGCTCGAGCTGGAGACCCATCTGGTCATCTCCAAGGCTGGCGAAATCACCATCGCGCAGGAGACGAACAAGAGCGTTTCCGAGGTTAAGGCCCTTGCCTCCCATACCCATAAATCCGCCGATATCGGCGCCGCCATCGCCTCGGGATCGTTTCAAACAATGGGCATGGTCGTTGTGCCTTGCTCCATCCGCACGATGTCGGAAATCGCAACGGGCGTGACCTCCAGCTTGCTGACCCGCGCTGCAGACGTAACTTTAAAGGAACGCCGTAAGCTGTTGCTCGCAGTAAGGGAAACGCCGTTTCATACCGGGCATCTTCGGACCCTGACCCAGCTCTCCGAGATGGGCGCGATCATCGCGCCGCCGGTCCCCGCCTTCTATACAAAGCCCGAAACAACCGCAGAGATCGTCGATCAGTTCACCGGCCATCTGCTCCGCCTGATGGGCATCGACAATGACCTCGCCCGGGAATGGACCGGACTGAAGGGTGGCGCCTGAGCCCCTTATTTCCCGAATTTCTGGAAAATAGGGTAATAGAGCCCTTCGCACATGCCGACAAATGCCTCCCGCTGGCTTTCCGGATAGTTGAGGTCGCTCACCCGCTTATCGCCGCAGGCGCCGATACATCCATCGAGCGGGCGCCGCATCCCTCTCTCGGTATTCACGGTCTTTTTCGCCTGGCAATAGGCCAGCTTGTCTTTCATCAGCGCGATGCGCTGCGCCAATGTCATGCTCTCCTCGGGCTTTGGCTTGGGCGGCGGATTGGCGGCATACACCCGCTTATACTCGGCGTTGCATTGCTGAACGGCGGCGGCATCGGCCGCATTCTTGGTGGCCGCTGAACAGGCCTGGGCGCAGGGCCTGTCCTTCCTTGTCTGGCAGAACCGCGCCTGATCGCGCAGGACCTGGCCCAATTCCTTTGGCTGCTGGGTGACGGACGGCTTGCTCGCCTGCAATGCGTCCCGATAGAAACGATCGCATTTCTCACCGAGAGCCTTGTTGTCCGGATTCTTGGCCGCGACCAGGCATATTTTCGCGCAGCCATATTCCTTTTTCGACTTGCAGGCCTCGGACTGGTTCGAAAGCTGAGTCTTGCGCGCTTCCGACGCAATGGCCGCCTCCGGCAGCGCCGCCATGATCGTCAGCAGGGAAAGGATGCTTGTGATAAAAAGGAATGTCTTTCGCTGTCTCATGAACTCTTCTTTTTTCACTCTTCTTATCATTGAGAACTACAAATGGGGTCCGAACAGGCCGGTCAGCCGCGGTTCGGCCTCGGGAAACGCCTGCCGCCAGATCAGCAAGAGGTCGGCGAGATCATCGGGCGCGAGGGTGTCAAGAACACGGCCGAGATAGGCGGCAAGGTTATCGGCGGCGGCCTCCCCGCGCTCACTCGCGCCGAACGATCCGGTCGCGGGCCGCTTCAGGATGTCATTGAGAAACTGCAGCTCCATATGCTCGGCGAACAGCTCGCCATCGGCAATGCCGCGCCGGAGCTCTCCGCCAAGGCGGGCATCAATGGGAGCCGTCGGTGCTTTGAGATAACGGCGGACATGGCGAAGCGGTGCCACGACCTCGTCCTGCCAATGCGCGCCGGCCTCGATCCCGGCCTCAAGCTCCGCTTCGGAGAGGCGCCCGCGACCGCTCGCTGCCGCCCAGATACAGAACAGCAGCAAATTGACATCCAGGGCGCGCCGCTCCTGCAAGCGCAGGCAGGCCGCCGCGACGTCGGCATCGCTGTAGAGCCGGAGGGCGTAATCCCAGAGCTGGGAGGGCGGAAAAACCGCTGAGGAAAAAATCGCCATTTGCCACAGCGCCCCTTCTTCAAGTAATATGACCTATGCTGGGATTGTCCCCGGAAAAGTGATAAATTACTGATAATCCTGATGCAATACCTGAAAACAGGTTAGCATAGCTGTCGCTTCATTGGAAAATAGTTGTCGGAGTGCCTTTCATATGGCGGAAATTGATGAGCAGGAAATGCTCAGGGCGAGACTGGAACAGCTTAGAACCGAACATGGAGACCTTGACCGGGCGATCGATGCGCTGATCGAAAGCGGTAATTACAACTCGCTGCAACTTCAACGACTCAAAAAGCGCAAACTCATTCTCAAGGACCAGATTTACCGGGCGCAAAATACCCTGCTCCCCGATATCATCGCCTGAATTTTTACTTCCGCCGTCATCACACCGAATAAGACACCCCGCCGCGCTACGCCTCGCTGCGATTTTCGCCCTTGTGCTTTTCCTTGTACATTTCCGTGTCGGCAGCGGTCAGGGTCTGTTCCGGATTTTCCCCGGCGCTGATGGGCACAATACCGGAGGACAGGCTGGTCGGCAGGGACGCGCCTTTCCAGATGATCGGCTTTTCGGCAAACAGCTTGGGCAAGCGGTCGATCAGATGCCGGGCATCCTGCGGCTTCGTCCGGGAGAGGATCAGGCCGAATTCATCGCCGCCCAGCCGACCGACGATATCGGTATCGCGCACGCTTTCCTTGAGCCGTAACGCCACCTGCGAGAGCACATAGTCCCCCGCCTCATGGCCAAGGCTGTCATTGACCGACTTGAACTGGTTGAGATCGATATAAACGAGGCTGGCTTCGGTCTGGTACCGTTCCACCGAGGCTTTCACCCGCGCCAGCTCCCGCACGAAGGCGCGGCGATTGTAGATTGGCAGGAGCGGGTCCTGATCGGCCACCAATTCGGCATCATTGAGGCGCCGGGTCAGGTCCCTGATCGACTGGCGCAGGCTTTCCACCTCCGTCATCAGGGTGGTGATCGCCTCCTGCACGCGGGGGGTCAGTTCATTTTCCGGTATGCCAAGGACGGAGGCGCTGTCGTTGATGTCCCGCGCCGGGCTGGTGTAGCTGGCGCTGTTCTTCGTGACTGACTTCCGGCTCTCTCCCGTCGCACGTGTCGACCTGCTCTGGCCGCCTGGCTCAATTTTCATATGATCCCCGATCCCCTGATCTGAATAATTTTACGAAAGTTTAGAGTAAATTAACCGAAAATTCAAAGTATTCTCTTTATAAAAGGCGCTATTCCGGCGCTTCGCGAGGCAGGTTCAACCTTCCCTTGCGTCTTTGTACTGCATGCCTATAATCGCCTGCTTCGAACCGCCAGGGGTCACAACAGGGAACATCGAATGACCAAACAGGACGCTGAAATCGGGATCATCATGGGCAGCCAGTCTGACTGGGAGACCATGAAGAATGCCGCCGATGTGCTGGACACGCTGAAAATTCCCTATGAGACAAAAATCGTCTCCGCCCATCGTACGCCGGACCGGCTCTATGAATATGCGACCCATGCGGCGGCCCGCGGGCTGAAGGTGATTATCGCCGGCGCGGGCGGCGCGGCCCATCTGCCGGGCATGACCGCCGCGATGACC
This sequence comes from uncultured Sneathiella sp., assembly GCF_963973085.1. Lineage (GTDB taxonomy): Bacteria > Pseudomonadota > Alphaproteobacteria > Sneathiellales > Sneathiellaceae > Sneathiella. Next base: position 257,505 of record NZ_CAXAXA010000001.1, read on the forward strand.
CCGCTTCCCGTCCTTGGCGTTCCCATCGAGAGCAAGTCCCTCAAAGGCATGGACAGCCTGCTTTCCATCGCCCAGATGCCGGGCGGCGTTCCTGTCGGCACATTGGCCATCGGCAAGGCGGGCGCGATCAATGCCGCCCTGCTGGCAGGGCAGATCCTCGCGCTCTCCAATGAGACCTACGCCAAGGCCGTCAGTGACTGGCGAGCGAAGCAAACCGACACCGTCGCCACCGACCCACAATAGCAAGGCAATCCCCAGATGACAGTAATCGCGCCCGGCGGGCATATCGGAATTCTCGGTGACGGGCAGCTTGGCCGGATGATGGCCATCGCCGCCGCCGAAATGGGGTATTTCGTCCATGTCTTTGGCCCCGAGGAGAACAGCCCCGCCGCCCAGGTCAGCCACCGCTCCACCGTTGCCGCCTATGGCGACAAGGCGGCGCTTGAGACATTCGCCAAAAGCGTCGATGTGGTGACGCTGGAATTCGAGAATATCCCGACCGACACGCTGGAATTCCTGAATGCACTGGTCCCCGTGCGGCCGAACGCGAAAGTGCTGGAGATCACGCAGGACCGGCTGTACGAGAAAAGTTTCATTAACAATCTCGGCATCGGCACGGCAACCTTTGCCAATGTCGAATCCATCGACGAGTTGGTCGCGGCGATCAAGCAGATCAAGCTCCCGGCCATCCTGAAGACCCGGCGGCTCGGCTATGACGGCAAGGGCCAGGTCAAGATCACCGGCAGCAGCGACCTAGACGACGTCTGGAAAGAGATGAAGAATGCTCCCTCCATCCTTGAAGGGTTCGTCAATTTCAAGATGGAAATTTCTGTGATCGTCGCCCGCAGCACGCAAGGCGAGATTGCCTGTTACTGCCCGGTCGAGAACCGCCACAAGAACCATATCCTCGATATCACGCTGGCGCCCGCCGACATTCCGAAGCGGCTCGTCGACAAAGCCATTGAGGTCGCCGGGAAAATCGCCGCCAAGATCGACCTTGTGGGGATGATCGCGGTCGAGATGTTCGTGACCAAGGATAACCAGATCCTCGTCAACGAGCTGGCCCCGCGCCCCCACAATTCCGGCCACTGGACGATCGAGGGCTGCGCCACCAGCCAATTCAAACAGATCATCCGCGCCGTCTGCGGCCTGCCGCTCGGGCAGCCCGAACGGCACTCAAACGCGGTGATGACGAACCTGATCGGCGATGATGTCGAGTCATGGGGCGCCCTTCTGGAGGACCCGGAGAACAGCCTGCATCTCTATGGCAAGGCTGAAGCCCGCGAAGGCCGCAAGATGGGCCATGTCACGAAACTCTTCGCGCTCAACCAGAAGCCGAAAGCCTGACCGTCAAATTGCCCAGCCGCCCGCAAAATAGAGCACCTGACCGGTGATATAGTTCGACTTGTCGGAAGCAAGGAAGAGGAGGTAGTCGCCCGCCTCCTCCTGTGTGCCGAGACGGCGAAGCGGGATCTGCGAGGTGATTTTCTTGAATGCCGCCTCATTTTCCAGAAGTTCCTTCGGGAAATAGTCCGGGCTTTCGACGAAATTCGGCGCGAGGGCATTCACCTGGATATTATGGCGCCCGAGCTCCTTGGCCAGCGTCTGGGCGAGCGCGTTGGCCCCGCCGCGCGCCGCCACATACATGGAATAATTGGGAATGCCGTTCTTCGGTGCGGCGGAGGAAATGAACAGGATCTTGCCCCGCCCCGCCGCCTTCATATGCTTTGCCGCCGCCTTCGCGAAATGAAAGCCGCGCACCATCAGCGCTTCCAGCGTCCGGCGGAACTCCTCGATATCCGCCTCGTCAATCGCCGACTTGATCGCCGGATAGGCGTCGTTGTTGATCATCACATCGATCCGCCCCTCGGCGGCAATGACCTTTTCCACCAGTTCAGTGGGGTCCTGCTCGGCGAGCGCCTTCGTGCCGGGGATTTCGGTCTCGAATGCGTCGCGCGCCGCGGCGTCGCTAAAGGCCTCGTCCTGCGCATAGACCGTGGCGCCCTCGCCGAGCATCACGCGGCAGCCGGTCTTGCCCAGGAAATGCAGGGCGTCGGTGATCAGGATGATTTTATTGTTGAGCATTATTGTGGGTCCCGATTGTTAGCGTTTGTCTGGAAATGCCAACAATAGGACCTGCCCCGGCAAAGGCAAGGTCGATCTTCGGATGATCAGTGGCCGCCGCCCATGATGCCGGTCTTGACTTCATAATCCACGGCGACGCCATAGCTCGGGTCATCATCGGAATCGATCATCAGCTGCCCGGCGCGGTTAAGCAAACGGTGGCAGTCGCGCGACAAATGACGGAGCTGCACCGCCTTGCCAAGCGCCTCATATTTTGACGCCAGCATCTCGATCGCCTGAAGGGCAGACTGGTCGACGACACGGCTGTTCATGAAATCGACGATGACGACGGTCGGGTCCCCCTTGATATCAAACTGTTCCACGAAACCATCGGTGGAGCCGAAGAAGAGCGGTCCTTCGATCTTGTAGACCTTTTCGCCGCCCGGCAGGATTTCCGTCACCGCATGAATACGCCGCGCATTGTTCCACGCATAGACCAGCGCCGAGACGATCACCCCGACGACCACCGCCACCGCAAGGTCGCTCAGTACCGTTACCGCGGTCACCAGGATGATCACCAGCGTATCGGCGAGCGGAATGATCCGCATGATGCGGAGACTCTGCCACGCGAAAGTGCCGATCACCACCATGAACATGACGCCGACCAGCGCCGCGAGCGGGATCTGCTCGATCAGCGGCGAGGCAAAGAGGATAAAGGCGAGCAGGAAGAGCGCCGCAGAAATGCCGGAAAGGCGCGTCCGTCCGCCCGATTTCATATTGATCATTGACTGGCCGATCATGGCGCAACCGCCCATGCCGCCGAAGAATCCCGTGACCGTATTGGCGAGGCCCTGCGCCATGCATTCCTGCGACGCGCCGCCGCTTCTCTCGGTGATCTCACCGACGAGGTTGAGCGTCAGCAGACTCTCGATCAGGCCGATGGCCGCGAGGATCAGGGCGAAGGGAAAGATAATCTCCAGCGTCTCGAGATTGATCGGCACCATGGGAATGTGAAAGTCCGGGAGGCCGCCCTTGATCGAGGCCAGATCGCCAACCCGCGGCACATCGATGCCAAACGCGATCACGATCCCGGCAATAACCGCAATGCCCGCAAGCGGCGCGGGAATGGCTTTCGTCAGCTTCGGCATCAGCCAGATGATCGCCATGGTCGCCGCGACAAGACCGAGCATGGTGATGAGCGGTATGCCGCTCATCCAGACAACCTCGCCATAGGTATCGACGGACTTGAACTGGGTGAGCTGCGCCATGAAAATGACGATGGCGAGGCCGTTGACGAAACCGAGCATCACCGGATGCGGCACCAGCCGGATAAATTTGCCAAGGCGGAAGACCCCTGCCAGTAACTGCAGTATCCCCATCAACACCACGGTCGCGAACAGATACTCTATCCCGTGCAGCGCCACCAGCGAGACCATGACCACCGCAAGCGCGCCGGTCGCGCCGGAGATCATGCCCGGCCGCCCACCGATCAGCGCCGTGATCAGGCCGACGATAAAGGCGGCATAGAGCCCGACCAGCGGATGTACGCCTGCGACAAACGCAAAAGCGACCGCCTCCGGCACCAGCGCCAGCGCGACTGTGAGGCCCGAGAGTAACTCCGTCTTGATGCGACCCGGGGTAAAGCGGATCGGGGCCGCGTTATTGCGTCCGGCGGAAAACAGGCCGGTGACGGCGGCAAGCGTTGGCTTGATCACGTGATAAATTTCCAGTGTTTGGGAAATGTCAAATTCGCGCCGACCATAGGGGAAACGGGCATTCATGAAAAGTTTTTTATTGCAGCGCAGCAATTGACCGGAAAACACAGCGAGCGTCAGCAGACTATTTCGGCAGGCCCGCCGCGATCAGACCCTTGCGCAGCTTGTGGCGAATAACGGGTTCGCGCCAGCATTCCTTCTTGATGAATTGGGCGGCTGTCAGTTCCTTATTTACGGCCAGCGCCTTCTGCATCACGACTTCCGCCTCCTCTTGCCGTCCGAGCTCAATCAGCGCCGCGCAGCTATAAAGCCTGCTCCGTGAGGTTTGCGAGGGAAGTTCCGTCAGGGCCTGAACGGCCTGATCGAACCGCCCGGCACTAAAATGCGCAATCCCGCGTTCCTCGATACACCAGACCGGCAGCAGCCCATCCAGCTCCTCGGCCTTTTCAAGAAGCTTCAGTGCCTTTTCCGGTTCGCCGATGAAACTATAGAAGGCCGCCGACCGGGCGAGAATATAAGCGTCCGACGGGCTCAGCGCCATCGCCCGCTCATGATGATATTTCGCCGCCTCGAAATTCCCTTCCATCATCATGATCGCCCCCATGATGCGCTGGGCTTCCGGGTTGTTGGCATCCAGTTCAAGCGCCTTCTCGATGAAGCTTTTGTCTTTTGCCACCTCGAATTCCGGCAGCCAAGACGCCGCGCAGATCCGCCAGGCATAGGCGGGCCCATAGCTCGGATCTTCCTCAATCGCCTTGTCAAACCAACTGACGGCCTGACGCGAGTTATCATAGGTAATACCGCCGATACGATGCAGATCCAGCCCCCGTAGCATGAAATCATAACCATTCATATTCTCCGGCGGTTTGCGCCGGGCGGCCTCAATCGCGTCCGCCTCCACGCGACCAAGAATTGTCGCGGCGATCTGGGTCGTCATGGTGTCGAGCAATTCGAACAGATCGACGAACTGACGGGTAATCCGGTCTGTCCAGACGGCGATGCCGGTCTCACCATTGGTCAGCTCAAGCGACAGCCGGACCTTGTCACCGAGCCGCCGCACCTGCCCTTCCAGTACATAGGTCACGCCGAGATCATGGGCGACCTCGGATGGATTGGCCGTCGTCTCCAAATAGGCGAAGCTGGCGCTGCGCGAGGCGACATGCAGCTTCCTGAACCGGGCAAGCTCCAGTATGATTTCCTCGGTCAGGCCCTCCGCAAGGTAGCGCTGGTCCTCGTCCCCGCCCGCCGAGACAAAGGGCAGGACGGCAAGAGAATTAGGGTGGATGGTTTTGGCCGTTGCCGCCCTCTGGCTTGGCGCCGACAGGAAGACATGGGCGCCGAGATGCCCTTTCAGCCGGTACACCCGGATCGGATCGGTAATATTCTTGAAGCGCTGCTCGCCCAGATCATCGAAGGAATAGGGCGAGTTGCGCTTGATCTGGTCAAACAGGGCTTGCGAAAGATGGATTGTATCGGGATCGGCGCCTTGCTGGATGCGGGCGGCGAGATTGACGCCGTCACCAAGCAGGTCATCGCCGGACACCATGACATCCGCCAGATGCATGCCGAAGCGCATCTTCATCTTGCTGGCGATTTCCGGCGCCAGCCCGGCAAGGCCTTCCCGGATTCCGACCGCCGCCTTCACCGCGTTAATGGGGCTTGGAAATTCCGCGAGCGCGGCATCGCCGGCGCGATTGAAAATACGTCCCCCGCCCGCGTCTACCGTCTCCGTGATCAGTTTCTGGCAGATATCGAGATGTGCCGCCGTCTCTTCCTCGGCCATCTCCATCATACGGCTGTAGCCGACAACATCGGCGACCATGATTGTTGCAAGGCGTCGCTGCAGCGCCATTTTTGACTATCCATTTGCTGTCAGAATATCCCGACCAGCTAATTTAATATTGTCACACGGCCATGGCAATTGCGAGAGTTTACTTTTTAACCCGGCACCAGAACTGGTACATGCCCCGGAACAACGTCGGGTTTTCGGCCTCGATCTCGGCCCAGTTGGCGAGGTTGCGTCCGCCGGGATCATCGCCATGGCGGGCGCGGTAGGCTTCCATCACCCGGCTTTCCGTGAATTCAAAGCCGAGGAACTCCAGCCCCAAGTCGGTGATGGCCGCCTGCAGGCGCGGGATGTCGAAGCGCTGCTCATGGCGGTGGAAGAGAAGATCGCGGCAGCCGCTTAAAGAGTAGAAATCAAGCTCCCGCGTGACACCCTTCGCCGGATGTTCCTCCGGCAGGGCCAGAATTTTTTGGCGCAGCGCCCGCATGTCATCGAGATCGAGGGTCCCGATCCCCTCGCCCACCATCTCGCGGACCGCGACGACATCCTGCCGCGCACTCTCGCTATAGAGCGCGACCTTCATCACGCCACCCGGCGCCAGCAGATCGAGCAGCCCGCGCCAGGCCGCTTCCGGATCGGCCATATGATGCAGCACACCGCAGGCCTCGATCAGGTCGAACGGCCCGAGGGTATCTGGCAGGTCGAGGATATCCGCCTCGGCGAAGGTGACATTCCCGATGTCCAGCACCTCCGCCTGCCGTGCTCCGTAACTCAAGGACCGGCGGGAGAGATCGATGGCGGTCACCGTGCAATCCTTTATCCGCCGTGCCGTACGGAGTGCATGCCGCCCTGTACCGCAGCCCGCAACCAGCACGGCAGGCGCGGCACTCACCGGGAGCGGCGGTAGCGCGGGGAAGAGAGTGCGCAGAAGCGCTGGCAAGGTAGTTTCGCCCCCTGCCCTGAGGCCGCGCCAGCGCGGATAAGGGCTTTCCTCATATTGCGCGCGCACGGCCCGGGAGACTTTATCGCCGGTCGTCGAGAGCGACGGCAGCGTCGCCTTCAACACCCATTCGCGCATCTTTTCCGGCCCCATGCGGACTATCAGCTGGCCGCACCAGGGCAGCGCGGTCAGGGTCGTCTCGCCCTTCTCCAAAATCTCGTCCGCCATCTCCGGCTGAAGCGGGGCGTAAAGCGCCGCCAACAGCGCACTCTCAAGGCCGGTGACCAGCGGCGGCTCCCCCGGCGGCGGCGCAAGCGCATATTCACAGAGGGAAAGCTGCAGCGCGAGAAGGGCGATGACCTCCGGTTCCGCCGTCACCTCTCCGCCGAGGATAAGGCGCCGACCAGCCTCCACATGTGCCTCCATATCCGGCGCAGGAAGAATGAGACTGGCGAAGGCCGCGGCGATCACCGGCTCCGTCAGCGCCGCCGAAAACTTAGGCCAGTCGTCCTTGCTCTTGGGCGGGCTTTGCAGACCCGGGTGCCGCCGGAGTCGCGCCAGCAGCGCATTGATCATGCGATCACTCTCGACCCCGTCGCGGCCGAGACAGCGCAGCATCGCCTCATCCCCCGGCGCACCGAGGTCCGCCGTTCCGGCGCCCGCCACAAGGTCCGCCACTTCCTGCAGCGCGTTATCGGAATAATCGTCGAGCGCCGCCATCTTCAGTCCAGCGCGGATGGCCTCGCGATGCTTCTCCCGCCGACTAAGGAAACGGGCATAGCCGCGCCAGCCGAGCCGATACCCCTTGTCCGCCGTCACCGCTGCCTTGAAGGATTTCTCCGCCGCCTGCGTCTTCCCCTGATCCTTTAGCAAGAGCGCGAGATTGTAATGGGCCGGGGCAAGGTCGCGATGCTGCTTGAGAATCTGGCGATAGAGCGCCGCCGCCGCGTCCGTCTCGCCGCGCCGCTGCAGAGCCGTTGCCCGGCCCATCACCTGTTCTATTTCCGCTGCTCGCATAAAAGTCCTCCGGTTTGAACGGCCAATCTAGGGGAAATTTGAGGCAACCGCCACCCGCAAGCAGAGGAAATCTGCTCAAAAATGGTGCAGCGCAACATAAACTGATTAAATTCTGAGCCATTTAAGGCCCTCCCCCAACAGGAAGTCAGTCTAACATATTGAATTTATTATATTTTAAAAACTGGCACACCCCTTGCTAATTAAAGGATCATCAACGTGAGTAAAGGATTTACTTTAAATGAAATATTCCAGGTTGCTTTCGACGACGGTTCTCGCTCTAGGTCTCACCACAATGGCTCACGCGGCCCCGCTGGTTGAAGAGAGTGACGTACCGGGCGAATTTTCCGCCAATATCGGTTTCACCACTGATTATACCTTCCGCGGTATTTCACAAACGGATAACGAACCGGCCGTTCAGGGCGGGTTCGACTATACATATGACTTCGGCCCGGTTGCCGTCAGTGGCGGCGTCTGGGCGTCCAACGTCAAATTCACGGACGCCACGGTCGAGATTGATTATTACGTTGGCGTCGGCGGCGCGGTCGACGATTTCAGCTGGGATGTCTCGGCGATCTATTACAGCTATCCCGGCGCCTCCAGCAGCCTCAACTATGATTTCTTCGAAATTGCGCCGTCCGTCGGCTATGACTTCGGCTTCGCCTCGGTCAGTGCCGGCATCAACTATTCACCTGATTATTTCGGTAGCAGCGGCGATGCCTTCTATTACAGCGGCGGCGTGGATATCCCGCTCGGAGAATATTTCACATTAAGCGGCACCATCGGCTACCAGACGATTGACGATAATGCCGCCTGGGGCACCGATGACTACATGGATTACGGCGTCAGCCTCTCGACGGAGATTGCCGGGTTCGGCGTCAGCGCGGGCTGGACTGATACGGACCTGCCCAGCAGCCAGTGCAGCGATCTGTGCGGTATCTTCGCCCTTTCGGTGTCGCGTTCCTTCTAAGTTATTCCCGCTGGGCCATGTAGAGGTCTCCCCTACCATGGTCCTGTAACTTGGCCGTCTGACGATCCCTACTCCCGTCGGACGGCCTTTTTTTGCGAGACATTAAAAAAGGCGGCAGGGTTCCTGCCGCCTTTCGTCATCTGGATGTGATCGCGATCAGGCGACGCGATCGACCGCCTTGATATCGGCGAGATATTTCTCCACCAGCCTGTTCAGGCTTTCCGCCTGCGATCCCATGTCCTTCGTCGCATCAAGAACCTGGCCAGCCGTCCGGCCGGTTTCAAGAACCGCATCGTTCACTTCGGTGATATTGCGGTTCACCAGCTGGGCGCCGCTTGAGGCCTCGGTCACATTGCGGGAGATCTCCTGCGTCGCGGCGCTCTGTTCCTCGACCCCCGAGGCAATCGCCATGGAAACATCGCTCACCTTCGAGACAATCCCGCCGATCCCTTCAATCGCCCTGGCCGTATCTTCGGTGGCGCCCTGGATGCCATTGATCTGCTTGTTGATCTCCTCGGTCGCGTTGGCGGTCTGGGTGGCGAGGCTCTTGACTTCAGCAGCGACAACGGCAAAGCCCTTGCCCGCCTCTCCGGCGCGGGCCGCCTCGATAGTGGCGTTCAGCGCCAGCAGGTTGGTCTGCTCGGCGATATCCGTGATAAGCTGGATAACCGTGCCGATCTTTTGGGCGGAATCGCGCAGGCCCATCACCTTGACGGAGGCGCCTTCAACCTCGGTGACCGCTTCGTCGGAGATCGATCCGGCATGGCTTACCTGCTGGCTCACTTCGCGGATGGTTGTACCGAGTTCTTCCGCTGCCGCGGCGACGGACTGCACATTGTTGGCAGTCCTGTCGGACGTCTCCTTGGCCAATACCGATTTCTCGGAGGTATTTGAAGATGAGTCAGACATGCTGCGGGCCATCGTCTCGGATTTCGAAAGCGCCGTGCGGAAGGAGCCGAGAATACCGGAAATTCCGGCATCGAAATCCTTGTTCAGCGCGTCAATTTTGGCGAGGCGCGCCTCGCGCTCGTTGTTGATTTGCTCTTCACGGCGGCGTTGTTCCTCTGAGGCGGCGGCCTGCCGCTTTCTTTCTTCTTCCTCGTGAAGTTTTGCGGACTTCTCTGCCTCTGCCTGCTTCTCGGCCAGTTCCCGCGAGGTCACCACGCTATCCCGATAATCGACAACGGCCGCGGCGATGGTGCCAATTTCATCCCTTGACTGATGATCGACGGTAACCGACACATCCCCCGCACCGATTTTCTTTAGTGCATTGGCGCAGAGACGGAGCGGCGCTTCGATCGAACGGACAATGAAGATCGACAGCCCGACAAAAAGCAGAATGGCGACAGCCCCGGATCCAAGGATGGCAAGTTCAGATGTCCGCGCAGCGGCAATCGCGGCTTCGCTGCTGGCCACCATTTCCTCATCGATCAATTCGCCGATGGTCCCGTTCTCATCGGCGAGCCGGTCAAAGGCGGCAAAGAACTGCGGCATTGCGCTGATCGCTGCGGCGCGATCGGAAAAGCTTTGCTCGACAAGCTGCTCGGCCGTGCCGATATAGTTATCAAGTGCCGATTTAACATCATTGATTGCGGCGGAAATTTCGGGCTTGAGGGGCAGCGCCTCGTTCTTTTTCAGGGTTTCGCGAAATAAAGCCGCATGCTCCCCGATATCGGCAAGCACGGTTTCCTTGTCCGAGATTTTCTCGCCGCCCGACACCAGAAGCGCATTGAGCACATCCGATTTCAGGGCGTCATGCATCATGTCACCGATCAGGAAGTTGCTGGAGGCCTGACCCGATACCACGACATTTTCAAGCGTCGCGTTGAGCTTATTGGTGGCACTGATACTGATCCAGACCGTCACGGCAATTAGCAGGCCGGTGATGACTGACAAAATGCCGAATTTACGGCGCAATGACATAGTTTTGAACATTATGAAACCTTCTGTATACACGCGCTGGAGCGCGGCTTTTTTTGGCAATCGCGCAAAGACAACCATTCGCAATTGTTCGACTTTAGATAAAGAAGGTTAAGGAAACTTTATCCGACCGAGCCGCTTCGGCTTTATTCCGGGCGTTCCAGCAGCAGGAAATGTGCCTTGGTGGTAAAGGCAGTTGCGCCGTTCTGGTTGACGCAGCGCAGAACCGTATCGAGCCAGCCGCGCCCGGGCTTCGAGCTGGGCCGGGTCTCCAGTATTTCCATTTCCGTGGTCAGCACATCGCCCGCATGCAGGGGCGCGAGAAAATTCAGTTCCACCCCAAGGCCGGAAGGCAGGAAATGCCATTGCTGCCAGATATGCGTCGTCGCCTTGGAGGAGAGCGCGAAGGTATAGGCGCCGCAGGCCACCACATCGGGGAAACCCATGGCGCGGGCGGCCTCGGCGTCATAATGCATGGGCTGATCATCGAAGCGCCGCCCGAAATCCAGCATCTCTTCGCGCTCCACCGTCACCGTCGCGCCGGCGAACCTGTCGCCCTTGGCAATATCGTTGAAATAGAGTTTCCGCGCCATTGTCCGTCCCCGTCTGTTTTGGCTTGAGAATAAGCCGGATTGGCCGCCGCGCAAACGGCTATTTTCGAAAAGGCAGGTCGTGGGCGCGTCACAAGGGTGCCCACTTTTCCGTCCTCTTTGCCAGGACCCTGAAAAAATATGGAGAAAGAGATGGCCCGGATTACAGTCGACCTTTCGGGAAGCAAGGTCACGGACGTGAAGAAGATTGTCCTTTTTTCCAAGGACAAATCGAAGGAACTGGTCACCGTGGAGGTGAAAGACGGCAAGATCGACGCCGCCCATGCCTATCATGTCGATGCCACGGAACTTTATGCGGTCGTGTTTTACAAGGGCTTTCTGGAGAATATCGGCAAGAAGCATTACTATGACGTGAAGATCATCGGCAACGGCACGCTGGTGATCGGCGCTGATGGCCATGGCAACAGCCGGGTTAACTTCCGCCGTTGATGCATTCCACGGAAAGCAGCCTATACCCGCGGCCGCGGAATTCCCCCGTTTCGCCGAAAAATGCCGGACCCGGTTGGACATCAACTGTCGGATTTGGTAAAGTTTGGCGCCGCCGACGCATATATCATGAGTATCCCGGGAATGAAAAATTTTAACGCGCCGGCACCGGGAGGCAGAATATGGGGGAACTATGAGCGAAGACTTATATGAAACAGATTATGAGGTTGGACAGAGCAACCTCCAGAGATGGGGGATGGATGTTCATCACCCGGTTTTCTGGGTGTCGTCCGGCCTGGTAATCCTCTTCGTGCTCGGCGTCCTGATGGCGCCGGAAGCCGCGAAAGGCGCCCTTGACGGCGCGAAATGGTGGTCCATCGCCGCCTTTGACTGGCTGTTCATGCTGGCAGGGAATATCTTCGTGATCTTCTGCCTTGTGCTGATCTTCCTGCCGGTCGGAAAAATCCGCCTGGGCGGGCAGGATGCCAAGCCCGAGTTCAGCCGCATGTCGTGGTTCGCGATGCTGTTCGCGGCGGGCATGGGCATCGGCCTGATGTTCTGGTCCGTGGCCGAGCCCACGGCCTATTACACCGGCTGGTACGAGACACCGCTCGGGGTCGAGGCAAGAACGCCCGAAGCGGCGAGCCTTGCCATGAGTGCGACCATGTTCCACTGGGGCCTTCACCCCTGGGCGATTTACGCGGTTGTGGCGCTGTCGCTGGCGTTCTTCTCCTATAACAAGGGATTGCCGCTGACCATCCGCTCGGCCTTCTATCCGCTGATCGGCGATCACAGCTGGGGCTTCTTCGGCCATGTGATCGATACCGTTGCGGTGCTGGCGACGCTGTTCGGCCTGGCAACCTCGCTCGGGTTCGGGGCGCAGCAGGCCTCGGCCGGGCTTGCCTATCTGTTCGGCTTCGATGCCGGGATCAACACCCAGATTGCGGTGATCATCGTGGTCACGGCGCTGGCGCTGTTCTCGGTGATCCGCGGGCTCGACGGCGGGGTGAAGGTGCTCTCGAACATCAACATGAGCATTGCGGCGATCCTGCTGCTGTTCATCTTTATCGTCGGCCCGACGGCCGTCATCATCGCGACCATGGGCGACACGCTGATCGGCTATCTCGGCCAGATCGTCGCCTACAGTAACTTCATCGGCCGCGAGGATGAAGCCTGGATGCAGGGCTGGACGGTGTTCTACTGGGCCTGGTGGATCAGCTGGTCCCCGTTCGTCGGCATGTTTATCGCCCGCGTCTCCAAGGGCCGGACAGTGCGCGAGTTTATCATCGCCGTGCTGATCATCCCGACGCTGGTCACCCTCGTCTGGATGAGCGTCTTCGGCGGCTCCGCCCTTGACCAGATCCAGAACGGTGTCGGCACGCTCGCCGGCGGTCTCGACTCGGTCGAGCTGGCGATGTTCCACATGCTGGAGAACCTGCCGTTTGCCACCATCACCTCCGCCATCGGGATCGTGCTGGTGCTGGTCTTCTTCATCACCTCATCGGACAGCGGCTCCCTCGTGATCGACGCGATCACGGCGGGCGGCAAGGTCGATGCGCCGGTGGTGCAGCGGATCTTCTGGGTCGTCATCGAAGGTGTCGTCGCGGCGGCGCTGCTGTTTGGCGGCGGGGCCGATGCCCTCACCGCGCTACAGGCGGCGGCGATCACGGTCGGCCTGCCGTTCACGGTGGTCCTCCTCGCCATGTGCGTCTGCCTCTATATGGGGCTCCGCCACGAGAAGATCTACGTTGTCGACGAAGCCGGCGCCCCGGTCTCGTAACCAAGGCGACAACGCAAAAGCAAGGGCCAGCGGGTTAAACCGCTGGCCTTTTTTTATCTCCCCGATTGGCGTTTGACAGGTGCCCCCATTCCCTCGACAATGAAAATCTTCTCTTCAGGAACAGGAACAGCCCATGCGCGCGCTTCGTTATACCCTTGGTTCCCCTTATGCGCGGGCCGTGCGCGTCCTTCTCCATGAGCTTGCCCTCGACTATGAGCAACAGGCGGAACTGACCACCCCGAGCGTTGAGGAGCGGGCGACGGCCTCCCCCACGCTGCAGGTGCCGACGCTCTGGGACAAGGGTCATGTCCTCTGGGAGAGCGGGCTGATCGCCGAGTATCTGCTCACCACCTACCCCGCCATCTGGCAGGGATCGCAGCCGCTGGCCCGCGCCCTCACCCGCGACGGGTCCGAGTGGGAGGACAGGCTCACCCTCGCCACCGTGCAGACGCTGGGCACTGTCGCGACGACGATCAGCCAGATGAAATGGTCCGGTGTCACCTGGCAGGACAACGGCTATCTCACCCGCGGGCGCGAGCGGCTCCCGCATCTGCTCGGCTGGCTGGAGGCACGGCTGGAGGATAGGGAGACCGGCTTTTTCGGCCCCGTCACGGCGGCGCAGGACATCTTTCTCGCCTGCCACCTGAGCTTTATCGCCAACCGCCCGCTGGAGCTCGACTGCGAGCTGGCAAAATTCCCCAAGGTCGAGGCCCTCGTCGCCCGCCTGGAGGCCCGCCCCTCCTTCACCAAAAACCCCATCCTGTGGTGGGACCCGAAAGTCACCGGCTACGCCGACGACGGCATCACCCCGCTCTACGCCGAGGCGTAACGGGCGGCGCAGAGCACAAAAAGCAAAGACCAGCGGGTTAAACTGCTGGCTTTTTTGGTGACTCGCTGTACGTCAAAAATTTTTCTCTTATTGATTTTTTACTGTTAGTGCAGAGAAACGCTTTCAGCCATCTTTTGAGTAATTTCCTGTACAGTCCCATCCATAGCAGCAAGCTGTACTTCGCTATTCATAACGCGAGAGAGTGTTCTTGCTTTTATTTGCTGCGGTTTCCCTGTTTCCAATACCAGCATCGATTTAATTTTGCTGAGTCTCTCTTCCTTAATCTTGGCTGCAATTAAGAGTGATTCCAACGCTTTAACTTCAGAAGTAGCAGCGTATATTGCCAGAGCCTTACCATTGGGCGCATGAATAACAATATCTGCAAAGTAGTCTTTAAGATTTATATCAACTTGTGCAGAAAACTCGACTTCTGCCCGATCTGAAAAATTAACTTCTACCATTTCTTTAAGGTCTGCAAGAAAGGTATTCCTAACCTTAGATTGCGCCAACAAAACAAGGTCCTGTACACGCAACAATAATCCAATAAATTTCAGAAAAAGTGCCGGAATTCGTTCCTCTTCAACATATTCTGTATGTAGTAAAAACTCGGCTTCATCAAATTGGCACTCATATTCTCGTAGAAGCCTTGTTAGTTCCTCGAAACGTACTTCGTTGTCGAGATCAACGCCGTTTTCTTCCAAAGAAACAATCGTCTGTCCATCATCTTCAACTCTATAAAGACTCGTCTCTGAGCCGAAGCGTCTTACATAAAGGCCAAGTGCATCACCATCATTTCCGATAAACGGAGTACGAATGGCGTATCCTATAGGCACCTCGGTTACCGCAATGCCGGTACAGAATGCTTCGCATAATGCTTTCAGCTTCATAACAAAGACCCCTGTGCGTTGAATCGAAAACGCGTTGCCGCCTCCGACAACGCGTTTACTTCTGATACATTAAAATTTTTTAATGAACATAAATGTTCGTGTTGTGGCCACCTTAACGTATGAGACCTAGCTACACCAGGCTCGATAGTGTCAATTGCGTCATTGCACAAGTGACAATGCCAACCGGGTTCACTAGAGTGAAACTCATGATCACATAGTACGACCATGTCTCCATTTAACTCAACGCCAAATCGTGCCCTATATATGGATTTTTTCTCATTCAAAAGAAGCCAAATTCGGCATTTGTAACCTGCGGCGTCAAAACTAACAATTCTCGATTTATACTCTTGACCAAACTTCCAATTTTTAGCGCGTAATTTAGACATGGGAAAGCTAGACTTGGGAACATGACCTGTTTGCCATCTCCCTAAATTTACGTTTACTTTATTAGCTCTAATTATATTCGATAACTTCATTGCGCACCCGTCATTTTCTCTTAGTTAGGTCGCTGTTGAGCACTAGGTTTATCAGTAATATCTTTATAAGATACTACTAACCATGCCCCATTTGCAACCTTACGTTCATTCTAACGGGATTCATACGCTAAATTATAGTGGTGAAGACACAAGAATATTCTTTAATTCTCTTTTAAAGCGCCTCACCGCTCCGTTAAATTCCGCCAAAATCTTTTCGGGCTCGGGATATGGGAAAAGTCGGGCTTTTCCTTTAGCCGTTCGCGGCATTTGTATTTGGCGGTCTCGACCTGCATGACATTCTCGATGCGGCGATCGAGGAATTCCCAGGTTTTCTCATGGCCCGGCGACTTGTCGGCGAGCCAGTAGAGCAGCGTCGCACCATAGACGCCGGCGAGCGTCATGCGCTTGGTGTACCAGTTATAATCGCTTGAGGTATCGCCCGTCGCCCACCACATGCGGCTGACCGTGTTGGCCGTCAGCTTGAGGCCGAGGGCGGCATTCTGCGGCAGGCTGAGGATATTGACAGCGCGGCGCACGGCCTCCTTATGCATCGCATAAAGCTCCAGCCGGACACGAATGGCGAGCGTGATGCGCTCGCGAATTTTGAGGGAGAGCACGTCGCGCTTTTCCAGCTCCGCCTCCATCGCGTCATCGGCATTCTCGACGAACAGGCGGATCATGTCCACCGCGCCGTTCGGGAAGGCGAGATCGAAGGTGGCAACATCCTCGCCGAGGTCAGCGGCGGCGGCCTTCACCGCCTTCGGGCTCCAGCCGTCAAACAGCACATGCGGCAGCACCGCCTCCATCAGGCGGGTCTGATGCTCCCGCTCGGTCGTCGCATTGTCGTCGCTCTTGCCCATGGCGCGCTCCTATTCGGCTGCGGATGTACGAAGCCCCTCCATAAAGGCCTCGACTTCACTTTCATACACCAGATAGCGCATGTCTGTCATCCGCTCGGGATATAAAATGCCGAAAAGATGGTCGCATTCATGCTGCACGACGCGGGCGTGGAAGCCGCGCGCCTCGACATCAATCGCGCCGCCGTCAATGCCGAGGCCGCGATACCGGATATGGGTATGGCGCGGGACAAGGCCGCGCAGTCCGGGGACCGACAGGCAGCCCTCCCAGCCGAGCTCGATATCGTCCGAGAGCGGCTCGATCACCGGGTTGATGAGGATGGTGGCGGGGACGCTTTCCGCCATTTCGCCGTCCTCGCGCTGCACGCGCTCCTCCGGCACCTCGAAGATGACGAGGGACTTCGACACCCCGATCTGCGGCGCGGCGAGGCCGACCCCGCCGACCGCCGCCAGGCTGTCCTGCATATCCGCCACCAGCTGCTCGATCTCGTCACCGAACGGCGGATGAATAGGCGCCGCCACCTCGCGCAGCAGCGGATTTCCCATCTTCAGAATGTCGCGAATTGCCATAGACCCTTCCTTTTTCGTGTCTTTTATGTTATTTACTCTTTTGTTTAGGGAATTCACCTTAAAAATGTGGTTTTCCCCTTCACAGGGGAAATGAAGCGTGCTAAACCCGCGGCCACTCTGTAATCGGTAACACTTAGGTTTTAGATAGGAGCACGATTAACTGTGCAAGTTTCTGTTCGTGACAACAATGTAGACCAGGCGCTCCGGGCGCTGAAAAAGAAAATGCAACGCGAAGGCATCTTCCGTGAGCTCAAGCTCCGGGGTGCTTATGAAAAGCCGTCCGAAAAGCGCGCCCGCCAGAAAGCGGAAGCCATTCGCCGCGCCCGCAAGCTCGCCCGCAAACGGATGCAGCGCGAAGGCTGAGCCTCCCCGGTTCGCCGGGATACAGAATTCAAAAAGCCGCACCGGGGTTCCGGAACGCGGCTTTTGGCGTTTCTGGCCGGATGATTTGCGAGAGCCTAATCCGCCATTTGCGCGCGGACGGCGGCCTCGGTCTCGGCATTGGCGGGAAAGAAACTCTCGATCATGATTTCCTCCGCCGTGACATCCTGCGGGGTTCCGAAACTCGCGACCGTCGTGATCCAGGACAGGGTGACCCCCTCAACCACGAATTCCAGCGGCAGCACGGGCAGCGCGTCATGGGACGGGTTTTCGGCCGCAAAACTCTCGGGCACGCCCGGATAGTCGAGCACTTCCGCCAGCAGTTGCCGGAGCGGATCATTCCCCTCCGCGCCCTTGAGTTGCCGGTGCGCGCGCTCGACAATATGCCGCGCGGCGGGTTCCCAGTCCTTCAGCACCCGGCGCAGGCCATCGGCGTGCAGGGTGAGTTTCAGCACATTCGGCGGTCCCTCCCCGCCCGTATCGCCAAGGCCGAGCATCGCGATCAGTTTCGCGCCCGCCTCGTTGATCATTAATATATCGAAGCACCGGTTCATCACAATGGCAGGAAAAGGCTCCTGCTGCCTCAATATATGGTCGAGGGCGTTGCGCACGGTTTCAAGATGCGCATCGCCGAGCGGCCGCGCCGTATAGGCGGCCGTATAGCCCGCCGCGTTGAGCAGGCGGTTTCGCTCGCGCAAGGGCAAGTCCAGCGCGTCGCCTAGGCGCAGCACCATCTCCCGGCTCGCGCTTGAGCGGCCGGTCTCGATAAAGCTCAGGTGCCGGGCCGAGCTTCCCGCGTCGAGCGCGAGATCGAGCTGGCTGAGCCCCTGAACCTGCCGCCAGTGCTTCAAGAGCCGACCGAGCTCGGGCACCGGGGTTTGCATGGCTGACGCAGTCATCGTCCCTCCTTCTCATAAATCCGGCGTCCACAATAACCCGAAAAAAAGATCAGGAACATTACCCGTGAGGTAATTGAGAAGATAACCTGTCTCCGCCATCCTGCTTTCAGTAGAGCCCATGGCTCGCCCATCTGAAAGGAGATCAAGATGATGAACAAGTCTAACCTGCTACGGAACACCCTGCTGATCAATGCGGGGTCCTCGCTTCTCATCGGAGGGGCGGCGCTCGCCTTCGCGGACCCCTTGGCACAGTGGACGGGGATCGCCTCATGGATCCTCTATGTGCTTGGGGCGGGCTTGGTGCTCTTCGCTGCCGATGTTGCCTGGACGGCCACGCGAGATCCGATAAATCCGCTGTTCGCCAAGGCTATCATTGCTGCCGACGTTGCCTGGGTGGCGGGGAGTGGTCTCTCCCTGCTCCTGTTCTCAGACCGCCTGACGACGCTGGGGCAGTGGTCTATCGAGCTCATCGCTCTTGCCGTCGCTGCCTTCGCGGTCCTTCAGACCGTCGGCCTCAGGCGCCTGGGGGATCACCATCCCCGGACAGCCTGATATCCTCCGGATAACGCAGAAAGCCGTGGGCCTCGCCCGCGGCTTATCCATACCTGACCGATGACGGAATTTGAATAGTTTGTCACGATTAGGGAAGGCCTTCATACTAGTATAGATTTCGAAGATTGTCAAGGTTTTTTGGGGCGGCGCACGGCCCTATTTCCGGCGGCCGCGCTTCTTCTTTTCCGCCGGCAGCAGCGGCTGGGTCAGCTTCTGATAGCGATCAAACAAGAACTCGATACGCTCCTTTTCATCGCGGAACGCCGCCTTGCGGTACGCCTTATCGACGGCCTTATCGAGCGCCTGATGCGCCTTTAACAGAACCGGCGGCATGGTGTTCGGATCATAGAGATCGGCCAATGTGCTGCCCGGAAATTTTTCCCGCGCCGCCAGAACGGCCTCCGCCTTTTCGGCGATATTTTCCCGCTCCGCCTCACTCGCGACCGGCCATGGAAAGTTGTTGTAGACGATGTCTTTGGAATATCTGTACCGCCCTTCGAGCCGACCGCAAGTATAGCGCACCCAATCCATGTGCATTGCCGAAGATAAAATACCGAAATGATATTTTTCAGCATTTCTAACAATAAAGAGCAGATCACTGGCAAACGTGGTTTTGTCCATAAAGCCAATTGGAATGTAATGCCGTCTTTCCGAAGAGACTTTAGGCACAACTAAATATGAGCTTTCTGGAATATTCTCTACATGAAATCGAGTAGCCGTGTCCGCCAGTTTGCGAGTCGGCGCACTTTTGCTGGCAAGCCGGAAATTTTTTACGGCTTCAATCCTCTTTATAGCTTCCGGCATTGTTCGGAGTTCATTTGGTGGACAATCTCCCAACCAAAGGCACCAACGCTCATATCCATTTAAAAACTCGTGAGACCCTATCCACCGCCGAAAAAACTTTCTTGCGCCGGGTTCCAGTTTCAGAAATTCATCTTTTTCATCCGTCGTGAAAAGATAATTCCCGCCGTCTATGGGTTTGTTGCCTATTCCGATCTCCGGAACATTACAAATAGGTATCCTGCGGCTTGTAATCACAGTATCCGGACCATCCACCAGATACGGATTTACGTTGTTGGCCTTTACTTTATGAGGATCGGAGGTCAAGTTTTCATATTCGTATAGAAACTTCTTATCAGTATCATGCGCAGCAAATCCGATGATTACTACGTACACTGCGGCAACTCTCATCCCCTTTGCTTTTTTCTCGTCAATTGTCCATTTAAATGTCCGGTGGGCGAAGTAAATTTTGATGCCGTATTCTCGCAGTAACGTGCCCCATAGCACGCCAACCTGTTCGCCCTGAGCAATAGAATTTGTCGAGACCAATGCACAAATAATCTCGGTGTTTTGCATGTATTGCGCCGCTTTGCCGTACCACGCCGATACATAGTCCAGTATACCCGCACCTTTTACTCCGTTGAATACGGCCAGAAGTTCAGTTCGTTGATCCGCGGTCATATATTTCGAGCCGACAAACGGCGGATTACCGAGGATATAGCTGCATTTTTCCGGCGGCAGGACGTCCGCCCAGTCGGTCGTGAGGGCGTTGCCGTGGTGGATATGGGCGGATTCGGTGAGCGGCAGGCGGACGAAGGCCTGACCGAAATTTTCCGAGAGTTTCATATTCATCTGGTGATCGACCAGCCACATGGCGGCCTCGGCGATGCGGGCCGGGAATTCCTCGATCTCGATGCCGTAGAACTGGTTCACCCGGACCTTTGTCAGTGACCCGATATCCAGAACCATCGTGCTGGATTTTACGGGATGAAGCTCGTTCAGGATATCCAGCTCCAGCTCCCGAAGCTCGCGGAAGGCGAGGATCAGGAAGTTGCCGCAGCCGCAGGCCGGATCGAAAAAGGTGAGCCCGGCAATTTTGTCGTGAAATTGCTCAAGCCGTTGCTTCTTGCGGGATTTAAGGCCTTTCAGGTGATTGAATTCGTCCCGCAGATCATCGAGAAAAAGCGGATGGATGGTTTTGAGGATATTCTTCTCGGAGGTGTAATGCGCCCCGCCCTGCCGCTGGGCGGCGGGCAGCATCACCGTCTGGAACAGCGATCCGAACAGCGCCGGGGACACCTTCGACCAGTTGAAATAGGCGGATTTCAGCAGCGCGTCGCGCATCGCCGGATCGAAGGACGGAATACTGATCGCATCGGCGAACAGGTTGCCGTTCACATAGGGAAAGGCGGC
Source organism: uncultured Sneathiella sp. (assembly GCF_963973085.1). GTDB lineage: Bacteria > Pseudomonadota > Alphaproteobacteria > Sneathiellales > Sneathiellaceae > Sneathiella. The sequence continues at coordinate 278,375 of NZ_CAXAXA010000001.1, forward strand.
AAGGTCCTCATCGAGATTGTTCTGGCGCCTGTCCTCCGGCGTATTGAGTATCTGGAACAGATGGACAAGCCAGTTGCCGAGGTCGCTGCCGTCCTTCTCCGTCCTGTCCTCGATCAGGCGAAGGAATATCTCCATATCGAAAATGCCGGTATCCTCGGCAAAATGGCAGAACATGATGCGGACCAGAAAACGCTCGAGGTCATGGCCGGTGTATCCGCTTTCCTCCAGCAGCCGGTGAAGGTTGCTCATAAGCTCGGACGCCTCGATATTCGCCGGGTCCTGATCGCGGTATTTCTGTTGCTGGTAACCTGCGATAAAGGCGAAGTGGCGGGCATTGCCGGCAAGCTCGGCGAGGGTGAAACGGTATTCCGCGTTCTCCTCCAGATCGAGCAACTCAAACGTCTGGAAATCCGAGAGCAGGATGTAGCGCGGCTTTTCCTTTTCCGTCAGGGAGACGAAATAATCCGTTGCCTGCACTCTCGCTTTCGCCAGATCGCGGCCCGCGGATTTTTGCTCAACCAGCAAATGCCCGGGCCAGAACAAATCGACAAATCCGTGATTGCCGCTGAGTTTGTTGATTTTCTCCTCGTAAACGGCAACATTCCGGCGGCGGTTGCCGAAAACTTCGAAAAACTCATTGTAAAAGGTCTGCGTCTCGCCTTTTTCGTAATGCGCGTCTTTCCAGTCAACGGCAAAATGGGCGGCGCGGGCGCGTATTTCATTCCAGCTTAGGGGCATGTTTTCTTCTTAACCAGTGCGGGTATTCGAAAACTAGGGGATTAATGATCTTCCCACAAGCGCTAAAGATGCAGCAATCTGATCGCTCCACAATCCGCATTGCCAGTGAATTCCCCCGCCCCTATACTCGCATGCAGGGTTATTGTTTGCGGGGGAGTTGGCGGTTTGGGTGACAATGAGCAAGGCGGGGTGCCGCTGCTGACGGTGCCGAGGGCCATTCTGGCGGCGGGGGCGTTCGTGTTCGGGAATTTCGGGGATTGCCTCGCGCGGGGGCTGCCGGTCTTTCTCGTCGCGCTGCTGATCGAGATCGGGCTCGGCTTTTTCTCGCAGGGCTTCTCCATCGCCGGGCAGGTGATCAGCATGATCCTGTTCAGCATATTCGCCGTTTCCTGGCACCGCTACACCCTGCTCCCCGCCGAGCGGATGCGAAAAGGGTTTGCGCTCGCCTTCGGTCTTCGGGAAATCAGGTTCGCCGGCCTCGCCATCGGCACGACCGTGCTCGGCCTGCTGGTCTTCCTCGCCTTTACCGCGCTGCTGACGTCGGGGATCGGCGCGATCATCGGCCTCGTCATCATGGCCCCGGTCTATATGACGGTGCTGTTCATGTATCCCGCCATCGCGCTCGATCAGCCGCTTGACCTATCCCTGTTCCTGAAAAAGGGGGTCTCGCTGATCCTCTCCTATATCGTCGCGCTCGGGATGGTCATGCTGATCCTCGTGGCGCCGCTGGCGATCCTCTTTTTCGCGATGAATTTGATCACGGACATTTTCGATCATTCCACCGCCGCGACGATAATCCTTCTCGTCGTGAACCTGTTCCTGTCGGTCCTGTTCGTGGCGATTACGGTGACCACCGCGTCCTTCCTCTATCGCGACATGATCGGATTGCGAGGCGAAGCGGCGCCCCCCTCCCCGCCGGGCGCATAAGAAAACTCAATCCGCGGCGAAGCAGTAGAAATAGCCGTTGCCGCCGGTGCTTTTGAGATTGTCCGGGCTGCAGCCGCGGCTATCATGGGCGGCGTTCCACGAGGTATTCCCGCCGCCATGGCGGTCGTGATGGCCGACAGTGGCGCTGCCCTCGGTCGAGCTCGTCCAGTTGCTGCAGGTCTTGTCCTCGGTCACGCTCGGGAAATAGGCCGTGCCGTCGGCCATGGTGCCGGTCAGGATGTCATGCTCGTTCGGCTTATCGCCGCGGCCCTTGACGCGGTTGCCCTTCTCGTCGAGCGCCGTGCGCATGGTGATGTTGGGGCTCAAATGCAGCATGTCGAGGTCGCTGGCGATCAGCTCGCCGAGCGCGTTGTACCACGGCCCGATCCCGATCCGCTCGCGCGCCGAGATGCCGCGCTTGCCCTCCTCCTGCGTACTCAGGTAGGCGCGCCATGTTTTCGGCGCGGCGCCAGCGTCCGTCGCGAGTTTCGTGCACCAGGCATCAGCTCCCTCAAGCCCGCCGAGATTAGCGCCATTGCCCATGCCGACGCTGGTGACGAAGAAGCTCATGGAATGATCCCCGGCCTGGGCGAGCGGAAAGCCGGCGGCGAAAAGCAATGTGGCAGCGGTGAGCGATTTCAACAGAGACATGATCAAATCCTTTCAATTCAGGCGCGGCGGACGCGGGTGAGAGGGCCGCATGGCGCCGGTAAATTAGATTTTATTGATGCGGGAAATGCAATGGGAAAGCCGGCCCCTCACAGAGATGTGACCGAACGCGGAGAAGGCGAAAAAAGATAAAAACTTGGGAAAGTTGTTTAAGCTTTCTTAAGGGTTTGTTTACTAGAATTCACCGATGAAAAAGCACATGGCAATTCAAAATCTGCGGCGCGGCCTCCGGCGGCTCCCGCGTCGGACGACGCTGGTGCCGTCTGTCATTGGTGCGGTCATGGTCGTGCTGGTCGTCACGGCCTGGGCCCTGACCCCGACAGCGGAAACCGAAGGCTATGTGACCGAGACGCGGAATGACCTCGCCAATTTCGCCGCACGGCTGGAATCCCATATCACGACACGGCTTGCCATTGGCGAACAGCTCCGCGACGGGCTGGTCGAGGGAAAGATTGCGGGCCGCGAGGAGTTTCTCGAGCAAACCGCCTATATCCACGACCTGTTTACTGATTTCCAGGCGATTAACTGGATCGACTCCAAGGGGGTGATCCGCTGGGTTTCCCCGATAAAGGGTAATGAGGCGGCGCAAAACCTGAATGTCCATACCATCCCGCCCGCCGACCTCGCCATTACTGAGGCCGCAAAAACCGGCCGCCTGCAGGTGACCCGCCCGATCGAGCTGACCCAGGGTGGCGGCGGGTTCGTTGCCTATATTCCGATTATCAAGATGGAGCGTGTCACCGGCTTTATCAATATCGTCTTCCGGACCGAGCCGCTGATGCAGGCGGCCATGCCGGAGTCCCTGATGAACAAGCATGACGTCGTCCTCATGGACAAGGACAGGCGGATCTACGGCACAATTGATACCATGGCCGGTCACGACCATGTACTAAGCAAGTGGATTGTCATCGGCAACCGGGTCTGGACTGTCAACCTGCTGCCGAAGGCGGAAACAATCGGCGCCTATTCAACGGCGGTGGACGAGGTCGTCCTGTTGACGCTCCTCCTGCTCTGTATCGCCATTGCCTGGCTCATCCATCTGGCGATGGTGCGCCAGGTTAAAGTGAAGGCGGGCGACAAGCTGTTCCGCACCTTCATCGAGCATACTCCCTCCGCCATCATCATCAAGGACGCCGACGGAAACTACATTCATGGCAACTCCCGCTGGCATGAGCTGTTCAACCCCGACCATAACGATATTGAGGGACGCACGGCGGCGGACTTCTTCCCAAGAGCCTACAGCAAGGAAGTGCGGGATCAGGAGAAACGGACCCTCGAGACCAAGGAAATGACCGAGTATGAGTATCTCAGTCCGGTTGCGGGCGGCGGGATCATGCCAACGCTGGGCCATATGTTCCCGATTACCGACGATCATGGAACCGTCACGGCCATCGGCTGTACATTGACCGATATCAGCAGCAACAAGAAAACGGAAAAAGCCCTCCGGGATGCACTGCTGAAGGCCGAGGAGGCGAACCAGTCAAAATCGAAATTCCTTGCCACCATGAGCCATGAACTCCGGACCCCGCTCAATGCCATTATCGGGTTCAGCGACATTCTGACCGGACAGTATTTCGGCCCGGTCGGAAACCAGAAATATATCGAATATGCAGAGGACATCAATCATAGCGGCCGGCATCTGCTGGCGCTGATCGACGAGGTGCTCGATATCTCGGCAATTGAACTGGGCAAACGTGAAATGGTGCTGGAACCTGTCATTCTTTTGGATCTGCTGTCGAGCTGTGTAAAATCCGTTCGCCATCGCGCCGAGAGCCAGGGGATCACGTTGACGCTGGTCGCGGATGCGAACCTCCCGGTTATCTTCGCGGACGAAACCGCAATCCGTCAGATTTTTCTCAACCTGCTCACCAACGCCGTCAAATTCTCCCATTCGGGGGACACAATAACGCTGTCCGCCGAAGCTGACGACGACAAGGTGGTCATCGTCGTTGCCGATACCGGTGACGGAATCAGGAAGGAACAGCTCCCCAAGATCACCGACCCCTTCGTCAAGGGGCATTCGAATTCCCACATCACTCATGAGGGAGCCGGACTTGGCCTCTCGATCGTCCAGTCCTTTGTCGCCGCACATGAGGGCACGCTGAATATCGAGAGCGAATTCGGCCAAGGCACCCGCGTCACTGTCTCCCTGCCCCGGACACTCAATCGCCAGGTCGCCTGACGTCTGGCGGCCGGGTAACCCTGCAGGAGAACGAAATGACGCTATGGCGCTATATTAGGTTGACAGCATATTGTTTTTTAACTAAGAACCGCCTCACTCAACTTTTGTTTGTTACAAAACATTATTTGGTTGATCAGTTAAATAACGCTGGATATCGGCGTTTTTTTTGGGCGTTTCCGCAGAGAAATTCCGAAGAGTTTGATTAGCGGATTAATGAGGAAAAATATTTCTGCCCCGGCATCCGGTTTCGGATACCGAGAAAGAGGAAGTATTTTGTTCCGCTGTGCATTTAACATGACAATTTATTGAAAAGCTGCAAATTGCCGAAACCACTGTTCCTTAGCTATCTTCATCAACTCCCGACGTTGCTCATGCGCCGCACGGTGTTGGTGCCTGCTATGGTATGTGCATCCATGTTCATTTTGATCATCGGAAGCTGGCTGCTGATCCCGACAAGCGACACCAAGGGACTGGAAACGGATACCCGGCGCCATCTCGAACGTTTCTCCGCGAAGCTGGAATCCCATTTCCGGACCAACCTCGTCATTGCCGAACATGTCCGCCGCGAGATCGTCGCCGGCCATGTCTATGGCAAGCACGAATTCCTGTCCGAAGCGGCGTCCGTTTATGACCTGTTCCAGGATTTACAGGCGTTCAACTGGATTGATGCCGACGGCGTTATTCGCTGGGTCTATCCGCCGGAGAAGAATGAGTCGGCGCAGAATATCAATGTTTACAATCTTGACGGGCCCGGTTCCGTCTTACGCAGCGCCGCTAATACCGGGGAGCTGCGCATGACGCCCCCCATTGAACTCAGGCAGGGCGGCAGTGGCATAAGTGTCTACATTCCGGTCGTTCGCAACGAGATATTGCTGGGCTTCCTGAATATCGTGTTCCGGACCGAGCCGCTATTGCTGTCGGTCATGGATCACGGTTTCCTCGACCAGTTCCATGTGAGGATACTGGATGGCAACACGCTGGTCTTTGCGAACGCCGATGCGGCGGTGCTTGATTCCGGCATGCCGCTTACGCACACCATCGCGCTCGGTGATCGCCGTTGGACTATCTCCATTGCACCGACGGCGGCACTTATTGCCGCAAATAGCTCGATAATCGACGAGCTGATCCTCGCCTTCCTGCTGCTCCTGACAATGGCAATTTCCTGGTTGATTCATACTTCCATGGTACGTCAGAGGAAGCTTCATACCAGCGATGTCCTGTTCCGCACATTTATCGAATACTCCCCCGCAGCCATCTCGATCAAGGACCTCAACGGACATTATCTCCATGTCAATGACCGCTGGCACCAATGGTTCAACCTGGAACAGCAGGACATCACCGGGAAAACCATGGAGTATTTCTTTGAGAAAGAGGTTGCGAAAAAAACGCGCGCTCAGGAGCTGCAGATATTAGCGGAAAAGAAGCCCATGGAATGGGAGTTTGAAAAGGTACTCCCCGATGGCGCGATTGTTCATATTCTCGCGCAGAGGTTCCCGATCATCAACAGGCAGGGCGAAATAATCGCCACCGGCAACATCAATACCAATATCAACGCCAACAAGAAGGCCGAGGAAGTCCTGCGCAATGCGCTGTTAAAGGCGGAGGAGGCGAGCCAGTCAAAATCGAAATTCCTCGCCACCATGAGCCATGAACTCCGGACCCCGCTCAATGCCATCATCGGGTTTAGCGAAATCCTGACCGGCGAGTTTTTCGGACCGGTCGGCAACAAAAAATATATCGAGTATGCGCGCGATATCAACCATAGCGGCCAACACCTGCTCGCCCTGATTGACGAGGTGCTCGATATCTCCGCGATCGAGTTGGGCAAGCGTAATATCGTACAGAAGCCGATCGCCATCGCCGACATACTCCAGAACTGCATCAAGTCCGTTTCCCGGCGCGCCGAAGCCAAGGCCATCGCCCTGTCGCTGCAGACACCATCGAGCCTGCCGATCATTGAAGGTGATGAGACTGCCCTGCAGCAGGTGTTTCTCAACCTGCTGACCAACGCCATCAAATTCTCCCATTCGGGGGACACAATAACACTGTCCGCCGAGGCCGATGACGACAAGGTGGTGATAGTCGTTGCCGATACCGGCGACGGCATCAAGAAGGAACAGCTTCCTGACATTACGAATCCGTTCGTCAAGGGGCATTCCAACTCCCTCATCACACATGAGGGGGCCGGCCTCGGCCTTTCCATCGTCCAGTCCTTCGTCACCGCCCATCAGGGCACCCTGAATATCGAAAGTAAATTCGGTTACGGCACCAGTGTCACCGTCACCCTGCCCCGGGATCTCCATCGTCAGGTCGCCTGACGGACCAGCCCATTTCCTGCGCTGACCTCCTTCATTAACTATAAATAAACAGTTCTTCCTTTATTGTTCTATTACTTTCAGGGGCGAGAACTAATAAATATCGACCTCTGAATACAGAATTTTACTTAATTTAGTTTGCAATATTGGAGTAACACCATGATCCGTAAGGCAGTTTCCTCTCTTGTCGCCATCGCCGCATTTGCCGGACTGGTGACAACCGCCGCCGCTAACGACTATACCGTCGCCATTCAGAAGATGGTCGACAGCGACGTCCGTAACTGGGCACAAAGCGACCAGGTTGTCGCCGCTGTCAAGGAACAGAACAAGAAGTCCGCCGGCCTCAGCCAGAGCGATATCGACAGCCAGGACAAGTAATGGCGTGCCGAAACTGCCGGTGGTGACCAGAGCATGATCAATGCCGTCCTCGCCAACAGCCTTTCGAGCTATCTGAAAGACGTCAAGGGTAAATCCCAGGGCCTCTATACCGAGATTTTCGTCATGGATATGAAAGGCCTGAATGTCGGCCAGAGTGACGTGACCTCCGACTACTGGCAGGGTGACGAAGCCAAATGGCAGAAGACCTATGGCGTCGGCCCGTCCGCCGTCCTGATCGACGAGGTTGAGTTCGACGATTCCTCCCAGACATACCAGTCACAGGTCAGCATTGCCGTCGTTGATCCTGCAACAAACGAAGCTATCGGTGCCGTCACGGTCGGCGTCAATGTGGAAATGCTGGAATAGGCCCTCGTTTATTCCCTGTTTGCCCAAAAATATCGAAGGAATAAAAACAAGATGAGCGTTGAGACCCCGACGACCCTGGACACCGGACATGACAAAAAGAAAGCCGCGGTCAAGCTGACCGTAAGCCGTAAAATTCTTCTTGTCGTTTTCGCCACGACCCTGATGGGTCTCTCGCTTCTCGTGTTCCTGGGGCTGCAAAACCAGCGCCAGGATTTGGAGAGTCTGGCGATTTCCAATAACCTGACCATCACCAACCTGATGGCGGAGCAGCTTTCCGGCGCGCTCAAATGGAAAAAGCCCGATAAAATCGCCGAAGTCTATCAAGAGCTGGCAAGTCACGCGGACAGCGTCCTTGCTGACGTCGTCACATTCGATAGCGAGGGCAATGTCGTTACCGAATATCAGTCCGACAGCCTGCCGACCGTCAATATGGCCGGTGAGTTCGAGCGGCTCAAGACGGGCCTTGGCGACAGCGCCGTCTATTCCGAAATGACCGGCACGCATCAAATTATCCTGACGCCTGTGATCACCCCCAAGGACGAGCTTGTCGGCTATGCCGCCGTCACCTGGAGCCTGAACCGGCTGAATGACCGGCTGTCCGCCAACCTGATGCAGCAGCTGCTGCTGACCGGCGCGGCCCTGCTCGGTATCATGCTGCTCACCGGATTCCTGCTCAACCGTTTTATCGGTAAGCCGCTGAGCCAGCTGACCGGGGCCATGACCTCGCTTGCCAACGGCCAGCAGGATATCACCATCGTCGGGCTGGATCGCAAGGATGACGTCGGGGATATGTCCCGCGCCGTGCAGGTCTTCCAGGCCAATGCGGAAAAAATGAGGGCACTCGAAATCCAGCGTGAAAAGGACGCCGAGGAGAAAGCCGTCGAGGCCGACACCCGCCGCCAGGCAGAAATGCAACGCGCCGAGGAAGAGAAACGCCGCGACCAGGAAGCGGCCGATAAATCTACCGCCGAGCGGATCAGCTTCGCCCAGGCAATCGCCCAGAAACTTGAATCCTCCGTCAATGCGGTCGCCCAGCAGATTTCCGGGGCCGCCGCGACCATGGAAGAAAAGGCAAAAAGCATGGTGACGAGCGCCGCCGATACGGACCGTCACTCCACCGCCATCGCCGCCGCCTCCGAACAGGCCGCCGGGAACGTGAGCGGCGTTGCCTCCGCCGCCGAGGAGCTCTCCGCGTCGCTTCAGGAAATCTCCCGTCAGGTGGATGTGTCCGCCAAGCTGTCGAAAGAAACGATGGATGTCGCGGAAACAACCGATGAAGTAGTCGGCAAGCTGGCGGTTTCCGCCGGTGAAATCGGCAACGTCATCGAGCTGATCAACAATATCGCTTCCCAGACGAACCTGCTGGCCCTCAACGCCACGATCGAGGCCGCCCGCGCCGGAGAGGCCGGCAAGGGTTTCGCCGTCGTCGCCTCCGAGGTCAAGGGCCTTGCCGCCCAGACCACCAGCGCGACGGAACAGATCACCAGCCAGATCGACGGCATGCAGAATGCCACCACCAAGGCCGTCGAGGCGGTTAAGCAGATTGAGGAAATGATCGTCCGCATCAACGAAACGGTTCAGGTCATGGCGACGGCCCTCGAAGAACAGAATTCGGCAACGCTGGAAATCACCCGCAATGTGCAGCAGGCATCGGCCAGCACAGGGGAAGTTTCCCGCTCGGTCACCGATGTCTCCAATATGGCGGCCGCCTCCGGCACCTCCGCGACGCAGCTTCTCGGCTCCGTCGGGGAACTGACGGAATTCTCCGCCAAGCTGCGCGAGGAAGTCGCCGCTGTGCTTACCGATATCCGATCAATGGCAAGCTAGCCAGACCGCCGGGAGCGGGAAAAGCCGGGCAGGTCAATTGTCCGGCTTTTTTTTGCGAAAACTGAACATCTGAAACAGGATGCGCTGACCGAAGATCTCATGCAGAACCGCCGCCCCGACATGCACGGCAAGATAGGCCCACATCAGGCCGCCGAGGGCTTCATGAACATCCTCGATCTCATGGAGGGGCCCGCGCAATTCTCCCGTCTCCGGCGCAAACAGGAAAATCACCGTGCCGGACACGGCCATCCCCGTGGCGACCAGCAACCCGAGGCCCTGGATCGCGCCTGCCAGCGGGCTTGGCTCCTTCGTGCTGGGCAGGGTCACGGCCAGAACGGCAGACAGATAACGGCGGATATCCTCAATGAGCGCCCGCCGCCCGGCCGCGCTGAACCATGGGAACAGATGTCCAAGCTTGAGCGGACCGCGGCGCACCAGCGACCAGAGCCAGTAAATCACCAGCAGCGCGAGCAGGCTGATGCCGATCCGCTCATGTATCTCGTAGAAGAAATCCCCGGGATAACCGTCATCCGGTTCCTCCATGATATTGCTGACCAGCAGTTGAGCTGAAATACCAATAGCAAAGAGAAGGTGCAGCAGACGGCTGAAGCGGTCATAAAACACGGGCAGGCTCCGCAGTAATCCATGGTTGACCTCAACTATACCCCATGCCGCCATTCCCGGTAATTGATCCTGCGCAATTTTTTCTGTACAAATGGACAAAACAAGGCGCGCAGAATTGGCCGGAGACAGAACAATGAAAGAGCATAACATCACCACCGTTGAGGAGCTTTACAGCGTCTACAAGCAGCCGGGAGAGCGCGCCGTGCAGAAGGAAATCCCGAAGCTCGACAGGCATTGCCGCCACTTCATTTCGCTCTCCCCTTTCCTCGTGCTCAGCACCGACGGCGGCGACGGTACGGCCGATGCCTCCCCGAGGGGCGATGCGCCGGGCTTCGTCTCCGTGCTCGATGACAATACCCTCGCGATCCCGGATAGGCCGGGCAACAACCGCCTCGACAGCCTGATCAACATCCTTCGCAATCCCGCCGTCGGCATGATCTTTCTGGTGCCGGGGATTAACGAGACCCTGCGCATCAACGGCACGGCGACGATCAGCGTCGATCCGGAGCTGATGGAACAACATGCCGCCCAGGGCAAGCTGCCGCGCTCGGTGCTGCTGATAAAGGTCACCTCGGCCTATATGCATTGCGCGAAGGCGCTGATCCGCTCGAAGCTCTGGGCCGAGGAGAGCAAGGTCGAGCGCAAGGCCTTCCCGACGCTCGGGCAGGTGCTCGCCGACCAGATCGCCGGGATGGACGCGGAACAGTCCGACGCCTATCTCGAAGTTGCCTATAAGGAAAATCTCTACTGAGGGCGACCCGGCGGCCTTAGCGGCTCTGGTGGTTGCCCCAGGTGCAGCACATCAGGTCCGGGTCCTGCTCCGCCGTCGTCGTCTGACAGGCCGCGAGCAGGAACAGCGCCGCCCCGATCAGTAAAATGCGCATCGCCACACTCCTTCCATAACCCACCTCAGGGAAATGAGCTTTTCCACGGAAGGATCAAGTGCGCCGGATCACAAAAAAAGCCGCTGATTTTCACCAGCGGCTTTTGTTTGGGTCGATTGCGGTTATTGCACCGTCATTCCCGCGTATCGTGGCAGATCCGCACCGATGGCGCTGCTGCTCTCGACATTTTGCCCGGAATAGAGATTGCCGATGGTCAGGCGCGACTTGGCCAGCACATAATCCTCCGGCTTCGGCAGCGGCCCGAACCAGTAGAGCGGATGCGGTGTCTCCCCGCCCTTGGAGATCAGGCCGTCTGGATGGAGCACATAGCCTTCGCGTTCCAGCGCCTCCATCACCCGCCAGTCATCGCCGCCATCCTGACCGATCATGCGCGTGCCGAGGCGTATCCGGCCATGGGAATAGGCTTTTTGCGATTTATCGAGGATATAGGCCACCTTAACGAACCGGTCCCCGTCGCTGCCCACCGGTAAGTTCGTTGCGGCGCGGATCAATTCGCCCTCCCGGTTGACGATCGCGCCATCGGCAACGAGGATGTCCATGATCGGGATATGCCGGCCCTGATGCGGCCCGTCGCCACAAAGCGTCGCATGGCCCGGCGTCATCTTCACCCCGTGGAAATCAATGATCTCCTCGACCTGATTGACCATCGTCCGGGTCACCCGCGCTGCCTTAAGCTCCCCAAGGCCGCCCAATTCCGCCGGATCATAGGCCAACACCTCATCCCCGACTTCAATCTGCTCGATAGGCTTCCGCGAGCCATCCGCCATATCGATCAAAGTGCCAGCCGAGAAGCAGCGAATCTCCGCATTTTCAGGGATTTCATAATTGATTTCTTCGTCTGTATAGCCAAGATTCTTAAGCTGTTGTTTTGCATTATCAAGACCACCGATGTTTCCATATTCGTCCATCAGACTTAGGATAACTGGCATGGTGTTTACATCAACTCTCAAGCCTTCACGCATGTATGAGTAAAGCTGCGCGTAAAATGCGTTCGATACATAGCTATTTGCGAAAGTTGGTTTATATGAAGTCAAATTATCCCAAACTTGCATTCCTGCCTGAGATTGTGACAATTCATTAAATGAGAAATAGTCACCAGTTTGCTGTGAGATACCAATTTGATCCAAGACATATTCAGGCAAAAGCGTGCAATTCTCGCCCCAAAATACATGAGCATACGCCACATAGTTAAGTTCTTCACCAATTCGACTTGAATACTCAGAACGCAATAATTCATACTGTTCCTCAGAAATAATAACTTCTTTACGTTGAAGGTATCCTTCTTTAGTTGGGTCAGTTAAATAGTCATCTAACTTAAAATTCTCATTTGCAATGACGCCATCCAAATTATCAAATCTGAACCCAAGAAAACTGCCTTCATTAATCAAATTTATGCCGACAGTTAAGTCAGCCAGGTTTTCGACAGCTGCAAAAGTTATATTAAAATGCCCGGAAATACCATCTGTGTAATGATTAAGTATTATCTTGTAATCGCTCATTCTCTCCCCCTCTTAACCGGATTTAACGGATGATGTACTCAAGCTGCTCCAGATCATTATTATAGACACTTTTCAGCACAACTTTTTGTTTCAGCTTGCCGCTGGAACTGCATAAATAACCAAGATCAATTGACTTAAAATCATTCTCAATACAGCCGTTCTTCACCGCTGCCGTAACGGCCTCTCGCAGTAACGGATTCTCGAGAACATCTCTCGACGCATATATTCCAATGCAATCACCGGCCAGCCACCAAAAACTGCATTTATTTAGTGGGACGGTAGCTCCCACAGCGAAACAAAACTTCAGAAGTGACTTCTTATCAGGCGTCATCAATTCGTCAGCGGTACAAACACGATTTACAATGGGCACATGCGTTCTTCCGTTATCTCCCACCAATAAATGATTATTGACCCAATGTGCCAAAGGTCCTGATCTATAAGCCCTTTGATAATCTTCATAGGTGACGGCCCTAGCAAATAATACCGCCGCCGCAGCGAGCAATGACAAGACGACAATAATTAAAACCAGTATCTGATTCATAAATTTCAAATTACGCGCGACACACGCAAAACTCAAGAATGAATATGTATATAAAAAATAAAACCCGCCGGTGCTTGCCGACGGGTTTTGTTTAAGCCTGAATGTTCAGTCCCGCCCTCTACAGCGCCTTAATAATATCCTCGACCATTTTCTTGGCGTCGGCGAGGAGCATCATGGTGTTGTCTTTATAGAAAAGATCGTTGTCGATCCCGGCGTAGCCGGATGACATGGAGCGTTTCACGAACAGCACCGTGCGCGCCTTGTCCACATCGAGGATCGGCATGCCGAAGATCGGGCTGGACGGGTCATCGCGGGCGGCGGGGTTGGTCACGTCGTTCGCGCCCACCACCAGCGCCACATCGGCGCCGGAGAAGTCGGAGTTGATTTCCTCCAGCTCGAACACCTCGTCGTAAGGCACCTGCGCCTCGGCCAGCAGCACGTTCATATGGCCGGGCATGCGGCCCGCCACCGGATGAATGGCATAGACAACCTCGACCCCCTCTGCCTTCAGGGCATCGACCATCTCGCGGAGTGCATGCTGGGCCTGCGCCACCGCAAGGCCATAGCCCGGCACGATGATGACCTTGCCCGCATTCTTCATGATGAAGGCCGCATCATCAGCAGAGCCCGCCTTGAACGGACGGTCGCCCTTGTCGGGACCGGCGGCCGCCGTATCGCCGCCGAAGCCACCCAGAATGACGCTGAAGAAGGAGCGGTTCATCGCCTTGCACATGATGTAGGAGAGGATCGCCCCCGAGGAGCCGACCAGCGCGCCAACGATGATCAGCGCGGTGTTTTCAAGGGTGAAGCCGATACCTGCCGCCGCCCAGCCGGAATAGCTGTTCAGCATCGAGACGACCACCGGCATGTCGGCGCCGCCAATCGGGATGATGATCAGGAAGCCGATCAGGAACGCCAGCGCGGTCATCGCCCAGAAGATCGTCGGGTCGAGATCGAGGCAGAACCAGATGATCAGCGCGACAATGGCAAGGCCGATCAGCAGGTTGACGAAATGCTGCCCCGGGAAGATCACCGGGTTGCCGGAAACCAGCCCCTGCAATTTCGTGAAGGCGATGATGGAGCCGGAGAAAGTAATCGCGCCGACGACAACGCCGATGGACATTTCAATGCGCGACAGAACCGTCAGTTCCCCGCCTGCGCCGAGAATGCCATAGGCGTCCGGGTTATAGAAGGCGGCCGCGGCGACCAGCACGGCGGCAAGGCCGACGAGGCTGTGGAAGGCCGCGACAAGCTGCGGCATGGCGGTCATGGCGATACGCTGGGCGATGACCGCACCAATGGCGCCACCGATGACAATTCCGCCGATGATCCACTCATAGGAGAGAACGTCGGGCCGGAGGATCGTCACGATGATGGCGATGGCCATACCGGCCATGCCCATGATATTCCCGCGCCGCGAGCTGGCCGGTGAGGACAGGCCGCGAAGCGCAAGAACGAAAAGAATGGCGGAGACCAGATAGGCAAGCGCCGTAAAGTTTGCTGACACGGTGCGTCTCCCCTATTTCTGTTTTTTCTTGTACATGGACAGCATCCGCTGGGTCACGAGGAACCCCCCGAAGATATTGACCGAGGCGAGCACGATAGCGACGAAGCCGAAGACTTTCGCCAGCGTCATATCCGACGGTCCGGCGGCAATCAGCGCACCGACGATAATCACCGAGGAAATCGCGTTAGTGACCGCCATCAGCGGCGTATGCAGGGCGGGCGTCACGCTCCAAACCACGTAATAGCCAACAAAAATGGCGAGCACAAAAATGGCCAGCCGGAAAACGGTTGGATCTACCATATCCATAATCAGTTCCCTCCCTCAGTCAGTTGCGGGTGGATCACGCTGCCGTCGCGGGTGAGCGCGGTGCCGAGGACAACCTCGTCCTCCCAGTTCAGGTTCAAGTTCCCCGTTTCCTTGTCGATCATCGGGTTCAGGAAATTGAAGAGATTCTTCGCGAACAGGGATGACGCGTCACTCGCAAGGCGACTTGGTACGTTGCGATGGCCGATAATCTTGACACCATTGTCGGTGACGACAATCTCGCCGGGTTTCGACTGGGTGACATTGCCGCCCGCCTCGACCGCGAGGTCAACAACGACGGATCCCTTCTTCATCACCGCCAGCATTTCATCGGTAATCAGGATCGGCGCGGTGCGCCCCGGGATAAGCGCCGTGGTGATGACCATGTCCTGCTTCTTGATATGCTCGAACACAAGCTCCGCCTGGCGTTTCTTGTAATCGTCACTCATTTCCTTGGCGTAGCCGCCCTCGGTCTCGCCGGTTTCATCCGTTTCCACCATGACGAATTTCGCGCCGAGACTCTCGACCTGTTCCTTGGTGGCGGCACGCACGTCGGTCGCGGTCACAATCGCACCCAGGCGGCGTGCGGTGGCGATTGCCTGAAGGCCGGCAACGCCAACTCCCATGACAAAGCATTTGGCCGGGGCAATGGTGCCCGCGGCGGTCATCATCATCGGCATGGCGCGGCCATATTCGGCGGCGGCGTCCAGCACAGCCTTGTAGCCCGACAGGTTCGACTGGCTGGAGAGAACGTCCATCGATTGCGCGCGGCTGATGCGCGGCAGCAGCTCCAGCGCCAGCGCGGTCACACCGGCCTTGGCATAGGCGGCGACCTGTTCACGGTTCTGCATGGCGGAGAGATGACCGACCAGAACGGCGCCCTTCTTCATCAGCGCCAACTCGTCCGTTCCCTCTTCTTTCGTCAGCGGATGCTGGATTTTGAGAACAACATCGGCGTCTTTCAGCGCCGCGGCCTCATCGGCAGCGATGGTCGCACCGGCTTCCTCGAAATCCGAGTCCTTGAAGGAGCTTGTCTCCCCGGCGCCCGTCTCAACAATGACTTCGGCGCCCAGGGCGACAAATTTCTTCACGGTATCCGGGGAGGCGGCAACCCGCTTCTCGTTCTCCCGGCGCTCCCTTGGGATGGCGATTTTCATAATCGATCCTTTATCGTTGTGAATTCTGGTAGTTAGGTGACGCCCCGCAACGCCGCCCACGGTAATACGGAACCCGGCGGGCTCGCCGCCTCGTCAGAGCAGAAAGATCGCCATCAGGATAAGAAGGATAACGATCCCGATCGTGCCGTATTTGAACAGCTTCACGAAGTCATCAAAGGATTCTTTCTGGGCGTCGATGTTCATATTTCCCTGCTCGCTCATGTTGGCATACCTTTCATTTCTCAAGCGTCGTTATATTACATTGCGTTGCAATATACCGAAATCTGCCCGTCGAGCAACAGAATGTCGTATGAGATCGCCGAAAAAGGCTAAAGCGCTTCCAGCTCGTCGATGAAGCCCTCGATCACGCCAAGGCCCTTGGACCAGAAGGCGGGATCGGACGCATCAAGATTGAAGGGCGCCAGCAATTCCTTGTGCCGCAATGTGCCGCCTGCCTTCAGCATGTCGAAATATTTGTCCTGAAAGCCGCTCTCGGCCTCCTGATAGATGGCATAGAGCGCATTTACCAGGCAATCGCCGAACGCATAGGCGTAGACATAGAAAGGCGAATGGATGAAATGCGGGATATAGCACCAGAAATACTGATACTCATCATGCAGCCGGATTGCCGGGCCAAGGCTTTCGCGCTGGACATCCATCCAGATTTCGCCAATCTGGTCGGGAGAGAGCTCCTCTTTCCGCCGGGCATCGTGCAGGCGTTTCTCGAATTCATAGAAGGCGATCTGCCGCACCACGGTGTTCAGCATATCCTCTACCTTGCCCGCCAGCATGATCTTGCGCTTGGCCGGATCGCTCTCTTTCTCCAGCAGCGCGCGGAAGGTCAGCTGTTCGCCGAACACACTCGCCGTTTCGGCCAATGTCAGCGGCGTATCCGCCAGCAGCCCGCCTTGCGGTGCCGCCAAAAGCTGGTGAACCCCATGGCCCAGCTCATGGGCAAGCGTCATCACATCGCGGATATTGCCCTGATAGTTGAGCAGGAGATAGGGATGCACGCTTGGCACCGTCGGATGGGCGAAGGCGCCCGGGGACTTGCCGGGGCGTACACTCGCGTCTATCCACGGTTTTTCGAAGAACTGTTTGCCGAGATCGGAAAGGTCCGGCGAGAAGCGGCCATAGGCCTCCAGCACAGTATCGCGGGCCTCGTTCCAGGAAATGATCCGGTCGTCGGAATCGGGAAGCGGCGCGTTGCGGTCCCAATAATCGATCTTCTCCTGCCCCATCCATTTCGCCTTGATCGCGTAATAACGATGGGAGAGACGCGGATAGGCCGCCTGCACTGCATCGGAGAGTGCATCAACGACCTCTGCCTCGACCTGGTTGGACAGATGCCGCATGGCGGCGGGTTCCGGCGCACCGCGCCAGTCATCCTCGATCGCCTTGTCTTTCGCCAATGTGTTGGTAATGAGCGAGAACAGCCGGACATTCTGCCCGAACACCTTGCCGAGAGATTTTGCTGCCTTCTTGCGAAGTTCCGCGTTTGGACTGGAGAGGAGATGCAGCACCTGCTGGGAGGCCATTTCCTCGCCATCTACCTCGAATTTGAGCCCCGCCATGGTCTCATCGAACAGCCGCACCCAGGCGCTGCGCCCGGCGATGTCTTTTTCATGCAGCAGTTTCTCGATCTCGTCGGAGAGCTGATAGGGTTTCAAAGCCCGGACATTATCGAGCCAGGGCTTGTATTTCTTCAGGCTGCTACCCTCATACATCGCCGCAAGCCGGTCATCCTCGATCGCGTTCAGCTCCAGCGTGAAGAACAGCAGATCCGTGCCGATGGCGCTGATCTTCTCCTGCATGGTCTGAAAGAACTTGCCGACATCCGGATCCGACATATTGCCTGCATAGACCAGATAGGCATAGGACATGATCCGGCCTTCCAACTCGCCGATTTCCTCAAACTTGGTAATGGCGAGATAGAGCCCCTGCCCGTCCAGTTCGGTGAGCTTGCCCTTGTATTGAGCGGCAAAAGCTTTTGCATCCCGCGCCGCCGTCTCCAGATCCTCCAGCAGTTCAGGCGAGGTCCGGGACGGGTACAGATCGCTCAGGTCCCATTCGGGCAGATTGGCAAGGGCGGCATCGGTCATGTAAAGCAAACTCCAACAGGCAAAAATAGTTCCTGTTCATTTAGGATTATAAAATCAACTGACAAGGAAATTGGCATGGGCGGCAGCAATCGGCTTGTCGCGTTCCTCCTGCCAGGCCTCAATCCGCATATTGGCCACGCGGCGGCCAGGCTTGGTGATTACCGCCTCGGCATAGGTCTCGACCGGCTTGCCGGAGCGCAAATACTCCACCGTGATATTGATGATCTTCGGCAGGCGCGTCACATCCTGCGTCGCAAACAAATGGACCAGCGCGGTACTTTCCAGAAACGCGCCGATCACGCCGCCATGCAGCGCCGGCAGGGTCGGGTTGCCGATAAACTTCTTGTCTTCGGGCAAGACGCAGGTCAGCTTCCCATCCGGATTTTCAATCCGCAGACCGAGATAGCTGAAATAGGGAATCATTTCGAATACCGGGCGCCAGTCCCGGCTCTCCTTCGACTGCTCTATCCGGGCGACAAAATCTTCGGATGTCAGGACCGTCATGAGTTTGCCCTCTTCTCATCCGCCGCTTCATTCAACGTCTTGCCGGCAGTCGATTTCAGCATGAAGGTACCGACGGCATTGGCAATCGGATCCTCGGGGTCACTGTGGTAAGCGATGGCGCGGACGAAGGCGATCTGCTTCGTCGTCCGGTAGCAGGTCGCGTGAGTATAGACATCCTCCCCTGGCGTTGCCGGTTTCAAATAGTCAATCCGCAAATCCAGCGTCGCAATCGGCATGTATTTCTGCAGCCGCGCATAGATGCACATGCCCGCCGCCGTATCGATCAGCGTGGTAATGATCCCGCCATGGAGCACGCCGTTGACCGGGTTTCCGGCGAAACGTTCCTGATATGGCAGGCTGAAGGTCACGCCGTCGGCATTCATGTCATGGACTTTCACGCCAATATCCGCGCAATGGGGAATGCCGTGATCAATAATATTCTGTATCTGCGAAATATCGAACGCGTCCGACATGAAAAACTAGTCCTTACAGTATTCCTGGTACCATTTGACGAATTTTGGCAAACCCACCTCAAGCGAGGTCGCAGGTTCATATCCCACATCCCGGTGGATCGGGTCAATGTCTGCGTAGGTCTCCTTGATGTCGCCGGGTTGCATGGGAAGCAATTCGCGCTTGGCTTCAACACCCAGTGTTTCCTCGATTATCTCGACGAAATCGAGCAACTTCTCCGCCCGGTTGTTGCCGATGTTATAGACCCGATGTGGGGTTTTGCCGTCCCCTGTTTCCGGCGGTTTTACCAGCACTTCCAGAATTCCCTTCACCACATCGTCGATATAGGTGAAATCGCGCTTCATATCGCCATGATTATAGATATGGACCGGTTCGCCCTCCATAATCTGCTTGGTAAAGCGCCAATAGGCCATATCCGGCCGTCCCCACGGTCCGTAAACGGTGAAGAACCGCAGGCCTGTCATTGGAATATCGTAGAGATGCGCGTAACTGTAGGCCATCAGTTCATTCGCCTTTTTCGTCGCTGCATAGAGCGACAGCGGGCTGTCCGTCGTCTGGCTCACCGAAAAGGGCATCTTGGTATTCGCGCCATAGACGGAGCTGGAACTCGCGTAAACGACATGCTTGAGATTTTCGAGCTGGCGGCAAAGCTCCAAAATCGTCAGAAAGCCGGTAATATTCGCCGCCGTATAGTCAAACGGGCGGGTCAGGCTGTGTCGTACCCCGGCCTGCGCCGCAAGATGTACGATCAGGCTGATCTTCGAATGATCACCCAGCGCCGCATAGAGCGCGGCCCGGTCTGAAATATCAAGCTCATAGAAGGTGAAGTTACTGTATAGGTTGAGGCGCGCAAGGCGGTCCTTCTTCAGCTTTACATCATAATAGGGATTGAGATTGTCGATCCCGATCACCTTCCGCCCACCGGCCAGCAAGGTTTCGGCGACATGCATTCCAATAAATCCCGCCACCCCCGTCACCAGTATGGTCATGCTCGCCCCTCACAGAAAAATAAAACCCGTATCCTCTTCAAAAGCACTTTTGCCCCGGAAAAGTCAAAAAAAATCCGATGAAAACATCACGAAAAATCATATAAGTCAGTAGTATTGACCTTTTTTGCCTTTCATGATATTCTGCTTATATCTAACAGCAGTATATGTCTTTTTTTCGAATGGGAGTGAGGGTTAAGAGATGCAGTTGGCAAATGTAACGCTGGACGACAAATACACGCTTGAGGAAGGGCGTATTTTCCTGACCGGCATTCAGGCGCTGGTGCGCCTGCCGCTGATGCAAAAGGAACGCGATCGCGCCGCCGGGCTGAATACGGCGGGCTTCATCTCCGGCTATCGCGGCTCTCCTCTTGCCGGCTACGACCAGTCGCTCTGGAAAGCCGCGAAGATCCTGAAGGAAAACGACATTCATTTCGAACCGGGCGTCAATGAGGACCTTGCGGCGACCGCGGTCTGGGGCAGCCAGCAGCTCAACATGTTCAAGGGCGCGCGCTATGACGGCGTGTTCGGCCTGTGGTACGGCAAGGGCCCGGGCGTCGACCGCACGGGCGACGTCTTCCGCCACGCCAACAGCGCGGGCACCTCGAAATACGGCGGCGTTCTCGCGCTCGCGGGGGACGATCACGGCATCGTCTCCTCCTCCATCGCGCATCAGAGCGAGCACAGCTTCGCCGGCTGGATGATGCCCGTGCTGCACCCGGCCAATGTGCAGGAGATTCTCGACTACGGCCTGCTCGGGCTGGAGATGTCGCGCTTCTCGGGCCTGTGGATCGGCTTCAAATGCATCTCCGAAACCGTCGAGGGCGGCGCCTCCGTCTATGTCGCGCCGGACCGCGGCAACTTCATCCGCCCGAATATCGAGATGCCGGAGGGCGGCCTCAATATCCAGCCCCATGACAACCGCTTCGACCAGGAAGTGCGGCTCAACAAGCACAAGATATACGCCGCCCGCGCCTTCGCCCGCGCCAACAGTATCGACCATATCACTATGGACAGCCCGAAGCGGCGCTTCGGCATCGTCACTGTCGGCAAATCCTATTACGACGTGCGCCAGGCGCTCCGCGATCTTGGCATCAATGACGAGCTCGCCGCCGATATCGGCCTCACCGTCTACAAGGTCGGCATGCCCTGGCCGCTGGAGCCCGACGGCGTCCGCCAGTTCGCCGAGGGGCTCGAGGAAGTGCTGGTGATCGAGGAGAAGCGCGCCGTCATCGAGAACCAGATGAAGGAGCAGCTCTATAACTGGGACACCAAGGTGCGCCCGCGCATCCTCGGCAAGTTCGACGAGAACAAGAACCCGCTGCAGCCCTCGACCGGGGAGATGACCCCGGCCATGGTCGCGCGGGTGATCGCGGGCCGTATCCGCCGCTTCTATACGTCCGAATCCATCGAAAACCGCCTCGCCTTCCTCGACCGCAAGGAAAAGCAGCTGGAGGCGAAACCGGCGAAGCTGGTGCGCACGCCCTTCTATTGCTCCGGCTGCCCGCACAACACTTCGACCGTGGTGCCGGAGGGAAGCCGCGCCGTCGCCGGGATCGGCTGTCATTTCATGGTTACCTGGATGAACCGCAACACCGATACCTTCACCCAGATGGGCGGCGAAGGCGTGCCCTGGGTCGGGCAGATGCATTTCACCGACGAGCAGCATATCTTCGCCAACCTTGGCGACGGGACCTACTACCATTCGGGCATTCTCGCCATCCGCCAGGCGGTCGCGGCGAAGGCCAACATGACCTACAAGATCCTCTATAACGACGCGGTCGCCATGACCGGCGGCCAGCCGACGGAAGGGCATATCACCCCCTGGCAGATCGCCCAGCAGCTCGAGGGCGAAGGCGTTTCCGTCATCCGCGTGGTGACGGATGAGCCGGAAAAGTACGCAGAAGGAACACCCTGGCCAAAGGGCACGACGATCCATCACCGCGACGACCTCGACAAGATCCAGCGGCACTTGCGCGAGGAAAAGGGCGTCTCGATCCTCATCTACGACCAGACCTGCGCCGCCGAGAAGCGCCGCCGCCGCAAGCGCGGCACCTATCCGGACCCGGCCAAGCGCGTGATCATCAACGATCTCGTCTGCGAGGGCTGCGGCGACTGCTCCATCAAGTCGAACTGCCTCTCCGTCGAGCCGATCGAGACCGAGTTCGGCCGCAAGCGGACCATCAACCAGTCGACCTGCAACAAGGATTTCTCCTGCGTGAAGGGCTTCTGCCCGAGCTTCGTCACCATCGAGGGCGGCGAGCTTCGCAAGGCCGCGCCGCATGCGGCGGAAAACCCGGCGGAAGGCCTGCCCGTTCCGGCGATACGCGAGCTCAAGGGCCCCTACCGCATCCTGATCACCGGGATCGGCGGCACCGGCGTCGTCACCATCGGCGCCATCGTCGGCATGGCCGCGCATCTGGAGGGCAAGGGCATTTCCGTGCTCGATCAGGCGGGTCTCGCGCAGAAGGGCGGCGCCGTCACCAGCCATGTGCATATCGCGCCGCATCCCGAAGACATCAACGCCGTCCGCATCCCGGCGGGCCGCGCCGATCTCCTCATTGGCTGCGACATGGTGGTCTCGGGCTCCTACGATTCCCTTGCGAAATTCGATGTCGGCGTCGCCCATGCGGTGATCAACGCCCATCCCTCGCCGACCATGGATTTCACCCTCGATCCCGACGCGCCCTTCCCGGTCCAGGACACGCTCGACCATATCCGCGATGCGGTCGGCGCCGATGCCTGCGATCTGATCGAGGCGAGCGAGATTGCGACGACGCTGATGGGCGATTCCATCGCGACGAACCTGTTCATGCTCGGTTTTGCCTACCAGAAAGGCCTGATCCCGCTCGGCGAGGAAGCCTTGCTGCGAGCGGTAGAGCTGAACGGCGTCGCTGTGCCCTTCAACAAGAAAGCCTTCGGCTGGGGCCGCGTGATGGCCCATGATCCCGACAAGGTGATGAAGGAAGTGGACGAGCTGAAAGGCCCGACGCTCGTTCAGGAACCGACGAACGATCTCGACGAGATGATCTCCCGCCGGGTCGAGTTTCTCACCGGATACCAGAGCGCCCGCTATGCCCGCCGCTACAGCGATATGGCGGCGAAAGTCCGGCTCCGCGAAAGCGACATCAAGCCCGGCGATACCTCCCTCTCGGAGGCGGTGGCGCGGTCCTACTTCAAGCTGCTCGCCTACAAGGATGAGTATGAAGTCGCCCGGCTCTATGCGGACCCGGTCTTTATGCAGAAGGTGGAGCATATGATGGAGGGCGACTACTCGCTCAAATTCCATCTCGCCCCACCGCTTTTCTCGAAGAAGGACCCGGACACGGGCCATCTGAAGAAGAAGGAATTCGGCGGCTATATGATGAAGGCTTACCGTTTCCTCGCGAAACTCAAATCCCTTCGCGGTACCCCGCTTGATATTTTCGGCTATCAGGAGGAGCGCAAGATCGAACGGGCGCTGATCAAGGAATATGAAGCGACCCTGACCGAGGTTCTGGACGGATTAACGCCAGCAAATCATGCAACCGCCGTCGCCATCGCCGAACTGCCGATGGAAATCCGCGGCTATGGCCATGTGAAGGAGAAAGCGATCCGGCTCTATCGCGGCGACCTCGACAACCTGCTCGCCGCCTTCCGCAGCCCCGAACCGCAGAAGCAAGCGGCGGAGTAGTGCTAATACTGTGATCTAGCAAGCAAACTTAAATATGTCCGAATTCGGCCGCCTTACAGTGTGAATCACTGTAAGGCGCGTTCCAGACCAATATTTGCAGCTGTCATTCTGTTGATCATTCCGGCATCATCTCACCACTACCCCCTGCTTCTTCGGGCATGTCCTTAAATTTTGGAAGGCCGTCCTTAATCGGTAGAATGGCGTTTTCATAATTAATATGAATTGTCGGGGTAAATGTCAGATCATGCACCAGACCAGCAAAGATGTCGTAAAGGCCAGCCTCAAATAAATTAATACCAACAAGACCATTACAAATACTGCAGGAATAGCGCCCCGCTTCTGCATGTCCCGTTTTAGAGTAGTGGCGTAACTTGTCCTCACCCCTGACAATCCGAATTTTGTCGCGGGGCCATAGCACTGGCGCATTGACCGGGCAGCCCGTGAAACTCCGACAGCTATTGCAATGACAATAGCATTGTACAACGGGCTCTCCATCGGCCTCGATCTCGATAGCGCCGCAGGAACAACTTGCGTGATATGTGGTCATTGTTATGTCTTTCGGGCCAAGTGGAATACTTTATCTAACTTATTGCCGAAGTTAATTTATCCGTCAAGTTAGCGACGAACTTTCGGAACTGGCTTGAGCTTTGTCGCATGAATTTTATGCGATTTGATGTCTAGGCGGCCACATCGGGTCATAAGCAGAACTTAAACCGTACCTAAAACGATGTATCAGAGGAATTCCGGGTGGAACCATCTTGCTATAAAGTGGCTCCCCGAACGGGCCCTTATTGGACCTGTCCGGGTGCCGTCTCTTCGGCTATAGAATGAGCAAAAGGAGACTGTCATGCTGGAGCTGAGACCAAACTGTGAGACGTGTGATTGTGATCTGCCGAACGGCAAGGTTGATGCCTATATCTGCACCTTTGAATGCACCTTCTGTGAAAGTTGCGCGAAAGGGGTCCATAACGGAGTCTGTCCAAACTGCGGCGGAAACTTCACACTGCGTCCCGTGCGACCCGCGAAGCTGCTGCAAAAATACCCGCAGAGCACGAAGCGCATCGTCGCAAAAACATAACCTCAGTCGGGAAAACGTACCCAGGTCGGGCGCGGCGTCGCCGGTTTTTTCTCCGGCGCGGGTTTTTCTGCCTTTGCTTGCGGCCTCGACAACAGCGGTTCCAGCCCCGATGACAGCGCCCGGATCAACTCTGCCGACTGCCGGTTGAGCGCAATCTTCTCCTCCGGCCCATGCGCGGCGCCTTCATGGCGCGCCGCCGCCGTCTCCAGAAGCCGCCGCGCCTCTTCCGCCGTGAACAGGCCATTGATCACGCATTGCTGCAGAATCAGCTCGCTGATGGTGAGGGCCGCAAAGCCTGCGGCATCTGTTGAAAACTCCGTCATGTCCCCAAACCGGCAATAACCACCTGTGGATTTATAACAGGCGCTTTCTGCACTTAATTATTGCAACTTCGAATACAAGAGGGATAGGGCGGAAGGGTCCGGCAACGGCCTCTGCGACTTTTCCTCATTGCACCGGGCGGAGGGGCATCGTCAGGCTTGCAAGCGGGCGATGGCTGTATTACCGTGATCTCGAATCCCCGCCAACAGAAACAAAATCAAAGAGAAACCGAAAATGCGAGATATGATGTCCAGATCCCTTACAACAGCGAGTATCCTCGCCGTCACGTCCCTGCTGCTGGCGACCCCTGCGCTCGCCCATACCGGCGGTGGTATCGTCGGCGGTTTCAGCAGCGGTTTTGCCCATCCGGTCCTGGGTTGGGATCATCTTGTGGCGATGGTCGCCGTGGGCCTCTGGGGGGCCTCTCTTGGCAAGCGCGGTGTCTGGCTCCTGCCGATTGTCTTCCCGGTTGTCATGGCTCTCGGTGCGGTGCTCGGCTTCTCGGGCATTCCCGTCCCCGCGGTTGAGGCCGGCATTGCCGCCTCGGCGATTGTGCTGGGGCTGCTGATCGTCTTCATGGTTCGCCCGCCGATGTGGATTGCGGGCATCGTTGTCGCCTTCTTCGCCCTGTTCCACGGCCATGCCCATGGCGCAGAGCTGCCAGCGGCGGCCAATGCCCTTGCCTATGGCGTCGGGTTCGTGCTGGCGACAGGCCTTCTGCATCTGTGTGGTATCGGGATCGGAACGCTGGGGTCCTCACGCGTCGGAAATATTGCCATCCGCGCAGGCGGCGGCGCCATCTCGATCGTTGGCGCGGCCTTCCTGACCGGGGCTGTCTGATAGATTTTAAAGATGACGGCTGATGCTTTTCCTCAGGAAACCGCATCAGCCCATTCTTTTCCCCTAACGGAATTTCCGCCTAAAAGGCGGCAGCTTCGGGCTCGTTCCCGGCGTCCTCTTCGGCGGGATTTTCATCCGCTGCCATGCCAAGGGCATGTTTATACAGGTCGATCATATATTCCTGTTCCTGCACATCGGCCTTGTCCATCTTGCGCAGACGCAGGACGGCGCGCATGGCCTTTACGTCGAAGCCCGTGCCCTTGGCCTCGGCGAAGATTTCCTTGATATCGTCGGCAATGCCTTTCTTCTCTTCTTCAAGGCGCTCAATTCTCTCGATATAGGACCGCAGATGATCTGCGGCCACTCCGCCGACGTCAGCCATAATGTCTCTTCTCCGTGAATTTGGTCATGCAATGGGCCGGAATTTCTCCGGGAGGGATTTCTAGCATTTCTCCGCCGGACAAATCTATGCCTTTGACAAAAAATTTTGCGCTGGCAGACCCCTTAGTGATCCTTGTGGCTGTCCTTGAAGGCGGCCTGCTGTTCAGCGCTCGCCTCGGTCTGGTATTTCGCCTTCCATTCATCGAACGGCATGCCATAGACGATTTCACGGGCCTGCATCTTGTCCATCTCGATGCCTTTTTCGTTCGCCGCCTCCATATACCAGTTGGAGAGGCAGTTGCGGCAGAAGCCGCCCAGGTTCATCAGATCGATATTCTGCACATCGGTGCGGGTCCTGAGGTGATCGCGCAGGCGCCGGAAGGCCGCTGCTTCGAGTTCGAGTGTTTGCTGATCCATGTCTGTTCCCTTTCCGTGGGGTGTTTCCTATTACTGTAGGCCGCTGACCGTTTCTTTCAAGACCTGATCGACAACTTTGACCAGCGCATCCTCCTTGCTGGCGCCCCCCTTGATCGCCTCATGATAGGCGCTGAGCTGCCGGTCAGCGGAGGTGCCGCGCCGGACAATCTCCCGCGCATGGGCAACTTCCTTCTCGCAGCCGAGAAACGCCGCATCCTCGGCGGTAAGGCCGATGATCTCCTCGATCAGGTCGGCAGCCGGCACCGGCGCCGGTATGCCGAAATCGATCAGCTTGCCCTCAACCCCGAAGCGCTGCGCGATCCAGCGGTTCTCGGCGACCAGCGTCTGCGGATAGACGCGCCAACGCTGGTTATTGCGGCGCAGGCGATACAGCATCCTAAGGATACAGGAATAGAGCGCGGCGATGGTCAGGCTGTCCTCGACCAGCGGGCAAACATCGCAAAGCCGCATTTCCAGTGTCGGGAATTTCGATGACGGGCGCATATCCCACCAGAGCTTCGACCCATCCTCCAGCGCACCCGCTTCGACCAGCGTGTCGATGAGCCGGGAAAACTCGCCATAACTCTCGAACCGGTCCGGGATGCCGGTCCTCGGCAGTGCATCGAACACCGTCATGCGATAGGATTTGAGGCCGCTTTCCTCCCCTCGCCAGAAGGGCGACGAAGTACTGAGCGCCAGGAGATGCGGCAGGAAATAGCTCGCCTGGTTCATCAGATCGATGCGCAGTTCCGGATCCTCGATCGCGCAATGCACATGCATGCCGCAGATCATCAACCGTCGCACCGTCGCCTGCATATCGCGGGCAATCACGTCATAGCGCTCCTTCGGCGTATGCTTGAGCTGGTGCCAGTCAGCGAACGGATGGACGGAGGCCGCCATCACGCCAAGGCCATGCTGGTTCGCCACGTCGGCCACGGTCCGGCGCAGCTCGTAGAGGGCGGCGCGCGCCTCGGTGATATTCTTGCAAACCCGGGTGCCGACTTCCAGCTGGGAGCGGAGGAATTCCGGCGTTACCAGATGATCGGGCAGCAACCGCTCGCATTCGCTGAGGATATCCTCGCTCGGTTCGATGGCAAGGGCGCGGGTTTCCAGATCGACGAGAAGATATTCCTCCTCGATCCCGATGGTGAAGCTCGGCTCGGCAATGCTCATGCGTCGGTCTCCTCTTTCGCGTCCAACAAGGGGCCCAGCCGCATCAGCGCATCCGCCATGATCGACGCCCATTTTTCCGCCCCCTGATGGGTGTCGATCAGGTCCTGGCGGATTTCGATGGCGACATTGGGCAGATCCCGTTTCATGCCATGTTCGTTCATTGTGTAGCCGAGGGGATCGCGGGCCGAGTAAGGCTCGTTATCGCCGACGACGAGGGAATGGTTCTGCCGCAGGATTTTCAGGAGCGGCAGCGCGATCCTGGGGTCCTCATCCCAGAGGACGCCGATATGCCAAGGCCGCTCGAACTCATGCATCACCGGGGTGAAGCTGTGCATGGAGACCAGCAGCGGAAGGGCGTGATGCTCCAGCTTGTGGTCAATCAGGCCGGTGATCGCCCCCTGATAGGGCGTGAACCAGTTTTCCACGCGCCGCGCCCGCTCGTCCTCCGGCATCTCCCGATTGGCAGGAATTTCAACGCCGTCGCTGATCACCGGGGTGCTGGCGGGATCATCGGGATAGCGGTTCGCATCCAGCAGCAGGCGGGAGAAACGCGCATAGATCGCCGTCGCCCCGATTTTCTCGGAAAGACGCCGCGTCACATCCTCGATCCCGATGTCCCAGGCGATATGCCGGTGCAGCACCGCCGGATCGGCAAGGCCGAGGTTGTCATATTCTTCCGGGATATGGCGGCTGGCATGATCGACCACGAGCAGCAGCGGGCTGTCGCTCTCCGGGTTCTGAATGTCAAAGGCGGAAGAAGTACTGTCTGTCATGGTCCCAAGGGTAAAGTGAAAGAATGACGGGATAGTATCCCAACTTCCCGCCACCTTACAATGATGGCGCACGGCCGCGCACGTATATTCTCGCGATCTTCGCCAGTAGGTCTTAAGTTTATCTCGCTTCGGCGGCGAACGGTACTCTTCATCCGCAGCTTGAAAAAAGTCAATATTAACACTCACGTAACTGTCATAAAATCGTTAGTATGGGCGTGTGAGTATTAGCCAATGGCTTTTTGTACAGGCAAGAATTTATGCGACGACTGAGAAAAACGAAAATCATAGCCACCCTTGGACCGTCGAGCAGCAGCGCCAGCATGATCGAGGCCCTGCATCTCGCGGGCGCGGATGTATTCCGGCTGAATTTCAGCCATGGCGACCATAAAGATCATGAGGAGCGGGTCGATACGATCCGCGCATTGGAGAAGAACAGCGGACGGCCCATCGGCATCCTCGCGGATTTACAGGGACCGAAAATCCGCCTCGGCACCTTCAAGGACGGACCGGTCCTGCTCGAAAATGACGCGATGTTCCGACTTGATCTTGACGAGACTCCGGGCGACAAGACCCGCGTCTCGCTGCCGCATCCGGCAGTCCTCGAAAGCCTTGAGGAAGGCAGCATACTGCTCCTCGATGACGGCAAGCTCAAGCTGACGGTCATGGAGGCGGGCACGGATTTCGCCGACTGCGAGGTGACCGTCGGCGGCAAGATTTCCGACCGCAAGGGCGTGAATATCCCGAACGCGCTGGTCCGCATGAGCCCGCTGACCGACAAGGACCGCAAAGACCTCGATTTCGCGCTGTCGCTCGGCGTCGACTGGGTCGCCCTCTCCTTCGTCCAGCGACCGGACGATATCGCCGAGGTGAAAAAGATCGTGGCCGGACGTGCCGCCGTCATGGCGAAGATCGAGAAACCGGCGGCGGTCGAGGCGCTGGACGGTATTATCGACCTAGCCGATGCGATCATGGTTGCCCGTGGCGATCTTGGCGTCGAAATGCCGATACAGGAAGTCCCGGCGATCCAGAAGAAGATCATTTCCCGGGCGCGCGAGGCGGGCAAGCCGGTCGTCGTCGCGACGCAGATGCTGGAAAGCATGATCGCCGCGCCGGTACCGACCCGCGCCGAGGTGACCGACGTCGCCAACGCCATCTATGACGGCACCGATGCGGTCATGCTCTCGGCGGAGAGCGCGGCGGGAGAATATCCGCTCGAAGCCGTCTCGATGATGAACGATATTGCCGAGGTGACGGAAAAGGACCCGATGTACCAGGGCATTATCGATTCCAAGCATGGCACGCTGGAAGCCACCACCGCCGATGCGATCAGCGCCGCCGCCACCCAGGTGGCGAGCACCATCGGCGCGGCCAGCGTTGTGACCTACACCACCTCGGGCTCGACCGCGCTCCGGGCGGCGCGCGAACGCGGCAAGACGCCGGTGCTGGTGCTGACGCCGTCGCTCAAGACAGCGCGCACCCTCGCCCTCGTCTGGGGGCTGCATTGCGTGCATACGTCAGATGCCAAGAATTTCGCCGAGATGGTGGACAAGGCCTGCAAGATTTCCTTCGCCGAGGGCTTCACGCGGCCGGGCGACAGGGTCGTGATCATGGCCGGCGTTCCCTTCGGCACACCGGGCTCGACCAATATCCTGCGCATCGCCTGGGTCGGAGAGCAATAGTCTGGGGCGAATAATTCAGAGAAAAGTCAGCAAGCGGATCAGATATTCTTCTTGTCCCGCTCTATCTGGAGCTGTTCCAGACGCGCCTTGACGCCCTTCATATGCGGGTTGATATCGACGGCCTTTTCATAGGCGGAGAGCGCGCCGGCCTCGCTGTCGCGAATATCGTAAATCTGGCCAAGGCCGGAAAGCGCGCCGAAATGACGGGGCTCCAGCTCCAGCGTGCGGCCGATATCCTCGATCGAGCTATCATATTCCCCGACCAGGAACAGGACCGTCGCCCGCTTGTTCCAGCCTTCGGAGAATTCCGGATCGACCTTGATCACGGTGGTGAAAATGGAGAGCGCCTTGGCGAACTCCCCGCGACTCATATAGCTGATCCCCTGAAACATCAGGAAATCGACCGTATCACTGCCGGAGGTCAGCCAGATCTTCCAGATACTACCCTCGATCATCTTGGCTTTGGTGGAATCTTCGGTCTCGGCGAGTTCGGTAAAGAGTTCGTCGAGCTTGGGATCATCCTGCCGCGCGAACGACGGGGCGGCCCAGCCGAGGAGGCCAAATATGACTAGAATGCTGAGTAGTCGTCGTCCCATATTTTGAATATAGCACTTTTTGTCGATTTTGGTAGCGCGCGGGTCAAACACAAAGTTGTGAGCGGGCGTTTTCTGTATCGATCAGGAGAGCGCCGCCGGTTTCGGTCCGCCTGTCGCCCAGTCAAGCAACTCAACCGTATGGACAACGGGAAGATCCATGCCGGAGGCGATCTGGGCAATGCAGCCGATATTGCCTGCGGCGACAAGATCGGGCGCGGTTTTCGAAATATTTCTGATTTTCCGCGCCTTCAGTCTTGCGGACAGCTCAGGCTGCAACAGGTTATAGGTGCCTGCCGAGCCGCAGCAGATATGGGATTCGGGAATATCAACGACGTCAAATCCTGCGCCCCGTAAGAGCGCCTTCGGCTCCTCGCGGATTTGCTGGCCATGCTGGAGCGAGCAGGCAGAATGATAGGCGACTTTGAGGGGCGAGGTCACTTTCGGCGGCTCCATCTCGATGCGACTCAGAAACTCCGTAATGTCGCAGGCGAGCTTCGCGACTTTTTTTGCCTGCTCGGCAAGACGTTTATCGGACTGATGGGCGAATAGCTCCCCATAGTCCTTGACCGTCGTGCCGCAGCCGGAAGTGTTGATGATGATGGCGTCCAGCCCCTCCCCCTCCATCTCGCGGAACCAGGCGCGGACATTGGCGCGGGCGAAGCCCTGCGCGTCTTTTTCTTTCCCCATATGCAGCGGCAGCGCGCCGCAGCAACCCGCCGCTTTCGGGATAACCACCTCGACCCCGTGGCGGTTCAGCAAACGGATGGTGGCGTCATTGATTTCCGGCGCCAGCACCTTCTGCGCGCAGCCGGTCATCAGCGCGACCCGCTTCTTCCGGTGCCCGCCCGCCGGATGCAGCCGCTTCTCGTCGAGACGGCTTGCTGGCGGCAGCTTTGTCGGCGCCATTTCCAGCATCGCCTTCAGCGGGCCGGAAAACAGATTCTTCGCCGGTTGCGCCAGCTTCGCGCCGAACAGCGAGGCGCGAAAGAGCATGGGGCGCGGCAGCACAACGCCGAGCACGGTCCGCAGGAGCCGGTCAAAGAGCGGCCGCTTGTAGGTTTCCTCGATATAGTCGCGGCCATGCTCCACCAGATGCATATAATCGACGCCCGACGGACAGGTCGTCATGCAGGAAAGGCAGGAAAGACAGCGATCGAGATGCTGCACGGTCGAGGCCGGGGCCGGTTCCCCGCTTTCCAGCATCTGCTGCATGAGATAGATGCGCCCGCGCGGGCTATCGCGCTCATCTCCGAGCTCCAGATAGGTCGGGCAGGTCGCGGTGCAGAAGCCGCAATGGACGCAGGCGCGCAGGATATCGTTGGATCGGGCAATCTTCGGATCGGCAAGCTGGAGAATGGAGAATTCCGTTTTCATATCAAGCCATTGCCTTCATATCTTTATCCGCATACATGCGCCCGGGATTGAGGATATTTTCGGGATCGAAGCCATCCTTGATGCGGGCATTGATCTTCCGGATGGGCTCCGGCTGCGGCTGGAACGGCGCGATTTTCGCCCGAAGCGCCTCTGATCCGCGGATCAGCGTCGCATGGCCCGCACCGTTGATCGCACCCCGCACAAGGCTCTCCCCGCCATCGGCACTGTCTTCCGGTATCTGCACCCAGACAAGCCCGCCTGCCCAGTCGAGAAAATAGCGCATGTCCGGTACCTTACCCTCGATAATGGTAATAAGCTTCGCTGCATTGGCGGGCGGTATGGAGAGCTTCCAGAGCGTTCCTGCAGTTCCCACAAAGGGCGAAATATTACCGACAAACTCCCAGAATGCTTCAGAATTTACGCCGTGAAGTTCCTCCTGCTCGCCGTCCTTCGCCAGCATTTCCCGCACCGCGTTGCAGCGGAACTCGGCGGAAGGTCCCGGCCCCTCAATCTTGAGAGCCAGCACCGACTTCTCCGGATCGCGGATATAGCCAAGCGGCGAGAGACGCGCGATATCCGCAGGCAGATACGCCGCGGCGGCAATGTCATGCACCGAGGAGATAGCGCGGTTCATGATCGGCTGTGCTTTTTCCAGCGACACGTCATAAAGAAGGACGGTGCGGGTTTTCTCCGGCTGCGGCAGCACCTTGAAGGTGAGCGAGGTGGCGATGGTGAGCGTGCCGTAACTGCCCGCCACGAGCTTGCAGAGGTCATAACCGGTGACATTCTTCATCACCCGGCTGCCGGTCTGGAAGGTCTGCGCGCGTCCGGTAAACCCCTTTACCCCCAGCAGATGATCGCGGGCACTGCCCGCCTTGAGACGCGCCGGGCCGGAGAGATTGCAGGAGAACAGGCCGCCAAGCGTCCCCTCACCCGCGCCAGAGCCCAGAAGCGGGCCGTAATCGGGCGGATCAAAGGCAAGCTGCTGTCCGCTTTCGCGCAAAATCGATTGAACGTCGGTCAGTTTCGTACCCGCCTTTGCTTGCATCACCAGTTCCGCTGGCTCATACATCTCGACCCCGGTGAGGCCGGAAAGATCGAGCACATGGTCCGTCGCGGCGGGACGACCGATCGCAGTCTTGCTGCCCGCCCCCTGCACGGTCAGGCCATGTTTGCCCGCCAGCGCCCAGTCGAGCATGTCCTTAATCTGTTGTTCTTCTGTTATCTTTGTGATCTGCATGGATTGTCAGAACCGGGGAATATCGGGAAACGGCAATTCGCCGTTATGGACATGCATCTTGCCCAGCTCGGCGCAGCGATGGAGGATCGGGAAGACTTTCCCCGGGTTAAGCCGTCCGTCCGGATCGAAGGCACATTTGAGTCGCTGCTGCTGCTTGAGGTCGTCTTCGGAGAACATCTCCCCCATGAGATCGCGTTTCTCGATGCCGACGCCATGCTCCCCGGTGAGGACACCGCCGACCTCGACACAGAGTTTCAGGATATCCGCGCCGAACGCCTCGCATTTTTCAAGCTCGCCCGGATTATTCGCATCGAACATGATGAGGGGGTGAAGGTTGCCGTCCCCCGCATGGAAGACATTGGCGACCCTGAGGCCATATTGTTTGGAAAGCTCGCTCATGCGGGCCAGCACCAGCGGCAGTTTTCCGCGCGGGATCGTTCCGTCCATGCACATATAGTCGGGCGACAGCCGCCCGATCGCCGGGAAGGCCGCCTTGCGTCCGGCCCAGAAGGACATCCGCTCTGCCTCGCTGGTACTGATCCGGCTGACAGTTGCGCCGCAATCTTTAGCGATTTTGTCGATTTGTTCCTGATAATGGGCGATCTCGACTTCCGGGCCATCGAGCTCGACAATCAGCAGGGCCTCGACATCCAGCGGATAGCCCGCGTGACAGAATTCCTCCGCCGCCTGAATGGCGTAGCGGTCCATCATCTCCATGCCCGCCGGAATTATGCCCGCGCCGATGATCTTGCCGACGCAATCGCCAGCCTGTTCGCTGGACGGAAAACCGATCAGTTGGGCGGAGATATGCTCTGGGCTTCTAAGGATGCGCACCGTCACCTCGGTAATCACCCCCAGGAGCCCTTCCGATCCGGTCATCACGCCGAGGAGGTCATAGCCTTCTGCGTCCAGATGCTTGCCGCCGAGGCGGATGATCTCGCCGTCCATGGTCACCATCTCGATCCCGAGCAGATTATGGGTGGTAAGGCCGTATTTCAGGCAATGCACGCCGCCAGAATTCTCCGCCACATTGCCGCCGATGGAGCAGGCAATCTGGCTGGACGGGTCTGGCGCATAGTAAAAGCCGTCCGCCTTGACGGCATCGGTGATGGCAAGGTTGGTGACGCCGGGCTGGGCCACAACGCAGCGGTTGTCATAGTCGACTTCAAGGATCTTGTTGAACTTGCCAAGGCCGAGCAGCACGCCGTCGGCGAGCGGCAGCGCCCCGCCCGAAAGCGAGGTCCCGGCGCCGCGCGGCACCACATTGACCCCTTCGGTCTGACAGTATTTGAGGGTTTCGGCGATTTCCGCGACGGTGGAGGGGAGGACCGCGATCATCGGCAACTGGCGATAGGCGCTAAGACCGTCGCATTCGAAGGCGCGCAAATCGTTCTTGTCGTCGATCACGCCTTCCGGATCGGGGATGATCCGTCGAAGCCCCGCCACCAGCGCGTCGCGCTTGGCCAGCACATCGGCGTTTGGCTTGGGCATTAACATCGCGGCTCCCCCTTCGGATTATTCCCTATGTCTCCTGACATAGGGCGGAAAGCGGCGTCGATGCAAACAAAAAAACCGTCAATGCCGGGGCATTACGGTTTTTTCCACATTACAGAACCGGTAACGTCGACGGCAGAATCAGCCCTGACGCGCCTTGAAACGGCGGTTGGTTTTGTTGATAACGTAAACGCGTCCTTTGCGGCGTACCACGCGACAATCGCGATGACGCTTCTTCGCGGACTTGAGCGAGTTCAAGACTTTCATTGTCCAGATCCTAACAACTTGGTGAATTCGAAGGCCGGAACATACTGGCCCCGCCCCGCCCTGTCAATCCAGAAAAGGGCCGAATTTCGGAAGAAATCCCGCTTTTCCCTGAAGCCCCTCTGATCAGGTAATTTCGACGGGCTTGCGCGCGTAAATGCGGAACACCTTGAGATGCCCCGCGTCGATCATCTTGATCCGGCGCATCCACAGCTCGCCTTCCTTCAGGATCCAGTCATGAAGATGGCCGCTCTTCTCGCCGTTGCTGGTGCGCGTTGCATAGTCGGCAAAGGCACGCAGCACATTCGATTTATATTCCGGCGTCACATTCTCGGCGATGCTGACTTCGAAACCGGCATTCGTCAGCAGCGTTCTGGTTTCCTGAACGTCGATGAGATAAGGCGTCAGCGGTTCGGCCGCGATCCAGTCCTTCATCCCCGGCGCATTGCCATCCGATCCTTCCAGCATATAGTCGGACATCATGAACTGACCATTGGGTTTCAGCATCTTGTGAATGGCCGAGAAGCATAGCGCCTTGCTTTTCACCGGAAACAAGGCCTCAGACGAATAAACTATGTCGGCAGAGCGTTGCTTGGGATTGAAATTCTCGAAATCGCAATGGAAGAAGTTGATCTTGCGGTTGAGCCCGGCCATCGTCGTCATCTCAATGGCGGCGTCCTGCAGTATCTGGTCCGGGTCGTAACCGGTGACATAGGCGTCATATTCCTTGGAGACCCAATGCGCGAAGCCGCCAAGACCAGAGCCCAGCTCCGCCACGCTCAGTTTCTTGTTGATGCCGAGGGGCTTGGTCAGCCGCATTTTCGTATCATCCGGGATGCAGCGGGTCATTCCTTCCCCGAACAGGGTCACCACCGATCGTTGTCGACTAATGCTCCAGCCCTTGACCGTCGGTGGGCCGTCTTCGGCGACCGCCTCACGCTCGGCCTCTTCAACAGCCTCAGCCGTGGCCTCTTCAGCTTCCAACTCATAGCCGTCCCACCACGCGCGCAAACGGCGTTTGATAGATTGTTTTGCGTCCATTTCGGGGCTATTTGCTTCTGCGCTCATCCAAGATACCTGATATGCCTCTGCGGCCGGTCCAAACTAAATTCAACCAGAGAACAGAATATCGCAGAAAAAACTTAACCCTTCGTAAAGCAGAAATGCCGTCCCCGGGCTTCAAAAACAGTCGTTTCAGGCGGTGCTGGCTGCTTCCCAATAGGGAATGCGCAATTCGCGTTTCATGACCTTGCCGATGGTGCTGCGGGGCAACTCGTCGCGGAATTCAACGCCGCTGATCCGCTGCGTCTTGCCAAGACGGTCATTAACCCACTGCGTCAGCTCGGCCTCGGTGACGTCTGCACCGTCCTTCGCCACCACGAGCGCGAGCGGGGTCTCCCCCCATTCCTCGCTCGGGATACCGATCACCGCAACATCGGCCACGGCCTCATGCTGTGCAAGCTCCACCTCGATATCGGCGGCATAGATATTGAACCCGCCGGAAATGATCATGTCCTTCTTGCGGTCCAGCAGAAAAAGGAAGCCGTCCTCATCGAACCGGCCCATATCGCCGCTCTTGAAGAAAACCTTGCCGTCCGGGGCCCGCCAGATCATTGCTTCGGTGAGATCTTTGCGGCCATGATAGCCAGTCATCATGGCATCCGACCGACCGAAAATCTCGCCGATCTCTCCTTGTGCGAGCTCGACCCCCTCTTCATTAATGATGCGAAGTTCAGTTCCCTCGCCCGCCATGCCGACGGAGGCCAGCTTGTCCGGGAATTCCGTGCAGGACAGCGCCGTGCCGATCCCGCCTTCGGTCAGGCCGTAAATCTCGATCATCTTGCCGGGCCAGCGGGTGATGATATCGCGCTTCACCTTCTCGCGCAGCGGCGCGCTGGTCGAGAGTTTCACCTCGAAACTGCTGAGGTCGTATGTATCGAAATCCGGATGGGCGAGAATGCGTTGATATTGCACCGGGACCAGCATGGCATGGGTAACCCTCTCCGCTTCTGCGATTTTCAGGAATTTCTCAACATCGAACTTCGGCATGACGATGATCCGCCCGCCAAGCGCCAGGGTCGGCAGCAGCGCGACCAGCGTCGTGTTCGAATACATCGCCGTCGAGACCAGCGTTACCGCCTTGCTGTGCACGCCCAGCGCCTCGAACCGGATTACATGCTGGCTGCGCATTTTCTGGCTCTGCTCGATCCCCTTGGGCACCCCCGTCGTACCCGACGAATAGATCAGGTTAAAGCCATCCTCCGGCTGCACATCGACATAGAGCGGCTCAGCGGACGCCCCTTGCAGCAGATCCTCATATGCCGTCCAGCCGTCTCCCTCGAAATCGAAAGCGACATAGCCATCCGCCGGAACACCCTCAATCTTGCCGCGGAACGGCTCGATCAGGTCTCGCGTCGATTGGGAGGCAAAGACCAGCTTCGAGCCGGAATCGCGGATCATGACGTCCAGTTGCTCAGAAGACGCCATGCCCGACAGCGGCACGATGCAGAGCCCGGCCTGCAAGGCGCCGAGATAGACTTCCAGATACTCGACACTGCTCCGCGCCAGCACTGCGACCATATCCCCGCGCCCAAGCCCGCGCCCGTTCAGCATATTGGCGACCATATTCGTGCGCGGAAGGAATTCCGCCCAGGTCCGGACCTCGCCCTCGCATTTGATGACTTCCAGCGACGGATTGGCGGCGGCAGCGCGACGAATACGCTCGGCATAATGAACGAAAGGAAAAGGCGCGTCAGGGGAAGTTTCAGGGGTCGTCTGGCTCATGATATCTCCGATATTCGTCTTTTGGCGGCTTAACTGTCGCCATGGGTGGTTTTTTCCGCAGATTAGCCGCTGTCCCGGCGCTTGCAAAGCAAAGAATGCGAAACCCGCGCGGCGGACAGGAAAGACGCAGAATTCCGTTGGCCTTTGCCGCCAAAGCTCCTACCCTGATCCGAAAATGTCCCGCCCGAAACCTGAGGAGAAATATGTTCGACCTTCACCCCCGGCTTGCCAGCGATACGCTCAACGTCTGTTCGCTGCCGCTCTCGCGCGTCCTGCTGATGAATGATGCGCGCTATCCCTGGATCATTCTGGTGCCGGAGCGGCCGGATCTTGTCGAGATGCATGACCTGAACGATGATGACTATGCGCTCCTGAGCGGCGAAATACGCGAGGCCAGCAAACGAATGGCGACGCTTTTCGGGGCTCACAAGATGAATGTTGCCGCGCTCGGCAATATGGTGCCGCAGCTGCATGTCCATGTGATTGCCCGGCCAGCCTGATGATGCCGCCTGGCCCGCACCGGTCTGGGGCCAGGGCGACGCGGTGCCCTACAAACAGGACGCGGCGGAGGAGCGTCTCCGCCTCATCCAGGAGGCCCTCACCGGGTTATAGCACCTGATAGCCGAACTGCGCCGCCCGCCGGGTCAGCCAGCGCCAGAGTTCCGGTGCATGGCTGCGCGGAACAAGCAAGTCAAAATGGCCGCCGTCGCGTCGGAGCAGGAGGAGATCGATCCCGCCGATATCCGCCCGGACCACATGATGGACGGGAAAGGCCTTGTCCCGCAGGTCCTGCCGGATGCCCCGGCGCAGCAGATTGATGACCATCGGTCCGCCGAGGCGCAGGCAGCAATAGCCATGACCGAGCGACACCACGCTGCCTTCCTCCGGCGCGATGGCGGCGGCGAGGATATCTGCCGGGCCTGCTTCTCCGAGATAGCCGAGATGACCGGCCTCAAGGCTGAACAGACGTCCACCCGAAAGCGCGATTGAGCCTTGCCGCGCAGGCAGATCCTGAATACCCAGAAGTTCCGCCAGCTTTGAGCGCAGGCTCGCTTTGTTCATCTCCCAAAGCGAGATGTCGAGATAAGAAAACTCCCTTATTTCCTCAATA
Source organism: uncultured Sneathiella sp. (assembly GCF_963973085.1). Classification (GTDB taxonomy): domain Bacteria; phylum Pseudomonadota; class Alphaproteobacteria; order Sneathiellales; family Sneathiellaceae; genus Sneathiella. The sequence goes on from NZ_CAXAXA010000001.1 coordinate 317,574, forward strand.
GTTACGCCCGGTTGCTCAGTCGCTTTACCAAATCGTCCGTGGATGCGCTGACCCTTCAGGGCGGAATTGCGTTCAAGCACGGGAATCCTCCTTCCTGAAGTTCAGATGCCGGGGGGCCCTGACTTTCACATCGATCACCGGCTTGCCGTCATCACCAGCCGCGCGGATCAGGGTACCCACTCGTGCCCGTCCCTCGGTCAACAGGGCAAGCGCAATGTCATGGCCGAGTGTCGGGCTGTGGCCGGCGGACGTCACGATCCCGATACCGGGCCCGCGTGGCGGGGTGCCATCGCCCTCATAGAGCCTCATTCCAGCCCTGAGTTCCACGGCCTCCTTTCCCTCCTCCGTTCCGGAAACCGGTTTCAGACCAACGAGTTGCGGATCAGTCTTGCGATCCCTTCCCGGTGTGGCGGTCAGGCCGAGCCCCGCCGCCGTCGCCCCCGCGCGGATCTCCGCCGGTCCGATGTGCCCGGCTTCGATCCGAAGAATATCCCGCGCCGCCGTGCCCACCGGGGTCAAGTCATGTGACTTCCCTTTTTCGCGCAGTAAATTCCAGAGAATGTCCGCATAGCCCGCCGGGGTCATGATCTCATATCCTGCCCCGCCGGAGAGGGAGAGCCGCGCGATCCGGAGGGGAAGCTCGTCCTGCTCGAACGCCACAAAACCCATGGCCGGAAGCGAATTTTCCTTTGCCAGCGCCGGGAAGCACTCCGCGAGGATCGCCGGGGCGGCAGGTCCCTCCAGCGCGAGGGCGCCCCAGCTATCGGTGATGTCGGTCACCGACAGTTTCTCATTGTCCAGCTTCATCTCCAACAGCTTCGATAGAGCGGCAGCGAAGGGACTTGCCGCCGTGGTAAGGCAATAGTGATGCGGTGCAAGCCGCCAGCCGATCACGCCCGCGAGTGCCCGGCCATCTTCCCGGCAGAGGATCCCGTGACGGAGCCTGCCCACGGACAGTTTCGCCCAGCCATCGTCGAACAGTCGGCCGAGGAAGGCCGCCGCATCGGGGCCCTGAACATCAACCTTGCCAAGGCAGCTGATATCGCAAAGACCGGCGCCGGTGCGCACGGCAAGGGCTTCGCGCCGCGTTGCGTCCATCTCTTCCTCGTCCGCCGCCGGATAAGCCTTGGCGAGATACCAATCGCCCTGCATCGTGAAAACCGCCCCGGCCCGCTCAATTGCGCTCTGCAACGGTCCGACGCGGCGCGCGGGCAGCTTTTCCGCAGGAACGATGACCTCGCCGTCCAGCGGATACGGACGCCCCAACAGGCTGTAGGTCGGGCTATCCGGCGACCAGAGGATTTCCGTCTCCGGGTCGGCAAAGCATTTCCCCCGGCCCTTTGCGGGCATCGGCAGCTGCTCCTCCGTGATTGCGGCGGACTGAATCAAAGCGTCACAGTCGAGATGGATATCCCGCTGCAGCGGATCATTGCCGGTTTTCCGCAAAATGAGACGGCGAAGACGGCGGAACCCGCGCGCCGCGACAATGCAATGGCCGGGATAGAGCGGAATACCGGCCTGTCGGGCGAACTGGTGACAGTGCGCGGGCACCAGCTCCCGCGGATCGACAATGGCCGCAAGCGGTACGCCTGCTTCCTGGAGCGCGGGAACGAGGTTATAGATCGCATCGTCATTGCCATAAAGCACGATCCGCTTCCCCGGCAGCACAGCGTAGCGCCGCACCAGCGAGAGCGCCGTTTTTACATCAAATATGCCGGGCAAATCATTATTCTGGAAAACAAATCCGAATTCTTCCCTGCCGGTCGCCAGCTCCAGCTTTTCGGCGCTGACATGTCGCAAGCGACGCGTGGGAAACATCGGATCGGTGTCCGGCAGATGATCCTGCACCCGCTCTTCCAGTAAGACCGATGTCTTGCCGTCCTCGGCAATCGCCGTCGTGCGGGAGTAGAGGCTAACATTCGGTTGCGCCTTCAGATGCGTGATCATTTGCGCGCGCCAATCGGGCGCATCCAGGCCCGAATAATTCCCTGCCTCATGCAGCAGGCGACCGCCGAACTCGAAATCACGCTCCACCAGAATGACGTCCGCCCCGCCTTCCGCCGCCAGAACGGCGCGGCGCAGGCCTTTCGGGCCGCTGCCGACAATCAGGACATCCGTATGATCATGAACATGCTCGACCTCGCCGGGACTATCCTCCGGAGCCTTGACCCACGGCAAAAACGAGAAGGACTGCCGCGCCACCAGCCCGTCGTACAGTTCCTGCTCACTCGCCCGCACCTGTTCAACCTTGCCGCCGCGCTCGATCAGGACGATAGCGTCGAGGCCGCGCGGACGGCGGTATCTTGCACTGCGCCCGAGCGTCAGATGGCCGTTCGCCAGCAGCGCGGAGGCCAGCGTATCCCCGGCAAAACCGAGGAGTGCTTCTCTGTTGAAGCGGAACTCAAGCGGGCTCTTCCGGTCGATCATGCCGCCTTCGATGCGCTGATCGGCGTCTGAGCGCCCGGTAACGTGTCGCAATGTAAACGGCCAGATACGCGCCATTTGTACTCCCCCTTGTCACCTCATTACTAACAGAAGCGACCAGATCATTTCTACACAGGATTATGTTTCTTTTTTGTCGCCCATGCCATTTGACTTTGTCCGGTTGCAGGCCTAGCCTTTTTGATGCGCAGAATTGTTGGAAAAGGATAACAGAATGAGCAAACAATCCTGTCTTGTCATCGGTGCGGGAGATGCCACCGGCGGCGCCATCGCCCGACGCTTTGCAAAAGAAGGTTTCGAGACCTGCATCGTCCGGCGGGAACGGCATCTCGACGATCTCAACGCCCTCGCCGAGGACATCAGGAAGGACGGCGGCAGCGCTCATGCCTTCGGTGCGGATGCCCGCAATGAAGACGAGATGATCGAACTGTTCGCGAAGATCGAGAAAGAGGTCGCTCCGCTTGGTGTCGTGGTTTTCAATATCGGCGGCAATGTCAATTTCCCGATTACGGAGATGACGAGCCGCGTCTATCGCAAGGTCTGGGAGATGAGCTGCTTCGCCGGGTTCCTTGCCGGGCGGGAGGCAGCGAAAGCCATGCTGCCGCGCGGAAAAGGCACGATCCTGTTTACCGGGGCGACCGCCTCATTGCGCGGCGGCGCAGGCTATTCCGCCTTTGCCGGAGCCAAGCACGGCCTTCGCGCCCTCGCCCAGAGCCTCGCGCGGGAGCTGGGGCCGCAAGGCATCCATGTCGCCCATGTCATCATTGACGGCGCAATCGACACCGCCTTTGTCAGGGAACGCTTCCCCGAACGCTATGCCCTCAAAGCCATGGATGGTATTTTGCAGCCTGACGATATCGCCGAGAATTACTGGCATCTGCACAGCCAGAACAAAAGCGCCTGGACCCATGAGATGGATCTCCGCCCGTGGATGGAGAAAATGGCCTAAGAGACTGAACCGAAAGTCTATTCCGGCCAGCCATGCCAGTCGATCCAGCGCCCGTGGAAATCGGCGCGGCCGACCAGACGCTCCTCCCCTGACGGCCAGAGGATGAGGGTGAGGCCGGTGCCCGGCGTCTTGCCGTCAATCTCCATCCGTGCCCAGGCGAGCGGTGCATTGCTGGTGGCGCGGGCCCCGGCGGCGCGGATAATCTCTTCCCCCTTTGCGCGGGCTCTTTCGGGGATATATTGCCAGGCGATGGTACTGTAGATGACATGGGCGCATCCCTCCATCGGCTCGGCTGTGCGCCGGGCCAGCCAGTCAATGGCATCGGCTTTTTCCACACGGACATCGCTTGCGGCGGCGATATCGAGCGCAGCACGGGTCCGGCTCAACCGGTCGGCCTGATCCGCCCAGATAAAGGACAGCATCCGGTCGCGATCGGCGGGATTACCGGGATCGATCGGTAAGAGGTCGCAGCCCGCCCGCCCCTTTATCTCCAGCGGCACATCCGGCGCCGCCCGTCCCGGCCATTTCGGCGAGATCCGAACTTTCGAGTTTTCCGGCCCCCGACTCATCCCGCCAAGATCGACATGGTAATGATCCGGATGCAGGTTGAGACCGGCGCTCGCCCCGACTTCCGAGAGGACCAGCGGCAGGCCGGTCTGGCGCGTGACTTCCAGAAACATCGGCAGGGTCGCGCCGACGCGGCGCACCTCGTTCGTCTGCGGCGGCCCTGTCAGGCGATCAAGAATAAAGGCCTTATGCTCGGTAAGCGCCGTGGCAACCGCAACCCAGAGCTCATCATCGGAAATGCCCTCATGGTGCGGCGGATAGAGCGCGGCGAGCGAAGAGCTACGTCCCGTCATAACCAACGCATGCAACGCGCCGCAGAGCCGAAGCGGCACGGAATCGCCGAGCGCCGAGGCATCCCCCTGCCATCCCAGAATGGCATCGGCCACGGCCCAGCCGGGATGCAGGCGCTGCCCCGCGAGGCGGCAAATTCGGGCGGTAAAGGGGGAGCCGAGCTTCTCGCAGGCCTCATCTTGACGCAAAAATGCGTCGCGCACGGCGCTTGGATTCATCGTCATTGCATGCCTCCTCGGGAAGAATGATTGCCCCGCCGCATCGCGAGGACGGACAGGCAGAATATCAGCGCGCAGCCCGCCAATACGGCCAGCGAGACCAGCGGCAGGACATCATAGCCCCAGCGCACCGACACAAAATTCGAAATCCAAGAGCCGACGGAAATGCCAAGATACAGCGCCGCCGCATTGAGCGCCAGCAGCAAGCTGCGCCGTTCGGGGTCGATATTGGCGATGCGCTGCTGCTGCGGCGAGTGGAACATCATGCCGAAAGCCGACCAGATGACGATGGCCGCAAAGGCGAGCCATAAATTCGGCCCGATCGCCCAGATCATCAGGAAGCCCGCACCGAGCCCGATGAGGGTCACGAAAATAACCCGATCCGGGCCGAAGCGGTCGCTCAAGCGCCCCGCGAACACATTGCCGAGCACCCCGTTGACGCCATAGGCCAGCAGCACCAATGCAATCAGGTTTTCGGCGAGGCCGAATTTCTGGGACATATAGGGGGCAATCAGGGCGTAGGTGCAGAAAATCGCCGTCATCTGCAAAAAGGTGGTGAGCACCGCGAAGGAGGAGCGAACGCGGGTCAGCGCCTCGAACATATGGGCGAAGGAGATTTGCGCGCCAGCCTGCCGGTCCTTCACGAGATAGAGGATTGAGGCCATCGAACCGAGCGCCACCAGCGCCATCACAAGGAACACCAGACGCCAGCTCATCAGGGTGCCGAGATAGGCCGAAATCGGCGTGCCCAAGACCGAGGCGAAGGTCAGTCCAGCAAAGACAATGCCCATTGCCCTGCCCTGTTGCTCCGGCGGCACCATACCGGCGCCAATGGCCGAACACATGGGACTGATCGCCGCCGCGCTCAACCCCATCAGCCCGCGCGAGATGAACAGCATCTCGTAGCTGGTCGACGCCGCGCCGAGGATCAGCGCAAGCGCCAACAGACCAAGTCCCGTGCAGAGGATCTTTATGCGGGCGAAACCGCTGAAAAACACCTGGGTGAGCGGTGCGGCAATGGCGAAGGCAAGCGCAAAGACGGTAACCAGAAAGGCGATATCCGACGGCGGCACCTCAAGACCGTCCGATATCTGCCAGGTCAATGCAATAACCGACAGGCTGGACGTCCCGACCATGAAATAGGCGGTGCTGAGCGAGATAAGCGCCCAGCGCGGAAAGGGTTGTTTTATTATTGTTTTTTCCATTTGCAGGGACTTTAGCAAATGTCTCCCCGCCGACCTAGCGCGAATTGCGTCTCCTGAACTTCACAGCTTTGGATCGGCGTGGAGCTGAACGATATTCTCCGATCCGCCGTCGATGATCGGGTACCAGGCGCGGGTCAAAGGATCATGCCCCGGAATGATATGATCGTCGCTGTCGGCGAGTGCCCTGAGCCTGTCATAGCCGCGCAAGGTCGCCTCCATATCCACGACAATGGGGAACGGTTTGCCGGTACGGTAATTCTCATAGAAATGACTGCTGTCCGAGGCGAGCACCACCCAGCCGCGCCGGGTCCGCACCCGGACGCATTGCTGTCCGCGCGTATGGCCGCCGATCAGATGCACCTCGACCCCCGGCGCAATCTCCCTCGATCCTTCGCAGAAGACCACATTCCCCTGATAGAGGGAGCGGACCATCTCCACCACATGCTCCCCGGAATAGGGATGACGCAGCACGTCGTGACACATACAGGGGCCCGTGACATATTCCAGCTCAGCCGGTTGCACATAGAGCTTTGAGCTACGGAATTCATGGAGAGAACCCGCATGGTCATAATGCATATGGGTGACGATAACAGTGTCGATGGTCTCCGCAGGGAGGCCGAAATCGGCGAGCATCTCCACTGGCGTCTGCAGGAGCGGCCGGTTACGAAGCTTCCCCTCCTCCGCATCGAAGCCGGTATCCACAAGAATGGTTTTCTCTCCGTTCTTCAGCACCCAGACGTAGTAATCGATGGGATATGGCGCGGCGTGATCATCGGCGAACAAAAAGGATTCCCGACGCGTCCGGTTTTTCATCCCCGCATAACGTAGCGCATAGATTTCCCATGTATCGCTCATATCCACCCCCTTCGGCTTTGCCGATTTTTGTTTATTATTATTCAAGAATACGATGTTCAGGGCGTGATGCAACAGGCGATTTCATCAGAACCGCTACCCTCTTGCATATTAGCATTTTAAATAATAGTCTTTCCTGACTTATAAAAATAATATCTGGGAGGATACATCATGACAATCTGGAAAACCCTCACCGCAACCGCGGTGGGAATGACATTTCTTGCGGGCACGGCACTGGCGCAGGAATGCACACCGTCAAAATGGGGGGCGGATGATGAAATCGGCTCCGCCAACCTTGTCTCGCCGGAACGCACGCTCGCCGCCACGAAGCTGGTCAAGCAGGGCAAGAGCGTCCCGCTCGGCATCGTGATCGATTCCACGACCCCCGCCTTCCCGCCGCGCGGCCTCAGCCTGCAGGTGGTGCAGCCGAACCAGCAGGGCGGGCAGAAGCTCTTCGCCTTTGACGGCAACTATAACGATGACCTGATGCAGCTCTGGCTCGGCATCGGTTCGCAGATCGACGGGCTCGGCCATCTCGGTGAGAACGGCCTCTATTACAACTGCCTCGACGAGAAGGAAATCTCGCAGATTACCGGCCTGACGAAGCTCGGCACCCATAACATCCCGCCACTGGTCGGCCGGGGTATCGTCATCGACATGACCAAGCATTTCGGTGTTGAAAGCCTGGAGGCCGGGCAGTTCTTCACCGCCGCCGACATTCAGGAAGCGGCGAAGAACCAGGGCATTGAAATCCGCGAGGGCGACATCGTCCTCTTCTATACCGGCTGGACGGATGCAAAGCTGGAAAGCGATCCCGTGGCCTGGGCGAGCGGCGAGCCCGGCACATCGGAGGATGCGGCGGAATGGCTCGCTGCGCAGAATGTGATGGCCGTCGGCTCGGATACCTGGGGCCTTGACGTGGTCCCACCGGAAAAAGAGGGGCGCCCCTTCTACGGCCATGTCACATTGCTGAAAAAGAACGGGATTTATATCCTCGAGACCATGAACACCGGTCCGCTGGTGCGCGACGGGGTGACGGAGTTCATGTTCGTCCTCGGCCAGGCCCGCGTCCGCGGCACGGTGCAGATGATCATCAACCCGGTCGCGATGTACTAGGCGATATACGGCAGCAAGCAAAAGGGACCGGGAGACCGGTCCCTTTTTTTGTTGTTTTACTGAAACGGCTAATTATCTATTTTTTTAAAACTTGATGAGACTTCTTCCTCTATTTTAGAGATTCGACGCCCCCAATCTGTCTCTTTATGAAAAAAGTTATCGAGCCTTTCAATATCAGATTTTTCAGTTTTGATAACAATATTTGAAGGATCAAGCGGTTTCCTGCGTTTTACTTTATTTGAAAACAACTCACCCAATAAAGCATTTTGACTTTCGACTCTCAAATCGTAAATGAAGTCTGAAATCATTGAGTTAGCTTCTATATATTTTTTACCGAGTTCGGAAATTGTGTTTAGCAACTCTTCATTTGGTAGTTTTTGATATATATGTTTCTCGTCTGTACCATCATTAAATTCTTTAAGGACGACCAGAGGTAATACCTTTAGTAATTCTGGATAAAGGCTAAGAAAGCTTTTTAGCTGTTCATCGTGTGCGTAGTTAAATGCAGTTCTAAATATTTGCAAATCTGGAAATGCAACTTCATATCGCTCTAAGACCCCCAATAATGCGCCATGGGCTTCACCAACTTCAAAATTTAGTTGATTAAATTTATTAGGATCTTTTCCTACCAACCATAACCTATAATCAAGAGTTTGATTATTCAGACAATGCTTTAAATTTTCTACAAGAGTTCGAACAAAATTAGATGCTATTATTTCTGCTTCAGATAACTTCTGAGCTGTATCATCAATTTCATTATAAATTTTAAGCCTCAAATCTGAGCGAATTCTTTCTTCTTGAAGCTTTCTATTGTTTTTAAACTGTTTGCTGACTTGCCATGATACGATGCCAACACTTACTAACAAACCTGCCGCCATTTAAATATAACCCGATAGTACTAGGTTCTAAAGTTTCAACTTTTTCAAAGAAACTAATTAAGCAATCCATAGCTTGAGCTTTTCAACAATATCTCACTGATAGAATATCCAATCCAATTACTTTATCCGAAAAACCAAATTTGCACCAATTTATTGCATTTGACGAATATTTAAGCCAGTCTTAATAGCTAACTATTTTCACACTAAGCTATCCTATTTTAGAGCTAACCGCTCACCCCTGCCCTGCTGCCACGGCCATATGGGTGTAGGCGATTTTGAGGAGGGGGCAGTCGATGTTTGCGGCGGCGCCCTTCGCGATCAACGCGCCGAGGATATGGTCATGCTCGGTCTTGAGGCCGCCGGTCAGGTCGCGCATCATCGAGGCGGTGAAGATCGAGCCTTCCTTCGTCAGCATGGCGCTTTGACCTGACTGCACTTTCTCCGCGATGGCATGGTTGTTGGCGGCGGCGATGGCGCAGGCCTCGCCATGCATGCGGCGGGACATTTCGGCGCCGTAAGGCGTCGCAACAATCTCGCCGATCGAGCCAAGGCAGAGCGTCGTCATGCCCGCAAGGGTCGCCAGCATCACCCATTTATCCCAGAGCGCCTGCTCGATATCCGCCGCGTCGGTGAAGTTGAAGTCGGCCTTCTCGCAATAGCCGGCGAATTCTTGGGCGATGTCCTCATGGGCTGGGCTGCGCGCGCCCGAGATCAGCCCCGCCACGTCGCCCATGCGCTTAACCGCGCCGGTCTCCGTAATCGTCGCGGCGATCTGCGCCACGCCGCCCATCACCCGGTCCCGGCCGAATGTCTCGTCCAGCGTCTGAATATGATCGAAACCGTTGAGGAACGGCAGGAAGACGCCCTTTGCGCTCGCCTTCTTGAGGGAGGCCAGCGAATCCGCGAGGTCATAAGCTTTGGGCGCGAGGATGATCAGGTCATATTCGGGGGTCAGCTGATCGGCGTCAACGGTTCTCGGCTGTACCGTGATACTGCCCTCTGGCGTCTCGATGGTGAGGCCGTTCTCCTCGATCAGTGCCCGGCGTTTATCGCGCAGCAGGAAGGTGATGTCGGCCCCTGCCGCCATCAGTTTTACGCCGAAATACCCGCCGACACCGCCAGCCCCTACGATCAGAATTTTCATGGAAGTCGCCTCAAGCCTTTATTGTGGTTTTAATTTCATCGTCCTTCTATGGGACTTTTCCCTCTATTTATCAACCAGCAAAGTCCCGGCCTTCGACGCATCTTCGGGCTTTTCCGCCTCCGGGTCATCCTCGCTGATGGTCAGCTTTGGCGGCGGCGGACCCGCCACAATCTCTTCTGTTTCCGGTGCGGTAGTTGAGGCGGATGGGCTGCCCTCCGCAACCGGTGTTCCGTCGGTGCTCTGATAGTAGATCAGCTGCGGATCGGTCGGATCGATATCATTGGCCTCGAACGCCTCCTTGATGGCGCGGACCGCGCGGGAGCGGGTTACCACCTCGGCGGAGCGTTCGGAATTGATCCACCAGCGGACTTTCATCCCGAGGGAAGTCGAGCCCAGTTCCCAGCAGAGGATCTGCGGCGGCGGGTCAGTCAGGATTTCCTCCACCTGTTTCAGGGAATTCTCGATGATGGCGGTCATCTTGCCGATGTCATAGACATAGCCGACGGTCAGGTCGATTTCGATCCGGCGCTCCTTCTGCGAGGTATTGACAATGACTGTGCCGGTATAGATCGTCGTATTGGGAATGACGATATCGCGGCCATCATAGGTGCGGATAATCGTCGCCCGCGGCTCAACCCGGAGAACCGCCCCCTCCGCCTCGCCAACCCGTATCTGGTCGCCGCGCCGGAACGGCATGCGCAGCAGGATCAGAAGCCCCGCCAGCCAGTTCTGCAATATATCCTTGAAGGCGAAACCAATGGCGAGCGAGCCGATCCCGAGACTCGCCAGCATATCGGCAGGCTTGACCGAGGGGAATACGATGGTCGTTGACAACAGCAGGCCGAAAACGATCACGCCCCAGAAGCTGAAACTGGAGAGGATCAGCCCGAGGTCGCCGCGGTCCATGCGCCGGAAATAGGCCGCCACCAGCCGCTTCACCGCATGGGCCAGCAGGGTGAACAGAATCATGGCGAGAAGGCCGACGACCAGGTTGGGGATCAGGGCATAGAAGGCTTCGGTCCAGCTCGCCATCGTCTCCCGCGCGAGGGTTACGCCTGTGGCAAGGGGTTCGCTGTCATTCATCCTTTCCGTCCTTTTTCTTACGGTCCCGGATGGCCTTGCGGAAGGTCGGTGGCAATACCTCGATCACGCTCTCGATATCTTCAGGCAGATGTCCGGCCTTCTCGACCTCCCGTATCAACAGGAGCGCATGGTCCTTCAGGATTCCCTGCACCTCTTTCCCACAGGTCGCACAGAGGCGCGCATAGGCACGGGCGATACAGATCGCCATCAGGATATTGTTCCCCGACGCCTGGCGCAGCGGATGGAAGGCCTGGTTGATCAGGTTACCGATGGAAAGTTGCGGCACCATCAGGCGGATATAGCCCTCCTCATCCTTATGGATAGAGGCCGTGGCCGCTTCCTGCGTCTCCGCCTGCGACAGGGCGTTCGACAGGCTGTCCACCGTCGCAATCGCCGTGAAGGAATCGTTCACGCCCGGCGACAAGGCGCGGAGCGCAATCTCCAGCAGCAAATTAACCGAGAACTCGATCGGGCTGTCCTCGGAGCGGGAAGGCTGGATGGAGATCTGCTTCTGGATGGAATCCACAGTCTCCTCGTCCAGCTCCTTCGTCGCCTTGATCATGACTTCTTCACCGAGGGTATAGGCGCCACGCGGCTTCTGGATTTCAATCGTCACCTCGGCCTTCGTTGCGATCTCCGTCAGCTTGTCCTCATTGAGGGAACCGAGATAGCCCGGCTTGCCGGCGATGATGTCGAACACGAAGTCATCGACTTTCTCCACGGCCTTCTTCCGCTCTTTCCTCTCTTCCTCGCCCCGGCTCTTGTTCCGGGCGTCGAGAGCTGTCTTTAAATTCGTCGTTATGCCAGCAATTTCATCATCAATTGCAACACTTTGCGCAACATTTCGGACAAAATAGATAAGCTGCATCACGCAGAGCGTGGCCAGTACTTCTGCCCCGAGGATCGTGAGATTGGGAACGAAATCCTGATTAATAAAGGTTATGGCCAGAATGGCATAGAGAAAGGTACCGCCGAAAATGCCGGCCGTCACCTGATTGACAATATCGGAGGTAAACCGCTTGAGCATGCGCGGCGCGAGGTTTCCCGCTGCCAATGCAAAAACAACAAGGACGATGGAGTATGTCAGCGTCAGCGCGGACATCGCCCCGCCCGCAATCACCGACAGGATTATCCGCGCCGTCTCGGGCGCGAGCATCTGCAGATAGGGATTGAGGCTGTCCGTGCCGAGATAGGTTTCCCCATAGCCGATGATAAGCGACAGGGCGCCAATGGAGAGCGCAATCCCCGCCGGTACGGTCTGCAGCATCACGAACGGATGTCGAAGAAATCTGAAATTCATTCTGGCATACCCATCGTGATAGTCCCCTCGGGTTTCAAAAAATCAGGCACGATGCTCCGGGTTTTCATAATCGAACCGGCACCCCGCCTTCCACGCATTGCGGTCATTTCCGTGATTGGGCAGACCACCCGCGTCTTTCAGCATACGCGCCATATGCATCAGGTTCCATGTCATAATTGTCAGATTTCGCTGGGTGAAATCATTATTGTAACCGTGGGGTTCGCCATCCTCATTCTCATCGCCATAGGACGGGCCCGGCCCGGCCTCCCCGATCCAGCCGCAATCGGCCTGCGGCGGGACGACATAGCCCAGATGCTGCAGCGCATAGAGCATGGTCATCGCACAATGCTTGATACCGTCCTCATTGCCGGTGATGACGGCGCCGCCGGTCTTGCCGTAATAAAGGCTCTGCCCCTTGTCATTAAGCTCCCCGCTCATCGCGTAGAGCCGCTCGATAATCACCCGGCAGACCGAGCTTTCCTCCCCAAGCCAGATCGGTGTGCCGAGGATCAGGATATCCGCCGCCGCCACCTTCTCCCATAATTTCGGCCAGTCGTCCCGGTCCCATCCATGCTCGGTCATATCCGGATAGACGCCATAGGCAATCTGATGGGAAAGCACATGGACATGGTCCACCATGACGCCGTTTCGCGCCATGATTTCCTCCGCCACGCCCAGCAGTTTCCGGGTATGGGACTGGCTGCCGTCTTTCTTGAGTGTACAGTTGAGAATAACCGCTTTCAGGTTGGAAAAATTTGTCTGGTTATCCGCGCAAGTTTGTTCCTGTTCTGGAGTCAATGCCATTGTCGTGCTCCCGATGTTTCTGGATTTCACAGAGGATTGTTGCATAGCCGGAGTGAAATATCGACCCCGCGGATTATCCCATACTCAGCCAAAGCTTTGCTGTTAAAAGAAATTAGTTTATATTATAATAATATGAAATATCAACGGAGTGGAACGGCGGGGATGGACAGGGAATATCAGACCACGTCTGAAAAAAAGTTCAAAAACTGCTTCCTGACATCTTATGACTATGGTGGTGAGCAGCTTCACCTTATCCGGTCAACCGGCCCAGTCGGACGGCGAGAGCGTGCTCCCGTGTTTGAGCATATCCTGAAAACCAACAGCTCCGGCCGGATGTTCTACATCCTCGACAATCGCGGCGGCCATGAGATTGAGCTCACCTCGGCGGATATGAATTTCCTCAATGATATGCTGATCAACGGCGGGATAACCTATGTGCGCGGCGCCGTCATTACCAATGACGAGGCCTACAGTATCCTTGTTTCAATGGCACATGCCAAGGCGAAGGCCAGCGATTTCGAGATTGAACTGATCTCGACCACCAACCATGACGAGGCCGAAACCTTTGTGGTTTCCAAATTGCGGGACTGCCTCGCACCCTAGCGATAATCCTTTCAGGCCACCGACTGTTGATACTTCGGGTAACAGGATACTATTTTAAAATCGCCCGGAATGAATACCCGCAAAATCCAAATGGCTCACCGGAAAAACGGCAAGCCATTGAAAAATTTGGTGGGCGCTGGGGGATTCGAACCCACGACCCGCTGATTAAGAGTCAGCTGCTCTACCAACTGAGCTAAGCGCCCACAATAAGCATTCATTATCGCGGTTTTTCGAACGGCAGACGGCCCTTCGATTGGTGTTCCCGGAGCCTGAAAACCACATCGCTCCGCGCCGGGAGCGATTGTTTACCACAGGAATTCCCGCCCGACAAGAGGTGAGACAGGCACTAAACACTCGACAACGGTTTTTCCCGCCTTTATCATAACGTCTTCAACGACTTGTGCCTCAACTCAAATGCCGACCACCACGGGAACTCGAAAATGGCCAAGCAAACCCTTTTTGAAAAATATGGCGGCTTCTCCGCCGTCAGTAAAATTGTTCTCGATTTCTACGATGTCCTGCTCGACAGCGATGAGGTTGGCCCGTTCTTCGACGATGTCGACATGCCCCGGTTGATCGATCACCAGACGAAATTCATTGCGTCCCTTCTGGGCGGGCCGGCATCCTATACGGATGAGCAGTTGAAAAGGTTACATGAACGGCTGGAACTCAATAACAAGCATTTCGACGAAGTCCTGGAAACCCTGGGTGCAACCCTTAAAAGACACGGCTTCAGTGCCGGAGATCTGGCTCTCGTGAATGAGGCTCTTGAGCAGAGGAGATCGGTCATTGTCAGCCACAATGTCAATTGAGGCCATCAATGAGCAGCTTCTACGCGCAATAGGTGTTGGCGTTGCGGTCCTCGTGGTGGAAGATCAACGTTTTATTTTTCGTAATGAGACCTTCCAGGAATGGTTCAATGAGGAGGCACAACAGACCCATCTTGATGCCCTGTTTCCTGACCTCGACATAAATGACCTCATGTCGCAATTGCAGGAGAACGGGCGTTTCACCGTTGAGATCCGGCGAAAGGCCCGACGGCGCGAACGGATATATGCCGCGGATTTCACCCTGTCGGAGGAAAATGCCGGCGGCATGATCATCCTGGTCTGCCAGAATATTTCCCGTATCCGCGAGCTGGAATCGATGATCGACAGCTACTCCCAGATGGTCGAGCGCAATACCCGTGAGATCAACCGCGAGAAGGAGCAGGTGGAGAAACTCCTGCTCAACATGATGCCTCGCTCGGTCTATGAGGAGTTCAAGACCTTCGGCGTGGTTATTCCGAAGCTCTATGATCCTGTTTCCGTCCTGATGCTCGATTTCGTCGGATTTACCCAGATGGCGGCCTCCGCCGATCCGGCGGTGACGGTGAGCGAGCTGAATGACATCTACAGCGCCTTCGACCGCATCGGAGAGCAATATGGCTGCGAGCGGATCAAGACCATGGGCGATGCCTATATCACGGTTGCCGGCCTGCCCGACCCCACCCCGGACCATGCCCGCGCCGTCGCCAATGCCGCGATCCGCTTCATCCGTTATCTGGAGCGGCGGAATGAGGGACATCCGAACCAGTGGCGCTGTCGTATCGGGATTATCAGCGGTCCTGTGGTCGGCTCCGTCGTCGGCATCCAGAAATATGTCTATGACATTTTCGGGCCTGCCGTGAACCTCGCCTCGCGTCTGCAGGACCTCTCGGAAGCGATGGAGATCACGACGAATGCCCCGATCTATGACGTGCTGAGGGATTCTTTCCGTTTCGAATATCGGGGCAAGCAGCAGGTCCGCGGCTTCGACGAACAGGATATTTTCCTTCTCATGGACAGCCGCGAACCCATCCGCTAGATCAGATCAGGACGTTATCTGAGTCGATATCGCGAAGGCGCATATCCTCCAGCGTGAGGATACCGTCGGCGCCGAAATCGATCACCACATCCTTACCTGCCTGTGTCGCCGCATCGGTCACATCGTCGATCGAGGCGAATTCCAGCAGTGTGAGATCAAGGGTATCCTGACGGTCGTTGAAATCCTTGATCAAATCCTCCCCGAAGAGATTGTCAAACACGAAGAGGTCGTCGCCCTTGCCGCCTTCAAGCTGGTCATTGCCGGAGCCGCCGATAAGCGTATCATCGCCATCAAAGCCAAGGAGCAGGTCACTCTCCTCTCCGCCTTCGAGGAAATTCTCGCTTTCGTCCCCACCAATGCGGTCGTGGGCGAGCATGACATTGTCCTGAATCGCGTCGATATCGCTGTTCCGCTCGATAATATCGGCGAGGCTCGTATCCCGGAGCGCATCAATTTCCTTTTGAGGCAGGTCGGAATTCTCGCTCCAAAAGGGATCGCCGTCGCGAAGGCGGATAAACTGGTCGGTGACGATGGTCGCGAACAGCTCGCCCAGCATGCCGCCGCCGGAGGGGTCCTCTGACAACCCGCCAACCCAGGCATCGATATCATCCACACTATCATAGACACTGGCGAGAGCTTCGGCGAGGGCCGCATCGGAAGTAACGTCGAAAAAATCCAAGGCTCTTTCAAGGCCGACAGCTTCGCGCAAGTCATTATAGGTCGGCAAGCCCAGATCACGGCCACGCTGTATATTGAGCGCCGCCAGATCAAGTCCGACATCCCCATTTTGGCTGAACAGGAAGTTGCGGAGCTCATCGACGATCTCGGGGTCAAGCTCCTGCGCGACACCATCAGCAAGGCCACGCAAAAGCGGCTCTATTCCGCCGTTTTCCGCCACAGCGGCCGGGTTGAAGAAGGCATCGCGGAGCGACAAAACACCTGCTTCAATGCTGTCCCCGTTTTCCTCCAGCCGTGCTGTCGCCGCCGAGACGAGACTATGGCCAAAGCGATAGGCCGCCGTGGAAAATTCGGCGGTGATGCCGGGATTGACGCTGGCATCATACCCATCATAGGCAGGAATGGCGTCCTCGCCGATCAGCAGGGGAAGATATTCATTATAGGTAATCGCCTGGATTTCCGCTTCGACCCGGACGCGCGCCGCATCGAACAGCTCATCCTCTGTCCAGTCGGGATTCCGGTCCGAGAGTTCATCGACCCAACGGTTATGCTCGCGTGCAAACAAACTCTGCATTGAATAGAGTCCGGCATTCTCGGCGCCGCGGATATCCCCCGCGAGGATGTTGCCCTCGTCATCAAAGGTGACCAAACCACTTTCGTCGAGGAGCAGCTTACCCTCATCAGTGCGGATCGCCGCCGCTGTCTCCACATCCGATCCATAGACCATGGATCCGTCAATAAACGCCGTGATGCCGTTGGCATACTGGGCCGGGCTGTCGACGCCCGTTCCCTCCACCGGGACGGCGCGGGTGAAGGCCATATCGGCATCGGGGTTGAACCATTCATCATCCTCCGGGATATCGATCGGCGCGGGATCGCCGCCGGAGAGGGTCAGGTCGATATCATGATCGAGAAACTGGCCCCAGACATAGAACAGATCACTGACGCCGAAGGAATTTGGCTCATCTTCTGTTTGCGCGGCGATGGCATTGCTGACATCCCGGGCGCCCGGCAGATCGTCATTCATCCCGGAAATGCCGTCGGCATAATTCGCCTCTCCCAGCCGGAGCAGCGTCTGACCGGCGGCGCCCCAGTCGGGATTGCCCTCAATCGTGCCGGTGCCATCAACCGGACGTGCGGGGATATCGAGCAGGTCATCCTCCCGCGGTTGCCGGTCGTCCCGATCGCGATCACGGTCGCGATTCCGGGAGCCGCGCGGCTCATCATCACGGCGGTCATTCTCATTTGCGGGATCACGACGGCGGTCTTCATTGCGGGAAGAACGATCATCCCGATCACGGGAATTCGAACGGGGGTCGAGGAATGGATTGCGTACACGCATGCTAATCTCCTGTGATAAAATAGTTACCCGGCAAGCCGGCAAAACGAAATTATGTTGTGTTTACGAGGCCAGCCTCGGCCGGATTTGTGGTCTAAGAAAGGCGCAAATAAGGAAAAAGGCGGAATTCATTCCACCCTTGCGGGTCTATTTCGCCACAATGCGGCAGACCCGGGAACGTCCGGATAGTGTGTTCAGACGTGAAAAGGGCTAGCGCTTGCCGGGGATATCGATATCGCGGTGGATATAAACACTCATGATCAGGCCGAAGCCGATCATCAGGGTCAGCATCGCCGTTCCGCCATAGGAGATCAGCGGCAGCGGCACGCCGACCACCGGCACCATCCCCATGACCATGGCAACATTGATGAAGATATAGAGGAAGAAGATGCCTGTCATGCCGATGGCCAGCAGCTTGCCAAAATGATTGCGGGAGCGGTAGGCGATGGCGTAGCCATAGGCGATCAGCAGGATATAGAGCGCGAACAGCAACAGCCCGCCGACCATGCCAAACTCCTCCGCCAGCATGCTGAAGATGAAGTCGGTTCGCATCTCGGGCAGGTAATTGAGATGGCTTTGCGTCCCCTGCAACAATCCCTTGCCGAACACCCCGCCGGAACCGAGCGCGATCTTCGATTGCAGGATGTGATAGCCCGCACCCAAAGGGTCATTCTCCGGATTGAGGAAGGTGAGCACGCGCTTTTGCTGATATTCATGCAAGAACTGAAAGGCGAAGAACCCGGCCGGAATGGCCGTGCCGACGACAAGCGCAAATTTCCAGAGCCGCACACCGGCGACAAAGAAGACAATCCCCGCCCCGGCAATCAGCATGAGCGCCGTGCCGAGGTCCGGCTGACGCAGGACCAGTGCCGCCGGTACAAGCACCATCAAAAGCGGCGGCACCAGCCAGCGGATACGCCGGACATCCTCCAGTCCGATATTATGGAAATAGCGCGCAAGGGCCAGTATCAGGGCAATCTTCATCACTTCGGAGGGTTGCAGCTGGAACGGCCCGAGGTCGATCCAGCGCCGCGCACCCATGCCGATATCGCCCATCACCTCGACCGCGCCGAGCAGCACCAGCGCGACGAAATAGGCAGGATAGGCGAGATTGAGCCAGATGCGGATATCGACCAGCGCCACCATGAACATCAGGATCAGGCCTGCCCCGAAACGCATCATCTGGCGTGACGCCCAGGGCTCCAGATTGCCATTAGCCGCGGAATAGAGCATCAGGAAGCCGACCGACGCGGTCGCGCAAATCAGCAGCACAAAGCCCCAGTTGATATCCCAGATCTTGCGGGTAAGCGGAATAGTGACATTTTTCTGCCCCAGCTCCCTATACATCCCCCCCTCCTGCCGGACGGCGGATGGCGATGTCATAGCTGGGCCGGCGCAACGGATCGAGACGTAGCGTTTCCTGTAATAAATCGCGGGCAATCGGCGCGGCGGCGCCGGACCCGCTGCCGCCATGCTCGACAATGACCGAGACGGCATAGCGCGGATCATCATAGGGCGCAAAACCGACGAAGAGCGCGTGGTCGCGTTCCTCCCACGGTTTCTCGTCCGATTTGCGCACACCCTCGATGCGTTCCTTGCGCGAGATGCGGCGGACCTGGGCGGTGCCGGTCTTACCCGCCATTTCCCAGCCCTCTACCTGAATTTTTGCGGCGCGGGCCGAGCCTCGTGGGCCGTTCACTACCTTGTTCATTCCGCTCAGAACGGTTTTAAGGGCGCTCTGGCTGACGCCGATATCCCGGTTGGCCGCCTCGTCGTCCACAGGGGGCAGAACGGCGCCTTCCAGGGTTTGGCCGGTGACCGAGCGAACAAGCCGCGGGTTCACCTTCTTGCCGCCATTGGCGAGGCGCGCCGTCATCACAGCAAGCTGCAATGGCGTCGTCAGCACATAGCCCTGCCCGATCCCTGTGTTATAGGTTTCACCAAGCTGCCAGGAAACGCCCTGCACCGCCTGTTTCCAGGCTTTTGTCGGGATCAGGCCCGCGCGCTCGCCCAGTATGTCGATGCCGAGTTTTTCGCCAAGGCCGAAACGGTGGGCCATCTCGGCAATCTTGTCGACGCCGACCTTGCGGGCGATGTCATAAAAATAGATGTCGCAGGATTGGGAAATCGCATCTTCCAGTTTCAGCTTGCCATGCCCGCCCCGTTTCCAGCAGTGAAAGCGATGCTTGCCAAGTTGCGTATGGCCGCCACAGAACACCTCATGTCCGGATGTGATCACCCCCGCCTCCAGCGCCGCGAGGGCGACAATCATCTTGAAGGTCGAGCCGGGCGGATATTGTCCGGCGATGGCCTTGTTGCCGAGCGGTCGCTTCGGGTTTTCCACCAGCTCCTTCCAGTCGGCGGAGCTGATACCGCTGGCGAAGTTATTGGGATCGAAAGATGGCACTGACACCATCGAGAGAATATCGCCCGAATGAATGTCGATCACGACGGCGGCGGCGCTTTCCTCTCCCATGCGGCGGACGGCGAATTCCTGAAGCTGCTTGTCGATGGTCAGCACCGCATCGTTGCCGGGGATGCCTTCCTCGCGGTTGAGCTCGCGGATGACGCGGCCATAGGCATTTGCCTCCAGCCGGCTGAGGCCCGCCTTGCCGCGCAAAGTCCGATCGTAATATTTTTCGACCCCACTCTTGCCAATGCGGAATTCAGGCAATTCCAAAAGCGGGTCATATTCCTGATTCTGCAGGTCCTTCTCCGAAACGGCGCCGACATAGCCGACGATATGGGCGAACAGCTTGGCATAGGGATAATCGCGGGTCGAGCCGACGTCCACCTGAATTCCCGGCAGGTCCGGTGCATTGACATTGATGCGGGCGAACTGGTCCCATGTCAGGTTATCAACGACGGGAATGGGAACGAAACTGCGCTTGCGCTTCGCGTCTTTCAGCACCCGTTCGCGATCAATCGATTCAGGCGGCACAAAGTGTCCAAGCGCATCCAGCGTTGCCTCAATACTTGCCGTCTGCTCAGGGATCAGGATAACGCGGTAGTTGTGGCGGTTACTGGCGATCTCGGTGCCGAAACGATCGACGATCCGTCCCCGAAGCGGTGGGAGCAGCCGGAGATTCATCCGGTTTTCGTCGGCCATCATCGAATATTCATCCGAGTGAATAACCTGAAGGTAATAGAGCCGTCCGGCCAGCGCTGACATCAACACGGCCTGCCCGCCTGCCATCATTAGCGCCCGGCGGGAGAAAACCCTGCCTTTTTCCTTATGCTGGTCCTTCGCCATCAGGTCAGCCTCAACAGGTTGTTCTGCAGCAGACCGAACAGCCAGGCAAAGAATGGAAACACCAGCAGCGACAGGCCGTATTGCGCGAGAATGGGTGCAATCGGCACATAGGCCAGCGAATAGAGACAGGCGATGACCCAGCTCAGAATCGCGATGATAAAGCCGATCAGCAGATAGCCGAACCAGGTGAGAAAGAAGGATTTCCCGATAAAAATCCGCCGCTGCGAGAGCGCAATGCCATGGGTCAACAGCAGCAGGAGCGACGACAGACCAAGCGGTGTTCCCGTCAGGCAATCGGAGATAACGCCGAGCAGAAAGCACAGCGGTGCGTTCATCAGATAGGGCCGGTGAATGCTCCAGTAAAACACGGAAATGGCCACGAAGGCCGGAGTAACATTGGCATAGCCGCTGATCCCGATCGGCACGACACTCATCATCGCCAGCAACACCGTCAGGGCAAACGGCACGCTGCCTCGAAGGAAACGGTTAAACTGATAGGCGAGTGTCGGGCTCACTTTGCATCCAATCTGCTTTCGCCAAGATCACCCGGGTTTTCATCCGGGCTACTCATTCCCGGCAGATCATAGCGCAGCACGCTGACATATTCCAGACGGGTCCAGTCGGCAAAGGCCTTTACCCGGATACGCCGATCCGTGACCGAGGAGACAATGCCAATGGGTCGTCCGGCAGGCAACATTCCGCCATCGCCGGAGGTCACGATCCGGTCCCCCGGCGACACGGTTGCAGTCGTCGGCAGGAAATCAAGGATCGGGGATGTGGAGTTATCTCCCAGCAGGATACCCTTGTGACGGGATTTCTCCATCACCACGGGAATGCGGGAGTTAAGGTCGGTCAGCAGCAGGACACGGGCGGAGCGTTCCCCCACCTCGGCGATACGGCCAACGAGACCGAGCGGTGCGACCACCGCCTGCCCGACCCGGACACCATCGCGGCGACCTGCATTGAGCAGCAGCGTGCGCACGAACGGCCCGCCATTATCGCCGACCACCCGCGCCGTGATCGGCAAGACAAGGGGATCGGAAAGGGCATTCAGGAGTTGGCGGAAATTCTCGTTCTCCTGTTCCAGTGTGCGGCCGACGGCCTGCCATTTGAGAAGTCTTGCATTTTCCTCGCGCAGTCGCTCGTTTTCCTCAATCAGGCTGGTCAGCTTCTGCACCCGGCCAACGGCCTGATGAAAGGCATCAACGGGCTGGGATATGGTGGCGAGGATCGGGGCGACGATGTCCGTTGTTGCTGTCCGCATCCGCTCGACAACACCAATATTCGCCTTGCCGAGGAACAGAAGTGCAATGGCCAGCGAAATAAGCGCAAGAAAGGCAGAACGCTGAAGAATTGTCTTCAGCGGCCAGGTCAGTTTAAATACCGAGCTCTGCCTTGGAGCCATCTAGTTACACCCCGGTTTTACCAATATTCACTGTGGCGCTCAGTTTTCTCCACTCAGAACATGGCGCAAAGTCTTGATCTCCTCCAGCGCGCGGCCTGTGCCGATGGCGACGCAGGAAAGCGGCTCCTCGGCGATGGAGACCGGCAGGCCTGTCGCCTGCCGCAGGACATGATCGAAATTCCCGAGCAGCGCCCCGCCTCCGGTGAGCACAATGCCCTTGTCGACAATATCCGCTGCCAGTTCCGGCGCCGTATGTTCAAGGGCGACTTTCACCGCCTCAATAATTGCCCCGACAGGCTCCGCGAGGCTTTCGGCAATCTGTCGCTGGCTGATAATCAGTTCTTTTGGCACGCCGTTCATGAGGTCGCGACCACGGATTTCCATGGTCTCGCCTTCGCCATCTTCCGGCGCGCAGGCTGAGCCGATTAGTTTTTTGATCCGCTCCGCCGAGCTTTCGCCGACCAGCAGATTATGATTGCGACGGATATAGGCGATAATCGCCTCATCCATCTTGTCGCCGCCCACGCGAATACTTTTTGCATAAACAATCCCGCCAAGCGAGAGAACCGCAACCTCTGTCGTGCCGCCGCCGATATCAACGACCATGGAGCCAGTGGGCTCCGTTACGGGAAGTCCTGCGCCGATTGCTGCGGCCATTGGCTCATCGATGAGGATCGCCTGACGGGCACCAGCATTTTCCGCCGCCTCCTTAATCGCTTTCCGCTCAACAGCGGTGGAACCCGACGGCACGCAGATAATAATCAACGGGCGGGCAAAGCTGCGCCGGTTATGAACTTTGTGGATAAAATGCCGGATCATTTCCTCGGCAATCTCAAAATCAGCGATAACACCATCACGTAAGGGGCGAATGGCTTCGATATTGCCCGGAGTTCGGCCCAGCATCATCTTCGCTTCGTCGCCAACGGCCAGAACCTGTTTCTTGCCCTTGTTATGCAGGATCGCCACAACCGATGGCTCATTCAGGACGATACCGCGGCCCTTGACATAAACCAGCGTGTTTGCGGTTCCAAGGTCGATGGCCATATCGGCTGACATCCAGCCGAGTAATCCGTTTAACATTAAGCTGCCTCATATACCCAAAAATGGGACCCGGCCCCGGGCCCCGCAATTACGTTAGAACGCGCACCTGACTTCCAGTTTTTGTCGCAGACCGGTTCAAAATTCACCCTTGCCTACCCACGCCAACATCCGCGTATTTGTGCTGCCGGAGATATCTGTCGAGACATGCCTGAGCAGCATTTAGCAGTTATTGCAGAAGATAGTTAATAATTTCCCACCATCAGTTGATAAATACGATTTCCCCCCGCGTGCAGGCAATTGATTTGTAAAGCAGATGGGGGAAATACGCAAACAGGATTAACCATAAATTACGAGGATCAATCGAATATTTTTCTCTAATATATAAGAGAGCCCCAAACGCCCGGCATAAAAAAAGCCGACGCAGTGGTCGGCTTTTTATCACAGTCTGGCTTTACGGCAAGCCCTAGTTCTTGGATTTGTCCACAAGACGACCAGCCGCGATCCAGGGCATCATGGCGCGAAGTTTTTCACCGACTTCCTCGATCTGGTGCGCATCGTTGCGGGCACGGATTGCCTTGAAGCTCGTTTGACGCGCCTTGTTCTCCAGCATCCAGTCGCGCGTAAATTTACCGGTCTGGATATCGTCCAGAACCCGCTTCATTTCCGCCTTGGTCTCCGACGTCACGATCCGCGGACCGGTAACGTACTCGCCATACTCCGCCGTGTTGGAAATGGAGTAGTTCATGTTTGCGATACCGCCTTCATAGATCAGGTCGACAATCAGCTTCACTTCATGCAGGCATTCGAAATAGGCCATCTCCGGCGCATAGCCGCCTTCAACCAATGTTTCGAACCCGGCGCGGATCAACTCCACGAGGCCACCGCAAAGAACGGCCTGCTCCCCGAAGAGATCGGTTTCGCATTCTTCCTTGAAGCTGGTCTCAATGATGCCCGCACGGCCGCCGCCGATGGCGGAAGCGTAGGAAAGCCCGAGATCAAGCGCGTTGCCCGAGGCATCCTGATGCACGGCCACAAGGCAAGGCACGCCGCCGCCGCGCTGATATTCGGAGCGAACCGTGTGTCCGGGACCCTTTGGCGCGATCATGAACACATCCATGTCGGCGCGCGGAACGATCAGATTGAAATGCACATTCAGGCCATGCGCGAAGACAAGTGCCGCGCCTTCCTTCATGTTCGGCGCCAACTCTTCTTCATAGATGTCCGCCTGCAGCTCGTCCGGGGTCAGCATCATGATCACATCGCCCCAGGCCGCTGCGTCCGCAGGGGTCATAACCTTAAGGCCTGCTTCTTCGGCCTTCTTCGCTGAGGAAGAGCCTTCTCGCAGCGCGACGGCCACGTCCTTGACGCCGGAATCCTTCAGGTTGTTGGCATGGGCATGGCCCTGGCTACCATAGCCGACGATGACAACTTTCTTGCCCTTGATCAGATTTACATCGGCGTCGCTGTCGTAGTATACGCGCATCCTATCGTTCCTTCTCGATTAAAACTTTTCGTCCATTCAAATATTGTAATTACGTTTTTAGCCTCAGATCACGTCCGTGCCACGATGCACCGCGACGAGACCTGTCCGGCAGACTTCCGCCTTGCCCAGCGGCTCCATCAACCCGATGAAGGCCTTCACCTTCTCCGGCACGCCCGTCACCTCAAAAACAAAGGAATCCTCTGTTGTATCAACGGGGCGGGCGCGGAAGATATCCGCCATACGAAGGGCCTCCACCCGCTTCTCACCCTTGCTGATAACCTTCACCAGTGCCATCTCCCGCTCGACACTCGGCCCATCAATGGTGAGATCGGCGATCTTGTGAACGGGTACCAGCCGACCCAGCTGCGCCTTGATCTGCTCGATCACCATGGCCGTTCCCGTGGTGACAATCGTGATCCGCGAAAGATTTTCGGATTCGTCGACCTTGGCCACGGTCAGGCTTTCAATGTTATATCCGCGACCGGAGAAGAGCCCGACCACGCGTGCCAGCACACCGAACTCGTTATCGACGAGAACAGAGATGGTATGGCGGAAAATTTCGGTATTTTCAGTCATTGTCCAGACATATCCTTTGCAAGCGCGGTCTCTTTTAAACCAGCATTAGCGTTTAATCCATAGCTTTTCGAAGGAAATAGGGGTCGATTATACCAGCGACAGTCCATCCGACGTGACTTTCGGACCCCCATCGTCCGTTTCGTCCCCCAGCAGCATCTCGTTATGCGCGGCGCCCGAGGGTACCATGGGGAAGACATTTTCCGTCTTGTCGATAATCATATCGACAACGACCGGGCCCTTGATGGAGATCATTTCCTTGATGCAGTCATCGACCTTGTCCGGATCGGTGCAGCGCAAGCCGGTGGAGCCGAATGCCTCCGCCAGTTTCACGAAATCGGGCAGGCTTTCCATATAGCTCTCCGAATAGCGCCCGCCATGCAACAGTTCCTGCCACTGGCGGACCATGCCCATATACTCGTTATTGAGGATGAACACCTTCACCGGCAGGCGGTATTGCAGGATGGTGGAAAGTTCCTGGATATTCATCATGGTCGAGGCTTCGCCCGCGACATCGACAACCAGCGCATCCGGATGGGCGATCTGCACGCCCATCGCCGCCGGCAGGCCATAGCCCATGGTGCCCAGCCCACCCGAGGTCATCCAGCGGTTCGGCTCCTCAAACTGAAGATACTGCGCCGCCCACATCTGGTGCTGCCCCACTTCCGTGGTGAAATAGCGATCCATGCCTTTCGTCAGTTCATTCAGCCGTTGCAGGGCATATTGCGGCTTGATAGCCTTGCCCTTCTGCTCGAACTTCAGGCAGTCTTTTGACCGCCAACTCTCAATCTGCGCCCACCATTTCTTCTGCGACGCCACTTCAGGCTTGTGTACTTCCGATTTCCAGACCTTGATCATGTCTTCCAGGACATGGGCGACATCTCCGACAATCGGGATATCGACAGCCACGTTCTTGTTGATCGAGGATGGATCTATATCGACGTGAATTTTCTTTGATTTCGGCGAGAAGGCATCGAGACGCCCGGTAATCCGGTCATCGAAGCGGGCGCCGATACAGACCAATACATCGCAGTCATGCATGGCATGGTTCGCCTCATAAGTGCCGTGCATCCCCAGCATACCGAGAAACTGCTTGTCGCTCGCCGGATAGGCGCCGAGGCCCATCAGGGTGTTGGTGATCGGATGGCCGGTCAGCCGGACAAGCTGCGTCAACAGCTTCGAGGCCTTGGGGCCGGAATTGATGACACCGCCGCCGGTATAGAAAACCGGCCTTTTCGCGTTCGAGATCAGCTTGACCGCCGCCTTGATGGCCTTGAGGTCGCCCTTGATCTGCGGCTTATAGCTTTTGTGCTTGACCATCGACGGTGGCACGTAAGTACCCGTCGCCAGCTGCACGTCCTTCGGCAGATCGACAACGATCGGGCCCGGACGGCCATTGGTCGCCACGAAGAAGGCCTCATGCATGACGCGGGCGAGATCGTTTGCGTCTTTCACCAGATAGTTATGCTTTGTCACCGGGCGGGTAATACCGACCGTGTCCGCCTCCTGAAAGGCGTCATTGCCGATCATATGGGTCGCCACCTGCCCGGTCAGGCAGATAATCGGAATACTGTCCATCAGTGCATCGGCGAGGCCGGTGACCGCATTGGTCGCGCCGGGACCGGAGGTCACGAGAACGACGCCCGGCTTACCGGTGGAACGGGCATAGCCTTCCGCCGCATGAACCGCGCCGCCTTCCTGACGGACGAGGATATGACGGATACTGTTCTGCTTGAACAGCTCGTCATAGAGCGGTAGCACGGCGCCCCCAGGATACCCGAAAATCACCTCGACACCCTGATCCTTCAGCGCCTTGATTACTATTCCCGCTCCTGTCAGTTCCTGGTTCGCCATCGTCACTATCCTAATTCTGCGTTCGGCTTTTGTCTTAAAAAGTTCAATAGAAAAAAGACGCCCGGCACGATACCGGGCGGTCAAAAACAGGCTCACCTTTCGGAAAGCCGCCAATTCGGGAGAAACTAGACCTTCAATTGGCCTCCGTCAACAAAAATCGACGAATAAATGGAAAGAATTCGGCCTTTAAACTTTCCAAATCTTGCGCAGAAGAGCGATTTGCTTCGCACATCTTATTCCGGACCCAGGTCAATTGCCGTTTTGCATAGCGGCGGGTGAGCATTTTTACCCGCTCCCGCGCCGCGTCCTGAGCCATCTCGCCTTTCAGCACCGCCATCAACTCCGGCACGCCAAGCGCCTTCATCGCCGGAAGCGACGGATCGAGCCGGCGCGCCATGAAACCCGCCACCTCGGCGAGCGCCCCGCCCCTGTCGATCATCCAGTCCAGCCGTTTATCACAGCGGGCGTACAACCAGTCCCGTTCCGGCGTCAGCGCCAGCCAAAGACGCGGCCCTTCAAGTATATCCCCGGTTGGGGCTTTCTTCTGCCACTCGCCCAATGTAATGCCGGTTTCCTCCACCACCTCCAGCGCCCGGAGAAGTCGCTGGCTGTCACCCTCATTAAGCCGGGCTGCCATTTCCGGGTCTTTCTCGCGCAGCCGCGCATGAATGACCGCGTTCCCCTCAGTCTTGTGAAGATCGCGAAGGCGGCCCCTTACCTCCTCGGAGATGTCGGGAACCTCCGCAATGCCTTTGGTCAGGATATCAAAATACAGGCCGGTGCCCCCGACAAGGATCGGCAGCTTTCCGGCAGCCCGCGCCGCCTCGATCTCCTTCAGCGCCATATCGCGCCAGCGCGCCGCATTGCAGTAATCCGCGGGATCGAGCACGCCATAAAGCCGGTGCGGGGCGCTCGCTTCCTCCGCCGCGCTCGGCCGGGCGGTCAGGACACGCAGGCCGTCATAAACCTGCATGCTGTCCGCATTGATGATGACACCGTCAAATTCCTCTGCTATGGCAATGGCCAAAGCGGATTTGCCGCTGGCGGTCGGTCCCGCGAGCAGGATACAACCATTCTGGCGGTGGGTTTGCGGCTGGTCTTTATCCATTTTGGGAATATCTGTCGATTACCATGGCTCAAACTTCTGTTCTTACACTTGTCACTGATCATACAGCGGGCGCGTCAATTCGCAACATAGCTGAGGCCGCCGCTCGGGAACTCACCGAAGCGGGCGCGGCCTGCGCAGAACCCGACTGGCTTTCGGAGGATCGCGCGGTGGACATTGCCTTCACCGGCCCGTGGCTTGAGGAGGCCGAGGCCCGCCTCTCCGCTTCCGGCCTCCTCGACATGATCGACTATTGCCTGCAGCCAACCGCGCACCGGAAAAAGAAGCTGTTCCTCGCCGATATGGACAGCACCATGATTACCGTCGAATGCATTGACGAGCTTGCGGATTTTGCCGGGTTTCGCAAAGAAGTATCCGCCATTACCGAGCAGGCGATGAACGGGGAACTCGATTTCAACGACGCCTTTCGCGCCCGCGTCGCCATGCTGAAAGGCTTGCGCGAACCGGTTCTGCAACAGGTATTTGACGAACGGGTCCGGCTCACCCCGGGCGCCTGGACCCTGGTTCAGACGATGCGGGCGAACGGCGTCTATACGGCGCTTGTCTCAGGTGGTTTCACTTTTTTCACCAACCGGGTGCGCGATCAGGTCGGCTTTCATATGGATATGAGCAACGAGCTATTGTTCGAGAACGGGAGCCTGACCGGCATCGCGGCAGAACCGATCCTGAACTCCAGCGCGAAGCTTGCCACGTTGAAACAGCTGATGACAAAGAAGAATATCGACCGCGCTGAAACACTGGCTATTGGCGACGGGGCAAATGACATCCCGATGATCGAGGCGGCGGGCCTCGGCGTTGCCTATCACGCCAAGCAGGCGGCCATCGCGGCGGCCGACGCGGCCATTCGCTTCGGCGATCTGACCACCCTGCTCTATTATCAGGGATATCGCGACAGCGATTTCGTCACCGCATAAAAAATGGCGCCGCCTCATCGGAGGGGCGCCATTCGTTTCAAAGGGTAACTCTCTCGCCTAGCTTTCCTTGTTCAGCTTCAGGGCGATAAAGCGTGAATTATCGCCGCGCTTCAGGAGCAGCAGGACAGATTTCTTGTCCGTCTCCTGGATTTCGGCAATCCGTTCCTTCATCTGCTCCGGTGTCGTGACCGGCTCAAGCTGCGCTTCCGCCACAACATCACCGGCGCGAATGCCCTTCTCGGCGGCTTCCGAGTCAGGATCGACATTGGTCACGACAACACCCTCGACATCTGCACCGATGCTGAACTGCTCCCGCGCGGCGTCATTGATGCCAGAAAGCTCCATGCCGAGCAGATCGACGCTTTTATCGCTGCCGGACTGCTCTGACGAAGACGATCCGGCCATGGCGGTTTCCGCCTTCTCAAGCTCGCCAAGGACAACGTCTAAATTCATAGTCTTGCCGCTGCGCCACAACTCGACAGAGACTTCGGAACCGACTTTCGTTTCCGCGACCAAACGCGAGAGTTCCCGTGGTTCGGTGACTTCCTCACCGTTGAACTTCAGGATCACGTCCCCGGCCTTGATACCGGATTTGAACGCCGGCCCATCTTCGGGCACACCGGCGACAAGCACACCATCGGTATCGCTGAGATCAAGCCCTTCGGCAATTTCCTCGGTGACCGGCTGGATCACCACACCGAGCCAGCCACGGCTGGTCTTGCCGAACTCAATCAACTGTGCGATCACCGGCACCGCAAGCTCGGAGGGAACCGCAAAGCCGATCCCGATGCTACCGCCGGACTGCGAAAAGATCGCTGTGTTAATGCCGATGACCTTACCGTCCTTATTAAACAGCGGACCACCGGAATTCCCCTTGTTGATGGAGGCATCCGTCTGGATATAGTCGTCATAGGGTCCGGAACGGATGTCACGCCCGCGCGCCGAGATAATACCGGCCGTTACCGTGCCGCCAAGCCCATACGGATTACCAATGGCAAGAACCCAGTCCCCAACGCGGGATTTGTCACTGTCGCCCCAGTCCACATCAATGAGCGGACGCGCCGTCGGATCGATTTTCAAAACGGCAAGGTCGGTCTTCGGGTCTGTTCCCACCAGCGTCGCTGGGAGATCCTCGCCGTCCTTGAAGATCACCTTGATCTCGTCGGCGCCATCGATCACATGGTTGTTGGTAATGACATAGCCGCCATCTGCGTCAATGACGAAACCGGACCCGAGCGATGTCGCCTTGCGTTCGCGCTCCTGGCCGTTATCACGATTGCCGAATTCCTTGAAGAAATCCTCGAACGGATGGCCTTTCGGCAACTGCGGGAGGCTACCACTGGGCGCCTTCACGGTCTGGGTCGTTGAAATATTAACAACAGCTGGGGACAGTTTTTCCACAAGATCGGCGAAGCTATCGGGCACGGAGCGCGCTTTTGCACTGACCGCCATGAACGCCATCAAGGTAAACACCGTCAGGGTTGAAATAATGAGAACGCCATATTTCCGCGCGCTGTTTGCGTTTGCGGGCACGGCGTGAACGCCAATCTCTGCCGATTTCGGCCGTGCTGAGTATCGGTTATACAAGTCTATCTTCCTTCTATAATTCGATTCCCTGCCTAATCTTGAAGATCGCGGGCAGAGGATCAACTGACAATATTAACCCCTCTTGTTCATCCGCCGGACCGCCCGTCCTGCGCATGTTGCCGTATGTACCTAGAAATCAAATAAGGCAGAAATGTGCAATTGAAACCCGTTTTTCAAATTTTGTTGGTTAATTACAAAACTCCTTGAATTTCGGGCATAAAACCTTCGCTATCCCCGGAGTATCCAGACAAAAACAACACCAAGCACGGACACGACAAGACCAAATATGCGCAAAGTGTGGCTGGGTGTTTCAAGCACCGATACCATCATCCGCTTCATGCCATCGGGAAACAGGGCATAAAGCGTACCTTCGATAAACAGGATCAGCGCCAGCGCCAGCAGGAAATCCGATACCACACCAATAACCCCTTAAAAAACGGCCCGCATGTTTTATGCGGGCCGTTTCAATTCTTGCTTACTTAGCAGGTGCGGATTCCACGTTCTGCTGGTCAAAGAATCGGAAGAACTCCGATGTCGGGGAGAGCACCATCGTTGTATCATCATCCGACATGGACTGCCGATAGGCCTGCATCGACCGGTAGAAGGAGAAGAAATCCTCATCCTTGCCGAAGGCATCCGCAAAAATACGGTTCTTTTCCGCATCGCCTTCACCCCGAAGAATCTCTGAATCCTTCCGTGCGTTGGCAATCAGGACCGTACGTTCCTTGTCTGCATTGGAGGTAATCCGCTGGGCGATTTCCGCACCCGTTGCCCGGATTTCCTTTGCTTCCTGCTCACGCTGCGACCGCATACGATCAAAGACCTTCTCGCTGTTTTCCTTTGGCAGGTCAGCGCGGACGATACGCACATCGATCACGTCAATGCCGGAGGCAGCGGCTTCCTTGTTGACCTGCTCCCGGATTTGCAGCATCAGGTTCGAGCGTTCTCCCGAAACAATATTGTTCAGGATCTGGCGGCCAAGATTCTGCCGGAGTTGCGAGTTCAGGATGGTTTCCAGACGCTGATAGGCGATGTTCAGGTTGCCATAGGACTGATAATACAACAGCGGATTGGCGATGCGGAACCGCGCAAAGCTGTCCACCATCAGGCGCTTCTGATCGCGGGTCACGATCTCTTCACGCTGCGTGCTGACGGACAGGACACGCTTGTCCACATAAACAACATCCTGCACAAAGGGGAGTTTGAAATGCAGTCCCGGCTCCTGAATGACCTGTTGCGGATTACCAAACTGCATAACGATGGCCTGCTGCGTCTGGTGGACGGTGAAGAGCGCACTCGATGCCACGATACCGGCACCCACCAGAAGAACAACCAAAATTGTCACTATTGTCTTGTTCATGGCTTGGTTGCCCCTTTCTGCAGTTCATTGAGCGGGAGGTAGGGGACAATGCCTTGTGACCCGTTCTTACCGGTATCAATAATCATTTTCTGCTTGCCCGAGAACACTTCCTGCAGGGTTTCAAGATAAATACGCTGGCGGGTCACATAAGGTGCTTTCGCGTATTCGTCATAGATGGAGACAAACCGCGCGGCCTCACCTTCGGCTTCGGCAATCACACGCTGCTTGTAGCCTTCAGCTTCCTGACGGATCATCTCCGCCTGACCGCGGGCGCGGGGAATAATGTCATTGGAGTAAGCCAAGGCCTCGTTCTGGGCGCGCTCCTTGTCGGCTTCCGCCGCCTGAACATCCCGGAACGCCGCGATAACCTGCGCGGGTGGTTCCGCATTCTTCAACTGAACCTGCAGAATCTGAACACCGGCGCCATATTCATTAAGAACCTGCTGAAGACGCTCCAGCACCTCGGTTTCGACCAACAAACGACCCTCGGTAATTGCCGCTGTCAGGTCCGTCCGGCCGATCACCTCGCGCATGGCGCTTTCTGCTGCCGCCTTGATGGTCCGGTCCGGTTCATCAACATTAAAGAGATACTCGCCCGCATCATTGATCCGCCACAGCACTGTGAAACTGACTTCGACGATATTTTCGTCTCCGGTCAGCATCAGGCTTTCTTCCTCAACCCGGGAAGAGCCCCCGCCGCGCGTCGGACGAAATCCAATCTCGACGCTGTTAACCTTCGTCACCTCGGGCGTCAGCACAGTTTCAATCGGATAGGGCAAATGATAGTTCAGGCCCGGCTGGGTCGTTTTCACCCATTCGCCAAAGCGCAGCACGACGCCCTGCTCGGTGGTTTCGACTTTATAAAAACCGCTAATGAGCCACGCGACGAGGAGCACCAGCAACAAAATGACGATGCCGATCTTGCCGCCGCTGCCGCCGGGCATAATGTCTTTCAGCCGGTCCTGGCCCTTCTTGATAATGTCTTCGAGATTCGGCGGTTGCTGGCCGCTGGGTCCCTGACCCCAAGGTCCGCGATTTCCACCGCCGCCTTGCCAGCCTCCGTCATTGCCACCCTGATTGTTCCAAGGCATATGTTCTCCTCTCCTTATATTCCTGCGCCGTCTCTGCGCGTTTGCTAACTTTGCGTAGTCGCGTTATATGACACCCTGTCACATTCTGCAACGGAACACGCGCCGGAAACCGTTATTTTCTGCCAGCGTGCAATGTTGCGGAGTTAATTAGTCTATGACTACCATTTTGTGTCCGATGCGGGAGTTTTCAAGCATGTCTGCGATAAATGATCAAACCATCCTCAATTGCCTCGAGAAAATCATCGATCAGAAGACGGGCAAGAGTGTGGTTGCGCTTGGCCTGATCGCCGGGCTGGTGGTCAAGGACGGCAATGTCGGCTTCGCGCTGGAGATCGATCCAAAGGACGCGAATGAAATGGAACCGCTCCGCAAGAAATGCGAAGAGGCTGTCTTCAGCCTGCCCGGCGTTAAATCGGTCAGTGCCGTCCTGACGGCGGAGCAATCCGCCGAGCCTCAGCCGCAGGCCCCGTCCCGCGCCCAGCCGCAACAGCAGCAGCCCGCGCAGAAGCCCGAGGTTCCGGGCGTTGCCGCGATAGTTGCCGTCGCCTCCGGCAAGGGCGGCGTCGGCAAATCCACTTGCGCCGTCAATATCGCGCTCGGCCTTGCCGCGCTCGGCCTCAAGGTCGGCATGCTGGATGCGGACGTCTATGGCCCGTCGCTCCCGCGCATGCTGGGTCTCAAGGGCAAACCCCAATCGAAAGACGGCAAGAAGCTGATCCCGATGGAGAAATGGGGCCTGAAAGTCATGTCCATGGGCTTCCTCGTCGAGGAGGACACGCCGATGATCTGGCGCGGCCCGATGATCATGAGCGCGCTGCAGCAGATGGTCTTCGATGTCGACTGGGGCGAACTTGACGTGCTCGTCGTCGATATGCCGCCCGGCACCGGCGATGCGCAACTCACCCTCGCGCAGAAAGTGCCACTAACCGGCGCGGTGATTATCTCGACGCCGCAGGACATCGCGTTAATTGATGCCCGCAAAGGTCTGAATATGTTTCGAAAAGTCGATGTGCCGGTCTTTGGCATTGTCGAGAATATGAGCTATTTCCTCTGCCCGTCCTGCGGCGAGAAATCCGACATCTTTGGCCATGGCGGCGCCCGCGAGACGGCGGCGGAACTTGGCACCGACTTCCTCGGCGAGGTGCCGCTGCATATGGATATCCGCATGACATCCGACGCCGGCACGCCGATCACGGCGACCGAACCGGACAGCGCCCACGCCAAAATCTACCGCGAGATCGGCCAGCGCGTGCAGGAAAAGATCGAGCAGAGCCTCGGCGCGCCTTCCGGCCCGAAAATCGTGATCGAATAATAAAAAAGCCCGGAGCGATCCGGGCTTTTTATTTTACGCTTCAGAGACGCGCTGGAGGCCGAGGGCGGCCTGCGCTGCCGCAAGTCTTGCGATGGGTACGCGGTAAGGCGAGCAGGACACATAGTCGAGGCCGACCCGTTCGCAGAAATCGATACTCGCCGGATCGCCGCCATGCTCGCCGCAGATACCGAGCTTGATACCCGCGCGGGTTTCACGTCCGCGGTCAGCGGCAATCTGCACCAGCTCGCCCACCCCTTCCTGATCGAGGGAGACGAAGGGATCAGTCTCGTAGATACCCTGGCTCACATAATCCTCAAGGAAGGAGCCGCTATCGTCGCGGCTGATGCCATAGGTGGTCTGGGTCAGGTCGTTGGTCCCGAAGGAGAAGAACTCCGCATCCCGCGCGATATCCCCGGCGCGAAGCGCGGCGCGCGGCAGCTCGATCATCGTGCCGATCAGATACTCGATATCCTTGCCCGTCTCGTCCCGGATTGCATCGGCAACGGCGCGGATCTTGCCTTTCAGGATTTCCAGCTCCCGCCCCGTGGCGACCAGCGGGATCATGATTTCGGGGATCACGGTATCGCCCAGCTCCTTGCTGACTTCCGCCGCGGCCTCAAGGATCGCGCGGGCCTGCATCTCGTATATCTCGGGGTAGGAAATGCCGAGGCGACAGCCGCGATGGCCGAGCATCGGGTTGAACTCATGCAGTTGCAGCGCCCGGTGACGGAGTTTGCCCGGATCGGCGCCAAGGGCCTTCGCGAGGTCGGCAATCTCCTCATCAGATTTCGGCAGGAATTCATGCAGCGGCGGGTCGAGCAGCCGGATAGTGACCGGCAGGCCCGCCATGATACGGAACAGGTCGACAAAATCGCCGCGCTGGTACGGGAGCAATTTCGCAAGCGCTTCGCGCCGTTCCTCGGTCGTTTCCGCGAGGATCATCTGGCGCACGGAGACAATTCGCTCCGCATCGAAGAACATATGCTCGGTCCGGCAGAGACCGACGCCTTCTGCGCCGAATTTCCGGGCGGTTTCCGCATCGAGCGGGGTTTCCGCATTGGCCCGCACTTTCATGCGGCGGATTTCATCGGCCCAGGACATCAGCTCGCCAAACTCACCGGACAGCTCCGGCATGATCATGTCGACCGCGCCCAGCATCACTTCGCCGCTGCCGCCGTCGATGGTGACGATATCGCCCTTCTTGTAGGTTTCGCCAAGGACGCTCAAAGTCTCGTTCTTATAGTCGATGTTGAGCGACCCGGCACCGGAGACACAAGCCCGACCCATACCACGGGCGACAACCGCCGCGTGACTGGTCATGCCGCCGCGGCTGGTGAGAATACCCTTCGCCGCATGCATGCCGTGGATGTCCTCGGGGCTGGTTTCGACGCGGACCAGAATGACGGCCGTTCCCTCGCCCGCGAGCTTCTCCGCCTCATCACTGTTGAAGACAATCTGGCCGGAAGCGGCGCCGGGGCTTGCCGGCAGTCCGCGCGCAATGACATTCCGCTCGGCATTTGGATCAAGCGTCGGATGCAAGAGCTGATCAAGGGACGCCGGATCAATGCGCTTGATTGCCTCGTTCTTGTCGATCAGCCCTTCATTGACCATGTCGATAGCGATTTTCAGCGACGCCTTCGCTGTGCGTTTTCCTGAACGGGTCTGCAGCATCCAGAGTTTTCCTTGCTGCACCGTGAACTCGATATCCTGCATGTCGTGATAATGGGCTTCGAGCTTTTTATAGACATCGACAAGTTCGGCAAAAACCTCCGGGAAGACTTCTTCCATCGACGGCAGTTCGCCCCCGGCGTCCAGGCGGGATTGTTTGGTCAGATTCTGCGGCGTGCGGATACCGGCGACCACATCCTCGCCTTGCGCATTCACCAGGAATTCGCCGTAGAAGATTTTCTGGCCCGTCGACGGATCGCGAGTGAAGGCAACGCCGGTCGCGCTGTCATTGCCCATATTACCGAACACCATGGCCTGCACATTCACCGCCGTGCCCCAGCTTGCCGGGATATCATGCAGGCGGCGATAGGTGATGGCGCGTGTGTTCGTCCAGGAACTGAACACTGCCCCGATAGCGCCCCAGAGCTGATCCTGCACACTTTGCGGGAAGGGTTGGCCCAGTTCCTCTTCAACTTTTGCCTTGTACTGCCCGACAAGCCGTTCCCAGTCGTCGGCAAGCAGGTCGGTATCGAGAAGATAACCGTTTTCCTCCTTCAGGATTTCGAGCAGTTCCTCGAAATGGTAGTGTTCCACCCCGAGGACGACATCGGAATACATCTGGATAAAGCGGCGGTAGCTGTCATAGGCGAAGCGCTTGTCGCCGCTCTGGGATTCCAGCCCCTGCACCGTCTCGTCATTGAGGCCGAGGTTGAGGACGGTGTCCATCATGCCGGGCATCGAGGCGCGGGCGCCGGAGCGCACGGAGACAAGCAGCGGCTGTTCCGCATCACCGAAGCCGCCACCGACGGATTTCTCGATCGCGTCAATCGCCGCATCGACCTGCGTGGCGAGCGTATCGGGATATACTTTGTCATTTTCAAGATAGGCCGTGCAGACTTCCGTCGTAATGGTAAATCCCGAGGGCACCGGCAGTCCAAGGTTGCTCATCTCCGCCAGGTTCGCGCCTTTGCCGCCCAGCAGATTTCGCATGTCCGCGGTGCCGTCCGCCTTGCCATCGCCAAAAGAATATACCCACTTCGTCATCGTCAAATCGTCCTTCTGAATATTTGTCTCAACTCTTTGTACGCGCCAAAAGTAAAAATTAGCCTTCTATTTTCGATAAATCCGCCAATTGATCCAATAAATTGCGAATGGTGGAGAGCAGCCGGAGCCGGTTCTCGCGAAGCTTCGGGTCATCGGCATTCACTGTCACCTTGTCGAAGAACGCATCGACGGGTTTGCGCAAGGCTGCCGCCGCCGTTCCCGCCGCCTCGAACTCGTCATGGGAGATGGCGCCGGAGACGAGTTTGGAAACTTCCCCGATCCGCTCCTGCAAGGCCTTTTCCGCGCCGTCCTCCAGCAGAGCCTCGTCAACCGGCTGATCATAGGAAACGCCATCCTTCTTCTCCTCGATCCGGAGGATATTGGCGGCGCGGCGATAGGCGATCAGCAAATTCGCGCCGTCATCCGAGCCGAGAAAGTCGGAGAGCGCCGCAACCCGCGCCATCAGACGGACGAGATCATCCTCCCCGCCGCCCCCGAAGGCTGCCGTGATATAGTCATGACGGACATTCTGTTCCTTAAGATGCACTTTCAAGCGGTCGGCGAAGAAGGACAACAGTTCTTCCGCGTCCAGTTTCTCCGTTACCGTATGCAGGGCACCGGATTTTTCGAATATTTCAAGGAGCGGCAGGCGAAGGCCATTCTCCAGCACCAGTCGGATGACGCCGAGCGCGGCGCGGCGGAGCGCGTACGGGTCTTTCGATCCGGTCGGTTTTTCATCAATGGCGAAGAAGCCGGTCAGCGTATCGATCTTGTCGGCCAGCGCCACAATCACGCTGGCCGGCTCGGACGGGCAAGTATCATTTGGTCCGAGCGGGGAATAATGCTCCTCGATCGCTGTGGCAATGGCCTCATTCTCCCCGTCATGGAGGGCGTAGTAGCGGCCCATCAGTCCTTGCAGATCGGCAAACTCGCCCACCATCTCGGTCGTCAGGTCGGCCTTCGAGAGCAGCGCCGCCCGGTCCGCCAGCTCGACATCGGAGTTTGGCACATAGGGGGCGATTTCGGCAGCGAGAGTCTTGATCCGCGCGACCTTCTCGCGCACCGTGCCAAGCTTCGCGTGAAAGATGATTTTTTCGAGATCGGGCACCCGGCTTTCAAGGCTTTTCTCCCGGTCCTTGTCCCAGAAGAATTTGGCATCCGAGAGCCGGGCGCTCAGCACCCGCTCATTCCCGGCAGTGATCTGCTTGCCGCCATCCTCGGCACGCAGGTTGGCGACCACGATAAAGCGCGGGGCCATCTTGCCATCCTTGGCCGACAGCGAAAAATATTTCTGGTGGCTGCGCATGGCGGAGATCAGCGCCTCCTCCGGCACGTCGAGGAAGCTGGTATCGATGGACCCGATCAGGCATTCGGGCCATTCGACGAGGCCCGCAACCTCGCTCAGCAGCGCCGGATCGTCAATCAGCGCAAGCCCTTCATCCTCGGCAAGCAGCGTCGCGTCGGCCTTGATAATCCGTGCCCGGTCTGCCGCATCGAGGACGACATAGGCATTCCTGAGCCTCGCCTGATAATCGGCGAAATCCCTGACCGGTATCGCCTCCGGCGCCATGAAGCGATGGCCGAAGGTCTGGTCATTGGCACTGAGATGTTCCCATTGAAGCGGCACGGTGTTACCATCGAACAGGCAGAGGATATTATGCAGCGGCCGCACCCAGCGCGCCGAATAATCGCCCCATTTCATCGGCTTGGGCCAGGGCAGCGCCGAAATCGCCGCGCTCAGAAGACCGGGAAGCACCTCGATGGTCGCGCGTCCCTTACTCTCGATCACCGCGTAGTAAAAGCTGCCCTTGTCGGTTTCCCGCTCCTCCAGCTGGTCGCGGGTGAGGCCGGCGGATTTCAGGAAGCCCTCGACCGCCTTGTCCGGCGCACCGACACGGGGCCCGCGCCTTTCCTCGAACGTATCGAGCTGCTCCGTCGGCAGCCCCTCCACCACCACGGCGAGCCGCCGGGCGCTGACATAGCCGCGCGCCATCTCGAATTCGAGCCCCGCCTCTTTCAGGCCCGTACCGACCAGCCGCGCCAGATCATTGGCGGCCTTGTTCTGCATGCGCGCAGGAATTTCCTCGGAGAATAGCTCCAGCAGCAGTTCCGCCATTTACGCCTCCTCCTTGAAGTGACCACGGGATTTCAGCCACTGACCGCAGCAGGCCCGCGCCAGCGCCCGTACCCGACCGATATAGGCGGCGCGCTCGGTCACGCTGATCACGCCGCGCGCATCCAGCAGGTTAAACAGATGGCTTGCCTTCATGCACTGGTCATAGGCGGGCAGCGCCAACCCTGCGTCCAGAATCTCCTTGCACTGGAGTTCCGCATCCTCGAATTGGCGGAGCAGAATATCGACATTCGAATGCTCGAAATTATAGGCGGAGAATTCCTGCTCGTTCTGCAGGAAGACATCGGCATAGGTGACGCCGTCGTTATTCCATTTGAGGTCGAACATGCTGTCCACGCCCTGCACATACATAGCGAGGCGTTCAAGGCCATATGTCAACTCACCCGAAACCGGGCTGCATTCATAGCCGCCGACCTGCTGGAAGAAAGTGAATTGGCTGACTTCCATGCCATCGCACCAGACTTCCCAGCCAAGGCCCCAGGCGCCGAGAGTCGGGCTTTCCCAGTCATCCTCGACAAAGCGGATATCATGGTTCTTCGGATCGATCCCAAGCGCGTAGATGCTCTCCAGATACAGCTCCTGAATATTGTCCGGCGACGGCTTCAACAGCACCTGAAACTGGTAGTAATGCTGGGTGCGGTTCGGGTTCTCGCCATAGCGGCCGTCGGTCGGGCGACGTGATGGCTGCACATAGGCGGTCTTCCACGGCTCGGGGCCAAGGGAGCGCAGCGTCGTGGCCGGATGAAAGGTTCCAGCGCCGACTTCCATATCGTAGGGCTGCAGGATAACGCAGCCTTTGGAGGACCAGAAATGTTGTAATGTCAGGATGAGATCCTGAAAGGAATTGGACGGCGCGGACGCCACTTTATCCGCCATGTTACTGACCTTGTAAGAAGAGTTGCGCCGCAACATAAAGCGCGGGCGTTGGCGGGTCAACCGGCACGGGCGGCTTTGCGCTATTTATCCTTGCAGGAATGTTCGCCGAGGTCGGCAACGAAGGAGCCGCAGCGCGGGCATTCCTCCAGATCGAGCATCTTGTCGGCCCTGCTGCCCTTGAATTCCCTGTTCTTCCTTGATTTTTCAAGGCCGGGCGCAATTGTGCTGCGGTAGAAGCGATGGGCAAGGAAGACAGCGCCGATCACCAGCAGGATCAGGATGATTTTCATCGGTGAGAACATTTGCCGCTTCCCCCTCTTCTAAAGCCCGCGAATCACAGGCCGTACCGGCCCCAGGCCGCCTGATTACGGACCGCGTCCGTCAGCGCCTCAACGGCATCTGCGCCGATGGCCTGATGCTCCAGGCCAAGCTTCTTCGCAAGGAAGCCCCGCCGCCCGCCGAGTTTCTTGAAGCGCACCTTGTCGCCATATTTCTCCCGGCAGAAGGATCGCACATCCGCAATCCCGTCCACAAGGCCGAGCTCGACCGCTTTCTCGCCGACCCAGACATCGCCGGAGAACAGTTCCTTGTCTTTACGTTTTTTCAGGCGCTCACCGCGCCGGGTTTTTACCAGATCCTTGAAGTTGTCATGGATCTCGCCCTGGATTTTCTTCAGCCAGAGGATATCGTCCTCCTTTTCCGGGCTGAACGGGTCCAGCTTGACCTTGTTCTCCCCCGCTGAATAGA
This sequence comes from uncultured Sneathiella sp., assembly GCF_963973085.1. Taxonomy (GTDB): domain Bacteria; phylum Pseudomonadota; class Alphaproteobacteria; order Sneathiellales; family Sneathiellaceae; genus Sneathiella. Next base: position 358,356 of record NZ_CAXAXA010000001.1, read on the forward strand.
GGCGCCGGTCGATGCCGAGTTTTTCCATCAGTCCCGGAAAGCCGAAACCGCCAGAGACAACGCCGATGGACCCGATCACCGAGTTCTTGTTCACATAAATCTCGTCCGCGCAGAGGCCGAGCCAGTAACCGCCCGACGCCATCACATCCTCAGCGAAGGCATAGACCGGGACTTCCTTCTCATCCGCGAATTGCCGAATGCGATCGAAAATCAGCGAGGACTGCACCGGCGAGCCGCCGGGTGAATTGATCAGCAGCGCCACCGCCGACACGCCCTTCATCTCGAACGCAGACTCAATCTGGTTTTCCAGACTTGCGAGGTTGAGGTTTTCCCCGCGCAGCTTGCTGCCACCGGGCGCAATCACGCCGTGAAGCGGCAACACGGCCACCAGCGGCGATTTGTCGAAAAACCGCTTGAGCGGCGTCTTCTTGATCAGTTCTTTTATTTTCATGGCGTTAAGTTAAGGATTTAACCGCTCTGTACAAGTCTTTATTGTGACAGGACATCCGTAAAAGTCGCACCAAAGCGCGATATACACTCCGCCGCCTCGGTCGGCTTGCCGCCGGTTTCATGTAGCACAAGACCTGCCGTCAGTTCCAGCGGGCCCTTGTCGCCCTTTATTCCCTGCACAATGACCCTTTTCGCCGCCGCGCCCGCCTCCGGCCAGAGCGGAATGACCTTCAGGCTACCACAACCGCTTGAGAGCAGCGCGAGAATTTCATGCAATCTTTCCGCCCGATGGATCACCGTGACCGTGCCCTTCGGCTTGGTCCGCGCGACGCAAAATTGCAGCCAGTCCTGCAGCGGCACGCTCCCCTCCATCCGCGCGAGGGTGCGACCTGTCGTCTTGGCATCGCGACCCCGGCCCTTGCCATAGAAGGGCGGATTGGTGAACACATGATCGAACCCGGCCTCCAGAAACGGTTTGTCGCCCGGCCCCTTGTGGCCCGTGAAGGATTTGCGGTCGCCGATATCCGCCTCGATAATCCGCATTTTCTCTGCAAGGCCGTTCGCATCCGCATTCTTAATGGCGAGCGCCGCCAGCTCAGGTTGCAGCTCGATCCCCCAGAGGGTGCAGCCGCCAAGACGATGGAGCGCGCAGAGACCCGCCGTGCCGACGCCGGTGCCAACATCGAGCAGCGTCACCCCGTGCTTCGCTTCGACCGCTGCCGCCAGCAGCACGGCATCGGAACCGGCGCGAAACCCATCGCGCGGCTGCGTTACGGACAAGGAGCCGCCCAGGAACCGGTCCATCGTTAGTGACTCTGCCAGTTCCGGCTGATCCATTACCTTGTCCATATCATCCGGACTCCTGTCATTCTGCGGGGCCCTCCCCGATATCCACAAGGATTCGCTTGGCCCGGTCCAGATCCTCGGCCAGCACCATCACCCGGCGCTGGATCGCACCGATGCTCCCCTCCAGGACGGAAGTATGCTCATCGAGCAGGATCGCGTCGATATCCTCCTCCTCCAGCACACTCATCAGGTAGGACAGCAGGACCGGATCGTTGCTTCGTATCAGTTCCTTCACGTAACCCCCGTAACTCCTCACAATTATCTTGACCGGCGACTATATCGCGCTTACTTGACCCTTCGCAATCTTAAGCTATGCTCTTAATTAAACAAGTTTCTTGGCGATCCGACGAATGAGGGAAAATTGGCCATTATCGTAAATCTCGACAGACAAAAAAACGGCGGGACGAAAGCGTCGCTGACGCGGCTGTTGGCAATCGTCGAAAAGGACCTCTCGGATACTAACGACATCATTCTCGATCGCATGCACAGCGAGGTCGAGTTGATCCCGACGCTGGCGCGGCACCTGATTGCGGCGGGCGGCAAGCGGTTGCGCCCTGTCCTCACCCTCGGCGCGGCGAAACTCTGCGGCTATGAAGGGGATCGCGCGAAAAAGCTCGCGGCCTGTGTCGAGTTTATCCATACCGCCACCCTCCTCCATGACGATGTGGTCGACGAGAGCGATTTAAGACGCGGCAACGAGACCGCCAATGTCCTCTGGGGCAATCAGGCGAGCGTGCTGGTCGGCGACTTCCTGTTCAGCCGCGCCTTCCAGTTGATGGTCGAGGATGGCTCCCTCGAAGTGCTCTCGATCCTCTCCAACGCCTCCGCCGTGATCGCGGAGGGCGAGGTGATGCAGCTGATGAATGTCGGCGACACCAACACGACGGAAGACAGCTACCTGAAAGTCATCGCCTCCAAGACCGCCGCGCTGTTCGCTGCGGCCTGCGAGGTCGGCGCGGTGGTCGCCGAGCGCCCGAAAGCCGAGGCGCAGGCGCTGCAAAGCTATGGTCATAATCTCGGCATCGCCTTCCAGCTTGTCGATGACGCGCTCGACTATTCCGCCGAGCAGGAAGCGCTTGGCAAGACCATCGGCGATGACTTCCGCGAAGGCAAGGTGACGCTGCCGATCCTCCTCGCCTTCCGCCGCGGCAACGCGGAGGAGCGGGCGTTCTGGAAACGGGTGGTCGAGGAGGGCAAGCAGGAGGACGGCGACCTCGAGCAGGCGCTCGAAATCATCCGCAAGCACACCGCGCTCGACGATACCATCGAGCGCGCGCGCCATTACGGGGCGATGGCCAAGGACGCGCTTGGTATCTTCGAGGATAGCGAGACGAAGGCGGCCCTGCTGGAGGCCGTTGATTTCTCCATCGAGCGGGCGTTCTAGAAATTTGCGGGAAAATCGGCGGCCTGATCATTTCGCCCTTGCGGAACCCGTCCAAACCCGATTATAACCCACTTGCTCTCGCCGGGCTCAACTTTCCACGGGCACGGCACGGTCGGGGTGTGGCGCAGCCTGGTAGCGCACGTCGTTCGGGACGACGGGGTCGGAGGTTCGAATCCTCTCACCCCGACCATTTTATTCCCAAATCTTTTTTCTATGCTCCTCTTCGAATGGTGTTTATAAAACACATCGGGAGGACATGACTTGAACCGCAGACTAGCCGCCATCATTGCCGCCGATGTCGTGGATTATTCCCGTCTTTTGGGGGAGGATCAGACGCGCACGCTTGATGTCCTCCGGGAATTCCGGCGCAAGTTGTTCGAACCCGCTGTAGTGACGCATCGCGGCAATGTCATCAAACGCATGGGCGATGGCTGGATCGTCGAATTCGCCAGCGTTTCGGATGCCGTAAACTGCTCGCTCGATATTCAGGACGGTCTGAAAGACCATGACATCATTCGGCTTCGTATCGGCATTCATATCGGCGAGGTTGTTTTCGAGGAGGAGGATGTCTTTGGCGATGGGGTCAATATTGCAGCCCGTCTGGAAACCCTGGCTGAGCCGGGCGCGGTCCTGATTTCCGATACCGCCTATAACAGTCTGGACGGCAAGGCGGCGCGCCAGTTCAACGGTGGCACCCCCCACAAACTGAAGAATATATTCCGTCCCGTTCAGGTCTGGCGCTGGCCTTCGGAGTCATCGAGCGGCATGACCCCATCGGGGATATCCCCCACCCAGACGCCACAGGAGCCGCCGTCAATTGCGGTTCTTCCTTTCGTCAATAAATCCAGCGACCCCGAGCAGGATTATTTCGCCGACGGCGTGACCGAGGATATCATCACCGCCCTGTCCCGGCTCAGAGGCTTTTTCGTCATTTCCCAGAATACGATGATCACCTACAAAGGGAAGGATCTGGACCCTCGCACCATCGGGCAGGAGCTGGGCGTCCGCTATATCCTGCGGGGAAATATCCGGGCAACCGGAAACCGGGTGCGCATCACGGCGGAGCTTTCCGACCCGGCGACGGGGGCACAGCTCTGGGCGGAACGTTTTGACCGTCCGCTCGACGATGTTTTCGCCGTTCAGGATGAAATCACCGAAAGTGTTGTCGGACGGATCGAGCCCGAACTCTATGCGGCGGAACTGGCCAAGCTGAAACAAACGCCACCGCAGAATCTCGGCTCCTGGGAATTTTTCATCCGCGGCCTTCATCTCTATAGCCAGCACACGGATCAGGGAACGCGAGAGGCGCTCGAAATGCTGGACCGGGCCATCGCCCTGGATGGCGCCTATGCGAAGGCGCTCGGTCTCAAGGCACTGACGCTGGTATGGCGGCTAATTCAGGGTTGGGAAGATCCCGCAATCGCAATGGAGAAGGCGACAGAGTCTGTCAATCTTGCCATTCAGGCCGATGCCCAGGAACCCTGGGCCCATATGGCGCAAGGCGTGATCAGCATTTGTTTACGGCAATCCGACAATGCTATCGCCGCGCTCCAGCAAGCGATCAATGCGAGCCCGAACTTCGCTTACGCACAAGGGATGTTTGGCGCCTCCCTCGCCCTCGCCGGACGCGCGGAGGATGCCCTTCCCTGTATTGACCGGGCAATGCGCCTGAGCCCCCGGGATATATTCAGCGAGGAATATCATCTCTATTATGCGTTCGCCTATTTTGTCTTGGGAAAATATAAGGAGGCCGCTGCATCCGCAGAGCGTGCCATCCTTCTGCGGCCAGGCCACCCGTCCATCTATGTGATCGCGACCGCCTCTTACCAGCTGGACGGAGCCACGGACAAGGCGGGCATGCGCGCGCAGAAGCTGATCGAACTGGTGCCGGACACCTCCCTGACCGAAATCGAAGCCTCCTATCCCTTTACCAGAGTGGAAGACATGACAAAGTTGATTAACGCCCTCCGCGCCGCCGGACTGCCTGAATAGCTGGGGAGAAATAAGAAGGTTGCTCTCCTGTATTGGGGCAAAGGCGTCTCTGCTTTGATGTCGGCCCCTCGGTGGAGCGGAAGTTCCGGCGTGCAAGTTCGGGGCGTGGCGCAGCCTGGTCGCGTTGATCATTCCGGGCAACGGGCCCGGAGGTTCGAATCCCCTCGCCCCGACCATTTTATCTGAAAATCCCCTCTCCCCCGCAACACTTGATGCCATGAAGTCCTCGACGTAGTATCGGAGTCGGCGGGTATTGATCGCGCATTCATGGCAGGAGGGAGAGATGGCGACGCTCAAGGTCGGGCCGGTTCTGGGGTTGGAGGGAGAGACGGCTTATACGGTTGTCTTTTCTGCTACGCCGGATGTGCAGGCGGCGGAATGGGTGGTTGGCGGCACGACCAAGCCCTGCAAGATCGTCGGAAGCACCCCGGGCTCCACCGTCTGGCGGGGCGAACATAAAATTACCGCGCCCGCCGGTGAAAGCGGCAAAGAGATTTCCTACCAGATCAAGCTTGATGGCGCGGTGGCGAGCTGCGGCAATGGCCGCACCCAATGGACCTTCTATGTGCCCGGCAAGGGGGAGCAGCCGACATTCGCCTATGGCTCCTGCAACGGTTTTTCCGACCTCGCTCTCATGCACAAGACGGAAAACCCCTACCGGCTCTGGCAAAAGATGGCGGCGACGAACGACCGCACCGAATATCTCGACGAGGCGCAGGACATCCGCATTTCCATGCTCACCCCTTTCGCCTCCGATCAATATATCCGGGCGCGGAACTTCGTGACGCTGGAACTTGGCACAGACGACAAGCTCTGGATCAACTGGGAAAGCGAGGTCAAGGACACGCCTGTTTATCCGATAGAGTGACGGGGACAGGCCATTAAAAAAAGGAGGCGCGCCTGTCAGGAAAAACAGGTGGCCTCCTTATTTCCAAAGCCCCGCAGTGGGGTGTTTAGCGGTTATGGACGGCACTGGAAGGTTACTGTCCGGGATCCATCGTTGTTATTGACGATATTGGCAATCACCTGATTATTGCCGATGCTCGCACAATGCGCCTGCGCGCTCCGCGAGGCGTTTACCAGTTCCTGATCGGTTCGATAGGTATAGATCAGGTCGGAGTTCGGGATCGGATTTGCCGCAGTAGTCGCCGTGGGGACACACTCAAAGACGACAGATTTGGTGCCATCCGAATTTGTCGAGAAGGTATCGGGCCGCGAGATGAAGTTATATTGGCGGCAATATGCCTCGGCCTGCTGGTTGACCTGAACAAGCTCATCATCACTGTGATACTTATAGGTCACCGTCGGACTGCTCGCGTCCACTTGTTTCGGGGGCGGATTATGCCCGCCGCAGGCCGCGAGAAGCGCGCCGGTTGCCAATAAAACGGCCGCTTTGGCCGTCGTTTTCCGAAGTACTGATCCGTTTATTTTCATTGTTCTCACCTCTTGATAGCCCCGCAAGGGTTAATTAAAAATGTGCCGCAGAAGGTCCAGAGCACGTTTGGCTCGGGCGTTACAATCGGCAGCCGTTGGAACGGGCGCGCGTCCGATCGCACGGCGGATTTGCAGGTCACCAACTAACAGATTGAGATAAAGTTCCGTCGCCTCTTCGGTCGTCTCGAAATGAAGCTGCCCCCCCGCCCTCGCCTTTTCCAGAACGGCGGCAATCATGGGCAGAACCGTTTCGCGGCCATTCTGCGAAATAGCCGCGCCGAGTTCCCCGCTAGTATCGGCGGCGGCGGCGCGGTTAAGGGCGATGGCGCGCACACCGGTCAGCAGCGCCAGTAGCTTTGGCCCCAGTAGGTCCAGGGTTTCAAGCGGATCGCCCCCTGATTCCAGCTCCGCTGACAAAAGTTCCTTCACCTCGGCGGCGTTGCGCGTCACCAGCGCCCTGAACAGCCCCTGCTTGTCCCCATACCAGTTATAGAGCGTTTCGTTTGAAGCGCGCGCCCGCCTCGCAATGGCCAGCATGGAGGTGCCGCCATAGCCCTTTTCCTCCAGCACGGCATAGGCCGCCTGCTCTATCTGCTCCTGCCGCTGCCGACGTGTTTCCTCGCGCATATTTTTTATCTCCTCTTTGCATTGACAATAACCGTAATTTAAATTACGGATTAATGCAACCGTACACATAATTACGCCTATGGAGACACCCATGACCTCGAATGAATCTGTTCAGCCTCCTGCCATTCCCGTGCTGCTTGGCGTTTTTGCGCTCCTCTCCCTGTTGTTCACCGGAGCGATTTTCGGATTTTTCTATGCCTGGATCTGCTCGACCATGTGGGGGCTCGATGCCGCTGATCCGAAAGTTGCCATCGCGGCCATGCAGGCGATGAACGCCTCTGTGCGGAATGCGGTTTTCGCGCCCGCCTTCTTCGGCACGCCCGTCGTGCTGTTCGCGACAGCTATCCTTGCGTGGGTCGCGACCTACCGGAGGGCCGCCCTTCTCTTTATTTTGGCGGGGTTGGTGTATTTTTTCGGCGGGATCGTTCTGACCTTCAATGTCAATGTCCCGATGAACGACGCGCTTGCCCTGATCGAGATACCGCCGAGCCCGGCCGAGGCGCAGCAAATCTGGCAGGACTATTCCGCGCCCTGGCAGGTCTGGAATATCACACGCACCATTGCCAGTGGACTCGCCCTGCTGTTGACGGGCAGCGCCATTCTGACGTTACGAAAGTAGCTGTCTCTATAGCGCCAATGTATTCAGCCAGGCATCATGCTTGTTGCAGAGCGAGACCACATAGAGGCGGTTCTTCAGGCCGGAGATATCATGCTCCGTGATCGGGGCGTCGGTCTCTGGATTGAACAACATCTCCTCGACGAATTCGAGATTCTCGTCGAGCAGGATATGCTTGACGATATAATGGATATAGCCGTCCATTTCATGGCCGGTGGTCACCTCGATACTGTTGCCGCTGCGCTCGATCGTCGGGGTGTGGGAGGCTTCCTTCCCCTTCCAGCGGCCCGGCGCGTCCATGGTGTAATAGAGCGAACCCGCGAGCTTCGATCCCATCGGGTCGAGCATACCGCCCGCGAACGCAGCCTTTGGCATCGCCACGGAGGACGCAACGCCAATCAGCCCCAAACCTTTCAAAAAAATCCGTCTGTGCATTTCGCTCTCCATAAAAATTGCTGTCACGCTGCAATCCGCTCACCGGATGGCAAAGGCCTCGACCACATCCAGCTGGCCCTTGCCCTTGATGTCGATGACACCCAGCGCGCGGGAATCGCATTCTTCCTTGATCTCCTCCCAGGCCGCCGCCGTCATGGCAACGGCGCCGGGCGTACCATGCTCGACCAGGCGGGCAGCGATATTCACCGTATCGCCCCAGACATCGAACAGGAATTGCTGCTTGCCGACGATGCCCGCGACCACCGGTCCGAAATGCAGTCCGATCCGGACTTCCCAGTTCGGCTCCATCGTTCCGGCAATGCGGGACATTTCAAGGCCGCAGCGCACCGCTGTCAGCAGCGGCGCCTCCACCGGGCGCAAAAGGCCACTGGTCGCCATGAAGGCATCGCCGATGGTCTTGATTTTTTCCATCTGGTGGTCTTCGACGATCGCCTCGAACGCCTCGATCAGGGCCTGTAGATGGGCAACAACTGTTTCCGGCAGATTGCGGTCGCAATAAGCGGTAAAGCCGACAATGTCGCAAAAAAGAATGCCAACCCCCTCGTAGTTACGAGGCCGGACGACGCCTGTCTCTTTGAGCTCTCGCACCGCCGTTGCCGGGATAATCGCGTGAAGCAGCTCGTCCGTGCGTTTCTGCTCGGCGAGGATCTGCGCACGGTAGGCTTCTTCCTGATCGCGCAGTTGCTTTTTCTCAAGCGAGGCTGAAACACGGGCGCGCAACAGCGTTGCATTGAACGGTTTGGGCAGGAAATCCTCCGCCCCGAGTTCAATGCATTTCACGACGCTCTCGAGTTCGTCTGCCGCGGAAATCATGATAATCGGGATATGACGGAGGCTCTCGTCTTTCTTGACGGTTTCCAGCACCTCATAGCCATCCATCTCCGGCATCATGATATCCAGCAGCACAAGATCGAAGGGTTGCGATCTTATCTTTGCCAGCGCATCAATGCCGTTTACCGCCGTTTCCAGTTGCCGATAGCCATTTTTTTTGAGCCGCCGAGACAGGGTAAATCGATTATCCTCGTTATCATCAACAACCAGAATGCGGGCGTCTTCGCGGGTCACGAACCCTCTCCCCCACCGAGATAATGCTGGATCTTGCCCATCAGCCGCGCAAACTCCACCGGTTTTGTGTCGAAATCATCGCAGCCCGCCGCGAGCGCCTTTTCCCGTTCCCCTTCCAGCGCGTGAGCCGACAGGGCGATGACCGGAATGGCCTTCGTCTCGTCACTCGACTTAAGCTGGCGCGTCGCTTCCCAGCCATCCATCTTCGGCAGGCTGAGGTCCATCAGGATCAGAGCCGGCATTTCACGCTTCGCCGCCTCGATCCCGGCGACGCCGTCTCCGGCAATCAACACCTCGAACCCTTTACGTTTCAGGCGCCGCGACAACATGTAGATATTGTCCTCGTTGTCTTCGACATAGAGGATTTTAGTCATTCTGCTACTCCGGTCTGCGAGGTTTTTGCGGCGAAGTGGCGACCAATATGGCGGCGCACTTCCTCAAGGAACGAGGGTGTGCCATCCGCGGATTTCTGAATTATCTGCTCAACCCCGCCATTCAGCCGCCGCCGGTCCTCATCCGAGATATCCGCCCCGGTGATCACCACGACGGGCACGCCGCGTGCCTCGGGGATGGCCTTGATCGCCTCCACAAACTCGAAGCCGTCCATCTCCGGCATGATCAGGTCGAGCAGGATGAGGTCGGGAATTGCGTTGTGTACCAGCTCCAGTCCGGTCCGGCCGTTGACCGCCTCCCGCACGCGCCAGCCCTCGCTCACGAATATCCGCCGCATCAACTGACGGGTGGAGCCGTCATCCTCGACAATCAGCACATTACCGCCGCTGCCGTTCAGCTTGTAGCGTTCCAGCAGGGTCAACAGGCGTTTTCGGTCGACCGGCTTGGTCATGTAATCGGCAACGCCAAGCGAGAACCCTTTGTGCTTGTCATCTACAATAGAGACCATCAGCACGGGAATATCTTTGAGTTCGGGGTCTTCCTTCAGGTCCTGAAGCAGGGTCCAGCCATCCTTGCCCGGCATGACCACATCGAGGGTGATAAGCGCCGGGCGAATTTGCTGCGCTCGTTCTAGCCCCTCGTCGCCATTGCTGGCCGTCGCGACTTCATATCCTTCGGTCTCCAGGAACTTGCGCAGGATATCTCGGGCAACGGGATCATCATCCACGACCAGCACAACATTTGATCCGGGGTCACCATTCACTGGCACCCGGGGCAACAATGCGCCATCTGGGCCCCCGGATTCAAGCCCGTCCGGAAGTTCAATGGGCAAGCGGACGCGGAAGACAGAACCAGAGCCGGGCGTGCTTTCCACGGTCACGTCGCCGCCCATCATTCGGCAGAATCGCTGCGAAATCGCAAGGCCGAGGCCAGTGCCGCCATATTTGCGGGTGGTCGATGAATCGGCCTGCGAGAAATCGCTGAACAGCCGTTCCAGCTGCTCGGGCGTCATCCCGATACCGGTATCGGAGACAGCAATTTCGACAGTCTCATCCGGTTTCTGTTGGACGGTAATGCCGACCGCCCCGTTCTCGGTGAATTTACAGGCATTGCTGACGAGGTTGAAAATGACCTGTCGTACCCGGGTCACGTCGGACTTCATCTGCGGCAAGGTATCGGGCAGGTTCACATCGATTTTGTTGTTGTTCGGTGTCGTCAGCGGTTGCGCCATATCCACACAGTCGCGGATCACGGAGGCAAGATCGAAGCTCTCCACATGCAGTTCCATCTTGCCCGCCTCGATCTTGGAGAGATCGAGAATATCATTGATCAGCTTCAGCAGATGCTTGCCCGCGCGGCTGATCCGCTGCAACGGCTCGATCATCTCCTCGTCGCCATCATCAATGGCGTCCTCCTCCAGCATTTCGGTAATGCCGATCACGGCATTGAGCGGCGTGCGGAGTTCATGGCTCATATTGGCGAGGAACTGGCTCTTGGTTTTCGTCGCCTTCATCGCGACATCCCGCGCCTCGGCCAGCCGGTCGACCATCTCGCCCAGCTCCGTCTCGCGCGCCTTGGCCTCGGTGATATCCGTGAACACCCCGACGATGCCGCCATCGGCGGTCTTCTGTTCATTGATGCGCAGCCATTGGCCATCGGCGCGCAGATGCTCATATGGGCCGGTCGGGTTGCGATGCCGCTCGATCCGCTCCTTCAGCCATTGTTCCGCATTTTCCTGCGCGGCAACAATCATCTTTTTATCGACCGCAGCCGAGATGATTTCCTCATAGCGGATGCCCTTGTCGATCGTCAGACCCAGATAATTATACATCTCGCGATATTTGCTGTTGCTGACGATCAGGCGATCATCGGCATCATAGAGCGCAAAGGCATCGGTCACAGCCTCGATCGCCTCAAGCAGCTTTTGCTGCGCGTTTCGGGCATCTGCCTGCGCTTCTTCACGCTCCACCGCTAGACGGTCCCGCTCAATCAGGCTGTCGCGAAACAGGGACAGGGTCCGTGTCATCTCGCCAATTTCATCGCGGCCCGCAGGCGGGATTTGCACGTCATGCTCGCCCTTTGTGATCGAGCGCATGGCCGTCACGAGGCGTAAAAGCGGCGTCCGGATGGAGCGCAGCACGAGAAAGGTAAGCAGCAATCCTACAAGAGTTCCCGCGGCGATGATATAAAGGGAGAGATTGACCGTTTCCCGCGCAGAGGTGAGACCAGCGCTGCTCTGGGCAAGTGATTCCGCCTCGAGCTGGCTGACGATTTCAGAGAGAAGATCGTCGATTGTCTGGATATGGACCCGCGCCTTGGCCATCAGGGAATTTCCGATCACCCGGCGGTCGTCCGTATAGGCATCGACAGCCAGTAACGCCTCTTTCATCAGCAGGTCAAGCTCCTGATTGATGAGAGTAACCCGCTCCGGCTCATAAGCCTCTATCTGCGCCAGGCTCGACGTCAGGGAAATGCGTGCCGCCTCGGCGTTGCGCTCCGACAGGGTAAGCAGGCTGACCGCAAGATCGGCGAGCCAGAATTTCAGATCGCCAAAAGACTTGCTGGCCGCATTGGCCGTGGTCATCCGGCTGACGACCTCCGCCTCGGCGGCGATTGTCTCTGCGTTCTGGGTCAAGCGGTTACTGAGAAACAGGTTTGACCCGACAAGAATCACCAAGAGCGCCACGCTCAGGATTGAAAGCCGTGTGAGAATGGAAAAATTGCTCATCTGGGTACCGCTTTCAGGGGGCAGCGTTATTTACGAAATAGCGTCACACTGATTACACCACCAAGATCGCCCACCTTGCCCCCCTCCTTCGGGTAGCCGGTCACGTCCAGCTCCCCCTTTGGCGAGCCATGACAGGCGAGACATCCCTGACCGTAATATTCCGGCACCAGAACACGGAACGCCGGACGTCCGTCTTTTTCCGCTTCGGCCGAGAACACCGCGCCCTTTTCCCAGCCGGGCGCCGAAAGGTCATTGCGGATGGCCTCAACTTCCCAGTCATCGGGACGCGCCTTGCGATTACGGATCAGCTCCGGCGGGGCAGTGACCTTGACTTCGGCTTCCTCCCCCATGTTGCGCTGGAATTCCTCATTCACCAACCGCGCGAAAACCGCAGGCACGAAGCCCTTGAAGGCGATATCCGGCTGGTTGATGGTATCCTGATTGTCCTCGACTACCTGATGGATAGCCTCGACTTGCGCCCGGAGCAGGCGGCTTTTCAAATCATCCGACGTCAGGTCCGGCGCCGCGCCGCCCTTCGCCTTGGTATATTTCTCAATCGCGCGGGCCTGAACGACCGCACCAGTCAGGCCCTTGTCACCAATGGCAGGATCATTGATCAGTTCCTGATTTTCGCCAATGACAGAGCGGGCAGATTGCAGCATCGTGGCCAGATCAATCGCAATATCGTAGTCGCTATTGTTGTCAGCGGCCTTTACGGGAAATGACACCAGCAGCGACAGACTGCATAGCAGAACCGCGAGGACACGTATCCGTTGCGCGATAGACATTCCACCCCTCCAATTTGCGATATTTACTCACCCCGAGCCCACAAAAGTGGGCGAAGTATAACCTATCAAGTCAGGTTCGATCCGTAAAGCATCCCGTTGGAAATAGCCCCCCCGCTTCGGGATGGCGATTTTTTCGGCTTGTTACTTGAACTCGCGCTTCATTAACATTACTGTTTGGGAATATAAATATTGTCCTGCACCTTCAGAAATCCGGCAATATCAAACGCAACGAGGTTTATTTATGAAGTGGCGTAAGGTAGCGTCGGGTTCATTTGCAAATATAAAATATGAGACAAAAGAATCCGGCGGCGAATATCTGCATCTTGTAACTCCCGGCAGCCTGCTGGATCGGGATGACAGGGCACCGGTGTATGAGGCCACCCTCAACCTGACGAAATCGGAGAATTATTTCTGCATTCTTGATAACCGGCAAGGCAAAGAGAGCCTGCTTTCCATGGCTGATATGTCCTATTTCGGCGACATCCTCGTCGAACGGGGGATCAAGCGGTTTTTCTATGCAGTTGTGACCTACGATCCCGCCTATGACAATATGATCAAGCTAATCAAGGCCATTGCGGCGACGAAGGATATCGAGATCAATGCCATCGCCACCCCGGATTTTGAAAGTGCGGAAGAATTTATCCTCAGCCGGATGAAAAATTTTGTGAAGGATAGCTCTTAAGGCGCGCAAGGAACAGATAAAAGCTGTTTATCTTCTCGGTATTCATTGATAAAGTTGTGGTGAATTCAAGTCTCAAATGCAACCACTGCCTTTAATGAGAGGTACCACTTTATGACATTTGATATCGGCAAAGCATCCTCATTCGTCTTTCTTTCCCTTGTCGCCAGTCTCATCTTGAGCCTTTCAATGCTTGCTCAGCCGCGGAGCACGGCGGCGGCGAATTTCTTTGAGTCCAGTAACCTTGTCGGCACTGTCTGGCTGGCCCCCGAAGCCCATGACAGGACAACGATCGACCGCAACGGCAAGAGCAGCATCAAGACAGGAAAGAATATCTATATCGAGTTTCTGGGCGATAAAAGCGGCGTCTTTACCATCAAAATTCACTGGTGGAACGTAGAGGCCAACATAAATGTCGTCGAATATGCCGTCATGGTGCATGAGGCCGAGAATTTCTATCATTATGTAGAGGCGGAACACCCAGACGACAGCAACTTTCCGGGCATCGCCGCAAGTGGCACCTTCCGGCTGATCAACGAGTCGGAAGCAGAATTGACGCAAATCGGCCGGCTTCTGGATGGCTCCGCCAGCGCCTTCGTCACCCGCCTGAACCTGGTTGACGCGGCCCCCGACGTGCCCCTCAAGCAGACCTACCCAAAGATGAAGTAAAGGCAGAGACCGCACAGAAGATAACATTCCTGTTGCCGCAATGGCTTGATCGGTTACAATCACCAAAAACCGGAAAGCAGGATCATGGCAGTAAAAGTCCCGTTTAAAAGAGACTTGGAGTTTGAATATGGAGCGTCAGAGGAGCTGAGCCCGCTTGTCCGCCGTGTCATTGCCCAGAACCCGAGCGCCTTTACCTTTCACGGCACCGGCACCTATATCATCGGCAAGGGGGAAGTGGCGGTGATTGATCCGGGCCCGCTTGACGGCGCCCATGTCGGGGCGCTGATGGCGGCGCTGAAAGGGGAAATGGTGACCCATATCCTGATCACCCATACCCATCGCGATCACTCCCCGGCCGCCGAACCATTGAAACAGCTGACCGGCGCAAAAACATACGGCTTCGGCCCCCATGGCGGCGGCAAGACGGGCAGCGGCATGGAGGAAGGCGGCGATATGGACTTCGTGCCCGATGTCGCACTTGAAGATAACGATGTCATTCTCGGCAACGGCTGGACCGTCGATGTCATCCATACGCCCGGCCATCTGTCGAACCATGTCTGTTTTGGCTTGCGCGAGGAGAAGACCCTTTTCACCGGCGATCATGTCATGGGCTGGTCAACGACGGTGGTCTCCCCGCCCGACGGCAATATGAGCCAGTATATGCAGAGCCTCGAAAAACTGCTTTCGTTCGATTATCATACTTACTGGCCGACCCACGGCCCCGCGATCACCGAAACAGGCCCATTTGTCGAGGCGCTGATCGCCCATCGACAGGAGCGGATGGACCAGATCCGCCAGTGCCTGAAATCGGGTCCGATGACCATCCCGAAAATGGTGAAACGCATGTATACCGATGTGCCGGTGAACCTGCACCCGGCGGCCGCGCGGTCCGTTTTCGCGCATATCCTGCATATGTTGAACGAGGGGGAAGTCAAGACCGAGGGTGCCCCATCAGAGGGGTCACTTTACCGCCTAAGATAGGGGAGAAATACAAGGGGGAAAAGATGAAATACAGCCTGAGAATACCGGTAATTGCGGTTCTGTTCTCCGCCGTTACACTGTTGGCCGCCTGCAGCACCTACAACTCGCCGCCAGGGACGACGACAACGGTGGTGCTGCTCCGCCATGCGGACCGGACACCGCTGCATACTGAACTTAACGAGAAGGGCAAGGAACGGGCGAAGGCGTTGCCCGCCGCCGTCGCCGATCTCGACATTGACGTGATCTACAGCCCGGACAAGAAGCGCAATCTCGACACCGTCGCTCCCCTGATTGAGCAACGCGGGATCGAGCTTCGGGTGGTCGAGGTCAGCAATGTCGCCGAACGGATGTTGAATGAGAACCCCGGCAAGACCGTGATGTGGGTCGGCAATACGGATAACCTGCAAACCATTTATGGTCAGCTTGGCGGCACTGATCGGCAACCGGATATCTATGGTGAGATCGCGGTAATGCGCATCTACGACTCCGGCCCGCCTGATATCGAAATGCGTAATTTCGGCGGCAAGGGCACCCCCTGAACCGCCCTTCAGCTAGTCGCGAAAATTCACATATTGCAGCGGCAGTTCCTGCTTGAGGCCCTTGCAGAAGGCGATGGTTTCCTGAAGATCGTCGCGCTTCTTGCCGGTCACGCGCAGCTCATCGCCCTGAATGGCAACCTGCACCTTGACCTTGGAGCCCTTGATCTCCTTCACCAGCTTTTTCGCAAGTTCCTTGTCGATCCCCTGACGGACGATCACGACCTGTCGTACGCTCTGGCCCGCTGATTTTTCCGGTGTCTGGTAATCGAGCACGCCCGCATCGACCTTGCGCCGTGTGAGATGGGTCGCCAGCAGTTCATGCATCTGCTTGAGCTTGAGGTCATCATCCGCATGGATGGTGATGGCCTGCTCGGCACGATCAATCGTGCAATGGCTGCCCTTGAAATCATAGCGGGTCTCGATTTCCCGACGGATGTTGTTCAGCGCGTTATCGACTTCCGCCATATCGGTCTTGGAGACAATATCGAATGAGGGCATGGAGTTTCTCCTCTGTTTAGGATGATTGTTCTTTCGTTTTCAGGAACTTGATCTTCGGCCAGTCCTTCTCGGTCCGTTCCAGATGCCAACTATTGCGGGCAAGGAAAACCGGCGCGTCGTCATGATCCTCGGCCAGCGAAGCCTGGTTGGCGTCGGTGAATTTCTTGAGTTCCCGCGCATCCTCTGCCTCGACCCAGCGCGCCGTATAAAGCTCCGTCTGCTGGAAATTGACGGGAATGTCATATTCCGTGCGGATACGATCTGCCAGCACCTCGAACTGGAGGCCGCCGACGACGCCGACAACCCAGTCAGAGCCCATGCGCGTCTTGAAGGTGCGCGCGGCGCCCTCTTCTGCCAGCTGGATCAAGGCGCGGCCCAAATGCTTGGCGCGCATCGGATCGACGGGGCGCACTTTTTGCAGCAATTCCGGCGCAAAGCTCGGGATGCCAGTGAAGCGGATTTCCTCCCCCTCCGTCAGGGCGTCACCGATGCGAAGGTTACCGTGGTTGGGAATACCGATAATATCGCCGGGCCAGGCCTCTTCAGCCAGTTCCCGATCCTGCGCGAGGAACAGCACCGGGTTATGGATATTCATGATCTTGTCGCTGCGGACATGCTTCAGCTTCGCACCGCGCTTGAAATGCCCGGACACCAGCCGCATGAAGGCAATACGGTCGCGATGCTTGGGATCCATATTCGCCTGAATCTTGAAAATAAATCCGCTGACCTTGCTTTCCAGCGGCGAGACATTGCGCGCGGCGGACGGGGCGAAGCGCGGGCTCGGCGCCATTTCCGTCAGCCCGTTCAGCAGGGTCTCGACGCCGAAGTTATTGATCGCGCTACCGAAATAGACGGGGGTCATGGTGCCTTCCAGAAAGGCATTCACGTCAAACTCCGGACAGAGGCCGCGCACCATCTCGATATCCTCGCGGAGCTTGGCGACATCGGCTGCGGGCAGCAGTTCGTCCAGCTTCGGATCATCCAGTCCGTTGCAGGTCACCCCCTCATCGAGATGATTGCCCTTGCCTTTCGAGACGAGAACAAGCCGGTCATTGAACAGGTCGTAACAGCCAAGGAAATTGCGGCCCATGCCGATCGGCCAGCTTGCCGGGACCACATCGAGGGCCAGTGTCTGCTCGATATCATCCAGCAGATCGAACGGGTCCAGCGCCTCGCGGTCAAATTTGTTGATGAAGGTGGTGATCGGCATATCGCGAAGTCGGCAGACCTCGAACAGTTTGCGGGTCTGGCTCTCGATCCCCTTGGCGCCGTCCAGCACCATCACGGCGCTGTCGACCGCCGTCAGGGTGCGGTAGGTATCCTCGCTGAAATCCTCATGGCCCGGGGTGTCGAGCAGGTTAAAAGTTTTTTCGCGGTAATCAAACGTCATGACGGAGGAGGCAACAGAAATGCCCCGCTCACGCTCCACCTTCATCCAGTCGGAGCGCGCGCGGCGTTGCTCCCCGCGTGTCTTGACGGCACCGGCAAGCTGAATGGCGCCGCCGAACAGCAGCAGCTTCTCGGTCAGCGTCGTCTTGCCCGCGTCCGGATGGGCGATAATCGCGAAGGTCCGCCGGTTGGCGACCCGTTCTTCCAGCATCGTCATGATATATCCTGATCGGCCTCGCGCCAATGGCTTTGAGGCTTGAAAAAAGGGCCAGCGACGGGGTTTTCCCGACCGCAGGCTGGCGACTAGATAAGGCTTTTTTCGCTAAAAATCAATCCTTGGGTTTCTCAAGCGGAAGCTCCGCCTCCCCCTCCGGCTCGGCGATCAGTCCAAGCCAACGCGCGGCAAGTGATATCGTCCAGCCCTGCAGAATGAGAGAGACAATCACCACGACAAAAACCACATCAAAAAAGCCGGAACTGAGTGGTCCCGGGCTAATCACCGGAATGATGGCGAGGAAGATCGGCACCGCACCGCGCAAGCCTACCCAACCGATAAAGGCCTGCTGCCGCCAGCCGATCCGGAAGGGAGTCAAGGAGAGGCTGGTGGCAATCGGCCGGGCAATGAAAATCAGCACCGCCGCAATGCCGAGCCCCAGCGGTATCTGTGCGATCAGCTCCTTCGGTGTCACTAGCAGCCCGAGGATCAGGAACAGCACAATCTGACTGATCCAGGAAATGCCGTCATGAAACTGCCGCACCCGCTCGGTCTGGTGGGTCATGCGATCGCGAAGGAGTGCCCCGGCGATGAAAACCGCGAGAAACCCGCTACCCCCCAAGAGGGCAGTCAGGTTGAAGAGCAGCAACGCAGAGGCCATGGCGAAGGGCGCGAACAGGCTGACCGGCATCCGCACGCGATTAATAAAGAAGGCGATCAAAACGCCACCGATAATTCCGGCCACAAGCCCATAACCAAGCTGGCGGCCCAGTTCCGGCAGGAACGAGATGAAAGTCGCTATATCCAGCGGCAGCTCGTTATCGACAATCGCTACCATGGTGATGGTCAGGAAGATAGCCATGGGATCGTTAATCCCCGCTTCCACCATCAACGTCTCGCCAAGACCGTCTTTGAGCTGGATATTCCTCTGGCGTAACAGCAGGAAGGTGGCCGCCGCATCGGTGGAGCCGACAACCGCCCCCAGCAAAAGGCAAATCTGCAGTGGCAGGTCGAAAATAAGAAAGATCAATCCGCCGACAATCCCCGCCGTCGCCAGAACGCCGAATATGGCGAGCACGATTGCCGGTGCGGCCGCCTTTCGAAAGGTATCCCGCGTCGTATCCAGTCCGCCGGAGAAGAGCACCAGCGCCAATGCGATGGAGCCAACCTCGTAGGCCAGGTTAAAATCATTGAAACTGACACCGCCAATCCCGTTTTCGCCCATAAACATGCCGACAAACAGGAAGAGCAGCAGGAACGGAGCGCCGAGACGTTCGGCAATGGGGGTCAGGAGACAGCCTATGAGAAAGAGAAACGAGACAAAAATCAGCAGTATCTCAAGCGACTCCATTAACGCCGTTTCCCTTCATTTATGGTGAAGCCAACAGAGTATAGAGAAAAGGCGCCGCCGTAAATTGGCGACGCCTTGCATTCCTGAGAAAATTTTCGTGTCAGATCAGTCCTCGATCACTTTCAGGACAAGCTTGCCGGTATTCTCGCCCGAAAAGAGCTTGAGCAGGACTTCCGGAAAATTTTCGATGCCCGTCTCGACCTGGGTGCGGAATTTGAGCTTGCCCTCGCTGTACCAGGTCGCCAGCTCCTTCACCCCTTCGCCATAGCGCGAAAGATAATCAAAGACGACGAAGCCTTCCATCCGCGCGTGATGGACCAGCAGGTTGATATAATTCTGCGGCCCGCGCATGGCCGTGGTGTTGTTATATTGCGAGATGGCACCGCAAATCACGATCCGCGCATGACGGTTGATGCGGGCAAGTGCGATATCGAGGATCTCGCCGCCAACATTGTCGAAATAGACATCGACACCGGTTTTCAGCGGCTCTTTCAGGTCCTGCAGGAAGCTCTCCGACTTGTAGTCGAGGCAGGCATCGAAGCCGAGTTCATCGACGACATAAGCACATTTCTCAGCGCCACCCGCGATACCAACGGCACGGGCGCCCTTGATCTTCGCAATCTGCCCGACGAGGGAGCCGACCGCCCCGGCCGCGCCGGAGACCAGCACTGTATCACCCTCCTTCACCGCGCCGACATCCAGCAGGCCGAAATAGGCCGTCAGCCCCGGCATGCCGAGACCGCCGAGATAAGTCTCGATCGGCGCAAGGTTCGGGTCGATTATTGTGAGGTCCTTCGCCAACGCCTTGCCATATTGCTGGATGCCGAGGGTGCCGCTGACGAAGTCGCCGGTCTTGAAGCTGTCGCTGTTGGAGGCAATGACCTCCCCCACCGTGCCGGCGCGCATCACCTCGCCGATCTTCACCGGCGGAATATAGGAGCGACCTTCATTCATCCAGCCGCGCATCGCCGGATCGAGAGAGCAGTAATGGATTTTCACCTGCACTTCGTCCGCACCGATCTCCGGCAACGGCTCCGTGGTGAAGTCCCAGTCGCTGTCCTTCGGCACGCCAACGGGCCGCGCTTTGAGACGATATTGCTTGTTCAATGTCGGCATGATGTTTTCCCTGTCTTGTTTGCTTCCTGCCACAGTTATTGCTTTTGTCGGTCAATACAATGGAGTTCATTGCGTAAAACAAAAAAGCCGGACTTCCGCCCGGCTTTTCGCTTTGTGACATCGTTGGCGTTACGCCGTTGGCAGTTTATAGTCCTTGAAATCCTCGCGGAGTTTGGTTTTCAGGAGCTTGCCTGTCGCCGTATGCGGCAGTTCATCGACGAAAACCACGTCATCGGGCAGCTGCCATTTGGCAAGCGTGTTCTCCAGATGCTTGATGACGTCGTCGCGGGTCACGGGATGGCCCTTTTCCTTGACGGCGATGACCAGTGGCCGCTCGTCCCATTTCGGATGCGGGATGGCAATCACGGCGGCCTCGACAATACCGGGGCAGCCCGTCGCCTCATTCTCCACATCGATGGAGGAAATCCATTCCCCGCCCGACTTGATCACGTCCTTGGAGCGGTCGGTGATCTGCATATAACCGTCCGGATCGATGGTGCCGACGTCCCCGGTCGAGAACCAGCCATCCTCGTCGAGGACATTGCCGCCCTCCCCCTTAAAATAACCGTTGGTGATCCAGGGGCCGCGCACTTTCAGATCGCCAAAGGCGACGCCATCACGCGGCAGTTCGTTATTGTCGTCATCGGTGATCTTGAGCTCGACGCCAAAGACAATCCGCCCCTGCTTGACGCGGATATCCGTCTTTTCCTTCTCGGAAAGGTTTTCATGCTTTTTGAGCAGGTTGCCGGTGGTGCCGAGCGGGCTGGTTTCCGTCATGCCCCAGGCATGGATCACCTCCACTCCGTAATCATTCACGAAGGTATCGATCATCGAGCGCGGCGCAGCGGAGCCGCCGATGACCGTGCGCTGCATGGTCGAAAATTTGAGCTTCTTTTCCTTCACATGACCGAGCAGCATCATCCAGATGGTCGGCACGCCCGCAGAGAGGGTCACGCCTTCCGCTTCCATCAGTTCATAAAGGGATTCTCCGTCCATTGCCGCACCTGGCATCACCATCTTGGCGCCGCACATGGCTGCCGCATATGGCAGGCCCCAGGCATTGGCATGGAACATCGGCACCACGGCGAGGATGGAATCCCGGTTACTGACGCCAAGGCCGTCATTCGCGCAGACACAGTAGCTGTGGAGCACAGTCGAGCGGTTGGCATAGAGGACGCCTTTCGGGTTGCCCGTCGTGCCCGAGGTATAGCAGAGCGAGCAGGCGGTCATCTCGTCAAACTGCGGCCAGTCAAAGTCGCCATTCTCCCCGCTCAGCAGGGTTTCATAGCAGAGCAGGTTATCAAGCTCGCTGTCGGGCATATGCTCCTGATCCGTCATGACGATGAAGCCCTTGACGTTTTTCAAGTGATCCTTCAGCGCCTCGATCAGCGGAACGAAGGTCAGGTCGACAAAGATATATTTGTCTTCCGCATGATTGACGATATAGGCAATCTGTTCGGGGAACAGGCGCGGATTGATCGTGTGGCAGACCGCGCCCATACCAGAGACGCCAAAGTAAATCTCCATATGGCGGTAGCCGTTCCAGGCAATCGTGCCGATGCGGTCGCCCAGTTCCACGCCGAGCTTGCCCAGCGCCTGCGCCAGCTTTTTCGCGCGCAGATTGACGTTGCGGTAATTGGTGCGGTGGATCGGCCCTTCGACCGAACGGGAGACAATTTCGACATCGCCATGATTGAGACCGGAATATTCGATTAAAGAAGAAATCAGCAGCGGCCGATCCTGAATAAGACCTAGCATTAAATACATCCCATGTTTGTTATTTGTTAGACTGTTGGCCTCAGCATAAAACTGCACTCGCGTCAGGTAAAGGCCCTTTGAGATTCGCCGGTTTTGCGCCTGTGTAAAGGCGCTTGACGCAGGGGCAGCGCGGCATTGCGACCATTATGAAACGCTAATTTTGTCTTTGTTGCCAATTTTTTGTATCAATAGCAGGAAATGCAACGAATCAAGGGGCCCATAAATGGCCATCGATCCTTTGGTCCTTCTGCCCGCCGCGGGCATCGCCGTACTGATCGTGATAATATATATCCGGCTGGTTGCCGGACGGCGCGACGCGCGTCTCACAACGGAGGAACTGGATACTTTCCTGCGGTTTCAGGAACCGGAGCGCACTGTCGCCCGCTCTGCGCTCAGCGAGGACGGGAAATATGCCCTTATCCGCTGGTGCGATGGTGAAGGCATTGGACTTGTGAGGGGCTTCGGTGACAAGCTTGTCTATCAGTCGCTGACGGCGGAGGATCTATCAAAATGCACATTGGATACAAATGCGCACGCGCTTAGAATCCCGCGTCAGGGCTTTGCCTTTCCGCCGATTATATTCCGCCCTGCCGCGGCGGACACCCACGCGGTCGAGGCTTTGATAAAAGGAGAGACGGATGCAGCTGCCTGACCCGGTGACATTCGCCATCCCCGCCTTTGTCCTTCTCATCCTGATCGAGGCGATGATCGGACGCTATGCGCCGAAGAAATCCAATTACGAGATGCGCGACAGCGCCGCCTCGCTCCTGATGGGACTCGGTAATTTCGCCATTGGCCTGGTGAATTTCGGAATTGTCGGCGCCGTCGCGCTCTGGGTCTATCAGTATCGCCTGTTCGATATCGGCTATCACTGGTGGGCCTTCGTGCTGATCCTGTTCGCGGAAGATTTCTGCTATTACTGGTTCCACCGCCTCAGCCATGAGCATCGCATCTGGTGGGCGGCGCATATCAACCATCATTCCTCGCAGTATTATAACCTCTCGACGGCGCTGCGCCAGACCTGGACCGGCGGACTGATCGGAACCTGGATTCCCTGGCTGCTGCTGTCGCTGATCGGGTTTCCGCTGGCCCTGATCGTCTTCCAGAAGGGAATCAGCCTCGTCTACCAGTTCTGGATCCATACCGAGGCGATCGACAAAATGTGGAAACCGGTCGAGGCGGTGATGAACACACCCTCGCATCACCGGGTGCATCACGCGATCAATCCGCGCTATCTGGACGCCAATTACGCAGGGATTTTTATCATCTGGGACAAGATGTTCGGCACCTTCGTGCCCGAGGATAAGACCGAGCCCTGCCGCTATGGCATCGTCAAGCAGATCGCGAGTTTCAATCCGCTGGTCATCGCCTTTCATGAATGGGCCGGCATTGCCTCCGACCTTGTGCGGGCGAAAAGCCTGAAGGCCGCCTTCTTCTATCTGTTTGGCCCGCCAGGCTGGAGCGAGGACGGCTCCCGCCTCACCTCCCGCATGATCAAGGAGAAGGAGCAAGCCCGTCTTTCCCGGCAGACGGCAGAGGCGGCGGATTGACCCGCTTTACGGATGCGGATAAATGAGTAAACTGCGCGGCAATCAAGAACAGGAATAACTCCGCTCATGCGAAAGGTTTCAGGAAACAATGTATATTGATGGAAAATGGCTCTCTGCGGATAGCGGCAACAGCTTCGATGTTCTCAACCCGGCAACCGGTGATGTGATCAAGCAAGTCGCCGATGGCGGCGCGGCGGAAGCCACCCGCGCGGTCGAGGCGGCAGATGCGGCCTTTCGCGACTGGTCCAAAACCACCGCCTATCAGCGCAGCGCCTATCTCTACAAGGCCTATCAGATCATGATTGAGCGGAAAGAGGATCTCGCCCGCACCATGACCGAGGAACAGGGCAAGCCGCTGAAAGCCGCCCGTAATGAGGTGCAGTACGGCGCCGACTTCCTGCTTTGGTACGCGGAAGAAGCAAAACGCGTGAACGGGAAAATTCTTCCCTCCGGCCGCACCGATCAGCGCTTCATGGTGCTGCATCAGCCTGTCGGCGTGGTCGCGGCGGTCACCCCGTGGAACTATCCGATCTCGATGATCACGCGAAAAGTCGGCCCGGCGCTCGCCGCCGGCTGCACGGTCGTCCTCAAGCCCGCCGAGGCCACCCCGCTCTGCGCCATCGCCATGTTCGGGATATTCGAGGCTGCCGGTATTCCGCCGGGGGTCGTCAATCTGGTGACCGCGGCAGACCCGAAGCCCATCGGCGAGGTTTTCACCAGCCATCCGTCGGTCCGCAAGCTCACCTTTACCGGTTCCACCAATGTCGGCAAGATGCTGGCCGGTCAGGCAAGCGCCAATATGAAACGCGTCTCGGCGGAGCTTGGCGGTCATGCGCCCTTCGTCGTGTTCGAGGATGTGGACCCGGCCCATGCGGCAAAAGGCGGGTCGCTGGTCAAGTTCCTCAACACCGGGCAGGCCTGCATCAGCCCGAACCGCTTCTTCGTGCAGAATGGTTCCTACGATCAGTTCGTCGCCACCTTCGAGGAACGGGTTTCCAAGATGAAAGCGGGCAGCGGGTTTGAGGATGGCGTCGCCATCGGTCCGCTCGTTAATCAGGCGGCCATCGACAAGGTCGACCGGCAAGTGCAGGACGCGATCAGTAAAGGTGCCGAGCTGGTGACCGGCGGCATGGCGCTCAAATCCAACAATCTCGACAAAGGATATTTCTACGCGCCGACGGTGCTCGCCAATGTCACCGAAGACATGCTGATCTACCGGGAGGAGACTTTCGGTCCCGTCGCGCCGATCATCCGCTTCGAGAGCGAGGACGAAGTACTGGAAAAAGCGAACGATACCGAATACGGCCTCGCCGCCTACGTCTATACCCGCGATATCTCCCGCGCCATGCGCATGTTCGAAGGGCTTCGTTTCGGCATCATCGGGATCAATGACATCAACCCGACCAGCGCCGCCGCCCCCTTCGGCGGCATGAAGGACAGCGGCCTCGGCCGCGAGGGCGCAAAAGAGGGCATCATAGAGTATCTGGAAACCAAGCTCGGCGGTTTTTCGATCTAGGGATCAGCTAAGGATTTTAATCCCCGCCTCACCGATCAGACCATCGACGATGTCTTTGGCTTCCTTGGGGAGGGACAGATAACGCGTCTTCAATTCATCGAGGCATTTCACCTGATATTTGAAGACTACTTGCGAATAGAGCTTGCCTTCAAGTTCGACAGAGAAGGTCTCTTCCCTGCTTTCGACCGCCGCCGCATTGGCCGCAAGGAACGGGAGATAGACTTCTCCGCTGTAC
Organism: uncultured Sneathiella sp.; assembly: GCF_963973085.1. Taxonomy (GTDB): domain Bacteria; phylum Pseudomonadota; class Alphaproteobacteria; order Sneathiellales; family Sneathiellaceae; genus Sneathiella. The sequence continues at coordinate 383,630 of NZ_CAXAXA010000001.1, forward strand.
GCAATCATCCCCTTCGTCATTGGCGGCAGATCGCCGACGGCGAACCAGTCCCCCTCGATCCCGGAGGCGTCATCGAGTTGCCGGAGCCAGCTTTCCGCCCGTTGCGCCTCTTTGCGCATGATCGACATCGGCGTCGGATCGATGGAGAGCGTCCGGAGCTGCCCGTAAAGCCCGAAGTCGGCAATCGAGGGCCGCGTCCCGAACAGATATTTATACTGGCCAACATCGGCATCGAGCAGCGCCAGGATATGATGATATCCCGCCTCGATAATTGGGGCGTTTTCCGGCGTGCAACCAACAAGGGGCATCCGGCCAACCTGCCGGTCGGTAAAGAACCGGGCAAATTTTTCGCGCTGTTCCTCCGTTGCGCCGGGAGAGCGATCATCGGCGATCCAGCGCGCCGCGTAATGAATATCCGCGTCATAGGCCCAGCGGTAATGGAACATCATCTTGGTGACCCACTCATCGCCCATATCCTCCACCAGATGGGCGAGGAAGGCATGGGCGGGGTTATCGGGAATAACCGAGCGGCCCGCAGGGTGCCGGTCCTCCAGCATGTAGATCAGGCGCGTGCTGTCGAGATGCAGGCTGCCGTCTTCGGGCAGTTTCAGCACCGGCACCAGAACCGGGCGCAATCCTTCCAGTAAATGATCATTCTCCTCCGTTCGGAGAATCCAGTTATAGGGCAGCCGCCGGTAATGCATATGGGCGCGCATTTTAAGGGAATAAGGGGAGGCGTTGCCGCCGATAAGGGTATAGCGATCCATGGCCGGGCTCCTGTTGTTGTTCCTTGTTATGGAGGGCGGAAAAACTTTAGGACAACGGCCCGGACAAGTCCAGCCAGGAAAAAGCCTGTCAGGTCACGCTGTTCGCCCAGGCGATAATATCGGTAAAAACCTCGTCGCGGTTGATCTCGTTGAGCATTTCATGACGGCCGCCGACATAGAATTTATGGGTGACGCGGGTGAAATTATGCCGGTGATAGGCAGCGAGCAAGCGCTTGACCCCCTCCGTCCTCTCGCCGACAGGATCCTCGCTCCCGCTGAAGATAAAAACCGGCATCTGCTTGTCCATCTTTTTCAGCGCCGAGCCGCTGGTGATCCGCGGCAGGGCATCCATAAGGCCGGTCCAGGTGGCGACGGAACAATCAAAGCCGCAGAGCGGATCGGCGATATATTTATCGACTTCGGCCTCGTCTCGCGACAACCAGTCGAATTCCGTCCGGTTCGGCGCGAAGGGTTTGTTGAAGGTCTTGAAAGTCATGTTCTCGATGACCGGGCTATGCCCCTTGGCTCCGAAACGGAGTTTTTCGAACCGCGCCAGCAACTGCCCGGCCCGGCCGATCGGGCCCGGTGGTCCGTTGGTGGCCGACAGCACGGCTCCGGCGATGGTCTGCCCATACTCCGCCATATATTGCTGCACCATGAAGGAGCCCATGGAATGGCCGAACAGCAGGATCGGCAGGCCCGGATGGCGCACCGCGATGTCCCGGTTCATCATATGGAGTTCCTCAACCGCCATGTTCCAGCCGCCCGCGTCCGCCATATGGCCGGGCGCCCGACCCGGCGGAATGCTGTGCCCGTGACCGCGATGATCATTGGCATAGACCGCATAGCTGAATTCATTGAGCGCCGCGGCGAAATCCGCATAGCGGGCGCTATGCTCGGCCATGCCATGGGCAATCTGTATAATCGCCTTGGGTTTCTTGTCTCCCGGCCAGTAGTTTATATGGATTGGCAGGCCGTCCACGCCCGATAATGTAAATGCCTCAATCATACGGATACTCCCCCCTTACGCCACCCCATTAAGCCATGATCCCGGCGCGCAGACAAGAATGTTGCAAACGGTCTTTGACAGCGCCCGGATATAAGCTCTACAAATAGGTTCTGATCCTGACACCGCCAAATTCTAATCGAGGATATTGCAATGAGCAGCCCCAGTTTACTTCAGGGAAATTCCCTCGCCGCCCGCGACGCCAAAAGCCTGATCCACGCCTACACCAACCTGTCCACCCATGAAAAGGACGGGCCGCTGATCATCGAGACCGGCAAGGGCGTGCATGTCTATGACGAAGACGGCAAGGAGTATATTGAGGGACTGGCCGGGCTCTGGTGTGCCTCCTTCGGTTTCGGCGAGGAAGAGCTGATCAATGCCGCGATCGAACAGATGCGCAAGCTGCCTTTCTATCATTCCTTCGCCAGCAAATCGACGGAACCCGGCATCCGCCTCGCCGAGAAGCTGTTGGAAATCGCGCCGGCGCCCTTCTCCAAGGTGTTCTTTGCCAACTCCGGGTCCGAAGCCAACGACACGGTGATCAAGCTGGTCTGGTACTACAACAACAGTCTTGGCCGCCCGAAGAAGAAAAAGATCATTTCGCGGCAGAAAGCCTATCACGGCGTGACCGTGGCCGCCGCCAGCCTGACCGGCCTGCCGCCGCTGCATAACGACTTCGACCTGCCGATCCAGAATATCCTGCATACCTCCTGCCCACATTATTACCGCTACGGCAAGGATGGCGAGACGGAAGAGGAATTCGCGAGCCGCTGCGCCGACGATCTGGAACAGCTGATCCTGAAGGAAGGCCCGGATACAGTCGCCGCCTTCATCGCCGAGCCGATCATGGGCGCGGGTGGCGTGATCATCCCGCCCGCCACCTATTTCGACAAGATCCAGGCGGTTCTCAAGAAATATGACGTGCTGATGATCGCCGACGAGGTCATTTGCGGATTTGGCCGGACGGGCCCGATGTGGGGATCGCAGACCTTTAACATCAAGCCCGATATCCTCTCCTGTGCCAAGGCGCTTTCCAGTGCCTATCTGCCGATCTCGGCGGTCATGGTATCGGAAGACATATTCCGCGGAATGGTCAAGCAAAGCGAGAAACACGGCGCCTTCGCCCATGGCTTCACCTATTCCGGTCATCCGGTACCCGCCGCCGTGGGCATGCGAACCATGGAACTGATGGAGGAAAGGGATCTTCTTGGCCATGTGGACCAGGTCTCGAAACGCTTTGTCTCCCGCTTCAAGGCGCTGGCCGACCATCCGCTGGTTGGCGAGGTCCGCGCAATGGGCATGATCGGCGCGGTCGAACTGGTCGCCGACAAGAAAACGAAGCAACCCTTCGATCCCAAGTTCAAGGCGGGAACCAAGGCTTATGAGGCAATGCAGCAGGCGGGGCTCATCAGCCGCGCGGTCGCCGGGGACAACCTCGCCCTCTGTCCGCCGCTGATCATCACGGAGAGCGAAATCGACGAGATGTTCGACCGCTTCACCAAAGGCCTCGACGAGACCGAAGCCCTCGCCTCAAAGGAAAACTGGCGCAACGGCTGAAGCGAATCCGGAGAGTAGCTTGTGGCGTTGCCGGTTTTTATCATTGTGCTGATCGCGGCATTGTTCCATGCGACCTGGAATACATTCGTCAAGATGAATGGCGACCGCACCTTGTTCATGGCGCTGCTGGTGGCGTGCGGCGGGTTGGGTGCAGTGGTGACGCTCCCCTTTCTCGAATTTCCCGCGTCCGAAAGCTGGCCCTATATCGCGCTCTCCATCCTGCTGCATAACGGCTATTACCTGTTCCTGATCGCCGCCTATAAATATGGCGATCTCAGCCATGTCTATCCGCTGGCGAGGGGATCGGCACCCCTAATCGTGGCCGGGCTCTCCGTCCTGATCGTCGGGGAGCAGTTGAGCCAGCTTGCCTGGATCGCCATTATCATTATGGCCGTCGGGATCATGAGCCTGTCCCTCACCCGCAACGCCCAGAACCTGCGCAACCCGACGGCTGTTTTCTGCGCCCTTGGAACCGGGATATTCATCGCCGGCTATACGGTGACGGACGGCATCGGCGGCCGCCTTGCCGGCGATGTCCATAGCTATGCGGGATGGATGATGGCGCTGGACGGGTTTCCGATTATCGCCTATCTCGCCGTAAAACGCGGGCCTGTCATCGTCGCTCAATGTCGCCCGATGTGGAAACCAGCGCTGGTCGGCGGGCTGCTCAGCCTCGCCGCCTACTGGGCGGTGATCTGGGCCATGTCAGTCGCCCCCATCGCCCTTGTCGCCGCCGTGCGGGAAACCAGCATTATCTTCGCCCTGCTGTTCGGCGTCTTCTTCCTGAAGGAACGGCTCAGCCTGACCCAGCTATGTGCCATCTTCATGACCATGCTCGGCACCGTGCTGCTAAAGCTCAATCGCCCCTAAAAAATCCGGCGAAAGTCGGGATCGCGCTTTTCAGACGAAGTCGGAACTGGCGGCGGGGCCGAGTTGCTGTTTCACAGAATCGATATCGCCAAGCACCCAGAGCGCTGTGATCTGCCTTCCATCGCCCTTGAAGAAAGCACCACCCGCCCAGATAATCGTCTTGCCGGTACCGGGAACGCCATAAAACTGTCCCTTGTGAGTGCCGGAAAATTTCATTCTCGCTGCGGCGCTGTCACCTGCGTCCACGACCTCCTCGATATCGCAGCGAAAATCGGGAAGGCCCTCCCAGAGCTCGTGCATATAGGCGATGAATCCTTCCGGCCCGCTCCGGACCGGCCCCAATGAGCCACGGAAGTCGAAATCTCTATGCAGGATCTCCCGCGCGCAATCTTCGCCTTTCGCATTCCAGGCCTCATGATAGAACCGTTCAATCAGACATGTCAGATAGTTATCGGCACCGTCCATCGTCTCATCCCCGGCTATACGTGCTGGCCGCCATTGATATGAACTTCCGCACCGGTCACGTAGGACGACGGCGCATCGCAGAGGAAATAGATGGTCGAAGCGACCTCCTCCGGTTTGCCGAGACGGCGGAGCGGGATATCCTTGATCATGTCCTCCGTCCCCGGCGACAGGATCGAGGTGTCGATCTCCCCCGGGGCAATCGCATTCACCCGCACGCCGTGGGGGCCAAAATCCGAAGCCAACTCCCGCGTCAGTGCTGACAGCGCCGCCTTAGACGTGCCGTAGGCGGACCCGGCAAACGGATGGACATGCCCTCCGGCAATGGACGTGACATTGACAATAGCGCCCTTGGCCGCGACCAGCTCGTCAAACAGGCCCTGCGCCAGCATCAACGGCGCGAACAGATTGACGTTATAGACATGAAGCCAGTCGGCATAGACAGAGTTGAGGGTGTTGAACCGGGCCCCCTCCGGCCCCTTCGGCGACACACCGGCGTTATTCACCAGCGCATGCAAGGGGGCGCCATCCAGCTTTTCGCGAATATGCTCGATTGACTTGGGGAGCGCCTCGATATCCGCAAGATCGATCTGCAAATGGTCCTTCTCGCCCCCTTCCCACGGGCAATATTCCGAAAAGGCATGGCGCGACACGGTCAGCACCCGCCAGCCCGCCGCGCTGAACCGCTTCACGGTCGCATGGCCGATCCCGCGGCTCGCCCCGGTCAGCAATAGAACTTTCTGTGTATCCGCCATTTAACCGATCCTTGAGAAGAGAAGCGCCGCCCGTATCATAGCCTTACCGCGTCCATGATCAAACACCGATTCCGGCAACAGCCAAAAATCAGCTGGAATGACACGGCACCAGCGTCAGTTCTGCCGCCGGGCGGCGACCGATAATTTCCGCCGCCATATGGACAAGATATATAATCTCGTCATCGGTAATGCGATAGGTCTCGATCAGATTGACCAGATAGCCGACGCCGTTTTCCTCGCCATTCAGAACACATTCATAACCGTTGATGACATCCGCCAATATCGAATTCACTGTCTTTCTCCCTTACCAAAGCCCAAGGTCAAAAACCTGTGTTGTCCCCCTCCCTTAGTATATGAAATTTTTACAATGCCCACATAATAAAATAGGTATGAAATTTATTATTTTAGTTTTCCTAAAAAAATACTAGTATATGAACGGGTATCAGAATTCTGTTCAGACGGGTAATGGAGCCGCGAGATGAGTGATCGGGAAATTTTCGGCCGAATCAGGGACGCGAGGGAGAGTCTCGGCCTCTCCCAAAAAGCGATCTCGGAGAAGCTGGGTTGTAGCCATCAGGCCTGGCAAGGATATGAAGCGGGCAACAACCTGCCCGGCGGCAAGATCCTGCAAAGACTTAATATTTTAGGGATAAGCATCGACTGGCTGCTGTCCGGGCGGGGCAGTGTCCTTGACAATGCCATCGGAGCGGAAACGGGTGCGATTACCTATATTCCCCGTATCGAGGCCCGGCTCGCGGCCGGGCACGGCGCGCTCAATGACCGTCTGCAAATCCGCGACTATATCCCCTTTGCCAAGACCTATTTACAGCAAAAACTCGGTCGCGGCACGATCGAAGGGCTGTCAGTTCTGGAAGTCAGCGGCGACAGTATGGAACCGACGATCAGAGACGGCAGCCTCGTCCTCGTCGACCAGATGGATCAGGATATCTCCGGCTCGATCATGGCTTTCGTCCATGAAGATTGCGCCTATATCAAGCGGTTGCAGAAATATTTCGGCGGCATCGATGTCGTCAGCGACAACAAGGATCTCTACCCGCCGCACCAGATTCGCGACGCCGACCTCGATCAGTTGACGATCATCGGCCGGGTCCGCTGGATTGGCAAGACCCTCTAAACCTGAGGCTGTTTCTGCTTGTCGACATGGGTGGTTTCAAGCTCGTTCAGCCGGGCCGCAAGATAACCGGACGGGCGACTGAACCGGGCCAACAGGATATAGACGACCGGCACGACGAACAGTGAGAGAACCGTCGAGAAGATCAGCCCGCCGATGATCACGATCCCGATGGCCTCCCGGCTTTCCGCCCCGGCGCCCGTAGCAACTGCGAGCGGAACTGCACCCAGCGCCGTTGAAATCGTCGTCATCAGGATCGGCCGCAGACGGATGATCGCCGCCTCCTGAATGGCCACCAGAATCTCCTTGCCCTCATCGCGGAGCTGGTTGGCAAATTCAACGATCAGGATCGCATTCTTCGCCGTCAAGCCGATCAGCATGATCATCCCGATCTGGCTATAGACATTCAGCGTGAGACCGGCAAGCAGGATCGAGCCCAACGCCCCGGTCACCGCCAACGGTACTGTGGTCATGATGATCAGCGGATGAATAAAACTCTCGAACTGGGCCGCAAGCGCGAGAAAGACCACCAAAAGTGCCGTCACAAACGTAAAGACAAGGGCCTGATTGGAGTCCTTGTAGGACCGGCTGAGCCCGTCATAAGAGATGCTCGCGTCCTGACCCGCCTCATCGCGGATCAGCGTTTCCAGATAGTTCAATGCCTCTTCCAGAGAGTAATCCGGCCCGAGGGAGGCGGAAATCTGCACACTGCGCAAGCGGTCAACGCGTTTCAGATCCCCCGGCCCCGCCCGTTCGCTCAGACTGACGATACTGGACAGAGGAATAAGCTCGCCTGAGGTTTCGGATCGGACATAGATATTCGCAAGATCGTCACGGGTGCGACGGTTTTCCTCCTGTGCCTGGACGATAACTTCATACTGCTTGCCGCCCTGATCATAGGTGGTGACGTTCCGCGCGCCCATCAGGGTTTCCAGCGTCCGGCCGATCGTCTCGATCGAGACGCCGAGGTTGGAGGCCCGGGCCCTGTCAATCTCCACATGGATCTGCGGCTGGGTTTCCTCATAATCCTTGTCAAGATTGAGGAGCTGCGGGTTCTCCTGCGCCCGCTCCATTACCCGGTCCACCCAACCGTTTATTACGTCATAGGACGGGCCGCCGACATTGACCTGAACCGGTGCGGAAAAGCCGCGCTGCCCCAGGCTGCCGGGATTGATCGCAAACGCCCGCACGCCCGGTATCGCCAGCAGGCCCGGAAAGACACTCTTGACAATATCCTGCTGCGATCGTTCCCGCTCCTCCCACGGGACAAGGCGGGTGAACATGAAGGCCTGATTCACCGGACCGGGCTGGCGGAAGGTGCCGAGAAAGGCAAAAAAGCTCGTGGCCTCGCCGCTGTCGCCCAGCGGTTTCAGGACTGCGTCGATCTTTTCGACATTTTGCCGTGTGTAATCCATCGTCGCCCCTTCCGGCGCGCGAACGGAAATATAGAAAACCCCGCGATCTTCTGTCGGCGCGAATTCTTTTGGAATGGCCTCGTAAAAATTATAAGCCAGCGCCGAGAACCCGATTGCCAGCGCTACGACGATCAGCGGTATCTTGAGCGTCCAGCCGAGCAGCCGTCCGTATCCGGCGGCGAGGCCTGTGAACAGCCGTTCCGTCGATTTATAGAACCAGCCCTCCTTCTTCGCCTCCACCAGTAATTTCGAGCACAGCATCGGCGTCAATGTCAGCGCAACAAAGCTGGAGAACATGACGGCAGCGGCAACCGCCACGCCAAACTCGCGGAATAGCCGGCCAGTTGTGCCGTCGAGAAAGGAAATCGGGATAAAAACGGCGATCAGCACAACGGTCGTCGCGATCACGGCGAAGCCGACCTGCTTGGCCCCCCGGTTCGCGGCCAGCAGCGGCGGCTCCCCCGCCTCTATGCGCCGATGGATATTCTCCAGCACAACAATGGCGTCATCGACGACCAGCCCGATGGCCAGCACGAGCGCCAGCAATGTCAGCACATTCACCGAATAATCGAGGGCCGCGAGAATAATCAGTGTGGAAATAATCGATACCGGTATGGCGACGGCAGGAATGAAGGTCGCCGCAACGGAGCGCAGGAAGAAGAAGATCACCAGAATCACCAGCACCATGGCGATGCCGAGGGCGATAAACACTTCCTTGATCGACTGGCTGATGAAGACCGACTGATCATAGGATGTCTTTATACTCAGGCCATCAGGCAAGCTGCGCTGCAACTGAGCGACAATTGCCTTCACCCCGTTCGCCACCTCCAGCACGTTCGCTCCCGACTGGCGAACAATGCCAAGCCCGACGCCCGCCCGCCCGTTCACCCGAAGGTTCGTCCGGTCATTTTCCGGCGCCACCTCGACCTGGGCGACATCCCCCAGACGAATACGACCGGCAGCTTCGTCATAAATGATGATCTGGCGGAATTCTTCCGGTGTTCTGAGGTCGGACCGGGTCTTGATGCTGAATTCGCGCATACTCGATTCGATCCGGCCCGAGGGAATTTGCACATTCTGCGCCCGGATGGCCGCCTCGATATCGCCAATCGTCACTCCACGCGCCGCCATCGCCGCCGGATCCAGCCAGATGCGCATAGCATAGCGGCGGGCGCCGCCAATGCGGACCTGCGCCACACCGTTCACGGTGGAAATCGCATCGACCAACGACCGCTCCGCATAATCCGTCAGCTCAAGTTGATTAAGCCGGTCACTGGTCAGCGACAGCCAGAGGATTGCCTGGGCGTCACTCTCGGACTTGGAGATACGTGGCGGATCCGCCTCTTCGGGCAGCAGGTTGGCGATGCGGGCAACTCGGTCGCGCACATCATTTGTGGCGGATTCAATGTCCCGGTCCAGGCTGAATTCCACATTGACGGAGGAATACTCCTCCCGGCTGCTCGACCAGATCCGTTCAATCCCGCTGATCCCGGCGATTGAGTCCTCAATCACTTGCGTGATCTGGCTCTCGATGATCTCTGCCGCCGCGCCGCGGTAACTGGTCTGGATGGAGACATGTGGGCTATCCACATCCGGATATTCCCGCACACTCAGGGACTGGAATGAAAACAGGCCGAACAGCACCAGAACAGCCGAACAAACAATGGCGAGGACCGGCCGCTTGATGGCAAGTTCGGGGAGTCCCATCAGGAAGCCTGCGACGTCTGGACGGCCATGCTGACGTCAACCGGCGCCCCGTCTTTTACTTTTTGCAGCCCCTCGACGATCACCTGATCACCTTCATCCAGTCCCTCAACAATTTCGGCGAAACCATTGATACGGCGCCCAAGCTTAATTGGCGTGCGCATCGCTTTTCCATCGCGGACCGCATAGACGAGCGGGCCGGATATCGTCAGGACAACAGCCTCCTCTGGCACCATCAGGGCATTCTCGTCAATACTAACCTGCAACTGAACCGAGAGGAACATGCCCGGCTTCAACAACGCTTTGTCATTGGGGACAACTCCCCGGACCCGGATCGCCCGGGTCACGTCATTGACCCGGGTCGAGATTGTCTTGACGGTGCCGTCAAACACCGCGTCCGGATAGGCGACACTCTGGGCGTTGAAATTCTGCCCTGGCTGGACATCCGCGACGCGATTTTCCGGCAAATCGAAATCGACCTTGATCGTTTCCGTATCATCCAGCGTCGTGATCGTGACGCCCGGCTGCACCAGAGAACCAACGCTGACTTCGCGAAAACCGAGGACACCGGAAAAGGGCGCCACGATCCGATAATCATTGATCCGCGCCTTCTGCGCCTCAACGGCTGCTTCTGATGCCAGAAGTTCCGAATACAGCAGATCAACCTGCGCCTTCGCCACGTTGCGGGCTTCATAAAGCTTGAGGGCCCGGTCATAGAGTTTCCGGGCATTATCCCGTGCGGCCTGCGATTCGTTGAGATTAGCCCTAAGTTCCGTGTCGTCCAGCTGAACAAGCAATTTGCCAACCTCGACCTTCTGTCCTTCGGAAAAATTCAGCGTGCTGATCTTGCCGGTTACCTTTGAGGTGATCACGACAGATTCATTGGCCCGCGCCGTGCCGACGGCCGTAATATTGCGGGGCAGCGGGCGATTGACAACCGCCGAAACAATGACGCTCTGCGGGCGCTGCGGGCGTGTTTTCGCCTCCGGCGTTTCATTACCATTCCCCAGAAAGGGTAGACGATCCTGATACTGCCAGGCGCCGTAGCCGAGAGCAGCAACGACCAGAATGATGATTAATTGTGCTGTTTTACCCATTAAAATCCAGTTTCGCTCCGCCTATATCATAACAGAATTGGGCGTGAATTGCTTGAAAAGCAACAAAAAAATCTGCACATACTATAAATTGATCACATCAGGAAAACGGGACGAAGCCAGCATGACGACCTATCTTTTCACCCATCGGGATTGCCTGTTTCACGACACCGGTACCGGGCATCCGGAACGGGCCGATCGGTTGCGTACTGTCCTGCATCAGCTGGATCTGGAAAATTTTCCGATGCTGGAACGCCGCGATGCTCCGATGGCGACGCGCGAACAGCTTGCCCTCGCCCATACACCGGCCCATCTCGATCTGATCGCGGCCCGGGCACCACAGGCGGGAATCATCAATCTCGATCCGGATACCTTCATGTCGCCGGGCTCCGAAAATGCGGCGTTGCGAGCCACGGGCGCGGTGATCGCCGCCGTTGACGCGGTGATGGAACAGCCGGACACAAACGCCTTCTGTGCCACGCGGCCGCCCGGACATCACGCCGAAGCCGATCGCGCCATGGGCTTCTGCCTATATAACAATATCGCCATCGGCGCCATTTACGCGCGGGAGAAATACGGGCTTGAGCGGGTGGCGGTCGTCGATTTCGACGTGCATCACGGCAACGGGACACAGGATATTTTCGAGGCCGACGCCAGTCTTTTCTACGCCTCCTCCCATCAGGCGCCCTTTTATCCGGGCACCGGCGCGGCCAGCGAGTCCGGAGTCGGGAATATCGTCAATGTTCCGCTGCCAGCGGGAGCTGGTTCAGCCGAGTTTCGCGCTGCCTATGATGACGTAATTTTTCCGGCTCTCGCCCGCTTCGATCCGCAGATTCTTCTTGTTTCAGCGGGTTTCGACGCCCACGAAAAGGACCCGCTCGCCAACCTTAACCTGACCGGAGCGGATTACAGCTGGATATCGGAAAAGCTGATGGCAGTTGCGGACAAGCATTGTGAGGGGCGTCTCGTCTCGGTTCTGGAAGGCGGCTATGACCTTGAAGGGCTGGCAGAGGGGGTCGACGCCCATGTGAAAGCGTTGCTCCGAGCCTAAGAGAAAGGTATAAGGTGGCAAAGGAGAAATCATGTCTGAAAAGAATAGTCAGGAAATCCCTGCAGATATCGCCAAGATGAGCTTCGAGGAAGCCTTGCAGGAACTGGAACAGATCGTCGAAAAGCTCGATTCCGGGCAGGTCGATCTCGATCAGTCGATTGATATCTATACCCGCGGCTCGCTGCTGAAACAGCATTGCGAGGGCAAGCTCCGCAGCGCACAGGAGCGTGTGGACAAGATCGTCGGCAAGAACGGTAACCTGTCGGTCGAACCGGCGAACATTGAATAGACATGCATATCCCGGATTTGAGATAGCAACATGGAAAGTGATTTCGCCAAGGCTCTCCGTCAGACGGCAGACCTGATGGATCGGGAGCTACGTGAGTTCCTGCCCCTGAATGAAGGACTGGAACAGCGGCTCTATGAGGCCATGCGCTATGCCGTCCTCTCCGGCGGCAAGCGGCTGCGCGCCTTTCTGGTGATCCAGGCTGCCGATCTGTTCGCCGTGCCGCGGTTGCATTCGACGCGGGTCGCCTCGGCGCTTGAGATTGTCCACAGCTATTCCCTCATCCATGATGACCTGCCCTGCATGGATGACGATGACCTGCGCCGCGGCAAGCCGACGGTGCATAAGGAATTCGATGAGGCGACGGCGGTTCTCGCGGGCGATGCGCTGCAATCCCTCGCCTTTGAGATTTTAGGTGATGCTAAAACCCATTCTTCGGCGGAAGTCCGGGTTCAGCTGGTCGCGAAGCTTTCCCGCGCCATTGGCGTGCGGGGCATGGCGGGCGGTCAGGCAATGGATATCTATGCGGAGCAGGATGTCATCGATATCCTGACCATTACCCGCCTGCAACGGCTCAAGACCGGGGCGCTGATCTCCTTCGCCTGCGAGGCAGGCGCCATACTCGGTCATGCCTCGCCGCCGCAAGCGCAGGCCCTAAAGGCCTATGCCCATGATTTAGGGCTGGCCTTTCAGATTGCAGATGACATATTGGATACGGAAGGCAGTCCGGAGGAACTGGGCAAGGCGACCGGCAAGGACGACGCCGCAGGCAAGGTCACTTTCGTTTCCCTGATGGGACTGGAGGAAGCGCGGGTCCATGCCGGCATGCTGGTTGACCAGGCGATCGCCCATCTGGATAACTTCGGACCGAAGGCGGACCTGCTGCGCGACGCGGCACGCTTCACGATTGAACGACGCAATTGAGTACGGGTGAGTAAAGTGACAAAAAGACCGGAGACCCCCTTACTGGACACAATCGCATATCCGAAGGACATGCGGGACCTGACCCTGCCTGAACTAGTGGAACTCGCCGACGAACTCCGGCAGGAGACGATCGATGCGGTCTCGGTCACCGGCGGGCATCTCGGTGCCGGGCTGGGCGTGGTCGAACTGACCGTGGCGCTGCATCATGTCTTCAATACGCCCGAGGACCGGCTGATCTGGGATGTCGGGCATCAATGCTATCCACACAAGATCCTCACTGGGCGGCGGGACCGTATCCGCACTCTGCGCCAGCCGGACGGCCTGTCCGGCTTCACCAAGCGCGCCGAGAGTGAGTATGACCCCTTCGGTGCGGCACATTCCTCGACCTCGATTTCCGCCGGGCTTGGCATGGCGGTCGGGCGTGATCTGCAGGGGCGCGAGAACAATGTGGTGTCGGTTATCGGCGACGGCGCCCTGAGTGCGGGCATGGCCTATGAAGCGATGAACAACGCTGGCGCCATGGATGCGCGCCAGATTGTTATTCTCAATGATAACGACATGTCTATCGCACCGCCCGTGGGCGCCATGAGCGCCTATCTCTCCCGACTCCTGTCTGGCAAACCCTACCGTAACCTTCGGGAGCTGGCCAAACAGGTCGCCTCCCTCCTGCCGGATCCTCTGGAACGCACGGCCCGGCGGGCGGAGGAATTCGCGCGCGGCATGATGACCGGCGGCACCCTGTTCGAGGAACTGGGATTTTACTATGTCGGACCGATTGACGGCCACAACCTCGAGCATCTGATCCCGGTTCTGAAAAATGCGCGGGACTCAAAATACGGGCCGATCCTCATCCATTGCGTGACACAAAAGGGCAAGGGCTATCCTCCGGCGGAAGAAGCGGCGGACAAGTACCACGGTGTTTCCAAGTTCGACGTGATCACCGGCGCCCAGGCGAAAGCGACACCGAACGCCCCCTCCTACACCAAGGTGTTTGCCCAGAGCCTGATGTCAGAGGCCCGCAAGGACGATAAAATCGTCGCCGTGACCGCCGCCATGCCCGACGGAACCGGCCTTGATCAGTTCGCCGGTGAATTCGCCGACCGCTGCTTCGATGTCGGCATCGCCGAACAGCATGCGGTGACGTTTGCGGCCGGTATGGCAACAGAGGGCCTGAAACCGTTCGTTGCCATCTATTCCACCTTCCTGCAGCGCGCCTATGACCAGGTCGTTCATGATGTCGCGATCCAGAACCTGCCCGTGCGCTTCGCGCTGGACCGGGCCGGACTTGTTGGCGCCGACGGCGCGACCCATGCCGGAAGTTTCGATATCACCTATCTCGCCACCCTGCCCAACATGATGGTCATGGCCCCGGCAGACGAGGCGGAGTTGAAACACATGGTCGCGACCGCCGCCGCCTATGACACGGGACCCTGCGCCTTCCGCTATCCGCGCGGTGAAGGCGTCGGCGTCGAAATGCCGGAAGACGGCGAAATCCTTGAAATCGGCAAGGGGCGCGTTATCAAGCAGGGCTACAAGGTCGCCATTCTCTCTTTTGGCACGCGGCTGAAAGAAAGCCTCCTCGCGGCGGAGGAACTGGAGGCGAAAGGCATTTCCACCACCGTGGCCGATGCCCGCTTCTGCAAGCCGCTCGACAAAGAGCTAGTTAAGAAACTGGCAACACATCACGATGTCCTGATTACGGTGGAAGAAGGGTCCGTTGGCGGTTTCGGCAGCCATGTGATGCAATTCCTCGCTCTCAATGGCCTGCTCGATGACGGACTGAGGGTCCGCCCGCTCTGCATGAAGGATATCTTCATCGATCAGAACAAGATCGACGACATGTATGAACAGGCCGGTCTGAGCAAGAGGCATATTGTGGCGACAGCCCTGTCCGCGCTCGGAGTGGAAACGGCATCGGCGCAAAACCGCTCTGCCCTCTAGACCCGCCCCATGACCGACACTCCGCAACGGCTTGATCTGGCGCTGGTAGACCGCGATCTCGTCAAAAGCCGCGCAAAAGCGCAGGGTCTGATCGCGGACGGCCGGGTTTCTATCGATGGCACGGTCACGACAAAACCAACCCGCAAGGTTACTTCCGAAATGGAGATCACGGTAACGATGCCCGAGATTGACTGGGTCGGGCGCGGTGCGCACAAGCTGATCCGCGCCCTCGATCATTTCAATGTTGATCCGGCCAATTGCATCGCCGCCGATATCGGCGCCTCCACCGGCGGATTTTGTCAGGTCCTGCTGGAACGCGGCGCGACGCGGGTTTATGCCGTCGATGTCGGCCATGGCCAGCTTGATCCAAGAGTTGCGGAAGATGGCCGCATTATCAATCTTGAAAAAACAAATGCGCGAGACCTCTCGGCGGCGCTGATCCCGGAACCGCTCGATCTTATCGTCGCGGATGTCAGCTTCATCTCCCTGAAGAAAGCACTGCCCGCCGCGCTTCTACTTGCCGCGCCCGGCGCGCATCTGCTCGCCCTCGTCAAACCGCAGTTTGAGGTGGGAAAAGGCAACGTGGGCAAGGGTGGCATCGTCCGCGATGAGGCGCTGGTCAAGCGTGTCCCCACTGAAATGGAAAGCTGGATCAATGCGCTCCCCGGCTGGCGGTCCCTCGGTGTGATCGACAGCCCGATTGCGGGATCGGACGGCAACCGGGAATTCCTGATGGGAGCGCGTTATGGCGGTTGAGCTTGTTATTGATCATATCGGCGCGAGCGGTGACGGCGTCGCCACCCAGAACGGCCAAACCTTTTATGTTCCCTTCACCGCGCCCGGCGATCGGATAATTGCGACCCCGACAGAAGCCCGCGGCAAGGGTCAGGCCGCGACGCTGGAAGAAATGATTGCGCCCGGCCCGGACCGCATCAAACCCGCCTGCCGCCATTTCGAAACCTGTGGCGGCTGCGCGCTGCAACATCTGCCACCGGAGTTCACCGCCGAGTGGAAACGGCAGAAGATTATCGAAAGCCTCTCGATGGCCGGGATTACAGAGGCGGAGATTCTGCCGACTCTCACCAGCCCGTCGGGAAGCCGACGCCGGGTCGAGTTCATCGCCGCCAAACGCAAGAAAGGCGTGATGATCGGTTTTCGCCTGCGCCGCAGCCACCAGATTTTTGATGTCGGCGACTGTCCCCTGCTCGCGCCCGGCCTGCTCGCGCTGATCAAGCCGCTCCGGGCGATGCTGCCTGCCGTCCTGCCGCGCAATAGCACGGCGAAAGTCATGGCGACAATGACGAACAACGGCCCCGATCTGGTGATCACCGCAGACACCGAACTCGATCTCGGGATGCGCGAAGTGCTCGCAGCCTTCACCGCTGAAAATATGCTTGCCCGGCTATCCTGGCGGCAAGGCTCAAACAGGCCCCCTGAAGTCGTCTCGGCGCGCCTGTCGGCCGACATATCGCTCGCCGGAGTGGATGTCACCCTGCCCCCTGGCGGCTTTCTGCAGGCCAGCGAGGACGGAGAACGCACTCTCGCCGCCTTTGCGACAGAGGCCTTGGTGGGCGCCGGGCATAATGTCGATCTCTTTGCCGGGGTCGGCAGTTTCACCTTC
This sequence comes from uncultured Sneathiella sp., assembly GCF_963973085.1. Classification (GTDB taxonomy): domain Bacteria; phylum Pseudomonadota; class Alphaproteobacteria; order Sneathiellales; family Sneathiellaceae; genus Sneathiella. The sequence goes on from NZ_CAXAXA010000001.1 coordinate 400,215, forward strand.
CCCCTTGCGGATAGCGCGCGCATTCATGCGGTGGAAGGCGATGCGGAACTCGCGGGCGGCCTGCAGGCGGCGGCAAATCGGGCCATTCGCCCGATCACGACTGAGACACGCGACCTCTTCCACCGTCCGTTGCTCGTAGATGAGCTGAACAAGTATGACGGGCTGCTGTTCGATCCGCCGCGCGCCGGAGCGAAGGCGCAGGCGGAGGAAATTGCAAAAAGCGAGATACCGACCGTTGTCGCCATCTCCTGTAATCCGGTGACCTTCGCCCGCGATGTCGCCCTGCTAATCGACGGGGGATACAGCCTCGGACCGGTCCGCCCGGTGGATCAGTTTCTCTGGTCGCCGCATATCGAGATGGCGGCGGTCCTCCGGCGGCAATAGTCGGATTAATTGGGCAGAGTAAAGGGTTTCGCCGGGTTCGGCTGAACGGCACCAAAAATCGGTCCGCTTACATAGTCGATCTTCATCTTAAAGGCCGAGCGGGCGAGTGCGTCGTTGTCCAGCGATCGCCAGATGCATTTCTTCCCGTTTTCCCGCGCCCGCCGAAACAGGGTCTCTATCTCTGACATTTCCAGGCTTTCATGACCGGCCAGTGTCATCGCTATGATTGGCAGATCGCGAATGGCGGCGAAATCCGTCCAGTGCGGCCCAACCTCGAAGGTGAAGCCGAGAACGAGTTGGCGCAGGGACGTGAAAATCTGGCGATAACGGCTGTTAGGTACGCCGGATGCAATATCCTGCACATTAAGGATCAGATGTCGCTCCGTATAGCGCGGAAGGGAGGCGAGAATGCGGGCGTATTTGCTGCGGAAATAGCTGTTGGCCAGCGTCTCGAAATGAACGGTGAGGAAGATGACCGGCTTGTTGCCGGGACCGCCCAGCTTTTCAAGCACCGTACCGACCTCCCGGAGGATCACGCAGTCCATTTCCGCCCGGAGGCGCGGCGAGCCATTAAACAGTGGATCATCCTCGGTGACATCCTCCTTCTCGCCTTCCGTATCGGTCATGCTGACCGCTTCATACAGGCCGACAAAGCCCTTGTGGCGGTTGATGAGCGGCCGAAAGCGCACATTCAGCTCGGTTTCCCGCTCCTGAAAGCAGCGCGATTCCCGCTCTTTCGCCTTGCCGATGGCCTCGCGAAAGCATTTGACCAGTCCCTCGAGAGAGCGGATCTTGTCGAGGCCGTCAAAATCCCCGATCTCCAGCATCGCCGCCTCGACCGAGATCAACTCCCCGCCCGGCAACTCACCGAATAGTTTGTTCACAAGGTCCTGCGCGATGGTTTTCGATTTTTCCAGCGCCTGTTCCCGGGTTGCGTCGGCGAACAGCAACGCGAAATGCCCTTCATCCAGCGGCACGAAAATGTCGTGGCGGCCAAGCTTGCGGCTGATGAACGAGTCGGCGATTTCCATCACATTATGTTTGATCTGGCCCCATTGCTCGGCATATTGCGCCTTCACTTCGTCGAGGCCGATTATCTGGATACTGCCGGTGATAAGGTTTTCAAGGGCTTCGCGGTAAGTCTTGCCAAAGGGTCTTAAGAAACCGGTTGCTTCGCCAATTTCATAATGCTGCACGGTCGCGGCCTCGGACCCCGGCTTTTTAGGCTCGGATTGTCTGCCCTGATTGAAGTAGTCGGGGTTGATTTCCGACCGATGCCCGATTTCGTTTCGCATCTCCACCTTGTCTTTTACTGTTGCCACTAAATTCCTGAAATTCATGGGACAGTCCCTAACCTTAAATTTTGGCAGAATAGAGTGTAGAAAAGGTTAATTCGATGACCGGGCGACAGGGCGAAGCGAGCGGAAAATCGCCGGTTGCGCCGATGCCAGAGGACGGTTATTTTGCGGAGCAGCCGGCGCGCGTTCATTTTGGCCGGAATGAAGGAAAAAATGGCAGAAACTCCGCATTTTCTAGACACGTCCGGCCTGAATTGCCCGCTCCCGGTGCTGAAGGCCAGAAAGGCGCTCAAATCCCTGAAAGAGGGGGAGCGGCTCAGGGTGGTCGCGACCGATCCGGCGTCCGTCATCGACTTCCGCCATTTCTGCCATGTCAGCGGCTATATCCTTGAAAAAGAAACGAAAACCGATACCGAATTCGAGTATGTCATCGTCAAGACAGCGGCAACCGCGTCTTAACGTCCCTCATCCCCGTAGCCCTCGCCAGACGCTTCTGTCCCCTCACTGCCCTTAGACTCACCCGGCGGCAAAAAGGGATCCGGCTCATCGGCGCCAACACCGCGGTAAATCGACATGGACGGAAAGGCGAAGCCGGTCCCCGCCTGCTCGACAATGCCCTTGATGGCATAGGCGAAATCCTGCTTGATATCGAGCCAGTCGCCCCATTTCGTTGTCTTGGTGAAGCAATAGATCATGATATCGATGCTGCTGGCGTTAAAACTGTCGGTGACGACGAACATGGTCGCCTCCTCGGGCTGGGCGAAGTCGCTATTGCCGATCAGGTATTTCCGGATTTTATCCGTAATTTCCTGTAGTTGCGCAACACTCGTCGAATATTCGACACCAATTTTCCAGTAAATCCGGCGATGGGTCATCTCGGTGAAGTTGGTGACGGCACGGTCGGCAAAGGTCGCGTTCGGCACGATGGAGAGCGCCTTGTCGAAACGCCTGATCATGGTGGAGCGGAAACCGATTTTCTCGACAATCCCTTCGACCACACCGTCAACCAGCACCCAGTCTCCTGCCTTGAAGCGCTTCTCCGCCAGGATGAGAAAGCCGCTGATCAGGTTCTTGAACAAATCCTGCGCGCCAAGTGCAACGGCAACGCCGACAATGCCAAAACCGGCGATAACCGGCCCGACCTCGATCCCCCAGAGCTGCAACACCGTCGCCGCGCCAAGGCCGACGACAAGCCCCTTCATGATCTTGACGAGGAAATTGACCATCTCGGTCGAGAATATCTCCTCCAGCTTGCCGAGCAGGAAGGTCAGCGGACTGATGATGCAGTAGAGGCCCCAGAAAAGATTGAAAACGATCAGGGAGCGGATGATTCTGCCCGTCGCGGCCGTAAATTCCGCGTCATCGCCGAAGCCAGGAAGTTCCAGCGCGAAATAAACACCAACCACCACCGGGATAAAGCGGATGGGGCCGCGCAACGAAAGGACAAGCTGATCGTTGATCTTGCTGTCCGACTTCTGGGCATAATAGATGACACGGTTGATCACGAACCGGGTGAATATCCCGCGCACCAGCAGCGCCAGCAGAATGATCCCGAGGGCCGTGATCAGGGAGCTGAAATCAATGCCCTGATACCCGTAGTTCCAGACCTCTTTAACGATTTCCCAAAAATCCCGGATGTTGTTCACGTTCCGCCTATCCTGTTATTCGCATATCAAAATCCCTGCCCTGAATAACGAGTGACGCGCGCGAAAGCAAACATTGAGACACATTTTCTGTCCCGCCGACCGCTGAAATCAGGCGATCACTTTCAGCAGGTGATCGATATCCTGCTCACTTGTATTCCAGGACGTGACCAACCGAACCTCCGCGTCTTCATCCCTGCCGTTGCGGTAATACAGAATGTTGGAAACGGCCAGGCATTCCAGCGCCACCTCCGGTAGCTTCGCGAAAATAATGTTGGCTTCAACGGGATAGAGAACTTCGGCACCATTCTGCCGGGAGACACCCTCCGCGAGCCGCACGGCCATCTTATTGGCATGACCGGCAAGGTTGAGCCAGAGATTATCGGTCAGATAGCCATCGAGTTGGGCCGAAAGATAGCGCATCTTCGAGAAAAGATGCGCGCCGCGCTTGCGCCGGAATTCAAACTCCTGCGCCTTGTCCATATCGAAGAAAACAACGGCCTCGGCGCCCATCGCCCCATTCTTTGTCGCTCCGAAAGAGAGTACATCCACCCCGGCGCGCCAGGTGATATCGGCCGGCGCGCATCCCAGGAATTCCACGGCGTTGGCAAAACGCGCGCCGTCCATATGCACACAGAGGTGACGCTTGTGTCCAACGATGGCAATCTCGGCGATTTCATCGGGCCGGTAGACTGTGCCGCATTCCGTTGCCTGGGTCAGGGAAATGGCAGCGGGCTGCACATGATGGACATTGCCGCCACCAGCGCCCGCGATGACCTTTTCGAGTTCCTCCGCCTTCAGCTTGCCGCCCTCGCCCGCCAGCGGAACAAGTTTCGCGCCGCCGGTAAAGAATTCCGGCGCGCCGCATTCGTCCTTGTCGATATGAGCGAGCTGATGGCAGTAGATGGCGCCATAGGGCGGCACCAGAGCACTGAGGCCCAGTGAATTGGCGGCAGTTCCCGTGGCGACCGGAAAAGCCCGAAGGTCGCAGTCGAATATGCATTTCAGTTTCTCCTCGACCCCCTTTGTCAGCAAGTCGTTCCCATAGCTGAGAACCGGACCGGTGTTTGCCTTCTGAATCGCGGACAGGATCTGTGGCGCAACCGGGGCCGCGTTATCGCTTGCAAAATTAACAACCGGGACATTTTTCAAAACACGACCTCTTCGTGGGTTTATCTCATCGCCATGGGCAGGATATTCTTACATGCAGGTTACTGGATACCGTCTTTCTCCAGATTGAAACTGCCAAGGACTTTTCCGTCATTCAGCCGGATCACCAGAATGAGCCGGGCGGCCCCCTCTGTCCCGAGCGTGATGAACAACCGCTCCGGACCCGGTGAGAGACTGATCACGTCCATATCATCGGGAATGGGCAGGCGGATATCGCCAAAGGCCGCGACATCAGACCCCTTTCCCCTGTTTATTTCCGCCTCTTGCGCCATTTTCGGCTCGTCTATCAGGGAATCGGTTTCCGTTGCTGTCAGGCGCATAAATATGGTAACGCCTATGATGCCGGCAAACAGGACGATCAGAAATCCGAGAATCCCGACAATCCATTTCAGCAAGGTAAGATTTGGGCCGGGCTCCGGGTCTGTCTGATCTGACATGGTTACGCCTTATATGTTTACGAACAATTCTGGTTCATTTTATGCCATTTATTGAGGGCCTACATCAAGTTGAAGTTTTGGCAGGCAACGACGGCGCCCGGCTTGACCGGTTGCTGGCAGGCGCCCTTGCGGACCTCTCACGGAGTCGGATCAAGCCGCTGATCAAGGACGGCCTGGTGACCCTTGACGGGACCGCCGTAACTGATCCCTCGCGCCGGGTCCGAACAGGACAGATTTATATGGTGACGGTGCCGGACGCCGTGGAAAGCGAGCCGGAACCTGAAAACATCCCGCTGGACATCCTCTTCGAGGACGAGCATCTGATCGTTCTTAATAAACCGGCGGGGATGGTGGTGCATCCGGCGGCGGGGAACCGGTCCGGCACACTGGTCAACGCCCTGCTCCATCACTGCCGCGACAGCCTGTCCGGAATTGGCGGCGTGAAGCGTCCCGGCATCGTCCACCGGATCGACAAGGACACCAGCGGCCTGATGGTCGCGGCGAAGAATGACGCGGCGCATCAAGGACTTGCTGCGCTTTTCGCCGCCCATGATATCGAGCGGCGATACCGCGCCGTCGTCTGGGGGCGACTGTATCCGGCTCAAGGCGAAATCCGGGAAAGCATCGGCCGCGATCCGCATAACCGAAAACGCATGGCCGTGGTCACACAGGGCGGCAAATCGGCCGCAACCCGATACCGGCTGGAGGAGAACTTCGCCGATATCGCGGGACTGGTCAGTTGTGAGCTTGAAACCGGACGGACCCATCAGATCCGCGTGCATATGGCCCATATCGGCCATGCGCTTGTCGGCGATCCGCTTTACAGCCGCGCCAAGCGCAACCGCATCAGCAAACTGCCCGAAAACAGGCAGGAAATCATCCATGCCTTCTCCCGTCAGGCCCTGCATGCCGAAATTCTCGGTTTTGTGCACCCCGTCACAGACAAGCGCTTGATATTTGAGATAGATTTACCATCTGATATGAGGGGTCTGGTCGCGGCATTGAGGGGGTAAAACCCAAGTTTGTGACCAAGAACAGACCTTGAGTAGGCAGGAAATGAATCCGGGCCCGGTTTTTGAGCGTCTTGTACGGCGAAAATCGGGTGCCATGAAAAAGAGAGGGTCCTGAATATGACTACATCAACATTACCCGTATTAACGCCGGAAGGCGGTCTCTCACGCTACCTTCAGGAAATCCGCAAATTCCCCATGCTTGAGCAGTCAGAGGAATATATGCTCGCAAAGGCGTGGAAGGATCACAACGATACGGAGGCCGCGCATAAAATGGTGACGAGCCACCTCCGGCTGGTCGCGAAAATTGCCATGGGCTACCGCGGTTACGGCCTGCCGATCGCCGAGCTTATCTCGGAGGGCAATGTCGGCATGATGCAGGCAGTCAAGCGGTTTGAGCCGGAAAAAGGTTTCCGCCTGTCCACTTACGCCATGTGGTGGATCCGGGCAGCGATACAAGAATACATCCTGCGCACATGGTCCCTTGTGAAAATGGGGACAACTGCAGCACAGAAAAAGCTGTTCTTCAACCTTCGCAAGATCAAGGGACAGATTGAGGCCATTGATGAAGGCGACATGACGTCGGAGCAGGTCAAGACCATCTCCAAGAAACTCGGCGTGTCCGAGGATGAGGTGATCAACATGAACCGCCGTCTGACCGCGCCGGACCATAGCCTCAACGCCCCGATGCGCGCCGAGAGCGAAGGCGAATGGATGGACTGGCTTGAGGATGATACGCCAAACCAGGAAACGGTTTACGCCGAAAGCGAGGAGCTGAAAAGCCGCCGCGCCATGCTGGAAACCGCGATGGAGGTTCTCAATGAACGTGAACGCCATATCCTGACTGAACGGCGCCTTCGCGATGAGCCGCTCACCTTGGAAGAGCTGAGCCAGGAATATGACATCAGCCGAGAACGGGTTCGCCAGATTGAAGTCCGCGCCTTCGAGAAGCTACAACGGGCGATGAAATCGAAAGTGATGGAAGAGCGGCTGAACTAAACCCGCCAACGACATGAAAAAGGCGCCTGCCCTCAACGGCGGCGCCTTTTTCACGACCGGAACCGGGCTTTAGCGAGAAAAACCGCCGACAGCCGGCATATGGACTGCGCCGAGACGCGATAGCCCCTTCAGGACATTATCTGACGGATCGCCATAGACGGTCATCAGTTTCGGTGTGAGCACCTCCATAAAACGGCCTGCGAACTTGCTGCCAAAATTCCCCATATGGATAAGGGCCGCGTCGGAATCCTTAAACCTCTCAAGGATATGGCAGGTTTTCTTGTCCTCGCTCACGGACCATTCATAGTTGAGCGCATCGGGCTCGTCGGCCTTCGTCGCGTCCACCATTTCCGTCATCAGCTTTTCGAAATTTTCATATTCCCCGGGTTTGATCTCCAGCTGGAATATCCAGTACACATGCCCTGTCATTATTCTTCTTTCCTTTATTGACTATGCGAGCCGAGACTATGCCGAAACTGCCGCCGCATTTCCAGTGCAAAAGAAGAGAAATAAAGAGAGAGAGACCGCCGCTAGCGGCCCGCTTGCGAGTATTCTTTCATGTCGGTAACGAATTGTCCGCCCCATTCCTCGACAAGCTTGCTGCGCTGCTTTTCCAGCTTGGCAATATTGGCTTTCGCCTGCAGCTCATACGCAGAGAACACGACAATCGGAACGGCCCAGGCAAGGAAAACAGCTATCCCGGCGCCGCCAAACATGGAAAGCCACATATAAACATCGGACAGAAGCTTGAACGCCTCCCGGAAGGTCTGCCCCCGCTCCCACAGAATGCCAATTACCGGAATGATGCCTGCCAGATTGAAGGCCAGCATCGCCGCCAAAGCGCCGGTGCGCTCCGTTTTCAGCAGGATCGCCACCAGGCTCGGGATCATCCCTACGATCAGGATCAGCATCGTCGGCGGCGCAAATACCAGTCCCAGACCGGAAAAAACCATCACCCAGAAAAGCGCGATATTTTTCCCCGCACTACTATCGACTGCCTTCGCTGGTTGTTTTGCCTCTTTTGCCATGTCGCTATCCGATAAAGTAAAGGGCCGAAACGACCATGCTGGTCACCAGGGACGTAATCGCCAGAACCGATGTGATCCACGCGCCATACCGGTCGGCGGCATTTCGCCGCTGCTCCGTCCCGTTCGCTAGATACGTCGCCATCCGGTCCGCATTGCCCGCTGCAGCGAGCGCCCCCTGATACTCCTTGGCATCGGCGGCGAGTTGTCGTTCAATATCTGTCGCCCTCAACAACTCAGGAAGCGATCCGCTCTTTTTTGCGACCTGGAATCGCTGGTTAACAACCTCTCGGCGCAGGCGTGACATGATTTTCCCGAATACCGGTTTCAAAGTTTCTTCCGCCCATCGACAGAACCCCGGCAGCGGCGCCGGATGGGTCGCGGACTGCAATCGCGCAAAGAGTTTCAGTTCGATGATGGCATGGTCCGCGCTCCCGGGTGCACTGCCCGACATCGGTAGCAGAAACTGGTCAATACCCTTTGTTTTTGACGCAATGAAACCAGCCGCATGGCGATCAAACGGGTTCGCCTGCCCATTGGCGGAAACCATTTTTTTCTCCGCAACCTCAATGAATTCCCGGACGTTCCTCACATGATGTCCGAGCACGAGCGGGCTGAGGCACGGGGTATGCCGATTCAGCTCGTAAAGACATCTTTCCAATCCAAAACCGGGGTCCTTCTTCCGTCTCATATGCTCCTTGCAGGAGAGAACCTCGTCCTCGCTTATCCGATCAAGGCGCCGTCCATTGCTGCCGCCGGTTTGATCGGAGACGATATTGAGCAGTAGGCCGCTTTCAAAAAGCTCACCCAGAGTCTTCTTCAATTCCATATCGTCTTTATGAAAGGCCCAGAGCACCAGGCTTCCAAGGCCACCCAACGAAAAGGAGACATTGTTGAACCAGAAGGGCCCCTCCGGATCCAGCAGATAGGTCGCCTGGGCAACGGCGGTTGTGGCATTTCGTTTGTGGCGATTTGATCCGCCACTGGATTCGCTTTGGATACGGGAGATCTTGGTTGTCGTTTCCTCCTCCCTGAGCGCGCTTTTCACCCATTTCGCCAACTGGCCGTTTTTGACCAATTCCAGGGCCGCCATCGGTTTTGCCCGCATCGCCTGTGCCAGAAGACGGGGCGAGTTATACTCCTCTTCCCCGAAGGCCAGCTTGCTGAACCCCCGCCGGTCGCCACGCCCGCGACGCGGTGTCTCCTTTATCTTGTCCCGCCAGTCAACCAGCATTTCCGTGGTCCAGCGCGCCTGCACATCATCCTGCAATAAACCCGCAAGTAGGTCGCTGATACGCTGTGATAAGGTCAGGCCCTCGGTCAGGAAGGCGAAACTGCCGTTCTTGACTTTACCCGCAAAAATCTCGTCTGCGCTCATGTCCGCCGCCGGCAGCGCGCCGCCCAGCAGATGGACGATCAGGACACCGACCGCATAAATATCGTCCGCCGCGACCCCTTCGCCCCGGGCCATAGGATGCGCCATTGCATTTTCCAGCGTCTCGTAGACCACCGGCTGACCGGACCCCGGCGCCGAGGTGATCGCCTCGCCCAACACGACCTCTTGCCGTGCCTCATCCGCGAAAAAAAGATTGTCCGCATGTATTCCCCGGTGGGTTATCTTCACTTTATGGAGCGCCGCAAGGCATTGAGAGACCGGAGACAGGACCTGATCGAATATCTCTTTCTCCGTGACCGGACCGTTGGCCGCGTTAAAGAAAAGACCACCACGCGGCATATCGAAAACCGAGACATACCGGATATCCGTTTCTGAAAAGGGAACCGTCCCGCGTGCCAGAAACTCTATCATCCCCGGAATAAGGCTTTCGCTCATCCGCTCCGCCAGTCGTTGCCGGATCATGCTATAAGGATTTGAAATAACGCCGAAATATTCGGCGCTCGGATTCTGCGTGTCAAATGCCTGAACCGCCTGATTCTCGCCGCTTCCGAGAAAATCGAGACGCCGCGCCAGATCAATCCGGAAACGATCTCGCAGCACCGCATTATGGCCTTGGGCCACCGGTTCTGTCTCGCTTTCCATTGTCTCGGCAAGGCTCATCGCACGTCACATCGGTCCATCTGGTTAAAATCAGGACCCGATTGTCGCAATTGCGCGTTAAAATGGGGTTAAGTTCAGCCTTTGGCGAATGCGATCATCCCGCGTCCTAGTCTTCAAACGGATCGCGGACGAGAATGGTGTCTTCACGTTCCGGGCTGGTGGAGAGAAGCGCGACCGGCGCCTCGATCAGTTCCTCGACATGGCGGATGTATTTCACCGCCTCAGCGGGGAGGTCGGCCCAGCTGCGCGCGCCAAAGGTGCTGTCGCTCCAGCCTTCCATGGTCTCGTAAATTGGCTTGACCGCCGCCTGATCGGCCATGTTCGAGGGGAAATAATCGATTTCCTTGCCGTTCAGCTCATACCCGACGCAGATTTTAAGCTCGTCCATGCCATCCAGCACATCCAGCTTGGTCAGCGCAATCCCGGTAATGCCGCCGGTCTTCACCGTCTGGCGGACCATCACCGCATCGAACCAGCCACAGCGGCGCTTGCGCCCGGTGACAACGCCGAATTCCTTGCCGCGCTTGCCCAACCCCTCGCCAACCTCATCAAATAATTCCGTCGGAAACGGCCCTTCCCCGACCCGTGTCGTATAGGCCTTGGTGATGCCGAGAACGAAGTTGATTGAGGACGGGCCAACGCCGCTGCCGACCGCCGCCTGTCCGGCCAGCGTATTGGAAGAGGTGACGAACGGATAAGTGCCATGGTCATTATCCAGCATCGCCCCTTGCGCGCCTTCGAACAGGACACGCTTGCGCGCCTTCTTCGCCTCATCCAGGCGGCGCCAGACGATGTCTGAAAATTCCAGCACTTTCGGTGCAATTTCAATGAGTTGTGCGAGTAACTTGTCACCGTCCACCAGCTCCGCGCCCATCCCCTTGCGGAGCGCATTATGGTGATCAAGCAGGGTCGAGATTTTGCGTTTCAGCAGCGCCTCATCGGTCAGGTCACAGACACGGATGGCGCGGCGGGCGGCCTTGTCCTCATAGGCCGGGCCGATACCGCGGCGGGTCGTACCGATCTTGACGGCGGAATTCGAAACCGCATCCTCTCGCAGCGCATCCAGTTCCCCATGCAGCGGCAGGATCAGCGTCGCATTCTCGGCAATCTTAAGCGTCTCATGATCGACGGTCACACCCTGTGCGCGCACAGTCTCGATTTCCTTCACCAGCGCCCAGGGGTCGACGACAACGCCGTTACCGATCACCGATACCTTGCCGCCGCGGACGATACCGGAGGGCAGCAGGCTGAGTTTATAAACCTTACCGTCGACAACGAGAGTATGGCCCGCGTTATGGCCGCCCTGAAAGCGCACAACCACATCGGCGCGCTGGGACAGCCAGTCAACAATCTTGCCCTTGCCCTCGTCACCCCATTGGGAGCCAACCACCGCTACGTTCGCCATAATCCTGTATCCTTGAATGCTTGTCTATGTCAGGAGAGTTTTTTGACGCCGTCGGCGCCGAAGAGATGTCCACAATGGAGGCGCCTGGCCTCCGCCTCGATATCCTGTTCCGGGGCCAGCCCCGCCACGGTTTTCCAGCCTTCCTGACGCAAGCCGTATCCCGCCTCAAGGGAGGTGCCGAAGGGCAGATACAGCCGGTCGTCGGTCACTTTGCGGGGCACCGCCCGCATCAGACTGTCGAGGAAAAGCGTAAAGCCGGAGGCATGTTCCCCGTCCATCAACAGATAACGTCCGCCCCGGCCAAGCTCCCCGCGTACACCGCGGGCAAAGACTGTAAAGCTGAGCCCCGTCTGATATTCGAAGCCGCGATACTCGCCGGGATCAATAGTGAGGGTAAGCTCCGGCGCGGCATTTTCCAGCTGTTCGACCACGCGTTTCAGCCCTTCCACCTGCGCCGCGCTCTCGGGCGGCAGGGAGAGAGCGTCAAGCGCAGCAATCGCCTGCTTTGCCGGACCTGACGCTTTCAGCAGGGCAATCAGGTTTGTTGACAGGGGCGTTTCAAAGTCGGCCAGCAACGCCGCGTCCTTGTGGTCGAGGGCAGCACGGGCGGATTGCGCGGTCTCCTCATCAATCTTCAGCTCGTTGCACAGGGTCGGCACCAAAGTCGGCAAGGTCAGGTCGATCGAGAATTTTTTGATCTCCAGCGCCTTCAGCGCCTCCGCTGCGAGCAGGATCAGCTCCGCATCCGCAGCGGTCTCGGCGGGGCCGATGAGTTCCACCCCGGCCTGCGCGAACTGCCGTTCCGGCCTGAGCTGGGTACCGTGTACGCGCAGGACCTGCCCGGCATAGGACAGGCGCAAGGGGCGCGGGTCCTGCTTCATGCGGGTCGTGGCAACGCGGGCGATCTGCAACGTCATATCCGTGCGGATGCCCATCATGCGGTGCGATGCCGGATCCATCACCCGGAACATTTTCGAGGCAAGCGCTGCCCCGGCACCTTCCAGGAGATGCTCTTCGAATTCAATCAGGGGGGGCTTTACCTGCTGATAGCCATTGCTCGCAAAAACCTCCATCAGGGTACGGTTGATGCGGGCCTCACGCGCAGCCGCGGGCGGGAGCATATCTGCCAAACCGGCGGGCAGCAGGCCTTTTTCGGAATAGTCATTCATTACGTGGGCCTATAAAGCATATTTCCCCGTCGTCGCCAACAGGAACAGCAAAAAAGCGGCACTTTTTGAGCGCCGCTTTTCCGAAGTCGCCCGAAGGCGTTCTATTTCGCCATTACCGCCTAGAATTTAAGCGGCTTCACCTGCGCCACATGCGGCAACTTGCACACATTTTCAAGCGTTGCGAGCGAGAGTTCCGAATCTATCTCGATCAGGGCAATCGCCTCGCCTTCCTGCTTGTGACGGCCAAGATGGAAGGTCGCGATATTGACCCCGGCATCGCCCAGAACCGACCCCAGCGCCCCGATGAAGCCCGGCTTGTCCTGGTTCGTAACATAGAGCATATGAGGGCCGATTTCCGCCTCCATATTGATGCCCTTGATGCTGACGATGCGCGGCCGGTTGTCTCCGAACAGGGTGCCTGCGATATCGCGCGTCTGATGCTCCGTCGTGATCGAGAGGCGGATCAGGGTCTGGTAATCCTCCTCCCGGTCATTGAAGCTCTCCGTGACATCAATCCCGCGTTCCTTCGCGACCAGCGGTGCATTGACCATATTGATGGTATCAAGCAACGGGCTCAGAAGTCCCTGTATGATGATCGAGGTGAGCGGCTTGGTATTCAGGCTTGCCGCCGCCCCTTCATACTCGATGCGGACAGACTTGATGCCGCTTTCCGTCACCTGCCCGGCAAAGCTGCCAAGCTGGGCGGCGAGTTCCATATAGGGTTTCAGCTTCGGCGCTTCCTCCGCCGTGACGGACGGCATGTTGAGCGCATTGGTGACGGAGCCGACCAGAAGATAATCGGACATCTGCTCGGCCACCTGGATAGCGACATTGACCTGCGCCTCATCGGTGGAGGCACCGAGATGCGGCGTCGTCACCACATTTTCCAGACCGAAAAGGATGTTTTCCTTTGCCGGTTCCTCGACAAATACGTCCAGTGCCGCGCCCGCCACATGGCCGCTTTCCAGAGCAGCTTTCAGGTCTTCCTCAACCACAAGGCCGCCGCGTGCGCAGTTGATGATCCGCACACCCGGTTTCATCTTGGCAATATTCGTCGCGTTGATGATATTGCGGGTGCTGTCGGTTATCGGCGTATGAAGCGAGATATAATCAGCGCGGGCAAAGAGATCATCGAGATCCATCTTCTCGACCCCGAGTTCTATTGCCCGTTCCGGCGACAGGTAAGGATCGTAAGCGGCGACTTTCATCTTGAGGCCGACAGCGCGATCCGCGACGATGGAACCGATGTTACCGCAACCGATAACACCAAGCGTCTTGCCGTAGAGCTCGACCCCCATGAACTTCGATTTCTCCCATTTTCCGGCCTGGGTGGAGGCATTTGCCGCCGGGATATGGCGCGAGAGGGAGAACATCATGGCGATGGCATGCTCGGCGGTGGTGATGGCATTGCCGAACGGCGTATTCATCACGCAGATACCGGCCGCCGTTGCCGATGGGATATCCACATTATCGACCCCGATACCGGCGCGGCCGATGACTTTCAGGTTGCTTGCCGCCGCAATAATCTCGGCGGTTGCCTTGGTGGCGGAGCGGACGGCAAGGCCGTCATACTCGCCGATGCAGGCTTTCAGCTCTTCCGGCGTCATGCCGGGTTTTTCATCTACTTCCACGCCACGATCGCGGAAAATTTCCGCAGCGCGCGGGCTCATCTTGTCAGAGATAAGGACTTTGACCATTATATCGATCCTTCGTTCAGGATTATTTCTGGAATGTGTTTTTAAGTGTCGCGTAGCCCCAGTCGAGCCAGGGCATCAATGCTTCAAGATCGGCTTTCTCCACCGTTGCGCCCGCCCAGATCCGAAGACCCGCCGGAGCGTCACGGTAATGCCCGATATCAAGCGCCGCGCCCTCTTTTTCGAGGATCGCAACAAGCTCTTTCGCCGCCTTTGGCTGATCGTCCGCGGCCAGCGCGGTGAACCAGTCATCGGTGATCTTGAGACAGACCGACGTGGTGGAACGGATCGCCGGATCGCTTGCCAGATAATCGACCCAGCCGGTTTTCGCAACCCAGTCGGAGATTACCTTCGCATTGGCCTCCGTGCGGGCAATCATGCCCTTGCCGCCGCCAATGCTTTCCGCCCAGGAAAGGGCGTCCAGCGCATCCTCGACCGCCAGCATGGAGGGGGTATTGATCGTCTCCCCCTTGAAGATACCATCAATGAGCTTGCCGCCCTTGGTCATGCGGAAGACCTTCGGGAGCGGCCATTCAGGTGTATGGCTTTCCAGTCGCTCGACCGCGCGCGGGCTCAAAACCAGCATGCCATGGGCCGCCTCCCCGCCCAGCACTTTCTGCCAGGACCAGGTCACAACATCGAGTTTTTCCCACGGCATCTCCATCGCGAACACGGCGGAGGTCGCATCGCAAATGGCGAGACCGTCGCGGGCTTCCGAAATCCAGTCGCCATTCGGCACACGCACGCCGGAGGTGGTGCCATTCCAGGTGAAGACGACATCGCGGGACCAATCGGTCGCGGCAAGGTCGGGAATTTCGCCATATTCGGCGGTGATCACCTCGGCATCCTTGAGCTTCAGCTGCTTGACAACATCGGTTGCCCAGCCGGAGCCGAAACTTTCCCACGCCAGCATGGTGACGGGGCGTGCGCCCAGCATCGACCACAGCGCCATCTCGACGGCGCCGGTGTCCGAGCCCGGCACGATACCGACCTTATAGTCATCGGGAATACCCAGAAGCGCGCGTTGCCGGTCGATCACGGCTTTCAGCCTGGCCTTGCCCTCGCTCGCGCGATGAGACCGGCCAAGAAACGCATTTTCAAGATTTTGGAGGGACCATCCGGGGCGCTTTGCGCAAGGGCCGGATGAAAACATAGGAGAGTTAGGGCGTCTCTCCGGACGCAATACTTCTGTCATAATAAACTAAACCTTCCAGTCTAGAGCATCCCGGTGGGGGGATGTGGCCCGCCGTTCATAGACAAAATTTCAAAAGGGAAGTCAACCGCTATTTTTGCACTGCGGCATAATGACGTCCAAATAGACCCAATTGTCACAACGACAATAAATTGCTGGCCTTCCGCCCTTTCCATAGGCGAATATGCAGGAAAACCAACAGTCCCGAGGTTCAATCATGATTCCCAACCAACGCCATCTTTTCGATATTCCGGACGACATCGCCTATTTCAACTGCGCCTATATGTCGCCGCAGTTAAAGGCGGTGCGGGCGGCGGGTCATGCGGGGGTGGACCGGAAAACGAGCCCCTGGTCCCTGACGCCCGCCGATTTTTTCACCGAATCGGAAACGGCGCGGGGATTGTTCGCAAAATTGGTGGGCGGGCGCGCCGATGATGTCGCGATTATTTCGAGCGCGTCCTACGGCCTTGCCATCGCGGCGAGGAATATTCCACTTCAAAAGGGTCAGAAAATCCTGCTGCTGGAAGAACAGTTCCCGTCCAACGTCTATTGCTGGAGCGAGCGGGCGGCCCAATGCGGCGCGGAGATTGTCACCATCCCCATCCCCGCCGATCATGACTGGACCGCCGCCGTGCTGGCTGCCATCGACGAGACTGTCGCCGTTGCCGCCCTGCCCCACAACCACTGGACCGATGGATCGCTTCTTGATCTGGAGGCAATCGGAGCGGCGCTCCGGGCAGTCGGGGCGAAGCTGGTGCTCGATATCACACAATCGATTGGCGCAATGCCTATCGATGTTGCCAAGGTGAAGCCGGATTTTCTCGTGGCCGCCTGTTATAAATGGATGCTCGGTCCCTACAGCCTTGGCTTCCTGTATGTCACGCCGGAGTTTCAGGCGGGCGAGCCGCTCGAATATAACTGGATCACCCGCGCCGGAGCGGAGGATTTTTCCGGGCTTGTCGACTATGCCGATGACTATCAGCCCGGCGCACGCCGCTATGACATGGGGGAGCGGGCGAATTTTTCCCTGATGCCGATGGCGATTGCGGCGCTCGAACAACTTCTCGACTGGGGCATTGCGGATATTCAAATGACGCTTGCCGCCCGCACGGCGGATATCGCCGGAAAATGCGAAAGTCTCGGCCTCATGCCGCTGCCGCAATCCCTTCGGGCCGGGCATTTTCTCGGCCTCAGGCGCGAGGGCGGACTGCCGAAGGGCCTGCTCGAAACACTGCTGGCGGAGGGAATTTATATCTCGGTGCGCGGCTCCTCCCTCCGGGTGACACCTCACCTCTTTAACAATGACGCCGACGTCGATAAACTGGTCGCGGCGCTCAAGAAAATCCTGTAGCGGAGATAAAAATGAATTTGAAACGACTGGGCAATACCGGCCTGAAAGTGAGCGAGCTGTGCCTCGGCACCATGACCTATGGCGATCCGAACTGGCGGGACTGGGTCCTGCCCGAGGAGGAAAGCCGCCCCTTCATCAAAAAGGCATTGGATTATGGCATCAACTTCTTCGATACCGCCGATATGTATTCTTTGGGGGTGTCAGAGGAGATTGTCGGCCGGGCTCTGAAGGACTATGCGAAGCGTGATGAAATCGTCATCGCGACGAAAGTCTTCAACCGCATGGGGAAAAGCCCGCTCTCCGGCGGCCTCTCGCGTAAGCATATCATGCATTCCATCGATGATTCGCTGAAACGCCTGGGGACCGACTATGTCGATCTCTACCAGATTCACCGCTGGGACTATGATACCCCGATCGAGGAAACGCTGGAAGCGCTCAACGATGTTGTGCGCGCTGGCAAGGCCCGCTACATCGGCGCTTCTTCTATGTTTGCCTGGCAGCTTATGAAGGCGCTCGCCATCTCGGAAAGGAACGGTTGGGCACGCTTTGTCTCCATGCAGAATGTCTATAACCTCGTCTATCGGGAGGAGGAACGCGAAATGCTGCCGCTCTGCAAGGATCAGGGCATCGGCGTCATTCCCTGGTCGCCGCTTGCCCGCGGTTTCCTCGCCGGAAACAAGAAGAAGGATGCAGAGGGGGAGACGACCCGCTCACGCTCCGACGCGATGATCAAATCCATGAAAATCGGTCAGGATTCTGATTATGACGTACTCGCCGTCGTGCAGGACATCGCCAAGGCACGCGGCGTCACATCGGCGCAGATCGCCCTCGCCTGGGTGCATCACAGCCCCGTCGTCACCAGCCCGATCATCGGGGCCAGCAAGATGTACCAGCTGGATGAGGCCGTGGCGGCCCTCGATATATCCCTGGAAATGGACGAGCTTGCCCGCCTCAAGGAGGTCTATATCCCCCACGCCGTCGCCGGGCATCGCTAAACAGGAAGGAAATCATGACGCTGGATATCGACAAACTCCGGGCGGAGACACCGGGCACAGGAACCCGCATTCACCTCAACAACGCCGGGGCGGCGCTGATGCCGCTCCCCGTCTATGACGCAGTGAAGGACCATCTCGATCTGGAGCTGGCCATCGGCGGTTATGAGGCACAGGCGCGCGCGAAGGCAGCGTTTGAGCGAACCTATGATGCCATTGCGGAACTGATAAACTGCGATCGCAGCGAAATCGCACTGGTGGAGAATGCAACTGTCGGCTGGCAGATGGCCTTTTACGGCATGCGCTTCGAGACGGGCGACCGTATCCTGACGGTGGAGGCGGAATATGCCGCCAATGTCATTGCCTATCTTCAGGTCGCGAAACGGACCGGGGTGAAAATCGACTTCGTGCCGAGCGATGACAGCGGCCAGATGGATGTCGCCGCGCTGGAAAAGATGATCGACGACAAAGTAAAATTGATCTCCGTCACCCATGTCCCGACCAACGGTGGCCTGATCAACCCGGCGGCGGAGATCGGCAAGGTCGCCCGAAAGCACGGCATTCCCTATCTGCTGGATGCCTGCCAGGCCGTCGGGCAGATCCCGGTCGATGTCGAAGAAATCGGCTGCGACATGCTGTCGGTCACCGGGCGGAAATATCTTCGCGGCCCGCGCGGCACCGGCTTTCTCTATGTCCGCAAAGGCTTTATGGACCAGCTGGAGCCACCGTTCCTCGATATGCACGGAGCGGAATGGATCTCGATAGACCAATATGAAATGCGCGACGATGCGCGGCGCTTTGAAAACTGGGAGTTCAATGTCGCCGCTGTCATCGGCCTCGGGGTGGCGGTGGATTACCTGCTGGATCTGGGAATTAAAGAAACCTCCGCCCGCCTCTGCGCTCTCGCCGCGACCGCACGGGAAAAACTCGCCGCTCTGCCCGCAATCACGGTGCAGGATATCGGCGCGAAGAAGGGCGGGATCGTTACTTTCACCCATGCAGAAAAATCCGCCAATGAAATTAAAGCCCTGCTCGCCGGGAAAGCCGTCAATGTCTCCGTTACCAACCTCTCCAGCACCCGTTACGATCTTGAGAAACGAGGATTGGAAAGCATGGTAAGGGCTTCATTTCATTACTATAATACGGAAGAGGAAATCGACCAATTGATCACAGCGCTGGAGGCAATCTAGAGCGTCAGTCAAATCGTCCGACTGTGTGCCCATGATTGAGCGGGCCGTGCCCGGCGCCGAAGCCCGGCGCCTCGAAGATTGCGTTTTCCACATAGCGGATAGCCCGTTCCACTGCCTTGGGAACGTTCAATCCTTGCGCGATCCCCGTCGCGATGGCCGAGGAGAGCGTGCACCCCGTCCCGTGAGTGTGCCGGCTGTCGATCCGGCGATGGGAGAAAGTCTGTATTCCCTGCGGCGAGACAAGGAGATCGACAATCTCCACGCCTTCCGCATGGCCACCTTTCATCAGGACCGCGACAGGCCCCTCGTTCAGCAGCGCGCGGCCCGCCTTCTCCATATCGGAAAGATTCTTTATCTTCATGCCCGTCAGCTGCTCGGCTTCCGGGATATTCGGTGTCAGGATATGGGTATGGGGACCGATCAGCCGCGCCTTGATGGCCTCGCTCGCATCCTGCGCGATCAGGCTGGCGCCGCCCTTGGCGATCATCACCGGGTCCAGCACAACCGGTGGCAAGTTGTCAATCTGGTCGAACAGGGCCGCGACCGCCTCAACCACTTCCTTGCGATGGAGCATGCCGATCTTGATGGCATCAGCGCCGATATCTTTCAGCACCATCTCGATCTGCTTGACGACAAAAGGGGCGGAGATTTCCTCGATCGCCTCGACGCCGAGGGTATTCTGAGCGGTGAGCGCGGTAATCGCCGTCATCCCGTAGCCGCCGAGCGCTGTCACCGTCTTGATGTCCGCCTGAATACCTGCGCCGCCGCCGGAATCCGATCCGGCAATGATCAATACACGCCCCTGCATGTTGTCCCCTTGAAAGTCTTTTTGTTCTGCTAGCCGGCTGAGGCGGTTACCTCTCCGACGATATTATCGACGATCTCGCTGACCAGGGCGTCGTTGGTCCCCTCGCCCATGACGCGGATCAATGGCTCGGTCCCGGATTTCCGGATCAGGAGCCGACCCTCCGTTCCGAGGCGGATTTCACCGTCGCGGATGGCCTTTTGCACCGCATCCCCCGCAAGTGGGTCACCATTCGAATAGCGCACATTTTTCAGGATTTGCGGAAACGGGTCAAAGTTGTAGCACACCTCGCTCACCGGGCGCCCCTTCTCGACTATCACCGAGAGAACCTGCAATGCGGCAATCAGCCCATCGCCAGTGGTGCTATAGTCATTGAGCACGATATGCCCTGATTGCTCCCCACCGACGTTGAAGCCATGCTCGCGCATATGCTCGACCACATAACGATCGCCGACATTGGTGCGCGCAAGGGTCATGTTATGGCTTTGCAGATATTTTTCGAGGCCCATGTTCGACATGACCGTCGAGACAATGCCGCCGCCCCGGAGATTCCCGCGTTCCTGCCAGGTGCGGGCGATCAGCGCCATCAACTGGTCGCCGTCGATCAGCCGCCCGTTTTCATCGCAGATCAGCAGCCGGTCCGCATCGCCGTCGAGCGCGATGCCGAGATGCGCGCCCTCCTCCACGACGCGGGCGCACATGGCCTCTGTCGCGGTCGAACCGCAGCCGTCATTGATATTGAAGCCGTTGGGGGTAACCCCCATGGAAATCACGTCCGCCTCCAACTCCCACAGAACCGTCGGAGCCACTTTGTAGGCCGCGCCATGGGCGCAATCGACCACAATCTTGAGCCCTTTCAGGAGCTGATGTCGCGGGAAACTGCTCTTGGCAAACTCGATATAGCGGCCTTGCGCGTCATCAAGCCGCTGGGCCCGGCCCAGAAGCTTTGGTTCCGCAAGAACGATATTACTGTCATCAATCAGGTCCGCCTCGATGCTTTTCTCCACATCATCGGAGAGTTTATAGCCATCCGGGCCGAACAGCTTGATGCCGTTATCCTCGAACGAGTTATGGGAGGCGGAGATCATAACCCCGATATCCGCGCGCAGCGACCGGGTCAGCATGGCAATTGCCGGGGTTGGTAGCGGCCCGACCAGAATCACGTCCATCCCGACTGAGGTAAAGCCCGCTGTCAGCGCCGGTTCCACCATATAGCCGGACAGGCGGGTGTCCTTACCGATGACGACGCGGTGGCGGAAATTGCCGCGCCCCGCAAACTTCTTGCCTGCGGATTTCCCGACTTTCAGCGCGATTTCGGCGGTCATCGGATCCTTGTTCGCGGTGCCGCGAATGCCGTCCGTCCCAAAATATTTCCGTGTCATACTATACTCTATTGATCGTAAATGCCGGATGCACCCTAACAGAAAACCCTTAAAACATGTCTAAAAAGAGGCATTGTCGATGGCCTGCCACATTTGCAGGGCCTGACGGGTCTGGAGGACATCATGAACCCGCAGGATATCGGCCCCGGCCTGAGCCCCGTAGAGCGCCACGGCGACCGAACCGAAAACCCGGTTTTCTGCCTCCGCTTCACCGGTCAAGCGGCCTATAAAGGCTTTGCGCGATGCACCAAGCAGGACATCGCAGCCGAGGGCGCGGAATGTCGGCAGCGCCTTGATAAGCGCAAGATTATGATCGATGGTCTTGCCGAAGCCGATGCCCGGATCGACAATGATCTTTTCGCGCGCAATCCCCGCTGCCTCGCAGAGGGTAACGCGGGACTGCAGATAGGCCATCACCTCCGCCACCACATCGTCATAGACCGGGTTGTCCTGCATTGTCTTGGGATCGGCAAGGCTGTGCATCAGGCAGACAGGCAGACCGCTTACCGCGACATAATCCAAACTGCCCGGATCGTATTCCAGCGCACTTACATCATTGATGATCGTCGCGCCCGCTGTTACCGCCGCCTTCATCACGTCTTTCTTGCGGCTGTCGATGGAAATATCCACGCCGAGATCGCGGCATCCCTCGATCACCGGAATGACGCGACCGCATTCCTCGTCCACACTGATGGCGTCGGCGCCGGGGCGAGTGCTCTCGCCGCCGATATCAAGAATGTCGGCACCGTCCGCCGCCAGCTTGTGCGCATGGCGGATCGCCCCGCCGGCGCTGAAATGCTTGCCTCCGTCAGAGAAGCTGTCCGGCGTGACATTGACAATGCCCATGATCCGGGGACGTTTCCGACCGGTCTGCGCAGGTTCTTCCATACGGTCTCTCTCATAGAAGAAAGGCCCCGCAATCACGCGGGGCCTTTTGTGCTCACAGAGGAGCTGTTCCTTAACTGCCCGGCTGAGGTTCCGGTTCCATGCCGCCGGGACCGTCGGGTTTCTTATGGCCATCGGCTTCAGGTACCGTTGAGCTTGGGCCCTTGTCCACCGGTGTCTCGATATCCTCGGGGCGGTTAATATCGCCACCATCCATCAGTATCTTGATTTCATCACCGCTCAGTGTTTCATATTCAAGAAGACCCTTGGCAATCCGGTGCAGCTGGTCCACATGCTCATTGAGGATCTTGCGGGCAGTTGCCTCGCCTTCCTCGACAAAACGGCGGACTTCCTGATCGATAACATCAGCTGTCGCATCAGACATATTCTTCTGCTGCGAAACGGAGTGACCGAGGAAAACCTCCTCCTGGTTCGACCCATAGAGCAACGGACCGAGCTTATCGGACAGGCCCCATTCGGTGACCATCTTGCGGGCCATATCGGTCGCCATCTTGATATCGCCGGACGCGCCAGTCGTCACCGCATCGTGACCAAAGATCATTTCTTCCGCCACGCGGCCACCCATGGCCACGGCAAGATGGGCCAGGCACTGGTCGCGGCGCAGCGAATAGCTATCTTTCTCCGGCAGGCGCATGACCATGCCGAGCGCACGACCGCGCGGGATGATCGTTGCCTTGTGAATCGGGTCTGACGCCTTCATATGCATGCCGACAAGCGCATGGCCGCCTTCATGATAGGCGGTGAGTTTCTTCTCATCCTCTGACATGACCATGGAGCGACGCTCGGTGCCCATCATGACCTTGTCTTTTGCTTCCTCGAATTCCTGCTGGGTGACCAGACGCCGTGATTTACGCGCCGCCAGAAGCGCTGCCTCATTCACAAGGTTGGCAAGGTCCGCCCCGGAAAAGCCGGGCGTACCGCGGGCAATGGTACGCGGGTTCACGTCCTGAGCCAGCGGCACTTTGCGCATATGCACTTTCAGGATTTTCTCGCGACCGATGATGTCCGGGTTCGGCACTACGACCTGACGGTCGAAACGGCCAGGGCGCAACAGCGCCGGATCGAGCACGTCCGGACGGTTGGTCGCAGCCAGCAGGATCACGCCTTCATTGGTCTCAAAGCCGTCCATCTCCACCAGCATCTGGTTGAGGGTCTGCTCGCGTTCGTCATTACCGCCGCCAAGACCGGCGCCACGATGACGGCCAACGGCGTCAATTTCGTCGATGAAGATGATGCAGGGCGCATTCTTTTTGCCCTGTTCAAACATGTCGCGGACACGGCTTGCGCCGACACCGACAAACATCTCAACGAAGTCAGAGCCGGAAATGGTGAAGAACGGCACATTTGCCTCACCGGCGACGGAGCGCGCCAGCAATGTCTTACCGGTACCCGGAGGTCCGATCAGCAGCACACCCTTCGGGATCTTGCCGCCGAGGCGCTGGTATTTCTGGGGATTTTTGAGGAAGTCGACAACCTCTTCAAGCTCTTCTTTCGCTTCCTCGATACCGGCGACATCCTCAAATGTCACGCGGCCATGTTTTTCCGTCAGCAGTTTTGCTTTCGACTTGCCAAAGCCCATGGCCTTGCCGCCGCCGCCCTGCATCTGGCGCATGAAGAAAATCCAGACACCGATCAACAGCAGCATCGGGAACCAGGAAAGCAGCGTCGCCATCAGCATGCTGCCTTCTTCCTGCGGCGCGGCATTGATCAGTACGCCATGATCGCTCAGCTTGGAAACGAGAGAGGCATCTTCCGGTGCATAAGTTGTGAAGGAACGGCCATCGTCCGTGACACCCTTGATGTTCGGTCCCTGAATGGTGACGTTTTTCACGCGACCGTTTTCAACTTCCGTCAGGAAGGTCGAATAGGGCATGGACGTCCCGGCATTGCGCGGGGAAGGATCATTAAAAATATTAAAAAGTGCCACGACGAGAAGGGCAATGATTACCCAGAGCACAATGTTCTTGCCAAAAAGATTCACTAAAAAATTTCCTTCCACTTCGGAGACTGGCCGAACCGATCGCCTTAGACGCGCCCGCTAACCTGGATTGACTCTAGATATAATCCGTTAACATCAAGTTCCAATAGGGCATTTGTTTATAAACGATAATTATCACGAATTTGAGCCGGGTATCCAGTAAAATGCCCTAAATTCCATGGAAAATCGGTGATTTAGGGGAAAATGTTCCGATTTTCCCGTCATTAACAGCGGCGCGGCGACAACTTCCTCCCCCGACCAGAGGGCGGGCAGGCTGTGGCGGACCTTTGCGGGAAGCTGCGACATGAAACTTTCGTCTGCATGGTCACGGATCTGTCGCCCCCCATCCTCCCCGAGCGCAGCAAGCCGGAGGGGCTCCGGCAGGAGTTGTTCCGGCGTGTTGTCGGTAATGAGAAAGCGATTATCCCAGATCCAGCCCCCTTCGCCCGGCGCGACTTCTGTTTCTGGCAGGCCTGCGCGGCCCGGCTCCCGACAGGCAAGCCAGTCTGGGCCAGAGGCCTGAACCTGCGCCCCAGCGAGTGTGGCGCTTTTTTCCGTCTTCTCCTGAAACAGGCGATTGTATAGCTGTTCCAGAGCCTGAAGCCGGATCCGCTGGCCCCCGCCGACACAGCGGATTAGTGCATTGAGGACGCGCAACGCCAACTCATCGGGGCAACCGTCCAGCGCCGCCCGCGGCAGGCGGATAAAACCGAACCGGCTGATTTCGCAACTTTCCCGAATTTTCTGATAGGCAAGGATATCCAGACTGTGCGACGCTCGCTGCAACCGCGAGAGGGAGAGTGCGATGCTATCCAGATTACTGCCCGGAAGCTGCGCCAGCTCGGTCAGGACAGCGCCGACGCGGGTTCGGGTAAAGACCGGATTTTCATTGCTGGGATCGTCGATCCAGTCCTGCTTTTCCGCCCGCAGGAAATTCCGCAACACCTCACGGCGCAGGGACAATAGTGGCCGCAACAGGCTGAGTTCTTCTAAGCGGCTTTTCATCTGCATGGCAGTCAGGCCCTCAAGCCCGCTCCCCTTGGAGAGGCGCATCAGCATGGTTTCAAGCTGGTCTTCAAGCTGATGTCCAAGCAGCAGCGCACCGATCCCGTGACGGGCGCAATAGTCCTGCATCAACCGATAGCGTGCGTCGCGCGCAGCCTCCTGAATGCCGGTTTTCGGATAGGGTCCGTCCCATTTGAGAATTTGCGTCTCTATCCCGCGCGCCGTGAGCCAGTGCAGCACCCGATCCGCCTCCGCCCCTGAAGTTGGGCGCAAGCCGTGATCGACGCTGAGCGCGAAAAGGGGAATGCCGGATTTCGCTGTCCATTGGGCGCTTAACAGCGCCAGTGCCATACTGTCCGATCCGCCGGAGACGGCAACCGCGATCCCAGCCGGCGGTGCACCGTCCGGCAGCAGCTCCTGCATGATGAGGGCAAATTGGCGCGGAAGTCCGGAAGCGGTCATCTCATCCGGCATGGCGCTACATCAGCTGGCGCAACCGAGCTTCTGCTTTTCCCGATCCGCGGTCTGTCTCAGTCTTGGGGGAACCTGGCTGAACTGCTTGTCCATCTGCGCGAAGGTGGCGCAGGCCTCTTCCTTCTGGTCCATCTGACCGAGGGTCATGGCCAGCTTCAGCAGGTTGTCCGCCGCCTTGGAGCTATCGGGATAATTCTGATATCCATCAAAAAAGGCGGAGGCGGCATTGGGGAAATCGCCTCGGACATAATAAGTCTCGCCCAACCAGTATTGGGCATTCCCCGCGAGATTACTGTCCTTATGGCGCGAGAGGAACTCGGTAAAGGCCCGCTCCGCCTCGTCGTAGCGATCTTGCCGAACGAGGGAGATGGCATAGTTATATTGCTCGGAGGCTGAGCCATCCGGCAGGCCGCCGCCTGTCGGCGCAGAAGCCACGGTTGTCGAAGATCCGCTGGATCCTCCCAACCCGCCCGCAGGCGCCGTGGAAGATCCGCCAGACGCCGAGGTGCCGGAGGTCGTCGTATTCGAATTTGCCGGAAGCGTGCCGAGGACCTGATTGCCCGACGGGAGGCTGTCGCCGCCGACAACGACCGGCTCACCGCTGGATGAGCTGGTTCCGGCCGAAGAGCTGTTCGAGCCCAGTGTTGACCCCGAACCGGGAAGCGGTGCCGGGGCACCCGTCGCGCCAGACATCGCGTCGGCAGGCGCGCCCGAGGTCCCGAGGCGACGCTCGATATCGGTCAGGCGGAAATCCACGTCTTTGACCAGCTTGTCGAGGCGAGTCGTCATCTGGTTGATCTTGAAGGAGGCCTCTTCCTGCGCGCCGGTCAGGCGGCGTTGCTCGTCTTCCAGGGCGCTGATCCGCTGCAGCAGGAGGTTAAGTCCGTTCTGGCTGATGTCACCGCCCGAGGTGGCCGGCAGGGAGGATGAACTGCTGGGCGCGGCCGGGCGCGGCGCCGGCGCGGCGCCGGTAAAGACCTGCCGCTGCATATCGGTGATGTCCTGTTCGAGCCGGTTGATCCGGTCGACAAGGGCCTTGATTTCGCTGTTGCTCTGGGCCACCGCAAGTCCCGGAGCGGCGAACTGGGCAATCGCCAGCATGAGAAGTCCGGTGAGAAGCGTTATCCCGGCGGGAAGTCGTGATTTCCCGGTTTCCATCGTTGAAACGTTCCAATTCATCAGCGGTCCGCCCTTT
The DNA here is from genome assembly GCF_963973085.1 of uncultured Sneathiella sp. Taxonomy (GTDB): domain Bacteria; phylum Pseudomonadota; class Alphaproteobacteria; order Sneathiellales; family Sneathiellaceae; genus Sneathiella. The sequence continues at coordinate 426,975 of NZ_CAXAXA010000001.1, forward strand.
CCTCGCTCCATCTGGTCCTGTTACAGCCTACCAAGCTTGTTTGAAATATTGGCATTTTTATGGCCAGCGCAAGTCGGACCGGCCCCGACACGGGCCCCTGCTCAAAAAAAACGCCCGCCGTCGTCACTAAACCAGTTAGCACGGCAGCGGGCGTCGGATTGTCTAGGTTGTGATTAGTTTACAACCGAAACCGAACGGCGGTTCTGGGCCCAGGCAGCCTCGTTATGACCGAGAGCGACCGGACGTTCCTTGCCGTATGAAATTGTGGACAGACGGTCCGGCGAAATACCCAAGGTTACGAGGTAGTTCTTGACGGCCGTTGCCCGGCGTTCACCAAGAGCCAGGTTGTATTCACGGGTGCCGCGCTCATCACAGTTGCCTTCGATGAGAAGGGTAACCGTTGGATTGGCTTTCAGCCAAGCGGCCTGACGCTGCAATGTTGCCTGCGCTTCATTGCTCAGGCTGTATTCGTCGAAACCGAAGAAAACCCGGTCGCCAACATTCAGAACCAGGTCTTCCTGGCTGCCGGGCTGGACCGTGGTTGTTGTGGATTCCGTCACAACAGTTGTTGTGGAACCGGATCCGCCCGTCTGGGTAGCCGCGCCTCCCCCTGAGCTGTCGCCGGTTTCCGTAGGTGCTGTTTCACAAGCTGCAACCAGCAGCAAAGCTGTGAAAATACTTAAAGTCTTAAGGCCTAGATTGAGCCGCATTTACTTAACTCCCATCCTCTGGAAATCTCTGAACTTTGGGTATCTCACGTTACACAAGGATACGATGTATCAATGAGAAACTGTAAAAGATGGTCCCCCGAATATTTTAAATCCCGTAAACTATAATAGTTTGCTATCACCTGTTCAAGTTATACGGTGGCGACCACGCCGGATCGGACCCGTCGCCGGGCGTGATTACCTCGCGTTCGTTATATCCTGTTAGGTCAATGGACCACAAGCGAACTTTATCGCCAGTGCCATCATTTTTTCCCGGAATCTGCCGGAAAAACATCAAAACACGTCCGTTCGGAGCCCAGGTAGGGCCTTCATTATGGAAGCCTTCGGTCAAAATCCGCTCTTGTGAGCCATCTGTGCGCATTACACCTATGGAAAACTGCCCCCCGGTCAGCTTTGTGAAGGCAATCAGGTCCCCGCGTGGGGACCAGACAGGTGTGCCATAATTACCACTACCGAAGCTAATTCGTTGCACATTTGAGCCGTCTGCGTTCATCACATAGATCTGCTGGCGGCCGCCACGGTCCGATTCAAAGGCGACTTTCGTGCCATCGGGCGAGAAGGACGGCGCTGTATCGATGCCTGGATGGCTGGTCAGGCGCTTCATCTCCCGGGTCCGGAGGTCCATCAAATATATTTCAGAATTGCCGTCCTGGGCCATGCTCATCACCACCTGGTTACCCGAGGGGGAGAAGCGCGGTGCGAAGGTCATGCCCGGAAACTCACCGAGGATTTCCTGCTGTCCGGTATCGAGGTTGTAAAGATACACCCGCGGCTTATTGTTGAAATAGGAAAGATAGGTCAGCACCTGCTGCGTCGGCGAATAACGCGGTGTCAGCACCAGTTCGTTGCCGCTGGTCAGGAACTGATGGTTTTCTCCGTCCTGATCCATGACCGCAAGACGTTTCACGCGCCGGTCCGCCGGGCCACTTTCCGAAACATAGACAATACGGGTGGAGAAATACCCCTCCTCACCGGTCAGCCGCTTATATATTTGATCCGCGATCAGATGCGCGGTCAGCCGCCAGTTCGATGGTGGTGTCGTATACTGAATGCCAGTCAGATGCTGCTCCGCGAAGACATCCCAGAGACGGAACTGCACATTGATCTGGCCATCGCCAAGCGCCCGGACGAGACCTGTGGAGAGCGCCTGCGCGGCAATCTTGCGCCAGTTGGCGAACACCGGCGTCACCTGCAGGTCTTTCGGCGGCTGGAGATAGGCGCGCGGGTCGATATTGACAAACAGGCCGGAGCGCTCCAGATCGGCGCGGATCACTTCCGCCATCTGCTTGCCGATTTTCGCCGTCGCCTCGTTATCGGCATAAAAATCCGTGACCGCGATCGGCATCGGCTCGATATTACCCTGGGTGATATCGATGACAAGCTCGGCCCGGGCTATGCTCGCCGCAACGAGGCTGGCAACAAGGGCGACCATCATCACGCTGTAAAGCCGGATTTTACGCATTTCAACTTTTCTCATTGTGTGAACATATCCTTGGGGTCGAAGTTCATCGTAATCTCGCGCCAGCGTTCATACTTATCCGCCGGCAGTTTATAGGGTCCGCAGAGGATGATAGCACGCTTTGCGCTTTCCGCAGCGATCCGGTGGAAATCGCTCTTATAGGATCCCTCATTAACAATTCTCGGGTTGCCGTTCAATGATCCGTCCTGATTTAGCCTGACTTCAATTGAAACCACCAGATCTTCCGCATTCACCGCGCCCGTCGGCACGTTCCAGCATTTCTGCACCTGTTGTTTCAACGCATCCAGCTCACTGATCGTCATCGGCAGGGACGCATCCATCGCCTTGCTTGAAGAATTCGGCACTTTTTCAGCAGAATTGGGCTTTTTTATGTCAGCCGTCTCCGGGGAGCTTGCCGCCTGCTCACGCTTCTTCTTGTCCAACAGCGCCTTCAGCTGATTGACGTCGAATGCCGGTTTTTTCGGCTCGGGCTTCTTCGGCTCCGGCTTCGGTTCAGGCTTGGGTTCCGGTTTCGGCTTTGGCTTCGGTTTCACCGGCGGCTTCGGAATGGGCTTGGGCTCTTCCTTGGGCTCGGGTTTGGCCTCGGGCGTTGGCTCGGGGGCTGGTTCCGGCTCCGGCTCAGGTTCGGGCTTTGGCGCGGGCTCCGGTTCCGGCTCGGGTTTGGGTTCCGGCTCAGGCTCCGGTTTTGGTTCGGGCTTGGGCGCCGGCGCGGGTTCCGGTTTTGGCTCCGGTTTCGGCTCGGGCTCCGGTTCCTTCTCCTCGACCGGATCGGGCGCCGGTTCTGGCAGGTTCGTTATCTCCGCCACATCGACCAGTTCCACCTCGATAATCACTGGTGGCTCGAACAGCTTCGGGTCCGTGAACAACGGCAAGCCCGTATACATGACCACAAGGATCAGCATATGCAAAACGGCCGAAGCTAAGGCAGGCACTCTCATCGGTCGGAGGACCCCTTACTGGTTACTGTCTTGTGTCGTGCCGGATCGCGCTGTGCCGGGACCGGCGGAAACCATGGCAACGCGCTTGAACCCGGCATCATGGATTTCACCCATGACCTCAAGAACGCGCCCGTAATTGACATTGGTATCGCCGCGCACGAAAATGCGCTGATCCTGCTTGGCACCGGTAACGGCCTGGAGTTTTGGCACCAGATTTTCCAACATGACCTCCACGTCCTCAAGGAACAGCCGCCCCTCGCCATCGACGCTGATGACCAGCGGCTCGTCATTGCCCTGCACCGTTGCTGCCTTGGTATTGGGCAGTTCCAGCGGGACACCGACGGTGAGCAGCGGCGCCGTCACCATGAACACGATCAGCAGCACCAGCATCACATCGACGAAGGGCGTCACGTTGATTTCCGACATCTGGGTATGGCGGCGGCGGCGGCCCTTGCCAGTAAAGGCTTTGTAGTTATTGGCATCCATATCAGTCGTCCTGATCGAGCTGGCGCGAGAGGATGGCGGAGAATTCCCCGGCAAACCCTTCCAGCCGCGTAATGATCCGCTGCAGATCGTTGGAGAATTTGTTGTAGGCGACAACCGCCGGAATGGCCGCAACGAGGCCAAGCGCAGTGGCGAACAGCGCCTCCGCGATACCCGGCGCGACAACGGCGAGGCTGGTGTCCTTGGTGGCGGCAATCGACTGGAAGCTGTTCATGATGCCCCAGACCGTGCCGAAAAGGCCCAGAAATGTCGCCGTCGAGCCGACCGTCGCAAGGAAGCCGAGATATTTTTCCAGCCGTTCCACCTCGCGATCAATTGTCACCCGCATCACCTGATGGATGCGTGCCTGCAATCCGGTATGGGTATGCTTGCCGAGGCCCCTCTCGGTCGAGCGGGACCATTCCTTCATTGCCGCGGCAAACAGCATGGCCAGCGGATTATCCGGGCTCGTTCCGACGCGGCGGTGCAGGTCTTCCAGATTGCCGCCGGACCAGAACTCATTCTCGAAGTCGTCCGCATCGGCCGTGATCCGGCGAAAGCGGATAATCTTGTCGATAATGATCGCCCAACTCCAGAAAGACGCCAAGATCAGCACGATCATGACGATCTGCACAACAATATCCGCCTGCACAAACAGGCCGATCATCGATAAATCATGAGCCTCGCCCCCCATCTGGGAGACCACAATTGCATCGTTTTCCATTTACTCTTCCCTGGCTAAAGTCTTCGCTCGCAAAGCCGAATTGCCTAATAACGCATTAAACTTTTCATTTATGGCAGAAGAAAGACGCTGCGGCCTTCCTTCCTTATCAAGGCAGGCGACCCGTACTTTTGTCTCCACCAGCCGCTCGTCGCCGCGGTTGATATCCTGCCGCATATGCAGGGACGCGCCCCGCAAATCCGTCACCGAGGTGACGACTTCCAGTTCATCCTCCATCCGCGCCGGGCGGAGATACTCGACCTCGCAGGCGCGAACCACAAAATTCGCGCCCTCCTCCTCCATCATCGCCTGCTGGTTGATCGCCAGCCCACGCAGCATGTCCGTGCGTGCCCGCTCGGTGAACTTGAGATAATTCGCATAATATACAATGCCGCCCGCATCCGTATCTTCCCAATAAACGGACAGCGGGAAAATATGTTGTGTCCCGTTGTCGCCGCTCTCGAACCGGCCGAGCACTCTGGGGTCAGTCATCAGGCGTCTCTTCCTCGATCAGCGACAGCTGCTCACTCACAGTTTTCGGAAAGGCCAGGCCGAGATGATCGAACGCGGCCTTCGTCAGCAACCGTCCGCGCGGCGTGCGCTGCAGAAAGCCCTGCTGGATCAGATAGGGCTCGATAATATCCTCGATGGCGTCGCGCGGCTCGGACAGAGCTGCCGAAAGCGTCTCCACCCCGACCGGCCCGCCGCCGAAGTCATGGGCAATCCGCCCGAGATAGCGCCGGTCCATGCTGTCCAGCCCGCGTTTATCCACTTCAAGACGGTTAAGCGCGGCATCGGCCTTGACCGCATCGACGAGGTCAGCCCCGGCCACGGCCGCGAAATCGCGCACCCGACGGAGCAAGCGACCGGCGACGCGGGGCGTGCCCCGGCTGCGGCGGGCAATCTCGACCGCACCGTCTTCGCTCAAATTCACTCCCAGCACCCGCGCGCCGCGAGCGACGATCAATTGCAACTCGTCCGGTTCATAGAAATTCATCCGGAGCGGAATGCCGAAGCGCTCGCGCAACGGAGTCGTGATCAGGCCCGACCGCGTTGTCGCGCCAACCAGCGTGAACGGCGGCAAGTCGATGCGCACGGAACGCGCCGCCGGTCCCTCCCCGATGATCAGGTCGAGATGGAAATCCTCCATCGCCGGATAGAGAATTTCCTCCACCGCCGGGCTCAGGCGATGGATTTCGTCGATAAAAAGGACGTCGTTTTTCTCAAGATTGGTGAGCAGCGCCGCAAGGTCGCCCGCCTTGGTGATAACCGGACCGGCAGTGGCGCGAAAATTAACGCCCAGCTCCCGCGCGACAATCTGCGACAGCGTTGTCTTGCCAAGGCCAGGGGGACCGAAAAACATCACATGATCCAGCGCTTCGCCGCGCGACTTCGCCGCCTGGATAAAGACGCTCAAATTCTCGCGGACCTGCTTCTGGCCGATAAAATCAGCAAGGACCTGCGGGCGGAACTGTGTCTCGATATCGTCCTGACCGTTTGCGGCAGTGCTGACAAGCCTCTCTTCACTCATGCGGCAAGCTCCTTCAGTCCGGCGGTGATCAGGGCTTCAACGGTGGCGTCGGGGCCGAGGGTGCGCGCAGCGGCGGCCACAGCACCGAAGGCGTCCGCCCGGCCATAGCCAAGATTGACCAGCGCCGAGACCGCATCCCCGGCGGCGGCCTGCGCCGGTTTCGGCGCCGATGAACTCACTTCTGCATTGAAGGCAACAGGACCCAAGTCCATTTTCGCGACCTTGTCTTTTAACTCCGCCGTGATCCGGCCCGCGACCTTGGGCCCGACGCCGGACACGCGGGTGAGCGCCGTCTTGTCCTGGGCGGCGACGATCTGCGTCAGCTCCTCCCCGGCATAGAGGGAGAGGATACCGAGGGCGACGCGCGCGCCAACCCCCTGCACGGTCTGCAGAAGCAGGAACCATGCCCGTTCCGCCACGCCGTCAAAACCGTAGAGATGAATATGATCCTCGCGCACATGGGTTTCGATATGCAGCGAGACAATGCCGCCTACTTCCGGCAGGCTTCGAAGCGTGCGACCGGAACAGAAGACAAGATAGCCGACGCCGCCAACATCGATGACGATCCAGTCTTCGCCGATGCTATCGAGCTTTCCGGTCAGCTTCGCGATCATAACGCCCGTCCCGCCATCATGGTGGCCTTCCCAAGGTTGCGCCGGCTGCCCGCATAATGGGCATGGCAGATGGCAACGGCGAGCGCATCTGCCGCATGTTCATTGGCGATCACGCAGCCGGGCAGCAGCATGCTGACCATGGCGTGGATCTGGTCCTTGCCCGCATGACCCGCACCGACCACGGATTTCTTGATCTTGTTGGGGGCATATTCTTCAACCGCAAGGCCGTGAAGAGACGGTACCAGCAGGGAAATGCCGCGCGCCTGACCGAGTTTCAGGGTCGAGACCGGGTTCTTGTTGACGAAGGTCTCCTCGACGGCGGCCTCAACCGGCTGCCACTCAGCAATGACTTTCTCAATGCCGTCATAGAGCTGGACCAGACGCTGCGACAAGCCCAGTGTGCCATCGGAGGAAATCGCGCCATTGGCCAGATGGCGAAGGGAGTTGCCCTCTGCCTCGATGATCCCCCAGCCGGTGTGGCGAAGTCCCGGATCCAGCCCCAGTAAACGCATAATAAAACTACTACCCTTTTAAGAGTTACCCGTCCAGTTTCTCCATGATTTCTTCGGGAATGTCGAAATTGGCCGACACCTTCTGCACATCGTCATTATCCTCAAGTACATCCACCAGCTTGAAGAGGGAATTGGCCAGGTCTTCCGTCTCTACCGGAATGGTGTTCTGCGGCTTCCAGACGACACCCGCCTCCTGCGGAGAGCCGAATTTCTCCTCCAGCGCGTCGCGGACGTCGTTGAAATCCTCCATCGCGCAGGTCACGTCATGGATTTGCCCGTCGCTTTCGACATTCTCGGCACCCGCTTCCAGCGCCGCCTCGAACATCTCGTCGGCATCGATATTCTCCGCCGGGAAGATAACCTGGCCAATCCGGTCAAACATGAAAGAGACAGAGCCTGTCTCGCCCATCGTGCCGCCGGACTTGGAGAAGGCCGCACGTACATCGGCGGCGGTTCGGTTGCGATTATCGGTCAGCGCCTCGACAATGATGGCGACGCCGCCGGGACCATAGCCTTCATAGCGGATTTCCTCGTAGGTTTCCGCATTTCCTTCGCCGGAGGCGCGCTTGATCGCCCGGTCGATATTGTCATTTGGCATATTATCGCTTCGGGCGGCGGAGATCGCGCCGCGCAGGCGCGGGTTCATGGCCGGGTCCGGCAGGCCGGATTTCGCCGCCACGGTCAGTTCGCGGATATGCTTGGCGAAGATCTTGGCCCGCTTTTTATCCTGCGCACCCTTGCGGTGCATAATGTTCTTGAATTGGGAATGTCCCGCCATGTCTCATCTCTTGGTCTTGATACGGTTGTTAACGATGTTTGAATGTTCCGCCGTTTGTAACCGATCCTCCGCCAAGAGGCACGTCCTTTTTACACCGCGCCTTTTAGTTAGTCGATTGCGGGCCATTGCTCGATCAGGCGGCCACCCACCCGGAGCGGTGAAATATATTTCGCAAGGCCGGTTTTGTCATCCGTTTCCACAAAAATACCGCAGGCCGTTCCCGGTCCCAAGGCCGGCGTAAAGCGTCCGGCGGGAATTTTCCGCGTAAAGCGACGCAGCGGCTCATCCTTGTCCATGCCGATCACCGAATTATAATCGCCGCACATCCCGGCATCCGTCTGGTAGGCCGTGCCGCCCGGAAAAATCTGCGCATCCGCCGTCGGGATATGAGTGTGACTACCCACCACCATGGAGACGCGGCCGTCGCAATAATGGCCCATGGTCATTTTCTCTGAGGTAATCTCGCCATGGATATCGACAAGGATCGCGTCATATTTCCTGCCCAACGGATTTCCGGCAAGTAATTTATCCACTGCCGCAAACGGATCATCGAGCGGATCCATGAACAGCCGCCCCATCACCTGCATGACCAGAATGCTCTTGCCGCGCCGGGTCTTGAAGGCGCTGGCTCCGCGGCCGGGGGTATCCTTGGGGTAGTTGAGCGGGCGCAGCATCCGCGCGTCCTTCTCCAGATACGGCATGATCTCCTTCTGGTCGAAGCTGTGATTGCCAAGGACAATGCAATCCGCCCCGGCGTCATAAAATTCATTGGCGATTTTCTCGGTGATGCCGAAGCCGCCCGCCGCATTCTCGCCATTGACAACAACAAAGTCCGTTGACAGCCGCTTTCGGATCTCCGGTAGTTTCTCGATAAGAACCTCCCGGCCCGACCGGCCCACCACATCCCCGAAATACAGGATTTTCAAACTATTTTCCTAACATACTGCTCCGTCACAACCCAATCGAGCCGATGGTCATAGCGGTCAGTGACAACTTCCGCCACCTCCTGCGCCGCATAGGCATAGCCGACCGCCACGCAATCCCCCTCCCGTTTCAGCTTCTCAAGGGTGCGGTCATAAAAACCGCCGCCATAGCCCAGTCTATAGCCCGCGGCGTCAAAGGCAAGCATCGGCGTGATCACCAGCGTCGGTGTGACATAGGGTGCGGACTTTGCCGGAACAAGCACCTTGAAGGTACCGGATTCCAGCACCGTGTCCGGCTCCCATTTCCGAAAGGCGAGCGGATGATCCTTTTTCTCGACGACGGGAAGCGCGCAGGTCACGCCCCGCTCATGCAGCGCATGGAGAAGCGACCGTGTATCAAGCTCAGTGCCAAGCGGCCAGTAAAGCGAAATTATTTCCCCCGCCAACGCGGTGAATTCACCAAGGAAAACCGCCGCTGCCGCATCGCTTGCGCCGTCTGCCGCCATTGCCGCGCGGGCGGTGAAGGCTGCATCGCGCTGGGTCTGTTTCTGCTGGGAAAGGGATAAGGTCACGAACGGATTTTCATCAATCGTCGGAAATAAACAAAGAATGCTGCACCAACATAGCCGTCGACGCGTGGAAATCTCTGTGGCCTGACAAGTCAGGTGGGCGCCGGTATGATAGGACCACGGTCCAGTCAGGGATCAGCTCCCAGGATTTCGTTATTGGCCCCAGGATGTCATTCGTCTAACGCACAAGCCAGTGCAGCACTGCTCATTTAAGCACTTTCTAGCTTTTGTGCAATAGCCTCAATTTTCTCGGCCCAATCGTCCTGGGATACGCTCTTGCTGCCCTCTTCCGCTTCCTCGCGAAGTTTCTCGATGGTCTCATAGGCCTGCGACAGGTCATCGGCGATCAGCAGGGACGCCATCATCAGGAGCTGCCCCTCGCTCGCGTTGCCGATCGATTCTGTCAGGTCCTGCACCTTTTTATCGACGAATTCCGCCAGATATTCCAGATGCTGCTCCTCCCCGTCACCGCAGACGATGGGATAGGAACGTCCGTTTACCTTGACTGTGAGTGATCCCATTTCTAATGCTCCAATATCATGCTGAGCTGGTCAATGGATTGATCTAGGCGGCCGGACACGGCCTGCGTCTTGCGTTTCAGGGCCTCATATTTCCCCCGCAAAGCCTCCAACTCGTTCTTCAGCGCCGCATTTTCCGCCGCCAGATCGGAGCCGACGGCCGTTTCCGCCGTGCTATTCCGGGCCTGGATGGCGTCTGCGGCGGCCTTTTCCAGCCGGGCAATTGCGGCATCAATTCTCGATTCGCTGTTCTGCTCGTTCCCCATCAGTCTATTCCACACTGTTTATGGTCAGTTACCGGAAATCCCTCACCTTTGACAATACGATCATGCCGTAACGCTCGTCAACCTAATTGGTTGCCTCACTTTTTCCGCAATTCCCGCCGTTTCCGTGAACTAAGCGGTTGACGTGGTGCGGATTGGGCGGCATCTTCCCCTCGATTCCGTAATGAATGCCTTTTGACCGGCAATTCCGGAGACCGCGACGCCTGCCCGGCTGGGGCGGCTCTACTACCGGAATGACATGGCAACTGGAGACATTGTAAAACCACCCGAAGACGGGCACCAGTAATCTGAAAGCACATCCCGTGTGATCGTCCCGCACCTTGCCGGATATGGCACCGCTGACGATAGGAACGGATTCTCTGGTGGATGGAGATGCGCCAAGTATGAATGAAATCGGGCTTAAGTCGTCAACGAACTCAAGCGAACATAACGATATGGCGAACGCCATTCGCGCCCTCTCGATGGATGCGGTTCAGGCCGCCAATTCGGGCCACCCGGGCATGCCCATGGGAATGGCCGATGTGGCCACGGTCCTGTTCTCCAAATTTATGAAGTTCGATCCGGCCAAGCCGGACTGGGCCGATCGCGACCGCTTCGTGCTGTCTGCCGGTCATGGATCGATGCTGCTGTACTCGCTGCTGTATCTCACCGGATATAAAGACATGACACTGGAGGAGATCAAGAATTTCCGCCAGCTCGGCGCCAAGACCGCCGGTCATCCGGAATTCGGTCATGCGGACGGGATCGAGACGACGACCGGTCCGCTCGGCCAGGGACTGGCCATGGCTGTCGGCATGGCGCTTGCGGAAAAGATGCAGGCGGCGCGCTTCAAGGACATCGTTGATCACCACACCTATGTGATCGCGGGCGACGGCTGCCTGATGGAGGGGATCAGTCATGAAGCCATCTCCTTCGCCGGTCATCTCGGCCTTGGCAAGCTGATCGTGCTGTGGGACGACAACTCCATCAGCATTGACGGTGCCACCGAGCTTTCCGTTTCCGATGATCAGGAAAAACGCTTTGAGGCTGCTGGCTGGGACGTGCATGCGGTCGACGGTCATGACGCCGAGGCAATTGAGGCGGCCATTAACGCCGCCAAAAAAAGCAGCAAGCCGTCGATGATTGCCTGCCGCACCACCATCGGGTTCGGTGCCCCCAACAAGCAGGGCACCTCCGGCGCCCATGGCGCGCCGCTGGGAGATGATGAGATCGCCCTCGCCCGGACCGAGCTTGGCTGGCCCCACGCGCCTTTTGAAATCCCGAACACGATCCTGGATAAATGGCGCTGCGTCGGCACCAAGGGTGCCCGCCTGTCCGCCGACTGGGAAAAGAGCTTCAAGGCGCAGCCCGAAGACGTGCAGGCAACCTTCAACACCGCACTCGCCGGGAACCTGCCGCCGGAGCTTGAGGATGCGATTATCGATTACAAGCGCCGCCTTAGCGAAGAGGCGCCCGGCTGGGCGACCCGCAAATCCAGTCAAGAGGCGCTCAAGGTCATCAACGAAAAGGTCACTTGCACAATCGGCGGTTCCGCCGACCTGACCGGATCCAACCTTACCCTGACGTCGCAGATGGAACCGATCACGGCTGAAGATTTCTCCGGTCGCTACATTTATTACGGCGTGCGGGAATTCGGCATGGCGGCCATCATGAACGGCATGGCGCTGCATCGGGGCTTTATCCCTTATGGCGGCACGTTCATGGTGTTCACAGATTACGCCCGACCGGCGATCCGCCTCTCCGCCCTGATGGAACAGCGGGTGATCTATGTGATGACCCATGATTCCATTGGTCTTGGCGAAGATGGCCCGACCCATCAGCCGGTGGAGCATCTTGCGGCCCTCCGGGCGATGCCGAACCTTACTGTCTTCCGCCCGGCGGACGCGGTGGAAACAGCGGAATGCTGGCTGCTGGCGCTGCAGGCAGCCGAGACCCCGTCGATCCTGTCGCTCAGCCGACAGGGCCTTGAACTGGTCCGGAAAACCCATACAGCCGAAAACATGTGCGCCCGGGGCGCCTATGAGCTTGCCGGGTCGAACCTGGAGACGAAAGTCAGCCTGTTCGCCACCGGTTCTGAAGTATCCATCGCCCTGGCAGCACAGAAAATGCTGGAATCCGAAAGCATCGGAACCCGAGTCGTATCGGTTCCGGCCTGGGAATTGTTTGAAAAGCAGGACGACACTTACAAAAAAGAAACACTTTGTCCCGATACTGTCCGCATTGCCATCGAGGCGGGCTGTGACATGGGCTGGGAAAAATTCACCGGCCCGGATGGCGGCTTTATTGGCATCAACAGTTTCGGTGCGTCCGCCCCTGCGGACAAACTCTATGAACATTTTGGCATTACCGCCGAGGCGATCGTCGCCGCGGCAAAAGACAGGCTTTAATTTGGATGATAACGGCCGGCGGTCACGGGACCCCGGAAATCAGGAGTAGAAGAAAATGACTGTTCGTGTAGCAATTAACGGATTTGGACGGATTGGGCGGAATATCCTGCGGGCGATATATGAATCGGGCCGGACGGATATCGAGGTGGTCGGCATCAACGACCTGGGCTCGGTCGAGGCCAACGCCCATCTTCTGAAATATGATAGTGTGCATGGCCGCTATCCCGGCACGGTGACGGTTGACGGCGATACCATTGATCTCGGACGCGGACCGATTAAGGTCACGGCGGAGCGCAACCCGGCCGACCTCCCTTGGGGCGACCTCAATGTCGATATCGCCTTTGAATGCACGGGTATCTTCACCAAGCGCGATGCCGCTGCGAAACATCTCGAAGCGGGCGCGAAGAAGGTTCTCATCTCTGCCCCCGGCACCGATGTTGACCTGACGGTCGTATACGGCGTCAATCATGACAAGCTGACGAAGGACCATACGGTCGTATCCAACGCGTCCTGCACCACCAACTGCCTGGCCCCGGTCGCGCAGGTCCTGAATGACTCTGTCGGCCTCGTTCATGGCTTCATGACGACTATACATGCCTTTACTGGCGATCAGCCGGTGCTTGACACCCTGCATTCCGACCTGCGTCGCGCCCGCGCAGCCGGTATGTCCATGATCCCGACATCAACAGGTGCCGCCAAGGCCGTGGGTCTGGTTCTGCCGGAACTGGTCGGCAAGCTCGACGGGACGTCGGTCCGGGTGCCGACACCGAATGTCTCGATGATCGACCTTACCTTCGTGGCCGGTCGTTCGACCACCAAGGAAGAGATCAATGACGCGATCACCAAAGCTGCCAACGGTCGCCTGAAAGGTGTTCTTGACGCCAACAGCGATCCGGTTGTGTCCATCGACTTCAACCACAGCCCGGCGTCCTCCACCTTCGACCTGACCCAGACCCAGGTGATCGACGGAACCTTCGTGCGGGTTCTGAGTTGGTATGACAACGAGTGGGGCTTCTCCAACCGCATGAGCGACACGGCTATCGCCATGGCGAACGCGAAGTAAGAAGCAAGAAGAAGTAACGGACGGAGACGAGACGTATGGTCGATTTCAAGACCCTTGATGATCTGGATGCCAGTGGCAAGACCGTTCTGGTGCGGGTCGATCTGAACGTGCCGGTGGAAAATGGCAAGATTGCCGATTTCACCCGCATTGACCGGATCCGGCCCACCCTGGACGAACTTGCCGACAAGGGGGCGATCGTCCTGCTGCTCAGCCATTTCGGCCGGCCCAAAGGCAAGGCCGTGCCGGAAATGTCTCTCCGTCCGATTGCTGAGGGGCTGTCGGATCACATCGGTAAGCCCGTCACCTTTATCGAAGACTGCATCGGGGAGCCTGTGAAAAAGGCGCTCAAAGATGCCAAGGCGGGCGATATACTGCTCGCCGAGAATGTCCGCTATCACGCGGGCGAAGAAAAGAATGACGCGGATTTTGCCAAAACCCTTGCCGCTGCGGGCGATGTTTACGTGAATGACGCCTTCTCCTGCTCCCACCGGGCCCATGCCTCGACCGAGGCGATTGCCCATCTCCTCCCTGCCTATGCGGGACGGAACATGGAAGCAGAGCTGACGGCGCTGACCAAGGCGCTGGAAAAGCCGGAACGGCCCGTGATGGCGGTTGTCGGCGGCGCAAAAATCTCCAGCAAGCTCGACCTTCTGTTCAACCTGATCGAAAAGGTCGATATTCTGGTGATTGGCGGCGGCATGGCCAACACCTTCCTGAATGCGCAAGGCATCAATGTCGGCGCCTCGCTTTGCGAGCATGATCTTGCCGTTACGGCAACCGAAATCCTGGAAAAAGCGGAGAAAGTCGGCTGCGAAGTTCTCCTGCCGACCGATGTCGTGCTGGCGAAGGAATTCAAGGCGGGCGCGGAAAGCCGCGCGGGAAAACTCGACGGCGTCGAGGAAGACGAAATGATCCTCGATATCGGGCCGGATTCTGTCACGCTGTTGAAGGCGCGGCTCGGGATGGTCAAGACGCTGATCTGGAACGGCCCTTTCGGGGCCTTCGAGATCGAACCTTTCGACGAGGGCACGGTTGCCGTCGCGAAAGAAGCCGAGAAACTGACAAAATCGGGCGAGCTGATTTCTGTTGCCGGTGGCGGCGACACGGTCTCGGCGCTGGCGAAAGCCGGTGTCACCGACGGATTTACCTATATCTCAACGGCTGGTGGAGCCTTCCTTGAATGGATGGAAGGCAAGACATTGCCGGGTGTCGCCGCACTTGCCCGCTAATCGGGCCAAACTACGGGAGACGATGAAAATGGATGACTTGGACCTTGAAGATGTTGCAAAGGCGCTGGTCGCCCCGAGCAAGGGCATTCTTGCCGCCGATGAAAGTACTGGCACGATCAAGAAGCGTCTGGACACCATCAACACCCCGAGTACCGAAGACACCCGCCGCGACTATCGCGAACTGCTGCTCTCAAGCGAGGGCGCAGGCGATTATATCAGCGGCGTCATCCTCTATGACGAAACCATCCGCCAGATGGCAAAAAACGGCACGCCGCTGACCGAACTGATCAAGGCGCAGGGCATCATCCCCGGCATCAAGGTCGATATGGGCGCGAAACCCCTCGCCTTCTCGGAAGGGGAACTGGTAACGGAAGGGCTCGATGGCCTGCGGGACCGCCTCGCGGAATATCACAAGCTCGGCGCCCGCTTCGCCAAATGGCGCGCGGTTATCTCCATCGGCGAAGCCTCCCCCAGCCAGTATTGCATCGACACCAACGCCCATGCCCTCGCCCGCTACGCCGCGCTCTGTCAGGAAGCCAACATCGTGCCGATTGTCGAGCCCGAAGTGCTGATGGATGGCGATCACAATATCGATGAATGCTACGCGGTCACGGAAACGACGCTGAAAACCGTCTTTGACGAGCTCTATAAACAGCGTGTCGTGCTGGAGCAGATGCTGCTGAAACCCAACATGGTTGTCTCTGGCACGCATTGTCCCGAGCAGGCCGGCGTGGAAGAAGTCGCCACCAAGACCCTGTATTGCTTCGAGCAGACGGTGCCCGCTGCGGTGCCCGGCATTGTCTTCCTCTCCGGCGGACAGAGCGAGCAGCAGGCTACGGAACATCTCAATGCCATGAACCAGATGGGCACCTATCCATGGGAAATCAGCTATTCCTTCGGTCGCGCGTTGCAGGCCTCCGCACTCAGCACCTGGCAGGGCAAGCCGGAAAATATAGAGGCGGCGCAGAAAGCCTTCCTTCACCGCGCGAAACTCACCAGCGCTGCTCGCGACGGTGAATATAACGCGGATATGGAATAGACATAACATGGGGACAACGCCTGAAGAAGAACGGGAGCGTCCCCGTCTCTACCTGATATCACCCGCCGTCATCGACCTTGATGGTTTCGAGGCCGCTTTTCGTGACGCGATCTCTGGCGGCGATATCGCCTGTTTCCAGCTGCGCCTGAAAGACCGTCCGAAAGAAGAAATCATCGCCGCGACCCGGCGCCTGTTCCCGATTGCCGAGGCAGCGAACGTCGCCTTTCTGCTCAATGATGATGTCCGGCTTGCGCGGGAACTGCAGGTGGACGGCGTGCATGTCGGCGCCGAGGATATGCCCTACAAACAGGCCCGCGAGCTTCTGGGTCCCGACGCGATTATCGGTGTCACCTGCAAGAATTCCCGCCACCTCGCGATCGAGGCCGGTGAGATGGGTGCGGATTACGTGGCCTTCGGGGCCTTCTTCCCCTCCTCCACCAAGGCCAATACAACCAAGGCCGATCTGGAAATTCTGGAATGGTGGGCCAGCACGACGACGGTCCCGTCCGTCGCCATCGGTGGCATTACGGTAAAGAATGCGGAAGGGATCCTGCGAAGCGGCGCGGATTTCCTCGCGGTCGGTAACGGGGTCTGGGGCTACAGCGACGGTCCGAAAGAGGCCGTTGCCGCCTTTAATCGCGTGATTGATAAGGTCATGACAACCTGATAGGTTCCGGCGAGATTTTTTTGACAGAAGCGAAGATGAACCATGAAAATTAACGGAAATGCCATTCGGCCCGGCAACGTCGTCGAACATAAGGGTGGCCTCTGGGTCGCCGTCAAGATCCAGCATACGCAGCCGGGCAAGGGCGGCGCCTATCTTCAGGTTGAGCTTAAGAACCTGCGCGACGGAAGCAAGCTGAACGAACGCTTCCGTTCGTCTGAATCGGTTGAGAAAGTCCGTCTTGAGCAGAAACCGCACCAGTTCCTCTATGAGGATGGGGAACTGCTCACCTTCATGGACACCAGCAATTATGAGCAGGTCTCGCTAGCAAAAGATATGGTTGGCGAGCGCGCCGCCTTTCTGCAGGACGGCATGGATGTGGAAATCGAGTTTCACGAGGAGAGCCCGCTGACTGTGATCCTGCCCGAGCAAGTCGTGCTGGAAATTACCGACACCGAACCGACCGTCAAGGGCCAGACGGCCGCCTCCTCCTATAAACCGGCGATCCTGGAAAACGGGATACGGGTCATGGTGCCGCCTTTCTGCGGCAGCGGCGAGAAAATCGTTGTCAACACGGAAACATCCGAGTATCTCAAGCGGGCGGACTAGAACCCGTCTGAATCCCCGTTTCCTGATCGAGAGAAAAGCAGCACACCATGGCGCGAAAATCTGCCGACATCAATGCAATGGAACTGTCCGCCCGCAAGGCGGCGCGCAAGCTCCTGCGCGATTTCAATGAGGTTGAGCATTTGCAGGTCTCCCGCAAGGGACCGGCGGATTTCGTCACCCAGGCCGATCTCACCTGCGAGGCAACGCTGCGCGAGGAACTTTCCCGCCTCCGTCCCGAATACGGCTTCATCACCGAGGAAGGTGAGAATATACCGTCGAAGGATGGGGAACATTACTGGGTCATCGACCCCCTCGATGGAACAACAAACTTTCTTCACGGCCTGCCGCATTTCGCCATTTCCATTGCCATCAAGACGGGCAAGGAGATCACCGCGGGTCTCGTGCTCGACCCGGTCAAGGACGAAATGTTCTGGGCCGAAAAAGGGGGCGGAGCTTTCGTCAATACCCGCCGCTTGCGCGTTTCCAGCCGGACCCGTATGGCCGACAGCATCTTCGCCACCGGCATCCCCTTCATGGGCAAAAAGGATCATGGCAAGTTCCTGAAGGAGCTTGAACGGTTCATGGAAATCTCGGCTGGGGTACGACGTTACGGTGCGGCCTCGCTTGATCTTTGTTATGTTGCTGCCGCCCGTTATGACGGCTATTGGGAACGCGATCTGGAAGAATGGGATATCGCGGCGGGCATTATCATTGCGCGCGAAGCGGGCGCCCTCGTCTCCCAGATCGACGGCGGTGAGAAGATGCTTGAAAAAGGCGATATCCTCGCCAGCAATCCCGGCGTCAACAGCGGCATGATGGAAATTTTCCGCGAGCTTCGCCTCGGGCGATAGATGATTTAAATCAAAGGCTTGTAATTAGTGTTTGCTAGGCTATTCTAAGGCCGGATCAATAAATAATAACAAGTCAGGATCAACGTGACATGCGTGCAATCGTCGTCCATGAATTCGGCAACTACAAGGATGTAGCCAAACTCGAAACCCTTCCCGTTCCGGAACCCGGCCCCGGTGAAGTCGTCGTTCGCAACAAGGCGGCGGGGGTCAGCTTCGCAGCCTCCCTCAACATTGCCGGAAAATACCAGCGCAAGGCACCGCTGCCCTACATCCCCTCGACCGAGTCAGCCGGTATCGTTCATGCGGTGGGTGAGAATGTAACCCGGGTTGCCGTCGGCGATCATGTCATGTGCAGTGTCAATCATGGCGGCGCCGCCGGTTTTTGCAAGATTGAGGATGTCGCCTGCTTCAAGATACCAAAAGATATGGATTTCGCCGTCGGCTCGGCGGTTGTCACTTCCTACAACACCTCTTATGGCGCGCTCGTGCGCCGGGCCAAACTGCAACGCGGAGAGACGTTGCTGGTTCATGGCGCGGCCGGAGCCGTCGGTATGGCAGCGGTCGAGATCGGCAAAGCGCTGGGGGCAACCGTCATTGCCGTCGCCGGCGGGGAAACACATTGCGAAACGGCACGCCGTCACGGGGCCGACTATGTCATCGATCACCGGCAGGAAGACTTTCGCGAGCGGGTGATGAAATTCACCGACGGGCGCGGCGTCGATGTCGTTTATGACAGCATCGGCGGCGATGTGACGATCCAGTCCATCCGCTCCCTCGCCTGGGAAGGACGGCTGCTGACCATCGGTTATGCCTGCGGCACAATACCGGATATCGCGGCCAACAGGTTGCTGCTCAAGAATGCCTCGGCAATGGGGTTCAACCTTGGGCATTTCTTCGGCTGGTCGCCGGGCGGCAACAGGCGGCAGCATATCGATGCCCTCGATGAGATGGCGGCCGGTGTCCTTGACCTCTACTCAAAGGGCCAGATCAAGCCCGAGATCGGCGCCCGCTTTCCGCTTCCTCAGTTCGTCGATGCGCTGGACGCGGTCATCAACCGCAAGGTGGACGGCAAATGCGTTATCGAAATGAGTGAGGAAGACTACTAGGGTCCCGACCCTAGCTTTTCGGCTTCAACCGGACGGCGGTGCCGAAGGCGAGAATCTCGGCGGAGCCCGCCATCACCATCGAGGTGGTGAAGCGCATCCCGACAATCGCATCCGCGCCCTTCAGCCGGGCGTCCGAGATCATACGGTCCGTCGCCTGCTCACGCGCCTCCGCCATCAGCTTGGTATATTCCGAAACTTCCCCGCCGACCAGATTGCGAAGGGCGGCGATGATATCCGTGCCGATATGCTTGGCGCGGATGACATTCCCCCGCACAAGACCGATTACTTCGGCAATCTCGTGGCCGTTAATCTCGTCCGTGGTGGTAATAAGCATGTCCGATCTCATTTATCGACATTCTCCTCGTAATATTTGTCTTCGGCGTTCGTCTTGTGCTGCCAAAGCACCCGGAACAGCAGAAAGCCGAGCGCGCCCAGCACGATCAGAAGGACGAGGCCGAACGGAAAGGGCGCCATCGCCCCTGCGAATAGCAGGAACAATAGATAGATCCCACCGCCAAAGATCACCAGCAACAGGGCTATTGTATCAAGCTTCATCGTTACCACCCTCCTTCAGCCGGGACATGATTGCCGCCCGCTTTCAGCTTATGGAAATAGAACAATATCGCCAAATACTTTCATAAAACTAAACGATTGTCGCCGTGCGCCCGCTAAGTTATTGTGCTATGCAATCGCCTGTCTGCCCAAAAGTTGACATTTTCCGGGATCAGGTTCGGGAAAACGGGCAACCGCGCATGTATGATGGAAACACTATGGTAATGCAGTCAAGTAAGGGAGGAGGCCAATGAAAAAATCACCGGCAATGGCCTTTCCCCTGTCCCTGTTCGCCTCGCTTGTGCTAGCCCTTCCGCTAACGGGCATGACCATCACTCTCGCCCATGCCGAAACCGGCACAGCTGCACGCCCATTGGTTGAGGTTAATTTAAAGGCGCTGCAGACGGCAGGATCGGAGACGCGCACGCCGACCCGGATCATCGACGGGGAGACGGTTATCACCCTGACGCCGCCAAAGCCGCGTTCGAAAAATTCCCCGACAGCGCCTGAAAGAATCGTCATTCCGAAGGTCAAGCCCTCCCTCACCCTTCCGCAGACCGAGGTTGCCGAAGCACCACCCGTTCCGGTACCGCCGATCAATCCGGCAAAGCTTCCGGATGCGACCGAGGAAGCAAAATTCGAGGATGTCTCCACCCCTGTGGTCAAGATGGACACCGCGCCGATCCCGACACCCGAGATTGTCGAGGAGATGAAAACGGAAGCCGCGGAAGAAGCTGCGGAAAAAGTGACGAAAAGCGCCGAAGCGCCGCCGGTCTCCGCCGAGACAGTGACGGAATCCACGGCTGAAGCAACATCGGAAGCTACCGCCGAGACGGAACCCGCCGTCCAGTCAGAGGAAGAGGCGGCAAAGGAAATACAGCTGGCTGCGATTACTCCTGACGCCGGACCGCCCGCAAGCAAGGCCCTTGCCGATGCGACGAAGCCAAAAGACAACCTCACCCGCATCCTGTTTGCGGAGGGGGAAATGAAACTCCCGGACGCAGCGCAGGACAGCCTGCAATCCATTGCCGATCAGGTGATGACGGGGGATCGGCAGAATGTCCAGCTTCTCGCCTATGGCAGCGGCGATAACGTCAGCGCCGCGCGGCGGCTCTCCCTCAGCCGGGCACTGGCAGTGCGCTCGGAACTGATGACCCTTGGCGTGGACAACAAGCAAATTGAAGTCCGGGCCCTTGGCGAGCCGGAAGGCGATGGCCCGGCGGATCGCGTTGACCTCCTTTTGATTACACGGTGACCATGACAACATATTCCCATGTCGAAACCCATAACCTGGCGGGCACCCCCAATATCAAGAAACCGCGCCGCTACCTGATCCGTATGGCGATCTTTATCGGCATCGCGCTTGCCATTACCGCCTTTCTCTACCCGCAGATACAGACCGCCTTTTTCGCCAATCCGCTGTTGAACGGCCTGATTATCTTTGTCTTGCTGTTCGGTATTGCCTTTATCTTCCGTCAGGTGTTCGTTCTGTCGGGGGAAATCAATTGGACACATAGTTTGCGCCGGCTGGAATCGACTCAGCCGACCGCCCGGCCGCCTCGCCTGCTGGCGCCGCTGGCGACCATCATCCATGACAGCAAGGGGCCCGTCCGGCTTTCTGCGATGACCATGAATACCCTGCTCGACAGTATCGCCGCGCGGCTTGACGAAGGGCGGGACATCTCCCGCTACCTGATCAATGTGCTGGTCTTTCTTGGCCTGCTCGGGACCTTCTGGGGCCTGCTGGAAACGGTCGATTCCGTTGGGGGTGCCATCTCGACGCTGAATGTCGGGGGCGGCGGGGATTTCGCCCGCATTTTCGATGAACTCAAGCTCGGCCTTGAAAAACCTCTGTCGGGCATGGCCGTGGCCTTTTCCTCCTCCCTCTTCGGTCTGTCGGGCTCCCTCATCCTCGGCTTTCTGGATATGCAGGCGGGACAGGCGCAGAACCGCTTCTACACCGACCTGGAAGAATGGCTGACCTCCATCACCCGTTTCACCAGCTCAGGCTCCTCGATCGTCAGCGACGGCGACCAGAGCGTTCCGGCCTATGTTCATGCCCTGCTGGAGCAGACGGGCGAGAGCCTGAACAACCTGCAACGCACCCTCGCCCGGAATGAGGACAAACGCGGATCGGCGGAAAATTCCCTGATCAACCTGAGTGAGCGTCTCGCCGCACTGACCGACCAGATGCGGACCGAACAGGAACTGATGGTCAAACTCGCCGAGAACCAGACGGAACTGAAACCGGTTCTGGAACGACTCGCGAAATCCGGGGAGACGGCAGGGCTTGATCAGGCAAGCCGCAACCACCTTCGCAACCTGGATGTGCACATGGTCCGCCTGCTGGAGGAAAGTGCCGATGGCCGCGACCATGTCGTTCAGGAAATCCGCAGCGATATCAAGCTGCTGACCCGCACCATCGCCGCAATCGCGGACGAAAGCCGTCGTGGGTAAGGTGATGCCCAGTGCCCGGAACGGAGTAAGTTATGGCTCGTAGACGCCGCGGACAACGCGCCCCATACGAGATTTGGCCCGGCTTTGTCGATGCGCTGACAACGCTGCTGCTGGTGATCATCTTCCTGCTTGTGGTGTTCGTGCTGGCTCAGTTCTTCCTGTCGCAGGCCCTCTCGGGACGCGATGCGGCGCTTGAAAAGTTGAACCAGCAGGTCAATGAACTCGCCGATCTCCTCGCGATCGAGCGGCGAACCAGCGCCAATCTGGAAAACCAGATCAGCCAGCTCACCATCGATATGACGCGGCTTGAGGAAGAACGCGATAACGTCATCATCCAGCTCGATACCCTTACCAGCCGCGCGCTCTCCGCGGAGGAAGATCGCGACCGGCTGACAATTCTGCTCCGGGAGGAAAAAGAGAAAACAACGGCGGTCGAAGAGAAGCTCAGCGCCAGCGAGGAAAAACTCGGCATCAGCGAGGACAGCCTGAAAGCCAGCCTTGCCGAGCTTGAAAGCCTGAGGCGCGATATCGCCACGCTGGAGGAAACCCGCAAAAACCTTGAAGAGGAAGTCGGCAAGCTCGCCGCGACCATCGAGGATAAAGACAGTGAAATCGGTAATCTCCGGGATCGCAGCAAGGAACTTGAGGCGCGCATCGCCGATGAGCAGGAGCGTACCAACCTCGCCCAGGAGGAGATCGAGGCGCGGGAAATCCGCCTTGCCGAGTTGCAGACTCTCTATCTGCAGACACAGGACAAGCTGGAGGAGGAGGAAGAGCTTTCGGCCGCCGCCCGCTCACAGGTCGCCGCGCTCAATACCCAGATCAATGCGCTTCGAAACGAGCTCGCCAAGCTGAACCAGCTTCTGGACGCGAGCGAGGCCAAGGATGCCGAGCAGGAGGCTCAGATCGCCGATCTCGGCAAACGCCTCAACCAGGCCCTGGCCGCGAAGGTGCAGGAATTGCAGCAATACCGCTCCGAGTTTTTCGGCAAGCTCCGCGAAGTGCTCCGGAACCGCCCCGGCATCAGCATTGTCGGCGACCGCTTCGTCTTCCAGTCGGAGGTCCTCTTCGATGCGGGCAGCGCGGAGCTTGGCCCGGAAGGAAAGCAGGACATGGCGAAATTCGCCGAAACCCTGCTTGAGATCGCGAAAGACATTCCCGACGATATAGACTGGATCCTGCGCGTCGACGGCCATACGGACAAACAGCCGATCAGCACGGCACGCTTCCCCTCGAACTGGGAGCTGTCAACCGCCCGCGCTGTCTCGGTCACGAAATTCCTGATCAGTCAGGGCGTGTCGCCGGATCGGCTCGCCGCGACCGGCTTTGGTGAATTCCAGCCCATTGATTCCCGCGATGATGAAATCGGATATCTCCGCAACCGGCGGATTGAGCTAAAACTGACGGAGCGATAAGTGGCGGGTACAGGACGGAACATTCTTGTCATCAAGCATGGCGCCATGGGCGATGTGATCCTCGCGCAGGGTCCGTTTCAGGCCATTCGCGATCATCATGGCGATGCGCGCATCGTCCTCCTGACCACACGCCCCTTCGCCGCCTTCCTTGAAAAGTCCGGGCTGTTCGATGAGGTCTGGATCGACGAGCGCCCGAAGCTGTGGCAATTGTCCAAGCTTATCCCGCTGATCCGCAAGCTGCGCCGGGGCCGTTTCGACCGGGTCTATGATTTGCAGACCTCGACCCGGACGAACAGTTATTTCCGGTTTTTTCCGCGCCGCAGAAAGCCTGAATGGTGCGGCATCGCCAAAGGCAGCTCCCATCTTCATGACAGCCCGATGCGCACCAAGATCCACACGATCGAACGGCATATCGACCAGTTGAAAGTCGCCGGGATCGAGACCGTGCCGCCCGTCGATTTTTCCTGGGCGATGACCGACATTTCGCGCTTCGATCTGCCAGATAAATATGCGCTGCTAGTACCAGGTGGATCGGCCCACCGGCCGGAGAAACGCTGGCCCGCGAAACGTTTCGCCGAGCTTGCGGCCATTCTTGCAGGCAAGGGCATCACGCCGGTGCTGGTCGGTGGCAAGGCGGAGGCCGAGGCGATCAAGACGATCCTTGACCACTGCCCGGAGACCATCGACCTCTCTTCCAAGACCGAGTTTGGCGATATCGCGACGCTCGGCGCCGGGGCTACGCTCGCGGTCGGGAATGATACCGGACCGCTGCATCTGATCTCTGCCGTCGGCTGCAAGACGGTTGTCCTGTTCTCGAAGGCGTCTGATCCGAACATGTCGCGCCCACGCGGGCAGGATGTAACAGTGCTGCGCGAGGATGACCTCGCCAATCTTCCGCTTTCCGCGGTGCTGGACAGTCTGGGGCTGGAAAAATGAGCATTGGGGCGGCGCGCACCGTTCTCTGGTGGGGCCGGTTCGATCCCGACTATTCCCGCAACCGCATTCTGCGTCAGGCGCTTGTCCGGCTCGGCTGGGAGTTGCAGGATTTCCGCCCGCGGATCAGTCGGCTTGGCCATCTGGAGGCGACTCTCAGGGGTGTCAAAAAGCCGGATCTTCTCTGGCTCCCCGCCTTTCGTCAGCGCGACATGGCGGCCGCCGCAACATGGGCGGCGCGGCATGGAATACCGATTATCTTCGATCCGATGATCTCTTCCTATGACAAGCAGGTGTTCGAGCGGCAGAAGTTCACGGAGCAGAGCGCCTCCGCCCGAAAACTCCTGAAGCAGGAGCAGGCAATCTTCGCCGCCGCTGACCTCGTCCTTGCCGATACGGAGGGACATGCCGCCTTCTTCCGGGAGACGCTAAATAGGCCCGCCGACAAAGTCCGGGTGGTCGCCCTCGGGGCGGAAGAAGGACTGTTTACCCCTGCGCCCATGGCTGAAAAGTCGCCGGACGCGCCGCTGGAGGTGCTATTCTTCGGCAGTTTCATCGGCTTGCAGGGACCGGAGATCATTATCGAGGCGGCGAAGCGCTGCCCGGCGCAAGTGCGCTGGACAATGCTCGGCGATGGCCCGTTGAAAGAGGCGTGCGAGGCTGCAGCGGCGGGTCATCCCGCGATCAAATTCGAGGGGTATCTCCCCTATGACCAACTCCCGGCCCGCATTCAACAGGCCGATATCCTGCTGGGTGTATTCGGGATAAGCGCCAAGGCGGAACGGGTCATCCCCAACAAAGTCTATCAGGCGCTGGCCTGTGGTCGCCCGGTCATCACCCGCCACTCGACCGCCTATCCGGGCGGCGAGACTACCGGCCTTCTGCAAATACCGGAGGGGGATCCAGAGGCCCTCGCGGCGACGGTGGCGGACCTTGCCAAAAACCGGCACAAACTAGCGGCGCGCGGACAGGCAGCAGAAAATTATTATGCGGAGAATTTCAGCATGGACACGATCCGTGCCCAGCTCGCGGACGCGCTAACAGAGGTCTTAGGCCGATAGGGCATCGCGCCCGGTATCGAACTGGAGCTTCGCCAGCTTGGCGTAGAGCCCACCTTCCTTCATCAGCTCCTCATGGGTGCCCTGGGTCACGATCCGGCCATGCTCCAGCACGATGATCCGGTCGGCATTCAGCACCGTCGCCAGCCGATGGGCGATCACCAGCGTCGTGCGGTTCTCCATCAGATGCTCAAGCGCAATCTGCACCATCCGCTCGCTCTCCGCATCAAGCGCGGAAGTCGCCTCGTCCAGCAGCAGGATATCCGGATCACGCAGGATGGCGCGGGCAATGGCAATGCGCTGTTTCTGCCCGCCGGACAGCTTGACTCCGCGCTCGCCGAATTCGGTGTGGAACCCTTCGGGCATGGCCTCGATGAATTCGGTGGCAACGGCGGCATCGGCGGCGGCACGCACTTCCGCATCGCTCGCCTCAGGCCTGCCATAGCGGATATTCTCCATGGCGGTATCGGCGAAGATCACCGCATCCTGCGGCACCAGCCCCATCAGGGCCCGCAGCCGTGTCGGATCGACATCGGCAATATTGACGCCATCGATGGTGATTTTGCCGGACTGCGGATCATAGAAACGCAGGAGAAGCTGGAACATGGTGGTCTTGCCGGCCCCGCTCGGCCCGACCAGCGCGATTGTCTCCCCCTTGGCGACTTCCAGGTCGATGCCGTTGAGTGCCGCCGTATCGGGGCGGGAGGGGTAATGAAAGCTGACCCTGTCGAATTTGATATTGCGCGTCACGCTGTCGCCGATGGGCAGCGGGTTTTCGGCAATGTTCACCGTCGGCACCTCGGCGAGAATTTCGAGAAGCCGCTCTGACGCACCAGCAGCGCGCTGCAAATCGCCCCAGACCTCGCTCAGCGATCCCATGGACCCGGCGACTATGACGGCATAGAAAACGAAGGAGGCGAGCGTGCCCGCCGACATGGAACCATCGACTACGGCGGTCGCTCCGCTCCAGAGCACGAAATCAATGGCGCCGAAAATCAGCAGGATTACCAGCGCGGTCAGCCAGGCCCGCGCCTGTATTCGCTTGACGGCAATGCGGAAGCTGACCTCGACTGCTTCGCCGAACTGGACGCGGTCATGGGCCTCATGTGTATAGGCTTGCGATGTCTGGATGGCGCGCAATGTCTCGTCGGCACGGGAACTGACGGCGGCGATGCTGTCCTGATTGGTGCGGCTGAGCTTGCGCACCATACGGCCGAAGATAATGATCGGCACCAGCACGAAGGGCACAACGATCAGCACCATCCCGGCAAGCGCTGGACTAGTATAGATGAGCAGCGCAAGCCCCCCCAGAAACAGCAGGAAATTGCGAAGCGCAACCGAGATAGAGGAGCCGATCACTGTCTGGATCAGGGTCGTATCGGTGGTCAGGCGCGAGAGCACCTCCCCCGTCCGGGTAATTTCGAAAAAAGCAGGGTTGAGGGTAAGAACATGATTGAAGACGGCTTTGCGAATATCGGAGATGACCCGCTCCCCGATCCAGGACACGAGGTAGTAGCGCCCGAATGTCGCGAAGGCGAGCACGGCGACAACACCCATCAGCCCGATGAAGTAGGGTTCCAGGCTGGCCGAGCCCGCCGAGAAGCCCTTGTCCAGCAGCAGCCGGATCGCCTGGCCGATCATCAGGGTCGCCCCGGCGGCGAAAATCAGCGCGATCAGCGCGCCCACCACCCGCCAGCGATAAGGCGCGACGAATCGCGACAATTGCCAAAGCCGCGTCACCACCTTTTTTGATTTTTCTGCCTGTTCCGCGGTGCGGTCTATCTCGCCTAAATCAGTCACGCGTTTCGTCCGATCGTGTCATATTCCGTGTTCTAGGGTGTAAAGGTCACGGCCAGGAATGCAAGAAAAAATGCCAAAAATCATATCTTTGCTTGCCATCGGCCCAAAGCTTTAATATAAGGCGCGCTGAGCAGATTTTAGCGTCCCCAAAAGGGTGAGCCGACATGAAAAAAGATATACATCCCGATTACCACACCATCACCGTCGAAATGACCGATGGTTCCACGTTCGAGACCCGTTCGACATACGGCAAGGAAGGGGACACCCTGAAGCTGGATATCGACGTGAAAACCCATCCGGCATGGACCGGTGGCGCGCAGCATATGCGTGATGACGGACGTGTTGCCAAGTTCAACAAGCGTTTCGCGAACTTCGGTATCAAGTCGAGCTAATCGACGAACCCTCGCGGTTTAACGGATCAGGCGCTCAACCGGGCGCCTTTTTCTTTGCCGCCCGAATTATTGCAGATTTATGGATTGGCGCGCCGGAAGGCGTCCCGCCCCTGCTGGTCAAGGCGGAGAAGCCGCTGATACAGCCGCTCGCTCCGCTCCAGTAGCGATTGCAGCCCTTCGGGTAATATCGCCGGGTCGCAGGTTGCTTCCTCGGGCAGGCAAATCTCCAGATGCTGGAGATGGCATTCCTCTTCCTGCGCTTCGGCCAGAGTAATCTCCCCTTCCTGCAGCGCCCGCTGATAGAGCAGCCAGGCCATCCCCTCGGTCAGCCGCGTCGTCAGCCGCAGCGATTCCGCCGCGTAGCCGAAATTGGCCTCCACCGGCAGGTTGCGCACGTCCTCCTTACCGCGACCGGCAAGATAGGTGCGTGCCTCCCGGACGAGGTCCAGCGCCTCGTCATAAGTCCGTGTGAAAAAGATGGTTTCCGACTTTAAAACCGCCTGATCATTGCCACTGACGCTCATTACTCACCCTTCGCCACCCTGCTCTGAGTGGAAATCACTCTTACGATGGAAAGAAAATTAGTCTTCAAAAGTTAATTTTCCATCTTTTCGCCTCTTGAATCCAGTTAAATATGCCACATATATGAAGCGTCAGGCGCCGATTTAGGGCCTGAAAACAAGGGTTTGGCCCATCTTGGGGAACCCGCAAATATATTGCTTCATAGGAGAATATAAAATGCGTACATATGATTTTTCACCTCTCATGCGTTCCACGGTCGGTTTTGACCGTATTGAACAGCTTTTCCGCGGCCTGGAACGGGCCTCTGCCGAGAACAGCTATCCGCCGTACAACATTATTCGCAAAGATGCCGATAACTATCGCATCACCATGGCGGTCGCCGGGTTCGAGGAAAACCAGATCGAGATTGTCGCCACCCAGAATTCGCTGAAGGTGACCGGCAAGTCGAGCGAGGAAAAAGACGAAACAGAAGGCCAGCAGTATCTGCATCGCGGCCTTGCGTCCCGCTCGTTCGTGCAGAATTTCGAACTCGCCGAGACGATCAAGGTTGTCGGGGCGGCCATGGAAAACGGCTTGCTTCACATTGACCTCGTTCGTGAAATCCCGGAGGAACTCAAACCCCGGACGATCGAGATCAACAAGGACAAGCTTATCGAAAATAAAGCTGCCTAATCCCGTCCCCCTCTAGACGGAAGATAGCCCGCCCGTAATGGCGGGCTATTTTTTTGCCCAAAGGAGATGACAGACGAAAATTTCTCTCATGGCGTCCGTCGAAGATGCTCGATATAGTACGGAAAAGTCCTCTTACGCTACAGGTGTTTCCTTCATGTCCTCGCTTATCTCCACCAAGATTGATTTCGATAAAGACGGTATCCAGCATGGATATCTCCAACTGCTGCATTCCGTCCATCGCTCCGCCTATGGCTATATCCCGATCCCCATTGCCAGCCTGAGAAACGGCGATGGGCCGACGGTTCTCCTGATGGCGGGAAATCATGGGGATGAATATGAAGGCCAGGTGATTCTCTCCAACCTGATCCGCACCCTGCCGCTGGACCAAATCCGCGGGCAGCTGATTATCCTGCCCATGGCGAATTTCCCCGCGGCCGAGGCGGGCCTTCGCACCTCGCCCATCGATCAGGGAAACCTCAACCGCTCCTTCCCCGGAATCGATACCGGCACCCCAACCCAGCAGATCGCCCATTATATCGAGCATACCCTGCTGGAACGCGCGGATTTCCTGTTCGATCTGCATTCGGGCGGCAGTTCGCTGTTCTACACGCCGACGCTGCTTTTCTCCGTCACCGCCGATGATCCGCATCTCGCCATGAAACGCGAGATCGCGGAGGCCTTCAGCCTGCCGCACACCCTTTATTTCGAACGCAGTGATGCCGGCAGTTTCTCTTCCGCCGCGGCGTTCCGCAAGAATGTCTGTAGCATCCTGACGGAGCTGGCGGGCGGCGGCACCGTCTCGAAGGGGCTGCCGAAGCTGGCGGGGGACGGGCTGCTGCGCTCCCTCCATCGGATCGGCGTGCTTACCACCGCGCCCGAAGCAGCGCCGTCAAAAGGCCGCGTCTTTTCCGAGGAGGGGAGTATTTTTGCAACCGAACCCGGTGTCTACGAGCCGCTCGCCGATCCCGGAGAAGATGTCGTGGAAGGCCAGCCCGCCGCCCTCATCCATCGTACCGAAACGCCGGGCCGCGCGCCCGTGGAGCTCTTTTTCGAGGGTAAGGGCGTCATCCTCGCCAAGCGGCAAGGCGCCCGCGTCGTCCGCGGCGACTGCCTGTTTCATATCGGCCAGAATGAAGAGCTGTGACCCGGCGGAAAGGAATTTAGGAACGGGCGGATCACACGCGCATGCATGATATTCTTCTCGCCGTCTCGGTCAGCTTCATGGCGTTCCTCTCGACCAGCATGGACAACCTGTTCCTGCTGATCACCTATACGCTGCATCCGAAATACGGGATTGCGAAAGTGCGCGCCGGTTACCTGCTTGCCGTGCTGATCATGCTCGGCATCTGTGCGATTTTTGCGCAAGGAATTGCACTTTTACCCGCCCATATTGTCCCTTTAATCGGGCTGGTCCCCATCGCGCTCGGCCTGTATGAGCTGTGGCAGTTAAATCGGGGGAGAAAGTCCGCGAGCCCCGGGACGGAGGGAGTCCGCAATCTGCAAGGCGGCAGCTTCCTGACCATCACCCTGATCATGATCGCCCATAGCTGGGATTCGATTGCGGTGCTGGCCCCACTCCTCGCCGATACCCGAGCTGACCTTGACATCTGGATGGCGGTGAGCGTCGTCTGTGCCGCGCTCCTCCTCACCTTTTTTGCGCAAAAGACTGTGAGCCATGAGAAAATCAGAACCCAGCTCGCCCGCTATGCCCCGAAAATCCTGCCCTTCCTGCTGATCGCCGTCGGCCTCTATATCCTGACCAACTCTCCGACGGATATTACGTAAGGGTACACTTACGCTCCACCGGCCTTTTCAAAGCCTTCAAACATTGCCCGGATGTCGTCGCGGACGGGGGCGGTTTTGTGGGTGGTCTGGTGGGTGTTGACCCAGACGATCTCGCCGGTGCAATAACGGGTGTCGGAGGCTTTGTCGAAAATCTCCAAAATGAAGGTTATGGAGGTGTTGCCGATTTTCTCGACACGGCAGCCGACGTCGATCTCGGCATCGAACAGGATCGGCTTTTCATAGAGGACGAGGGATTTGACGAGGTGGAAATCCTCTCCCGTTTCCCGGATATAGCCCTGATAGTCAAAGCCCAGATGCCGGAAAAACTCCGTAATGGTGGTGTCGAAATAGGTCAGGTAATGAGCGTTGAAGACAACCCCCTGCCCGTCAATCTCGGAATAGCGCACGCGAAAGGGATGAAAGAAGCGAAAATCCTGCCGGGCCATGAACCGTCCTTGTTTTTATCTTTTGTCCAGAATTTGCGATAATGCCTCTCGCCAGTCCGGCTGGTGAATATCGAAGACGCGCTTTATTTTTTCGCAGTCCAGCACGGAATTCTTCGGTCGCGTCGCCGGGACCGGATACTGCTCCGTCGGGATCGGATGGAGGGCGGGCGTCTCCCGCCCCGCGAAAATCGCCCTGGCGAAGCCGTACCAGGTAATCGCCGGGGCGCCGCAATAATGATAGATACCCCAGTCGGTGAATCCCTCCCCATTGACCTTCGCCGCAATTTTCAGCAGCGCATCGGCGATATCCGCCGCCGCCGTCGGGCCGCCTTTCTGGTCGTCAACGATGTTCAGTTCCTGATGGGTCTCGCCGAGACGCAGCATGGTATTGACGAAATTCTGTGCGCCACCGAAAACCCAGGCCGTGCGGAGAATGATATGTTTATGGGAAACGGCGGCAACGCGCGCCTCCCCCTCCGCCGTGCTCTTGCCATAGACGCTGAGCGGGGCGACCGGGTCCTCCTCGACATAGGCGCCCGGTTTTTTGCCATCGAAAACAAAATCCGTTGAAATATGCAAAACGGGAATATCACCGCAGGCCGCCGCGAGATTTTCCGGGCCCATCGCATTGATGGCGAAGGCGACATCGACCTCTTCTTCCGCCTTGTCCACCGCGGTATAGGCGGCGGCATTGATCACCACATCGGGCGCGGCCGCCTCGATCGCGGCCTTGACGGCGGCGCGGTCCGAAATATCGAGGGCCTGCCGGTCCAGCGCTATGATCTCGGCGTCATTGGAAGGCGCAGCGGACTGGAGCGCCTGCCCCACCTGCCCGTTCGCGCCCGTCACCAGAATTTTCATCAGCCCTTGGACCCGAGGCCGAGCCGTTCCTGCGTATAGTCCGCCGCGACCGCCTTGACCCAGTCAAGATTATCAAGATACCAGTCGACGGTTTTCTCAAGGCCGGTGTCGAGATTGAGAGACTGCGACCAGCCGAGTTCCGCTTCGATCTTCGAGCAGTCGACGGCATAGCGGGCATCATGGCCCGGCCGGTCGGTAACATAGCGGATCAGGTCCTCATGCGGGGCCTTGCCCGGATATTTGCGGTCCATGATCTGGCAGATACTGCGGACCATATGGATATTCGTCTGTTCTTCGCGACCACCGATCATGTAGGTCTCGCCGATTTTCCCGCTTCTGACCACATCCTGCAGCGCCGTTGCGTGATCCTCCACATAGAGCCAGTCGCGGACATTCTCGCCCTTGCCATAGACCGGCAGTTCCTTGCCATGCAGGCAGTTGAGGATGATCACCGGCAGAAGTTTCTCCGGGAACTGGTAGGGCCCGTAATTGTTCGAACAGTTGGTGACCAGCACCGGCAGGCCATATGTGCGGTACCAGGCCCGCGCGAGATGGTCGGAGCCCGCCTTGCTCGCGGAATAGGGAGAGTTGGGATCATAGGCGCTGGTTTCGGAGAACTGCCCCTCCGCCCCGAGCTCGCCATAGACCTCGTCCGTGGAGACATGCAGGAAACGGAAAGCGTCCTTCTCCGCCTCATCCAGCGCGCGCCAGTACTGATAGGCGGCGTCCAGCATAGTGAAGGTGCCGACAAGGTTGGTCTGGACGAAATCCGCCGGACCGTCGATTGACCGGTCGACATGGGATTCGGCCGCCAGGTGATAGACCGCGCGGGGTTTATACTTCGCGAACAGGGCGCCGATCCCGTCCCGGTCGCAAATATCGGTCTGAGAGAAATGGTAGCGCGGGCTGTTGCTGACCGGCTTCAGGCTCTCCAGGGACCCGGCATAGGTCAGCTTGTCGATGATCACGACATCTTCCTTGCCCTGGTTGATCAGGTCGCGCGCGAGGGCGGATCCGATAAAGCCGGCGCCGCCTGTGACAAAAACAGTCATCTGGTTTCCTTAAAGTCAAATAATCTGGGCTGGTCCTTTAATAGCGGCAAAATCTTATCTTTTTCTGAAAGAATGGCCTTATCCGCCGCCACCGGCCAATTGATTTTCAGCGCCGGATCGTTCCAGAAGATGCCGCAATCATGCTCCGGGCTGTAATAATCAGTGACCTTGTAGACGATCTCCGTATCCGGCTC
The DNA here is from genome assembly GCF_963973085.1 of uncultured Sneathiella sp. Taxonomy (GTDB): domain Bacteria; phylum Pseudomonadota; class Alphaproteobacteria; order Sneathiellales; family Sneathiellaceae; genus Sneathiella. The sequence goes on from NZ_CAXAXA010000001.1 coordinate 460,141, forward strand.
CAGCGTGCAGTAGCCATGGGCGAAACCCGGCGGCACCCATATCTGCCGCCAGTTGTCCGCCGACAGCTCGACCGCGACATGTTGGCCGAAGGTCGGAGAGCCGACACGGATATCCACCGCCACGTCAATCATCGATCCGCGGGTGACCCGGACCAGCTTGCCCTGCGCTTTCGGATCGAGCTGGTAATGCAGCCCCCTGAGGACGCCTGCTTCCGCATTTGCGGCATGATTATCCTGCACGAAATCCATGACAAGGCCCATCTCCGCCAGCGTCCGGGCGTTCCAGACCTCGGAGAAGAATCCCCGCGCATCACCGAATTTCTTCGGGGTCAGGATCTTTACGTCGGAAATTTCTGTCGCTTCTACCTGCATATTATACTTAATCCTTCAAGATACCGTCAGCGGACGGCCGTGGCATACTATATTGCCTATTTCCTGTTATATCGTAAACAATCCGGATAGCTAATCGTATAGCGCGCCACATCGATTATTCCGTCTTCGAACATGATTTCAAGCTGGTAGAAATAGATCGCCCCGATGGTCATGGATATCAGTTGCTGACGTTTTGTACAGCTTTGTGTCAGCAGATTACCCTTAGCCCCCTGCTGCCAGTATTTACTCCGCTCTATGTCATTTTCCAGTTCCTGGCGCAGATAAATCGACAGCATCAGCCCGTCCGCCATGACATTCGTTACCTCCAGCGAGGGGTTAGTCATTTCCGGCCGCTCCGGTCGGGAGGCAATCAGCTGGAATGCGCCGGTCAATTGCTCCAGCAGGCGCCCATCCACCCGCTCCCCGTTGGGCCAGTAGCGGATCATGTTATGCCGCCCCATGACGGCCTCCCGATCCAACAGCGGCAGCTCGTTGGCGACGCAGAAGCCCTTGTTCATTTTTTCGCGCGCCGTTTTATCGCTCTTGCCGCCCTTGAGGGTGACAAGGAACTCATAGTCGAACCCCTTGTCCAGCAAGTATCGCGCATCCGGGTCCTCGCAGGCGCGGGCGCGCAATTCATCGACATAATTCCCGATGATGTTCTGCCGGAAGGAGGCAATAATCTCCTCCGCTTCCAGCCGGTCCAGCCGGTAATCGAAATGATCGGCGATCAGCTTTCCGTCGATATTACGATAGGAAAAGTCGAGCTGCGGGGGCGCCTCCCCCGGAATGCCTCCCTCCGCCTTCGTCAGGTAGCGTTCCGCCACCTGCCGTTCCGCCGGGTCCTTGGGCCAGGTGATCTCGCCTGCGCGCCGGGTATCGCTGGCGCAGGCGGCAAGGCCGAGGAACAGGATCGAAATAACAAGCGCTTTCATTCTGCCTCTGGTCGTTTGGGTAAGATGCACAGTATAGAAGCCTTTTCCGTTTCTTCATTCATAAATCGCTGCCGCCATCATCACAAATAAATTAGTCCACTTTCCTGAGATTACCGGATAAGCTCGACAAAAATAAGTTCAAGGATGACAAATGCTTAAAATTTTCTTCTCCCCCGGAACCGTCGCCCTCGCCTCGCATATCGCCCTTGCCGAGGCGGATGCCGATTATGAGGCCATAAAACTTGATTTCGCGAACGCGGCGCAAACGAAACCTGACTATCTGGCCATCAATCCCAAGGGCCGGGTGCCCGCGCTGGTCACGGATCAGGGTATTCTGACGGAAACCCCGGCGATCCTTCTCTATGTTGCACAGGCCTTTCCGGATGCGAAACTGGCGCCGCTGGATGATATCTACCGCCTGGCGGAGATGCAGTCCTTTAACAACTATCTGTGCGCCACCGTGCATGTCAACCATGCCCATCGCATGCGTGGGCTTCGCTGGGTGGAAGAGACGGAGACCGCCGCCATGGAGGCGATGCAGCGCAAGGTGAAAAGCAATATGAGCGACTGCTTTCACCTGATCGAGGACACAATGTTCAAAGGCCCCTGGGTGATGGGCGCGGACTACAGCGTCGCCGATGCCTATCTGTTCACGGTCGGGCGCTGGCTGGAAAGCGACGACCTCGCCATCGACGATTTCCCCAAAGTCGCCGCGCACCGCGCCCGCATGTTGGACCGCAAAGCCGTCATGCGAGCGATGTCCGAGCAGGGGATGTAGGCGCAGCCCCTACCGCTTGATCGGTTTGTATTTGATACGGTGGGGCTCCGTGGCCTCCTTGCCGAGGCGCTTCTTCTTGTCTTCCTCATAGGCCTCGAAGTTGCCCTCGAACCATTCGACATGGCTGTCGCCCTCATAGGCGAGCATATGGGTGGCGACGCGGTCGAGGAACCAGCGATCATGGCTTATAACCACAGCGCACCCGGCGAACTGCAGCAGTGCCTCCTCCAGCGCGCGGAGCGTATCGACATCGAGGTCGTTGGTCGGTTCGTCGAGCAGCAGGAAGTTTGAACCGGATTTCAGCATCTTCGCTAGATTGACGCGGTTGCGCTCGCCGCCGGAGAGCTGCCCGACTTTCTTCTGCTGGTCCGACCCCTTGAAGTTGAAGCCCGAGACATAGGCGCGGCTGTTGATCTCCTTCTTGCCCAAGGAAATCACCTCGTTCCCCTCGGAGATTTCCTCCCACACATTCTTGTTGGCATCCAGGGTGTCGCGGTCCTGATCGACATAGCCGAGCTGCACCGTCGGGCCAACCTTGAAGCTGCCGCTGTCGGGCTCCTCCTGCCCGGTGAGCAGCTTGAACAGCGTCGTCTTACCGGCGCCGTTCGGCCCGATAACGCCGACAATCGCCCCCGCCGGGAGCTTGAAAGAGAGATCGTCGATCAGCAGCTTGTCACCAAACGCCTTGGAGACATGGTCGGCCTCGACCACCAGATCGCCGAGCCGCTGTCCCGCCGGGATGTAAATCTGCATCGCATCGGCCTGTTTCGAGTTCTGCTCGGCCAGCAGATCCTCATAGGCACTGATACGGGCCTTCGATTTCGACTGGCGGCCCTTCGGTCCCTGCCGGATCCATTCCAGCTCTCGATCGAGGGTCTTGCGGCGCGCATCCTCGGATTTCCCTTCCTGCGCGAGGCGTTTTTCCTTCTGCTCCAGCCAGCTTGAATAGTTGCCTTCCCACGGGATGCCATGGCCGCGGTCGAGTTCCAGGATCCAGCCCGCGACGTTATCGAGGAAGTAGCGGTCATGGGTGACGGCGACCACAGTGCCGGAATAGTCATGGAGGAAACGCTCCAGCCAGGCGACGCTCTCGGCATCGAGATGGTTGGTCGGCTCGTCCAGCAGCAGCATATCGGGCTGCGAGAGCAAGAGGCGGCAGAGCGCGACGCGGCGGCGCTCACCGCCGGAAAGCTTGGTGACATCGGCATCGCCGGGCGGACAGCGGAGCGCATCCATGGCAATCTCCACCTCGCGGTCGAGGTCCCAGAGGTTCTGCGCGTCGATCTGCTCCTGCAGCTCGCCCTGCTCCGCGATCAGCTCGTTCATCTCGTCATCGGTGAGGTCCTCGGCGAAGCGGGCCGAAACCTCGTTGAATTTGTCCAGCAACGCCTTCTTCTCATGCACCCCGTCCATGACATTACCGAGCACGTCCTTCGCCGCATCCAGCTCCGGCTCCTGCGCGAGATAGCCAACCTTGACCCCGTCGGCGGCCCAGGCCTCCCCGGTGAATTCGGTCTCGATCCCCGCCATGATCTTGAGCAGCGTCGACTTACCCGAGCCGTTCAGCCCCAGCACGCCGATCTTTGCGCCGGGGAAGAAGGAAAGCCGGATGTCCTTCAACACCTGCTTGCCGCCCGGATAGGTCTTCGACAGACCATTCATCACATAAATATACTGATAAGACGCCATAGGGATTTCCGCTCCTGATCCACAAATAATTCGCTGCGCCCCTTTTACCGAAGACGCGACGGATACGCAATTGTTGTGATCAAGAGCTCCAGAATTTTAGACGATCCCAAATACTTTTATTTTGAGTTGAGTTTTCATTGTTTTTAAAACCATCAAACCAGCCACGATAGTTATCCTCATCAGGCATTAAGTCTTTGTCTACTAGTTCATCTGGCAATTTAACACCCACAACGATAGAGGTATTCTTTCCATACATTTCAGCTAATTTACAACCATATTCATTTAAGTCTTTGGCTATCGTGAATGAATAAAAAATGCAGTCATCCAACGATTTAGAAATTTCATCCATGATATTGGAGTACCTTTCATCTACGGTTCTATTTTCTTGTACCAACCCTAAATAAACTTCCAGCTTTTCTTTTTCCGTAATATTTTTATTAGATTTCCATTCGTAAATTATTTGATGTCTTCTTTCGAACAGCTCTTTTATCGAATTTGTCGCATGATTCAGAGCTGAATACATCGCCGCAACACGGGTTGGAGCAGCAATTTTGCCATAGATAATTTCAGAAATTGTCTCTGTTGGAAAAAGCGGCATAGCGACTTCACTCATATCCGCTGTTCCGGCAAATGATACTTTTTGTCCGTTTGATAGCTTCATCATATATTCTTCATATTGCTTAGACGTTTCTTTGTAGCCGTCCATCATTGGTTTTATTTGCTGTTCTTTCAATGATAAAGAGCTAATAAAAACACTAAATGTGAGCGTTATTGCAGCGTTTATATTACGAATTTCCTCCCGTAAATTCACCGCCTGTTGATGTTTTTTAGCAATATAATATGCAGCTATTGCACCAAAGAATGCGCCAGCAAGTGCAGTAATAAAATTACTATTCAAAAAGTTCCAGATGAGACATAGAATCGATTGAACATAATCCCAGTAATTTTCCTGCATTTTTATTCATCCTTTGACATAAGCCAAATAGTAGCACCAAGGGCAAATGTATTCACCCCACAAATAAATCCGCGGGCATCAACCCTGTTGTCATGGCGTAGAGCAGGAGCGTCACGGTGACGACGGAGAGCATGGTGGTGAGCAGGATGGTGGCGGAGGCGCGCTCGACCCAGACGCCATATTGCTGGGCGATGACAAACACATTTGTCGCGGTCGGCAGCGCGGCGAGCAGGACCGCCGTATAGACCCAGAGCGGATCGAAATCGCCAAAGAAGCTTAAGGAAAAATACATGGCGAGCGGATGCACCACGAGGTTGAAGGGGATGATGAAGGAAAGCTCCCCCGGTATGCGCTTCAACGGCCGAAGCGCCAGCGTCACGCCCATGGCGAACAGCGCGCAGGGCGCGGCGGCCTGCGCGAGATAGTCGATCAGCCGGGCGATGGGAACGGGCGGCGTGAATTCGATAATCGCCGCGGCGACGCCGACGATGGTGGCGAGGATGAAGGGGTGCAGGAAGACTTTCTTTGCGATCTGGGCCATCAGGGCGCCGATGCGCCGCTCCTTCCCGCTTGAGAGCGCCATCATCGTCGGCGCAATGGTGAAATGCAGGATATTCTCGAAACAGAAGATGAGCGCGAGGGGGACGGCGGCTTCCTCCCCGAAGGTTAAGAGCGCGATCCCCGGCCCCATATAGCCGATATTGCCGTAGGCACCCGCGAGGCCCTGAATGGTGGCCTCCGCCGTTGTCGCCTTCACCACCAGCCGGGCGATGGCGTAGACGGCGAGGAAAATCACGAAGGTGGTCGAGATATTGGCGGTGATGAATTCCCAGCTTGTGAGCTTCTCGATTGGCGTCTTCGATAAGAGCTTGAAGAACAGGCAGGGCAGCGCGACATAGATGATAAAGGTGTTGAGCCAGCCCATGGCCTCGGTCGGCTGCTTGGTGATGCGCGCGGTGAGATAGCCGAGCAGGATCAGCCCGAACAGGGGAAAGACAAGCCCGGCGATTTCAGCCATTGAACGCTACCTTGAGATAATTGCAGTTTTTCCTAACTAGCCCGCGTCCGCCGCCCGGTCAATCGCAAAGCCGCTATTTCGGCGGGAGGCTGCCGACAAAACGCGCCGAGAGGTCGATCCAGCTCTTGAGTCCCGCCTCCTGCGCCGCGTCAACATCGACAAAGACAAAGCCGCCCATCTTGCGGCCGGTGAAGTCCATCGGCTTTGCGCCGGGGCGCGCCATCGCCTCCGCCTCGTTCTCCTTGCCGACGCGGAACATGAAGCGATCCTCGCCCGTGCCGCAGAGCATATTGCCGTTCAGGAGAAAGCAGACACCGCCGAACATCTTCTTCTCGGTGATCCCGGTGCGGTCCATGAGAGCCGCGCGGAGAAGATCGGCGGTGTGTTCGTGTGACATGGCGTATTATTCCGCCGCGAGCGGCTCGACATCGCCTTTCTCGAAACGATCGAGCAGGCTTATCCGTTCCGCCTTCGCGGTCTTCAAATGCCGCTCCTTCACATGGCCGAAGCCGCGGATATGCTCGGGAACCGAGGCAATCTCGATGGCAAGCGGGAGGTTTTCACGGGTGAGTTTTGCCGCGATATCCGTCATCGTCGCCTCATACTCACCGATCAGCGCCCGCTCCGCTTTTCGCTCCTCCGTCCGGCCGAAGGGATCGAACGGCGTGCCGCGCAGGGCCTTGAATTTCGCCAGCAGGCCGAACGCCGTCATCATCCACGGGCCGAATTCCTGCTTGATCAGATGGCCGGTTTCCGGGTGCTTCCTGGCGAAGACCGGCGGCGCGAGATGGAATTTGAGCTTGAAGTCGCCCTCGAACTGGTTGTTCAGCTTTTTGCGGAAACTGCCGTCCGTATAGAGCCGCGCGACCTCATATTCGTCCTTATAGGCCATCAGCTTGAAATAATAGCGCGCGGCGGCCTCGGTCAGGGCGGTGGAGCCGGGCTGCGCCGCAGCCTCCGCCTTGCCGATGGTCTCGACGAGGGTCAGGTAGCGCTTCGCGTAGCGGCCATTCTGGTATTTTGTCAGGAAGTCGGCGCGCCGCTCGATGATTTTATCGAGGGTTTCAATCTCCACCACCTCCGCCGGGGCGTCGGGGAGGGCGATTTTCTCGACTTCACTCTGGCTGGCCGCCGCTTTACGGCCCCAGGCGAAGCTGCGCTTGTTGGCGTCGACCGCGATGCCGTTGAGCTCGATCGCCGTCTCGATGGATTTGAGCGACAGCGGAATGGCGCCGCGCTGGAAGGCAAAGCCGAGGAGGAACAGGTTCGCGGCGATGGAATCGCCCATCAGGGCGGTCGCCAGCGTCGTGCTGTCGATAAACTCCGCCTGCTCCCGACCGAGGCTCTCGCTCAAAAGGCCGGTCAGGCTGTCGCGGTCCATGGCGAGATCGGGGGTCAGCGTGAAGGCGGCAACGGGCACTACATAGTCATTGATGATCGCCTTGGTGCGGCCGAGATCGTAGGTCTGTAGCGCCTCCTTGCTGGCGGCAACGACCAGATCACAGCCGACGACCACATCGGTCTGCCGGCTCGGGATCCGGGTTCCGGCAAGCTCGGCGGCGGATTTGGCGATGCGCACATGGCTCATCACTGCGCCGTTCTTCTGGGCAAGGCCCGTCTGATCGAGGATCGAGGCGCCCTTCCCCTCCACATGCGCGGCCATGCCGAGCAGTGCGCCGACGGTGATCACGCCGGTGCCGCCGATGCCGGTCACCAGAATGTTATAGGTACCGTCAATGGCCGGAACCTCAGGCTCGGGCAGGTTTGCGGCCGGGTTCATGATGTCGATCTCGCTGGAGGTGACTTCCTTCTTCTCGGGCTTTTTAAGGCCACCGCCCTCGACGGTGACAAAGCTCGGGCAGAAGCCCTTCACGCAGGAGAAATCCTTGTTGCAGCTCGATTGGTCGATCATCCGCTTTCGGCCGAATTTGGTTTCCAGCGGTTTCACCGATACGCAGTTGGAGACGACGCCGCAATCGCCGCAGCCTTCGCAGACCGCCTCATTGATAAAGGCGCGCTTCGCCGGATCGGGGAAGGTGCCGCGCTTGCGACGGCGGCGTTTCTCGGCGGCGCAGGTCTGGTCATAAATCAGCGCCGTCACGCCCTCGACCTCGCGCAGCTCCCGCTGCACCTTGTCGAGATCGTCTCGGTGGTAGATTTTCACCCCCGGCGCCCATTTCGTATCGCTGGCGTATTTGTCCGGCTCGTCGGTCACGACGACGACCTGCTTCACCCCTTCCGCATGCACCTGCTGGCTGATCAGCCAGGGCGACAGCGGCCCGTCGAACGGCTGGCCGCCGGTCATGGCGACCGCATCGTTGAACAGGATCTTGTAGGTGATATTCACATTCGCCGCACAGGCCGCGCGGATAGCGAGCAGGCCCGAATGGTAATAGGTGCCGTCGCCGAGATTCTGGAAGATGTGCTTTTCGTTGGTGAAGGGCGACTGGCCGATCCAGTTGGCCCCCTCCGCGCCCATATGGGTATAGGTCTGCGTCCGCCGATTGGGCATATAGACCGCCATGGTGTGACAGCCGATCCCGGCCATGGCGCGGCTTCCCTCCGGCACGTTGGTCGAGGAGTTATGCGGACAGCCGGAGCAAAACCACGGCGAGCGGGTCACCGGCGCGGCGGGCATGAAGTTGCCGCTCTCGCGCGCCTCCGCGACGCTGATGCCTTCCATGACGCTGTCGGACAGATCGCGGAGTTTGAGGCGGGACGCAATCGCCTTTGCCACCAGCGCCGGGGTCAGTTCTCCGTCCGAGGGGAGCAGCATCTCCCCCTCCTCATCCTCCTTGCCGACCAGCATTGGATGCGCCTCCATCCCGTAGAGAATCTTGGCGATCTGGTCCTCAATCAGGCTGCGTTTTTCCTCGATGACGAGGATTTCATCCAGCCCGACGGCAAATTCGACGAGCCCTTCCGGTTCCAGCGGCCAGGGGCAGGCGACCTTGTAGACGGAGAGACCAATCTCCTCGATCTCTTTTTCATGAATGCCGAGATCGCCGAGCGCCTGCTCCACATCCAGCCAGGACTTGCCGGTGGTCACGATGCCGAAGCGCCGCTCGCTTGAATCCGTTGTGATCTTATCGAGCCCGTTGGCGCGCACGAAGGCCTTGATCATCGGCAGCTTGTGCCGCATCAGCCGCGTTTCCTGCGCGAGGCTGCTATCAGGCCAGCGGATATGCACGCCGTCTTCCGGCGGCTCGATATCCTCCGGGATGACAATATCCACCCGGTCCGGTCCGACATAGGCGGTGGCCGAGCTTTCGACCGTATCGGTCAGGCATTTCATGCCGACCCAGGCACCGCTGTAGCGGGACATGGCGATGCCATAGAGACCGTAGTCGAGATATTCCTGCACGGTCGCCGGGTTGAGAATGGGAATCATCGCCGCCACCAGCGCCTGCTCGCTCTGATGCGCGACCGTCGAGGATTTCGCCATATGATCGTCGCCCATCAGGACGAGAACGCCGCCATTCGGCGAGGTCCCCGCCATATTGCCATGCTTGAACACGTCGCCGGAGCGGTCAACGCCCGGCCCCTTGCCGTACCAGATGCCAAAGACGCCATCGAAATCGGTCTTGCCGAACATCGGAAGCTGCTGCGTGCCCCAAATGCTGGTCGCGGCCAGGTCCTCGTTCACGCCCGGCTGGAAATGGATATCGTTGTTTTTCAGGAACGGCTTCGCCTTCCACAGGGTCTGGTCATACAGACCGAGCGGCGAGCCACGGTAGCCCGAAATAAAACCGCCGGTTTTCAGGCCGGCGGCGACATCGCGCTGACGCTGCATAATCGGAATACGGACGAGCGCCTGCGTCCCGGTAATAAACACCTGACCGCGCTCCAGTTCATATTTGTCATCCAGGCTGATTGCCGTCAGATCATTCATTCTTGTTCTCCCGCGCCCCGGGATAATTTATTCAGAGGAACCGCCTTGATTTCCGGCCATTCTTCCTATGGCCCGTTCGTTGTTCTTCTGCGTGCCGTGCGCCTCTTGCCATAGCATATGTCCAAGAACCATGACTTACAAGCGGTGAGATAATCGACATCACCCCGAAGGCAAAATTCCTCGCCCGGAAGATTTGAGAAATATTTTCTCACGCGTTCATTTTTTCCACCCTATTTCATGAAAGTATGCGAGAACCGGCCTTAATATCACTGATTTGCGAGAGAAAGCCCGTTTGATGAGGCAACAGACGAAGAAATTTTTGCTGCTGCTGATTGGCTGGTTTTTTGTTGCCCTCGGCACTATCGGCCTGTTCCTGCCAGTGCTGCCAACGACGCCGTTCCTGCTAATCGCGCTCTGGGCCTTTTCGCAGAGCTCCGAACGGTTTCATGACTGGCTGTATAACCACCGGGTTTTCGGCCCGCCGCTTCAGGACTGGTCAAAACACGGTGTGATCCCGCTTCGCGCAAAAATCGTCGCCGTCGGCACCATGGCGATCAGCGCGACACTGGTGATCGTCTTTTCCAGTACGCCCTGGTACGGGCTTGTCGCCATGCTGGTGCTGATGGGCATCGGGGCGGGATTCATTCTCTCCCGGCCCAGTCGTCCCAGGCCGGAAGACGCCACCTGAACGACGCCTTACTCACGTCACCATAATCGGGGAGTTTTCCTGCGACAGCAGGGTCGCCAGCCGTTCCAGCGCGCGGAGGACGCGGCCCTCATGTGGTTCCGCCATCAGGCAGAGGCGGATATGGTTTGCCGCGACGGACTTATGCATGGCGAAGGTATCTCCCGCCACGACGATAATATTCTCCCGCCGGGCGGAGGAGACAAAATCCGACATCCCCTGCCCCTCCGGCAGGCGGAGCCAGAGATGAGCGAGCGGCGAATCATCCGGGGTTGGCGGCGTTTCAAGCCATGGGCCCAGTATCTCCCGCGCCGATCGCTCCCGCCGCAGACACACCTCGGTCAACAGTCGCGCCTGTGCGGCAACCTGCCCCGACTGGACCAGAAAGTTCGCGATATCGAGGATGATGGGAGAGGTCATCCAGTTGATCGTCGTCATTTTCGTGGCCAGCCGCGGCACCAGATTTTCTGGCGCGATCATGTAGCCGAGCCGGAGCGCCGGGCTCATCACCTTGGAAAAGGTCGTGAGATATACCGTTATATCGGGCGCGAGATCGTAATAGGCAGGAATACGGCGGTTATGCAGCGGCGCATAGGCACTGTCCTCAACGATCAGCACCCCATGGCGGCGGGCGATCCCGATAATCTCCTCACGTCGTTCCAGCGGCTGGGTCGCGCCGGTCGGGTTGTGATTGGTCGGCACGGTGATCAGCAGGCTCACCTTGCCGCGGCGGCAGGTTTCCTCGAACGCTGCGGGGATCATTCCTTGCGCATCCATGGCAATCGGTGCAATGCGCAGGTTCAGCTCATAGGCCGCCGCCCGGATACCGGGATAGCCGAACGCCTCCGTCGCCACCGTCTCCCCGGCGTTCGCCAGTGTCGCCATGGAAAGATACAACCCGGACTGGGCGCCCTGGGTAAGAATGATATTGTCCGTCTCGACATAATTGATCAGGGTTGATAGCCAGCTTGCCGCCACCTCGCGGTCAAACGGCCGGCCGCGGCTGTCGGAATAGGAAAAATAGGCATCGGGCTCGTTGCGCCGGAGCAGCCGCTGCGCCGCATCGCGCAACCGGTCCTCGGTCTCGATATGGAAATAGCTGTTTTTCGATAAATCCGTGAGATCGCTCGCCCCCTCTTTCCAGCTCTCTTCGGGGAAGAACGCGCCGCGGCCGACGGCGGCATCGTCGCCGGGCGTGCCATAGACAAACGTCCCCTGCCCGACCCGGCCATAGCAATAGCCGCGCCGCTCCAGTTCCGCATAGGCGCGGCTGGCGGTGCCGACGGAACATTCATAGTCAAAAGCGAGATCGCGATGGGTCGGCAGCTTCTCCCCCGGCTCAATGTGACCTTTCTCTACCAGCGAAATAAAGTCGGCGACGATTTTTTCGGATTTCTTCACCAATGACTCCCGTCAGAACCTGAAAATTATATTGTCACAGTGACAATATAGCGTTTGACGGGGACATTATTATAACAATATTGATACAATGTAAATTGTCATTATCCCTTTTGCAGCACGCGGGAATACCCAGATGGACTATGGAAAGATGGCTTTGGTCACCTTGTTTGCCATTTCGATGGTTGGCTCTCCGGGACCGGTGAATATGCTTCTGATGGCCTCCGGTGCGAACTTCGGTTACCGGCGGTCATTTCCCTTCCTGATCGGAAGCATATCGGGGTTTCTGCTGGTCTGCATTGCGACGGCGCTGGGGCTTGGCACGCTGTTTACGACTTCCCCAGTCCTGCAGCTTGTCTTCCTCGGCGCCTCGCTTTTTTACATCCTGTATCTTGCCTGGCGGGTGGCGATGGCCAACCCAACGCTGGCGACAGCGACGGAGCAGCCGGGATTCCTCTCCGGGATTGTGCTGCATCCGCTTAACCCAAAAGCCTGGGTGACCATCGTCGCCGCTTATTCGCAGTTTATTTCGCCCGATGATAGCTACGTGACCCAAGCCATTGTTATTATATTAATTTTTCTTATCGTCAGCCTGCCCTTCAACTCGCTCTGGTGCTACGGCGGTGACATTCTGCGGCGGCTGGTGACCTCAACACAGATCATGCGGGTGATCAATATATCGCTGGCGGCGCTGATGCTGATTGCGGTCGGCTTCGCGCTAGTTCAGGCGGATGTGCTGAAACCCCTGCTCGCTACCCTCGGCAGCTGATATTTCGTTCCAGTTCGCCTCGGCCATGCGCATGGTGCGCTCCGGCGGGAAATGCAGGGTGCAGACGGTCCCGACATCCACTTCGCTTTCCAGGGTAAAGGTCGCGCCGTGAACATCGGCAAGCATCTGGACAAGCGTCAGGCCAAGGCCGGTGCCCTCGTTATTGCGGGCGTAGGAGGTCTGCACCTGACCGAAGCGGTCGAGAACGCGCGGAATATCTTCTTCTGCGATGCCGATTCCCGTATCGGTCACCCGGATATCAAGGCCGTTGTCTTCGCGGATCACAACCGCAACCGTTATGGAACCGCCCTTGTTGGTGAATTTTACCGCATTGGAGACAAGATTAACGATGACCTGCTTGATCCGGGTCTCATCCCCGATGAAGACGGGCAGCTTGTCCGGCACCTCGGCAACCAGTGCAACCCCGGCCTCAAGCGCGCGCACGGACAACATCCGGAAACAGGACTGGATGACCGACGCCAGATCGATTTTCCGCTCGGAAAGCTGAAGCTGTCCGGCCTCGATCTTGGCAACGTCCAATACGTCGTTGATCAGGCCCAGGAGATGCCGACCGGCGCCATGAATATCCGATGAATATTCCTTGTAGTTCGGATGGCCGAGACTGCCGAAGGCCTCGGAGGTCAAGAGCTCGGAAAAGCCGATGATGGCGTTGAGCGGGGTACGGAGTTCATGGCTCATATTGGCGAGGAATTCCGACTTGGCACGGTTGGCAAGTTCCGCCATTTCCTTCGCCTTGCGCAAGTTCACCTCGCCGCGCACACGGTCGTTCATATCCGTCAGCGTGCCTTCGAGATAGAGCAACCTGCCATGATCATCGAAGACACCATGGGCGTTGATCGCACCCCAGGTCATCGTGCCGTCTTTTCGCTTCCACTGGTAGATTTCGTCGATTAGATACTGCTTCTTGGAGAGCAGCATGAGATGCTTGAGGGCAATATCCGGGTTGTCATAAACATCCGCTGCCAGCGTCGAGACCGTGTTTTTCATATCTTCGGACGATGAATAGCCGAGGAAGGTGGCGAGCGCCGGGTTGACATCCATCAGGCTGCCGTCGGCATAGACCTGGAAAATGCCTTCCGTCGCATTTTCATAGATCCGGCGGTGCTTGAGTTCGCTGCGCTCCAGCGCGATTTCAGAAACCCGCCGGTTGTAGATATAATAGATCAGCACGCCGGCGAGCCCGGCGAGTCCCAACAAGACCAGCAACACGGCATCGCGGAAAACATCGACCTGGTTTGCCTGATCGCGCAGCAGTGTGACGGCAATGTCATTAGAGTGGTCGTTCAGCTCTTCTGCCTTCTCGAGGGCTTCCTCTGCCCGCCCGAGCGCCGTCGAGAGCACAACATCGGAGGTTGGCGGCAAGCCGCCGATGCCCTCCTGCATCCATTGCTGAATATCATAGAGCGCCGTTCCCAGAACGCCATAAATCGCTGCCGTGCCGATCAGGTTGTCAAATCCGTATTGGACGCGCTTCTGGGTCAGGAGCACATGTATATCCGTCAGATTTCCGCGGATCAGTTCGATAACCTCCTCACGTTCGGTTCCGGCTACCTGCCTGGCGATTGCGATATTGTGAGTGATCTCATGGATGTTATAGAGAATGTCCGTCATCGCCTGCGAATCCTCTACCACCTTAAGCGGAATGGATTCCTCGATACTGGACAGCGTCACCTGAACATAACGCACCGTGCCGATAACGAACAGGGTTAGTATCAGAATGGCGATAATATAGTTGTTCTGCCGCTTCAGCAAATTGCTGGGTCTCATTTTCCAGGCAATATTGGACAGTTTCTGGGCGATCATCTGAACGGGGCTCAGTTCGGTTTCATGTTCGATTTCAGGGAGGCGACAGAGGGCATGACCTCGTCATAATATCGTTGTGCCCCTGGATGCAGCGGTACGCTCATCGAGGCAAAGGCCGATTTCAGATTGATCGTGTTCAGCTTCGGATGGATGCCGAGTTTCCGGATGCTCGGCAGGTTTTCCCAGAAAGTTTTTGTAATCTGATACACCATTTCGGGACTCTGGTCTTTATGTACAACCCAGAGTGCGGCAACGCCAAGCGTGCGCACCTGCCCGACCCCGTTATAGCTGTCAGCGGGAATCATCGTAGCGGAAAAAAAGGCATTGTCCTTTGTCAGCCGTGCCGCCACGGACCCGTCTATCGGGATCAGCGTAACCAGCCCTTCTTCGTTCAGTTCCGTAATCGCGTTTGACGGAGTTCCCGCAACCACGAAGAAGGCATCTAGCTCGTCGGCGCGCATTTTCTTGATCGCATCCACCGGCTTGATATATTGCGCCTTTAAGTCACTCTCCTGGAGACCATAGGCTTTCAGGATAATGCGGGCGGCGACAAGGGTGCCGGAACCGGGATCGTCCAGCGAGACGCGGCGACCGCGAAGATCGTTTATATTATCAATGCCGGAGCCCTTGCGCGCGACAAGGTGGATATCCTCCCGATAGAGGCTGGCAATGGCGCGAATATCCTTAAACGGCTCGCTGTCCTTGTAGATACCGGTGGCAGTGTGGGCCCAGAAGGCGACATCGGACTGGGAAAAGCCGCTTTCGATATGACCCTCTCGAATATCCTCGATATTGGAGACCGAACCGTTGGCGGTCTGGGCAACGGCCAGCAGACCCGCGACCCCGCAGGGCGCCGGCGCGCAGTCTTTGGCACCAGTGGGGTTGGTGACGGCGCGGGCGACGCCTTGTCCGACAGGATAATAGGTGCCGCTGATGCCGCCAGTGCCGATACGGAACAGGCTGGTTTCCCCAGCGATCGCGGTCTGCCCACCCCAGGGCGAATACGCCGCCAAAAGAAATCCGGCGAGGATGAGTGAAAAGCTGATACGCATTATACTTTCCTTGTTAGTCGGCAAGAATTGTCCTTTTCCCACGCGGAGACAGCCGGTAAGATGTTGTTTCAAGCCTTGACCCTAACATGGCCGCGTTAATGAGCCGTAAACAACGTCCGGACGTGCCGGATCGACAGCCGAATGGATATCATGCAAGACACCGCCGCAAAATCCCCGGAAGACATCGAGTTTCTGAACAGCGAATATCTGCCCCGCCACAGCGTGCCGAACGTCCAGCGCTATTTTGACACAGCCGCCGAGCGTAGCACCGCGGCGCGGGCGCGTCTGGTCGGTGAGCTTGATATCGCCTATGGCGACACAGCGCTGCAGCGGCTGGATATTTTCCCCGCATCCCGGCCCGGTGCCCCTGTCTTCATTTTCATTCATGGCGGCTATTGGCGTGCCCTCGACAAGAGTTTCTACAGCGATATCGCCGAGCCTTTCGTGGCCGCCGGGGCAACGGTTGTCGTGCCCAACTATGACCTTTGCCCGGACGTGTCAATCCCCGATATTGTGGCGCAGATGCGGAAGGCGCTTAAATGGTTCCACAGCAATGCCCAAAAATATAACGGCGATGCGGACAAGATTTATGTCTGCGGCCATTCCGCGGGCGGGCACCTGACCGGGATGATGATGGCGACGGACTGGACGGCGATGGGGCTGCCCGCCGATCTTCTGAAAGGCGCGGCGCCGCTCAGCGGTCTTTTTGATATCGAACCGCACCGCCATACGGACCTGCAGGTCGATATCCGCCTGAGTGCAGAGGACGCAGCGGCGAACAGTCCGCAGAACCTCCCCATTACCGCGCGCTGCCCGGTGATCTGCGCCGTCGGCGGCGGGGAGAGCGCGTCTTTCCACCGCCAGTCAAAGGAGTTCAGCGAGAAATGCCGCGCCGCAGGCCTGCCTTGCGACTATCTGGAAACCGGGAATGACAACCATTTCGAGATTACCGAGCGGCTGCACAAGCCCGACGATCCGTTAACGCTTGCCCTTTTGAAACTGATGGGGCTCTAATATAGAAAACAAACCGGGAGACCTGCCATGACAACAACCCTGACCGACAGCCGCGAAAAGCTCTCCGCCCTCACCGATCAATTTGTCGCCGCCTTCAACCGGCAGGATATCGACGCGGTGATGTCGTTCTTCGCCGAAAACGCGGTGTATCGCGACGCCTACGGCAAATCGCACGAGGGGCTTGCCGCCATCCGCAAGGCGTTCGAGCCGGTGCTGAACGGCAAGCTCGGCAAGATCAACTTCGCGGGCGAGGATCGCTTCATCGATGCGGAGGCCGGCAAGGTGATGGACAGCTGGGTCCTGCACATGCATATGGGCGAAGGCGCCGACAAGGAGGCGAGCATGACCGGCCTCGACCTTCTCTCTTTCGAGAAGGACAAGCTGGTGCGGAAAACGACCTACCGGCGGGGATAGATGATGGATATCACGCTCATACTGCTCTCGGTTTTCGGGATTTTCATTCCGGCGCTGATGCTGCCGGGGCCGGATTTCATCGGCGTCGTCCGCTCCTCGATGACCGGGGGCACGCGCGCCGGACTGCTCACTACCCTTGGTGTCTCGCTCGGCCTGCTGATGTATGCGAGCCTCAGCCTGCTCGGCCTCTCGGCCATTCTCGTGCAGTATGAATGGCTCGCCTGGACGGTGCGCGTCGCGGGCGCAAGCTACCTGATCTATCTCGGCATCCGGCTGTTGCTGGCAAAACCCGCCAAGGTGGAGATTGACCCGACCGCGCAGAAACCGGCCCGAAACGCGCTCCTCTTCGGCTTTATGGTGACGCTGACCAACCCGAAAGCGGTCGTGCTGTTCACCAGCGTTTTCGCGACGGCGGTAACGGCGGAGACGCCAAACTGGCTCCTCCTCCTGATGATCGCGCTGGTGTTCGCAAGCTCCCTCCTCTGGTACACCATCGTCAGCCTGTTCATGTCGAGCCGCCCGGTCATGACGCGCTTCGCCAGGGCCAGCCACTGGATCGAGCGGACGGCCGGGGCCTGCTTTATCGCCATCGGCGGCAAGCTGCTGAGCGACGCGCGTAATCCGTTAAGCCCGTGAGCCTCACCCTCCGCGATGAACGGCCCGAGGATACGGCAGAAATCCGTGAAATTATCACCGCCGCCTTCGGCCAGCCGGAGGAGGCTGATCTGGTCGAGGCACTCCGTACCGCGAACGACCTCACGCTGTCGCTGGTGGCCGAGGAGGACGGAAAAATCATCGGTCATATTGCGCTCTCGCGGCTGAAATCCCCGGCAAACTCCGTCGCCCTCGCGCCCGTCTCCGTTGCGCCCGACCGGCAGGGCGGCGGCATCGGCGGCGCGCTGATCGTTGAGGCCATCGCCCGCGCGGACAAAGACGGCGAGGCCCTGATCTTCGTCCTCGGCGACCCCGCCTACTACACCCGCTTCGGATTTTCCGTTGGCACCGCCGCGCCCTTCGACTGCATTTATGCCGGGGAATATTTTATGGCGCTGGAACTCGGGGAGGGAAAGGTAGCGGTTGAGCCGGTTGTCTACGCGGATGCGTTTGGGAGGTTGGGGTAGTTGACAAATCATGCTGGTGGGAGGCGACAACATTCTGCGCTCGCAAATGACCCCAGGTCCCGTTACCGCCAATCACTCTAAAAGATTGATTTTACGTATTTCTATAATTATAAAAATTGAAACTGCAAAGCCGAGATTTTTCAAGTGTCAATTGATGATGAAATAATCGAAATTCGTTACAGTCGAAAGCTGGCCGCTTTGCTGATGCTCGCCAACGGTTTTTTTGCCGTGGCAAGCATTTTGTTTTTGAACATAGATATATCCGATTTTTGGGGTAGCTTAACAAAAGGAATAGAAACACAAGAAAAAGGTTGGGTTTACGTTTTGGGATTTCTCTTATGCAGCGCCCTTTATTTACGCGCTGTCTACCGATTTTTCGACCGGCGAGTTCAAGTAAGAATTACCAATGAAGGCCTTTATAACCGCGATTGGCCAAGGAAATTAATTCCCTGGTCTGAAATTAAAGACTTTGAGCTATTCACTATCCGGCCACACAGAACTCTAGGATTATTTCCCATTCGATTTGCAGCCATCACCTTAAATACGACTGATAATAAAAAGAGCGATGAATTTCCTACCAAGCTTTTCAAGTATTCTGTACCCGGCGATTTAGCTATAATAATGACCGGGTTAAATTGCTCCTATAAAGACGTTCTTGCATATATGAAAAAGGCCCATACAAATTATAGCGTCAAATAATCCGTCACCCCACCCTCGCCAGTTGCCGGTCATGCGGCCTTGACAGCAACAACAGCGCTAGTATCGCCCCCAAGAGCGCCAAGGCCATGTCGCTTTGGGTGTCCCAGATATCGCCTTGCGTCGCGAGGAAGGCGGCGGCCTCTTCTCCGCTTATCAGCGCGACGGCCCATTCGATCAGCTCGTAGAAGGCGCTGAAGGCAAGGCAGATGGAGACGATGATGAAATTCCGCCAGCCCGCGAAATTCACGATTTTCAGCCGGATCAGGATTTCGCGGGCGATGATCGCGGGCACGAAGCCTTGGGCGAAATGGCCGACGCGATCATAATGGTTCCGCTCAAAGCCGAACCAGGGCTTGATGGTGTCGAACAGCGGCACCTCGGCATAGGTGTAATGCCCGCCCACCATCAGGATGACACAATGGATGAGGATGAGCGTGTAAAGCAACGGCGTTAAAGGGAATTTTTTATAGGTCAGCACGAGGATGGCAAGGCCGATCAGGGCCGGGACAACCTCCAGGAACCAGATGAAATAGCCCTTGGGCTCGATTGCCGACCAGATCAGCACGGCGAAATAAATGCCCAGCCAGATTACTTTCCACATGCCTGCTTCCCCTTGTTTTGCCCCTAGTCAATGCCGTTGGCGCGCTGGAGTTCGCGGATATAGAGGACGATCGCCGCCAGTTCCTCCTCTGTCACCGCCGCGACCGGCGGCATATCGCCGAACGGCCAGTGATGCGCCCGCACGCCCGCTTTCGCGGCGCGAAAGAAGCTGGCGTCGCCATGATGGCCGGGCTCATATATTTTATGAACCAGCGGCGGGGCGATCCCCTCCTGCCCTGCGGCATTGGCCCCGTGGCAGGAGGCACAGCTGGCATCGAACGCGACCTTGCCGCGCTCTGCCGCCACCGTCAGCTCCGGCACGGTGACGGAGACCATCGGCGCACCGCTCCCGCCGTCTCCGTCCTTGCCGGCCGTCAGCAGATAATATCCGCCGCCGATCAACAGCAGCAGCGCCAGCGCCGCCCATAATTGCTTCTGCTTCATGCTGCGGGTGGGCCTTTCAGCTCAACGACATTGCCTTCGGGGTCGCTGATATAGAAGGACGGGCCCTCGCCCTCCGCGCCGTAGCGGCTCTTGAGGTCGCCTGCGTCTATGCCGTGGCTTGCAAGGTGGGCGCGGATTTCGTCCGCGTCGAACGGTTCCACCCGGAGGCAGAAATGATCGAGGTTGCGCCCTTCCTTGCCCGGTGCCGCGCCGCCCATCTGCCCGAGCGTGCCGTCAACGGGGACGATGTCGATCAGGGCCGTCCCGGCGCGAAGCTGATAGAGGCCGATGCCTTCCTGCACCTTCTCGACCGGGCAGCCGAGCACCTGCTGATAGAAGGCCATCATCTTGTCGAGGTCCTTCACCCGCAGCACGATATGGTCGATATTGCTGATTTTAAACATATTTGCCTTCCCTTTTCCGGTCGTTGATTTTACAGCTTTTAGCGGCCGCGCCAAGCTGCTAACTTGAAGATTACATAAGAACAAGAAAAGGAAAATTCCAATGATGACCCGCGACGACCTGATCGGCACCTGGCGCCTGAAAAGCTGGACAAGCCTCAAGAACGGGGAACCGGTCGGCTATCCCATGGGCGAGGATGCGAAGGGCCAGATTATCTATTCGCCGGAAGGACGGATGAGCGGCTTCCTGATGCGCCGCGACTTCGCCGAGCAGTCGCGCGACACCGCGGCGAGCCCGGATATCTGCCTCGCCTATGGCGGCGATTTCCGCGTTGAGGGAGACGATGTCATTCATGACGTCGATGTCGCGACGGTCCCCTACTGGATCGGCAACCCGTTGATCCGGAAAGTGGCGCTTCAGGGGGCGGATGTCCTCCTCAAGACCAAGCCGGAGACCACGTCATCGGGCAACACATACGAGCATCACCTGCTGTGGGAACGGATCGGCGGCTAGCGCCTAGCGGCCTTTCCAGACGGGCTTGCGCTTCTCGGCGAAGGCGCGCGGGCCTTCGATGCGGTCTTCCGAGTTCATCAAAGCCTCGAACGCGGGGTAGCTTTTCTGGTTGGTGATTGCATCGGCGAGCGACGGCTCATCGAGGCTGCGCATGACTGTTTCCTTGGACGCGCGAATGGCAAGCGGGCTGGCGCGTAGGATCATCTGGCACCAGCGGTCAATCGCTTCCTCCATCGCGTAGGGCGCGACCACCTCATTAACGAAACCAAGCCGCTCCCCTTCCGCCGCATCGACACTGTCGGAACTCAGGATCATGCCCATCGCCTTTTTCAGGCCAATCTGGCGCGCAAGCCGGTGCAACCCGCCGCCGAGCGCAACCGCGCCGACCAGCGGTTCGGGGAGGCTAAAGCGGGAATTCTCCGTGGCGATGATGATGTCGCAAGCGAGCGCAATCTCGAACCCGCCGCCATAGGCGATACCATCAACCGCCGCAATCACCGGCTTGGCGAGGTCATAGCGCTCGATCAGGCCCGCATAGCCGTTCTTGGGATAGTCCCGCGCCTTGGGGTCCTTGCTGGCGGCGATGGCTTTGAGGTCGCTGCCCGCGCAAAAAGCCCGCTCTCCGCGTCCGCGCAGCACGCAGATATACTGATCCGCGTCGCCTGCAAAGGCATCGAGGGCACGCTGCATCTCCGCATGCATCGGCGGATTGATGGCGTTTAGCACTTCCGGCCGTTCAAAGGTGATCCGGGTAATATGGTCGTCCGTGGTGACCGAAATAAATTCATAGCTCATGCGGGGTTCCTTTTCCGTCGGGATCTTCTTTGTTTTTTGCCATCATAGCAATCAAAGACGAGAAACCCACCAGAAAAAAGCGCCTGCGGTCAGCCTTTTACCAAAATCATGAGCTCGATCAGGTTGATCATATCGTCGAGCTCCGGATTAACTTTGGCAAAAGCTCCCAGAGCCGTTTCGTCATTTCCGTTCTTGACCGTCGAGAACAGCATCATCTTGTCTGGCGCCGCCGCTTTCACCGCGCGGAGAAAATAGATATTGCGCGCCGCCAGCGCCAGATGCAGCGCCGTATTCTTTGCTCCGTCTTTGCTTTGCGCCGTTAAATCCGCTCCGTTTGAGAGCAGCAGGCTGACGAGGCCCGTCATGTCCTTTTCCGGCACATTGTCATCATCGGCGATCAGACAGAGAAGCGTATAGCCGTTCCTGGGCTCACTTGCCTTTGCAAGGGAGGGGTCTTTTTTCACGGCCTCCTGCAGGTCGGCATAGTTTTGCGTCTTCAAAAAGGCGAGGGTATCCCTTGAGAGGGTCGTCGGGGTATTATCCGTATCGGTCATGCTGGTTTCTTTCCTAAAGGCTGAGCGCCGGGAAACCCCGGGCACACATCCTCAAGGACGCCGGAAATGACAATCTGTGACGCGGAAAATACCCCTTGTTCCGCGTAAATGGTTCAGTTCATCAGCTTCCAGCTGCCATCGACCTGGCGGCAGGCGGTACCGTAGCTTTTCTCGATCTTGCCGTTAATTTCCGCCTCGGCGGTGTACTCGCGGCAATATTCTCCGCTTTTCTGCTGATAGGTCCGTTCCGGGCTGATTTCATACTCGGCGCCGTTCCGCGGATTGTTCCAGACGATTTCCTGACCGTCTTCGGCATGTTCCATAGCCTGACCGACGCAGTTCTGGTCAACCTCGTCCATGCTGCGGCCGATCGCCCCGCCCAGCAGGTAACCAATGATCGTGCCCCCGGCGACGGCGACAATCTTGCCATCGCCCTTGCCGACCTGCGATCCGGCAACACCGCCGACGGTCGCCCCAAGCACGCTGCCCAGCAGTTCGCGATTGCATTCGCCAACATCAATGCCGAACGGAACGGCAATGGGAACCGGGGCAGCGTAATAGCCCTTGTTTTTCTTGCCCTTGCCTTTTTTCATCTGCTTGTCGCGATAGCCATGGGCGGGCGCCCAAGGGGGTGGGTCGGCCTTGACCGGCGCGATATCAGCTCCGACAAATCCCAGCGCCAGAACCGAAACCATCGCAGTCTTGAGCATTCGGCCTTTAGTCGCATGCGCATTGAACATCACCATTTTATCCCCTTGATCAGATAAGAGTTCATTCGATTGTCGAAGGTAAGGATGAATTATGTCTTAATCCGGGCAGGCAAAATCCGGAACAATCAGTAGTCCCATTTCCAGAAAATGCCGACGCTGCTGTCCGTTGACTGGCCAACCTCGCTTTCGACCGAGATATTGGGCGTCAGCTCGATCTGCACCTTGGCACGGGTACTACCGGAGCCCGCCCCCTGATCGACGCCGACATAGACGTTGTCGGTGACATACTTACCGACGCTCACCTCCGCCGCGCCGGTTTCTTCATTGGTGCTGGCGCTGATCACATCGACACCAAGGGTTTCGCGCGCAAAGCCCGTGATGCCGCCCCCGCCGCCAAGTTTGCCCGAGAGGGTCGCAATCGTTTCCGCAAGCTGAACCGCCTCCAGCGCCGAGAGTTTGCCCGATGATTTGCCGAACAGGACATGGGACAGCACCTCATCCTGCGGCAGTCCGTCGGGAGAGGTGAAGCTGATTTTCGGGTTCGAGGCAGTGCCGGATATGGTCACGATGGCCGTGACGTTCGGCCCGTCATAGCGCGCCTTCAGCGACAGCTCCGGATTGATCGTCTCGCCGCCGACCAGCGCAATCTCCCCTTCCTGGAGCTTGAAGCTCTTGCCGGCGAAGGTGAACTGGCCCCGCACCGGGCTGATTTGCCCCTCGATCCGGGGCTGCGCCGCAGTGCCGCGGACAATGAAGTTCCCTTGCCATTCGGAATCCAGGCCGCGCCCGCGAATGAACACCCGGCCCGGCAGATGCAAATCGAAATCCAGATTGATCGTGGATTGCGTTGCGACAGTCTCTTCCTTCTTTTCCGGCGCGCCGGGCCGGTTGACCACCTCATACTGCAAATCGACGATATTCGGCGCGACCGAGCCGCCGATATTGATCTCGACTTCCCGTGTGGTCACGCTCCCCTCGACATAGAGGTTGCTCGTCTCGCCCTTGACGATGATATCCCCGTCCGTGATGACCGTGATATCATCGCGATTGACGGCCAGCAGCCCCGCCATGG
Organism: uncultured Sneathiella sp.; assembly: GCF_963973085.1. GTDB lineage: Bacteria > Pseudomonadota > Alphaproteobacteria > Sneathiellales > Sneathiellaceae > Sneathiella. Next base: position 483,846 of record NZ_CAXAXA010000001.1, read on the forward strand.
TAGTCGTTACATCGACACGCGGATCGGTCAGCGTCTCGAAATTAACGGTGCCCGAGGATTTGACCGTACCGCCCTGATTGTCAACCGCGCTGGTCTCGATCGTCAGGACCTCGCTATTCGCGATATCCGCCTTGATGGAGATATTCTTGAGAATTGTGCCCTGCTCGATTTCCTCGAAATAACCGTCAGCGAGGCGTAAATTGCCGTTGATTTCCGGCGCGTTGATCGTGCCCGTTACCATGGCATCGGCGGTAAGCTGCCCACTCATCTTTTGAGTATCCATCGCAAGAAGCGGCCATATCTTCTTGAGTTCGCTATCAATATCGAGTTTGGCATTAACCGGTTTATCCTCATCAATCCGGACATTGAACGGGTCGAGCGAGAGGTCGAACGGCAGCCGACCCGTGATGTCAATGGTGGTCGCCTCCAGCCCCGTGACATCGCCGGTGACGGCCAGCTCTCCGTCTTTCAGATCGGCGGTGACGGTGCTGGCAAAGGCCGGAAGCTCGGCATATTCCTCGCCCGTCAATCGCACCTCCGTGGCCTTGAGGGTGAGCGTTCCGGTCGCGGGGGTCCCTTTCTCGACGGAGAGCGTCGCGCCCCCGTTAAGGCCACCGGACATTTCATAGGCCGGATCGACAAGCGCCACCATATCGACGGGCAGGTTGCTGAAATCGAGTTTGGCCCGCGCCGCCGCGGACGTCAGGCTACCGGACGCCTGCATCTCCCCTTCCCCGAAGGCGAGGACGAAAGTATCCAGCGTAATATCCTCCCCCTCCAGCGTCAGGGCGAGCGGCTGCGTCAGCGCGATCTTCCGTCCGGCGAACGCCCCGTCGAGGGCGGCCAGCCAGATTTCCGTCGCTGTATCGCCGAGTTTCAGATTACCGCTGCCGGTAAGTTCCAGCTCCGGCTCCGCCCCGCGCGTCAAAGCGATACGATAATCAAGATCCTTGAAGCCACCGTTTACGCTGGCGGACACTGACTTGAGTTCCTGCGCCGCGAGGCGGATATTGGCAATCTCCGCCGTCGCCTCAAGTGCGGGGGCATCGAAGGCGCCAGTCATCGACGCTTTTGCCGTCAGCGTTTCAAGGGCAACATCAGCAGACTCAAGCTGCAACGCCTTGCCGTTGACGGTGGCGTTGATCGCCTGCTCCCCGCCCTGATCGGCCAGTGTCGCCGCAAGGTCGAGGCTGCCCGCAGCGGTTTCACCTGCTAATGCCGCAACCGTTGCCAGATCAGGAATGGTCGCCTTTACCTCGCCGGTCAGCGGACTGCCATCGAAAGGCACTGTCAGATCGCCGGCGATCTTATTGTCCTGCTCGGTAACGCTGAGGTTGGTGAGATCCAGACGGCCGTAGTCGGGCAAGGCAAAATCAGCAGCGGCAAGCGCCGTCAGCTTGTCATGACGGAGGCGCAGGGAAATTTTCCCGTCAGGCGAGGTTGCAAGGGCCTGCACCTTTACTTCCGCATCCAGCGCGCCGAGCGCCATGCCATCCACATCGAGATTGGCAACATCGAGCCGCCCGTCGATATCCGGATCTGCGAGCGCGCCGGAGAGCGTCGCCTGCAACACCGCGTTCCCTTTAATTGGAATGGTCGCAATATCACTCAGCGGCGCGAGCGCGGGCGTCTTGGCCGTCAGGTCCGCCTCAATTGTCTCGAACGACATCGGAAGCGCCGCCTGGCCCGTTACCTCGCCGGAGGCAACTGCCAGCAGGATATCAGTGAAGGTCAGCTTCTCATCGGCCATGTCGATCTTCACATCCAGTGTCGGTGCCGACCCGACAAGCGGTTGCAGGCTCGCGTCCTGCATGTCGAACTGCTCCGTGCGGGCTTTCAGCGTGCCGCTCATGGTCTGACTGATATCCGGGCTGGTAAGGCTGAGATCGGCAACCAGCTTGCCCGCCATCGGCAGGGCGCGGGACAAATCGTCAAGGGTGAGCGCAACATCCGCTTCGGCGCTCAGGTCCGCGATATTGAGCGCGCCCGCCCCTTCGGCCGTCACATGCGCGCCCAGCAAACGAAGTGTCGTGAGGTCCAGCTTCTCCGTCTCCAGGGCATAGGTCAGCTCGAAATCGATGTCGAGATTTTCACCGATGAGGCTCACCGCCTCCGGCGGCAGTTTCGAGAGGTTCACCAGTGCGGCAGAGCCTTTCAGCGGGATCACCTCCATGTCGGCAAGATCCAGCTTGGAGGTAAAGGTGCCCGTCACCTCGCGCGCGGCGAGGCTGTCCTCGATATCCAGTTCCGTTGCCTTGACCAGCGCGTTGGCGGTCATGGCATCGAAGGTGCCATCGAGATCGAGGGTGATCGTGCCGCCGGAAATCGCAGCGGGCGCCATCAGCTTGTTGACCTCGGCGGTATCGCGCAACGTCGTGGTGAGGGAGAGTTTGACCGCCTCGTCGGCGGGGTTGACGGTGCCGCTGGCACTGACCTGCAACACCGCATTCTCCACATCGGCAGAGGTGAGCGTCACTTCCGTTGTTTCCGTATCATAAACAAGCGCGGCGGCGATGGAGATGCGCGAGTCATCAACCAGCGGAATGTCCGCCGCCAGCGATTGATCGAGCGCCGCTCCGCCGTCAAGATCGATCCGGATTTTCTCCCCGCCCTCCGTTTTTATGACGAAATCCGCCTCGAATATCCGGCCCGCGCTGGCCTCCAGTTGCCCACTCCACCCATTGAGGGGCCCCTCGCCAACGACGGTTGCCTTGATCGCCGGGTAGCCCGGCAGCGCGAGAAGACGCGAAATCAGCCCGCCCTCGGGCTCCTCAAGCCGGACATCCACCGCCAGGGTTTCCTTGGCAGGATCAAAATCAACACTGCCGTTAAGGCCGCCATCGCTGCCCTGCTCGGAAAGCCTGATCTCGCTATGGATGACGTCATCGATTTTTGCATTAAGATTAACCAAAAGGCTCAGATCCGCCGCCTGCCCGACAACCGGCTCAGCGATTATTATCTCCGCAATCTCGAAACGGGATAGGCGGATATTGACCGGCAACGCGGGAAGGCCGGGGGCGCTCTCCGTCTCTTCTTCCGACGGCGGAAGGACGGGTTGCCGGTCGAGCTCCAGCCGTGCCGCCGTGATGGCGTTGATATCGAGTGTGCCACTCAGCAACTCAAACGGGGACCAGGAACCTTGGATATCCTCGATCCGCAGCCATTCGCCCTGCGCGTCTCGCAGGCGGACGTTCGCAATCGAGAAGTCGCCGAGGATATTCCCCTCCAGCGGGCCCAGCTCGATTGTCAGGCCGTCCGGGTCATTGACCGCAGACTCGATCTCGGAGACCAGCAGCGCCCGCCCGCTATCGGTCTGCAAGAAAAGATAAGCGCCGCCGACCAGCAGGACAGCAATCACGACCGGCGCCAGAATTATGGTGGCGATAAGCGTCTTGCGTGTCATTAGAAGGCCTGACCGATACTGATATAAATCTGATAGGAATCATCGACGTTGGGCCGCTTGTTGAGCGGCACCGCAACATCAAGGCGGATCGGACCGATCGCCGTGTAATAGCGAAAACCGAGACCGGCGCCCCAGAGGAATTCACCGGAGAAATCAGGCGCCATGCTCTCATAGACATTGCCGCCCTCGATAAAGGGGACGATGCCGATACTGTCAGTGATCTTGACCCGGGCCTCGAACCCGACTTCAAGCAGGGACCGCCCCCCAATGGGATCATTATTGGCATCGAGCGGACCAACCGTCTGATACTGATACCCCCGGACGGAGCCGCCGCCGCCGGAATAGAAACGCTTGGGCGCCGGGATCGCGTTTGCGCTGTCCCCCGCCATCATGCCCAGCTTGGCCCGGGCCGCGAGGATCAATCTTTCCTTATCGATAACGGAGTAATAGGTCGAGCCATCCAGCTCCAGCCGAAGGAAATCCGGCGACACATCATTCAGCCCGAGATAGGGCACCAGTTCGGCGCTGAACCGCCGTCCCTTCGTCGGATCGAGCAGGTCGTCGGTGGAATCATAGCGCGCCGTCAGCGGCAATCCGGCAAGCGCATAACTTTCCTCGACACCGCTGTCGTCGATCTCGGCATATTCCAGCGAGACACCGGCGCCCACCACCCATTTCTTGCGCCACCGTCGGTCAATCCCGACAAAGGCGGTCACGGAGTCTTCGTCATAGGCCTCGGTATTTTCCTGCTTGATATCAAAACTGGCATTGAGATTATGGTCCAGCCTGATGAAATTCGGCTTCACATAGCTGATTTTCAACTCCCGGCGGATTTCCGCAATCGTCAGGTCGGCCCGGAGCTTCTCTCCCTGGCCGAACATATTGCGATTCTCCCAATAATACTGCGTACCAAAGCCTTCACTGGTCGAGTAACCCGCGCCAAGGCCGATGGAGCGATGCTCCCGTTCCTCAAACATCAGGGTGATGGGCACGGTGCTGTCGGCCTCGGCCTCTTTTCGTGGTTTCAACCGGACGCTGTTGAACAGCCCGGTGCGGAGATAGCGTCGCCGGAGCTCATCGAGAACCCGTGTGTCATAGAGCTTGCCCGGCTCCCATGCCGCAATCCGCCGGACATAGTCCTCCTCCACCGTTTCCAGCCCTTCAAGCTTCAGCTCCCCCATATAGAGGCGCGGACCGGCATCGATGGTGACGGTCACCTCCATGGCGTCGGTCGCGAAATCGACAACAGCCTCCTGATTGTCAATGCGGGCATCCGGATAGCCGCGATTGGTCAGTTCGACAATTGCCTGGGACTGGGCGTTCACTACCGGTTCGGAGCGGGCCGGCATGCCGATCTCGATCCCGAGATCCGAGAGCTTCGGCACCTCCGGGTTCTCCGCGCCCTTGGTAAAGCCGATATCGAACTTCGTGATCCGGAAAAGCGGACCGGGGTCAATATCGAAGGTGACCGCGATGGGCGACTGCTTCTCGTCAATCTTGAAGGTAACCTCGTTCGCGTAATAGCCTTCCGAGCGGAGCACCTTCTGAAACCCCTCCACATCTTCCTCCGCCCGGCGGCGCAGGGCGGCCTGGCTGGCGGGTGTCTTATCGGAAAGCTGTTCCAAGCGGGAGGACTGTTCGAGCAGGTCGTCAATCGCATCGCTCGGTGCGCCGTTGATGGTTACGTCATAGCTGAAATCTGGCGCGGCCGTCTTCGAGACATCCGACTCCGCGGCCCAAACCGGCAAAACGGCAGCCATCGGCAACAGCGTCGCCAACAGCAACAGAACAGGGAAATTTTTAAAACGGCAGAGAAGCAAGATATCAAATTCTCGGATAAGGCCGGGAGACGCATTCCGGGCAAGGGCCAAAGTTCAGTTTTTGCAGCATTTTCTATTGTCTATAAACTAATGTTCCGACCCTACAGAGTCTAGGTCGGCGGTAAATAAAAGCCGGAAAACAAAAATAGCGAAAACAACTATATAGAGATTATACTTTGAATATTACATCTATAAATATATACTTCGATAACATCATTTTTACACAAATCGCCGCCAAAGGCTGTATAATGGAAGTTATCATTCAGGAGAAGACATATGTTTCGCCCCCTATTCGCCCCAATCATGGTCATCGGCCTCTTCGCCGGGACCGCCCTTGCCGACAGCTCGCAAAGGAACATGTTTGCCTCGGTCTATCTCAAGGGGGACAAGATCGGTCAGGTGCATCTCACCACGGTCCGGAATGAAAAAGGAGAGGTTGAGAAGCTGAAGGCCAACGCCTCTGTTTCGTTCCTTGGCATGGAAGTCTACGGCTTCACCCAGAATCTGAAAGAAAGCTGGAGCAGCGGGGAGTTACAGGAAATGGATGGCAAGACTGATGACAACGGCACCGCCCATGAAATCGCCCTCACTCGCAATACCGAAGACTACAAGGCAACCTATAACGGCAAGGAGCTGACCCTGCCGCTCAACGCCTTCCCGACTTCCCCCTGGCACTACGCCATCACGGAAAACACCCTGCTGTTCAATATCGTCGATTTCGAACTGCTGAACGTCAAGATCGCCAAGGATGCGGAAACCGTCGACGTCGGCGGCAAAAGCGTTGAAGCGGAAAAATTCACCTTCACCGGCGACTGGCAGGCCAAGCTCTGGTTCGACAAGAACAAGGACTTCGTGAAAGGCGAATATGACGTCTCCGGCCGCCAGGTCACCGTCATTCTGGATTGAAACTGCAGACGATTTTCATAAATTTAGCCAGGATTTTTCACGCCGAATTAATCTCTTTTCGATTTACTGGCTTCTCGGTATAGTGGCCGGGACAGGTAACAGTAGGATTGGGTAGGACAATTTCGGAACAGAATGACACTGGCGCTTCCGGGCTCGACAAGCGGAGGTATAAACGGAAAACGGTCATGTGGAATGGCAAGTTGTCCCTGCTCTGGGGGGCCCGCCTGGTGGGGAATGAGCAGACGGTTCCCGGCGTAGTGCGCGATCTTTCGGTGACCGGCGCCCGGTTCCAGACAAAAGCGGATTTCCGCCCGACCAACGAGGTGATACTGGAAGTGCCGCGCTTCGGCGCGTTCAATTGCCATCTCGTCTGGCAGAACGGCCGGGTTGTCGGCCTCAATTTCGTCGATCCGCCGGAATTTATCTACAATACGGTCAATACAGCGCTACCCGGCATCTCCCTCGACCCCAATCCGGTTGCATAACGCTAGGCTTCGGCGGAGTTCCGGAAAATCAGCGAGCTGTTGATTCCGCCAAAGGCAAAGTTGTTGCTCATCAGGTGACGCACCGCGATGTTTCGCCCCTCTCCCATCACATAGTCGATCTCGGCGCAGGCCGCATCGACATTTTCAAGGTTCGCCGTTGGCGCGAACCAGCCCTCCCGCATCATCTCGATCCCGAGCCAGGCCTCGATCGCGCCGCAGGCGCCGAGGCTGTGCCCGAAGTAGCTTTTGAGGGAATGGATCGGGATATCAGCGCCGAGGATGTTCAGCGTTGCCTGGCTTTCCGCAATGTCGCCCTGCTCCGTCGCCGTGCCATGGCCACTGATGAAATCGATATCAGCCGCCTTTAGCCCGGCGTTATCAAGCGCGCCCTGCATCGCCACTTCCATGGTCGCCTGCGTCGGGTTGGTGATATGGCGGCCATCGGAATTGGTGGCGAAGCCGACGATCTCGGCGAGGATGTGCGCGCCGCGCGCGATCGCGTGATCATAGGACTCCAGCACCAGCGTCGCCGCCCCCTCCCCGATCACCAGCCCGTCGCGGTCCTTATCGAAGGGGCGCGGGGAGCGATGCGGCTCGTCATTGCGGATACTGGTGGCATAAAGCGTGTCGAACACCGCCGCCATGGTCGGGCAGAGTTCCTCCGCCCCGCCCGCGACCATCATGTCCTGCAGGCCGTATTTGATCGCCTCATAGGCATAGCCGATGCCCTGACTGCCCGACGTACAGGCACTGGAAGTCGGAATGACCCGGCCCGCAAGGCCGAAGAAAACGCCGATATTGACCGCTGTCGTATGGCTCATCATCTTGACATAGCTGGTCGCGGTAAGGTCGCGAGAATGACCGTCACGCATCAGGTCGGTGAAGGCGAGAACCGGTTTCGTGCTGCCAAAGGACGAACCGTAAGCGACGCCGACGCGACCGGATTTGAGCACCGGATCGTTCAGCAGCCCCGCCATCTCCAGCGCGCGCTCCGTCGCGTAAACAGACATTTTGGCGACCGGGCCCATGCTCCGAAGCGCCTTGCGGGAATAGCGGTCATCGATATTGAACCCCTCCACCGGACCGGCAAGGCGGGTATTGAGGCCGTCATAAAAGTCCCAGCTGGCCATGCGGCGAATACCGGTTTCCCCGGCCCGCATGCGGGTGGAGATATCGCCCCAGTCCTCGCCAAGGGACGTTACACCGCCCATTCCCGTTACCACCACACGCGTCGTCATGCCATTCCCCCGTTTACCGAGATCACCTGCCGGGTAATATAGCCCGCCCCGTCGGAGCAAAGGAAGGAGACCGTCGCCGCCACTTCATCGACATCGCCAAGACGCCGGAGCGGGATCATCTTCATAATCTCGTCAAGCGGCAGATCGTCGCTCATCGCCGTCTCGATCAGGCCGGGGGCGACGCAATTGACCGTAATCTTTCGCTTCGCCAGCTCCAGCGCCAGCGCCTTCGCCGCGCCAATAAGGCCTGCTTTGGAGGCGCTGTAATTCACCTGGCCGCGATTTCCCATCTCCCCGGAGACCGAGGAAATTACTACAATCCGGCCGCCCTTGCGCGCCGACACCATCGGCATGGTGATCGGTTTCAGCACATTGTAGAAACCGTCAAGATTGGTATGGATGACCGCATCCCATTCCTCGTCGGTCATGGCGGGAAAGGCGGTATCACGGGTAATGCCCGCATTCAGCACCGCGCCATAAAAGGCGCCGAATTCCTCGACCTCCGGGATCAGGATATCGCGGCATTCATCGCGATCGGAGATATCGAACTGCACAAGCCGCGCCGTGCCGCCCGCCGCCTCGATCAGATCGACCGTCTGCATCCCGGCATCGCGGTTGCGCCCGCAATGGGCGACAATCTCAAACCCGTCCTGCGCGAGCCGCAAGGCGATGGCCCGGCCTATGCCGCCGCTCGCCCCTGTGACCAAGATTCTTTTTTTCATTTATTCTCAACTGTCATTTTTCAGGGTTGATATACATTAAGCCGGGCTTCGGCCACAAGCTTTTCCGCCCGGTGAATGGTGCAATCGAATACCGCCATCGGCGCCTCGTCATAGACCAGCTGCACATTGACATGCAGTTTGTCACCAATCTCAAAGCCGGGACAGCCGAGGGCAAGATTGCGGCTGCCGATCAAATAGCCGATACGGGGATTTTCACCGGCGTTGCGCGCCTTGATCCCACTGTAGGCGGCGATGGACTGCGCCATATATTCGATGCCGACATAGGCAGGCACCGCGTCCCCGTCCATGAACGGGCTGCCCGCCGTGATCTCGACCGTAGAAGTCACGGTTTCCTCGTCATAGGTCTCAACCCGGTCGATCAGGATCATCGGCGGCGCATGATAGAGAAGTTCGGTGATGTCATAGGGGCAGGGCTGCATCACGCCTCCTCCCGGCTGAGGATAACACTGATATTATTGCCGCCAAAGGCAAAGGAATTCGTCATCATGGCGCGGGCGTCCGGCGCCTGTGTTCCCCGGGTCACGAGGTTGACCGGCGGCAGTTCCGGGTCCGCCTCTCCGTCCCAGACATGCGGCGGCAGCGCGCCGCTCTCCTCCTGCAGGGCGAGCCAGAGGAAGGCAAGCTCCGTACTGCCCGCCGCGCCGAGCGTATGCCCCGTCAGCGGCTTGGTGGAGGAACAGGGCACCGCGCCCAGCAACTCAAACGCGGCCTTCGCCTCCATGCTGTCGTTCAGTTCCGTCGCCGTGCCATGGAGGTTGAGATAGCCGATATCCTCAGGCGCAAGCCCGCTTGCCTCCAGCGCCCGGCGCATGGCGTTAAAGGCACCCGTCCCCTCCGGATCCGGCGTGCTCATATGATGGGCATCCGACGTCTCGCCGATCCCGGCAACGCGGACCGGGGCCTTCTCCCGGCTCATCAGGAAGACCGCCGCCCCCTCCCCGATATTGATGCCATTCCGGTTCCGGCTGAACGGATTGCAGAGCGTCGGTGACAGCAGATCGAGGGACCCAAAACCGTTCAGCGTCAGGCGGCAGAGCGTGTCCGCCCCGCCGACAATCGCCGCATCGCAAAGTCCTGCCGCGATCATCCGCCGCGCCGAGGTCAGTGTCTTGGCGCTTGAGGTGCAGGCGGTCGAGATGCTCATCGCCAGCCCTTCGAGGCCGAAATAGCTGCGAGCAAAGAGCGCAAGGGAGGCATTGTCCTGCCGGTCATAGTCAAAACCGTCCGGAAACGTCCCTGTCTTCACCTTCTCGGCGATACCGGATTCGTTATCGCTGATCCCCGATGTGCTGGTCCCGAGGACGACCGCCACTCTTTTTGCGCCGTAAGTCTCGATAGCGGCGCGGATATCGGGCTCGATCTCCTGCAACGCCGCGAGCAGCATGCGGTTGTTGCGGCTGTCATATTTTTTAAGGTTGTCCGGAATCTCGGGGAGCGGCGCCGTGACCTTGCCGACCATCACCTCCTGCTCCGTGAGGAAGCCCGTCGCCGGTTTCATGCCCGAACTGTCCCCCGCGAACAGCGCCGCGCCGACCGCGGCCTTGCGGGCACCGAGCGGGTTGATCAGCCCGAGGGCGTTGAGATACACCGTCGTCATTCGGTCAACTCGTAGGAAATGATCGTCATGTCATAGTCGTTCGACGGATCGCGAATTTGAACCGTTTCATTCCACGCATTCTCCCGGCTGCCCTGATAGGTGATGTCCAGTTCCTCCGCCCGGTCCGCGACCTTTTCCTGCATCGGGTCATCGACGGGCCAGTAGGTCGCGACAATGACTTTTAGAATATCGACCGCGTCAAGGTCCGCCGAAATCCACTCCGCCTTGCCCGCGCGCACGCCTGTTTCGTCCCAGAGAATATCAAAGGCGCGCCGTCCGAGCGAGTCCAGTCCGACAAGCAGCAGCTTTTCCTCGGTCAGGCTCAGGCGGATTTGCAACGCGAAGGGTTTTTCGCCGTACTGGCCGTTCAGGATCTGCACAACCTCACGCGGTTGTGCGTCAGGCAACGTCCACGGCGTTTCGCCGATATCCTCCGATCGGCCGGTGGCGCAGGCGGCCAGCAGGAATATCAGCAGGAAGGCGATCGATCTTAAGAACATTGCAGGGCCACCAGATCCAGATACCGCCGCCCCTGCTTGACGAAGGGATTCTCGTCATCCCAGGCATAACCCGCCAGGATGGAGACGATCATCCCCTTGATCGGATTGCCGTCGCTCGGCGGGTTGAAGATGATTTCCTGCAGGTCGCCGCGGTACCAGGCCTCGACAAAGACGCGGAAGCAATCGACACCCTTTTGCAGGGGAGCCGCGAAATCCTGCTCCCAGTCGACATCTTCCCCGTTCAATTGCCGCATCAGCGGATCAACCAGCAGGTCGGCGGACTTGAAGGCCACCGTCACGCCCGAGGAAAATACCGGATCGAGGAATTCCCCGGCATTGCCGAGAAGCGCATATTGCGGCCCGGCGAGTTTGCTGACTTTCGTCGAATAGCCGGATATCTCTGATGCGGGGCGCAATTCCTTTGCGCCTTTCAACAATCCTCCCATTTCCGCCGACTGGTTGATCACCGCCCAGAGCTTGTCCGATGGGCTGCCCTCAAATTCAGCAAGGCGCTCCGGCGGGATGACAACCCCGATGGAGGATTTCCCGCCCGAGAACGGGATCAACCAGTACCATATATCGCGGCATTCCGGATGCACCGAGATCAGGATCTTGTTGCGATCGAAATCGCGCCCTTCCAGCTTGTCCGCGACATGGGTGAAAAGCGCATGGCGCACCGGAAACTCCGACGGCGCATCGAGGTTCATCAGGCGCGGCAGAACACGGCCATAGCCACTGGCGTCGACAAGGAAGCGCGCGGTCAGGCGAAACGCCCCCTTCGGTCCCGTGCCGGTGACCGTCGCCCCAGCCGTATCGAAACTGACATCCAGCACGTCCTGTTCAAATCGCAAATCCGCCCCCGCCGACGCGGCGGCATTGGCAAGCAGCGTGTCGAAGCGTTCGCGCTCGACCTGAAAGGTGGTGGCCGGACCCTCCGTGAACTTGTCGGCAAAATTGATGGTGCTGAACCGCCGGTCGTCTGAAAAATTCGCCCCGTTCTTCAGCTGAAAGCCCGCCGCTTCGATCACCGGAAGAAGTCCTGCCTTTTCCAGAAAGACCATGGATTGCGGCAGCAAACTCTCCCCGATTACAAAGCGCGGGAAGACGCTTTTCTCCAGAATGGCAATCTTTAGGCCGCGCTGGACCAGCAGCGTCGCCGCGAGTGCCCCGGCGGGACCCGCACCAATAATGATGACGTCAAAATGATCTGAAGTTGCGGTCATTTACAAAGGCTCCGTCATCGGATGGTCAAGATCAGAGGCGAGCGGCGCCAGCAGATAGGCCAGCGTAATCCCCACCAGTATGGTGATCCCGAAGGCATGAATGGCGAAGGTCTCGCTCAGCGCCAGCATCCCGAACGCCAGCAGGGTTGAAATGGTGGACAGCCCGTTGGCCAGCATCGCCCGGCGCTGCCTCTCCCCTGCCGCCTCGCGGTTGAACAGCGCATAGTCGAGCCCGATGGCAAAGATCAAGAGGAGCGACATCGCGTTGAAAAAGGTGAAGGGCTCGCCGATGAGCGCAATCAGGCAGGGCGTCAGGATCACTGCGCCCGCCGAGGGCATCATAACTTTTAGTGCCCCCAGAATGCCATAGCGGAGCGAGAGGAAGACCCAGACGACGCCATAGGCAATCGCCAGCATGATGAGCGCCCGCACCCGATAGGCACCGAAAGTCTTGCTGAGGCTGTCGGCCTGGCTGATCAGGGCAATGCTCGGGGACTTTTCCGCGAGGGCGGCAATCGGCGCGGTATCCTTCACCCCGCTCAAGGAAACCGCATGCACTACGATGCCCGGTGTGTTATAGACCCGGAGCTGAGAGAAGGTGCCCGGCAGCGTCTCCCCGGTTAGCTGATCGAGGGTTAGTACACCGAGGGACGGGCCATAGGGCTGCTCCCCCGAGAGACCAAGGCCCGCCATATGCGCGGACAGCGCCGGAATCAGCTCCGCCTCGACCAGCGCCTTATTTTCCAGCTGACGCGCGCGCGAGGGAATGAACTGCGAGATCATGCGGTAATTGCCGATTTTCCCGCTCGCCCGGAGAGCCTCCAGATCAAGGGCCAAAGCTTCTTCCGCCTGCAAGACCTCCTCGGTGCTGGCGCCACGCACGAAAAAGCGGTGCGTCTGGTTTTCAATCCCGGCAAGAAGGCGGATGGACTGCTCCTCTGCCTGCAAATCCGGCGGCAGGGATTGCAGACGGCGGACATCGTCATCCACGACAATCCGCGTCGCGCCGAGCGCACCCGCCGCGATCAGCAGGCAGAGGATCGACCAGCGCCATTTGCGGTTCTCGCTCGCCCACCAGAAATGATGCAGCCGCATGGAGAATGCCAGATATTTCTCGCCATGGGTAAAGGGCTGGGCGCGATCGAGATAGGGAAACAGGTACATTACTGTGAGATAGGCCAGCGTCAGACCGGAGGCGGAAAAAATCGCAATCTGCTGCAATCCGGGAAACGGGGTGAGCGCCAGGGTGACAAACCCAAGCACCGAACTGACCAGCCCCAGCGTCAGGCCGGAGCGGATGGCCCGCGCGCGGGCAGCAGGAACCGTTGTTTGCTGGTTGAACCGCTCACAGAAATAGTGAAAGGCATAATCGACGGAAATGCCGATCAGGCCGGCACCGAAGACGAAGGCCAGCAATTGCAGCGTGCCGAAGAAAATCAGCGTGACGGCAAGTCCGCCCGCGATACCGGAGGCAACGGCGATTAGGGTGAGCGCCAGTGGCTGAAAACTCCGGAAGACGAGAAAGTTGAGGACGATAATGCCGAGCAGCGAGATGATCCCGATGAAGCCCGCCTCCTGCTCGGCGCGGCGGTAGGCATGCTCCCCATAAAACACCGCCCCGGTCTTCAGGATCTCGACATCGCCGTAATCCTTTTCCAGCTGCTCAGACATACTATCGAACACATCCAGGGTCCTTGCCTGCACGCCCTTGTCAAAGGCGCTTCCGACAAGTTTGCCGCGCACCAGCACATACCATTTCCCGTCTTCCTCGACCGCCATGACATTGGCGCGGCTCACCAGTTTCGAGCTGTTCTTCAGACTGGCCGTCAGATAGTTCGGCAGCAGCAGGAGCGGATCACGGCGGATCACCTCCGCATCGGCAAGGGACAGCGGCGAGAGTATCTGCACCATGGCCCGGTCCATCAGGACCTGCCCCTGCCCCGCTGCCAGCAGTTTACGATCCCCCTCCGTCAGCAGGCCGGCGCGGTGCGGAAAAAGCGCCTTGTTCAGGTTTGTGAGTGTCGCAACCGGCGCCTCTTCCTTGGTCGATCGGAAAATACCTGCCTCGATGAGCGCCTTGTTGAGATCAAGCGCCGCCGCCCGGGCCGTCTCGAAATCCGCATGGCCGACCAGCGCGATCAGCTGATCCGAGCCGAGCGCGCGTTCCGCCGCTTCCGCCCGGGACACCCACTCGGCCTCTTCCGACTGCGGGAGCATGGCGACGATATTGGTATTGAGCGGCAGGCCATCCTGAAACCGCCAGCCAATGACGGCCAGCGCCACCCCGATCAGCAGCAGATAGATGACGAAGCCGGTCCGGATCATGATCGCTTTTTCCGCGCCGCGCGTTCCGCCTCGCTCACGGTCTCGACCGGGGCAATGCGCTGGTCCGTGAAGGTGATGACATCGCGATCTCCGTTGCTCTTGACAATTTCCATCACATCGAGAAAGTCGCTAATCCTGAAATTGAGATAGGCGAAGGGAAGCGAGAGGCCACTGTCTTTCGGCGAAAAACGCAAAGAGAACTGCTCCTCCGACGGCTGCAGTTTTGTCCCTGCCATTTCTTCAAGCGGTGCCCAGTTACCGCTCAGGCTGTTCTCCAGCGTGTCGCGCAGCAGCTTGAAGGCGGGAAACTGCTTGAAGCCGAGGCGGGTTACTTCGGCGCCGTTCATGCCCTGGCTAAGACCTTCCTTGTCAATCACCATGCGGCTGTCGAACGGGGTTTCCGTCTGCCAGATCAGGGCATCCTTCGGCAGCAGGAAAAACTCTCCCGAGGAGCGGATCGGCTTGTCAAACCCGCGTAGATACCGCGCCTGCTCGAACCGGCCCATCAGCGCCTCCCCCTCCTTCAGGGTAAGCGGCGCGGCGCGGACCGAAAGAGAAGACGCGAGAACCGCGACAGATATCAACAGGCAAATGACTCTTAGCACAACAGGGCTTCAACTTTTTGATAGAGAACAGGTGGAGACTGAAATAACATTTCTTCCGTGTTGTTATCAATTGCCACTTGAATTGTAAATCCCTGGGTTAATTTCTCGCCGGTTTCAATATCCTTGATCAGGTAATTGATTTTCAGGCGGTTTTCATATTCGACGAGCGTGGCCGTCACCGTCACTTCCTGCCCAAACCTGAGAGAGCGCACATATTTGATCCGCATATCGACGATTGGCCAGGCATAGCCGCTGTCCCGCATCTGGTCGTAGTTGTAATCGATCTTGTCGAGGAGCGCGCAGCGGGCCTGCTCGAAAAAGCGTGGATAGTTCCCATGCCACGCGATGCCCATGGGGTCCAGGTCGTAGAACTGACATTTCACTGTAATATCGGCGGATATCATTTTGTTTCCTTGCTCTTTTCATCCGGCGGACTGAAATTTTCAGGAATCGCCCAGAAATTATAGAAATTGTACCATTGTTCAGGGTATTTGAGGCAGATTTCCTGCAAAATTCCGGCATATGCCACCATCGGACCCTGCAGGCCGTTCTCCGTTCCGCGCGATCGTGTCACCCGGTCGGTGAGTTTTTCGAACAGGATGCGATGCTTCTCCCCCTCGCGCAAGCAGTGGAGAACATAGACCGGACAGCCAAGCAATGCCGCCATGATCCAGGCCCCCTCGGAAAAGGGCGCCGGTTCGCCCAGAAAATCGAGCCTGCGGATTCGCTTGCTCCCCGAGAGGGAAATCCGGTCGCCCGCGATCACGATCCAGTTGCCCGCCGCCAGCTTTTCCTCCAACTCGATCAGGGTTGCCGGGCCAATATCCTCAACCTCCATGATATCAATGGCGGCCGCGGGATTGGCTTCGCTGAGTAGACGGTTGAAGCGGACGGCGTTGCGCGTATGGGCGAAGACGGTGATATTGTTGATGCCGCGGCTCGCCCCCACCGCCCGGAGTATATCGACATTCCCGAGATGGGAGGTGACCACCATGACGCCGTCTTTCCGGTTTGCAACAGCATCCAGCCCAGTCAGATCATCATGCACCAGATCGCTTGTCCGGATCTGCCCATGCCATGCTGCCAGCTTGTCGAGTGCCATCGACCCGAAAGAGCGATAGTGCCGCCATATCTGCCAGAGGTCCGGCTCCCGCGGCTGCCCCTTCGCCGCATAAAGCCGCCGCCAGTAATCCCGCGACGCGCGCCGCTGCGGGGTACCGGTCAGGAAGAAATAAAGCAATACGGGCTGCAGGCAGATCCAGCAAAACCGCCGCCCCGCCAGCCGGTAAATCCCGAGCATTATTTTCAGGCCGAGTGCCACACCGCGCTCGTTCAGCCGCCCCCAGTGCCGCGCCGTTTCCCCTTTCCCGCCGGATCGGTTACGGAGGATCTGCGGCAGGCGCGCCAGCATCCCGAAGACAAGCCGCGTATGCATCTTGGTGATCAGCCAGTTATCGGCGCCAAGGCGGAAATTTGATGTATTGTCCTCCGGGTAGGTCACATGAACGGGGAACATCCGGACCGGGGTTCCGCGCCAGTTCATCCGCACCATGATCTCGGTGTCGAAATCCATGTAATGGCCCACCCTCTCGCTCTCGATCACCACCATTGCCGGGGCCAGCGGATAAATCCGGTAGCCGCACATGCTGTCGGTAATCTGGGTCGAGAGGGTTTCGATCCAGACCCAGACATGGGTGATCCAGCGCGCCATTTTCCGCGATGTCGGGATCGTCTCGTCATAGACCGGCTGGCCGCTGATAAGGGCCTCCGGATGCAGCGCCGAAAGCTCCATGAGGGCGGGCAAGGCTTCCAGATCATGTTGCCCGTCCGCATCGACCTGCAGCGCATGGGAAAAGCCCTCCGCCGCCGCGAGGCGAAACCCCGCCATCACCGCCGCCCCCTTGCCACCATTCTTATGTTGCCGGTGCAGGGTGACTCCGCCCGCCGGATCGTCCAACACTTTGAGGGCAGATTTCGCGGGCTCCGTGCTGCCGTCGTCGATGATGAAAATGCGCAGGCCATGGGCCTTCAGGGCCGCTATCACCCCGCCGATATGACGATAGTGGTTATAGCTCGGCACGATGGCCGCGAGGGCGTGGCTCATCGGTCCGCCAGTACGAAATAACCCGACGAGCAAAGCTCACCGTCATCGCTGAACAGAAAGGTGAGCCGTCCCTTCTCGCGCTGCCATTCCAGCCGCAGCCGCAGCTTGCGATCCGCGAGAATCAGCTTGGCAAACTTGATCTGGCCCATCTTTTGGAACTCGCCGTCAAACCCGAAATAGCGCCGGGCGAGGCGCGCCGCCCAGTCGATCTGCGCGACGCCGGGCAGGACCGGTTCGCCCGGAAAATGCCCCTGAAACTGGAACAACTCACGACCTGCGAACAGCTCAAGCTCGACGACGTCGCCGTTGCAGCGTTCGGACAGGATGCCCGGCTCTGTCCGGCTCTCGGACCATCGAATGTCATTGGATGTCTGCATGATCCGCTCAGTTTAATCCGCCCCGTCCCCGCCCGTAAACAGTTCATTGAGCGCAAGTCGCTGGCGCTTGCCTTGCGCATTGACAGGCAACCGCTCGACAAACCGCCAGCGCTTGGGCATCGCGGCATTTTCAAGGTTCGGCGCAAGCTCCCGCCGGAGTGCCCGTCCGAGGCGAAAGGCGCCCATTTCCGCGTGCTGCGCCCATCCGGCATCGCTAAGTTCGACCACCGCGACCAGTGTCTCGCGCCCGCCGCCGAGGATAAACGCCGCCGCCTCCTTCACCAGCGCCGAGCAGGAAAGATACTTCTCCACCTCGGCGAGGGAAATACGCTTGCCTTCGATCTTGACGAACTGGTTGGCGCGGCCCGAAAGTATAAATCCGCCATCCGGCAGACGGTCGGCAATGTCGTTAGTGGCGTCCCAGTCGCCGCCCTCCGTATAGCGGGATTTCACGCTGAGCAGCCCCCGTTCATCGACGCGGGTCTGCATCCCGGGCAGCGGGGTGAAAGGCGTTTTCGGGTCGCGCTGCTGCCGATGAGCAACGCCGCCCGTCTCGGTACTGCCATAGACTTCCGTCGGGAGAGGGCCGAACGCAGCCGCAGATGCCTGCGCTGCGTCAAACGGCAGCGGACCGCCGGCGGTGAAGATCACCGGCGCCGCGCGCTCCTTCGGCAGCGGGTCCATCGGCGGGATGCGGGTCAGATGCGCCGGGCTGGAGACGAAGCAAGCCCCGGGTGGCGCGGCAGCGAGCAGTTCCTCCCATATCTCAAAGGTTTCGGGGAAGAACAGCCGCCCTTCGCAAAGCGGCAGCAGGCATTTGAAATAGAGGCCGAAGATATGCTGGTGACTGACCGTCCCGAGGGTCGCCGCGCCCGTCAACTGCGCGCCCCATGTCTGATCGAGCACCACAAGCTCATCCTCGATCTGGCCAAGGGATTTCGGCACTCGCTTCGGCATCCCGGTGGAACCGGAGGTATAGAAATCAAGCTGGCAGCGGTCGGGATCAAGCGCCGCGAAGGCCGCCTCCCCGCCCGTCGTCCCGTTTATAAAAATCAGATGATCGCCGCCCGCGTCGTCGATATCGGAGAGTAGCGGGCAGTCCGCGTTGACAAAATGCGCCAGCATTCCCGGAAGCGCGTTAGGCGGAATGATAATCCGGCAGTCTGCCTGAAGTCCCGCCAGAAACCCGCTGGCAAAGGCATAGCTGCTCTCCGTCGCCAGCACCAGCCGATCAACCCCCCGCGCCCTGATCCGCGCCGTAAGGTCCGCCACTTCAGCCCGAAAATCCCCGAAAGTCTTTTGCTCTCCGGCAATAGATGCGACAGGCGTTCCGTCCGCCCGGTCTGATGTCAGCAATTGGGATAAAAGGATAAACACCGCTCAACTCACTTTTTTACGTTTCACATACTGGCGCAGAAGAAATTCCCCGCCGAACATCAGGCCAATCAGGATATAGGAAATGAAGCCGTTATAGAGCGTCCAAGTTGCCAGATCGCCATAGAGCGCCGTCCAGAGCGAAATGGCGGCGTTGAGGAGGAAAAAGACGACCCATGCCACGGTGACATTGCGGGTGTAACGGATGGCCTGCTCATCAAGCTCCCCCTCCATCATCCGGGCGAAGCGCTCGATGATCGTCGGCGGATTGAACAGGGAGTAGCCGAAAACGACGGCGAAAGAGAGGCTGATCAGGACCGGATAAGTCTTGATGGCCAGCAGTTCATTGACCATCAGCAGGACGGCAATCGCCGCCAGCACCGCCAGATAGATGCCAAATTCCGAGCGCCGGGCGCGGCGATGGCGTTGCAGCAGGAGGCGCAGGATCAGGAAAACCACCAGTGCCAGCCCGACCGTCAGGGGGGAGAAATGCACAAGGCCGAAATAAACGACAAACGGGTAGGCAAGACTGATCAGGACAAGCAGCAGGTCCAGCGGCCGTACCTTACGCCGCCAGGAGGGCATGAACCCGGTCCACCACATCGCCAACCGACCGCACAGTGCGGAATTCGTCAGGTGGAATTTTCTTGCCCGTCAGGTCCTGCAGCTTGACCACCAGATCGACGGCATCAATGCTGTCAAGATCGAGATCCTCATAGAGCCGCGCGTCCTCGGAAATCAGGTCCGGCGGAACCTCGAACATCTCTTCCAGATACTCGCGGAGCTTTTCATATACTTCGTCGCGGGTCATGCGCCCAGCTCCTTCCTTTCGGATTTAATGAAGCTGGCGAGGCTGCGGACGGAGGCGAAATGCTCTTTCAGGTCTTCATTTTTGGCGTTGATCTTAATGCCATAGGTCTTCTGGATGGCAACACCCAGTTCCAGAGCATCGATTGAATCAAGACCCAGACCGTCGACGAATAACCGCTCCTCGCTGTCGATTTCCTCGGGCGTGATATCCTCCAGATTGAGGGTCTTGATCACCAGTTTCTTAATTTCCTGTTCAAAATCATTCATTGCAAAGTTTTCCAACGTAAAATTGCTCAAGCTCCCGCGTGAGCTTGCGAACCTTTAATGATCTCGGTTCATGCCTCAGATAACCGTGCATGTCCAGTTGTTCATGAAAGGTTATATCAAATCGGGCCTGACGCGGCGGAATTGCATACCACGGGCTGCCTTTCGTCAGCGTCGATGGTTCACATTTTATAATTACAAGCTGTATTGGTGCATTAAAAAATGTCGCAATGTTGGCGACGCCGCGCTGAAATTTAAGCGCCTGCCCCGGCACCGAGCGGGTCCCTTCCGGAAAAACGAGAATATTCTGTCCGCTTTTCAGCGCCTTTTCGCACTCGCGCAGCATGGTTTCGGCATCACCGTCATTGCGGATATAGCCCGCCGCGCGCATCACCCCGCCGAGATAGGGGTTGGTCCAGAGTTCATGCTTGATGATGCATTGCACATCCGGCATGCGCGACATCAGGAAGACCGTATCCAGCAGGGAGGGATGATTGGCAATGATCAGCGCGCCATGGCATTCTTTCAACTTTTCCATCTCGTGAAAGCGGGAATCGATAATGCCGCCCACCCGCAGGAAATAAACGAATCCGCGAAAGGCATGATAGATAACCCGCCTCACCCGGCGGATTCGCGTCTCCTCATCGCGGGTGAACAACGAAATTGCGGGAAAGATGAAAATCGTCATGAAAATGCCGCCGATGCCGAACATCGAGAAAGCAAGGCCGGTGCCGAACAATCGCCAGACATAGTTCAGACGCTCACGCATGACGGCGGCACCACCAGTCCCCTTCGGCGCCGCACCAGCTCCAGTCAGCGTCCTCCCGCAGCAGGAACCGGATAAAACTTTTCAATGGATCACCGGACAGCTCCCGCGTCGGCGTGCCCTCAAAACCGAAACGATAAGTTCCTTCCCCCCCATCCCCCGGAGCGGAGAGCAGAAGCCCCAGCGCACAGACCGGTGTCTCCGGTTCCTGAAACGGGTTATAAAATTCGGGGAGTTTTTCGTCGCAATGCAGCAGGAGAACGGGCTTGGACGGGTCTTCGTGTAACCATGACAGCGCCTCGATCACGCCAAGGCACAAACTCTCCCCGCCCGCCGCTATGGCCGTATGGGATTCCCGGTTTTTGGCGATAATGGAGAGCATCCCAGCCAGCGAATTATGCACGGACATGCCGAATCCGGTGGGGGAGATCGGCTCATCTACCGACAGGCTCTGCAGGAGGGAGAGCATCTGGGTTACATTGCCGTTGCGCGAGCTGAAGACGACACGGGGCTCATCTTCCGCGCCGACGTCCATGGCCACCCGCAACGCGACCTTGCCGATCCGTGACAGCCGACGGCGCAATCCGGCAGGCAGATCGCGCACGTCGGGTGCATCGTCGGTGTCGGGAATATCGGCATTCCCTGCGGCCCAGTCCTGCCACGCCGCCGGGCTGCTCAGCTCCGGCGCCCAAGCGGCCCATCGCTGAACCGCGAAGGAAACCCCGGCGTCCAACTATCGCCCCTACGCACTCAGGGCAGCGACATTCATGTTCTTGTTGATGTCATTCTGCAGTGTGCGGATCCATTTATTGTAGCTGCGGTGAATATTCGCCCCGTCATACAGCAGATCGACGCTGGACACATAGTTGATGGAGTAACTGGTCTTGGTATAGGAGATTTCAACGACCGCCACATGGGTCCGGTTATGCAATGTCGCCTTCATCTTGCCCGGCTGGGCGTCACTGATAACCCAACCGCGGTTAATGGCAGAAGTCTGGATGATCGTGCCAATATTATCCAGCGAGGTTTCCTGAAGCTTGACCGGTACCGGGTTCGCCTCGGCGTTATAAATCGGCTGAACGCGCCCGAAACACCCACTGAGCAAAACCGCCAGCGCGGCCACCATCGCTATTTTAAAGAACTGTGTCATCATGCTTCCCCATATTGAATTCAAGACTATGCCAGGCATCCGAACCCGCGCCCGGACTGACTGCTGCTAGATTTACAACCGTTGCGGATGAATTGAAAGACCAAGCGTTGATTTTTTTGATATTTTCATTAGGTGACCTGCCCGCGACAGTGCCCACAAAATGTGAATATCTATGACAGGCTTGTCCCCAGCTCCGTCACCACCGCAGTCATGGCGATGTCATGCGGCTGCGGATAGATGGTGGGAATGCGCGCGCTTTCATAGCCGATGCCGATGGCGCGGGGTTTGCGTTCCAGCGCCGCGAGCGTGCGGTCGAAAAAGCCCCCGCCATAACCGAGGCGGTATCCTTCCACATCAAAACCAACCAGCGGTGCAATCACTACATCGGGTAGCGTTTCCGGTCCCGAAACCGGTGTCGGAATATCCCAGATTCCGGGTTCCAGCGGATCGCCCGGCGCCCAGAGGCGAAAGGCCAGCGGACGCCCTTTCGCAATCACCACAGGCAAGGCGACACGTCCGCCCCGCGCATATATCTCCGGTATCCAGGGGCGCAGGTCCGGCTCCCCCTTGATCGGCCAGTAAAGGCTGAGGGTAAGTCCGGCCATATCACCGACTACCGACTCCAGCCCTGCAATAATTTTTTGTTCGAATGCACGTCGTTCTTTCGCCGGAATGGCCAGCCGGTTGCTGAGAAGCCGCGTCCGCTCGGCCTTGCGCCAGCGCAGGACATCCTGGCCCGCCTGATAGTCCGGCGCTGGCACGAGGCCCATGTATACCGGGTCGATCTCGTGCATGTAACAGGGCGGAGAGGCAAATTCCGCTGACGCATCATCGCCATCGTCTTTCACGGAAACATTCTCCCCCTCATGTCTATCCCTCCAGCTCTGCATCAAGCTCTTCGTTCACATAACGCTCGTCCCGACCCAGCAGCACCTTGTTGCGGCTGGCGATGCCCAACTCGAAACTGCTGGCGATGCGGCGGGCACGATCCATGAAATACTCGGCCGCAGGCGGCGGGCAGACCTCATGGGCCGTCTCCTCAAACAGCGCGAGCCAGCGATCGAAATGCCGGGAATCGACCGGCAGGAAGACATGCTTGACCATGGGCTGGCCGTGATACTCCCCCGTCAGCAGCGTCACCGACGACCAGAAAATGCACATTTTCTGCAAATGCGTGTCCCAGTCCTCAATGCGGGCATCGAAAATCGGACCAAGAAGCTCGTCGTCGCGGATGCGCGCATAAAAGCGGTGAACGAGGGTTTCGATCATCGCATCATCAATACCGGTGCGGTTCTGGATTTCAGTCGTTATCGCGACCCTGTGGGGAGGTTGGGGCATGGTATTTTCCTAATAGGTATTTTAAATACCTATTTAACATGCTAGACTGCAAAATCCAAATATTTTCTGGGATGATAAGAAAATGCGCCTGACAAAATTTACCGATATCGCGCTGCGCGTTCTAATGGTGAGCGCCCATGATATAAGCCGGACCTATACGTCGGACGAGATTGCGCGCGAATTGAAGGTGTCCCACAACCACCTCGCCAAGGTAATCCGCGATCTGGCGAAAACAGGCATTGTTTCAACCCAGCGCGGCAGCGGCGGCGGCTTTCGCCTTGCCCGCCCCCCGCATTTGATCACCCTTGGGGAGGTCGTGCGCGGCCTTGAGGGGGACAGCTCAATTGTCGAATGTTTTCGTCCAGATGGCGGAAACTGCAGCCTGACGCCGCATTGCAAGCTGAAGGGACGTCTCGCCACCGCACGCGAGGCATTTCTGCGGGACCTCGACCGGACCAGCATCGCCGAATGCCTCTCCCCGGCACATGCTTTTTAAAACAGCTACGACTTATATCCCGAAGACCGGCTGGAGAAGACGGCTAAAGAATCCGGAGAATTTCAGCGGCGCATCCGTTGCGATCAGGCAAATGCAATCCTCCGCCGTGTCGGCGACGGGTTGATGGTTTGTCGTATCGTCGAGATCGGCGAAATCGCCTGCCTGAAACCGTCCCAGTTCATCTATGTAGGAGCCACGCAGGATAAGGGTCACCTCCTGACCGGAATGGCTGTGCTCGGGCAAGGTCTTGCCTGGCGCTATTTTTAACAGCCGGAGCGCGCCCTTCTCTCCCTCCGCCTGCTTCCAGGTAAGCGGGAAATGACTGACCCCCGGCACCAGCGTACGCCAGGGTATGTCATCCAACGATGACGGCATCCGGTTCGCAAGCGGCACCGGTACGCCCGTATCGACATAGGATCGTGAGTTTGCAGCCCCACTTGCCACCAGCAGGCTCTCCTGCTCCGCCCGGCTCGGGATAACTTCGGCAAGCTCCCGTTCCGTCCTTGCGAGTTCAAGAGGCTCCGCTTCCATGAGCAACAGTCCCGCCATGTCTTCCATCATCGTCAGGCTGCGCCGGCATTTAGGGCAGATTGCCAGATGGGTCGCGACAACAACGGACAAATTCTCCGCCAGCGTCCCGTTGGCATAGGCCATCAATGTATCATCGCCGATATGGTGTCGGATGGTCATCAATACACCTCCAGTTCCGCACGGATCTTACCAAAGGCCAGCCGCAGCCGGGACTTGACTGTCCCGAGCGGAATATCAAGCTCTTCAGCGATTTCTCCGTGCGATTTTTCATCAAAAAACGACATTCTGATTATCTTCATCTGTTCTGGCGGTAGCACTGCCATCGCCTTGCTTATCCGCTCCCGGTCCTGTTTGCGGCTGACCGCCTGTTCGCCTGTCTCCGGATCATCCGGCACATAGCAGGGGTCATTCGGATCGGGTTCCGGGCGGCTTTCTTTTCGCAGCCGGTCAATTCTCACATTGCGCGCGATCGTGTAGACCCAAGTCGATGCAGAGGCCTTGGAAGGATCAAAAAGTGACGCCTTGCGCCAGACTTTCATCATCGTCTCCTGCAGTACATCCTCGGCCGCGCTTTCCGCCAGTCCCCGCTTGATCAGAAAATATTTCAATCGGGGCGCAAGATCAGCAAAAAGACGCTTGAAGGCCAACGAATCGCCATTCTTTGCGACAGCCTCCAGATCGCGATCGAGATCGATCTCCTTCGGTTGTCCCTTGTCTTCCTTCACACTATGCCCGACACCGTCTTTTGACGTCATACCTGCCTTCAAATTGCCAACAGCCAATATGTTTCGCGCTTAGTCTACACCTATTACGGACAAATGTCGTAGATGGATCTCTTTCCTGTCCATTTTTGTGATCCAGTCTTGAAAATATCGCGTATTCCAAGCACAACATGAGTAACCGGCGGACGGACCTATGAAAAAAATTGCAGTGATCGGAAGCGGAATATCCGGCCTTTCAGCGGCCTGGCTGCTGTCACGGACACATGACGTCACCCTGTATGAAAAAGACGACCGCCTTGGTGGTCACAGCAATACGGTGGAAGTGGACGGTCATCAGGTGGATACGGGCTTTATCGTCTATAACCAGCTCAATTATCCGAATCTTGTCGCCTTTCTCGACCATCTGGGGGTCGCGAGCAAGCCCACGGAAATGTCATTCAGCGTCTCTCTCAACAAGGGGGCCGTTGAATATGCGGGCACTTCCCTCGGGGCAATGTTCGCCCAGAAATCAAACCTCCTCCGTCCGGCCCACTGGGGCATGATAAGGGATATCCTGAAATTCTACCGCGCGGCCCCGGCCCTGCTTCAGGATGCGGAGAAAGAGCATTGGACCTTGGGCGATGTCCTGGCCGCCGGACAATACGGCCAGGCCTTTACCGACCACCATCTGCTGCCCATGGGCGCGGCCATCTGGTCCACCCCGGCGGCGGACATGCTCGACTATCCGGCAGCGGCCTTTATCCGATTTTGCAGCAACCATGGCCTCCTGCAACTCAGCGACCGGCCAGAGTGGCGGACTATTAAAGGCGGCAGCCGAGAATATGTCACGCGGGTCGCGGACATCCTCAAAGACCGGGTCTATCTCAACAGCGCCGTCGCCGCGGTACATACGGACAAAACCGAGGTCATTGTTGAATGCCGCGATGGCCGCATGCAGCGGTTTGACGATGTGGTGCTCGCCACCCATGCAGATCAGGCACTGCATATGATCGCCGAGCCGAGCCCGGCGCAACGGAAGCTGCTGGGGGCCTTTTCCTATGAGAAGAACCTCGCCGTGCTGCACCGGGATGCCGCGCTGATGCCAAAACGGCGCAAGGCCTGGGCAAGCTGGAACTATATCGGGAATACCGGATCACAGGATGAGATGGAGGACAGCCTCTGTGTCAGCTACTGGATGAACCGCCTTCAGGGGCTTGACGCGGAGCAGGACTATTTTGTCACCTTGAACCCGGCGGTAGAGCCACGCTCCGGCACGGTGCTTCGAAGCTTTCCCTATGAGCATCCCCTCTTTGACACTGCCGCCATGGCCGCCCAGAAGTTGCTTTGGAATCTGCAGGGTCAAAAAAACCTCTGGTTCTGCGGCAGCTATTTCGGCTATGGCTTTCATGAGGATGGCATCCAGTCGGGCCTTGCAGTAGCGGAGGCGCTGGGTGGAACCCGGCGGCCCTGGAGACATGATCCCGCCGCGTCACGTATTCATTTGCCGGAGACCGGCACAGGAGCTGCTCTTGCCGATGTCGCCTGATAAACCGATGCTGAAAAGTGCGCTTTATAACGGGGTTGTCACCCACCGGCGGCTTACGCCGGTCGGACATCACCTGAAGTACAGGATTTTCTACCTGCTTCTCGATCTTGATGAACTGCCGGAAGTGGCCCGGCGGATCCCTTTCCTGTCGATCAACCGGCGCAACCTGGTCTCCTTCTTCACCCGGGATTTTGGGGTCGGCAAGCCGGACGATCTGAAACGTCATATACTGGAGACGGTCCGCGACAGCGGACTGGCGGTCGACGTGGCGGCGATCCGGCTGCTCTGTATTCCGCGCCTGTTCGGCTATGCGTTCAACCCGCTCAGCACCTATTACTGCTTCGATAAAGATGACGCCCTCATCGCCCTGGTCTATGAAGTGAGCAATACCTTTAAGGAGCGACAGAGCTATGTGCTTGCCGCCGGAGAGGCTGATGCAAAGGGGTTGTACAGGCAGACCTGCACAAAAGAGCTTTATGTCTCTCCCTTCCTGCCGATGGATTGCCGATATGAATTTTCCCTGCTGCCCCCCGGAGAAACGATCGCCCTTTCCATACGCCAGTTTCATGAGGACGCACCAATCCTGAATGCGTCCTTTATCGGGCAACATGCCGAGCTTAACTGGCGAAACCTCGGCGCGGCGCTCCTGCGGTTTCCCTTTAACAGCCTCAAGGTCATCGCCGGTATTCATTGGGAAGCGCTCAAGCTCTGGCTCAAGGGTGTGAAGCTGGTGGAACGACCGCGGGAGGTCACTGCCCCGCCCCCTGTCAGCCAGGGGCTTGTCGAAAAATATCAGGAGAAGTAAATGACTGATATCACGCCCCAACCTGACATGATGTCCGCCGGTCGCGAGAAACGGACTGTGAAACTGTCGCAGCTCGGTAACCCCTGGATCAAGGCGCTGACATACGGACTGTCGCGCATTGCTGTCGGTCAATTGACCCTGATCCTGCCGACGGGAGAACGGCTTGTTTTTGGGCCCGCCCGTGCGGAAGAGCCGCGCGCGATGCTCCATCTGCATACCGCCCGCGCCGCCCGGCGGATGATCCGGTCCGGCAATATCGGACTTGGTGAAGGTTATATGGCGGGAGACTGGTCGAGCCCCGATGTCAGGGCCCTGATCGAGCTTGCCATCCTCAATGAAAAGAAGCTGAATACCGCCCTGCTCGGGCGGTGGCGGGGTCGCCTTGTCCATTTCATTCGCGACTTGCGCACCCGCAACAGCCGGAGCGGCAGCCGCCGGAATATCGCCTATCATTACGATCTCGGGAATGAATTTTACGGCCACTGGCTGGATGAGACCATGACCTATTCCGCCGCGCTTTTCACTGAAACCAGGCAATCGCTGGGCGAAGCGCAGCGCCAGAAATACAGACGTATTGCAGAGCTGGCAAACCTTGATGAGTCATCGCGGGTTCTTGAAATCGGTTGCGGCTGGGGCGGGTTCGCCCGGCTTGCCGCCACGGAATATGGCGCCCATGTGGACGGTATTACCCTCTCCGCCGAGCAGCTAACGTTTGCCCGCGAGGCATCCGAGAAGGCGGAACTTACCAACCAGACGGCGTTTCATTATCGCGACTATCGCGACCAGAACGGCACCTATGACGCGATTGTCTCCATCGAGATGTTCGAGGCCGTGGGCGAGGAACATTGGAGCAGCTATTTCAAGGCGCTTAAGCGCAATCTGGCGTCCGGCGGACGGGCCATTGTCCAGGTCATCACCATTGACGAAAAACGCTTCGCGCAGAACCGGAACACGGCGGACTTTATCCAGCGATATATCTTTCCGGGTGGCAAGCTGCCGTCAAAGACCGCCTTTATCGAGGCGGCGGCAAAGGGCGGCCTGACCGCCACGATCCGCGAGGAATTCGGCGGTGACTATGCAACAACGCTGAACCTCTGGCGGGAGAAATTCCTGGCGAAATGGCCGGAGATTGAACCGCTCGGTTTCGATCAGCGGTTCAAGCGGATGTGGGATTATTACCTGCAATATTGCGAGGCAGGTTTTCGCCGAAAGTCCATCGATGTCGCCATATTCGAGCTTCGCTGATCCGCGTTATCAGGAGAGACGCAGCCGCCCCTTGATCAGCCTCAGCAACGCGCCAATAAACGGGATTTTCTCATAGAAATTTGAGGCGGCGTCCCAGTAATCGATATGGCTGGTGATAAACCCCGCCTCGTCAAAGCAGATTTCCGAGAGGCCGGTGAAGTCGATCTCTCCGATCTTGGGAACACGGCCGGTGAAACGCCATTTCAGGACAGCCGACCGCCCCCCTTGCCGCCGGAAGGTTTCGGTAATGTTAAAGGCGGGATCGTCCATATCCTCGAACATCTTCCGGAACAGCGCTTTGACCTTGTCCCGCCCGGTCACGCGGTTGAACGGGTCCTCAAATGACAGTTCATTCACTGCCAGCAGATCGAGGTCATTGATGCTATCCGGGGTCAATGTCTCGAAATATTTTGCATAGGCCACGAGAACACATTCATGGCGTTCCGTTGGTGTCATTGATTTGTCCCCTTGCGGATGAGCGGAATGGACAGGGCATAAGGCAACATCCGGATAAATTTCAGGATAAAGGCGAAACGACGCGGAAAGGCAATCTCGAACGACTTGCCCTCAATCCCTTTTCTGATGCGGCGGGCGGCATCGTCGGCCTCCATCAGGAAGGGCATCGGGAATTTGTTCCCCGCCGTCAGCGGCGTTTTCACGAAGCCCGGATTGACGAGCTGGATTGATATCCCGCTTCCCGCCATTTCCGCGCGCAGCCCTTCCGAGAGATTGATCAGGGCCGCCTTCGACGGACCATAGGCGAGCGCAAGCGGCAGCCCCTGATATCCGGCGACGGAGGCCAGCACAACAAGGTGTCCGGCATTGGCCTTGCGATAAAACGGCAGGACCTGCTCGATAACCCGCACCACACCGAGATAATTGACCTCCATGATCTTCGCGGCTTTCTCGCTTGAAAAATGATCGACGGACATGGGCTGATAGGCCCCTGCCCCGAGGATAACGATATCTGGCCCCGCGCCGTCCCCATAGAGCGTCTCCACGGCGGCGCTGATGGACGGCACATCCGTCACATCGATCGGAAGCGCGGTAATGCGATCAGGGTGAATGCCTGCAACCTCTGCCAGGGTTTCCTCGCTGCGGGCGCTGATAACAACATCCTTGCCGTCCGCGGCATATTGCAGAGCCAACTCACGCCCGATGCCGGTACTGCCGCCGATGATCCAGATTTTCTGTCCCATTGTCATCCATTTCAATTGATCCGATGTTACAGTTTTCTACGGAGAGGATATAGCCCTGGATCATCTCCGCATCAGTATTTTCCATTTTCTGCACGGCAGGACTGGTCATTCGCGACATTCCTTTTTATGATTTCGAAAAAGAATAACAAGGGACAGGGACATGACATTAATCGCCGCAATCGAACAATCCCACAAAGCTATGATCGAAGGCCGCGATGTTCCATGGCTGCTCCGCCAGTGGGTGGAGCGAACGCCGGATCAGCCGTTTATCATCTGGGAGCCTTTTGAAGGCAAGCCGGAAACGCTGACCTATGCGGATTTCAACGTCAAGGTGGAAGCCGTGGCCGCAGCCCTTCATGCGCGCGGGGTCGCGCTTGGCGACCGGGTGATGCTGCATCTCGATAACAGCCCGGAGTTTGTTATCTCCTGGTTTGCTTGTGCTCGTGTCGGCGCGGTGGCGGTCTCCACCAACACCCGTTCCGTCGCGCGGGATATGATCTATTTCGCTGATCACGCCGGGATTGTTGCCGCCATTACCCAGCCGTCCTTTGCCGAGCTGGTCAGTTCTTCCGCGCCGGGCATCAAGTTTCTCGCGGTTACCAATAATAATGCCGGCAGCCCGGGCATAGTTCCGGACGGCATCGATTACGTCCCCTTTGCCGAGCTGTTGTCGGAAACCGCGCCCTGCCCCGCGCGCGCCACGGACCCCTTCGCCAACCTTGGCGTGCAGTTTACCTCCGGCACGACATCGCGGCCCAAGGCGGTTCTCTGGACCCATGCCAATGCGATCTGGGGCGCACAGATGAATGCTGCCCATATGCGGCTGTCGGGCGATGATATCACGCAGGTCTTCCTGCCGCTCTTTCACACCAACGCGCAGTCCTATTCGATGCTGGGCAGCCTCTGGGTCGGCGGCACCATGGTCGTTCAGCCGCGATTCTCCGCCTCGCGCTTCTGGGAGGTGGCGATCCGCAACAACTGCACCTGGTGCTCCCTCATCCCGTTCTGCGTGAAGGCGCTGCTGGCGCAGGACCCGCCGCCGGATCACAGCTTCCGTTTCTGGAACCCGGCGGTCCGCATGCCCGAAGTCGAAGAAGCCTTCGGAATCCGCACATACGGCTGGTGGGGCATGACGGAAACCATCACCCAGGGCATCGTCGGCGATATCGACCATCCGGGCCCAACCCGCTGCATCGGCCGCGTCGCCCCGGGCTATGACATCGAAATCCGTCATGAGGACGGCCGCCACATCAAACCCGGGGAGCGCGGCCTGCTCTATATCCGCGGGGTGCGCGGCGTCAGCCTGTTCAAGGAATATTTCCGCAACCCCGAAGCCAATGAAAAGGCCTTCGATGCAGATGGCTGGTTTGAGACCGGCGATGTCATCCCCATGGATGAAAACGGCAACCTCTTCTTCGGCGACCGAGAAAAAGACATGCTGAAAGTCGGGGCGGAGAATGTCGCCGCCTCGGAGATCGAGGCGGTCATTCTGGAGAGCGGCTGGGTCAATGAATGCGCCGTGGTCGGGCAGAAACACACTATGCTGGATGAAGTGCCGGTGGTCTTCGTCACGCGCACAGCCGCCGCCCCCAAGGATCTGAAGGAACAGATCATTGCCCTCTGCAAAGCCAATCTGGCCGATTTCAAGGTCGTTCGCGATGTCATCATTCTGGAGGATTTCCCACGCTCGACCCTGGAGAAAATCGCCAAGAAGGAACTGCGCGAGAGCCTGCCCGTGATCGAGGCCTGATTAGCCCCGCCCAATGATCCCCATAGGCAAGTTTAGCGTGACAGGAGGCGGGTTAATGGGGCAATCTGCCTGACATAATAATTCGGGATTACAAACAGCAGGGATATTCAATCGAATGTCAGACACCACGACGCTTGAAAAACTCATCAGTAACGGAAAGGACGACATGCCGGCCATCGGCGCGCCGTCCCGATCTCCCCTGTCCTTTTCTGAACTTCGCAATCTTGCCTCGGCGACCATTGTGCGGTTGAACGAGCTCGGGATCGGGCGCGGCGACCGGGTGGCCATCGTGCTCCCCAACGGGCCGGAAATGGCCAGCGCCTTCGTCACTGTCGCCTGCGCGGCAACGACAGCCCCGCTCAACCCCGACTACAAGGCGGAGGAATTCGAATTCTATCTCGATGATCTGAAAGCAAAAGCCCTGCTCGTCGAGGAAGGCAGCAAGAGCCCGGCCGTAGAAGTCGCAAAAAAACTCGGTATCGCGGTGATCGAGCTGGTGGCGGGAGATAACACGCCCGCCGGATATTTCACCCTGAAGGGCGACAGCATCGGCACGGCCACGAAGTCCGGCGCCGCCGAGGCGGAGGATGTCGCGCTGATCCTGCATACTTCCGGCACCACGTCGCGGCCCAAAATCGTGCCGCTCAGCCATCGCAATGTCACTGCCTCAGCGCGAAATATTGCCCGCTCCCTCAATCTGGAGCCGGCGGATAAATGCCTCAACATCATGCCGCTCTTTCATATTCACGGGCTGATCGCGGCGGTCCTTTCGTCACTTCAGGCGGGCGCGAGCGTGACCTGCACGCCGGGGTTCAATGCCCTCAAGGTCTTCGGCTGGATCGCGGATGAAAGCCCGAGCTGGTACACCGCCGTACCAACCATGCATCAGGCCATTCTGGCCCGCGGCGGACGCAATGAGGAAATCGTCAAGGCGGCGAAGCTGCGGCTGATCCGCTCCTCCTCCGCCTCGCTGCCGCCGCAAGTCATGACCGCGCTGGAAGAGATGTGGGGCTGCCCGGTGATCGAGGCCTATGGCATGACCGAAGCAGCGCATCAAATGGCGGCAAACCCGCTGCCGCCCGCGAAACGCGTGCCAGGCAGCGTCGGGATTGCGTCTGGACCGGAAGTGGCGATCATGTCAGCGGAGGGGAAAGTGCTAGCCTCTGGCGAAACCGGAGAGATCGTCATTCGCGGCGATAATGTCACGGCAGGTTATGAGAATAACCCCAAGGCCAACGCGGAGGCTTTCACCGACGGCTGGTTCCGCACTGGCGATCAGGGTGTCATGACCGACGACGGCTATGTCACCATCACCGGGCGTCTGAAGGAGATCATCAATCGCGGGGGCGAGAAAATCTCGCCGCGAGAAGTCGATGAAATCCTGCTCAATCATCCCGCCGTCGAGCAAGTGGTGACCTTCGCCCTGCCCCATGACAAACTGGGGGAAGATGTCGCGGCGGCGGTTGTCCTGAAAGACGGGCAAACGGCAAGCGAGGCCGAGCTTCGCGATTTCGCGGCCAAAAGCCTCGCCGCCTTCAAGGTGCCACGCAGCATCACGCTGCTTGATGAAATCCCGAAAGGGGCGACCGGTAAACTGCAACGCATCGGCATGGCCGAAAAACTGGGACTGGTATAATGAAAATATGCATTTATGGCGCCGGGGCCATCGGTGGCCTGATCGGCGGATTGCTGGCGCGTAAAGGAGATGCGGAAGTGTCGCTTATCGCCCGCGGACCCCATCTTGCCGCCATTCAGAAAAACGGCCTGACGATCAAGGGACCTGAGGAAACCTTCACTCTGGATAACATCACGGCCACGGACGATCCGGCAGAACTGGGGCCGCAGGATTATGTAATCATCGCCCTCAAGGCCCATTCCGTCGCCGGCATCGTTGACAAGATGCAGCCTCTGCTCGGCCCGGAGACGGCGGTTGTGGCGGCACAGAACGGCGTACCCTGGTGGTATTTCTACGGCCTCGAAGGAGAGACACAGGACCGGCGGGTCAAGGCGGTCGATCCGGATGGCAAGATCTGGGACGGAATCGGCCCGGAACGCGCCATCGGCTGCGTCATCTATCAGGCGGCGGAAGTCTCGGAACCCGGCGTCATCGCCCATATGGCGGGGGACCGCTTTCCGGTCGGCGAACCGACGGGCGAACGGACGGAGCGGGTCAAGACTCTCTCCAAACTGCTGATCGGCGCCGGGCTAAAGGCCCCGGTCCGGACCGATATCCGCTCCGATATCTGGGTAAAACTCTGGGGTAACCTCAGCTTCAACCCGATTTCCGCCCTCACCGGCGCAACGCTCGACCTTATCACCGGCAATCCGGAAACCCGTGCTGTTGCCCGGAAAATGATGCTGGAAGCGCAGGCCATCGGGGAATCCCTCGGTGTTAATTATCCGATCGATGTGGATGCCCGGATCGAGGGGGCGGCCGGTGTCGGTCCGCATAAAACATCGATGCTGGTTGATCTTGAAAGCGGTCGCCCGATGGAGATTGATGCGCTGGTAACCGCCGTGCAGGAAATGGGGTCGATTACCGGGCATGCCACCCCGACGATCGATACCGTCGTCTCGCTGCTGCGGCAGAAGGCCAGGCTGCTTGGTTGCTATTAGATAGCGGGAGGCCATATTACTGGTCATATCCGTCGCAAAACTTTGCCGGATTAAAGAGAAATTTAACGGTATTTATTGCATAATCATGTTTTTTAACACGGGACTGGCCGAAGCAATTGCAGCCAGTTGATCTGAATGGCAAGTCAAAGCGGGGCGCAAACCGCCGCCACTAACGATAGCTATGCTGTCTCCGTCGGCCATGATATTGCGGCTGGTATAGCGGCAGATGTGCTGGAGGCGGGGGGAAATGCCGTTGATGCCGGGGTTGCGGCCTCCATCGCGCTGACCGTCCTGCATTCGGAGCAGGTGCAGTTTGGTGGCGTCGCACCGATCCTTGTCTATATTGCCGGAGAGAACCGGTATTTCTCCATCGAGGGCGCCGGGCGATGGCCCGCCAGTACAACGCCAGATTATTTCCGGGAGAAGCACCGCGGACGTATTCCGCAAGGTATTTCGAGAACCGTTGTCCCCGCCGCACTGGATGCCTGGCTGACGGCGCTTGCCCGATTCGGCACCATGGGATTCGCCGATCTCGCAGCCCCGGCGCAGGCTCTTGCTGCGGACGGCTTCCCCGCCCATGACGATCTCGTCTCCTGCTCCACCCAGTTCGAGCGTTACTACCGCCGCATCAGCGATGATAATGCCCGTATCTGGCTGCCCAATGATGCGCCCGTAAAGCCGGGACAGATTTTCCGCCTGCCTGACCTTGCTAGTACAATCGGTATACTGATCGACGCCGATCGAAAAGCCTCCTTGAAATCGGGCCGCGCAGCCGGACTTCAGGCCGTGCATGATGCCTTTTACAAGGGCGAGATTGCCGAGGCCATGATCCGTCATGTACAGGCATGTGATGGCTGGCTCACGCATGCCGACCTCGCCGCCCATCGCACACCCGTCGTCGAAGCGACCGGGGCCGATGTTTTCGGCGGAAGACTTTATACGCCGGGAAGCTGGACGCAGGGTCCGGCCCTGTCCCAGGCACTGCAAATCCTGAAGGCAACCAATATTTCCCTCCATCCCCGTCAATCTGCTGAAGCCTGTCATGTCATAATAGAGGCGCTGAAACTCGCGCTGGTGGACCGGGAAGCCTATTACGGCGATCCGGATTTCGTAGATGTCCCGATGGAAGCCCTGCTCTCCCACGCCTATGCCGCCACCCGCGCCGCCATGATCAAGATGGACGCGGCGATCCAGCCGCTTCCGCCCGCCGGAGATGTTGCAGAACGCAGCACGCCCACCTCGTCCCCCGCCACGGCGCCGGAGGAGGAAGCGGTGTCGCTGGACACCTCCGTCGCGGCGGTGATCGATGGCGCCGGAAATATCTTTGCCTCAACACCGAGCGATCCATCCTTCGATGGTCCCGTCGTGCCGGAACTCGGCTTTGTCATCTCGACCCGTGGGGCGCAAAGCTATGTGGATGCGGAGCATCCAGCCTGTCTTGAAGCCGGAAAGCGCCCCCGCGTCAGCGCCTATCCGATGATCTTTCGAGACGCAAACGGACGCCATATCGCCGGCGGCGGTCCCGGCGCGGATTTGCAGCTTCAGGCCATGGTGCAAGTGTTGACATACCATCTCGCCTATGACCTAAGCCTGACTGACGCGACAATTGCGCCGCGCGTGTTTACCCATGGCGTTCCGGCCTCTACCGAGCCGCATTTGTCCTTCGCCGGAAAGGTTGTCATTGAAGATGAAATACCGGAGGCAATGCTGACAGACCTCTCTGCACTTGGACATAAGGCATCCCATGGGAAAGCAAGTGGCATCGCCAAGCCGTCCATCTGCCTCGTCGCCAGTAATCAAGATGGCACGCTGGAAGCGGTTGGCGATCCGCGGCGCGCCAGCGGTCAGCGTCTCAAGCGTGGCCCCAGCAATGGAAAGGCAGTCGGTTGAGCGCTTCGCCCCATATGGATAGTGGAACCGTTTCGGTTCATACCGCCATGGCTGACATTCCGCCGGAGGATTGGAACCGCTGCGCCGGTCCGGACAATCCCTATGTCTGGCACAGCCATCTGCTGGCACTGGAGGAAAGCGGTATCGTGAGCCCGGAAAACGGCTTTCATCCCCGGCACATCGTTCTGCGGGACAGGGATGGCAAAGTTGTCGCGACCGCACCCGCCTATCTCAAGGATCATTCGGAAGGCGAGTTGGGCGTCGATCTCGGTCTCGCCATGGCCCACAACCGGGCGGCGGGTCCCTATTACCCGAAGCTTCAGGTCGAAGTGCCGATGACACCGATCACCGGGCCGCGTTTGCTGATAAGCAAGGACGTGAATGAAGCAGAAACCCGACAGAGCCTTCTCGCGGCGCTTCGGCAGCAAGCTGAAAAAGAAAGCGCTTCCTCTGTCCAGATCACCTATATGACGGAACCGGAATGGAATGCCACGGAAACTGCCGGTTTCCTGAAAAGCGAAGGCAATGCCTATGTCTGGCGCAATCCGGGCCTGAAGAGCTTTGACGATATCCTGGCAACAATGCATTCGCGTGGCCGTTCGAAAATCCGCCGAGAGCGCAGGAAAGTCGCCGCCGAGGGATTGACGTATCGAACCTATCGCGGAGACAGCCTCAGCGCAGAACTGACGGCGCCTTTTTTCGAGATGTATACGGCGACCTACAGTTACAACAAAACGGAACTCTGGCATAACCCCGCCTATTTCGAGCAGATCTTTACGACCATGCCTGATGTTCAGGACCTCACCTTCGCCTACCGAGGCGACGTACCAGTGGCTATGCTGCTCAGCATTCTAAGCGAGGATACAATCTACGCCCAGCATTGGGGACATTCGGGCGACATCCGTTTCCTGCATTTCGAACTTGGCATATACCAAACGGTCGAAGCCGCGATCAGAGACGGGAAAACCGCCATTAATTTTGGCACAACCGGGCAGCACAAGGCCGAACGCGGGATCGGGATGGAACCGGCCTATCACAGCCTGTGGTTCCGTTCCGAAGAGTTTCTGGACATTGCCGCAATGGGCATAAAACGCAAGCGTGCCGCCGCCGAGAAAGAGCGCGACGAGGAAAACGCCCGTCTGCCCTTTCCACTGGGCGATCAAGAGGAAGGCGGGAGGTGAATATGCAAAAATCGCAAAACTCCCTGCCCCGCACCCTGACGCGCATGAATAGTGCGGAGACGAACGGCAGCATCGTCTTCCTTCCGGATTTTGGCGGCAATGTTATCTATGCGCAACCGCTCCAGAAAGTATTTTCTGCGGATTATTCATGCTTTGGCGCGCGTCTAGCACCGGACATGGTAGAAAGTCTCGATGATCTCGGATTGATAGAGATCGCCGTGCGCTTTGCCACGGACATTCACCAGAGCGATATTCCACGACCAATTCATATCTGCGGCTTTTCCTTCGCTGGCCTGCTGGCCTTCGAGACGGCTCGGCATCTTTCCACGCTGGAGCCATGGGCGGGCGAACTGTTCATTCTGGATACCCGCATCCGCCCGCGAACTCTCGCCGCGCGTTTCATCCGCAATCCGATACAGGAAATTCTCTATGCCGCCCGCTACTCCGTCCGCAACTGGCGCACCCTGCTGCCGGGCAGGGAAGATCCCCTGATTCTGCACCGCTACGGACAGATTCGCATGGACCTCGGCAACCACGGAGAAGCCCACCGCTCCATCATTCGCCAGATGTATGCAAAGATGGCGGAATATACCCCCCTTCCCTGGACCGGCTCGGCCAGCGTATTTCGCGCCGAAAATGTCCAGTGGGGCTATCGTCTCGATGATCTCGGTTGGGGCCAGCTGATCAGCGGTCCGATCACGCTTATCAATGTGCCGGGAGATCATCTTTCCATGCTGCGCACGGCGGAAAATGCCGCCATACTTGCCGATAAAATGCGCCTTCGGCTGGAAACAGTACAAAAGGAATCAGTAAATGTTTGAGTTGCCGATCAAGCCGGGCGTTCATGCTTTCGATCATTTTTGTGCCCATCTCGACCGGATGCTGGAGGCAAATACCAGCAAAGAGTTCGCGGAACTCGCAAACGGAGCTGTTTCCTATGAGACGCTGACGCGCGATATGCGTCGTCTTGGCGCGGCGTTTGCGGAAGTCGGCCTTGGAACCGGAGACCGGGTCCTTGTCGCCTCCAAGGATGAAGGGGCAACGGTGAAGCTCTTCCTCGCGCTGCTGCGCGCCGGGATGACGCCCGTGATCGGCGATGCCGAGATTACTGGACCGGAGCTTGGCGAATTGATAGACGTCTGTGATCCCGCCGCGCTTTATGCGGACGAAGCCATGCTGGCCACTGCATCGCTCGGCAGCAAACTGCCTCAATCGCGGATTATCCCGATCAGCGACATCCATGATGTCCTGTCAAACGGCCGCGATCCCGGCGGCTGGCCCGCCATTGAGGCCCGGCCCGACGTCGCGCTTCTGGTACTGACTTCGGGCACGACATCGACGCCGAAGGCCGTGGAGCTGACCCATGAAAACCTGATTGCACAGCTCGCGATTTTCGAAGATATCTACGGTTTTGACAGCGCTACGCGGCTTCTCAACCTGCTGCCGCTGCATCATGTGGACGGTTTGATCCGCGGGCCGCTTGTCGCCCTCTGGTTCGGCGGCCATCTCTATCGCCAGACGCCGTTCTCCGTGCAGAACGTCCCGGCGATCCTGAAAGAATTTGGCGAAAAGAACATCACCCATTTCATCACCGTGCCCGCCATGCTCCGTATCGTCGCCCGGATTGGCAGCGACGACAGAGAGGCCTTCTCTGGCCCGGATTTCCGCTTTATCCTGTGCAGCGCCGATCTTCTTGACGCCGCTCTCTGGCGCCATGTTGAAGAGACTTTCAACGTCCCGGTGGTCAATGCCTATGGTCTGAGCGAGGTGGTCTGCGATGCCCTTTTTGCCGGACCGGACAATGCCTCCCGGCGGATCGGATCGCTCGGCCGGCCGCATGGTTGCACGGCGGCTATTCTGGATGATGATTTCCGTCCTGTTCCCGAAGGGGAGGCCGGAGAGCTGGTGCTATCCGGACCGACAGTCATGCGCGGATATTTCAACGCGCCGGAACTGACCGCAACCGTTATTCGCAACGGGTCCTTCCATACCGGCGACTATGCCCGCGTGGGGCCGGACGGGCTCTATGATTTTGTTGGCCGCAAGAAAACCGCGATTGTCTCCGCCGGAGCGACGATCCATCCTGAATCCGTGACCATTGTCCTGACCACCATGCCCGGCGTGGCGGAGGCGGTTGCCTTCGGTGTGCCCGATGCGGCGCGCGGAGAAAAGCTTGTCGCGGCAATTGCCCCGCAGCCCGGCCATGAGATTACCGCCGCCGACGCCTTCGCCTTCTGTCGCAAGCATCTCTCGGCGGAGCGGACACCGGCCGAATTCCGGATCATGGCCTCCCTGCCGCGCGGGGCGTCGGGCAAAGTCCTGATGGCCGAACTGACGGCCGGGACAGCCGCTGCGCCCGCGGGCCTCGCCGAAGAGCAGGCCTCCTTTACAGAGGAAAGCGGTAGCCTGGAGGAAAAGGTCTGCATGGTGGCCGCCAAATGTTTCAATGTCGATGCAGCGGGCCTGTCCGCAGAGTCAACGCCGTTCAATACCGATGGCTGGGATTCGCTCGCGCATATGACCCTGATCGAAGAGCTGGAGCTAACCTTCGATATGCAGTTCTCCGCCGCCGAGATTGCCTCGATTGCCGCCCTTGGCGATGCCATCGAATTTATCGAAGGGGCGCTCGACGCCAAGGCGTAGCGCCACCCGCTCCGTCCCCCCCTCCTTCTGTAATTTTCCGCTGCTCCTGAGTCGGCATTGACGGTTGCTTTTGCCTGCGCGTAGACTACCTCAACAGTAGAGCGTCTCAACATATGTCGCGCAGATAATCTGAACCCACAAGAGTTCCCCATCAGGAGAGAACGGCAATGACCGAAGCAGCCTTCATTTATGACGCAATCCGGACCCCCCGATCCAAGGGAAAGGCCGATGGCTCGCTGAACGAAGTAAAACCCATCACGCTGGTCACCACGCTGCTCAATGAGATGCAGCAACGTCATGATCTGGATACCTCCCGCGTCGATGACGTCATGCTCGGCTGTGTCGCCCCGGTGAAGGAACAGGGATCGGTGCTGCCGAAGGTCGCATTGCAGGTCGCGGGCTGGGATGAAAGCGTGCCCGGCGCCCAGGTCAACCGCTTCTGCGCCTCGGGCCTCGATACCTTCAACACCGCCGCGGCCAAGGTCGCCAGCGGCTGGGAAGATCTGGTCTGTGCGGGCGGCTACGAGAGCATGAGCCGCGTGCCCATGGGCAGCGACGGCGGCCCTTTCGCGGAAGACCCGGAAACCGTGCTGGCGACCGGGTTTGTGCCGCAGGGCATCGGCGCCGACCTGATTGCCACGATTGAGGGATGGTCCCGCGACGATGTCGATGAATTCGCTGTCCGCAGCCAAAAGCTCGCCGCCAAGGCCCGCGACAGCGGCTGGTTCGATAAATCCGTTGTGCCGGTCCGCGATGAGAACGGCCTGATCATTCTGGAGAAGGACGACTTCATCAAGCCGGATACGAATATGCAGACGCTCGGCAGCCTGAAGGCGAGCTTCGCCGGTCCCGGTGCCATGGGCTATGACGAGGTTGCCCTCGCCCGCTATCCGCATGTCGAGCGGATCAACCATGTGCATACCCCCGGCAACTCTTCCGGCATCGTCGACGGCGCCTCGCTGGTGCTGGTCGGTAACGAGAAGGTCGGCAAGGAACTGGGCCTGACGCCACGCGGGCGGGTTCTGGCAATTGCCCTGACGGGTACCGACCCGACGATCATGCTGACCGGTCCCGGTCCGGCCTCGAAAAAGGCGCTGGAAAAGGCCGGGCTTACCCTTGATGATATTGATTTGGTAGAAATTAACGAGGCCTTTGCCTCCGTCGCCCTCCGGCTCCAGCGTGATCTTGATGTCCCGGACGAAAAGCTCAATGTGGTGGGCGGCGCCATCGCCATGGGCCATCCACTGGGGGCGACCGGCGGCTGCCTCGTCTCGACCATGCTGGACGAGCTGGAACGGCGCAATCTGAAACGCGCGTTGCTCTGCATGTGCGTCGGCGGCGGCATGGGCATCGCCTCCATCATCGAACGTGTGTAGGAGGCAGGATCATGACCGGATTCAGATACGAGAAAGACGCGGATAATATCGTCACCGTCACCATGGACATGCCAGGTCAATCGGCCAACACCATGAGCGACGCCTATGACGGCTTTATGGGCAAAGCGATTGAGGCTCTTGAAGTGGAAAGCGATCTCGCGGGTGTCGTCTTTGCCTCGGCCAAGAATACCTTTTTTGCCGGCGCCGACCTCAACTCCATCCTGACGGCAGGTGAGTCTGTTGAGGATTTCTTTAAGCATATCGAGAATTCCAAGGGCTATTTCCGGCGGATCGAGAAACTCCCGGTTCCCGTCGTCGCCGCGATCAACGGTGCGGCGCTCGGCGGCGGGTACGAGCTCTGCCTTGCCTGCAATTACCGGATTGTCGTTGATAACCCCAAGGCCATCGTCGGCCTGCCGGAAGTGACCCTCGGCCTGTTGCCGGGGGCTGGCGGTGTCGTGCGGCTGACGGCGCTGCTCGGCCTGGAGAAGGCCCTGCCCCGCCTGCTGGAAGGCAAGCCCGCCAAGCCCGGCATTGCGAAGGAGGAAGGGATGGTCGATGCGATTGTCGGCTCCGAAGAACAGCTTGTTCCGGCGGCGAAAGCCTGGATCAAGGAGAACCCGGACGCAAGCGCACAGCCCTGGGATCGCAAGGGGTTTAAATATCCCGGCGGCAGTGCGGATGCGCCCCATATCCGCATGACGGCGACGGTTGCCCCGACGATGCTCTACAAGCGAACGCGCGGCCTGATGCCCGCCCCAGAGCATATTCTCGATCTTGCCGTCAACTCCATGCGGATGGGTTTTGAAAGCGCGCTCCGGGCCGAGAGCCGGGGACTCTGCACTTTGGTACAAACACCGGAAGCAAAGGCCGCCATTGCCACCTTTTTCTTCGGCCTGAATGGCATCAAGAACGGCAAATTCCGTCCGGAGGGCGAACGCTGGAAAGCGAAAAGCTCGACCGTTTTGGGGGCCGGCATGATGGGCGCCGGAATCGCCTGGGCCCATGCCGCGCGTGGTCTGCCGGTGTACCTCAAAGACACCGATCTTGAGAAGACGGCGAAAGGCAAAGCCTATTCCGAAGAGCTGGTCGCCAAACGGATCAAGCGCGGCCAGATGGAGGATGAGGACGGCAAGGAACTGCTAGATCACATCAAGCCAACCGACAAGGATGCGGCCTTTGCCGGGTCCGATATTATCATCGAGGCCGTGTTCGAGGATATTTCCCTGAAGGAAATTGTTATCCCCGAAACATTCAGGCAGCTTGGAGAAAACGGAATTTACGGCTCCAACACCTCGACCCTGCCAATCTCGATGCTGGCGGCGGCCTGCCCGGACCCGACCCGCTTTGTCGGAATCCATTTTTTCTCCCCCGTTGACAAGATGCAGCTGGTGGAACTCATTAAGGGCGAAAGAACCAGCGACGAGACACTACGCAAGGCCTATGACTACGTGACGCAGATCGGCAAGATCCCGATCATCGTCAATGACAGCCGGGGCTTCTTTACCTCCCGCGTCTTCGGCACCTTCACCGATGAGGGCGCAAGCCTGATCGTCGATGGCGTCGATCCGGCCCTGATCGAGCGGGCGGCGTGGAAGGCCGGGATGCCGGTCGGCCCCCTCGCCGTCGCCGATGAAGTCAGCCTCGTGCTACAGAAGAAGGTCCATGACACCCACAAGGTTCTCGATGAACGGCTGGGGCTCACGGACGGCTTCCCGAGTAATAACGACGCAACCGTCGCCGTTAACCACAAGATGGTGCAGATGGAGCGCGGCGGACGCCAGTATGGCGGCGGTTTCTATGATTATGCGGCGGACGGCAGCAAGACGCTCTGGCGCGGGGTCGAACAGTTCATGAAGGGCAACAGCGAGATTCCCATGTGTGATATCGAAGACCGGATCATCTATCGCCAGGTGATCGAGACATTGCGCTGCTATGACGAAGGGGTATTGCGCAACGAGGTCGAGGCCAATGTCGGCTCGATCTTCGGGATCGGCTTCCCCGCCTATACCGGCGGCGCGCTGCAGTTCATCCATGGCGTCGGGATCGATGCGTTTGCCAAACGGGCGAAAGAGCTGGCTGAGGCTTATGGCGATCGCTTCGCGGTTGCCCCCTCCGCTCTCGATAAACTGAGAAAAAAAGAACAAAAGGCCGCATAAAGGCGCCCGTCGGAATCATCTGATCGCACTGTCCCGGAATAGCGGTTGCCATATGGTGCGATCCTATTCAAAATAGGGCACAACAACAAAAAGAACGGGGCCGGACAATACCGCCCCCCCCAAAGAGAAACCGGTTTCATATGCAGTACTTCAATTTTGATCCCTACAGCCTTCCGCCGGAGGCCGAGGAACTTCGTAAAGAGGTTCGTGCTTTCCTGAAAGAGGAACTCGCAGACTATCCGGCGGTACTCCGCTCCCGCTCCTGGTCCGGCAAGAGCGCCGAATTCTCCCGGAAAGTGGGGGCGCGTGGCTGGATCGGCATGACCTGGCCGAGAAAATACGGCGGCGCGGAACGCTCCTTTTTCGAGCGTTATGCCTTTCTGGAGGAGGTGCTGGCCTATGGTGCCCCGGTGGGCGGTCACTGGATCGCCGACCGGCAAAGCGGCCCGACAGTAATGCGCTTCGGAACGGAAGAACAATGCCATCGCGTCCTGCCCGGCATCATCAAGGGCGAATCCTTCTTCTGCATCGGCATGAGCGAACCGGACAGCGGCTCCGACCTCGCCTCGATCCGCACCAAGGCAGTAAAAACCGATGGCGGCTATGTCATCAACGGATCGAAAATCTGGACCACGGGGGCCGAGAGCTGCGACTGGATGATCGCGCTGGTGCGCACCGGCAGCAATCCGGAAAACCGCCATCAGGGCATGAGCCAGTTCCTGATCGACCTGAAAAACTCCAAAGGACTGACCATCAGCCCGATCAAGAATATGGCCGGGGAAGAACATTTCAATATGGTGGTGTTCGAGGATGTCTTCGTGCCTGACGAGAACCTTATCGGCGCAGAGGGCGACGGCTGGAAACAGGTGACGGCAGAGCTCGCGTTCGAGCGGGCGGGGCCGGAACGCTACATGTCTTCTATCCAGCTGTTGATCGAGATTATCCGCGAGGCGAAACTTCAACCCGATACCCGCGCGCAGGAACAAATCGGGCGTCTTGTCGCCCATCTCGCGACCATGCGGCGGATGTCGATTTCCGTCGCCGGAAAGCTGGAAACGGATTCGAATCCCGCACTGGAGGCGTCGGTCGTGAAAGACCTCGGTGCCGTGTACGAACAGGCTATTCCGGAAATTGCCCATCGGATCGGCCGAGGGGAAGCGAGCATGACCGCCCTCTCTGATTTCGAGCAGGTCCGCGCCTATCTTACGCAGGCAGTGGTGTCCTTCTCCTTGCGCGGCGGAACACGGGAAATTCTGAGGGGAATTATTGCAAGGGGGCTCGGCCTGCGATGAATGAAATGCGTCAGATCATGGCAGA
Organism: uncultured Sneathiella sp.; assembly: GCF_963973085.1. GTDB lineage: Bacteria > Pseudomonadota > Alphaproteobacteria > Sneathiellales > Sneathiellaceae > Sneathiella. The sequence continues at coordinate 528,329 of NZ_CAXAXA010000001.1, forward strand.
TACGGTTGAAAAGCTGTTCACCGAGCATGTCACAAAGAGCCTGAAGGAATCCGCGGAAGCCTCTGACTTTCCGGAAAAATTATGGAATGCAGTTGAGGAAAACGGACTCCTGCATATTCTCGTGCCAGAGAATTTCGGCGGCGTCGGCGCGGAGTTCGCGGACGCCGAGGTCATTGCCCGCGGTATTGGCCGCCATGCGGTTCCGATGCCGGTGGTGGAGAGCATTCTCGCCAACTGGATTTTGGTGAGTGCCGGTCTTGATATCCCCACCGGGATGACCGTGCTCGCGCCCGTCCGCGCGGACGAGGCGCTGCCCCTCGCAGGGGACAAGGTTCGCGGCACGGCGACCCGCGTGCCCTGGGGCCGGACGGCGGCACAGGTTGTGGTGATCACCACAGAGGGAGACGTCGCCCTGATGACGGCGGGTTCTTACAGCGTGACCGAGAACCAGAATATCGCGGGCGAGCCGCGCGATACGCTCGTCTTTGAGGGGGCCACCCCTGCCGCCACGGGCCGCCTGCCGGGCGGACTGACAGCGGCCTCTGTCTTTGCCCTCGGGGCGATGATGCGCTCGGCGCAGATGGCCGGGGCGATGGAATGGATACTGGAGGCCAGCGTGCAGTATGCCAATGACCGGAGTCAGTTCGGCCGGCCCATCGGGAAATTCCAGGCTATCCAGCAGAGCATGGCGGAACTTGCGGGACATACGGCGGCCTCCGGCGCGGCCTCAACCGGCGCATTTCAAGCGGCCGATCTTGCTGTAGCGTCAGGGCATGACAGCACCTTCGAGATTGCCGCGGCCAAAACCCGGATCAGCGAGGCCGCAGGCATCGCCGCCGCGATCTCCCATCAGATTCACGGCGCTATCGGCTTTACCTATGAGCATGACCTGCATTTTCGCACCCGGCGGCTCTGGTCGTGGCGCGACGAGTTCGGTTCAGACAGCTACTGGGCGGACTGGATCGGCGGCAGCATACTGGAACAGGAGGCCGACGATCTCTGGCCGTGGCTGACAACCCGACCGACGTAGAACAACAGCAGACAAACTGCAAAACGGGAGAATACGGGAATGACACTCGATATCAAAATCACCGGCGGAACGATCATCGACGGCACCGGCTCCCCCGGCTATACGGGTGATATCGGCATTTCGGACGGACGGATTGTCGCCGTCGGACAGGTTGCCGAAGATGCCGATCAGGTCATTGATGCAAGCGGCCTGACGGTCACGCCGGGGTTTGTCGATATCCATACCCATTACGATGCGCAGGTCATCTGGGACCGGATGCTCTCCATCTCTCCCTGGCATGGCGTCACCACGGCGGTGATCGGCAACTGCGGCTTCGGTGTCGCCCCAACCCGGCCCGCGCATCGCACCAGTATCATGCGCACACTGGAAAAGGTGGAGGGCATGTCCTATGACGCGCTGGCGAGCGGCCTTGGCGATGACTGGCCGTTTGAGAGTTTCCCTGAATATATGGATGCGATCGAGGCGCGCGGCACTGCCATCAATCTTGCCGTCTTCGCCGGACATACGCCGATCCGCACCTATGTCATGGGAACAGAGGCGGTGGAGCGTACCGCCAATGACGACGAGATCGAGGCCATGGCCGATATCGTGCGCGGCGCCATGGAGGCCGGGGCCATCGGCTTTTCCACATCGCAGGCGACCACCCATCACGGCTATGGCGGCAATCCGGTGCCGAGCCGCCTCTCCGACATGATCGAGATCGACAGCCTCGTCTCCGCTGCCAAGATTTCCGGCGCCAAGATCATCCAGGCAACCGTCGGCCCGACCCTGTTTCATGATCAGCTGGCCCTGCTCGCCCGCAAGCATGATATCCCGGTCACCTGGACGGCGCTCCTCTCGGGCATGTCCGGTCCCGGATCGCACCGCAAGCATCAGAAAATTACCAATGATCTGCGGGCCGATGGCACGAAGATCCATCCGCAAGTCGCCTGCCGCCCGATCAATTTCGATTTCGAGTTCAATGAACCCTTCCCCTTCGAGATGCGGCCCCTGTTCAAGCAGGTCATGAAAGCGGATCGGGAGGGACGCAAGACAATCTATCGCGATCCCGAATTCCGCAACCAGTTCCGCGAGGATACGGCGGAAGGCGCGCGCAATGCCCTTGCAGGCTGGGTTGAGCGGACGGTAATTTCCATGGCGCCGGACAACCCGGAATGGGAGGAGCAGCCGCTTCGTGAGGTTGCGGAAAGCGTCGGTAAGGATCCGGTTGATTTCGTGCTGGACCTGTCACTGGAGACGGACTTCACCGCCCGCTTCCGCTTCGCCATTGTCAATTATGACGAGGAAGAAGTCGCCGAGCTGCTACAAGACGACAACCTGATCCTCGGCCTGTCCGATGCCGGCGCCCATGCCAGCCAGCTCTGCGATGCCTGTTATTCGACCCATCTTCTCGGCCATTGGGTGCGCGAACGCGGCACGCTCACGCTGGAAAAAGCCATCCATATGCTGACGCAGAAACCGGCGGAGTTGTTCGGTATCGCGGATCGCGGCGTCCTCAAAGAGGGCGCGTTCGCTGATGTGGTCATCCTCGATCCGGCGACGGTCTCGGCGGGCAAGCTGCAACGGGTCCATGACCTGCCGACCGGGGCGGACCGCCTGATCTCACCGGCGAGCGGGATCAAGACGGTGATTGTCAATGGCAAGGTCTTGCTGGAAGAGAACCAGACCGCCATCCCCGAAGCGGCGGCACTTCCCGGTAAACTGCTTCGAAATGGCGCGGCTGCCTGACAGCTTCAGGCGGCGGGCGGCCAGGCATCAGGAGAAGCTACCCATATTGCCGCCATGGCCGCCATCGACATTGACCACGGAGCCACTGACAAAGCTGGCGCGATCGGAAGCCATGAAGGTCACCACATTGGCCACCTCCTCCGCCGTCGCGGCGCGCCCGCCTGGCAGGTTGCCAAGATAGCTCTGCCAGCGGTCGGGATCGCCAAACTCCTTCTCCGCCCGGGTCCGCATCAAGGTCTCGATCCGGTCCGTCGAAACGGCCCCCGGGCTGACGGCGAGAACCCGCAGCCCGTCATTGAGGCTGCGCCCGCCAACCGCCTTGCTGAAGGCATTGAGGCCCGCGTTCCCCGTCGTGCCCGCGACATAGCCCGCATCGAAGCGATCTGCCGCAAGGCCAGTGACATTGATGATCACGCCATACCCGCGCTCCTTCATCTGCGCATAATAGGCGCGACACAGGTTGATATAGCCGAATACTTTCAGATCCCATGCCTCCCGCCAACGGGCTTCGTCAATTGAGAGAAGATCGCCCGCTGGAATGGCGCCCGCATTGTTGACGAGGATGTCGGGGAGCGGCGTTGCCTCTGTCAGCGTCTTGATGCTGCCGCTGTCACTCAGATCAAGGGCGGAATATGTTACCTCAACATCCGTGGCCGCCTTGATGTCCGCCGCCGTCTTTGCCAGGAGGTCCTCGTTTCGCGCCACTAGATGCACGGTACAACCTTCCGCCGCCAGTCCCCGGGCGACCGCGGCCCCAATTCCCTTTGATCCGCCGGTGACAATGGCGCTTTTCCCGTCAAGGCCTAAATTCATTTTTCCCTCCTTATTCCGTCTTTTTTTTCTCGTTTTTACTATGGCATGTTTTATCCGTACGGGATCCCCGATTTATGGCTTTCTCCTTACTTTTCGGCCCTGCGCGCGGTATCAATGTCTTTGCACTAACCGCAGTTTATGATTTAATTGCCAGACTCGCCATCCACCTGCGCGTAGTTCCTGATCACAATCCGGTCGTATGGAGGGCCCGGCTTTTTGTATCAACCATTCGTGCTCGCCCTGTTACGCAGCCCCCGACAAGTCGGCGCCGTCGCCCCCAGCGGACCATTGCTGGCGCGGGCCATGGCAGACGCAGCAGAGCCCGCCGGCAGACGGATTCTGGAGATCGGACCCGGCACCGGCGTCATCACCGAAGCGCTGCTCGACCGCGGAGCCGCGAAGCATGAACTTTACCTGCTCGAGCGGGATATCACCCTCGCCACCTATCTTGGCCGCAAGTTCCCTGACATCAATGTCATTGTCGGGGATGCCCGTACTGTCTCGAACCTGATTACTCCGGATAAGGCCGGCAGCTTTGATGTCATTGTGTCCAGCCTGCCGCTTCTGAACATGAAGGAAGCGGACAAGGTTTCCATACTGAAACAGCTTTTTGCCTTGCTCGGGCACAACGGTGTGCTAATTCAGTATACCTATTCCGCAAAAGCCCCTATCGCTCCCATCCTCGCAACCCGCTTCGGCATAAAGGGAACGCGAATGACCACGATTTTCCGGAATCTTCCCCCGGCACGTGTCTGGAAATATTGCCGCGATCACGAGGCGGAGGTTCAATAGCTTTCAGTCATCTAGTCACGTGGACTGCTGAGTTTCTGCTCTATTTGCCGCCTTTCTCGTAGCGATGCCTTCCAGAAACAAGATGCGCTGCGCCGCGATCACCTCATCCAGTGACCTGAAATTCTGCGCCGTTTCGCGTTCAGGATCGAACCAGAGGACGGTCCAGTTCAACGCGCCGAGCATCAGCTGGCGTAGGGAAATCAGGTCGAGGTCAGCGCGAAGGTCGCCGTCGGCCTGCGCCCGGTTGAGGCTACGGTCCCAGACGGCAGTATATGCCTGGCGGCTGGGTCTATGACGCAAGCTGATCTCTTTGGGAAGCTGGCCGTAAAGCCGGATATTGGTGGATATAAATTCGCTGCTTGCATAGAGATGTAGCATATGGGCCCGGATGCCAGCCGCCAGCCGACTGCCGTGATCGGGAAATTCAGAGTCATTATCCAAAACGGCACCAACGCCGTCGGTGATTCCCCGCAGGCCCAACGCCAAAACCTCATCGATGATCTCCTCTCTCGAGGAGAAATGATAATACAGGCTCCCGGCTTTAACGCCCGCCGTCTCGGCAATGCGGCGCAGGGTACATCTGTCATAGCCGCGTTCGCAGAGAACCTGCGATGCCGACAATATAATAACGGTTCTCGTTCTCTTGGACTTTGTGTGGCCTTTTTCGATCTCTGACGCCGGATCAACAAGGAGTGGCTCATCCGTCCATGTCGGGACCTTGTTAGCCGGAGAGAGCATCCCATCCAGCAATAGATTTGCCGATTTCTCGGAAAAATCGCGTAGAGGGTAACGGGTCGGATCGAACCATTCCACCGTCCAGTTCAGGGCGCCGACAATCAACCGCTGCAGCAGTGACAGATCAACGTCGTCCCGAACGTCACCAGCCGCCTGCGACCTCGCCAGCAGTTTCTCCCAGAGGTCACCGTAGGCTTGAAAAGACGGTCGGTGACGTATGCGCAATGCCCCGTGCAAAGTCGAGAAAGTTCGCATGGTTGCAGCCGGGAAATCGCCATCAATCAGGATGCAGCATAAATGCGCATAGATCATGGCATGGAACGTCTCGCGAAAGCCTGCCTCACGCTCTTCGCAGTCCCGATAGACAGCCGACACGACGTCCAGTGCCTGCCGAAGCCCGAGGTCAAGCACATCTTCGAGAATATCTTCCTTGGACGCGAAATAATAATACAGGCTCGCCGACTCAATACCGGCGGCGGCGCCGATCTCCTTGAGCGTGGAGGCGGCGTAGCCTTTTTCCCGGAACTGCCGCGCTGCAGCCGCAAGGAGCAGTTTACGGGTTTCTACAGATCGGCTGCTTCTGCCTTTTTTCCGGCCCCGTCTTTCCTGCATCAACACACCTGTACTGGCAAAAAGTCAGGATAGCTCGCGGATTTAGGAGGTAAAGCTATCTTTTATATTGTCCCGCTCAGCCTTGGCCTTATTGGCAAAGGCCACCATGCCCGGATAGGCGGCCTTAAAATCCGATAGAAACGTTTCCATCGGGGCATCGACAAACAGGCCCCGGTCGTTGACATATTCCATATGCTGGCGGTTCTTTTCATCATACTCATGAAAAAGGGCGTCCCGCGTCCCATCGAAAACGAGTGGCTTGACGCCAAATCTCTTGCAGAGTTCCATGTTGAACGCAGGGGTGATCTTGAAACTTTCCGCGCCCAGCCAGAGCTGCACATAACCATGATAGACAAACAGGTCCGATCCCATCAGCTCCGCCAGTTTCGGGGTATTCAGGTGATTGCGCACGTCAGCAAAGCCAAGCGCCGCCGGAATGCCCGCCGCCCGCAAACAGGCCGTCAGCAGAATGGCCTTCGGCACGCAATAGGCCACGCCTTGCGTGGCGACGGCGCTCGCACGGTAATCTTCGGGATCCATCGACGCGGAATAAGGATCATAGCGGATTTTATCGCGGACCGCATCAAACAGGCAGATTGCCTTGTCCTTGTCTGTTGCGTCAGACGGCAGATCTGCAAGGGCATCCGTCACAAACGCCTGGACTTCGGGCGCCGCGCTATCCACATAGTCTGCGGACTGAAGATATTGTCTTGCCTCATCGGGAAGGTTGTCATGTGGCGCCGTCATTCTTTATCCTTTTATAGCGATCGGATGTCGACCCCCTCCTCATTGATTACTGCCTCCTCCGGGGTCTGTCAATTGATGTCAATGCGCGAACAGCCCGCGAAAAGTTACATGTGACAAGGGCGTCAATGATCAGTAATATAATAGACTGCTGATCTTTATTTGCGAACCGGCAAGAATATTAACAAGACCAGGAGCAAAACATGACCCAACGGCCAGAAACGGATTATGAAGTTATTGTCATCGGCGCAGGGGTGGCCGGCATCTACCAGATCAAGCGCCTCATCGACCATGGCATCCGTGCCACCGTGCTGGAGGGCAGCGATAACCTCGGCGGGACATGGTATAACAACCGTTATCCGGGCGCCCGCTTCGATTCGGAAAGCTACACCTATGGCTATTCCTTTTCCGATGAGGTGCTCAAGGAATGGCACTGGAAAGAGCGGTTTTCGAGCCAGCCGGAGAATCTCCGCTATCTCAACTATGTCGCGGACAAGTTCGATCTGCGCAAGCATATGCAGTTCAACAGCAAGGTTGAGGCGGCGCATTTTGATGACGACAAGGGCATCTGGCAGCTTCGCCTGAGCGATGGCAGGGAGATGAGCAGCCGCTTCGTCATCATGGCGATTGGCCTGCTGTCCCAGCCGACCCTCCCCAACATTCAGGGGATGGATGATTTCAAGGGCCCGTCCTTCCATACCTATTACTGGCCGCATGAGGGGATCGATCTCAAGGGCAAGAAAGTCGGGATTATCGGCACCGGCGCGACCGCCATCCAGATCATTCCGGTCATCGCCGAGGAGGCCGAAGAGCTTTATGTCTTCCAGCGCCGCCCGAACTGGAGCGCGCCGCTGAATAACAGCGAAATATCTGATGCAGAAATGACGGATATCCGATCCCGCTATGACGAGATTTTTGAAAACTGCAGCCTGTCGCCGGGCGGCTTTGAACATCGGCCGGACCGCCGGTCGTTCTACGATGTGTCGCGGGAAGAACGACTGGCGCTTTGGGACAGGCTCTATGACGAACCCGGTTTTGGCATCTGGCTCGCCAATTTTCGTGAAATTTTCATGGATGAGGCCGCCAATGCAGAATTTTCTGAATATATCGCCGACCGCATTCGCCAGCGCGTGAAGGACCCGGTCACTGCCGACAAGCTGATCCCCAAGGATCACGGCTTCGGCGTGCAGCGGGTGCCGCTGGAGACGCGGTATTTCGAAGCCTATAACCGCGACAATGTGCATCTGATCGATATTCAGGAGAGCCCGCTGGAGCGGGTGACGGAAAGTGGCCTGCGCACCGCCGCCGGGGATCATGATCTTGATGTCATCATCTATTCGACAGGATTCGACGCCATGACCGGCGCGTTTGATCACATTGATATCCTGGGTGTGGACGGCGCGTCGCTCAAAGACAAATGGTTTGAAGCACCCGCCACCTTCCTTGGCATGATGGTGCATGGTTTTCCCAACCTGCTGATGCCGAACGGCCCGCAAAGCGGCTCCGCCTCCACCAACTATCCGCGAGGAATTGAGAGTGGGGTCAATTGGTTAATGGATCTTCTTGAATTCATGCATGAACATGGTTACACGCGCGCTGAACCGACCGAGGAGGCCGAACAGCAATGGACCGCCGAAGTCGTGGAAATGTACAAGATCATGCTGATGCGCAAGGCGAAATCCTGGTTCACCGGCTATAATTCCAACGTCAAGGGACATGAGGCCGGACGGGTTCGCCATCTCGTCTATAACGGCGGGACACCGAAATATATGGCGCGGATAAATGCGGTCGCGGCCAATGATTATGACGGCATCCGCTTTGAGGCGGACCCGGCGCTAAGCGAGGAGGAAACGGCCCGTTCTCTCGCCTGAAACCTCAGGCGAGCCTGACAACGGCCTTGCCGATCATCTGCCGGTTTTCGATCTTGAGCATGGCGTCAGGTACTGTTTCGAGGCCATCGAGAGGTTCCGTCGGAACTTTCAGCGCGCCATCGCGGATCGCGCCCAGAACAACTTTCGCCGCGAGGGCGAGCCGCGCCGGTTTCTGCCACCGGTAGTACCCAAGCACCACGCCGAGAACGGCGCGGTTCTTGACCAGCAGCCGGTTGGCGGCAAATTTGGGGATACCGCCGCCGGCGAAACCGATCACCAGATAGCGCCCGTCCCAGTCAAGGCAATTGGCGGCGATGTCGGCAAAGTCGCCGCCCACCGGATCGAGAACGATATCCACGTCCCGCCCGTCATTGGCCGCCTTCACGCGATCACGCAAATCATCGCCATAGAGAAGCGCCGTGTCCGCTCCGGCGGCGAGACAGGCTTGCGCCTTTTCAGCATCGCTGACGGCAGCGATTACCTTGGCGCCATGAAACTTGGCAAGCTGCACGCCCGAGAGGCCGACGCCACCCGCCGCGCCACCGATCAGGACCGTCTCACCGGGTTTTATCTGACCCTTTTCCGTGAGCGCAATTTCCGACGTGAGCGCAACCGACAGGAGCGCTGCCGCAGCAAGGGGATCGCAGCCATCGGGTAACAGGAAGACTTCATTCACCTTGGCGCAGACATATTCCGCATGGCCGCCATCATAAACCAGCGCCGCCACTTTATCGCCAATACGAAAGCCCTCTACACCGGGGCCGAGGGCGGAAATAATCCCCACTACTTCCATGCCGGTCGAGAACGGAGGTTCATGCTTGTTCTGATGCTTGTTTCGGCTCATCAGGACATCAGCAAAACAAATGCCCGCGGCTGTCACCTGAATCAGGACTTCCCCCGTTTCCGGAGTTGGTGCCTCCACCTCCATCACGCTGAGGGAGAGAGGGCCATCATACTCTGTACAGATAAGAGCGCGCATTCTTAACTTCCTTATTCATAAAATAACCCCAAACATGAATTGCACCGCCGCGCCTCAGCGCAAGCGGTGCAGTCCGTGGGAGAAACCTTATTTCGCTTCCGGCGGAATGATATCTTCCGGAATATCGACGCCGATTTCTTTATAGTATTTATAGGCACCGATATGCAGCGGCATATTCATCTGCTTCAAGGCGTTCTCAGGCGTAATGACCTTCATCCAGGCGGCCGCCTGAACAAGCTCTGCGTTATGCGTCAGAATTGCCTTGGTAATGTTATAAGCATCCTCTTCGCTCATCCATTTATTCGTGCCAAGTCCGACCAGTGAATTCAGGACGCGAACGTCCGTTTCATTGACGAGGTTTTCATAGAGACCTTTTGGCAGCATAATAAACTCACGACCCGGCAAACTCGACGCAGCCTTCATATCTTCGGACTCAAGCGCTGAATCAGGAATGCCGAGAATCCGGATATCCCCGATGGTCGAGAGCTGGGCCATTTGCGGGCTCGGGACGGAGGTTGGAACGAAATATGCGTCTAGCTGTTTGTCCTGGAAAGCCTGCAAAGCTGAGTTAAAGTCAAGATTGATGGCATCATAATCCTTCTTCGGCTCATAACCCGTTGAGCCTCTAATGATTTGCTCCGAGACAGTCCGTGCGGCGCCGGAAGGAGGACCAGTAAAGACGCGTTTTCCCTTTAAATCTTCGAACGACTTAATGCCGGAATCAGCCCAGACAACCGCATGATACGGCCCGATCGGATAGTTCAGGAGGCCACGAAGCTCGGAGAACAGCTCCTTCGAATCTTCCATCTTGGCATACATCTTGGTGCCGGTTTTCATGAAATGGTTGATGGACACGGCGGTCACGAACAGATCAAGATCCCCTTTGGCCGCGTCAACAGCCTGACGTGTCGCCGGAGCGCCGGTCGAAAGCTGGATTTTATAGCCATAGGCCTTTTTCAGGATTTCAATCGCCGCAATGGAGAAGGTTGTTGTCGAGTTTGCCGCGCCGAGAGACGCCATTTTAAACGACTCGGCTGCATTCGCAGTGTGCGATATCGATAGTGTCGCAGCCAGTCCGAAAGCAGCGGCCCCCATTGTTTTAAGTAAGCTTCTTCTTTTCATTACTCTCTCCCTTTTTTATTGGATTAACGGTGATAGTTTCTAGTTTTGCAATTTACGACGGGACCGGATGGTTCCGAAGGTAATCAAGGACAGTCCGATTGCCAGAAAAGCAATCTGCAAAGTCGGTATCTGGATGAGCAAGCCGGCCCCTGCCAGCCCCCTCAATAGTCGCTCCGGCACACCGAGATCTTGTCGTTCATATCCAATCAGCGCCGTGTTGATAAGCCAGATCGCAAGAGACAGGCATATGGCAACCCGTACAAAGCTCATCGCATCGAAGGTCTCGCCAACCAGTAACAATGACGGCTCATAGATGAAGATAAACGGGATGATAAAGCCAACAAGGGCAATTCGTACTGCATAGACGGCGGTTGTAAACGGATGGGCGTTGGCAATAGGTGCCGCAGCGAACGCCCCGATGGCGACCGGCGGTGTAATAGCGGACAGCACGCCGAAATAAAATACGAACATATGCGTGGCCAGAAGCTCTGCGCCCATTCTCTGCATCACCGGGCCGAGAACGAGGATAATGATGAGGTAGGCTGGCAAGGTCGGCATGCCCATGCCCAGAACAAGCGCAGCCAGGGCCGTTGTTACCAAGGCCGCCATCAGCGAGAACTCGCTGAATTCCGCCACCACGGAGGCAAACGAAATACCCAGTCCGGTCAGGTTCAGGACACCGATAATGACACCGATGCAGCCAACGGCGACAATGATCCAGGCGCAGGATCGGCCCGCCTTTACCAGTGCGGTCCAGATTATCGCAGGATTTTCGCGGTTTTTCTTGTTGAAGATGCCCAGAATGACTGCCGCAACAATTGCCCAGAATCCGGCCAGCGCGGGGGAGCGGCCCATCACCAGCACAAAAACAATTGTCGCAATGGGAATTATAAACATGAGACAGGCCAGCAGATCCTTGCGGTTGAGCGGTGGCCGTTCCGATTCCGGCAACGGCTCAATCCCGTCAGCACCGGCCTGAATAGAGATGGAGGCAAACAGCGAGCCGTAATAAAACAGCGCCGGAATCAAGGCCGCGATACAGATCGTCGTATAAGCCTCCCCCGTCAGGTCGGCCATCAGGAACGCGGCAGCACCCATCACAGGCGGGACAATCTGTCCGCCGGTCGAAGCGGCGGCTTCGATACCGCCCGCCATCGGACCGGAAAAGCCGCGACGCTTGATCATTGGAATGGTGAAAGAGCCGGTGCCCACCACATTGGCCGTCACGCTGCCGGACATACTGCCGAACACGGCGCTGGCAACAACGGCGGAATGGGCTGGGCCGCCGCGGGTTTTACCGGTCAGCGCCACCGAGGCGCGTATCAGGGCGTCACTAGCGCCGGTGCTCTCCAGAATGACGCCGAATACGACGAAGATCAGCACAACCTGCAGCACAACGCCCATCGGCAGGCCAAAGACCCCCTGAAAACTGTACCAGATCGTCTGCATAGATCGATTGAGGCCGAAACCTGAATGATTGAGAAAGCCCGGAAGAAACTCCCCATACAGACAATAAAGAATGCCGAAGGCTGCAATAATCACGATCGGCAGGCCAAACAGGCGTCGCGTTGCTTCCAGCAGGACAATCACTGCGGCAAAGGCAATTGTGATATCGTTTGGATCATACTCGAATATGGTTTCCTCAATGAGGATCTGAATCTCGATAAACTTGAGCGTGCCATAAACATAAATGGCGATCAGGATCAGATCGATGCCCCACAGAAGCCAGACAGGCATATTTCTGATCACCGCGTGACGGCTACCCTGAACCCTTTGCGCAAGCGGATTGCCGAGCAGGGCGACAACCACGGCACCGCACAGAATCCAGGACCGCCCATAGGTAATATCCCAGCCACCGTAGAGGGCGACATATATCGCTTGCAGCGCCAGCACGGACGAGGTTAATGCAACAATCCAGGTCGTGAGAGATTTAAAACTCAGGCTCACCGAAACGCTCCTCTTTCCTAAAATCCCTCGGGGGCAATATAAGGACAGTCCGCAATCGACCATTCCGGCACCGGCTCGGTCTTGTATATCTGTCGCAAATGAACTTCATCCGGACCGTCGCCGATACGAAACCAGCGTGCGTAGGAATGCGCATGATGGATGAGAGTGTCATCGGTGCCACCCATAGCGCCGAAAAGCTGGATCGCACGGTCTGTCACCTTTTGCAGCATCCGTGGCGTCGCCACCTTGACTTGCGAGACGATCCGCCAAGTGTTCTTGTCCGGGCTGGTATCCAGCAACCATGCCGCCTTCTGGATAAACAGGCGGTTGAGATCGATATCGATGCGGGCCTCGGCAATCCATTTTTGCACAGTATCATATTCGATGATGGTTCGCCCGAATGTCTTACGCTCATGCGCGCGGGCGACCATCTGCGCCAGCACCATCTCGGCCATGCCGATGCAGCGCATGGCATGATGAATCCGCGCCGGTCCCAGACGAACCTGCGCGCCCTTGAAGCCTTGCCCCCGCTCCCCGAGGAGATTTTCGGCCGGCACACGAACATTCTCAAGCCGGAACTGGCCGATCGGCGCGACGAAATCGGCCCAACCCATGAACCGAAGCTCGCGTTCCAGCGTCAGACCGGGCGTGCCGATGGGCACGATAACCATGCTGTGTTGGCCTGTACGCCCTGCGTCCGGATCGGAAACGCCCATAACGATAAGGAAGGAGCAATCGGGATGCGCGCCACCCGTCGCAAACCATTTGCGCCCGTTCAACACCCAGTCATCGCCATCGCGTTCAATCCGGGTTTCAATATTGGTGGCATCGGAGGAGGCAACATCCGGTTCGGTCATGGCAAATGCCGACCGGGTTTCCCCGTTCAACAACGGGTTCAGCCATTTTTTCTTCTGATCCGGTGTCGCCAAAGATTGAAGCATCGCCATGTTCGGGACTTCCGGTGCATGGCAATTAAAGGCCTGCGAGCCCCAGGGCAAGCGGCCGAGAATTTCAGCAATGGGCGCAAAATCGAGATTTGTCAGCTTTGTTCCGGGTTCACCCTTGGCGAGATTGGGCAGCGCCAGGTTCCACAGGCCAAGCTCTTTCGCCTTGGCCTGAATGTCCTTGATGAAAAGAGGGGGCTTTTTTTCGTGGCAAACGGTTTGCACCCATTCGCGATGGCGCGGCAGCATTTCCCTGTCGAAGAATTCCTCGGCACGCAGCCGGATTTCCTCGGATTCCGGAGTCAAATTGAAATTCATATTCCCTGTCGTCTAATTTATTTTTATATTTGACTAGTTTGTTTTATATATAGTAACAAATCATGTCAATAGCTACAAAAATAAAAACAGCCTTTGGGAATTCGAATGACAAACGACAGCCAATCCGGGCCCCTCTCCGGCCTGCGTATTCTTGATATCGCCACGATTATTGCGGCCCCTTTCGCCGGTACTTTGCTGGCCGATTTCGGTGCCGATGTAGTCAAGCTGGAGCTTCCGGGAACGGGTGACGGCATGCGCGGATTCCCCCCGTTCAAGGACGGAAAATCCCTCTGGTGGAAGGCGGCGAATCGCGGCAAGCAATTTGGCACGCTGGACCTGCGCAAGAAGGAAGGCGCCGAGCTTCTCCTGAAAATGCTGCCCGAGTTCGACGTACTGATCGAGAATTTCAAGCCCGGCACGCTGGACCGCTGGGGCCTCGATATCGAGACTTTGTGGAAGGCCAACCCGAAACTCGTGGTGTTGCGGACAACCGCCTTTGGCCAGACCGGTCCCTATATCGGCAAGCCCGGCTTCGCCCGGATCTTCGAGGCGATGGGCGGCCTGACCCATATCACTGGCGATACGGACCGCCCGCCAATGCATACGGGCTACCCTATTTCCGATGCCTTTGGCGGCGTGTTCGGTGCGATGGCCATTCTCGCCGCGATGTTCAAGGTAGCGCGGGAGGAACCGGCCAAAGGGGAAGAGATTGACCTTTCCTTGACCGAGGCAACCTTCCGCCTGCTCGATTTCCTTGCCATCGAATACGACCAACTCGGTGTAGTACGTGAGCGCAGTGGCAACAGGAACCAGTATTCCGCCCCGTCGGATGTGTATCTTACGAGTGACAAGAAGTATGTCTCCCTCGCCGGCAGCACGAACGCGACCTTCAAGGGAAATGCCACCGCCGTCGGCCGGCCGGATCTGCTGGACGATCCGCGATTCGCCACAAATAACCTCCGGGTCGAGAATGCGGCGGAACTCGACAAGATTTTTGGCAATTTCATCGCCACCCATACCCTTGATGAGGTCGTCGAGGCGTTTGACAAGGCCAAGGGGACGGTAGCCCCGATCTATTCAGTCGAGCAAATCTTCAATGATCCGCAATATCAGGCCCGCAACGCGATTGTATCCGTTCCCGATGAAGATTTCGGTTCTGTCCGCCTGCAAAATGTGGTTCCCCGATTTACTCGTAATCCGGGCAGTGTAAAGTGGACTGCCAAGGGACTTGGCGCGGACAATGACGCCGTGTTTGAAAAAGTCCTGGGATTGAGCAAAAACGAGATTAAAGCCTACCGGGAAAGAGGGATTATATGATCAGCGAGCAGACCAACCTGATAGCCCATGTCGAAAGACGTCGAGTTCCGTTGGACGAAATTGTCGATCGGGACAGTTCGCTCTCAACGACACTTATTCGCGGCCTTGATATCCTTGCCTGTTTCCTGGGTGGAGATCAGACACTGACCAACGCGGAGATTGCCAAGCGGGTCGGGATTAACAAGGCGACCGTCTCACGGCTTTGCAAGACACTGATCGCGCTTCATTATCTGCGGCGCGCCCCCCAAGGCGGCTTTCAGCTCGCGCCCGGTCTGCTTGCCCTGTCTTACCCCATTCTTTCCAACATGAAATGGCGGCGGCAGGCCGTTAATCAGATGCAGGAATATGCAGAAATCGCGAAGGGCAACGTCTCTCTTGCCGTTTTTAACGGCGCAGATGCGGTCTATGTCCAGACCGTGGGTGACATCACCGATTTTCCGCATGTGCCGGAAATGGGTATGACCGTTCCCGTTGCGGAATCATCCACTGGCCGCTCTCTGCTTTCCTTGCTCTCCGATGAAGAACGCGCCGCCAAATATCTTGAAGTCGAAAGCATTTATCCGGACGCCGTGGAGCGCAACAAAGAGCGGATAAACCGGGCAATCGAAAGTTGCCAGACCAAGGGATATTGCATTTCTTACGGTGAATGGCGCGAGAATATCTACGCGATGTCGGCGCCCGTCGGCATCACCAAGGACGGCCTTGAGGTGACGTTGTCCTGCGGTATCCCTGCCTATCGTGCCCGCAAGGAAGACATCGAGAAAGACCTTGCGCCGCGTCTTGCATCGGTTGCGAAAAACCTGCGTCTTTTCAATATCTTCGGAAGCTGACTATAAGAAACAACAAGGATTAGAAAAATGGCTTTGAACACCCCGCTCGCCAGGAAAATGGGTATTAAATACCCCATCTTCGGACTAGCCCATAACATCGATGTCATGGTGGCGCTTGGCAAGGCGGGGGGTTATCCGGTGTTTGGTGCTGCGCGCAGCATGCCGGACGAAATCGCCGAGGAAGCCCGGATCATGAAGGACCGTCTCGGAGACCTGCCCTTCGGGATTGACCTGATGCTGCCGAGCACGGTTGGCGACGACACGGACCGGGAGGGAACGAAATCGAACCTGCCCGACGCCCACAAGGCCTTCGTCCAGAAGCTGACGGAAAAATATAAGGTTCCCGCCGCGACGAAACCGACCTTCTTTTCCTCGCAGATCCGTTCCCAGCAGCTGTTTGAGGAGCAAATGGCCGCAACGCTGGAATCCGGAGCCCACAGCTTCGCTTCCGCCGTCGGGATGCCGCCGGAAATGATCCAGCGAGCCAAGGATCACGGGAAAGTCACCTTCTCCCTCGTCGGGGCGCCGCGCCATGCGGAAAAGGCCAAGGCGGCCGGGGTCGATGTGATCGTCGCGCAAGGATATGACGCCGGTGGCCACACAGGTCCGATCGGCACCTTCTCCCTCGTGCCGCAGGTGGTTGAGGTCGCGGGCGATACGCCCGTGCTGGCGGCGGGCGGCGTGGGTCATGGTCGGCATATTGCCGCGTCCTTCGGGCTTGGTGCGCAAGGGGTCTGGCTGGGTACGGCCTGGCTCGCCTCCAAGGAACATGCGCTCTGTGATGCCCTGCTGAACAAGCTGCTTAAGGCGAATAGTCTGGATACGACAATCTCCCTCAGCCACAGCGGTAAGTCCTGCCGGATTGTCAAATCCGCCTGGTCCGAGGAATGGGACCGGCCGGACGCGCCGGAACCGCTCAAAATGCCGTATCAGCAGGTACTGACCGCCGATCTCGTCGCCGGGGTCAACGAACATGAGATCGAACCGCTGATCTATGAGGCGACCGGGCAAAGCATCGCCTGGTTCAACGAACTGAAAACCGTCGATGAAATCATGCAGCGGCTGGTGGGCGAGACAGAAGTGGCGCTCGCCAACATGCAACAGCAACTCGCCGGCTGATTCCGATCCAACAACAAATCAAAAAGAGATTCGAATGATACGTGATGCAAAAATACTGGAACAGCAACGCATGGAAGTCCGCGACTGGGTGGAAAAGGTTGCCATCCCGAACGAGGACCGCGTGGCCGAGCTTAATGAAGTGCCGCAGGACCTGGTCGATGACATGCAGGCGCGCGGCTATTTTGCCTGGGCCATCCCGGAAGAATATGGTGGGCTTGGCCTGACAACGGAGGAGCTGGTCCTGATGGCGTTTGAGCTGTCCTATTGCTCGGTTGCCTTTCGGGCGCGCGTTGGCTCCAACACCGGTATCGGCAGCGAATCCCTAATCGTCGACGGCACTGAAGAACAGAAACGCAAGTATCTCCCCAAACTGGCCGCTGGCGAGATTGTCGGCTGCTTTGCGCTCACCGAGCGCGAAGCCGGATCGCAGGCAACGGCGCTGACCACCACCGCCATCAAGAAGGGCAATCACTATGTGATGAACGGATCCAAGGCCTTCATCACCAATGCGCCGATTTCCGACCTTTTCACCGTTTTTGCCCGCACCAATCCAGAGGATGACAGCCACCGCGGTATTAGCGCTTTTCTGGTCGATCGCGACACGCCGGGCCTGACCGTCGGCGAGCAATATACAATGATGGGCCAGTCCGGCTCCCCTGTTTCCGAGGTGCATTTCGAGAATTGCGAGATTTCCCCGGACAGGCTGCTTGGCGGTGAAGAAGGGGTCGGCTTTAAAACCGCAATGAAGGCGCTCAACAAGCAGCGCATTCACCTCTCCGCACTCAGTACCGGACCGGCCATGCGGATGCTGGATGATGCGGCAAAATATTCCATGGAAAGAAAGCAGTTCGGTAATCCGATCAGCGATTTCCAGCTGATCCAGGCGATGATCGCCGACAGCCATGTGGATATCACTGCGACCCGCACCCTGATCCTTGACACGGCCCGCAAGCGCGATGAGGGCGTCGACATCACGCTGGAAGCCTCCATGTGCAAATATTTCGCGACCGAGATGTGCGGACGGATTGCCGACCGGGCGGTGCAGATTTTCGGCGGCTCCGGCTATGTCGCCGACTACAGCAGCATCGAACGCTTCTATCGCGATGTTCGCCTGTTCCGGCTATATGAAGGCACCAGCCAGATTCACCAGCTCAATATCGCCGGAAAGACCTTCGACCGCATCCGCAAGACCGGAAGTGTGCGAATCTGACCTCGCGTCACACCAAAGCAAATCAATAACGCGTAAAGCGAACGGGAGTAATAAAAAATGGAAGAGTACAAACCCCACTGGCCTGAACCACCAAAGGCACCGGAGGGCGCGCCGAACATCCTTGTCATTCTGTTCGATGATGTCGGCTTTTCTGATTTCGGCTGTTACGGCTCTCCCATCAAGACACCGACCATCGACAAACTTGCGGAGAAAGGCATCCGCTACACCGGTTTTCATACGACAGCCATGTGCTCGACGACGCGGGCAGCCCTGCTGACCGGACGGAACCATCATTCCGTCGGCGTCGGCTGCCTTGCGAATTTCGACAGCGGCCATCCGGGCTATCGCGGCAAGATCGCGAAATCGGCGGGCACGCTCGCCGAGATGCTGCGCCCCCACGCCTATCGCAACTATATGATCGGCAAATGGCATGTGAACCCGCTCAATGAAAGCGGCCCGACGGGCCCCTTCGATGGCTGGCCCTTGAACCGGGGATTTGATCGTTTCTACGGATTTCTCGACGCCGAAACCGATCAATACGCCCCGGAGCTGGTGCGCGACAACAGCCATATCGACCCGCCCGGCACCTATGAAACCGGCTATCACTTGACGGAGGATCTGGTCGATCAGTCTATCCGAATGCTCGCCGATCATAACGCGGGCGCAGAAGATAACCCCTGGCTTCTCTGGTGCGCCTTCGCTGCCTGCCACGCCCCGCATCAGGCGCCGAAAGACATCATCAAAAGCTATGATCCGATGTTTGAAGGCGGCTGGGACAAGGAACGCGAGCGCCGCCTTACCCGCCAGAAGGAGCTTGGCATCGTGCAGGAGAACACAGAAATGCCGCCGCGCAATGACGGCGTCAAGGCATGGGACGAGCATACGGCAGACGAGCACCGGCTCTATACCCGGCTGCAATCCGCCTATGCGGGCATGCTCGATCATACGGACCGGCATATTTCCCGGCTGATCGATTTTCTCGAAGAAACCGGCCAGATGGACAATACGCTGATCCTGGTTCTCTCCGATAACGGTGCCAGTCAGGAGGGCGGGCGCAACGGTCTTGTCAATGCCATGGGGCCGTTCAATCTCCGCCCGGAATCGATGGAGGAGAAGTTCGCACGGATCGAGGATATCGGAGGGCCCGATACCCATTCCAACTTCCCCCATGGCTGGGCCATGGCCGCCAACTCGCCGCTGAAACGCTACAAGCAGAACACCCATGGCGGCGGCATCCGCGATCCGCTGATCATCAGCTGGCCGAAGGGCCTTCCGGCGCGCGGTGAATTGCGGCATCAGTTTGCCCATTGCTCCGACGTGGTGCCGACCCTCCTCGATATCCTCAATATCGAGCCACCCGAAACCATCAACGGCGTCAAACAACAACCGATTGAGGGGCAGAGCTTCAAGGACAGCCTGCTGAACCCGGAGGCCCCAGCCCGCGACAAGCCGCAGTATTTCGAGATGTTCGGCCATCGCGGTATCTGGCAGGACGGCTGGAAAGCCGTCGCCTTTCATCCCATGGGCTCGGCCTTCGAGGAGGATCAATGGGAGCTCTATAATCTGGATGAGGATTTTTCCGAGAGCAAAGATCTTGCCGCGGAGCAACCAGAACGCCTGAAGACGATGATCGACAGTTGGTGGAAGGAAGCAAAAGAGAATCAGGTGCTGCCGCTGGATGATCGCTTCGCCCCACGCTTCGCCGAGAATGCGGAACGGTTACAGGGCGACCGGACCAAATTCGTCTTCCATCGTGGCGTCGGCCATATCCCCTCTGATGTGGCGCCGGACTTGCGCAGCCGCAACTATAGAATCGAAGCGGAAGCCGATGTCGAAAGCGAGAACAGCAACGGCGTCCTGATTGCCCATGGCGATACCACCTCAGGCTACAGCCTCTATATGAAGGACGGCCATCTTGTGCATGACCTCAATATCGGCGGCGAGCATGTTGTCGTCACCTCCGATAAGAAAGTGGCCCCGGGCCGCCGCCTGCTCGGCCTGAAGGTCGAAAGGCTGACGAAAGAGGAGAAGCCGCGCATGGGCAAGGGGATGGGGCAGAGCCGCTATACGCTGACCATCGATGGCGAGGACGCCGGCTCCGCCGAGAGCAACCTCGGGTTCTTCATGCTGATTTCCTGGTCCGGTTTGGACATCGGGCGGGATCGCGGCAATCCGGTCGGCGACTATGCCGCCCCGTTCGAGTTTGACGGTTTCCTGCGCAAGGTCACCATCCATATGGAGAAACAGACCCTGGACGGTGACGGCGTCGGCAAGGCGGAAATGTCGCGCGAATAATCCCGCGCCGTTTCGGTTTAATAGCGGGGAAGGATCACCCCTCCCCCCGCAGTTCCACCCGGCGGATCTTACCCGAGATCGTCTTCGGCAGGCTGTCGACAAACTCGATCTGCCGGGGATATTTATAGGGCGCCGTCAGGTTCTTGCAGAAATCCTGAATATCGGTCACAAGGTCCGGCCCCGCCTTCTCCGGTGATTTCAGAATGATATAAGCCTTTACAAGCTGCCCGCGTGTTTCATCGGGAATGCCGATCACGGCACTCTCGACAACCTCGGGATGCTCCAGAAGCGCGCTTTCCACCTCGAACGGGCTGATCCGGTAGGCGCCGGAACTGATCAGGTCATCGGCCCGTCCTTCGAACCAGATATAACCGTCCGCATCGCGCTTCGCGGTATCTCCGGTGTAGTACCAGCCATGGCGAAACGCCTCCCTGTCCGGCTCCCCGCCGGTATAATAGCCATCGAAAAGCCCGGGCGGCCAGCTATCCCCGTCCGTACGGATCGCAATATGCCCGACCTCGTTGTCCGGCTGGCGGTTGCCATCGTCATCGATGATGTCGATATCGAACCCCGGCACCGGCTTGCCCATGGAACCGAAACGGGTTTCCATTCCGGGGAAATTACCAACGATATTGATGGTTTCCGTCTGACCATAGCCGTCGGCGATAACATTGCCGGTATGCTTCTGCCAATAGCGGATGACCTCCGGGTTGAGCGGCTCTCCCGCGCCGAGGGAACGGCGCAGGGAGGAGAAATCATATTTTCCCAGATCCTGCTGCGCGAACAGGCGGTAAACGGTCGGCGGTGCACAGAAAGTGGCAACTTTCAAACGCTTGATCAGGTCCAGATGAAAATGCGGATCAAAGGCCCCCTCCCCGTCATAGAGTACGATCTTCGATCCGGCGAGCAGCGGCGGAAACAGCAGACCCCAGGCCGCCTTCGCCCAGCCGGTATCGGTCAGCGTCCAGTGCACATCGCCCTCACGCAGGTCCATCCAGAAAAGCGCCGTCGCCGCATGGGCGAGCGCATAACCGAAATCCCGCGGCACCATTTTCGGCATCGAGGTGGTGCCGGAGGTGAAATAGGCCATCATCATGTCCGAGGCGACGGTTGGCGGCGCGTCTTTTCGCGCCAACGTTGGGGAGGCCTTCGCCATCAGTTCATCAAGGGAGAGCCAGCCCGGGTGCGTGCCGCCGACGACGATAAAATGCTCAAGCGTCGGACAGTCGCCGCGCACGGCATCGACTTTCTCGCAATGCTCCGGCGTGACCACGACAAACCGCGCCTTGGACTTTTGTACGCGATAGGCGATATCCTTCGCGGTCAGCAGGTTCGTCCCCGGCATCGAAATCGCGCCCACCTTCATGCAGGCGAAAAGTACCGTATACCATTCCGGGATTCGGCCAATGACAAGGCAGCCGAAATCGCCCTTATTGATCCCGAGGGACAGGAACGCGTTTGCCAGCCGCGCGGAATCCTCCGCATAGTCGGAATAGCGGATATCCCGGATCGCCTCTCCGTCGCGGGAAACCGCAATCACCGCCACGCCATCATTCTCGGCCGCGCGGGCATCGATAATATCGAAGGCGAAATTGAAATCGTCAGGAATATCAATGTAATAGTCCTTGACTGCGGTTGAATAGTCCCGGTTAAAATTCTGCAAATCCATCGTCACCTCCCACACTGACGCCGCGCTTTTTTGCGCTTGTTTGGGCGATCATAACATAGGCCGTCCGCGTGGC
Organism: uncultured Sneathiella sp.; assembly: GCF_963973085.1. GTDB lineage: Bacteria > Pseudomonadota > Alphaproteobacteria > Sneathiellales > Sneathiellaceae > Sneathiella. Next base: position 550,477 of record NZ_CAXAXA010000001.1, read on the forward strand.
ATTCTTTTTTTGAAATCGAAATTTCCAAGACATTGCAAGCCGCAATCCACCCATCGGTATCAACCGCAAGCATTGACACGCCCTTATTTTTTCTTCATAGGCGGAATAAGGAAATATTTTAAACAGAATTTCCCGATTGCTGCACAGCTCCCGTCTTTCGACGTGTGTAGTTTGAAACTCATACATTGTAGATCAGGTTGATGCCATGTCAGATGTAATCACAATTGATGACATTCGCCGCGCCCGGCAGCGGATTGCCGGTATGGTCCGCGAGACACCGCTCGTCCATTCATCCACTCTGTCCGATATAACCGACGGAGATGTGTATCTCAAATATGAGCATCTTCAGATAACCGGCAGCTTCAAGCTGCGCGGTGCGACGAACGCCATCCGCGCCCTCTCAGCCGACGCGCGCGCAAAGGGTGTGATCGGTGTCTCCACCGGCAATCACGGCCGCGGCCTTGCCCATGCCGCGAAGCAGCTGGAGACCCGCTGCATTATCTGCATGTCCGAACTGGTGCCCGCCAACAAGGTCGAGGCCATTCGTGGTGAAGGCGCCGAAATCGTGATCATCGGCCGGTCTCAGGACGAGGCGCAGAAGGAAGTCGACCGGCGCGTGAAAGAAGACGGCATGACCATGCTGCCGCCTTTCGATCATGCGGATATTATCGCCGGGCAGGGAACGCTCGCCCTTGAAATGCTGGAGCAATTGCCGGACCTTGGAACGGTGATCGTCCCGCTGTCCGGCGGCGGCCTGATCGCCGGTATTGCCGTCGCCATGAAATCCACCAACCCTGATATTCGCGTCATCGGTGTCTCCATGGAACGCGGCGCGGCTATGATCGAGAGTCTGCGCGCAGGCAACCCGGTCGAGGTGGCTGAAGTGCCCACCCTCGCCGACTCGCTCGGCGGCGGCATCGGGCTCGGCAACCGCTATACTTTCGACATCGTACGGCAACATGTGGATGAGGTTGTTACCCTCACCGAAACCGAGATTGCCGACGCGATCCGCCATGCCTACTGGCAGGAGCGGCAAGTGATTGAGGGATCGGGAAGTGTCGGCATCGGCGCCCTGCTCACGGAAAAGGTCCGGCCGCAAGGGAAGACGGTTGCGCTCCTCAGCGGTTCCAACATCGACATGGCCCTGCATAAACGGATCATCGACGGGGAGAATGTCGATCCCGCAGCCGAGACAACAGGAGGGGACGCCGGAAATGCCTGAAATCACGATCCTGAACGAATCCGAACTACGGCGCGCGATACAGCTTGATAAGAGTGCGGTCGACTGCATTGAAAACGCCTTCCGGCTGCTGGCGACCGAAGCCGTGGAAATGCCACCGATCCTCAGCATGCATATCCCGGAGTATAACGGCGAGGTTGATGTCAAGACGGCCTATGTGCCGGGTATCCCCTCCTTCGCCGTGAAGATGAGCCCGGGCTTTTTCGACAATCCCAAGATGGGCCTGCCGAGTGTCAACGGCCTGATGGTGGTTTTCGCGGCGCAAACCGGGCTGGTCGAAGCCCTCCTGCTTGATAACGGTTATCTCACGGATGTCCGCACAGCGGCGGCGGGGGCAGTGGCGGCAAAATGGCTGGCGCGGGAAGATGCGAACACCGCCGGCATTGTCGGCGCCGGGACGCAAGCGCGGCTTCAGCTCAAGGCCCTGACCCTTGTCCGCAAGATAGAAAAGGCGCTGATCTGGGCGCGCGATTCCGCGAAAGCCGAAATCTGCGCGCGGGAATGCGCCGATACGCTTGGCATAGAGGTGACGGCAACCCCGTCCCTCGATGACCTTGCAGCGACAAGCGATATAATCGTGACCACAACGCCAGCGAGCGAGCCTGTCCTCACGAAAGCGCATCTCCGCCCGGGACAGCATATCACTGCCATGGGATCGGACGCGCCCTACAAGGGGGAACTGGCGCCGGACATCCTGACGGCTGCTGATCTCTATGTCTGTGACCGCCAGGCGCAATGCGTGACGCAAGGGGAGCTTCGCCGTGCCGTCGAAGAGGGGCTGATTGCGGCAAATCGCAGTTTTCCGGAGCTATCAGACGTAATTATTGGAGAAAGTGTCGGACGGCAAACAGCAACCGACATTACAATCTGCGATCTGACAGGTATGGGTATCCAGGATACCGCCATCGCAGCCGAGGCGGTGCGCATCGCGGCAAGCCAGCAGGCAGGAAGCCGTTTTATTAGCTGAAATCGTATTTTTTACAGGGGACTGTGTTATGGATCTGCCCTTTAGCCTTGATGAGTATGCGGACCGGATGGCCAAGGCGCGCCACTCCATGCAGGAACAGGGAATCGAGCTTCTGATCGTCACTGATCCGTCCAATATGGCTTGGTTGACGGGCTATGACGGCTGGTCTTTCTATGTTCATCAATGTGTGCTGCTGTCCCTGGACGGACCGCCGATCTGGTACGGGCGGGAACAGGATGCCAATGGCGCGAAACGCACAGTCTTCATGGATCACGGCAATATCCATTATTATGAAGATCACTATGTCCAGTCGACGGAGCGCCATCCGATGGAGCCGCTGTGCATGTTGATCGAGGAGAAAGGCTGGGACAAGCAACATATTGGCGTTGAGATGGACAATTACTATTTCACCGCTGCGGCCTATGCGTCCCTGCTGACCAATCTGCCGAATGCGAAATTTCAGGATGCCACTGCCCTTGTCAACTGGTGCCGTGCCGTCAAATCCGAGCAGGAGCTGGTCTATATGAGACGCGCTGGACGGATTGTCGAGGAAATGCACAAGCGCATCGTCGAGGTGATCGAACCAGGCATCCACAAGAACACACTGGTTTCCGAGATTTATGCGACCGGCATCAACGGCACCGACAGTTTTGGCGGTGATTACCCGGCGATTGTCCCGCTGCTGCCCTCGGGCGCCGATGCCGCCGCGCCGCATCTCACCTGGGATGACAAGCCGATGAAGAACAACGAAGGCACCTTCTTCGAGATTGCGGGCTGTTACAGACGCTATCACGTGCCGCTCTCGCGCACGGTGTTTCTCGGCAAACCGCCGCAACAGTTTCTGGATGCCGACAAGGCTGTACAGGAAGGCATGGAGGCCGGGCTTGAAGTGGCGATACCGGGAAACCTGTGTGAGGATATCGCAACCGCCTTTTTTGCCGTTCTCATAAAGTATGGCATTATCAAGAACAACCGGACCGGATATCCCATCGGTATCAGCTATCCCCCGGACTGGGGCGAGCGCACGATGAGCCTCAGGCCCGGCGATAAAACAGTACTGGAAGCGGGCATGACCTTTCATTTCATGACCGGGCTCTGGATGCAGGACTGGGGACTTGAAACAACGGAAAGCATCGTCATAACGGACGACGGGCCGGTGTGCCTGGCCAACGTACCCCGCGCCCTTGTTGTGAAGAACTAGAAGACAGGATTTTAAAATGTTGATCCGCAACCCGATCACGCCGACCATCGACTATGAGAAGGACGGCATCCAGCATGGCTATCTGAAGCTGCCCCATTCCTACGACGGATCAGCCTGGGGCTCACTGATGATCCCGATCACCGTCATGAAACGCGGCGACGGCCCAACGGCCCTGCTCACGGGCGGCAATCACGGCGATGAGTATGAGGGGCCGATTGCGCTGTTCAACCTGTCGAATGAGATCGAGCTTTCCGACATTACGGGCCGGGTGATTATCGTGCCGGCGATGAATTACCCCGCCTTCCGGGCGGCCTCGCGCACCTCGCCCATCGATGGCGGCAATATGAACCGTATTTTCCCCGGCAACCCGAGAGGGTCGGTCACCGAGAAAATCGCCGATTATTTCCAGCGGACGTTGCTGCCCATGGCGGATTATGTCCTTGATCTGCATTCAGGCGGAAAAACCCTCGATTTCGTGCCGTTCTGCGCGGCCCATGTCTTGCCAAACGCGGAACAGCAATCACATTGCGTCGCCGCGATGGAGGCGTTCAATGCCCCCTATTCCATGATGCTACGGGAAGTCGATGCGACGGGGATGTATGACAGCGCCGCCGAGGAAATGGGAAAGGTTTTTATTTCTACAGAACTGGGCGGCGGCGGATCAGCAACCTCCCATACCGTTGCAATTGCCAGGAAAGGCATCCGTAATTTCCTGATGCATGCGGAAATCCTGGCGGGAGAGCCCGAAAAATCGGAAAGCATCAGCCTCCATATGCCCGATGATGACTGCTATATCTCCTGCGAGGCGGGCGGGCTTCTTGAATTCTGCTGCGAGCTTGGCGATCGCGTCAAGAAGGGGCAACTGCTTGCCCGCGTTCATGATTACGAACGTACGGGGCGGGCGCCGATGAATTATGTCAGCCTGCGCGATGGCGTCCTGTCGGCACGGCATTATCCGTGCCTGATCCAGATCGGCGATATCGTCGCCGTTATTGGTGAGGAAAACTGAGAGCCCTGCACACATCGGCAACGCTGAGCTTTTCCCTTGATAAATGACCTCCGTACGGTCAACAATGATCTCCTCTCATCAGAGTCAAGGCGACAATAAATAATAACGGCTTTAAGGCTTGCGGAGGAAAAATGCGAAATCTGAATTATCTGGACCTTCTGGATCGGGCAAGTCGTACCGCCAAGGACCGCGCAGCCCTTATCGACGAGACGGGAACTCTAAGCCATAAAGAACTGACCTCCCTGACCAACTGTATCGCTAACAAATTGCTGGCCAGCGATTTTGCGCCCGAAACCCCGTTTGCGGTGTTGAGCCCGAATACCAACCTTGCCCTCGCAACGATTATCGGCGGGATGCGTGCGGGCGGTGCCTGGAGCAATGTCAACCTCCGCTCCGGCGTGCATGTGAATACGGACGTGCTCAATCGTGGGGGCTGCAAGGCGCTTTTTTTCGATAGCGGTATCCAGGACCAGATACCGGCAATGCTGGCCGGCGCACCGTCGATTGAGGTTGTCGTCTGCCTTGACCGGCAGATCGGCGATATCCCCTCGCTTGAACAATTCATCGCCAATGCCTCCGACCGGCCGGTCAATGTTCACCTGTCGGCGGACGGAACCGGGTTCCAGGGTTCCACCGGTGGCACGACCGGCGCCCCCAAGATCACCCAGGCGGGGCAGGATTTTCTGGCCTGGGATGTCCTCGGCTTCATGACAGCGCTGACCGATTTCGATCTTGATCATCCGCCGGTCAATCTCTCCGTCGCACCGATCACCCATGCGGGCGGCATTGTCGCCATGGCCGCGCTGGCCCAGGGCGGTACCGTAGTGATGATGTCCGTCGCCGATCCGGAGCAGATTCTCGACAACATCCCGCGCCACAAGGTGTCGCTACTGTTCCTGCCGCCGACGGTCATCTATATCCTGATGAACCACCCAAAATGCCGGGAAACGGATTTTTCGAGCCTGCGTTACCTGATCTCGGCAGCGGCCCCATTTGCCGTGGAGAAAATAGCCCGCGCCCACGCGATTTTCGGCCCCGTCGTCTGTCAGTCATACGGGCAGACAGAGTCCGGCTTCCCCCTCACCTTCCTGTCGCCGACCGCCGTCACCGAAGCACTAAAAAATGAGAAATTGGCACCGCGCCTCAAATCGGTCGGCCTGCCGACGGCAACGATCAGCTGCATTGAGATCATGAATGACGAGGGCGAATTGCTTGGACCGGACGACGTCGGCGAGATTGTCCTGAAAGGACCAACGGTCATGTTCCGCTACATCAATGATCCAGAAGCAACAGCCGCCATTCAAAAGGACGGTTGGCAGCATACCGGCGACCTCGGCTATCGCGATGCGGACGGCTACATCTACATCAGCGACCGCAAGCGCGACCTGATCATCAGTGGCGGGTTCAATGTCTTCCCGCTGGAGGTGGAGCAGGTTCTAGCCCAGCACTCTGCAGTGCAGGACTGCGCGGTCATTGGCGTGCCGGATGAAAAATGGGGAGAAGCCGTCAAGGCCGTGGTGGAGCGCGCGCCGGGAACCAGTGTCAGCGCCGAGGAACTGATTGCACTTTGCAAAGAAAAGCTCGGCAGTGTGATGGCCCCGAAATCTGTCGATTTTATTGACCAGCTCCCGAGAAGCGCGGTCGGCAAGGTCTTGAAACGTGACCTACGCGCCCAGTATTGGGAGAACCGGGAGACACGTATCTGATATGACGACACATGATTTTACGGCGCTGAAAAGCAGTTTGCGCCTGCCTCTGATTGCCGCCCCCATGTTCCTGGTTTCCGGGGTGGAGTTGGTCGTTGCAACCTGCGCGGCGGGGGTCATCGGCTCCTTCCCGACGGCCAACTGCCGGAGCACGGAGGAACTGGACCACTGGATCACGGAGATTGACGAACGGCTGGGGACGGCGGCAGCAAAGGGAGCGTCAAAGGTTGCGCCCTATTGCCCCAACCTCATTGTCCATAAATCAAATACCCGCGTCATGGAGGACCTTGATGTGTTACTCCGTCACCGGCCGAAAATCGTCATCACTAGTGTCGGCCCACCGACGCCGGTTCTGGAACCGCTACATGATATCGGCACGCTCGTCTTTTCCGATGTCGCGACCGTGCATCATGCCGAAAAGGCCGTTGCCGCCGGGGCAGACGGGCTTGTGCTGCTGACGGCGGGCGCCGGAGGCCAGACCGGCTGGATCAACCCGTTCGTGTTCGTGCAGGATGTCCGCCGTTTCTTTGACGGCCCGATCGTGCTCGCCGGTGGCATTACGGACGGTCGCAGCCTTCACGTGGCCGAGGCGCTGGGATGTGATCTCGGCTATATGGGCACCCGGTTTATCGCCACCAAAGAAAGCATGGCGAGCCCGGTCTACAAGCAAATGCTGGTTGACTCGCGGGCGGACGATATCCTGCTTACCAAAGCCTTTACCGGCTTGCCTGCGAATATGCTGAAAGCCTCCATCCTGCGGGCCGGGCTCGATCCGGACAACCTGGAGGAACGCGGCAGTATCGATATTGCCAAGGACATTAATCCCGAAGCACGGAAATCCGATCCGAAGCGCTGGAAGGATATCTGGTCTGCCGGGCATACGGTTTCCGGCGTCAGTGCCATCACGACAACGGAAGAGCTGATCGTGGAAATCACCGACGAATACGCCGCCGCCCGTAGCGCAGAAAAGGCCAGATTAAGCGACGCCTAGCCCGACCACCCCTGCCTATTTGAGAAAATAAATGCGCTTGGGGGGAAAATCGCATATACATGAACATATTATCACCATGATCCAGGGATAATTCCTCCCGATGAAATTTTTTCGACCCGTCATCTTTGCCACCGGGCTGTTGCTATCGTTGGGCACATATGCCTCTGCTAATGACGTCATTGAGACGGAAGAGGCCGAAGAAGGCACCTTTACGTTTGTTCTGGAAAATGACCTGTTCTTTGGACTGGACCAGGACTATACGAATGGCGTTCAGCTTGCGTGGATGTCCGAACCGGATTATGCGCCGGTCTGGGCACTGAAGGCGGCCAGATTACTCCCGTTCTTTCCAGAAGACGGGCTGGTTCGCTCCAGCTACGCCATCGGCCAGAATATGTATACGCCGAATGATATCTCCGACCCTGACCCGCCGCTTGACGAGCGTCCCTATGCCGGCTGGCTTTACGGCGCCGTCGGGATCGTGGTGGAAACCGGGGAAAAACAGCTGGATCAGCTTCAACTTCAATTCGGTATCGTCGGGCCGTCTTCGCTTGCCGAACAGTCACAGGAATTCATCCATAAGGTTGTTGGTTCGCCCAAACCGCAGGGATGGGATACGCAGCTTAAGGACGAACCCGGACTGGTGCTGACCTACCAGCGGAGCTGGCGGGCGCTGGTTTCCCAGGAGATTGCTGGTATTTCCGTCGATGTGACCCCGCATGTCGGCGGAGCGCTCGGCAATATTTACACCTACGCCAACGCGGGCGCGACATTGCGCTTCGGCTGGAACCTGCCGAATGACTATGGGCCGCCGCGCATTCAACCGGGCCTTCCCGGGTCCGGCTTTTTCGAGCAAACGGACGATGTCGGCCTGTATTTCTTCGCTGGTCTTGACGCCCGTGCCGTTGCGCATAACATCTTCCTCGATGGCAATACCTTCAGGGACAGCCGCAGTGTGGACAAGGAGCCTTTCGTCGGCGATGCGCAAGTTGGGGTGGCAGTTACCCTTCGCTCTGCCCGACTGGCGTTTACGCATGTCTTCCGGTCACGTGAATACAAGGGTCAATCCAACCCGGACGAATTCGGGGCGATCAGCTTGTCCGTCCCTTTTTAAGGAAGGGTCGTTTCGCAGCTTTAAACTCCCGTCAATTCACGTTAAAGATAAGGAAGTGAGGAGAAGGATATGACCCATATCTGGGTACGCGCCGAGCAGCGAGAGAATGAGCAACGGGTCGGCATCACTCCGGAAGGGGTTCGGGCCCTGATGGCGGCGGGAATGTCCGTCACGGTGGAAGAATCAAGCTGCCGCGCCATTCCCATTGAGGACTATCGCAAGACGGGATGCGAGATAGCGACGGAAGGAAGCTGGCCGGACGCGCCGACGGACGCCATCATTTTCGGCCTCAAGGAACTGCCGGAAAGCGACTCTCCGCTTCCGCATCGCCATATCATGTTCGGTCATGCCTACAAGGGACAGGCGGATGGTCCTGCCCTCCTCCGCCGGTTCAAGGCAGGCGGAGGCACGCTATATGATCTTGAGTACCTCACCGACGAGAATGGCCGCCGTGTCGCCGCGTTTGGCTACTGGGCGGGCTTCGCCGGAGCAGCCATCGGGCTGATGGTCTGGATCGAGGAGAAGCGCGGCGCCGGTCCAGGCCCGGAGAGAGTGAGCGTTTATCCGGGCCGCGATGCGCTTGTGAGCGAACTGCAAAAAAATCTTGCGGCCATTATGAAAACCGGTGCGGTGACGCCGAACGCGATTGTCATCGGCGCACTGGGGCGCGTCGGCACGGGCGCGAGCGATTGCCTCGAAGCGCTCGGCCTTGATGTCCTGAAATGGGATATGGCGGAAACAGCACACGGCGGCCCCTTCCCGGAAATTCTCGATCGCGATATCTTCGTGAACTGTATCCTTGCCCGCGATGGTGTGCCGGTGTTCGTGCCGAAATCCGCGCTGACGGGTGAGCGGCGGCTTTCGGTGATCGCCGATGTCTCCTGTGATCCGAGCAGCCCGTTCAATCCCATCCCGATATATGATCACGCCACGTCTTTTGATCATCCGGTGATCCGCGTTGCGAAGGCGCCACCGCTCGACGTGATGGCCATCGACAACCTGCCGTCCCTGCTGCCGGTGGAAAGCAGCGAGGATTATGCGGCGCAACTGCTACCGTCCCTCAAGACGCTGGACCGGATAGAGAAAGGAGTCTGGGCCCGCGCCAAGGAAATCTTCGAGACTTATGCCGCGAAGGTATGATCGAAAAAGCAAATCAATTTCAATATATTACGGCGCATTTCTTCAGTAATAATAGAGATGCATATTTGTCAATTTAACCGGTTAATTTCCGCTTGACAGTATCTCCACCATCTGATCGCGCATGATGAATTTTTGCGGCTTCCCGGTCACGGTCATCGGCAGTTCCTTCACGAAGCGGACATGGCGCGGCACCTTGTAATGGGCGATCTGGTCCTTGCAATAGGCCTTCACCCCCTCCTCATCGAGGGAGGATCCAGCCCGCAATACGATCCAGGCGCAGACCTCCTCGCCATACTTCTCGCTCGGCACACCGAAGACCTGCACTTCCTGAACATCCTCATGAGTGAAGAGGAATTCCTCGATCTCCCGGGGGTAGATATTTTCCCCGCCGCGAATGATCATGTCTTTCAGGCGGCCGACAATGCTGCAGTACCCTTCATCATCCAGCGTCGCGAGATCGCCCGTGCGCATCCAGCCGCCATCGACAATGGCCTCGCTCGTTTTATCGGCATCGTCCCAATAGCCCCGCATCACGGAATAGCCGCGTGTCCAGAGCTCACCTCTTGCGCCGACCGGAGCATCGGTCCCGTCCTCGCCGACCACCCGGACTTCGACATGCGGATGGATGCGGCCGACGGTGGAGACGCGTTTTTCCAGCGGATCATCAACATTGCTCTGGAAGGAGACCGGCGAGGTTTCCGTCATGCCATAACAGATCGTCACCTCGGACATGTTCATCCGGCCAATCACCTTCTTCATCACCTCGATCGGGCAAGGCGCACCCGCCATAACCCCGGTGCGCAGGCTGGAAAAATCCAGCTCCTTCAGGCGCGGATGATCCACCATGGCAACAAACATCGTCGGCACCCCGTAAAGCGCCGTGCAGCGCGCGCGGGAGGTTGCCAGCAATGTCTCCTCCGGGTCGAACGCTTCGCCGGGAAAGACCATGGCCGCGCCCTTGCTGACACAGCCGAGCGAGCCCATCACCATGCCGAAACAGTGATAGAGCGGCACCGGAATACAGAGCCTGTCTTCCTCCGTAAAGTTCATGCGCCCGACCGTATGGGCCGCATTATTGACGATATTGAAATGGGTCAGTGTCGCCCCTTTTGGCGCGCCGGTCGTGCCGGAGGTAAACTGGATATTGATCGGATCGTCCGGGGTCAGGCTCTCTGTGATTTCGTCGAGGCGCGCCAGTTCCGTCTCTCCGCCCAACGTCTCGATCTTTGAAAAGGGATAGATGCCCGGCCCCGGATCGTCCGCGAGGCCGATCACGATTTCAAGGGAGGGCAGCTTCGCCGCATGGAGCGCGTCCGGCTCCGCATCGGACAGTTCCGGCGCGAGGGTGCGGATCATCTTGAGATAATCCGATGTCTTGAATTTTTCCGCCGCGATCAGCCCCCGGCAGCCCGATTTATTCAGTGCATATTCCAGCTCCGACAGGCGGTAGGCCGGATTGATATTGACGAGGATGACACCGATCCGCGCCGTCGCATATTGCGTCAGGATCCATTGCAGATTGTTCGGCGACCAGATCCCGATCCGGTCGCCCTTCATGAGGCCGAGCGCCAGCAGTCCAGCGGCCAGCGTATCCACCCGGCGGGCCAGCTCGTCATAGGACAGCGAAATATCCTGAAGCGGAAAGGCAATCGCCTCCCGCGATCCGAATGTCGCAACCGTTTCGCGCAGCATGCCCGGAATGGTCTGGAGACGCAGCGGCTTTGATTTGTCGCCCGCAACGTAAGATCGGTTATCGACCGGTGCGATAATCGGTTTATCCGCACCGGCCTTCCCTGCCGGCGCCTGTTCATGCGCAGTTGACATGGCATTCCTCCCGTAATGTCCTTGTTGAGGGGTAGCTTACGCCAATCCAAGCGGGTTGTCACATGTCCTGTTTACCCTAAAGGGTGCGTAAAATGCGAGCGGATCAGTTCGCTTTTTTAGCATTTCTCGTAATCGCGTCGACAATCGTCGGGACCGCCCCGTCCGGGATATCATGGCCCATGCCGTCTATGACGACAATCTCAGCGCCGGGAATGGATTTCTGCACATCCTCCGCGCAGCCAAGCGGAACGAGAGGGTCCTCGCGGCCGTGAATGACCATGGTCGGCGCGGTAATCTCGGACAGATGCGCAACCCGGCTGTCACCGGAGGCCAGGCTCGCCAGCAAATGCCGACTGTTTCCGTCGGGATAGAAGGACCGCTTGTACAGCATGGCAGCCTCTTCGCGTATGCTGGCTTCGTCGCGCGGGAAGCCGGGGCTGCCGATGATACCGGCTGTCTCCACCGCCTCGTCCATGGCACCCTCCAGCGTTCCGGCGGGATTGCGCGGCTTAGTCAGCCATTCGGCGGCCTTTGCTTCCGGGCGCGGCAATCCGCGCCGGGCGGAGGTTGCCATAACCGAGATCAGCGATTTCACCCGCTCCGGCCGACGATAGGCCAGCGTCTGGGCGATCGCCCCGCCGTTGGAGCTCCCCAGAAAATGCGCCTTCTCGATACCCAGCGCCACAATCAGTTCCGCCGCATCATCCGCCATATCTTCGAGCGTATAGGGCGCCGACACCGTCTCGCGCGCACGGGCCTGCGCAAAGGCTGCCGGAATATCCGCCTGTCCCCAGTCATCGAACTTGGTGGATTTGCCGACATCGCGATTATCATACAGGATGACATAAAATCCGTTGTCCGCCAGGGCCTTCAGAAAGGTTTCGTTCCAGGCGGCAAGCTGCACCCCGACGCCGCCGATGAGGACAATCGGCTCGCCGGAGGATTCGCCCCGCGTCTCATATTCCAGCTCGACGCCGTTGACAGAAATTTTTGGCATATGGTTTTCCTTATCCGATGGTTTTCTTGTTCTTGTTTATTCCTGCATCCGGAACCCGCCTTTGCGGTTCCTGATTTTACGCTTGTAGGGCGGCAAAGCGCAAGCCCGCTGCTTCACCTGACGACGAAACCATGGGCGAAGGGATCGCGGTCATCGATGATGATCCGGTTAAAGCCGGTGACCCGCGCCCAACCGCCGATGGAGGGGATAATGGCATCCTGACCGGCAACGCTCGCCTTTTCCTCCACCCGGCCCCTGAACTCGGACCCGATAATACTTTCATGGATGAACTCATCACCGACGGCGAGGGCGCCGCGGGCGACCAGCTGCGCCATGCGCGCCGATGTTCCTGTGCCGCAGGGTGACCGGTCCAGCGCCTTGTCGCCGTAAAAGACGACGTTCCGCGCAGATGCCCCGACCCGCGTCGGTTTACCCGTCCACATGATATGGGTCAGGCCATTGATATCGGGCTGTTCGGGATGGATAAAATCGTATTTTTCATTGAGTGCCGTCCGTAGTTTCGGGCTCCAGCTGATCAGCTCCAGCGCTGCATAATCCGCCATATCGTTAAAGTTCTGCTGCGGCTCGATAATCGCGTAGAAATTTCCGCCATAGGCAACATCGACGGTGATCTCGCCAAGCCCCGGACAGTCAACCTTCAGCCCGCTCGCATAGAGGAAGGACGGCACATTCGTGATGCGCACTTCCTCGACATGGAGGCCGACTTGCCGATACTCCGCAATGACCAGCCCGGCCGGTGTGTCAAGGCGCAAGCGCCCCGGCTCGCGCGGTGTGACAAGGCCTTGCTCGATGGCGATGGTCACCGTGCCGATGGTGCCATGGCCACACATCGCAAGACAGCCGGAAGTTTCGATAAACAGCACACCGATATCGCAATCCTCTCGCGTTGGCGGATACAGGATGCTGCCCGACATCTGGTCATGACCGCGCGGTTCGAACATCAGGCCCTTGCGGATCCAATCGTGGTGCGCGACAAAATCCGCGCGGCGGGCAAGCATGGTTGTACCCTTTAGGTCGGGCGCTCCCTCGGCCACCAGACGAACCGGATTACCGCAAGTATGGCCATCTATGCACTGGAATATAGTTTGCGCCATCGCCTGTCCCTAAAACCGCTGCGGGCGATAAGGTGCGAGATCGACCGTATTTTCCCGTCCCATGACGAGGTTTGCCACGATCCGAGCGGTTCCGGCGGATTGTGTGAGGCCAAGATGTCCGTGACCGAAGGCATAGATGATCCGGTTCGTGGCGGACGCAGGGCCGATCACCGGGATTGAATCCGGGAGCGAGGGACGAAACCCCATCCATTGCGTTCCGCCCTCCGTCTTCAGTCCCGGCAGGAAGGATTTCGCCTTTTTTAGCAAGGCATCCGCCCGGCGATAGTTGGGCGGCAGGTTCAAACCCCCAAGCTCGACCGCGCCGCCAACGCGAATGCCGCTTGAGAGCGGGCTGACGACAAAGCCATGTTCCTCGAACGAGAGCTGGCGCTTCAGATCGAACGCCCCGACGGGAAGCGTCGTGTTATAGCCGCGCTCCGTTTCAAGCGGAATGTGATCGCCGAGCGTTTTTGCCAACCTGTGCGACCATGCCCCGGCGGCGACAACTATCTGATCCGCCGAAAGCCGCGTTCCGTCGGAAAGAACAACGCTCACCCCACCAGAGACAGCCTCAAGCGCGCTGGCCTCGGCAATGCGGATCGTCCCGCCTCGGCTTTCGAAAAACGTACTGAGCGCGGTCGTATAGTCCTTGGGGTCAGAAATGCCGTACCAGTCATTGGTATGGATCGCGCCCACGAATCGCCGGTCGATCCCCGGTTGATGTTCCGCAATTTCCTCCGGACTGGTGAGCGCCGTAAACTTAACGCCGCGCGCCTCCCGCTCCCGCCACATGGGCAGGTTTTCCTCAAAGGCCTTGCGCGATTCATAAAGCTGCAGGTTGCCATGCTGGCGCAGCATATTATGTGTGCCGGTGGTCTCCATAAGCGGCACAAGCCGTTCCCGCGACGCCGTCATCAGCGCCACCAGCGCCGCAGTCCCTGCTCTCACCTGATCCGGCCTGCTCGCCCGCCAGAAACGATACATCCACGGCGCAATTTTCAGCGCATAGGGCAGCGGAACGGAGAGCGGGCCCAGTGGATCAAACAGCCATTTTGGGGCCTTCTTCATGATACCGGGAGACGCCACGGGCGCCGCATCGGAAAAGGCGAAAGCCCCGGCGTTGCCGCGCGATGCCCCGGCGGCAACGCCTTCCCGATCAAGCACCGTCACCTTCGCGCCCATCAGCAACAGCTCAATCGCCGTAGTGATGCCGATAATCCCGGCGCCGATGACGATAACATCCGGCGCCTCTTTTTCTGTGCTCAACTGCTCCGCCATCCCGTCCTGCTTATGGCTGACCTCAAGTGGAAGTCCGCCATATTAATCCATGGACAGCCTTCACGATAGCGAAGAAATGCCGTCTAGATTTTCTCAGCAAGCTAACTTCAGATCGCCGAATGCAACATTTGTGGCAACGTTAGCTTCCGGTCAAAGCCTGTTCAGCCTGAACCTGAACCTGCATCTGTTGCGCGCCAAACCGCATCCCGGCATATTTGAGCGGGAGGTCGAAGATGTCCGAGATCCGTTCCGCGTTGATCAGTTTCCGGCTTTTCCCGCTGCCCTCAATCCGGCCGCCCTTGATAAAATAGCAATCATCCGTGCAATGATAGGCGAGATTGAGATCGTGCATCACAAGAACCACGGCGAGGCCATGTTGTTTGCACAGCGATTGGACGAGGTCCAATAGCTGATGTTGATGCTTTAAATCCAGCGCCGATGTCGGCTCGTCGAGAAATAGGGATGCCCCCTCCTGCTCCCAGATTTGCGAGATGACCCGCGCGAACTGAACCCGTTGTTGCTCCCCGCCCGATAAGGTGGGAAAAGAGCGATCGCGCAAGTGCGCGGCATCCATCATCTCAAGCGCCTCCATCGCAATATCGGTGTTCAGGGCGGCGCTGTGATCCAGTTCATACGGATTACGGCCCATCAGGACAATTTCAAATGCGGTAAAGGGAAAGCTGATGGGGTTCGCCTGTGACAGGACGGCCCGCTTGCGGGATAAGTCGGCAAGCGAATAGTCGTCCAGCCCCCGGCCACCCATGGTAATCGTGCCTCTATCCGGCGTAAGGGAGCCGGTCAGACAGCGGAGCAAGGTAGACTTGCCGGCACCGTTCGGACCGAGGATGGCGCTGACCCTGCCTGCCTCAAATCTGGTGGAGACATCCGTCAGTATTTGCTTTGAGCCGATTTTATATGAGATGTTTTCCGCAGTGATCACAGGCTGAACCTCCCGGCATACTGCTTGACGAGAAGCCATAGGAAAAACGGTCCGCCAATCAGACTTGTCAGGATACCAACCGGCATTTCCGCCGGGGCCACGATTGTGCGCGCCGCCGTGTCCGCCACAACCAGAAGTGCCGCCCCGAGCAGGGCTGACGCCGGGATCAGCAGCCGATGGTCCGGTCCAAGGGTCAGGCGCACCAGATGCGGCACCACCAGCCCGACAAAGCCGATCACCCCACTCACGGAGATAGCCGCGCCGACACATAAGGCCGTGCAAATCACAATAGTTCGCTTCAGCCGTTCCGCATCGACACCGAGGTACCGTGCCTCATTCTCGCCGAGCAGCAGGACGTTCAGCTCCCGGGCGTTCCGGATGAGGATAAAACCGGACGGAATGGCAATTGTCGTCACCACGATGACTGAGACCCAGAGCGCGCCGCCGAGACTGCCCATTGTCCAGAAGGTCAGTGTCCGCAGTTGCTGATCATCGCTGAGGAAAGTGAGATACCCCACCCCCGCCGCCGAGAGCGCATTAATCGCAATTCCGGTCAGCAGCATATAGGTCACGGAGAAGCTACCCGTGAGCCTGGCAAATCGAAAAATGACGAAGCAGGCGAGCAATGCCCCGATAAAGGCAGCTATACTAAGGGCATAAAGCCCCAGATAGCCTGCAATTGGCCCGGCAAGGACGATGACAATCGCGACAGCCAATGCGGCGCTGGTTGCAATTCCAATCAGCCCCGGGTCCGCCAGCGGATTACGGAACAACCCCTGCATCGCCGCGCCGGACACCGCCAACGCGCCCCCCACAATGATCGCCAGAAGCACGCGCGGCAGGCGAATGGAGGCGAGAACCGCTTCTTGCTGGTCCGTCAGGGATCCGCTCAGTATGTCTTGCAACGGGATCGAGACAGCGCCGATCGACGCCGCCACGAGAGCCACGGCCGCCAGAAAAATCCCAAGGAGCAGTAATGCCGGAATCTTCACTCGCCTTAAGAAAAACGGCAAAGAGATCGTTTTTGCTAACGGACTCATAAATCGTTCGATTTACGGTTCAGTTCAAGAGCGGCATCGGCAGTCCGAGGGCCGAAACCGAGCAACAAAAGACTGTCCATCACAACAACCTTCTTCTCCTTTGCGGCAGGAGTGAGGGACAGGCCCGGGACCGCAAAAATACTGTCCACGCCGCCCGCCTGCTCCACTCCTTGCGAGGTCACAAGCAGGATCTCCGGCGCCAGGCTTGTCGCAGACTCCGGAGAGAGCGGCTTATACCCTTCATACCCGGTAACGACATTCTCCGCGCCCGCCAGCCTGATGATACTGTCCGCGGCTGTGTTCACGCCCGCAACCATGGGCGCGCCGCCCGTATGTTGCAGGATGAACATGATCTTTTTCGGCTCGCCCTGACCCGCGACCGCGTCCTTCAGCTTTGCCTCCGTCGCGCTCAGGCTGGCGATCAGTTCCGCACCTTCCTTTTCCCGGTCCAGCGCCTTGGCAATCACGTCTATGTTCTGCTTTACATCCTCGAGCGACCGCCCGGCATTGAGCGTCAGCATATTGACTCCGGCAGAATTCAATTGCGCCAGCACCGGCGGCGGACCTGCCTCATCCGTCATGATGACCAGATCGGGGCTGAGAGACAGAATGCCTTCCGCGGATAGAGCCCGCTGATAACCAACTTTCGGCGAGTTGGCCGCCGCTTCGGGGTAGTAGCTGGTGGTATCGCTGCCGACAAGCAACTCACCGGCACCCAACGCATAGACCGTTTCAGTCAGGGCACCGCCCACAGACACAACGCGCTTGGGTGTATCCGCAAAAGCTGCGGTCGAGAAAAGCAGAAAAATAATACTTAATGAACGGATCATGGATTTGTTTCTTTTTGCATGAGAATGTTGGCCGCATCGATCCCCTGCATTTGCAGATATGTCAGGACTCTCAGCAGTCTTTCAATGGCGATCCGCCGGTCCCCGGCGACAATCAGTTCGTAATCGGGTTTCTCCGCGAGGGTCGCCCGAAGAGCGGTTTTAAGCTCAATAAAATTGTCCATCTGCTCGCCGTCGAGGGCATAGGAGCCTTCCCGGATTTCAAGCATGATATGCCGAGGTTCGTTGAGCTGTGTCAGCTCTTCCTCCACCGCCGACGGAAGCTTGAGATCGAGAGACTTGAACACCGTCCCGACCGTCAGCAGGAAAAAGACCAGCAGGATGAACAGGATATCCAGCATCGGCGTAAGGTCCGGCGCGAGGTCCCGAAGCGTGCCGCCATGCGGATCTTCCGACTGAAGCGTAATCATTTGCGGCGTACCTCGGACGCGAACTCGACAATCTCCGACTTATTTTCGGTCTTCGCCAGTTCAAAGGAGAGAGACAGGCGATTGAGATCAAGGCAAAACCGCCCCAACTGCCGCTCGCTGAACGAACTGAAGAAATGCGCCATCAACAATGCTGGAAGAGCGATCAGCAGGCCGACAGCCGTGGTCAGCATCGCCTCCCACAGGCCGTCCGCAATCAACGCAGGCGATACCGGGCCGGTCTGAACGGAGATCACCTTGAAGGCCGCAATGATACCAAGAATAGTCCCGAGTAATCCGAAAATCGGGCTGATCATGCCGATCAGACGCAGCGACTTGATCCCGCTGTAATAGGGCCGCTGCAAGTCATTGAGCATGACGCCGACCATTTCATCGCGGACGGGCTTTGGCTGCACCTTGATCTCCCCCAGATATTCCGCGAGATGCTCATACCGGGCATTGGCGGTGGCGGTGGCTTTCATGACGAAGACCGCCCGCTCTATGCCGATCGCCAGCGCCACGATAGAGCAAGCCGCGAGCGGCCATGCCATGATCCCAAGCTGCGCGAACTGCTCCGCGAAATCAAACGCCGGAAGCCCTTCAGGCAACATTCGTTACCTCCTTCACCGGCAGTTGGCCGACAATTTTACGCCAGAGTTCCAGTTCCGGCTGACCGGGTTTGCGCTTGCCGAAGAAGGTTGCGATCAGTTCGTCATTCTCATCGAAAACCTCAACAGCGGTAACAATCCCGTCTTCCGTCGGCTTCTTCGTCACCCAGCTATGGCTGATACCGGATTCATCGAGATGCAGGTTAAACTTCGGATCGAGCACATTGTACCACTGGCCATGTTCAACCAGCTTCTTGACCGGGCCGGTGTGAATCTGGATGCAGCCGGGGCTGCCGACAAAGACCATGATCTCGCATTCACTCTCGGCGGCGAGTTCAAGCAGGCGGCGGGCTGCGACATTCTCGATCTCGACGGCGAAGTCATTCCCGATATTGCGGAATGCCTGAACGCGGCCGACCTTGAATTTCCGAAGTAGCGGGAAAAAAGCGTGCGTGTCTTTCAGCTTTTCCCAGCCGGCACGGAATCCTTCCCAGTCAATCTCCGAATCCGGTCGGTCCGACGCTTTTGGCGCCGCGCTTTCAACTTCAACAGACGGGTTCTGTTCAGCATGGCGATACTTTGCAACCAGATCATCATAGGCGGCCTCTTTGGATTTGTTGGTCAGATATATCTTGTGAATTGCCAGTCCCGCCGCATTGAAGAACTGCAGGCTCTTGCGGGTTCCGGCTTTAGTGGCTTCCGTGACAGCGAAGCCGTATTTCCACTGCCCCATGAACAGGCGCAGATCGATATCCGGATTAACGAACAGGCCGGTTTTCATCGGACCGTGGCTGAAAAAGCTGGCATTCTCATAGACACCCTTGCGTTCATGCACGCAATGCTCGTTCCGGGTCAGCGCCATCACCTCGCCAAGCGAGGCAATCTCTTTCAGGATCGCCTCGGGCTCATCGGCGAGACGGACAACTTCCGTGCCAACGCGGGACGCCAGCAACTCCCCTTCCGAAATTCCGATTTCCTGTGCAGCATTTCGTGCCCTCAACCCCTCGCTTTTGGTGAGCCGCTCATATTCAGCCCTGATTTCCTCTGGCGACAGCTGCGCCCTGACGGATGTTGATTCATTCATTGGTCTTTCCTGTCCATTAGTGGATGACAAAATTCACGGGAACCCGAACCCAGCTGACAATTGCGCTTCCGTTCACGCTCGTCGGTTCAAACTTCCATTTTTTAACGGCCGCCAATGCCGCCATGTCGAGGAGGCGGTGGCCGGATGATTTGGCGATTTTCAACTCACGCGGATCGCCGCTCGGCAATACTTCGGCGTGCAGCGTTACTGTTCCCTGCTGCCCCAAATCCAGCGCCCGGCGCGGGTAGGATGGCGGCACCTGATGACGGTAGCGAGCCTTATGAATAACCGTCGAGTCGTCCTCGCCCTCGTTCTGGCCGACGGCTGGCGCAACCGCGACCAGCTTCTTCGCCGGTTCGAGAACGGGTTCCGTCACCGGTTTCTTTGCAATCTCGGGGACGGGGCGCTGCTCCGGCGGCTTCATCGCTTTCGGGATTGGCTTGGCTACTATCTTCTCAACCGTTTTGGCGGCAACCTCCGTTATCTTGGCTTCAGGAGGCTTTGCCTTGGGCAGTGGTACAGCCTTCGCTGGCGCCTTCTCAGCAGTCTGAACCCGAGATGGCGAAACCTCGGGAACGACGGCGATTTTCCGGGCGGCATATGGTGTCGTTACAACGGGCTTGATGCGGGGCGCCTGACGCGGCGGCGGCGGCGGTGGCTGCACCGCCTTCACAACTTCTTCCGGTGGCGTCATAGGTGTCGGCCGGGATATTGTCATGAGGTTTACTTCCATCACCGGAATTTCAAATACCGTGTCCGGACGCGTGTTCAGCTGAACCAGAGACATCAGAAAAACATTCGCGCAGACGGACAGGGTGAGATAGAAAAGCCATCTCTTCCCCTGATCTTCCGAAAACGCGTCTGCCGTTGCTGCTACCATTTATAGGCAACCCTCACGTTATAGCTCCGCCCTTCTTCAAGGAGAGTGGCGAATGCCGTCGAATAAGCCTTGTCAAAAATGTTGGAGACACCAAGATCAACGGTCAGCGTATCGAGACCGGGGCCACTTGGCAGCCAGCGATAATAGACGTCATAGACGGAGTAACCCGGCGTCGGAGTATTCGCACTGCCGACCTTGTCATTGGCGGCGGCAAAGCGCCCTCTCACACCAAAAATACTCTCGATCGACGTTGCACTGTAGGCCAGATCCGCGACGAGGGTCAGCGGGACATTATTTGAAAGATACTCACCGGTATCCTCATTCTCCGCCTCGACATAGGAAAGGCCGAGTTTCGCGGTGACCGGATGAAGCTGATAGGTGCCATCTACTTCAAAGCCTGTCAGGCGGGCGTTGGGAATATTAACATTTTCCGTTGTACCCGCAAAAATATCCACCTCCTGGGAAATGAAGTCATTGCCTTCACTGATAAACCAGGAGCCCTTGACCTGTATCCGGTCATTCTCCGCCATCACGTCATTGAACTTGAGACCCGCACCGAGTTCAAAGGTCGTAACTGTTTCAGGACGAAGATCGGGATTGGGGACGAAGAAATTGTCCGGCGGAAAAGGAAAAGCACCCGGGAAATGCATGCCCGACGCATAGATTTCCGTCAGGTTCGGCGCCCGGAACGCCTGGGCGAGACTACCAAAAAACATGAGATTATCATTCGGAAGATAGCTCATCGAGATCTTCGGGGAAACCTGATGCTCACTCTGCGAATTCCCGGCGTCGTCACTGCTGCGGTAGGAATCGAACCGGGCCGCCGGGATAATCAGGAAGCGGCCGGCATTTGTATCCAGCGCGATTTCATCCTGAACATAAAACCCGTAATTCGTCGCATCGGCGTTGGGCACGCCCGGGCGTGTACCGGCATTTGTCGTCGTCCCCTCCTGCTCGTCGTGATAAATCTCGAAACCGTACGATATGATGTGGTTCTGCGTTTCACTGATATCGATGGACATCTGGTTGTCCGCCGTAAAGCCGATGGTGCTCAAATCGCGTGTCTGTACACGTCCGGCGTTCGTCCCGGTCACATCCTCCTCACGCACGCGTGTGTCATTGTAATAAAGATGTAGCTTCGGCTTCAGCCAGCTGTTTGACGGGTTATCAAATTCATATTTGACGGCATATTGATTGTCGTTGACGGTTTTCTCGACGATCGGGTTTGACGTGGTAATCGCACCGCCCCCGTTGTTCGGTTCCGTTCCGTCATTATGAAGGCCCTGATAAATGAACTTGACGGTATTGAAATCATCCACGCTGTAGCCGACCTTGAAGGTGCCCGAGAGCAGGTTGTCTTCCGAGATCAGCTCATTGCCGTCGCCCTGCTTGATATCCCCGGAGTTTCGAACCGCCGCCATCCCGATAATATCGAGAGAGCCCGTCCGACCGTAGACCGAAACGACCGGCGAATATTCCTTGCTCGCCGTGCGATAACCCGCCGAGGTGTAAACGCCCCAGGTTTCGTCTGGCAGCAGCATATCCGCGGCATCCTTCGTCTCGAACGCAACGACCCCGCCAATGGCACCGCCGCCATAAATCGCCGAGGAAGACCCCTTGACGATCTCGACACTCTTCAGCAGCGACGGGTCGATAAAGAACCGACCGTCATGCGCCGCTTCAAAATTCTGCCGACGGCCATCCATCAACGTGATAATGGCTTCGTCATCAAATCCGCGGATCGAGACCGTTTGACCATTGCGGCGCGGTCCGTCGGTCACTTCCACGCCTGGCGTGAATTCCAAAAGATCCCCGACGTCCCCCGCCATTGCGTTGCCGGGAGCATCCGTATCCACATTCGATGTCATAGCCGGCACCTCGAATGCCGACTGCGGGCTACGGGTTGCATAGACGGTCACGGCATCCAGCGATGTGGAAGGCGCTCCTCTAGTCTCCTGGGCAGATACTACAGGCGTAAGAAATGTACTTGAGAGGAGCACGCCCATACAGGCAAGCGGCAGCATTTGACGCATGGCAACAAACTTTCTTAAATGTTGAGATCGCGTTTGCTTGCTGCCTGGCTACCGGAAAAGTCCGGGTGACTGGGTGGCTGGCTAATGGCTTACTTTGTTAAAATCAGCTTTCCGTTTCCAGTAAGCCGCAATTTGTATGCTTCACTGTTGTGAATAATCGTCAATTCCGGGCCCTGTGTGAACAGATCGCTGCTTTGCAGGGCGTCGTCAACAAGCGTAATGACGCGCTTGCTATGTTTACGACTGGATTGTTTTTCCAACTTTCCCGGGACCATTCTTTTTACGTGAAATTACAATATACTGGCTACTTTCTAGTAATGATTATCAATAGCGCGGAAAAGAGTCAATCGCCTTTTTGCGAATTATTATTAATAAGCTGGATTTTTCAATCGCACCCTCCCCTGAAATGAGACACACCGCCCGTTTAATTTTTCCCTATCTTTATAGGCCTGCTCTGCCTAAATTAAGCAAAAAACAATGGAGAGATAACAAAAATGAACCTTGAAGGAACAACCGCAATTATCACTGGCGGCGCGTCGGGCCTCGGGGCCGCCACAGCGCGAAAACTGGCGTCGGCAGGCGTAAAAGTCGGCATTTTCGATCTTAATGAGGAACAGGGCAAGGCCGTCGCAAAGGAACTCGGCGGTGCGTTCGCCAAGGTAAACGTCACCTCTGAAGAAGAAGTTGACGCCGGCTTTGCGGAACTCCGCTCGAAACTCGGGCAGGAACGGATTCTGGTAAATTGCGCGGGAACTGGCAACGCGGTGAAAACAGCAAGCCGCGACCGGGAAACCGGCGAGATCCGACATTTTCCGCTCGATAAGTTCGAACTGATTATCCAGATCAATCTGATCGGCACCTTCCGCTGTATTGCCAAATCGGCGGCGGGTATGATGACCCTCGATCCCATCGATGGGGAACGCGGCGTGATCATCAACACGGCCTCGGTCGCTGCAGAGGATGGACAGGTCGGGCAGGCCTCCTACTCGGCGTCTAAAGGCGGGGTTGTCGGTATGACCCTTCCCATCGCCCGCGACCTCGCGCAGGAGCTGATCCGCGTAAACACCATCCTGCCGGGCATCTTTGATACGCCGCTTCTCCAGGGTGCGCCGGAGAAGGTCAAGGCTGCCTTGGCCGCTCAGGTCCCGAATCCGTCCCGGCTTGGAAAGCCGGAGGAATATGCCTCTCTCGCGTTTGAAATGTGCCGCAACGGATACTTCAACGGCGAAGATGTCCGCCTCGACGGCGCCATCCGGATGGCCCCCAGATAAACAGTAACGCAATAATAAATAAGGAAAAAACCATGACTGACGCTTACATTATTGACACGTGCCGCACACCTCGCGGTATTGGCAAGGTGGGCAAAGGCTCACTCGCCCATCTGCATCCCCAGCATCTCGGCGCAACAGTCCTTGCTGCCCTTGCCGAGCGGAATGATTTCAATACAGCTGATGTGGATGACATCATCTGGGGCACCTCGACACAGGTTGGCAAACAGGGCTATGACCTTGGCCGGATGGCCGCTCTTTCCGCCGGCTATGACATCAAGGCTTCCGGCATGACATTGGATCGCTTTTGCGGCTCAGGTATCACCACTGTCAATCTTGCGGCCGCGCAGGTTATGTCCGGCATGGAGGATCTCGTCATTGCAGGCGGCACCGAGATGATGAGCTATACCGCGTCTATCGCGGACCCCAACACGCCGTCGATGCTGGATGGCGGCAATCTCGACCTTCGCGAAAGCCATCCGCAGTCACAGCAGGGGGTTTGCGCCGACGCCATTGCTACACTGGAAGGCATTGATCGTAAGGCGGTCGATGAACTCGCCGTGGAAAGCCAGAAACGTGCAGCCAAAGCCATCGAGGAAGGCCGGTTCGATAAGTCGATCATTCCGGTAAAAAACAAGGACGGGTCCATCGCCCTCGACCGGGAGGAGTTCCCGCGCGCCGGAACCACCATGGAAAGCCTCGCCGGGCTCAAAACCGTCTTCAGCATGTTCCGCGATGTCGTCGTTGACGAAGCCGGAAATACCTATGGCAGCCTGATCACCCGCAAATATCCTGAGATCAAGGAATTTGACCATGTGCATCATGCGGGGAATTCCTCAGGCGTCGTCGATGGCGCAGGCGCGCTGTTGCTGGCGTCTCCCGATTATGCAAAGAAGCATAACCTCAAGCCCCGCGCCCGGATCGTGGCAACGGCGAATATGGGGGATTGCCCGACGCTGATGCTGAACGCACCGGTTCCGGCGGCAAAAAAGGTGCTCGCCAAGGCTGGATTAACGCCGGATGATATTGATCTTTGGGAAATTAACGAGGCCTTCGCTGTCGTCGCCGAGAAGTTCATCAGGGACTTGAGACTCGATCGCGACAAGGTGAATGTCAATGGCGGTGCGATGGCGCTCGGCCATCCGATCGGCGCCACAGGGTCCATCCTGATCGGCACCTTGCTCGACGAGCTGGAGCGGCAGGACAAGAAACGCGGCCTGGTCACCATGTGCGCCGCCGGGGGCATGGCCCCGGCGATCATTATCGAACGCATGTAACATCAGAGGCGGGTTGCCTCCCGCCTCTCCATTTTTACTATTACTCAATGAGTTGCGGTCTATTCTTTATTTAAAAATTGAATTGATTCTCATTGAGTTTCCCGCATATGCCGGCGGGTACGCGACTGACCCGGAATAGGGTTCATCGCAAGATCAGACAACGGTCAGGGAGCGTTCCTTGCAGACCCCAACGACCTCGTCCGGATCACGTTTCCACCAATCGAGTTCAGAGAAAATCTCTACCTCATGAAATCCGTCATACCCCGCTGCCTCGACCCAGCCGCGCAGCAGGGGAATATCGATCACGCCGTCGCCCATCATCCCCCGGTCCATGAGCAAATCACGCGTCGGCACCAGCCAGTCACACACATGAAACGCCAGCAGCCGTTCCTTCCCCGCGCGCTGGATCTGGCTTTGCAATTCGGTATCCCACCAGACATGATAGACATCGACCGCAACGCCGATCCCCTCCCCTGCACGGTCACAGATATCAAGGGCGTGACGCATTGTATTCACACAGGCGCGATCCGCCACATACATGGGATGCAGCGGTTCAATGGCCATCTTCACCCCGGCAGCGCGCGCTTCGGGCAGAAGCGTATTGATCGCCTCCTCCACCATGGCATGGGCGCCAGCAAGGTCCTTCGATCCCGCCGGCAGTCCGCCAACGACCAGCACAAGACATTGCGCCTGCAGGTTCGCTGCCTCCTCTATGGCGCGGCGGTTGTCGTCGAGCATGGCAAGTTTGCCGACCTCATCTGTCCAGGGAAACATACCCCCGCGGCAGACACCGGTCACGGTCAGTTCCGCGTCCCGGATGGCCTTTGCCGCCTTGGCAAGCCCCATTTCCGCGATCTGATCCCGCCAGGGGGAAATACCGCCCACACCGGCGCGCGCATAACCATCAATGGCCTGCGACAGGTTCCACTGTGCCCGCGTCGTGGCTGTATTGATAGACAAGCGGGAATGATCCGTTATCGGGCGAGGCTTGCTCATTGCGCGACCCCTCGCACATTCATGACGGCGGCACATCGCGCTGCGGCTTCCTCCGGATCAGCGAACAATCCGGCCTTGTCGGCCAGACGGAAAAGCTCCGCCAGATGTTGGGTAGATCGCGCGCTTTCCTGACCGCCAACCATGGTGAAATGATCCTGATGACCATTGAGATAGGCCATAAAAACAACCCCGGTCTTGTAGAAATTCGTCGGCGCCTTGAAGATATGGCGCGAGAGCGGAACCGTCGGCGCGAACAGGCGGTCATATTCCGCTGTCTCTTCCGCCGCAAGATGATCCAGTGCCGCCGCCGCGACCGGCGCAATCACATCGAAAATACCAAGCAGCGCATGGCTGTATCCCTGATCATCGCCCTTGATCAGGGCCGGATAGTTAAAATCATCGCCGGTATACATGCTGACCCCTTCGGGCAGCAGACGACGCATCTTGATTTCCTTCTGATCGTCGAGGAGGGAGATTTTAATCCCCTCCACCTTAGCGGCATTATTTTCGAGAATGCCAAGGCAGCTATCCATGGCTGTATCGAGATTTTCCGATCCCCAATATCCCTTCAAGGCCGGATCGAACATATCGCCGAGCCAGTGAATGAGCACCGGCTCCCGCACCTGGGAGAGCAGGCGGTCATAGACCTTTGCATAATCCTCCGGTCCTTTTGCCACCTTGGTCAGCGCTCGGCTCGCCATCAGGACGAGCTTGCCGCCGAGCTTTTCAATGGCCTCGATCTGAGTTTCATAGGCCGCGATCACCTCATCGAGGGACTTGGCATCCGCCGGATCGAGATGATCCGTCCCGCAGCCGCAAGCGATTTTATCCGCCGGCCCGGCTGCCTCCAGTGCATGGCGGATCAACTCAAGGCTTTCCGCCCAATGCAGGCCACCGCCGCGCTGCGCCGTGTCCATGGCCTCGGCAACCCCGAACCCCAGATCCCAGAGATGCCGCCGATAGGCGATTGTCCGGTCCCAGTCGATCGCCGGCTTGAGCCATGGATCGTTATCCGCTAAGGGGTCCGCAACCACATGGGCGGCCGCATAGGCAATGCGGTTGCGTGTACCGGAAGCCTTTGGCTGCTCCACCGGCGTACCGGTCAGGCTGTAATGTTCGGTCTTCCTCTCGGCTGTGGGCAGGATCAGGCTGGTCATCGGCTTATTTCCCTAATTCCGGAACGTCGATAAAGCGTTTCTCATCCCAACTCTTGAGCGCGAGTTCCGCAAACTGAACCCCCTTGCAGGCTTCCATCAGGGTCCAGCGGAACGGTGTGTCCAGAACAACATGGCGTAAAAACAGCTCCCATTGTGCCTTGAAGGCGTTGTTGAACGGCTCCCTCTCCGGGATCAGCTGCCAGTCATCGAAGAAATTCATTTTTTGCTTCTCATCGGGGTTCCAGACCGGCTTCGGCGTCGTCTCCCGCGACTGGATGCGACAGTCGGTCAGGCCAGCGACAGCAGAGCCATGCGTGCCGTTCACATGGAAGGTCACCAGATCATCGCGACGGACTCTCGTGCACCAGCTACAGGCAATCTGGACAACTGCACCGTTTTTCAGCTCGACAATCGCATAGGCCGCATCATCGGCGGTGGCATCATACCGATCGCCATTTTCATCCCAGCGCTCCGGGATATGGATGGCCCCGCGACAGACAACCGAACTGACATCGCCGAACAGATTGTCAATGACATAGCGCCAGTGGCACATCATATCGAGGATTACCCCGCCGCCGTCTTCCTTGCGGTAGTTCCAGGAGGGGCGCTGCGCCGGTGTCCAGTCGCCTTCAAACACCCAGTAACCGAAATCAATTCGGACATCGAGAATCCGGCCAAGGGCACCATTGTCGATGGCCTGTTTCAGCTTAAGCAAACCTGGCAACCAAAGCTTGTCTTGCACTGCACCGTTTTTCACTCCGGCCGCTTCTGCCGTGCGCGCAAGATCGAGCGCCACGTCGAGGCTTTCCGCAATTGGCTTTTCGCAATAGACATGCTTGCCCGCCGCGATGGCTTTTTTCAGAAGCTCCGCCCGCATTTGCGTGGAACCTGCATCGAAAAAAATCGTATCGTCGGGATTGGCCAAAGCTTCATCGAGATTGTCCGTCCAGCGTTCAACGCCATACTCTTTTGCCAGATGTTCCACCTTCGCTGCATTCCGGCCGACCAGAATGGGATCCGGCATCAGCCGGTCACCGTTCGGTAGTGGCATGCCCTTTTCGGCACGAATGGCCAGAATGGAGCGGATCAGATGCTGGTTCATCCCCATTCTGCCCGTGACCCCATGCATGATGATACCGATCCTGCGTTCCATTCAAATATTCCTTTCAGTCAAATCCGTTGTGT
This sequence comes from uncultured Sneathiella sp., assembly GCF_963973085.1. Taxonomy (GTDB): domain Bacteria; phylum Pseudomonadota; class Alphaproteobacteria; order Sneathiellales; family Sneathiellaceae; genus Sneathiella. Next base: position 578,779 of record NZ_CAXAXA010000001.1, read on the forward strand.
TTCGTTTTTCGAAACAAAATTAGGCGTCAGCCCGCCAGCCATCTGTCGAGATTCTGCCGGACAAAATCATCGTCGTTCAGTTCAGGGTATGACTTGTAAACCCGGTCAATTTCCGCAAGCTGCCCCGGCCCCAGATCTTCGGCGGGATCAAGGCACCAGATACCTTCCAGAAGCCCTTGCCGCCGCAATACTTCATGCAGCCCGGCAATCACGCCCCGATAATCATTTGCGGCATCAAAAAAGGCCCCATTACTGTCAGTTACTGCGGCATCACGGGTCCACCATGTGACGGGTATAGTCTCCTGTCCCCGCAGGGCAGAAATTTCCTCGACAAGTTCAACAGCCTTGCGGGTCCAGACGGACCAGTGACCGAGCAACCCGCCGACGATATTGATGGTATCGGGCTGGCCATTAATCTCGACCGGAAAGGGTGTCAGAAGGTCGCCGACGATATGGTCATCATTGCCGGTATAGAGCGTAATGCGGTCTTTCGCACCGGCGTCCGCAACCCCCCGCACCACATCGAGGGTCTTGTAGCGATTAAAGGGCGCGAGCTTGATCCCGACAACATTCTCGATCTCCGCAAACTGCTTCCAGAATGCGTAAGGCAGATTCCGTCCTCCGACGGCATGCTGCAGGTAGAAACCCACCACCGGCATGACATCGGCAACTTTTTGGCAATGCGTGACAAGTTCATCAACGCTGGCGTCATTCAGCGCGGCCAGACCCAGAAGAACCGCATGATAACCGAGCGATTTCGCAATCTTTGCCTCGCTTAGCGCCTGATCCGTCTTGCCGACAACGCCCGCAACCATAAAAGGCGTCCGCTCGACCCAGCTTTCCGCTTCCTCCGCCGCGAGCCTCAGGACCGGCTCATACAGCCCGACGTCCCGAATGGCGAATTGCGTCGTATGCACCCCGACCGCAATCCCCGCCGAACCGGCATCCAGATAATAACGGCTGAGCGCCCGCTGCCGCCGGGGATCGAGCTTTCTCTCACTGTTAAGCGCAAGCGGCTGCGCCGGGATCACGCCGCCGCGCCGAAACACCGACAGCGTTTCTTTTGGAATATCATCAATTCTCATTTGATTTTTTCCTTGATTTATCAACTGTGACCGACGGCTGCGAAACAGGGTGGCAGAGGTATCCGAGGATGACGTCAACGACATGCTGCCGCCGTTTTTTAAGTTCCTCTTTTGACGAAAGATCGCGGCCGAAAATTTCCGAGAGCGTATGCAGGTTGGAAAAGTAGAGATAGGACACCCCGGCAATCGAGATATAGAGCTCGACCGGGTCGACATCGGGACGAAATTGGCCTGCGGTCTCTCCGCGTTTGAGCAGTTTCGAGATGGTATTGACCAGCGGCATATTGAGGGTCATGACGGAATCACTGGATTTTGCATGTACGGCACCATGCAGGTTTTCCTCGTTCAGGATCGCAATGAATTCCGGATGTTTGGCAAACCATTCAAAGCTGAAAGTACAGAGCTCCGTCATCGCATCAAGCGGATCGCGCCCCGCCAGATCAAGACTCTCCTCAGCACTCCGGATATCCAGATATATTTTCTCAAGTACTGCTTGAAAAAGCCCGTCCTTGCTGTTGAAATAATGGAATAACATGCGTTTGCTCACGCCTGCGGCGCGCGCAATATCATCGGTACGTGCTCCTTCAATCCCCTTATTCGTAAACTCAACCATTGCCGCGTCCAGAATCTGTTTGCGGGTACGTTCAGGGTTACGGGTACGTGGTGTGTGGGTTCCCATGGCGGATCAGTAGTTCCCGTCGCTGACTTCGAAATGCGTCGGCTTGCCAAGGCTTGTTTGCCCGCGCGCGACCCAGTCCGCCGTCCAGTCAATCAGCTTGGCCAGCGGGACAGTGGGATAGCCGAACAAATGCTGCTGCTCGTTGGTATTGACCAACCAGGCCGTTTGGCCCTCCTCACCCTCGAACAGGGCAGGCTTATCGAATTTGCGGGCGAACAGTTCCGCAACGGAGCGGATGCTCGTTACTTCCGGACCTGAAACATTGATCGGCGTCATGGGTGTCTCGGCATGAGCGAGGCACCGCAAGGCACAGGCATTGGCATCCCCTTGCCAGATCACATTCACATGCCCCATGGCGAGGGAGACCGGCTCCCCATTGAGCACAGCCTGGGCTACATCATGAAGCACGCCATATCGCATATCGATGGCATAGGAAAGCCGGAACAGCCGGCCGGGTGTATTATGTTTTTCCGAAAAATACTGGAAGATCCGCTCCCGTCCGACGCAGGAGTTTGCATACTCGCCCTGCGGCGTCGGCAAGACATCCTCGGTCGCACCCTGATGGCGAATATCCACGAACGGATAGACGCAAGCAGTGGAGAAAGCAACGATGCGACTGGTCGTGAAATGACTGGCGACCAGTGCCGGGACATGGCTGTTCATCGCCCATGTCAGCGGTTCATTCCCGCTCGCGCCGAACTTCATGCCCGCCATGAAGATCACATTCTCCGTTACCTCCAACTTCCGCACGGCCGCTTCGTCGAGCAAGTCGCAGGCAACGGTTTCAACGCCTGCATCCTCAAGGTCCTGACGAACCGTTTCGTCAGAAAAGCGGGCCACGCCGATTATTCTGCGATCCGGGTCCACCCGCTTCGCCATCCGCGCCAGCGACGGTCCCATCTTGCCGCCGATACCGAGGATCGTGATTGCCCCGGGAGCTTTGGCAAGATCTTCTGCCAGCCCGGGAACAGGCCGGGTCATGAAGTCCTCAAGCTCTGTCACATTTTCAAATCGCTCGGGCATAACTGTCATGGTTTTGTCTCCAACATCGTAAAGCTCCAGTCCTCTTCCGGTATACCGTCATCTAGGTCAGGATGATCACGAACCCCCAGACCCGGCACCTGCAGCGACCGTACGTCCAGGAATCCCTCCTTGATCCAGAGGGCGCCGGTGTCTCCGTGACTGACATACAAGCCCGCGTGATGATCAAGCGCTGCGTTGCGTTCAGCCTCCGGCAGATGCGAAAGACCACTGAAATAATGATGGCCGTTCCGCTCGACATGCGGGATACCCAACGTCGCAACAACGGCAAGATCAGCCTGCAATGGCACCACAGCCAGATTTGTCAAATCCTCCGCCGAGAGGAAATACTGCTTTCTGCCAATCGCATTATTTCGCACCGCCGCGAGCCCCGTGTTGATCAGGGACCGATAGACGCCCTTACAATTCTTGTGGCTCACGCCGTCATAGCCAAGGGCGATGGCATCGAAGAACGCCTCGGCCCAGCCATCTGCCTCATCAATAAGCAACGGCTTGCCGATGGCGGCCATCGCTTCAACGGGGAGCGCCGAGGCCATCGCCACATCCCGGTGCAGCGGCTGTTCGATAAAGAGGACTGAATCCCAGAGATCTTTGAGCGCGGGCGTCGACTTGATCCTTTCCACCAGCGCAACGAAATCTTCAAGATTTTTATATTGCTCGTTCCCGTCGAAGGTCATCTCGATCGGGCGGCCAGTCGCCGCAACTACCGCTGCAATCTGGCTTAGCCTGTCAATATCCTCTTCGATCTGCCCACCGACCTTCACCTTCAGATAATCAACCTTATCGACGGCAAGATATTCTTCCAGCGTCACCGGAAAGCCGTCATTTGGCGCATCCGCCTCCTTGTCGGCGGCGGAGATAGGATCGACCAGCCCGACAGTATGCCGTAGCGCGATCTGCTCAAGCGGTTGTTTCGGAAGCGCACCAAGAACATCGGCGTAACTCACTTCCGGCAGCAAGGCCGCCGGGTCGATCCCGAGAGAGTTATCGCGCACCATCTGATCGAATGTCTGGCCCGTCCGCCGCCCGATCGCATCAATAACAGCGCGCTCCATCATCGAGCTTGCGAAAGAAGCACCGAGCCGGTTAAAGCCACGGGCAAGCGATTTCGCCTCAATCTCTTCACGGGTAGAGAACCACAGATCAAATGGCGTGCCATACCCCGCCCCAGCATAAACGGCGCGGGCATCGCGCATCGCCTGAAGCAGGTCGGCCACGTTATCCGCTGGCGTTTTCTCCGGCGATTTGTCAAACCATTTATAGGCAAGGAAATCACTGGCCACGCCTGTCGCCCGCGCGCCATTTTCAAATTCAATCTCGACCTGCAGGATGCCAACCGGCGCGGCCTCCATCGTCACAACGCCGAAGCGAAACGGAAGACGGGTGAAAGCGTTTCGGACAACAACCCGGCTGTTGATAACGCGCAGTTTCGGCGCACTCATTTCAGATTCTCCAATATCCCGTGAATATATCCGGCGGCGACGGCCGCCGTCGTTACACCATCGGGTTCATACACAAACGGTTCCACAGCGACGATTCCGTTATAGCCAACATCTTTCAGGGCCTGAAAGATCGGTGTGAATTTATTCTCCCCTTGCCCCGGTGCCCGCTGGTTCGTGTCATTGACCTGAATATGGGCAACCCGACCGGTTGGCAGCCACTGACGAATAAGCGCATCAATGGGTTGCTCCTCGGTCAGACCCGCCGATGCCGTATCAATCATCGTCTTGAAGGCGGAAGAATCAATCGAATCGACAATCACGGCCGCCTCATCCACCGTGTTGACGAAATCCGTCTGGTTCCGGCTTAAGGGCTCAAGGCAATAGGTGACGCCTGCGGCCCTTGCCCAGCTGGCAATCCGTTCAAGGCACTCTGTCGCATTCTCCTGCGCCGCTTCCGGTGTTTCTGCCTGTGAAAGCAACCGCTGTTTAGGGGATCCATGGACCAGAACCGAGCCGCCCATCCCTGCGCATAACTCTATCAAATGCTGCAACAAAGAGAGGGTCTTCCCTCTCAGTTCCTTGTCATCAGTTGTCAGCGACAATCCCGCCGGCGCCACCAGGAGCCAATGCAGACCGGTGATCTCGATTCCATGATCTGCGGCAATCCGACGATGTTCGGCCGCATCGGCGTCAGTAATGGAAAACGGATCATCGGAGATCGTAAAGGGCGCAACCTCCAGCCCCTTATATCCCAAGGCAGCGGCAATCCTGCATTGGTCCGGAAACGGATAGTCCCGCAATACTTCATTGCACAGGCTTAGTAACATTCTGTATCAGCCTCCCGGCAGACGGACGAAAAACAAGTCCTGAAAAACATAATTGATGACGAGGCCGGCGACGACGGCGAGCACGAGCGCTGTCAGCAATCTCACCGGAGCGGGTAGCCTGCCATATTTCATCGCTTCCGTTGCGACGACGAAGACGAAAATAAATATCGGCGTCGCAAGCCAGAACGGCACATGTGGAAACAGCAGGATTGCATATGCTAATGTAATGGCGATGGTTATGGCCGTTCGCTTTACCATGGCAGAGCCCAGCCAGCCAACTGCCTGTTCTTTATTCAGGCTCATTTTATAACCGCCACGTTTTATCGAACGGATCAAGATAAACAAACCCGCAAGCGTCAGGAACAGCCCGAGGAACCCGGGAACAATACCCGGCACGGTATAGGCGTTGACATTCAGGTTCTCAAGTCGGGGCAAGCGAAGGCTTTCGACCAAGACCCCGACACCAAAGAGCGTCAGGACAATCGATGAAATGAAATCAGCCTTGTTCATGGAAGGTGAACTCATGGAGCACCCCCTTCTATTTTCCGCTTGAAAATACGACCGACGAACTGCCGGATCGATGGCATTGTCAGCAAGATAAACAGAAGGGCCGAAATCCACAGCACCATGCTGACCGGCCGGTTGAAAAATTGGGTCAGGTCCCCATCAGACAGGACCAATCCCCGCCGCAGGCTCTTGTCCAGAATATCCCCGAGCACAATCCCGAGAATAAGCGGCGCCATCGGATACTTAAGCTCGCGCAGGATGAAGCCGAAAACGCCGAAGAACAGCATTACCCAGACATCGAATGTCCGGCTCGCAATCGCAAAGGCGCCGACCGTACACAGAACGAAGATAATCGGCATCAAGCGTTCCCGCGTCACTTTCAGGACAAGCACCAATGGCCTCGTCAGGAGCAGTCCGAAAATCCCCATGGCGATGGTTGCAAGGAAAACCATGGCAACAACAGAGTAAACAAACCCTGGTGATTCAATCATGATCAGCGGGCCGGGGCGTATTCCGTGGATAATCATCGCCGCAAGCAGGACAGCCGCCGGCGCGGAACCCGGAACTGCCAGCGTCAATACCGGAATAAGGGCGCCGGGGACGGCGGCATTGTTCCCGGTTTCTGCCGCCAACAATCCTTCGACAGATCCTTTACCGAATTCTTCCTTGTTCTTGGATGATTGCCGCGCCGCAGCGTAGGAGGCCCATGACCCCATATCCTCCCCGACACCCGGGATCAAGCCCATCAGGGTACCGATGAGGCCGGAGCGGAGCGCAGTGAATTTATACTTATATGATTCTCGGATACCGCTCCAAATGCTGTCGGTTTTAGCCCGCACCGCTTCATAGGCTTCGTGGCGCATAACGGTGAGGATTTCCGCAAGGCCGAACGCGCCGACCATCGCGGGCAGCAACCCAATGCCGCCAGAAAGATCCGTCGATCCATAGGAAAATCGCGGGACCGCATAAATGCCTTCCTGGCCGATTGTTGCGATAAACAAGCCCAGAAAGCCCGCGATCCAGCCCTTGATCGGGTCATCAAGCGAGGTTAATTGACCGGAAATGAGGACGCCGAAAACCGCGAGCCAGAAAAATTCAAAAGCGCCGAATGACAAGGCAAATTCTGCGAGGATCGGCGCAATAACGGCAAGGGCGACCATGCCCACCATGCCCCCGAAAACAGAGCCGGTCGTTGCGATGGCCATGGCGGTGCCCGCCTTACCGGCCCGGGCGAGCGGGAAACCGTCCAGCGCCGTTGCCGCATTTGCCGGTGTTCCCGGAATGTTGAGCAGGATGGCGCTCCGGCTACCTCCGTAAATCGCGCCGACATACATACAGATCAGGATCAGGATTGCCTGATCGGCTTCCATCTTGAATGTCAGGGTGGTGAGGAGCGCAACGCCAAGCGTCGCAGTCAGCCCCGGCAACATGCCAACGACAATGCCGAGCAACGTCGCCCAGACCACATCAATGGCAGACCAACTCGTAAGAATCGCGGCCACAGAGTTGGCAAATGAAATCAAGCCGTCCATGAATTAACTTTCCTGATCCCTGTCCCGACAGCAGTAATCGGGCAAAAGATGGCGTACCCTTGACGCGTTGTGCGTCAAGGGCGCTGTGGCAGGTTCTAGCGTTATGGGCGCGTGAAACCGTATTTTGTCGGATCATTCTCCGTCTTGCCACCGTCAAACAGCAGGAAGACGTTCTGGGTCAGCGCCGGCTTGATCGCTTCCTGAGCCGCCTCACCTGAGGACGGATCGAGGATCGCACCCCGGTTGGCTGCATATTCTGCCAGTGCCTGAGAATTGGCAATTTTGTCTGCCCAAATGGCGTTCATGGTTTCAATAACATTCGCCGGAACGTCCTTCGGGGTCCAGATGCCAAAATAGTTGTTGGCCGTTTTGATGTCTGGAATCCACTGCTTGATCGACGGAATTTCGCCGTAGCCTTCAATAACCAGCGGTTTGTCTGCCAGCACAGCAAGTGGCTTCAGACGGCCCGCACGGATCATTTCGGCCTGCTCGGAAGCTAGCTGCGTCGTGACTTTGGTTTCGCCGGATACAGTCGAGAGAACGGCCGGCTTGCCGCCATCGTAGCTGACATGCCGGTATTTACCGCCGGCCGTCTGGGCGATCGATTCCATCGCATTATGGCCACCGGAAGTAACACCGGCCGTTGCCACCGTCACGCTGTCGGGATCGTTCTTCATCGCGGCGAGCACATCACCGAAATCATTGTACCCCGCGTCCGGGTTAGCGCCAACGACCGCAACATTGGCGATATGCAAATACATCTGCCAGTCCGTTGCCGGAACGTCGAGCATGCCGAGAACCTGATAGGCACCCGCGTCAATCGCAGCGCCCGCTGCCCATGTCAGGCCGTCATGCTCCGCTTGCCAGGCATTGGTCGTGCCGACCGACCCCGCAGCGCCCGGCTGGTTGACGATCACAACTGTCTGGCCGAGTGCATCTTCAAGCTCGCCTGCGAGAACGCGCGTCACGCTGTCAGTGGAGCCACCCGCCGACCATGGAACAATAATTGTAACCGGCTTTTCAGGCTTCCAGGAATAGTCTTCTGCCTTGGCTGGCACGGCGAACAGGGCCAGCGCGGCAAGTGTTGTTAAGATGAGTTTCATTATTATATCTCCCTGAAGGAATAAGTAACCTGCTGGATACTTAAGGGGAAGATATGGACAATACAGGCGCTTTGTCAAGAACCCTTTTTTCCCAACATTATGGTATTGTAATATATAAATAACGACGTCCGGGCTTGTCTCAGAAGGCTAAGGATAAAGGCACATAGCGCGGCATCCGGCGCGAATCGCCGCCCAAGATCCAAGTCAATCTCTCAAGGTTATTGGGAGAAATCCTCCTACTTGGAGAGCTTATCTATATAATTTGTGGTAATCCGGACATTCTCGAAATCCGGGTCCGACAGAACCTCAAGCAGGAACTCACGGTTATTGCCAAGACCCTCGATTCTGGTCTCCATAAGGGCCTCGCGCATTCTTTCTATGGCGGCCGCTCGGTCCTTGCCGGAGGCAATGACTTTCGCGATCATCGGATCATAGTAAGGTGTGATCTTGTCCCCCTGCGTGACCCCGGTATCAATCCGCAATCCTTCGGAATTTGGCGGAAATTTGAGAACTTCAAGGGTTCCCGGCGAGGGCATGAATTTTTTCTCTGGCCGCTCCGCATAGATACGGCATTCGATTGCATGGCCGGACAGCGTGATATCCTCCTGTCTGGCAGAGGTGTATTGGCCGGTGGCCGCCTCGATCTGACAGCGCACCAGATCGGCACCTGTCACCATCTCTGTGACGGCATGCTCAACCTGAATGCGGGTATTCATCTCGAGGAAGTAGAAGTCTTCCCGGTCACAATCATAGATAAATTCAACTGTTCCCGCGCCGAGATACGACTGATGCCGGACCAGAACCAGCGCCGCTTCCTGCATCCGCTCGCGAATCCCTTCCGGCAATGCGGGCGCAGGTGCCTCTTCAATGATTTTCTGGAACCGCCGTTGAATGGTGCAGTCGCGATCAAAAAGATGAATCCCCTCCCCGTTGCCAAAGCCGAACACCTGTATTTCGACATGACGGGCATTGGCCACATATCTTTCCAGAAAAATCGAAGAATCACCAAAAGTCCGTTCGGCCAGCTTTTGCGTCGTCTCTATTTGCGCCGCCAGCTTTTCCGGAGAGTTGACCGCGCGCATCCCAATACCGCCGCCGCCTGCCGCCGCCTTTACCAGCAGCGGATATCCGATCGTTTCCGCAATTTTCGATGGGTCTCCGTCATCACCGGGACGGAACCGGCCGCTGCCCGGCAGGACCGGGACATCCAGACTGATCGCGAGTTCCCGCGCACGCTCCTTATCACCCATGGCGTCAATCGTTTCGGGCGCCGGGCCAATCCAGATATGCCCTGCGTCCTGCACCGCGCGTGCAAATCCTGCATTTTCCGAGAGCAGGCCATATCCGGGATGAACCGCATTTGCGCCGCTCTTCGTCATGACGTTCAGGATCGCCTTGATATCGAGATAACTCTCGCTCACCGGAGCCGGGCCAATTTCATACGCCTCATCCGCTATCCGGACGTGAAGCGCTTCCTTATCCGCTTCGGAATGAACGGCGACCGTCGGAATTCCCATTTCCTGACAGCTCCGGATGATACGGCAGGCAATCTCGCCGCGATTGGCAATCAACAATTTCTCAACGGATTTCATAATCTTCTTTCACTTATTTTTGCTTTTTTCAGGAAACTGACCCTGATTATTGTGACCGAATAGAAGCCATTCCATATTATTCTGTCTGGGCTTTCTTGTCTAACCATACAGCGCGCCTCTGTGTGATGACAACAGTTGCCAGAACAAGTATCGCAACCACATCAAGCCACCACAGATTTGCCGCCACAACCGCCCCTACAGCAACCAGAAAGATAGCCACAGGAAGGGATATCCGCTGACGATAGAACCGCCCGCCGCCTATTGCCATCAACATGGAGGCAATAAGGCCCATAATAAGCGACCAGACGATTTCAACGGTGCTCGCTTCCAGCAAGACTGCTGGCCTGAACACGAAGAACAGTGGCATCATATACTTCATCAAGGCAAGTCGTATCGAAACGACGGAGACAGACCACCAGTCAGTTTTCGCAATAACCGCCGCCGTGAACACTGCAGTACAAACAGGCGGGGTCAGGGCCGACAGCAAGGCAGAATAAAAGACAACGAAATGCGCGACCAGCGGGTCAATGTCCAGACTGATAAGGGCGGGAGCGGCAACAGCCGCCGCCAGAAGATAGGCTGCAGTCGTCGGCATCCCCATCCCAAGAACCAGCGCAACCAGCATAGACAGCAAAACGCCGATGAAAATCTGGCCGTCCCCGATATTGACGATTGTTTCCGACAGCTTGATACCGGAGCCAGTCAGCCCGATAAGGGAGAGAGCAATCTGCGCCGTTACCAGCAAGGCAAGAATGCCCGTAATGCCAAAGGCGGCGGAGACGACGGCCTTTTGCAGATTTGCAATCCTCTCCTTTAGGTCATTGCCGCCAAACAGGCCGATCAGCAGATACAACCCGACATTCGTGCAGATTGCATAGAATGCCGCCAGAGTAGGCGTATTCCCGGAAAACATGCTAGTCAGCAGCACGCCCAGTGTTAAAACGAGCGGGCCAACGCGTCCCGGCGCTAGAACTTCCTTTTTTGTCGGGATATCCTTCTCATCAAAGGAACGCATATTTTCACGCCGGGCCTCAACGTCAATCGACATCCAGACACAAGCATAAAACAAAAACGCCGGAATAATCGCGGCATAAACAATATCAAGATACGGAACCGAGAGCAGTTCCGCCATCACGAAGGCCCCTGCCCCCATAATGGGAGGTGTAATCTGTCCGCCGGAAGAGGCCGTCGCTTCAACCGCACCGGCGAAGCGGGCCTTGTATCCAAGTCGTTTCATTGCCGGAATGGTGAAGGCGCCGGTGCTGGCAACATTGGCGACGGCAGCTCCGTTCAGCATACCGAAAAGCGCACTCGACACCGTTGCGACCTTGGCCGCGCCGCCCGGGAACCGCCCGGCGGCGATCAGTGCCATATCCATGAATGTCTGCGCCGCGCCGGTTGCCATGAGAAAAGCGCCAAAAATGATGAATATGGCAATGAGGTTGGCGGAAAGGCCCGTAACCGTTCCCCATATCCCCTCGGTGCCAAGATACAGATGCTCTATCAGATAGACAAAGTCAAAACCCGGATGCCCCCATGTCCCCGGGATATACTGCCCGAACAATGTATAGAGCAGCATGACGATCGCGAGAACGGGAAGCGCCGGTCCGGTGGTTCGCCATGCGGCGATGAGCAGGAGTATTGTCAGGATTGAGCCGAGGACAAGCTCAACCGGCTTGACGGTGAGAATGAAGGATTCTGTAATTCTGGCTTCCTGGGTCAGAATATAGACAGTCGTGATAATTGCCAGAACGGCAAAAATTATGTCTATCGCGCAAGCAAAATTAACGCGCGCACCGGACGAACTGTAATATCGGACGAAACCCAGAAAAACAATGGCGAGACCCAGCCCGACATGAACAGCCCGCTGCGACAGTGGCGGCAGTTGCCCGAAGCCCGCAGTATAGAGCTGAAATACGATGAGGATCATGCATAAAGTCCACATTACAGGGCGGTAAAGCCGGGGTAATGCGTCAAGCCCACGTTCCTCGTCTTCGTCTTTTAGTACGTCTCCCACGCTCATTTGCCTTATCCCTGCCGTACTTTTTAAGCTGATTATTGGATGAATATGCGCCTGTCATATCCGCCGTTCATCTGGCGTTATGAAGAAGCCCGGCGCGCCTGTGACGCGCCGGACTGGTATCTACAGCTTCCGCTTTCTTACTTCATTTCCGGCGGGACAAGGCGTTCGGGCACATCCAGCCCACGAGAGCGATAAAATTTCACCGCGCCACTGTGAAGGGGAATGGTAATCAGGTTCAGAGAATCCTGCATCACATCCAGTTTGCCGAACGACGGAAACGCCGCGACCTGCGGTCCGGGATTATCGACAACGCCTTCAAGGATGGCGATCACCTGCTCGTCCGTCATGCTGTCCGACAGGGCGAACTGGCCAATAACCTGGACAGGTGATGTAAAGGCCGGGAAATTCTCGACTTCATTGTTTTTGTATTTTTGGAAATTGATGAAGGGGAATTTTTCCTTCACCTTGGTGACTTCATCATCCGTAAATCCGAGAAGACGGATGGGCGTGAAGGCCATCAGCTCAAGGGTCGTCCCGTCAAGAACCGCTGTGCCACCCGCCTTCACATAGCCGTTCGAGCGGTTGTCCTTCACCGCCGCCACGGCATCCGCCAGACTGGCCCGGTAGAGTTCCGGTTTCACATCAACAGCCTCCAGCATCTGGATCGCCAACTGCTCCGTTGCAGAACCGCGCTGACCGGGCGTGAACTCCTTGCCCGCCAGATCAGAGATGGACTTGATACCGGAATCCTCACGCACAACCCATGCCTGAAGCGCCGGCGCATGAACCCAGAGGCCACGCAGTTTCGGCATGGCATTACCGTCAAACTTCCCGATACCCTTATAGGCCTGATAGATCGTGGCGTATGTTCCAAGGCCCATGTTAATCTGGCCCTGTCCGATCCGCTTGAGATTATCGACGGCACCACCGGTGGAGATAACGGTAATATCGACGGCATCGCCTGACTTCTCGTTAATCGCTTTGGCCGCCGAAGCTGCATATGTGTAATGAACTGATTTAAGCGCCGTTGTACCAAAGGCAATCCGGTCGGCGGCTTGTGCGCCTCCGGCTACCATAAAGACGGCGCAGATGGCCGCGAAACTGTTACGTATTTTCATTGTTATTTCCTTCCCTGTTAGAAGAATTAATCCGCTTTCGGTAATTTCGTTTCCACCGTCACCGGCATGGCACCCGTCAGGGTGATACGCCCGCCTTTCCTTTCGGACCAAGATTGGCCCTGAGGCGACCTTCTGCGAGCGCAATAAATTCACAAAGGATCGGGCGGGTTTCACTCGGGTCGATAATTTCCTCGACCGCAAACGCTTCTGCTGTCCGAAACGGCGAGGCATAAGCCCTCAATTCCGCTTCCAGTTCTTTTTCCCTGGCTTTGGGGTCGTCGGCACTCTCGATGTCACGTCGGAATGCGGCGGCAACACCGCCTTCCACAGGCAGGGAACCCCATTCCCCCGTCGGCCAGCTTATTTTCAGATCGATATCATTCTTGTTGCAGGTGGCCATTCCCGCCATACCGTAACATTTCCGGATGACCACTGTGAGCGTTGGCACGGTCAACTGACCGGCCACATAAACTGCCCGCATTCCCTCACGCAAGGTTGCTTCCTGTTCCGCCTTTAGCCCCACCATGAAGCCGGGCACATCTACAAGAAAGACCAGCGGAATGTGAAATGTATCGCACAGCTCCATAAACCGTATCTGCTTATGGGCCGAGGCGGCATCCATCGCACCGGAATAGAATTTCGGATTATTCGCGATGATCCCAACCGGACGACCATCAAGTCGCGCCAGAGAGGTGATAACTGACTTCCCATTGGTCGGCTGGATTTCAAAAACCGAGCCTTTATCAACAACAAGTTCGATGAGATCATGCATGCTATAAGGCTGAGTGCGCTTTTCGGGAACGATATCGCGCAACGCCTGTTCGCACCGGTCCACCGGATCATTGCACGTCATAACAGGTGGCAGCTCCCATACATTCTGTGGCATGAAACTGAGGAAGCGGCGAATCTGCTCAAATGCTTCTTCCTCTGAGTCAACCGCGTTATGAATTGTCCCCGCCTTGTCAACGGCCACCGCCGCACCGCCAAGTTCCTCCTTGGTGATATCGCGCCCCAGGGATCTTTTCACAACGGGCGGACCCGCCGCGAACACCTGGCTCGTTCCGCGCACCATGATCGAAAAATGCGATAGAATTGCGCGTCCCGCCGGCCCCCCGGCCGCAGTTCCCAACACAGCGGAGACGACAGGGACCTCCCCAAGAAGCTGAACCGAACGTTCAAAGCCGTGAACGCCCGGAAACGCAACATAGCCGCGCTTCTTGGCCGAAGTCACCGTTCCCCCGGCCCCGTCAATGAGGTTGACCAGAGGAATTTTATAGTAATGGGCAAGATCTTCAATAAAGCCACCCTGCCCGCCCTTGCGCCGCGCGGCACCAAAGGTGGTTCCGCCGCGCACGGTAAAGTCCTCACCGCCTAAGGCAACAGGGCGACCGTTGACGCGCGCCATGCCGGCCACATAGGGTGCCGGAGTTACCCGCATCAACTTGTTGTTCTCGTCATATTCACCGGAACCGCCGAGGGTTCCAATCTCGCGAAGGCTTTCCTCGTCAATGAGCTTCGCAAATCGTTCGCGAACCGTCAGTCGGCCGTTGGCATGTTGTCGCTCAATCGCCGCGGGCCCGCCCATTTCAAGGGCGGAAACTCGGCGGAAATGGAGTTCCTCATTGATGGCACTTCCGGCGTCCTTGCCCTCACCGGCGCTGCTATTATCAGATTTCAACTCTCGATCGTGCATAGCACCTGGTCCTCATCCACCGATTCTTCGGGTTGCACTTTCAACTCGGCAAGCGTGCCGTCAACCGGCGCTTCAACCGGGATTTCCATTTTCATTGATTCCAGAATCATGATGGTGTCGCCGGTTTTCACCGCGTCGCCCACTTTCATCTCCACTTTCCAGACCGAGCCAATTACCTCGGAAGCAACATTCGTGATAGTCATACAAATCTCTCCAATTTGCGGTGTTCAAAAGGTTGTCGGCCAGTTGGCCAGTTTATGGCGGCCAATACCGCGACTTTTTCTTAACTGCTGAATCTTGAGTTCCTCAATGAGGTATCTGCGTGTATCCTGCGGGGCGATGACGCTTTGTGCCGCAAAAATCTGGGCGAGGCCGAGATAAGTGCTGTTCCGCTCCATTTCGTCCCGGATACTCTGTTTCTCGTCTTCACCGACATCGCGTCCCCAAGTGACAACTTCGGTTGCGTATTGCGGGTCCATGAAACTGACTTCAGCTGTCGGCCAGACGGCAACGGAATCGGAGTTCCGGCCGCCCCCCATATTGAGATATGCCTGCCCATAGCTCTTACGCATGATCACTGAAAGTTTTGGAACCGTGCACATTTGAAGTGCCGTCATGAAGTTCATGATCTTTCCTGGCGCTTTCTTTTTCTCCCCCTCAATACCGATCACGAACCCCGGCGTATCGACCAGCATGACGATTGGGATATTGAAGGAATCACACATCACCAGAAAGCGCGTGACCTTCTCGCATCCGTCGACATCCAGCGCACCGGCCTTTGCCATCGGATTGTTCGCCACCACACCGACGACGCCCCCATCCAGACGGGCCAAACCGGTAACAGCCGTCCGTCCAAAGCGCGGCTTGAACTCGAAAAAGCTTTCAAGATCGACGATACAGTTAATGATCTTGCGCACATCATAGCCACGCTTGCGGCTGTCCGGCAGAATCTTTGTAATCTTCTCCGCCTCCTCATCGCTCCCTTCCGGCACCGGTGCGAGAGGCGGCGTTTCGCCATTGTGAGAGGGCATGTAGGATAGAAACTTCCGAATTTCAGCCACCGCTTCTTCATCCGTTTCGACGACACGATCGACCATGCCGGTAACTTCACTATGGAGTTTCCAACCACCCAAATCTTCCGGTTCAACCGTCTGCCCGATGGCGAGAGAGGCCAGCGCCGGGCTGGCGACAGCAAAAATCGCTCCTTTACGCATAACCGTAAAATCAGAAAGACAAGAGTACCACGCAGACGAACCAAAGCACTGCCCCAGAACCGCCGACACCCATGGCGTCTCTCGCTCCCGCGCATACTGGTGCGGATCATTGCCGAGCATCGTGCCCATGCCTTCGGATCCCATATTATCCGGCATCCGGGCACCGGAAGATTCGCCAAGGAAGACCAGCGGAAAGCCGCGGTCGGTCGCCGTGCGCTTGATATGGCCGATCTTCTTCATATTGGTCATGCTGGACGAGGCGCCCTTGACGGTGAAATCGTTGGAGACCACACCGACCATCCGGTCGTCTATCAAGCCGAACCCGGCAACCTTGCCGTCCGCAGGCGTTCTATTCCTGTCTTCTTCAAAGACGGTGGAAACGCCCAGGAGTCCGTTTTCCGAAAAAGTTCCGGGATCAAGGAGCTTATCTATCCGGCTCCGGGCGTTCATAACTCCCGATGCCTCACGTCGCGCGATCTTTTCCCTGCCACCCATCTGACGCGCCGCCTCTTCGCGCTCGCGCAGGAGCTTCAGGCGTTCGTCGAGGGTTTCCGGGATTGCATCCTCACTCATTTACTCACTCCAACTGAATTTTCTTCTTGTTTGTTTTCCGAGCCGATTGATGCTGCCGCGCCTTTTACGGTCGCGTTCTTTTCCAGCTGTTCTATCTCGCCATGGGAGAGGTTAAGTTCACCGTGCAACACATCATATGTGTCCTCACCGCACTGTGCCCCCGCACGCCATAACGCACCCGGTGTTCCCGACAGCTTTGGCACTACCCCGGCAACCGTTACATTGCCGAGTTTCGGATCCGCCACATCGACAAGCATGTCACGCGCTTGAAAGTGCGGATCGTCAAAAATATCATCCATCTTGTAGATGCGCGCTGCCGGAACATTGGCTGCCAGAAGCTCTTCTTCTATTTGCTCAACCGATTTTGTCCGCGTCCAGTCGCCAACAAGGCGGTCGCACGCATCTTCATTTTCAGCCCGCGCAACGGCTGACTTGAACTTTGGATCTTCGGCCAGTTCCGGTTTTCCGATAACATCGGCCAGCCGATAGAAAACCGGATCGGATGCTGCCGCGATCACGACGAAGCGATTGTCCTGCGTGGGATATATTGAGTTCGGCGTATTGCCGGGAAGCCTCGATCCGGCCCGCTCTGCCACCTTGCCGAGCTGCTGAAACGCCGGAACATGCGGCTCCATAAAGCTGAAGGCTGACTCATAAAGAGCCGCATCCACTACCTGACCAACGCCCGTGTTATGGCGCTCCACCACGGCCATCATCGCGCCGAAGGCGCCATAGAGACCGGTAATATAATCGGTGAGAGATGTGGCAACCCGGGGCGGAGGACGGTCGGAGTCTCCGGTAATCTCCCGAAGACCGCTAACAGCCTCGCCAACTACGCCATAACCGCTCCGATTACTATAGGGGCCGGACTGGCCGAAGCCACTGATCCGCACGAGAATCAGACCAGGATTGTCTTCTTTGAGATCACCATACCCAAGGCCCCAGCGCTCCAACGTGCCGGGACGAAAATTCTCGACGACAATATCCGCGCCCAGACACAGGCGACGAACGAGTTTTCGCCCTTCTTCCTGTCGCATGTTGATGGATACAAGCCGCTTATTGCGGAAGATAGATGCCCCGTAGAGCGACTGCCCGTCGCGGCGCGTCCCCATGGAGCGCACCGCATCGCCTTCTGGCTGTTCCACCTTGATTACATCCGCGCCGAAGTCGGCCATCAATCTTGTGCAAAACGGCCCGGCAACTGTAGATCCGAGTTCAATGACGCGTAGCCCCTTCAGTGGGCCCACGCCATTCCTCTTGTTGTTGTCATCTGCTGTCATAGCCGGACCGCTCTCACAGGAGGAAATCGTTATATTTGAGAAACCATTGACGGGCGCTGCGGATGTTATTGCGCTTCAGGTCTTCCGCAAGCTCAACATCACCGGCGCGCATGGCTTGCAATATTTCCCGATGTTGGCGAAATCCCTCACTGGCGCGGCCCGGCACCAGCATCAAGCGCCTTGTCATACTCAACACCCGGTCATAGATATCGTCCAGCAACCCGCGGAGCGTCCCGCTGCCGGCGGCATCAATGCAGCTTTGACGAAATTCCGCGATGGCCGCCATATAGGCATTAAAATCATTTTCTGCGACGGCCTTCTCCAGATCATCCCCGAACAGCTCAATCAGGTCGTCCCAGTAGTCAGGCTCGGTATTCTGTGTTGCCAGCCGGACCATCAGGCCCTCCAGCACCTCGCGAACATCGAACAGCTCCAGAAAGCTGTCTGCCTCCAGCCGCATGACAACGGCCCCCTTGTTCGGAATCCGCTCGATCAGGCCGCGTTCCTCCAGAATGCCGAACGCATCGCGGACGCGGGACCGGGATACGTTGAACTCTTCCGCCAGTTCATTTTCGCGAATGCGGGAGCCGGGCGGCATCTGGTTGGTGACAATGCGTCGACGTAGCTCATCCACTAGCCGGTCCGTGTCGGAGACCGGCGGTTTGGAGGAGGATTCCACGCCCCGAAAATTGGTGACATTTTTGCTGGTCATTTTTGCTTCGTTTTTTCGAGTTTATTCCCTGTTCTTAAAACGATATGTATTGCCGATAATATTGTCAACAATATAATTTGCAATTATGTCGTCAAATATAGGTGTGAAAAATACTCGAAGAACCACCAGAAATTAGCGTTTTTTTGGACTTTAAGTCATATGCTATGGAGTCTTTGAGGGAAAAACAGACAAGCTGGCAGCCGCGAATGAATGCCCGGTCACGCTGGGTGGAAGCAATTTTAAACAGAACAGGGAAGAAGAGTGCGGTGCTAAATAACAGTGATTCAAATCACCATAAAACCGCAAACAGAGCGCGTTTTATTCAACACCCAGCAAGTCATAAATCTTGCGGGTATAGATACCGAATTCCGGTTCGGTGACCATGGAAAGATGCCGCGGCACGTCAAGCTCGATGGGGAAATAGGACGCCATGCGGGCGGGGCCTGCCGTCAATACGGCGCAATGGGTACCAAGGAAGACCGCCTCCTGAATGCTGTGTGTTACAAACAGGACCGTCTTGCCTGACCTTCGCCAGATCTGGTGAAGCTCCGTATTCATTTTCTCCCGCGTCAGCGCATCCAGCGCACCGAACGGCTCGTCCATCAGAACGATTTCGGGATCATGCACAAGGGAGCGGGCAATGGCCGCCCGCTGCTGCATCCCACCAGAAAGCTCATAGGGGTAGACATCCTCAAAGCCACGCAGGCCGACCATTTCAAGGAGGTCTTTTGCTCGGCCTCGTGCCTCCTTCATGGGAAGCCCAAGTATTTCGGCTGGCAGCAGAACATTATCCATAATTTTGCGCCATTTCAGCAGCAACGCCTGCTGGAACACCATGCCGATGTCACGGCTGCGATCAATCGGTCGTTCTGCATTGCCGATTTCGATGGTTCCGGCTTCGACCGGGATCAGATCCGCGATGATTTTCAGGATCGTCGATTTTCCGCAACCGGAGGGCCCAACAAGTGATATAAAATCCCCCGCGTTAATCTCCATGCTGACGTCGGAAACAGCGACCGTTTCCTTTTCCTTGGTGCGATAAATTTTCTTGATACCGGAAAGATTAATTATCGTGTTCGCAGACATCATTTTCAACTTTCAGTTCAATCACCCAAGTTCAGGCCCGGCGGCGGCATAGGCCAGGGTCGGATCGCCCATCGTTCTGACCGGCCCGCGTATCATTCGCGTGAAGCCACGTTGCACCGCGAACCCACAGGTTGTCAGATTAGAGGCAAACCCCTCTTGCGCATCAAAGGCATCAATGGTTATCGTGCCGGAGATCGAGGCAACAGCTGTATCGAGAAGGCTTTTCGCTATCGCTTCGTCATTCGCCGACACTGGTCCGAGTTGGGTTACGCCCCGCCCTTCCCGGCCAAGAAGAAATCCCGCCTCATGATCGACAACAAATGCTGGGCCGCGCGTCATCAAATCACCGAGAATGGAGGGACGATGCGCCCCGAACGCCTTCGCATCATAATCCGCAATCCAGGTCAGAGCCTCTGCCCGTGCGGGAGATGCCGTCACCTCGCCGCCGAAATCGCCGCCCTCTCGCCGCCACCGGGAAATGCTCAGTAAATCGTGAAAGCCCATCTGCGAATACACGGTGCGCCCATCGGGAGTGGCATCGAGCAAGGGCATTATTCCCTTCTCTTCAAGCCATTCGCAGCATTTATCCACTATTCTCGTGGCCAGCCCTTTTCTCTGCCAGTCCCGTGTGACCAGCACCATGCTAACCCAGCCATATCTGTCATCCATTGGCAGGGCGACACCGGATGCGATTGGGACACCCGACGGATCGCGAAATCCGGCGCAATAGCCGAGGCCCATCATCAGTCGCCAGTCATCCGCTACCTGTGTCCAGCCCGCTTCCCCCGAAAGATTGAGGACCGCCTCCATATCGTCGGGCGTCAGATCATCGAAGGTAAGCGCGTCAACGGATGTCATGATATCGCGGCACCCGGCTTTCCATATCGTGGCTTGATATCTTCCCAAGGGAGGATTTTCTCAAATTGCCGCGCAGCCTGAAGAACCGCCAAATCGGCGAACTGTGGCCCGACGATCTGCATGCCGATCGGCATTCCGCTGACTGAAAATCCGCAAGGAATGCTCGCCGCAGGTTGACGCGTCATATTGAACGGAGAGGTAAAAGGTATCCAGTCATACCGACCGCCGCCTTCCGGTGCGTCCTGTTCAGCAGGGAATGCTTGTGCTGAGATCGCAGGGGTCAGCAAAATATCGTATGTTTTGTGGAACTCAGCCATCTGCCGGTGCAGCTCAGCCCGCTCCATTTCAGCGTCAAAATGCGTTGTCAGATCGGCACCGCGCGAGGCCTGTATCTCCTCTGCGATCATCGGATCCACTTTTGCCATGTCTTCTGGCGCAAGATTGCGAAAGGCATAGTCGGCAAAACCCTTCTTCAGCCGCTCCAGAGAGTCGAGAGGACTATCCATAACCTTCACTACATGGTCAACATGTGCGCCATTGGCGGCGAGTTTATCAACAGCACGCCTGACAATGGCTTCGAGTTCTTCGTCAACCTCCGCATAGCCCATGGTCGGGCTGTATGCAATGCGCAGGCCCGATAAATCACATTCTTCCAGCATTTCCTCATAGGCGATTGGATCATAGGGCAAGGCGCCGAAATCGCGTGTATCGGGGCCAGAGATCACACTCAGCATCATCGCCGCATCGGTCACATTCCGGGTTATCGGCCCGAATCCGGCAAGACTTGCATACGGGGTTGGCGGAAACATCGGAACGCGCCCGCCGCTTGGCTTATGCCCAAAAACACCGCACAGGCTCGCCGGAATTCGAATGGATCCGCCCGCATCTGTGGCAAGGGCGAGCGGCCCGAGACCCGACGCAACGGCGGCGGCCGCGCCGCCGCTGGAGCCCCCCGGAGTGAGTGCCGGGTTCCAGGGATTGCGGGTAATGCCTGTCAGGGCACTGTTGGTGACTGGTTTTGAGGCGAACTCCGGCGTCGTTGTCTTGCCGAATATGACCGCGCCGGCTTCACGCAATCTTGCCACTGCGGGCCCGTCAACATTCCACGGCTGGTCCGGACTGATCGTCAGCGACCCCCGTAAAGTCGGCCAGCCCTTTGTCAGGATAATGTCCTTGATGGAGACCGGAATCCCGTCTATGGGACTTAATGGTTGGCCCGCTTTCCATCGACTTTCGGACGCCCTTGCCGCTTCCAGCGCCGCATCCCGATCCAGCACACAAAAGGCATTCAGAACGGGTTCCAGCTGCTCAATTCTTGAAAACAGGTTCTCCGTCACGTCAACCGGGGAAAGCTCCCCGCTCCGAAACGCGCTTGAAAGGCTATGAGCGGACCTGAAAGCAAGCTCTTCCGTCATGTGAAGATCGGAACTCATGACTGGCCTTCCAGTCGCGCATCTTTCGGCACGAAAATACTCTCAAGCAATGTGACAAAGCTAAACAGGCCGATGCCCAGTACGCTCAGGAGCAAAACCGCCATGAACATCGCCGCCGTATCCAGCGTTGACTGAACCTGGATCATCAGATAACCAAGCCCCTGGCTTGACGCCACGAACTCTCCGACAATCGCGCCAGCAAGCGCCAGAATGGCACCGACTTTCATGGATGAGAAGATATAGGGCATTGCACCCGGAAGCTGAATTTTGCGGAATATCTGCCAGCGCGTGCCTTTTAATGCGCGGACCAAGTCCAGCAGGTCCGGCTCCACTTCGCGCAGGCCACGCCCGGAAGTTATCAGGATCGGAAAGAAAGAAAGAATGAAGGCAAAAAACACGTTCGTTCCAATCCCATAGCCAAACCAGACAATGAGTAGCGGCCCCAGGGCGATCTTTGGAATCATACTAAAGGTGACAAACAGGGGAAATAAGGTCGTCTGCAAACTCCGGAACCAAGAGAACAACAGAGCCAGCAAAACACCGACAACCACTGCCAGGCAGTATCCCGCGACTATCTCCCATGCCGTGATCATGGTGTTATCCAGCCACTGGTATTGCGGCTGCGCAAGCGTTGCAAATGTCTCGCCCGGTGATGGCAGAATTAACTTGTGAACAAGACCTGTTGCCGTAACCGCGTACCACAGAACAACAACCATTATATGGACAAATGCAACGACCGAGTAACGTGGCAGGTTGGTCACAAAGTGAGGCCAGCTCCTGCTAAACCAACCAACCGGGCGCCGCAAGGTCGGCATGTCGTTATCAGGATTCGATTTCGCACTTGCCTCGCCCATTCGCATCCCCAATCCAAATCAGGAAACAATCAACCAACTGTTTGGATGATTATTAAATAGATGAATACCGCCTGTCAATAATGGAAATGCGGCTCTTTCACCATTTTCCGACACCCTTTTTTACCAGCAACTTATCGAACAACCGCATCGGTTATGAGCTTGACGACATGCGCCTTTCGCTCTGAAATATTCTCTGGTGTATCCAGCTTATGTCCAAAGATCGCTGATAGTGTGTAGATATTGCTGAAATAGAAAAAGCCCAGCCCTGCAATTGACATGTAAAGCTGCTCGGGGTTGAGACCGCTGCGAAACACGCCCTCCTTCTCTCCCCTTTTCAGTATGCGCTCAATAGCGGTTATAAGGGGCGAATGCAGGAGTTCCAGATCCTTGATATCTTTCATATGGCGGCCTTTATGCACATTTTCATCAATGAGCATTGCCGTAAAATCACGGTTCTTAGCCGTATAATCGAAAGAAAATTCAACCAGCTTCTGTATTGCCTCAAGCGGCGGGAGAGTATCAAGTTTCAGCCCTTGCTCCCGCTTGCGGATTTCAAAATAGATACTTTCAAGAACATGGCGGTACAACTCATCCTTGTTGCCAAAGTGATGATAGACAAGCTGTTTATTTACCCCCGCACGCTTTGCGATTTCATCGACACGCGCACCTTCAAGGCCCCGATTGGCAAACTCTTTACGCCCCGCCGCCAACAATTTCTTGCGCGTCGCCCCCGGCACACGCTTCTTTACTACCTTCTCATCCTCTGGCAACGCCTCTGTCTGCATCAATGCGTCTGTCTGTGTCGTTGATAACTTGGCCATCTTCCCTCTAAATCAACCAACCAGTTGGATATATATTGACTTACATTATGACATAGATAACATTATTGAACGATCTGACAACTGATAATGACCATTGCAACCATATTTGATTGCCCGTGGCCTCCAAAGACTGTTTAGCCTATGCGCCATGTATTTCTACAACAGGAGAGAGCGATGAAGAACCTTTTAAAATCCTGGATTGCCGGCACAGCACTCCTGAGTATTTCCGCTACTGCCGGTTGGGCAGAGGAAGCGAATCTGATCCTGAACTGGACACCAGGCGCGGATCACGCTCCCATATATTATGCACTTGAACAGGGTTGGTATGCCGATGCGGGCCTCGACCTGAAGGCGAACAGCGGCAAAGGGTCCGGTCTCGCCGCACAGACCGTCGGGACAGGCTCCTCTGAATTCGGCATTGCCGAACTTGGCACGGCATTTGTTGCCAAGTCCAAAGGCGCGGACCTGACCGCCATCATGGTCCTCTACGCGAATTCGCCCCTTACACTCTACTGGAAGAAATCCTCCGGTATGAAAGGTCCGAAAGATTTCGCGGGTCACACTCTCGGCAACCCTCCGGGAGATGCGGCGCGTGTTCTCTGGCCGGCTTTCGCGAAAGCCGTCGGCCTTGAGGATGGCTCGGTCAGCTTTGTCAACCTCGCGCCACCCGCAAAGAATCCGTCCCTTGCCGCTGATCGCGTTGATATTATCAGTGAATTCTATAATGGTCATGATGCGAAGGTTGCCGCCTTTGGTGATGATCTGGCGTTTCTCCGCTGGAGTGAATACGGCATCAACCCATATGGCAACTCATTCATCGTCAATACAGCCTACATGAAGGAAAACCCGGAAGCTGTCGCAACGTTTGTTTCGGTCACCCAGCGTGCTTATAGCGCCTGTGTCGAAGACCCGAAGCCTTGCGTTGACGCCCTGATGGCCGCGGCCAGCGGCCTCGATGAGAAAGCAATGTATGATCAATGGACGCGGGTCAAGGACTTGATGGCTGACAAAACCACGACGACGGAAGGGCTGGGCTTCTTCGATGGAGAGCGTATCCAGAACACCTATGACCTGATCGAAACCTATTTTGGTATGGAGAAACCATTTGATCCGGCGGACGCCTATACAAATGAATATCTCGACGGCTCGCAGAAAATGACCGCACAATAAAAAGGCAGGCACCACCTTTGAAAAAGGCCGGTTGACAGAGATTGTCTTCCGGCCTTTTTTGCAGTTTCCCTCGCCTCGTTTGAAAGCTCAACGATATGTTCGCTCACCAATATCAGTTCGATCGATCCGCGCAATGAGCGCTTCCAGAAAGGCCTGTTCGGCGCGGTTAAGCTGTACCTTTGGGTTCCAGACTACATAGACGTCGATCTTCCGCAAATCCTCATAGGGAGGTAACTGCCAGAGCTGTCCGTCCTCCAGGTCACGGCGCACCACATGAATGGGTAAGGGTCCGATCCCGAGACCGGCGATAATCATCCGCCGCACCTCCTCCAGATGGGCGGACGTCCCGACCACCCGATCACTTAAATGGGCCTCTGCCCGCATCAGGGTAACGGGCCTCAACGCATCGTCCATCTGATCAGTGACAAAGCTAACAGACGAGTGCCCTGCCAGATCCGCAATTGTCAGATTTTCCTTACCAAACAACGGATGGGAGGGGCCGCAGAAAAGACCAAAATATTCCTGAAACATGCGCCGATACCGCAGTTTCGGACTGCGATCATGAACCAGGCAAACCGCCAGCGACGCATGACGCGCTGTCAGGTTCTCAATCGCGTAACGGCTTGCGGTTACATCAATCGACAAGGTCGCATGGGGGTGGGTCGCATGAAATTCCGTCAGCGTATCGTTGAACAGCGGACTGACCACATGGCTGGCCATGGCAATCCGGACATGCCCCCTCACCTCATCCGTTACCTCCCGCATCAAGGTACCAAGGCGGAGGATCGCCCCATGGATTTCAATGGCCTCCCGTTCCAGCACCTGCCCTGCCGTTGTCAGGCGGAATTTTCCCGGTGATCGGTCAATCAGGCGTTTGCCGACCCTGCTTTCAAGCCGTTTCAGGGCACTCGACAGGGTCGGCTGTTTCAAGCGCAGAACCTCCGCCGCTTCCGTCAAGCTTTTCGACTTCGCAATAACGATAAAAGTCCGGAGCAGATTCCAGTCCAGTTCACGGGCGAGGCGCTCTATCGGGTCGGATTTTTCCATAGGCCATAAATTTCATCAATATTGAACATTGCCATTATCTATTTGATCAATACTAACCGCTATGTAACCTTTTTATCCAGAAGATTTATAGAGGGTATGGGGAGACCTGATGACAATCGAGACGCGCGAAGCACGGCAACCATGGAAATTGCTGGCGCCCTCGCTGACAGCGGTCACGCTGTTGCTCATTATCCCTCTCATGTTCATTGTCGTTTACTCTTTCTGGCTGCGCACCTCGACCGGCGCGGATCAGGTTGGCTTTTATCTGGATAACTGGCAAGAAGCGCTGACCGATCCCTTCTACCGGGATATTCTTTTCTACACCCTGAAGATTGCGGCAATTACCACGGTGGTTTGCGCCATTCTCGGCTATCCGGCGGCTTATTTCATTGCGCGATCCAAGGGCAACAAGGCCCTGCTGCTGCTCTTGCTCATGCTGCCGTTCTGGATCAGCTATATCATCCGCACCATGTCATGGATCAACATTCTGGGAGTTTCCGGCGCGGTCAATACGCTGTTGATAACACTCGGACTTACCGACGAGCCGATCCAGATGCTTTATAATCAGGTGACCATTGTTCTCGGTCTCGTGCATTTCCTGCTCCCCTTCATGATCCTGAATATCTATGTCAGCCTTGAGGGGATCGATACGACGCTGGAAGATGCGGCCCGGTCCCTCGGCGCGACGGGGTGGCAGAGCTTTCTTGAGGTTACACTGCCGCTTTCCATCGCCGGGCTTGCGGCGGGCGGCCTGCTCTGCTTTGTCCTTGCTGCGGGAACCTATATCACGCCTATCATTCTGGGTGGTCCGTCCGATGCCATGTTCGCAAACCTGGTCTTCGAAGCCATCATCACCCAGCTTGACTGGCCGCTTGGCTCGGCCCTTTCCCTGATGCTACTCGCCGTGCTGGGTGCACTGGTCATTGTCTATAACCATTTCCTCGGCATGGGCCAGTTAATGAAAGGATTGGGCAAATGAGCTGGTTTTTCCTCCGGTTCTGGACAATTCTGGTCTATCTGTTCCTGTTCCTCCCGATCGGCGTTGTCATTCTGCTCAGCTTCAACGCGAACCAGTTCGGGAGCTTTCCGATTACCGGCGTCTCGTTCCGCTGGTTTGTCAAGCTGGCGAACAATGACGCGATCTTGCGCGCCTTCGAGACATCGCTCCTTCTGGGTGCGTTGACCGCCATCATCTCGACGACCTTGGGCGTCCTCGCCAGCCTCGCACTTATCCGCTACAAGGTGCCGGGGCAGAATATGATCTCGACCCTGCTGATCGCACCGATCCTGGTGCCCGAAGTTGTGCTGGCGGTCGCCCTGCTCCTATTCCTGAATGCCCTTTCCATCAACAAGAGCTTTTTCCTGCTTCTGATGGGACATGTAATCTTTACGCTCCCCTTCGTCGTCCTTGTGGTTCAGGCCCGGCTGGTCAACATCCGCCGCGACGTGGAGGAGGCGGCCATGAGTCTCGGCGCCAGTCCGCGGCAAACCTTCTTCCAGATCACCTTGCCGCTGCTTGCCCCGGCCGTCTTCGCCGGCATGCTGTTCGCCTTTACCATCAGTTTTGACGACATTACCGGCACCCTGTTCTGGAAACCGGGGGGTGTCGAGACCGTTCCAACCCAGATTTTTGCGATGCTGCGCAACTCGATCTCGCCGGAGATCAACGCGCTCGGCACCGTCATGATTTTCCTGACAGTCGGTCTTCCACTGATCGGAATTGCGATTGTCCGGAAAATGTCAACGAAGAGTGGTGGGTAACACACGTACCGAAATTTTTTACAACCCAGGAGGTATCAAATGGATAATTCAAAACGCTACGAAAGATTACTGGAACGCTATAATAATGGAGACCTGAGCAGACGCTCTTTTCTCGGCCTGATCGGGGCGGCCGGTCTCGCCTACGGGGTGGCCACACCTTATGCAAGACATGCCCTGGCGGCAACGGAACAGGTCCGCTTCGACGGCTGGGGCGGTGTGGTTTCCGAGGCCTTCCGCAAATATGCGTTTGACCCCTACACAAAGAAAACCGGGATCAAGGTCGTCGACGGCACCTTCGGCAGCGGCGATGAATATATTTCCCGTATCAAGGCGAGTCAGCCGGGCGAATACAATATTGCCCATCTGTCCGGCGTATTCGACTACGCCCGGTACGATAATCTCGGCCTGACCAGTGTGCTGAACGAGAAAAACATCCCGAACCTTGAATATGTCATTCCGAAGCTGACGAATGTGTTCCGCAAGGTGACAGACGGAACACTGTCTTGCGTTCCCTATGACTATGGCACGACCGGGATTGCCTATAACCGCAAGCATATCTCGGACGAAGAAGCCAAGGAAAAAGGCGCGAAACTTTTGATCGACAAGGATCTGAAGGGAAAGCTTGGTGCCTGGGGCGACTGGCGGACACGGATCTGGTACGCCTCCCTGCAGACCGGGCAGGATCCGAACAACGCAACCGATATGGATGCTGTCTGGGATGCCATCCGCACGAACCGCGACCTGCTGCTCAAATACTGGAGCTCCGGTGCGGAACTGATGAGCCTGCTCGCGGAAGAAGAAATCTACGCGACGGAAGCCTGGTCCGGACGGGTCTATGCCCTTCAGGAACAGGGGCATGACATCGGCTATATGGATCCGCCCAACGGGTTCGGCTGGCAGGAATGCCTGTTCGTCATCAAGGGTTCTCCCATGGAGGCCTGCGAGGAACTTCTGAACTTCATGCTGGCGCCGGAAACCTCCATTGCGGTCGCAGAGGGCCAGAACTATCCGCCGGCACTCGACCCGAATAAAGTCGATCTTGGCGAGAAAATCCCGAAACTGCCGGCGTTCGATCCAACCGGCACGCTGGACGGACTCACCTTTGCCGATCCGACCTACTGGAATGACCATGAACAGGAATGGTCGAAGCAGTTCGGTCGTATTCAGAAAGGCTACTAAGCCCAATCGCTCCCCATCCGCTCCGGCGGGCGGGGAGCCCTTCATTCTCAGTCAAGGAGATTGTTCGTGAGTGTCGTCAGCCTAACAAATATCGTCAAGCGCTTCGGGGCCTTTACCGCCGTTCATCCCATGTCGCTGGAGATACCGGAGGGAAGCTTTATCACACTTCTCGGACCGTCCGGCTGCGGCAAGACGACAACCCTTCGCATGATTGCCGGGCTTCTTGACCCGACCGAAGGGGACATCACCATCGGCGGCGAGCGGGTGAACGATCTTCCAATTCATAAGCGCAACCTCGGGATCGTGTTTCAGAACTATGCACTCTTTCCCCATAAGACGATTGCTCAGAATGTCGCCTTTGGTCTCAAATACCGCGACGTTTCAAAGGCGGATATCACAAAGCGGGTCAAAGATGTGCTGGAACTTGTCCAACTGCCCGATGTCGGAGACAGATACCCCGCTCAGCTGTCCGGCGGTCAGCAGCAGCGGATCGCCCTCGCCCGCGCGATCATCATTGAGCCCGATGTCCTCTTGCTGGACGAACCGCTCTCCGCTCTCGACGCAAACCTGCGTGAGGATATGCGGATTGAGCTTAAGCGCATTCAGCAACAGACGGGGATCACCACCGTTTTTGTAACCCATGACCAATCCGAAGCCCTAGCCATGTCCGATCTTGTGATCGTCATGTCCGAAGGCCGGGTCGAACAGGTGGGCCCGCCGGAGGAAGTCTACAACAATCCGGCGAGTGAATTCATTGCCCGCTTTCTGGGCACCTCCAATATACTGGCCGCCCGTTGCACGGGGGTCTCAGAGAATAGCGTGACATTGGATGTCCCAGAAATGGGCACAATTACCCTGCCCAAAGACCGGAGCCGGGACGTTCATGAAGCCGAGCAAGTCAAGCTCGTGATCCGTGCAGAAAAGCTCAACCTGCTTCCTCAGTCCGCCACCGCGGACGATCGCTTTGCCACCGAGGGAACCGTCGAAACCGTCGATTATCAGGGACAGGCCGCACGGTATTTTCTGCGTGTTGGAAACACGCAATTGCAGGCCATCAATATGATCGAGACCAGGCCCTTCTCCGTCGGTGAAACCGTTTCCATCCGCGTTCGCCCTGTGGACTGCGTCGTCCTACCGGGAGAGACCGTATGACCGAACGGCCCAAAAGCAATCTATTCTATCAGACCCGCCTGCGCCGTCCTGCCCTTGCCCAGGCGCGGGGCATCTATATGTGGGATGTGGATGGCAAGCGCTATCTTGACGGATCTTCCGGTGCGATGGTTTGCAATATCGGCCATTCGAATCCGCATGTCCTGGAAGCCATGCGCCGACAGATGGAGAAATCGACCTTCGGCTATCGCCTTCATTTCGAGACAGAACCCTCCGAACGGCTGGCGACGAAAGCAGCCGCACTTGCCCCCGATGGGCTTGAGAAGGTCTTTTTCGTCTCCGGCGGGTCCGAAGCCGTGGAAAGCGCCGTCAAACTGGCCCGCCAATACGCCCTCGCGATCCGGGAGGGCCAGCGCTACAAGATCATTTCGCGATACCCGAGTTATCACGGCAGCACTCTTGGCGCACTGGCTCTTACAGGTTATGCCCCGATGACCGCACCGTTCGATCCAATGATGCACCAGATGCCGAAAATACCGGCACCCCGCGCCTACCTCGACGGGCTGGATATGACCCAAGAAAAAACCGGCCAGCATTATGCCGATATGCTGGAAGAGCGTATTCTGCAGGAAGGGCCGGAAACCGTCCTCGCCTTTATTGTCGAGCCGGTGGGTGGTGCTTCGACCGGGGCGCTGGTCCCTCCCGCAGGATATATGCAGCGAATCCGGGAAATCTGTAGCCGCTACGGCATTTTACTGATCCATGACGAGGTGATGACCGGCGGCGGACGGACGGGACGTTTTTTCGCGGCGGAGCATTGGGATGTCAAACCGGATATTCTTGTTATTTCCAAGGGCTTTGCCGCCGGATATGCGCCGCTCGGAGCCATGATTGCGGATGACGCGATTGTCGAACCTGTGCTGGCTGCTGGCGGGTTTCAGCACGGGTACACCTACGCGGGAAATCCGCTCGCCTGCGCCGCCGGTCTCGCTGTTATTGAGGAAATTGAAATACAGGGGATGATCGGTAACGCCACAAAAGTCGGGAACGTGCTGAAATCCGAGCTTGAAACGCTTATGACTCGCTATCCTTTTATCGGCGATGTGCGCGGCATGGGTTTGCTTCTCGCGTTCGAGCTGGTATCGGACCGCCAAAGCATGGCACCACTGCCGAAAGAGTTGAACGCATTTCAGAGGCTGGTGGATATTGCCTATGACAAAGGCCTGATTATCTATTCACGGCGAACGCGAGGCGGTCATGACGGTGATCATTTTCTCGTCTGTCCGCCTATGATCACGACGGCCGAAGATGTCGGGGAAATAATGGATCTCCTGACCTCCGCCCTCGATGCCTTTGCGGCGGAAACAGGCTTGCCTGCGCATTCTAACGCCGCCTGAAACTTACCTGTTCAAGTTATAGCCAAACTGACTGAGGGAAATCATGAAAGCAATTCTCGACGACCGGCAATGGGCTCACGACCCCAAAAATTTCATGTCCAGCGGCGTTGCGCATCCCAACCCGGAGCAGCCCCGGCGGATTGAAGTCCTGAAAGAGGGCGCGATCGCCGCCGGATGCCGTTTTCAAACGCCCGAGGATCATGGCGCTGGGCCGATTGCAGCGATCCACACGGCCGAATATCTCGTGTTCCTTCGCAATATTTATGAGCGCTGGCGGCGGATTGACGGTGCCTCGGCAGAGGTTATCCCCAATGTTCATCCCGACAGACGGCGCGCAAATTATCCCAAGTCAGCCGTCGGTCAGGCCGGATATCATCAGGCCGATACCGCTTGCCCCATCGCGGCCGGGACATGGGAAGCCGCCTATTGGTCCGCACAAACGGCCCTGACGGGAGCGGATGTGCTGCTGGCCGGAGAGAAAGCCGCCTACGCGCTCAGCCGTCCGCCCGGCCATCACGCTTTCAGCGATTACGCCGGGGGATTCTGCTTCCTGAATAATTCCGCTATCGCCGCGGAGCATCTTCTGCGGGCCGGCAAAAAGCCTGCAATTCTGGATGTGGATGTCCATCACGGCAATGGGACGCAAGGTATTTTCTATGAAAGGGGCGACGTGCTGACGGTCTCCCTTCACGCCGATCCGGACAGATTCTACCCCTTCTTCTGGGGAGGATCTCAAGAGCGAGGCGACGGCGCGGGGCAAGGCTATAACCTCAACCTTCCGCTCCCGCGTGGAACTGGCGATGATGAATATCTAAGAACCCTCGACAAGGCGTTTGAACGAATTCAGGCCTTTGGCGCCGATTGCGTTATTATCGCGCTCGGGCTCGACTCATACGAAAATGACCCGCTTCAGGGCCTGTCGATCACAACGCCCGGTTTCGCCCGACTGGGAAACGCCATTTCGACATTGGAACTTCCCACGCTTCTGGTACAAGAAGGAGGATATCTCTCCAAGGAGCTCGGCGAGAACCTGACAAGTTTTCTAACCGGATTTGAGGCGTAATGACAGCGACAAGCGACATTCTGGTGATTGGCGGCGGGATCGCCGGGATCAGCGCGGCGGCAGAACTTTCCGCAGACGCCAGAGTGACGGTGCTGGAGACGGAAGAGGCAATTGGATACCACTCCTCCGGCCGATCCGCGGCAATCTTTATCCGCAACTATGGAAACGCAACCTTGCGCGCCCTCAATGCCGTGGCGGAACCTGTTTTGAAAGAACCCGCAGGGATTTCAGAAAACTCCCTGCTGTCTCCGCGCGGTGAATTGATGATTGCGAATGAAGACGAACTTGAGGCGCTGGAAAGCTATCTTGAAGGTGCGGAAGGGATGGAAAGAATAAGTCCGGACGAAGCGGTAATCCTCGTTCCCATCCTCCGCCGCGAAAAAATTGCTGCCGCCGCAATTGAACGGAACGCCCAGGATATCGATGTGGACCGAATGCTGCAAGGATATGCCCGGCTATTGCGAAAGCGCGACGGCAAGATCATCACGAATGCTCCAGCCAGAAATATCACTTTTTCCAAAGGTCTCTGGTCTGTTGAAACCCCTGCAGGCAATTTTCAGGCCCCCATCCTGATCAATGCAGCCGGAGCCTGGGCCGATAACGTTGCGGAAATGGCTGGCGTTCGGAAGGTTGGCCTGTCGCCGATGCGCCGCAGTGCCATCCTGCTCCCGTCCCCGCCGGATCATGATATTACAAACTGGCCCCTGTTTGTCACTGCATCCGAGCAATGGTATGCCAAACCGGAAGCTGGCAAACTGTTTGTTTCCCCCGCCGATGAAGACCCGGTGGAACCCCATGACGCCTGGCCAGACGATATGGTGATGGCCGAAGGACTGGACCGCTTTGAAAAGGCGGTGACAGTCCCTGTGACCCGTGTAGAGAAAAGCTGGGCGGGCCTTCGCAGTTTTGTTGCCGACCGAACACCGGTTGTCGGCTTCGATGCCAAAGCGGACGGTTTTTTCTGGCTGGCCGGTCAAGGGGGCTATGGTATGCAGACGGCTCCGGCCCTCGCCTCTCTTACCGCAGCGCTTTGCCTTGAAAAATCCAGTGCGTTATCGCCAAATATCATCTCTGCTTTGAGCCCGGCGCGATTTTCCTCGCGGAAGTAAATCTTCAACATTCAGCACCAACAATTGAATTTGACGGTTGCCCGAAGAAAACATAAAATACTTTTGTCTGGTTCCAATTTGCGAGAACCGGAAACCGGGACATATTGAATGAACAGCAAAGCATTCTGGGCGGTGTTGGTATTTGCCGCAATCGCCATCGGCGGAGGATATTATTACCTCACCGAGCAGGGCATGAGTGCTGCCCCTGCCGCAAATGCCGCCAATAGCACAGCAGAGAAAACCGTCACCGTCGAAGCAGAAAAAGTGACGATAGGTCCTGTGATAGAAGATATTCGGGCAGTCGGCACGCTGCAAGCGAATGAGGCTGTCATCATTTCATCGGAAATCGCAGGACGGGTCGAGAAAATCCGCTTTGATGAAAGTGACAACGTCACCGCCGGAGATGCACTTGTAGAACTGGATGACAGTATTTTAAGGGCCGAGCTGGTCAAGGTGCAATCGGACCTGACACTTGCCAAAACAAATCTGGAGCGGGCCAATAAACTGGCGAAACAGGGAACCGGGACATTACGCGCCCGGGATGAGGCCGTGGCTGCCAATCAGGTCGCGGAAGCCAATTTGTCCCTGGCGCGCGCCCGGCTTGAAAAAGCGACGATTGCTGCCCCTTTTTCCGGCGTGATCGGACTTCGATCCGTCAGTATTGGGGCCTATGTGACGCCAGGAGACCATCTTGTCCAACTTGTCAATATTGACCCGATAAAAGTAGATTTCCGGGTACCGGAACTCTCGCTTTCAAGCCTTCATCCCGGACAGGCAATCCGGGTCACGGTTGACGCCCGTCCCGGCAAGACGTTTGAGGGCGAAATCTATGTCATTGATCCGATCGTCGATGAAAACGGGCGCGCCGTGAGGCTTCGCGCCCGCATCCCGAACCCGGACCAGATTCTCTTTCCGGGCCTGTTCGCCCGCGTTCAGATTATCGTCAATCGCCGTGACAACTCGGTTATTGTCCCAGAATCCGCGATTTTCGCCCGCGACCGTAAGCATTATGTCTACACGGTTGTCGATAACCGCACGGTCCTGACAGAGATCGAGCTGGGTCAGCGCCTCTCCGGTCAGGCGGAAGTGACGAAGGGGCTGGAGGGCGATGCGGTCGTTGTGACAGCCGGTCACCAGCAGGTCAATAACGGCACGCGCGTCGAGATTATCAAGATCGGCGCAGATAGCTGAGATGGACATTTTCGAATTCTTCATCCGGAGGCCGGTATTTTCAACGGTCATGAGCCTGATTGTCATGCTGATCGGGCTCGTCTCCTACATGCAGCTTACTGTCCGCGAATATCCGAATATCGATGAACCGATTGTCTCCGTTCGTACAGACTATCCCGGCGCCAGTGCGCAAATTATCGAAACACAGGTAACCCAGGTACTGGAGGGATCAATCGCCGGGATCGAGGGGATCGAGATCATCAGTTCCAGCAGCCAGCCGGAAGAGAGCCGTATAACCGTGCGATTCCGCCTAGGCGTCGATCCGGACGTCTCGGCGAGTGATGTGCGCGACCGCGTTTCTCGCGTCCGCGGCCGGCTTCCGGCGGAAGTGTTGGAACCTGTCATTGCCAAGGTCGAGGCGGACGCGCAATCAATTATTTATCTTGCCTTTACCAGCGACCGGCACTCCCCGATTGAAATTTCCGATTATGCGGATCGATATGTCCGGGACCGGTTACAAAATATTCCAGGCGTCGCGGAAGTCCGTATTTTCGGAGAGCGGCGCTATGCCATGCGTATCTGGCTCGATCGGGCACGGCTGGCGGCCTACAAGCTCACCGCACAGGATGTAGAGGAAGCCCTGCGCCAGCAGAATGTCGAAGTGCCAGCAGGTCGCATTGAAAGCCTTGACCGGGAATTCACA
This sequence comes from uncultured Sneathiella sp., assembly GCF_963973085.1. Lineage (GTDB taxonomy): Bacteria > Pseudomonadota > Alphaproteobacteria > Sneathiellales > Sneathiellaceae > Sneathiella. Next base: position 613,961 of record NZ_CAXAXA010000001.1, read on the forward strand.
GTCCTGTCCCGGACCGGACTGGTAACGCCGGAACAGTTTGAGAAAATTGTCATCCGGGATATTGGCGGCCTCCTGATCCGGATCAAGGACATCGCGCGCGTTGAAATCGGTCCGCAGGATGAACGACGGGTCACCCGGTTTAATGGGGATAATGCAGTGATCCTCGGTATCGTCAAGCAGGCAACAGCTAATCCGCTGGATGTTTCGACGGCCATGCAGGAAGTCCTGCCTGCCCTCACCGGCGACCTTCCGGATGGGATGGATGTAACGATCGCCTACGATAAATCGACCTTCATCGACCGGTCGATCAAGGCGGTTTATACAACAATCTCTGAGGCGGTTGCTCTTGTTGTCATAGTGATTTTCTTCTTTCTCCGCACGATCCGGGCGACAATCATTCCACTTGTGACGATACCGGTCTCACTGATCGGGGCTTTCGCGCTCATGCAAATGCTCGGCTTCTCGATTAATACGCTTACCTTGCTGGCGATGGTGCTGGCCATTGGTCTGGTGGTCGACGATGCAATTGTCGTGCTTGAAAATATCCATCGCCATGTCGAGAAAGGCATGGCGCCGGTCAAAGCCGCCATTGTCGGCATCAGGGAGATATCGAGCGCCGTTGTCGCAATGACACTGACGTTGGCCGCTGTATATGTCCCCGTCGCCTTTGCGCCCGGACGCACGGGCACATTATTCACGGAATTCGCGCTGACATTGGCCGGAGCAGTGCTGGTGTCCGGGTTTGTCGCCCTGACACTGAGTCCAATGATGTGCTCCCGGCTACTGAAAGCTCATGAGAAGCACGGTTGGCTCTACAACTTCTTGGAACGCGGCTTGCTGGCCCTGAACAATGGTTACAAGAAAGTGCTGTTGGCAACGCTTCGAATACGACCCGTTGTGGTTATCGTAGCTCTTCTTGTCGCCGGATGGAGCTACTTCCTGTTGACCGGACTGAAATCCGAGCTTGCGCCGATTGAAGATCGGGGCGTTATATTTACCGCAGGAAATGCGCCAGAAGGCTCAACCGTCAATTTCACGGCACGCTATGCCGAAGAGTTTGAATCCCTGCTCGACAAGATACCGGAGGTGCAACATTACTTCGCGATTGTCGGCTCCCGCGCGGTGACGGAGCTCATCTCCTTTTCCCAGCTGACACCATGGGAAGAGCGCGAACGTACCCAGATGGAAATCGTGCGTGGCCTACAGCCCGAACTCAGCAAGATTACAGGCGTTCGTGCCTTTGCCAATAATCCCGGCTCCTTTGGCCAGAGTGCCCGCAGCAAACCGATTGAATTCGTTATCCAGACACCCGAGACATATGAAACCCTGGATGATTATGTGCAGGCATTTCTTGAGGAAGCAGAAAAATATCCGGGGCTCATGAATCTTGACAGTGATCTCAGACTCAACAAACCTCAGCTTGATGTTGAAGTCGATCGGGAGCGTGTTGCCGATACAGGTGCCGGTGTCCTGAATGTCGGGCGAACACTTGAAACATTGCTCGGCGGTCGTCAGGTGACCCGGTTCAACCAGAATGGCGAGCAATATGACGTTATTGTTCAAATGGCTCCCGACGACCGGCGGACGGCGAGCGACCTGAATGACATTTATGTCCGTGGCCGTGATGGAACGCCGATCCAGCTTTCCAATCTTGTTTCAGTGCGTGAAACGGTGGCGCCAAAGGAACTGAATCGGTTTAACCAGTTTCGTGCGGCGACAATTACCGGCAATATTGCGCCCGGCTATTCCCTTGGCGAGGGTCTCGACGCGCTGGAGGCAACAGCAAGACAGGTTCTTCCCCCGACAGCGCGGTATGATTTCGCCGGTGAATCCCGCGAGTTCAAGGCCGCGGGGACAAGCCTTCTGTTCGTGTTCCTGCTAGCGCTCGGCTTTATCTTCCTCGTGCTCGCCGCTCAGTTCGAGAGCTTTGTCGATCCGCTGATTATCATGTTTACTGTCCCGCTTTCCATGACCGGCGCCCTGCTCGCGCTCAATTTAAGTGGCGGTACGTTGAATATTTACAGCCAGGTCGGACTGGTAACGCTCATCGGACTGATCAGCAAACATGGCATCCTGATTGTGCAGTTCGCCAATCAGCTTCAGGACGAGGGCAAATCTATTCATGACGCGGTGGTCGAGGCCGCCGCCCTGCGCCTGCGGCCGATCCTGATGACGACCGGCGCCATGGTGTCCGGCGCCATCCCCCTCGCCCTCGCATCGGGCGCGGGCGCCGAAAGCCGGCAGGAAATCGGCTGGGTGATCGTCGGCGGTATGACATTTGGGACGGTGCTGACCCTGTTCGTCGTGCCAACGGCATACAGCTTGCTGGCCCGCAACCGAAAAAAAGGTAAGCTTGAAGCGAGTAAAGATTCCAGACCCATGACGGATACAGAAGCTCTATCGCATTAAACGGCAACTCCGGATTACTTCCTGATCCCGGATCGCCAAAAACGTTCAGGGTTTATTTTCAGCGTGCCAGCTATCCCGCAACTCACGCTTCAAGACTTTGCCAAGAGCATTTCTCGGAAACTCGTCACAGAAGCGGACAGCTGCGATGCGCTGATGCTTCGCCAGCCTTTCGTTTGACCAGTCAAGTACGGCTTGTTCAGTGGCGCCTGACCTGGGGATGACCAGGGCAACCGGAGTCTCCCCCCATTTTTCATGCGGTATTCCGATCACCGTCACATCCAGCACCCCGTCATTCTCACCGATAATCGTCTCAATATCGGCGGGAAAAATATTCAGGCCACCAGAGATGATCATGTCCTTCTTGCGATCCAGAATATACAGAAACCCGTCCGCATCCAGTTTCCCGATATCGCCAGAGCGCAGAAAACAGCGCCCTTCATGATCCTTCCAGACAATAGCATCCGTCGCGTCGGGCCGGTTATGATACTCCTTCATCATGCCGGCGCCGGTACCGGCAATTTCTCCAACCTCATCGACGCCAAGCTCGTTCCCGTCATCATCGATAATCTTGACATCGAAACCCATGACGGGCGTGCCGACGGACGTGGGCTTTGCGCTCTGCTGATGCGGCCGGTTCATGGACCCAAACCCTTCCGAATAGCCATACAGCTCGTACAGATTGGGGGTGATGCGCCTGATGACGTCGGTTTTCGTATCGGCACGAAGCGGGGATCCCGCACAAAGAACCGATTCAAGGCTGCTCAAATCGGCGGTATTCATTGCCGGATCCGCCAGGGTCTGAATAAACTGGGTCGGGACCATGAAGGTGTGGGTGATTTCCTCATCCTGAATGGTCTTTAGAACAGCTTTCGCGCCGAATTCGGGCATGATATGCACGGTCGCGCCCACGAACAGCGCCGGGAGGATCATAAGCCAGGTCCCGTTGGAGTATAGCGCCGTCGTCGTCAATGCTCTCGTATTCGCATGAAAACGCATCTCTATGGCGTTGCTGTAGGACCAGTGCTGACGCGCCCGGTGCGTCTGGACGATCCCTTTTGGCAAGCCCGTCGTGCCCGAGCTATAGATAATGTTAAACTCATCGGACATGGCATAAGTAACCGAAGGGGTTCCGGTATCGGCATTCTCTACGAACTGTTCGAAAGACAGCCAGCCAGCGCCGTCAAATCCCGCGGAGATAAACCCATTCTCTGGAATATTACTGAGATTTCCGCGTATCGTCTCCAGCCTTTCGCGCACTCCGTCGGATGCAATAACCAGCTTGGAATCGCTGTCATTGATCAGCCCCTCAATCTGCTTTGCCGTCAGAAGACCGCTTAGCGGGACGACACAGGCACCGGCCTTGACGATGCCATACATCACTTCAAGCGTTTCGACGGCATTGCCCATCAGAACCGCGATTTTATCTCCCCGTCCCAGTCCATGTGCCCTGACGGCATTCGCGATACGGTTCAGGTTATTATTGAAATCCCGCCAGCTGCGCCGCACATCCCCGCACACAACGGCTTCCTTGTCTGGAGAAAAGCGGGCATGGGTTGCCCATAGCTCGGGCAGGTATACTTGCGCATCATCAATCGTTTTCATCTGGCCAGTATTTCTTCTTGTTCTTGATTAACTCTGGATCACGAATATCCCGTTTCCCTTCTGCCATATCCGACATTTCCTCGAAGGCACGATCATCCACCATAAGGTCACAGAAAAGGGTTCTTTCCCTCGCAGAACCTTCTTCACCTGATCGGACTGAAACGCCGGTTATCAGATCCTTGATATGCCCGACCGCGCGGGGCGACCGGCGCGCAAGCGTTTGTGCAATTTCCATCGCCTGTGCAAGGACATCCCCCTCCACACAGAGACTGGCGAGGCCAACATCCTTAACCTCACGCGGGCTCATTGTCCGGCCCAAAAGCATCAGTTCTTTCGCTTTGGCCTCTCCGATAAGCCGAGTCATCCGTTGCGTCCCCCCGGCCCCTGGCAGAATACCGAGGTTCACTTCCGGTAGTCCAAGATCATACGGGCCATCTTTTACAAGGCGTATATCGCAAGCCAATGCAAGCTCAAACCCGCCGCCCATGGCCGTGCCATTTATCGCGGCGATGAAGGGTTTCGGCATTGTCTCTATCCGGTCATAACATTTATGGATGAGAGAGGCCGGGACCGGGCGCGCCGGATCAAAAATCAGCTTTTTTGACCGCATGATCTTGCTTCGATCGAGAAGGATACCGACATCGTAATGGCGGATAAAGACATCCGGCTCCCCGCCCGTGAAAACAACAACCCGAATGGAGGCGTCGGCTTCAATCACATCAAGGACGGCGGAAAGCTCGGTTTCCGTTTCCCCATCCATATAGTTATCCGGCGGATTGGAAAAGGAAACAACGGCGACCGCATCTTCTTGTCTTAAGGCAACCCGGCTCATGTCTTCCTCCCTGTAAACAACCACATGACGCCTACTATGCCCTCCAGTTGGAGGTTAAAGCGCACAAAGATGTTTGAAATCCGATTATCTCCCGTCAAGCCAAGTTCATTCTTGGTTGTTTTATATTACATTCGATAATTAAGCTGCATCTGTCAACAGACGAGAGAGGGCCGGGTCACCCCCGGGCACAGCCGATCGACGATAGATAACCCACCCGACTGTCTGTCCATCAGCGAAACTTTCTCTAATTCCGGGGGTAAATGCCGGTTCCGCCGATGCGGCAAGGGCAGACCCGATCAAATATCTTCCGGTTTCACGCCCTTGCTGGCGGTGTCTATACTTCCTTAAGCAAAGACTTGTTCTACGGCTTCCTGCATCGCGCCCACAATCTTGTCGGCTTCCGCTTCGGTCAGGCAAAGAGGCGGTGCAAAGCCGATGATATCGCCCTGCGGCATGGCCCGGGCAATGACGCCGCGCTTCAGCAATGCCCCGGCAACCTTGGCGCCCATCGTCTTTGAGGGGTCAAAGAAGCTGCGTGCCTCCTTGTCCTCGACGAACTCAACCGCGAGCATCAATCCTTCGCCCCGGACATCGCCGACATTTGCGTGATTGGCGATGGCGTTTGTCATGGCCGTCTTGAAATAGCTACCGACTTTGCCGGCATTTTCCACAAGACCCATCTCGTCGATCAGTTTCAGGTTGGCAACCCCCGCCGCGGCGCCGATCGGATGGGCAGAATAGGTCCAGCCATGACCGATTGCCCCGAACTCATCCGTGCCGTCTTCAAGGACTTTCCAGACCCTATCGGAGATGATTGAGGCGGAGAGTGGCGCATAAGCGGACGTCAAACCCTTGGCCGAGGTAATGATATCCGCCTCAATGCCATAATGATCGGACCCGAACATGCTTCCGAGACGGCCAAAGCCGGTTACGACCTCATCCGCGATCAACAGAATATCATACTTTTTCAGGACAGCCTGAATCGCCGCCCAATAGCCGGGCGGCGGCGGCACCAGCCCGCCAGTCCCCAACACGGGCTCCCCGATAAAGGCAGCGATGGTTTCCGGCCCTTCGGCAAGAATGAGCTTTTCAAGCTCGCCCGCGCAATGCGCCGTGAATTCTTCTTCCGACTGCGTCTGGTCTGCACGGCGGAAGTAGTAAGGCGCTTCCGTATGGATAACCTGCGCGAGAGGAAGGTCGAATTTTTTGTGAAACAGCTCAAGCCCCGTCAGCGAACCGGTCATCAGCCCGGAGCCATGGTAGCCGCGCCAACGTGAAATGATCTTCTTCTTTTCCGGCCGTCCGAGGATGTTGTTATAGTACCAGACAAGCTTGATATTGGTCTCGTTCGCATCGGATCCGGACAAGCCGAAATAGACCTTGCTCATGTTCCCCGGCGCCCGGTCCATGATCATTTTCGACAGCGTAATGGAGGCCTCGGTACCATGGCCGACATAGGAATGATAATAGGCGAGTTCCCTCGCCTGCTTGGCAATTGCCTCGGCGATTTCCTGGCGTCCATAGCCGACATTCACGCAGTACAGTCCCGCGAAAGCGTCCAGAAGCTTGTTTCCGTCCCGATCTGTTATATAGACCCCCTCACCTGTAGTAATGATACGATTGGGAACCTCCCCGCGCGCGAACTGTGCAAGATGCGTTGACGGGTGGAAGAAATTCTCCCGGTCCCATAGGCTGAGCTGATCATTTGTAAGCATTTGTCTCTCCTGACTAAAAAGGGGTTATGCCCAATCACGGCATATATATTTGATGTTTGAGAAGGCTTCGATGCCATGGCGTGACCCTTCCCGGCCGAGGCCGGACTGTTTCATCCCGCCAAAGGGAATGGGAGCGCCGGTTATCTTTGTCCGGTTCACACCGACCATGCCAAATTCCAGCGCCCGGCTCATCCGGTAAATGCGGGACGGGTCTTTTGTGTGCAGATAGGCCATCAGGCCGTATTCCGTGTCATTCGCAGTCGCCACAACGTCCTTTTCATTATCGAATGGTGCGATTGCTGCGACGGGACCAAAGGTTTCCTCGCGCATTATCAAAGCGTTGGCCGGAACATCTACCAGAACCGTCGGCTCGAAGAAAAGCGGCCACATATCGGCCAACACGTCACCGCCACAGGCAAGTGTTGCCCCGCAGGCGACGGCGTTCTCAATATGACTTTTCTGTTTGGCGATGGCGGCTTCATTCATCAACGGCCCGATGTCCGGATCATTCATTCCAATGTCAACGACCAGCTCCTTCGTTTTGCGGACAAATTCGGCGCAGAATTCCTCATACACGGGCCGTTCGATAAAAAAGCGGTTGGCGCCGAGGCAATCCTGACCGGAGGTCGCAAATTTCGCCTTGATAGCCTCGTCAACGGCCTTGGGAATATCCGCATCTGCGAACACAATGAAGGGAGCATGCCCCCCAAGCTCCAGACTGAGACGTTTTATGGTCGGCGCGCATTGCTCGTACAGCAACCGGCCAATTTCGGTTGATCCGGTAAATGACAGCGCCCGAACGCGGTGATCTTTTGTCCAGGTTCCGACAATTTCAGCCGGTTCCCCTATAACAACATTGAACACTCCTGGCGGAATACCGGCACGATGCGCAAGTTCGGCAAGGGCCAGAGCGGAAAGCGGTGTTTCCTTGGACGGATGGACAACGACAGTGCAACCAACCGCCAAGGCCGCCGCGGCCTTGCGCGTAATCATGGCTATCGGGAAATTCCAGGGCGTTACCAGCGCCGCAACACCGATCGGTTCCAGCCAGACTTCAATTTCAGCATTTGGAAGATGTGAGGTGACACCGATGATATCCGCGCGCTTCGCCTCTTCGGCGAAAAACTCCGCAAAGGACGCACCATAGCCGATTTCACCCCGGGCTTCAGAGAGAGGTTTGCCCTGCTCAAGGGTCATGATGACGGCAAGGTCATCCTCATGCGCCATCATCAGGCGTCCCCATTCGCTGATCAGGGAGGCACGTTCTTGCGGCAAAAGGCTTGACCAAGCCGGGAATGCCTTTGCGGCGGCATCTACCGCTTCTCCACTTTCAGTCGCGGACAGACTGGAGACGGTTGCAATCTGCTGTCCGGATGCGGGGTTATACACGCCTAACGTCGCCCCATTTTTCGCCGCGCACCATTTTCCGTCAATATAGGCGAATTCCCTCACCAGGCCGGGATCCGACAGAAGATCGAACTCCTCGACAAACTCCTTTTTCTTCACATTGGCTCCCATGAGAACACCTCCGATCGTTCAACAGGTTAGATTTCACACTATTCCTTTTGACGTAGAAGGTGCGTTTGAATTATCCAGCCAAAGCAGAGGTTTTCTCTTAAAAACTGCAGATCAGGAGAGAGTTTCACCTTCCATCACGACGCTCGTATAAATCCAGCGGCGGAATTTGGCTGGATTTCACCGGCTTTGTCACGACGTAGGAATAGTAGCGCCGCAGGCCAATATCGGAGTTGAGCAGTTTGTCGACAAGCCTCTGGTAGGTATCAACGTCAGCACAAAGAAACTTGACAATATAGTCGATGCCACCGCCCACGGCCCAGCACTCAACAATCTCGGGGATTTCCAGAACGGCCTTTTCAAACCTTTCAAAATCAGCCGCACGATGGCTATTGATTTCCGCCTCCATGAAAATAACGGAAATCGAACCGAGGATTTTCAAGGAGATATTGGCGCTATATCCTTCGATGATCCCGGACTGTTCCAGTTTTTTCAGCCGCTCCCAACAGGGCGTCGGCGACAGATTGACATGCGCCGCCAGCTCCGTCTTGGTCATTCGACCATTTTTCTGCAGGACAGACAGAATTTTCAAGTCCCGCTCGTCTAGTGGAGGCGCCATATGAATGTCCAGTTTGCCAGAAGTGATTTCCCAGAATTGTCTTGCATATAAAAACGGTAAATCCTTATATTAAAACATGACAATCTGGACCCCGCGTTACGATAATCTATCTCGCCCCCTCCATACAAGTCTAGTTTCAGCGTTCAAGGAGGCCATCGCGGACGGACGGCTTCCCGTCGGTACGCAACTGCTTCCCCATCGAACTCTGGCGCATGAACTGGAAATCAGCGTGCATACCGTCGGTAAAGCCTATGATGAACTCAAACGACTGGGGCTTATTGACGGACATGTCGGACGTGGCACATATGTCCTGGCCCCAACCCTCCCGTCACATCAACCTTATTTGATGGAACGGGGAACCAATGGAACAATCGACCTTTCGATCTCCCGACCGCTGATAGACCATATACATGTCGACAGGATGGACGCCGTCCTGAATAACCTCTCCATAGGGCTGGATCATGATACGTATCTCGCTTGCCGACCCAATGTCGGCCTGCGATCCCACCGAGAGGCAGGGGTGGACTGGCTGTCGCGTTGCCAGCTCGATATTTCACCGGAGTCCGTCATTATCACGAACGGCGTGACACATGGCATGGCTGTCGCGCTTTCCGCTGTGACACGGCCAGGAGATATTGTTGTCACGGAATCAATTGTCCATCATCTCATTATATCACAATGCTCATACCTCGGCCTGCGGCTTCAGGGGCTGGAATTTGACGATCAGGGACTTAGTCCGGAAGCATTTGAAGTTGCTTGTAAAAATCAGAACGTAAAAGTATATTTCAGCGTTCCTACCGTCGCCAATCCCATGGCAACCATGATGTCGGAGGAACGCCGGCGCCAGCTCATCGATATTGCCCGTCGATACGATGTGTTCATCATCGAAGATGACGCTTGGGGGCCTTTGATTGAAGACCGTCCTCTCCCGATTGCGGCGCTTGCCCCGGAACGGACGATCTATCTGACATCCTTTACGAAATGTACGATGGCAGGTCTGCGCACAGGATATATTGTCGCCCCGGATAGCCTGATACCGGCGATAACGGGGCGGCTAATTGCTTTCAGCTGGATGGGCACGCCTCTCGTCGCCGAAATTGCCAGTCGATGGATCAAGGATGGAACGGCCGACGAGCTTGTCCATTGGCAACAGCAGGCACTGGCGGAACGCTACACAATCATAAAGGAAGAGATGGCTGGCCTGTCCTGGCGCGGGCACCCCCATTCCTTACACTTCTGGCTGGAACTTCCGGACGGCTGGAACACCACAACCTATGTCAACCATGCTAACTCCCTTGGTATTGCCATCGCGCCAACACAACCTTTTCTGACCCCAACTATGCAAAAAGCAGACGCTGTCCGAATTGCGGTCGCCGGAACACAGGACACGAAAAGATTTCGCCGTGGTCTGTCAGCAATACGCAATCTTCTGCGGCGGGCGCCGGAGCCTTTTATGCATAGTTTGTAATTGTACTGCTACAATACTTTCATTGACGAGCAGTACAATAATGCATCATTCTTACCCAAACAGTGGCTGATTTCGGGGAGGCTTTTAATAAGCAATCCCCTCTGTCGACTTGAGTTCTACTTAAAACGGGACCGCTTGCGACCCCGTAACCAAAAAGCAGGCTAAATTTCGAAAACCTTCGAAAAGGGAGCGATCTATAATGAAACTTTTCAAACGTCATTACTTGAGCGGCATCGCCGTTGCGGCCGTCTTTGCGGCAGGTATCACATCAGCAAAAGCGGATAACTGGAAATATGCATTCGAGGAAGCAATCACGGATGTTCAGGGTGTCTATGCCACCAAGTTCAAGGAAGAGATAGAGAAGAACACAGACCATACAATCCAGCTCTACCCTTATGGCACGTTGGGTGAGTCCGCAGATATTATGGAGCAGGCTCAGGCCGGCATCCTGCAATTCGTGGACCAGTCGCCGGGATTCACTGGTTCCCTGATCCCCGAAGCTCAGGTTTTCTTTGTCCCCTATCTTCTGCCCTCTGATCCGGAAGAGCTGAGTTCATTCTTCCGCGACAGCAAAGCTATTCATGAAGACTTCAAGGAACTTTATGCAGAGCAGAATCTTGAACTTCTGACAATGTTCCCGGAAGGGGAAGTGGTTATGACCACGAAGGAAGAAGTCCGCAGCCCCGGAGATCTGGATGAGGTGAAATTTCGTGTCATGACGAACCCGCTTCTGGTTGAATCATACAAGGCATTCGGGGCAACGCCAACGCCGCTGCCATGGGGTGAAGTCTACGGTGCTCTGCAGACAAATATCATTCAGGGCCAGGAAAACCCTTTGTTCTTTGTTGATTCAACGAAAATGTATGAAGTGACGGAAGTCATCACTTACGCTGGTCACAATAATTTCACGACCGCTGTCATGGCCAATAAGGAGTTTTATGACGGCCTGAGTGATGAGGACAAGAAAGCCATCCAGGCCGCAACCGACGCTGCCTTCGAACATATTCTCGCTTATCAGAAAGGATTGGGAGAAGAGGCTATTGAAAACATCAAGAAAGCCAAGCCTGATATGAAGGTCGTCGTTCTGTCTGAGGAAGAACGCGCTCCGTTCAAGGACGCTGCATCGGCCGTCGAAGAAAAATTCATCGAAATGACCGGAGATAGCGGAAAAGCAATTCTCGATCAGATGAAAGCCGACCTGAAGGCCGCGATGAATTAATATATCGACCTGCAAAATAGCTGCCCGCATTGTCTGGGAAATCTGACCGCGGGCAGCTATTTATTATTTCAAGGGGGAGAGCGATATGGCGTCATCAGAAGACGGCGAAAACCAGCGATACAAATCGACATTACCGGGTTTTCTGGGAACCATCGATACCTTTATCAGCCAGTTTGAAGCCTTGATACTGGCTCTTGGCGTCATCCTGATGGCGGCGAACACGATCATAAACGTCGTTGGTCGTTTCGTATTTCAGTACAGCATATTTTTCACCGAAGAACTGAACAGAATTCTTATTATCCTTATTACCTTCGCTGGAATTGGATATGCCGCGAGATATGGTCGGCACATCCGGATGTCGGCGATTTTCGACGCCTTATCACCCAAATTACGCAAGAACCTGATGATCATTATTGCCATCATTACGGCGCTGACGATGTTCTCGCTTTGCTATTTTTCTGTCGGGTATATTATCAAGGTTGCCGAGTCCGGGCGCATCCTCCCCTCTCTTCAAATTCCCGTTTTTATAATCTTTCTTTGGGTCCCAATCGGTTTTTTTGTTACCGGCATTCAATACGCGCTCACGGCCGTTAAAAACCTGACGGCAAAAGATGTTTATCTCTCAACTCACGTTATTGAGGGATATGACGATGACGAACTGGAAATTTGAGGTAGGCGGATCATGGCTATTAAAATTGCAGGGATAATGATCGTTCTGCTACTGGCAGGATTTCCGATGATGGTTCCCCTCCTTCTCGGAGCGTTTTACGGCTTTTACGACCTGTTTTCAGGCTTCAGCAAGATGGAGTTCATGATCCAGCAGATGTTGGCTGGTATCCGTCCCGCCTCCCTGATAGCTGTCCCGATGTTTATTCTGGCCGCAGATATCATGACCCGCGGGCAATCGGCAAACCGCCTGATTGATCTGGTCATGAAATTTATCGGACATATCAAGGGCGGCCTTGCCGTCAGCACGGCGGCGGCCTGTACGTTGTTCGGCGCTGTCTCGGGCTCAACGCAGGCGACAGTCGTTGCCGTCGGCTCCCCTTTGCGCCCCCGCATGTTGAAAGCCGGATATAATGATTCCTTTGTTCTGGCGCTGATTATCAACGCCAGCGATATCGCGTTTCTTATCCCGCCAAGCATCGGCATGATTATTTATGGTGTTATTTCGAGCACCTCAATCTCCGAGTTGTTCATTGCCGGTGTCGGGCCCGGCCTTCTCCTGCTTGTCTGCTTCTCCGCCTACAGCATGATCTATGCAACGGTTAAAGGCGTCCCAACGGAGCCAAAGGCAACCTGGGGTGAACGTCTGGCCGCCATGAAGTCGGCCATATGGCCGCTTGGCTTTCCGGTCATCATTGTCGGCGGGATTTATGGCGGTATTTTCAGTCCGACAGAGGCCGCCGCCGCCTGCGTTCTATATGCCCTGATCCTTGAACTTCTGGTTTTCAGGTCCCTGAAATTCAGCGATATCTATCCTATTGCGAAATCCACGGGGCTAATTACAGCCGTTGTCTTCATTCTCGTAGGGGCCGGGGCGGCCTTCTCATGGGTCATCTCTTTCGCCAACATCCCGCAGGAAATTCTGGGGGCAGTAGGTGTTGACCAGATGGGGCCAAAGGGTGTTCTCGCCGTCATCTCGATTGCCTTCTTCATTGGCTGCATGTTCGTCGACCCAATTGTCGTGATCCTCGTTCTGGTTCCGATATTTGTTCCGGTCGTAGAGGCCGTAAATCTGGATCCGGTCTTGGTGGGAACAATTATCACCCTGCAGGTCGCGATTGGTTCGGCAACCCCGCCGTTCGGCTGCGACATTTTCACGGCGATCGCTGTATTCCGACGACCTTACCTGGATGTTATTCGCGGAATTTTCCCCTTTACCGTGATTTTGGCGTTTGTTTCCGCCGCCCTCATATTTTTCCCGCAAATTGCTCTTTTCCTGCGTGATTTGGCGTTTCGTTAAGGCAAAGGAAGAAAGATGTTCAAAACTATTCTTGTCCCCTCAGATGGCTCCAAGGGATCATTCGAGGCACTGCGCAAAGCAACTGAATTGCAGAAACTGACCGACAGTGAACTCCTGATAGTCACCGTCTTCCGGCACCACAGCCTGCTTGAAACCTCGATGTCCATGGTCCGGCCGGAAGCGCCAGAAAATATGGATGACGTCCTCCGGGAGTATGGCAAGGAGGTCGCTGATGCCAGTAAGAAATTTGCGAAAAGTCAAGGCTGCACAAATGTCCGGGCATTTGTGAAAAGCGGCCAGCCGGCACGAACCATCGTCAAATTTGCCAAGGAACACGACGTTGATCTGATCGTCCTTGGCGGCCGCGGTCATGGAGATCTGGAAGGATTATTGCTTGGCAGCGTGTCACATAAGGTAACCAGCCTGGCAGACTGTCCTGTCATGGTCGTTAAATCCTCAGGAACAGAGACGCATGTAGAAGGTGCGGAAGAGGTCACTGCTTAATCTCTACCCTTCCATCTTTCAATGAGCTCCTATGGATATGCTAAGGCTTGCTTTTGACGGCAGGCTTGTGAGTTTTTACGGAACATTTTATTGAACGTCTAACCCTCCTTAACCCGCTTCGACGCCGGGTCATACATCGGTTTTAGCGAGGCTTCGGCCTTCATAAGCCGTCCTTCAACCTCGATTTCGTAAGTAGAGGCTAGCAAATCATCTGGGCTCTCGCCCTTGCACGGGACATAACCAAGCCCGATGGCACCGCCGAGTGTATGGCCGTAGCTGCCGGAGCAGATATACCCCACAACTTTTCCGTCGCGAAGAATGGGTTCATGATGAAAGAGCAAGGGTTCGGGATCGGTCAGGCGGAACTGCAGGATACGGGACACAGGGCCGGTTTCTTTGCGCGTCAGCACGGCGTCACGGCCAATAAAGTCCGGTTTATCCGTTTTAACCGCGAAACCCAGCCCTGCGTCGATCACATGATCCCCTGCCGTAATATCATGGCCGAAATGGCGGAAGGCCTTTTCGATGCGGCAGCTATCCATCACGTGCATCCCACATAACTTGAGTTCGAGATCGGCACCGGCCTCAAGCAATGTCTCGAACACATGGCCCGCCATGTCTGTAGACACATATATTTCCCACCCTAGTTCCCCGACGTAGCTGACCCGATGAGCGCGGGCGAGGCCCATTCCAATCTCGATATCCTGTGCCGTCCCAAAAGGGTTTTGGGCATTTGAAAAGTCGTTAGGGCTGATCTTGTTGAGAAGTCGGCGGGAGTTCGGCCCCATTACGGCCATAACGGCTTCCCCCGCGGTCACATCGGTGATCACGACGCGATGATCACCTGCATGCTTTTCAAGCCAGCGCTGATCCGCAAGTCGGGTCACCGACGGAGTGACCACCAGATACGCCGTTTCCGACAATCGTGTTACGGTGACATCAGCCTCTATTCCGCCGTTTTGGTTCAGGAACTGGGTGTAGACTATCTTGCCAATCGGAACCGAAAAATCCCCACCACCGACATAGTTCAGAAATCGTTCTGCGTCCGGCCCCTCAACCCGCAATTTGCCAAATGAAGACATATCATAGAGGCCGATATTCTCGCGAATGGCCCGATGTTCCATCGCCGCATTTTCAAACCAGTTTTGGCGTTTCCAGCTATATCTGTATTCCCGCTCCTGCCCCGGATTTGCAAACCAGTTAGGGCGTTCCCACCCTGCGCTCTCCCCCATCACCGCGCCGTGCTCCAGCAAGTGATGATGCAACGGTGAACGGCGGATACCACGCGCCGTTGATTTCTGCCGGAACGGAAAGTGGTCCGCGTACAAAAGACCCAGCGTTTCCTTGGAACGCTCAAACAGATAATGGCGATTTCCTTGAAAAGGCTGCATCCGCGCGATATCCACATCGCTAAGATCGAAAGGCTTGGCGCCGTCTTCCATCCACTGTGCCAGCGCCATGCCGGCCCCGCCAGCAGATTGAATGCCGATGGAATTAAAGCCAGCGGCAATCCAGAAATTGTCAAGCTCCGGCGCAAGTCCAAGATGATAAGCATCGTCCGGCGTGAAGCTCTCCGGTCCATTGAAAAAGGTATGAATTCCTGCTTCTGCAAGCACCGGCATGCGATTGACGGCATTGCTCAGGATCGGTTCAAAATGGTCAAAATCCTCAGGAAGCTGATCAAACTCGAAATCCCGCGGAATGCCCTTCATCCCCCAGGGCTTCGCTACCGGCTCAAACGCGCCCAGCAGAAATTTCCCAGCATCCTCTTTAAAATAAGCACACTCATCGGGAACACGCAGCACGGGGAGTTGCGGCAAGCCCGGGATACTCTCCGTCACGATATAGAAATGCTCGCAGGCCTGCAGGGGCACATTGACTCCTGCCATACGGCCGATCTGATGCCCCCACATGCCCCCGCAATTGACGACCATATCGGCCTCAATATGACCGGTGGTGCCCGCTTCATCCTGCCAATCAACGCCGAGGACCCGGCGGTTCTTGACCGGGATATGTGTGACCGCCACCCGCTCCTTGATCTGGACACCGTACTGGCGCGCCCCTTTTGCCATGGCAAGGGCAATGTTGCCGGGGTCCCCTTGGCCGTCAAGCGGCAGCCACACGGCCCCCTTCACACCGTCTATATTGAGATACTCATACCGCGCCTTAACCTCAGCGGGACTGATTTCCTCTACCTCGACATCGAAGGCCCGCGCCATCGAGGCCTGGCGCAGAATTTCCTCTTTACGTTCTTCTGTCAGGGCGACTGTGATCGACCCATTCTGCTTCAGGCCCGTCGCAATGCCGGTTTCTGCTTCCAGCTTGCTGTAAAGCGCCCGACTGTACTTTGCCAGCCGAGTCATGTTTTTCGAAGCGCGAAGCTGCGCGATCAGCCCTGCCGCATGCCAGGTTGTTCCGGACGTAAGCTGTTTCCGCTCCAACAGGATGACATCCTTCCACCCGAGCTTGCCCAAATGATAGGCGACCGAGCAACCAATAACGCCGCCCCCGATAATAACAGCTCGCGCCTTTTTCGGTAGATCATTCATACCCAGAACCCCACAACAATAAATTCAAAACCCCCGCCGCCCGCAATTTTTTAGTTGGCGATATCAATGGACATTGTGCAGAAATGCACGATAGTGTTTGCATATGTATCAGACATTTCGATCACTCCTCCTCCTTGTCGGCTTGCTATCGCTCAGCGCCTGCACCGCAGTCGGCATAAAGGTTGCGAATGCACCCGTCCCTTTTTTTGACGGAAACATCGTCAGAGACATCGTCTTTGACGAAGAAAGCACCCAAACACTCGATATTTATATACCGGATCAAGCAACCGAGGAAAGGCTTCCGGTCGTTATCTTCTTCTATGGTGGGCGATGGACAACTGGCGAGAAAGAGGATTTTGCCTTTGTCGGGACCGCCCTTGCGGAAAAGGGGTTTATCGTCGTCATTCCTGACTACCGAAAATATCCGGATGTCCGGTTTCCAACATTCGTGGAAGACGGTGCCGATGCCGTAAGCTGGGTTCACGAGAATATCGAAGACTATCGCGGCAAGCCCGATATGCTTTTTCTGTCCGGGCATTCATCAGGGGCGCATATCGCCTCGCTTTTAATTGTTGATGAGCGATACCTGAAGCCCGGGATAAATTCTGCCATCAAGGGGTTTGCGGGTCTGGCCGGCCCGTATTCCTTTACTCCCGAAGCAGAGGACGTGAAAATAATATTTGGGCCGCCCTCCCAATACCCGCAGATGCAGGCTACAAACTTTATCGACGGGAGTGAGCCGCCGCTCCTGCTTTTGTATGGCCGCAACGATAAGCTTGTCGCGCCTTACAATCTGGAACGGTTACGGCAAAAGATTGCGGAGAACGGCGGAAAGGTTCAGGCGAAATATTATTCCAACATTAGTCACATAGAGATAATTGGCGCGATGTCTTGGGTCTGGCGGTCCAAGGCACCTGTCCTGGAGGACCTGGCCACATTTTTCCATGAAAATTCTTATTAATCGAACGAAGCAACAGACACCCTATTTCGCATGCTTTTACCGCAACCAGTTTGCCAACTCACTGTAAGTCGGCGTCCTGATATCATCGCCCTTTATAGCCGCCTTTTATGCAAACTCGTCTCGCAGTATCCGTTTCAGTATCTTGCCTGACGGATTGCGCGGCAGGCTGTCCCTCAATAGCACCCGCTTGGGCACCTTGAACCCGGCGAGATGCTGCCGACAATGCGATACGAAGGCTTCTTCGTCAAAGGTGACGCCCTCTTTCGGCACAATGACGGCGACCGGCACCTCTCCCCATTTATCATCCGGCAGGCCAATGACCGCCGCTTCCAACACGTCGGGCATCTGATAAATCACGCGTTCCAGCTCAGATGACGCAATATTCTCGCCGCCGGAGATGATCATGTCTTTCTTGCGATCTGTAAGATAGAGAAACCCTTCTTCATCGAGAAGCCCGACATCGCCGGTCTTGAACCAGTCGCCGATCCGCGTTTCCGCCGTTTTGGCCGGATCGTTCCAGTAACCCTCGGTCACCTTCGGGCCGCGCAGGCATATTTCCCCCTCTTCACCCGGCGAAAGCGGCTTGCCTGCGTCATCAACAATACTAATAGAGACATGCGGCGTGGCGCGGCCGGTGGAGCCGATCTTGTCAATCTCCCAGCCTGGCTCCATAAAAGTATCGCCACTGCAGGATTCCGTCAGGCCGTAGGCGTCGATATATCGACCGTTCGTAAAATACTTTTGAAATTCGAGGATTCGCCCTTCCGGCGTTTTCTCCCCCCCGCCAATGCACCATTCGAGACTGCGAACATCGTAATTTTCCTTGTCCGGAAGCTCCAATATACCCGCGAGCATGATCGGTGCCAGCCAGGCTCCAGTGAGCTTTTCAGTCTCAATTGCCGAAAGTACGGCAAGAGGTTCGTATTCCCGGTGGATTTTCAACATACCACCAAGCCAGAGCACAGCCATACCCGGCAGGTCGAAGGCACCGACATGATAAAGTGGACCCGTTACCAGCAAACGGGTTTGCTGGCTCAAACCGAGAACAACTACATGCTCCATGCTTTTCCAGTAGAAATTGTCATAGCTATGCATGACACCTTTTGGTCGGTCCGTCGTCCCCGACGTGTACATGAGGCGGAAAAGATCATCGGGTCGGAGGTAACATGGTTCCGGAATAGCATCCTCCACGCCCGTGAAATCAAGGATATTCTCCTGCATCGCATCGGACAAAACATGCTTTGGAATATTAACTTGGAGAATGTCATCAAATTCCGCATCTCCGATCAGGAGAGATGCATTTGCGTTGCCAACTATGTAAGCAACCTCATCTGTCGCCAGACGGTAGTTGATCGGGAGGAAAACAGCCCCAAGATAGCTGGTAGCGCAGGCAATTTCGATAAAGGCTGGGCTGTTTTTCATAAAAACAGCGACGACATCTCCTTTGCCGATACCTTGCTCTGAAAGGAAACGGGCGAGCTGACTTACACGCTCCCACAACGCGCCATAGCTGATGCGGCTATCCTCATAAACGATGGCGGTATTCTCGGGCCAGCGTTGCGCATGGTATTTCAGAAAGCTGCTGAGATTGACCATTTTAAAATCCTCTCCTCAACCTTGCCAGATGATCAATAGGAACGCGGCATTCCAAGATCATGAACGGCAATGAAATTCAAAATCATCTCTTCCGAGACAGGCGCAAACCGGAACAAACGCGCATCCCGCCAGAGCCGTTCAAGGTGGGACTCCGTCGCATACCCCATGCCACCCATGGCCTGCATGGATCTTTCCGTCGCATTCGCGACCGCCTGCGCAGCAATCAGCTTGGCGGCATTGGCCTCACTTCCGAAAGGCTCACCGATGTCGTACTGGGCAGCTGCCTTATAGTTTAATAGACGGGCGGCATCAATCTCTGCCTTGGCCTGCGCCAGCGGAAACTGAATTCCCTGATACGCACTCACCGGCTTATCACCAAATACTTTTCTGTCATTTGCATAGGCAACGGCAAGTCGGAGAGCGAGGTCCCCTGCCCCCACCAACCCTGCCGTTGTTACGATACGCTCCGTATTCAGGATATCAAGCAGTTCTTTCCAGCCACCATGTAATGTTCCAACCAGCTCCTCCGGTTCAATACGAACTTCATCGAAGAAAACCGAGCAGGAAGATAAGGTACGCGTTCCAACCTTGTCGATCGGATGGTATGTCAGGCCTTCGCGATCCACATCGATCATGAACATGGAAAGACCGTCGGTTCGCTTTTGAACGTCTTCTACCTTTTTCGAGCGCGCGATGACCAGCATCTTCTGGGCCTGGTCAACCGCCGTTATCCAGATCTTCTCGCCATTGAGGCGCCAGCCATCACTATCTTCATCCGCGAATGTCTTGAGTTCCAGGCTGTTGCTTCCCGCCCTTGATTCAGTCAGTGCCATGCAGAAGTTGATCTCGCCGGAAACCAGCTTCGGCAGAAGCTCCTGCTTCATTTTGTCGGTACCGAATTTAGAAATCGTCACGCCCCCGAAAATCGGATTGATCATAAATAGCTGACCGAGCGTCGACCCACCACTGCTGGCGGAGAGGTTTTCGACAATCAATGCCATTTCCAGCATTCCCTGGCCTGCCCCACCGTATTCCTCCGGCAAGGCAACGCCCGCTAGCCCGGCATCGCAAACCGCCTGCCAAAGATCTTTCGGAAAGGCCTTTTTCTCATCCAGCTCCCGCCAGTAATTCAGGCCAAACTCCTCGCCAATCCGATAGGCGGTCGTAGCAATCATCTTTTGCTCTTCGGATAACCGGAAATCCATTGTTTTTTCCTTTTCTAATTGACCAGCAACCTAAGCGGCTTTTCAAGATATGATTTGATTGAGTTCAGAAAGGCGAGACCGCTCACACCATCGAAAATCCGGTGATCACAGGACAGGACCAGTCCCATTTCCTGCTTCAGGATCGGCTTGCCCTTCTTGTTGGGACGGAAGGTGTCACGAATGCTTCCGACACCGAGAATAGAAGACTGGCCCGGATTGATAATCGAGCTCATGTAAGTGACATCAAACATCCCGGCATTCGAGATAGTCGTGGCACCGTCCGCCATATCTTCTGACGATAATTTACCTTCTCTCGTTTTTTCGATTACGGCCCGCGCGGAGGTTGCGATCGACGCAATACCAAGCCCTCTCAAGTTCCGTATCAAAGGCGCAAATAATCCAATTTCGGTGCTGACAGCAACGCCAACATCAATCGTTTCATACGTCAGGATTTCTCCCTCCTGCCAGACACAATTCGCCTTTTCATTATCCTCAAGTGCCCGAGCAACAGCCGCGATAACAAGATGATTTATACTTATCTTCAGACCATCATTCTCTTCATTCAATTGTTGCCGGAGTGTCAGCATTTTTCCGGCGTCAACCTCGGTGGACAGATAGAAATGCGGTGTATCTCGCTTCGCTTCGGTCAGCCGTCTGGCAACTGTTGCCTCATAGGACGATGGATTCCGACGCTCACTTGACCTGGAGCTGGGAGTAGTCGGCGCAACTCCATGCGAAATAGCACTGCGCACATCATCGGCCTTGATGCGCCCCCTTGGGCCGGACCCCGCAATGAGGGTCAAGTCAATATCATTCTGGTCTGCGATACGCTTTGCGAGTGGCGTCGCAATAATCCTTTTTGAGCCGGCGTTTTTCGGGGCTGTTGGTGCCGATGTCACTGGTTTTTCGGAAACGGGCGTTGTTTCGGCATTTTCCACTACTTCTGAGGGAGCATCCTCAGGCTTCTGCGGGATTGAGGCGTTCCCGACATCCCATTGCGCGAGAGCAACACCAACGGAAACGGTTTCTCCTGCCGGGACGAGAATATCATGGAGCACACCATCTGCTGGCGCCTCGATCTCGTTAGCGATCTTTTCCGTTTCAACCACCAGAACAACATCATTTTTCTTAAAGCTGTCACCGGGCGCGATCATCCATTCAGAGATTGTCCCCTCTGTCATGGTGAGCCCCAGCTTTGGCATGATCAACTCGGCGCCATTCGACATGCTTATTTCCCTTTGAAGTTCGCGGGCCGCTTTTCCAAAAAGGCAGTGCATCCCTCATGGGCATCTTCAGAATCCAGAACAAGACCGATCAGGCTTTGCTCATAGGGTAACGCCGCCGATAGAGGCATATCTGCTCCATGGAGCAACCCGCGCTTCAACAGTTTCAGAACAAGCGGTGATTTCTGGGCGATCTTGTTGGCTTCTTCATAAACCGTCTTCATCAGTTCTTCTGAAGGCACCACCTGATTGGCGAGTCCAAGATCGACAGCCTCCTGAGCGCCAATCTGATCACCCGTGAACATAAGTTGCTTAGCGCGGCAAAGAGGAATCTGGCGGATAATACGCTGCGTTCCGCCAGCGCCGGGGAACAGGCCAAGCGTTATTTCCGGCAAGCCCAGTTTCGATTTTTCCGAAAGGATGCGGATATCAAGCGCCAGGATAAGTTCGGTTCCGCCACCCAGAGCCCAACCATTCACAGCCGCGATGGTTGGCTTTTCACAGCTTTCAATCCGGCGGAAAACCCGGTGAATGATTTCTGCAAACTCCTGATAATGAGCCAGACCCTGACGCGAGTTGAGGTCGCTGATGTCTCCACCTGCGATAAAGGCTCTATCGCCAGAACCGGTAAAAACGATCACCCGCACAGTGTCATCATTTTCAAGGTTTGTGATGGCCTCCTCCATCTCCAGCAGGGTCGGAACATCAAGCGCGTTTAGTGTTTTCGGGCGATTTATTGTGAGCGTCGCAACAGGCCCGTCTTTCTCAATTAGGATAGCGTTTTCGGCCATAATTTTTTCTCCGGGTATTTAGGCAAGGACCTGCTCTACGGCAGCAATGACATTGTCCGCATTCGGCAGATATTGACTTTCAAGTGATTTGGCGAAGGGAACCGGCATGAATGGAGCCCCGACACGGACGATCGGTGCATCCAGTTCATCAAAACCGATATCCGCCATTCGGGCCGCAATCTCGGCTCCGACACCAAAACTCGTCACCGCCTCATGCAGGATAACCAGACGGTGAGTGCGCGAAAGCGACGCAAGAACTGCCACTTCATCCCATGGCTGAACGGAGCGTAGGTCGATCACTTCCGCCTCGATATTTTTCGTGGCGAGCGTCTCTGCCGCCATAAGTGCGGTATTGACAGCCGCACCGTAGCTTACAATCGTAACATCGGTGCCCTCGCGCGCCGTGCGCGCCTTTCCGATCGCAACATCCTTATCGGCTTCACTCATTTCCCCTTTCAGGGAATACATCGCCTTATTCTCGATAAAAATGACTGGATCAGGATCTGCAATAGCGGCCTTTAGCAGATTGTTCGCATCGGATGGATTGCTTGGCACCACGACCTTCAATCCCGGTATATGGGCGAACCAGGCTTCAAGACACTGCGAATGTTGCGGACCGGCATTGACGCCACCGCCATGCGGTGTACGGAGTACCATCGGAACCGAACATTGACCACCGAACATAAAACGCGCCTTTGCAGCCTGATTGACCAGCGCATCCATGGAGAGAGAAACAAAATCCATGAACATGATTTCGACGACAGGTTTCAACCCGCTCATGGCCGCCCCGACGGCCGCCCCAACGATAGTTGCCTCGGATATCGGTGTATCGCGCACCCGCACTTCCCCATGCTTTTCCAGAAGCCCGCGCGTCACACCGAACGGGCCGCCCGCATGGGCAACATCCTCACCGAACAGAACAACAGTCGGATCGTCTGTCAATGCGTCGTCCAGCGCCATATTGATGGCTTTGGCAAATCTCACTTCAGTCATGCTTAGAGGCCCTCCACGGCTGTATAGACATCCGTTCTGGCACGCTCGAAATCGGGGTCGCTTCCACCCCGCCCGGCATCAACTGCATTGGAAATCTTCTGGTCCACCTTTTCCCGGACGGCCTGCATTTCTTTTTTTGTTATCCGTTTCGTAGCAATCAATTTCTCGAACTTGGTTATCGGATCATGCTCCGAGATTGAGGTCAGTTCCTCTTCCGTGCGGTATTTCTGTGGATCGCCCTCAAAATGACCGCGCACACGATGCGTTATACATTCAAGAAGCTGCGGGCCTTCACCCCGGCGTGCCGCATTGGCGAGTTCATCCGCCGCCTTGTGAACGTCCATAACCTCGTTCCCGTCGACACATTGCGACGGGATGTCAAAGGCCTTGACGAGATCCTTGACATTTGCCACGAACTGAAGATTTGCCGGAGAAAATTCTGACCATCCGTTATTCTCACAGACGAAAAGAACCGGCAGCTTCCATAGCGAGGCCAGATTGAAACTCTCATGCAGAACCCCTTCCGCAAGGGCGCCATCTCCAAAAAATACAACGGCAATGGCATCATTCTTTTTTACCTGATGCGCAAGCGCACTGCCGATTGCAAGAGGGATACCGGCGCCAACGATACCGTTTGCTCCCAGCATTCCGACCGACATATCCGCCACATGCATGGAACCGCCCCGGCCACCGCAAATACCTTCTTCCTTGCCCATGACTTCCAGAAAAAAGCTTTCAAGCTCAACCCCCTTCGAGAGTGCATGTCCGTGGCCACGATGATTGGACGCAAGAGTGTCCTGCTTTTCCAGGGCTGAGGTGATGCCAACGCACACAGCTTCCTGCCCAACACTCAAATGTATAAAACCGGGAACTTCGCCATCAGCGAATAATGACGACAGCTTATTTTCGGCCTCCCGAACCAGCAGCATACGCTCGTAAAATTCCAGCAACTGCGATTTGGAAGCAGGTTTGCCCGCTTTTGTTGATTTCATCCCGGGCCCCTATTTTGAAAAGGCAGTACAAATATCTTGATTATATTTCTATATGAGAATAGTTTTCTGTCAAGAGAATATAAGAAAAAGTATCGTCGACGGAAACAAGTTTATTCTCACGGCAGGGACGACTGCATTAGTTGGATTAAATTGGCTTTCTTGTTACATTTCAAACATGCTAGAGTTTGCTGTTCGTTGAGCACGAATTAAGTTTGGAAATACCTGAACGAAAAAAAGATTGTTGCGTTTTAAGTGAAAATAATACGATGCAAATAATGCGAATAGCCCAGTACTATGGATAGTGAAACAATCCCTCAAACCAAGCTTGTCGGCGCGCTGGTCGGCGGTATCAGCGTCTTGCGTTACTTGAGCGCCAGTAATTCTCCACTTGGCGTGACGCAAGTTGCCCGCGACCTCAACATTAATCCGAGCACTTGTTTCAATTTGCTCAGGACACTTGTTCATGAAGGGCTCGTTGTTTTTAATCCGGATACAAAAACATACCAGATCGGGCTTGGCCTGGTCGAAATTGCGCATTCTGCCCTAAATGGTGCCAGTCTTGTCCGGCTGGTGCAGCCCCTGCTTGATAAAATTTCGATTGAAAATCAGGTGACCCTGACATTATGGCAAAAAATGCAGGATGATCGCGTTATGCTGATTGCCAACTCCGGACCGGGTTCTGTTATCAGTATCAATATGAATGTCGGTCAGCGCCTGCCATGCTTTGTTGGCGCTCTCGGACGTTGCTTTGCCGCGTTTTCCGACCTGTCAAAGCAACAACTCAAGTCAGCCTATTCCAAAATCCGTATTGAAAATCCGGCTCCCTTTGAAGAATGGTATGACAGTCTGAACGATGTCCGGGAAAGTAAATGCGCAATTGACGAAGGCAACTTCTCGCAAGGCTTTACGACTGTTTCTGCACCCGTATTTGACGTCGAGGACCGTCCCGCTATGACAATCAGCGCCGTCGCGGTGACGGCACAACTCGACAAAAAGAAACTGGAGAAAATCGCGGAGGCAGTGAAACAAACAGCCTCAACCGTTACAGCCGCCATTCAGGGAATGCCCCAGAAAAACTGAAGGGAAAGGATGAACGGAAAATTCCCGTTCATCCCGGTATTCTTTACTGACCCAATGTCTTGGCATCAACTTTTGCAAAAACTTCGGTCCAAAGCATGTCAGCCATCGCCGCATTATCCCCCTTGATGGGCTCGTATTTTGCTTCCCACTTCTCAATCAGCTCAACAAACTTCTCCATCAACGGTTCTGGATCCGCAATTTTATATTTTGTTTTAGCCGTTTCGATCACTGTCGCCCGGTCGGTTTTCAGGAACTCAGTCACGGAATTCTTGAGCTCTTCAGACGGCTCGATCAATTCTACGCCTTTTTCTTCCAGCATCGCCTCGGCTTCAGCATCCTTTACCATGTAGCCTGCAGATGTATCTATCAGGCCGATTGCGGCGTTTTTCATAAGGATTTCACGTTGTGGAACGCTGAGCGCCTCCCAGTATTTAGCACTCACGGAGAAAATGCCCCATGAACGATATGTGCCGAGATTGAGGATTGTTGCTTTCTTCGCAATATCCCAGATGCTATGGCTTTTCATGGCGCCGATCGGCTGCATGACAACGTCAACCTGTCCACGAGAAATAGATTCATACATTTCACTGGACGGCATCGAAACAGGAATGGCTCCGACATAGTTCAGCCAACGGGACCATAACGCACCGGCCGCACGAATCCTCATGCCTTTAAGTGATTCCAGTTCACTTACGTCTTCCTTACCGAGCAACTGGTAGGCGGAAGTACTGGCAGATCCTAGAACGACAATGCCGTTCCTTTTGTAATCATCCAGGCACCCTTGACAATGTAGAAAATTAAATTCCGTTACCGCGGCAGAAACCGCAGGCGGGTAAGTCCCATAAATCGCCATATCCGCGACGAGGCTTGCATAGGGGAACTCGGCCGGATAATAGCCAAAGACAATCTGCCCGATGTCGGCAACGCCATCACTCAGCCCCTGCACCATGTTTTTTCCGCCCAGCAATGAGCCGCCTGCGAAAAGTTTGAACGTCAGTTCTCCGTTAGAGTCTTTCTCTACCCGTTCAATAAACGGTTCCGCCCCGAATTCCACAACAGGATTCTTCGGCGACAGGAAGGACGCAAACCGCCCCTGATCTTTCGCAAGCGCCGTACCCGACAGGGCAACCGAGGCCGCAAGGGCCAACCCCGTCAATACGGACGATTTGGATATTTTCTTTATCATAACTCTTTAATCCTCTCCTTTTTTTGTTTTGTTTAATTTTACTGGTTAAGGTTTTCGAAATGCCAGATGCCATCAATTCATCAACTGCGGCAGCCATAGGCTTATTTGCGGAAAAATAATCAACAGCGACATGGTGATCAGGTCCGCAACAAGGAACCATAGAATTCCTCGGAATATAGTTACCGTTGAAATTGCATCACCAACAATGCCCTTGATGACGAAAACATTGAGACCGACCGGCGGCGTTATCAATGCAATCTCCAGGAACTTGGCGATAAGGATACCGAACCAAATCAGGTTGATATCCGCCGCTTCCGCTACCGGTAGAAAGATTGGCAACGTTAACAACATGATACCTATGGGATCCAGAAACATACCCAGAAGAAGATAGACGACAGCCATTCCGGCCAGGATCGTGAGCGGGTTAACGGCGGCCTCTAGGACGAAGTCGGAAAGAAAATCCGGTATTCCGGTTAAAGCCAAAAAGCGCGTCAGGATAGCCGCGCCGATGGCGATCACAAAAATCGCCGCCGTGCTCACCAATGTCTCGGAGACTGACTTCTTGATCAAATCAAGATTAAGCTTTCGCCGGATACCTGCAACGAAGAAGGACAGCAAGGCGCCGACGGCTCCTGCTTCAGTTGGCGTAAAGACACCAATGAATAGCCCACCGATAACCGCAAATATGATTACTAGTAAAGGCCAGGTCTCCCCCAATGAATAAAATCGCTCATGCCAAGTCGGAAGAAGATCTTTATCTGGTGCGAGAGACGGATTTGCTTTCACACGTATTACAACCATCGCGGCAAACATCACTGCCGTAAGCAAACCCGGAATGATGCCGGCCACAAAAAGCTGGCCGATGGGAACCTCTGCAAAAACGCCGTAAATCAGCAGCATAATGCTAGGCGGAATCATGGACCCTATGGTCCCGGCCGCCGCCACAACGCCCGAGGCGAGTCCCTTGTCATATTTATAGCGCAGCATTTCAGGGACGGCGATCCTCCCCATTGCCGCGGCGCAGGCCAGGCTTGAACCGGTTACGGCGGAGAACCCGGCGCTTGCACCAATGGAAGCGATTGCAAGCCCACCCGGCAAAGCCGACAGCCATAAACGCGCTGTCCTGAACAGACCGTCTGTCATTTGAGCATGGTAAGCGACGTAACCCATCAACAGAAACATGGGCACGGAACTCAACGTCCAGTGAGCTGCAAAGTCATATGGGATTGCCGTAATGATCCCCCACATTGCCCCGGACCCAAGCAGGAAATAAATGCCAACGGCACCCACGAACCCAAGCGCCACACCAACCGGCACATAGAGAAGCATCAGCAGGACCATAACGGCCAGGCCGACAAAACCAATCTGTAAATCACTCATCGAAATGGTCTCCCGATGCAGCCTGCTGTTCTTCGGTTTCATGGAAAGCGCTGTCTGTGAGGTAGCGCCACAGCTTGTATAGCAACAGCAGTACGAGGGCCCCGCACCCGAAGGGGACGAAGAAACGGCCTGGCCAGACTGTAACCTGTGCCTCACCCATTACATATTCACCGATTTCATATTTACCGACCGCGTCGCCCCAGAGGCGCCAAGTCAGAGCCGCGAAATAGATTGCCGAAACAACTGTGGAGAAAATCAGAACCAGGCGGCGACCCTGACTCGCGAGCCCATTGGTCAGGAGCTCCACACGAATATGGCTGTTCTCTCTCTCGACCTGAGCCAACGGAAGGAAGACAATGGCAACCATCAGATAGGAAGCCACAACGTCCATCGTCCAAAGAAAGGGCGTGTTGAACAAATACTTACTGAAAACATCTAGACTTATCTGCAAAAGCATCATAACCAATGCGGCCCCTGCCAGCATTGTGAAGCTTCCCGTGATAATGTCGAGAAACCGCTTTATCATCCGCACCTCCCACAGCGCTTTTTTATTTATTTATTCCTAGCTTAGAGATGCCTCTGGCACGCCCCTCAAAAATTCTCTTTACAGAATAGTGTTTTTTATAAAGAATACAATACCTTTTTAAACTGTGGTCAGAACTTTGTATTTTTAGGTGTTAAAGTCAGCCATCCCAACAAAAACAGGACAAAAACTGATGGACTTCACATTCACAGAAGAGCAGTTGCATATCCGCGAAACAATCAGGCGATTTTCTGAAACAGAGATAAAACCGCTTGTCTTTGAAGCTGAAGAAACCGAGACTTTCCCAAAGGAGATATTTAAAAAATGGGGAGACCTTGGAATACTCGGCGCGCGTTATCCTGCCGAAAGCGGCGGGACAGGGATGGATAAAATCACGGACTGTATTATTCGCGAGGAACTGAGTTATGTCAGCCAGGCTTTTGCGTCAAGCATGTCCGCACACTCGCACCTCGGAATCTGGCCAATCTGGAAAGCAGGAACGAACGATCAGCGTGAGCGCTTTTTCAAACCCGCTCTCGCCGGTGAGAAAATCGCGGCATTCGGGTTGAGCGAGCCGGATGTAGGGTCCAACGTACGGGGATTGAAAACACGAGCGGAGAAGGTTGATGGTGGTTGGGTTCTGAACGGCTCAAAAATGTATATCACCAATGCGCCAATCGCCGATTTTATCTTATTGGCCGCCAGAACATCACCTGAACAAACCGCGGACGCCATCAGTCTGTTTATTGTAGAAATCCCGAATAAGGGATTTGAAACATCAAAACTCAAAAAAGAAGGCATTCGCAGTTCCGAGACGGGGCTGATCTTTATCAATGACGCCTTCGTCCCCGACGACTGCCTTTTGGGTGGACAAACAGGCACCTACCCCGTGATCCTGGACTCTCTGACCGAGAACCGCGTTGGCGTTGCCGCCAATTCTTTGGGAATTGCCCGTGCGGCATTGGATGCGTCCATCTCTTATGCACGCGATCGAAAGATTGGCAGTCGTAAAGTTGGGGACTTTCAGGCCATAGCGCATAAACTGGCTGATATGAGCGCGGAGATCGAATCGGCAAAATGGATTGTGTATTACGCCGCATGGTGTGTTGATCAAAATACGCTGACGAACGCAATTGCATCGAAAGCGAAACTAATATCTTCTGAGGTTGCGCTCCGGGTAACGGAACGCGCAATCCGGATTCACGGCGGGGCAGGCATAATGCGGGAATATCCTGTCGGCCGCTTTCACCGGGATGCATTTGTCTATGTCATTGGTGAAGGGACGAGCGAAATTCAGCGCAACATAATTGCCCGCAGTTTGGAGCTTTGACCCAATGAAAGACAATTCAACCGAATTTCAGACCCTGACATTTGAAATCAAGGACAATATAGGCCTTGTGACTCTCAATCGGCCGGAAAGCAAGAACGCACTGGATCTCCCGATGCGTGCAGACCTGACTAAGGTAATACTTGATATTCGCCACAATGCAGACATTGCCGCCCTTGTCATCACCGGATCAGGCGGTGCCTTCTGCGCCGGCGGTGACCTCAAATCTCTGAGCGAAGCCAGGCGGCCAACAACAACCAACCGCACCAGAATTCAGGATTTACATTTATGGTTCCGCGAACTGGTCGACCTTGAGCTTCCCGTTATCTCTGCGGTCGATGGCCCGGCATTCGGAGCCGGATTTAACCTTGCCCTTGCCG
The DNA here is from genome assembly GCF_963973085.1 of uncultured Sneathiella sp. Taxonomy (GTDB): domain Bacteria; phylum Pseudomonadota; class Alphaproteobacteria; order Sneathiellales; family Sneathiellaceae; genus Sneathiella. The sequence continues at coordinate 643,996 of NZ_CAXAXA010000001.1, forward strand.
CGGATTTCGTATTTGCCTCACCGCGCGCCCGTTTTTGCGCCGTATTTGGCAGGATCGGTCTGGTGCCGGATCTGGGCGGCTTCTTCCTGCTTCCGCGGATTGTCGGACTGCAAGCAGCGAAGGATATCGTTTTCACCGCCCGAACTTTGAAGCCGGAAGAGGCAAAAGCCCTCGGGATCGTTCGTGAGATTGTACCCGAAGATGATCTTCTTGCATATGCCATGGCGTTTGCTGGCCAGTTCAAGAGCGCCTCCCGGGATGCCATTGGAATGGCGAAGACAATCCTCAACAAATCATCGGAGCTGGATCAACGCGCACTTTCCGAAATGGAGAGCTATGCACAGGCTATTTGCCTGGATACGGAATATCACCATGATGCCGTTTCCCGGTTCCTAAAAAAAGAACCCCTGAAATTTAACTGGGACATTGAAAAAATAAAATAACGAGGCCCCCTAAATGAAAAAAGCTATTATCACGGGCGCATATGACACCGATGTCGGCGAACTCCGCGGCAGCAGTTGCATGGGATTGCATGCGGAAGCCGCACTTGGAGCCATCGCGGATGCAGGACTTAAGAAGTCTGACATCGACGGTGTACTCTGCGCGTATTCGTTTACTGAACCGCACCTCATGCTAAGCTCGGTTTTCTGCGAATACATGAATATCCAGCCGAAATTTAACGCCGCCATTGAAGTTGGCGGCGCAACGGCCTGTGTCATGGTAATGCAGGCTGCGGCCCTTGTGGAAAGTGGCATGTGCCGCAATGTCCTTATTGTTACAGGAGACAACAGATTGACAGGCATGCCGAAGGGCGGCGCGGTTGCAACCCTCGCAAAAGTCGGGCACGCCCAGTATGAGCATCCCTACGGCATGTCCGTCCCGGCCGCTTACGCTCTGGTCGCCAATCATTACATGCATGAATATGGTGTTACGTCAGAGCAACTCGCATCTATATCCGTTTCCGCTCGCGAGCACGCGATGCGTAACACTAAGGCACACAGAAGAACGCCAATTACCATCGAGGACGTGTTGAATAGCCGTATGATCGCCAGTCCACTTCATGTTCTGGATTGCTGTCTCATCTCGGACGGAGGCGCGGCAATTATTGTCAGCGCAGGCGAAACCGGTGCCGACGCATCGAAAAAACCAATCGAGATTCTGGGGTCAGGTCAGGGGCATACACATGAGCATATCATGGCAGCCCCGTCACTTAGTGATTTCGGTTGCAAACACTCGTCGCATACGGCGTTTGAGAGAGCTGGCATCACCGTGAAAGATGTGGATGTCGCTGAAATATATGATTCCTTCACCATCACCCTTTTGGTAGAGCTGGAATCCATCGGTTTCTTTGAACGCGGAGAAGCCGGTCCGGCTTGCCTTTCCGGTGCTTTGAACCTTGATGGTCGCCTCCCCTGCAATACCCATGGCGGCCTGATGAGCTATGGCCACTCCGGCGCGGCGGGCGGCATGTTCCATGTTGTCGAGGCCGTTCGGCAACTGCGCCACGAAGCGGAGGACCGACAGGTCAAGGACAGCGAAATTGCCTTTGTTCATGGTGACGGCGGCATTCTATCTGCCCATTGCTCACTCGTCTTCGGGAGGACATGAAAATGACCGAAAAGCCAATTCCAGTCCCCAATCCCGACTCCGTTGAATTCTGGAAGGCCTGCAATGAGGAAAAATTCCTTATCCAGACCTGTAACTCCTGCGGAAAGAACCAGTTCTATCCGCGTGCGATCTGCAAGCATTGTAATGGCAGTGACCTTGACTGGCTGCCGGTCTGTGGCCGGGGGAAAGTCAAGACCTTCACCATTGTAAACCATGCGCCAAGCCCGGCTTTCAAGGAAGATCTTCCCTATGTTCTGGCGCTTATCGATCTGGAAGAAGGTGTCCGCGCCATGATGAATGTTATCGGATGCGATGTCACGGATGTTCATATAGGCATGGATATCGAGCTTACGTTCGAAACGCGTGGCGATCAGAAAATTCCCCAGGCAAAAGCAATTTGAAATGAGACCAATGCTGACATTTGAAAAATTAACACCGGGGGACAACCTCGGGACCAATACGCAATATTTCGATGATGAAGTCGCCGCAGACTGGCTCGAACTATTCCCGGAAGATAAAAATGATCTGCCGGAACTTCCGTCTGGCATGATTTCCGCAATTACCATGCGCGCCTTTCTTGCGACGGTGCAGCAACGCCCGAAAGGGAATATTCACGGAACTCAGGAGTTTTCGGTTCATAGATTTCCTAAGCTTGGAGATGAAATTATCACCACAACTCTCTGTAAGAAAAAGGAAATTTGGAAAAATAACAACTGGGTCTATTTTGAAACACAATCCCATGACCAGAACGGCGAGCTATTATTCAGCGGTTCCATGGGCATCATCTGGGGAGGGTGAGATGCAGAAACTTATTGAAAGCAGCCTCACGGTTGATCATTCGGCAATTCAGAAATATGCGAAGATCACGAATGACTACAACCCTATCCATGTTGATCCTGAATTTGCCAAGAATACGCCATTTGGCGATGTAATCGCTCATGGGACAATGTCACTCTCCCTGATATGGCAATCCGCCACCCGCAGCTTTGGAAAGGACGCCGTCGCCGTCGCGAAATTGAACATTCGCTTCTCAAAACCCGTGCGCAACGGCGATACGGTCACAGCGGGCGGCCTCCAGTCAACCGATGACCCGAACCGGTATGAGGTCTTCGTAAAGACGCAAAATGATGATGTCGTCATCAAAGGCTGGCTCGAGCTGTAATCGGCCCATGGTTTCTCACATAACTAATAAAGGCACCGAGACATGATCTGGACGCATGAACATGATGAGCTAAGAAGCGTTACACGCAAGATCATCGACCAACATATCAATCCCTTTGTCGATCAATGGGAAGAAGAAGGCATCTTTCCAGCCCATCAAGTTATGAAAAAGCTTGGCGAAGCGGGCCTGCTGGGGATCGGAAAGCCGACCGAATATGGGGGCTCGGATCTCGATTTTTCATTTGAAGTCGCTTTTGCCGAGGAACTTGGCAACCTCAGAACCATGGGGATTTGCTCCGCAATCGGTGTCCAGACGAACATGTGCACACCGGCCCTTACGAACTATGGTTCGGAAGAGCTCAAAGCCGAGTTTCTTGCGCCGACGATCGCTGGCGATCTTGTTGGCTGCATCGGCGTCAGTGAAGTCGGCGCAGGCTCAGATGTCGCCAACATCAAAACCACTGCCGTCAAGGACGGGGATGACTACATTATCAACGGCAGTAAGATGTGGATCACCAACGGTGTTCAGGGCGACTGGATCTGCCTTCTGGTCAATACCTCCAGCGAAAACGGGCCGCACCGGAATAAATCGCTGATTGTTGTCCCGCTAAATACGAAGGGCGTCTCAGTTGGCAAGAAACTCGATAAAGTCGGATACAAATCCTCGGATACAGCCCTACTCTTTTTCGATGATGTCAGGGTTCCTCAACGAAATCTGATTGGCGAGGAAGGCAAGGGTTTCATATACCAGATGCAGCAGTTTCAGGAGGAACGGCTGTTCGTCGTTGCTCGCTCTATCCGCTTTCTGGAGATAGCAATTGAGGAGACCGTTGAATATCTTTCTCAGCGAGTCGCCTTTGGCAAGCCATTGCTCGATAACCAGATCATTCACTTCAAGATTGCGGAGTTCCAGTCCAAGATCGAGTCGGTACGCGCCCTGCTCTATCAGGCCACGGAGAAATATGTGGCAGGAGAGAATGTCACCAAACTCGCGAGCATGGCAAAATTCCTGATCGGACGGCTTTCGATGGAAATTCCAGTTGAATTAACCCAGTTCTGGGGCGGCCAAGGGTTTATGAACGAAACCTTCATTTCGCGCGTATATCGGGAAGCCCGGCAAACAGCGGTCGGTGGCGGTGCAAACGAAGTTATGCTTCAGGTCATCTGCAAGGAAATGGGTATCATGCCCTCTCACAAATAGCTAATTGCGGATCTGTCATGTCTGAATTGCTCCAGGAATACCGAGCGCTAGACCAGTTTGTAAAAAAACTCGGCCCGGGTGACTTCGAGAAACTGACGCCGGGAACATCCCGAAGCGTCTATGATCAGCTTAGCCATATCGCCTATTTCGATATGGTATCGCTTCTTGCCATCGAAGACCCCTCAGCTTTTGCCAATCTTGCCGAGAAGATAGCACCAAAATTTACCGAAAAACCGCTTGCTGAAACTGTCAATGAACATCTTGCTATTCACAATTTCGAAGAACTGATCGACGTTTGGCACGGCTGGTACAATCGGCTTTCAGCGCATCTCGATAATCTGCCGGAGATAAGCAGGCTACCCTGGTTTGGCCCGGATATGAGCGTACGGTCATTCGCAGCTGCGCGTCTCGCGCAAACCTGGGCGCATGGGCAGGACATATACGATGCCCTGGGCCAGACGCGCGAGAATTCAGATCGCATAAAGAATATTGCCCATCTTGGCGTTATCACATTTGACTGGTCCTTTACCAACCGGAACATGACACCGCCGGAGACGAAAGTGCGCCTCGAATTGGTTTCTCCGTCTGGTGCAACTTGGATCTGGAACGATCATCCGGGGCTTCCATGTATTTCAGGGATGGCAGAGGAGTTCTGCCTCGTCGTGACACAGCGACGGAATATTCAGGACACGGAACTAGAGGTTTCCGGTTCAGACGCCATGCTCTGGATGGAGAATTGCCAGTGTTTTGCCGGCCCTCCCCTAACTGGTCCCGAAAAAGGCGTTCGGTTACAAAATTACGCCGGATAAAAACAGTTATTTTTTAGGCTTTCGTTGCCATCCCTTCCTTCGCACAACTGCACTGCCAAGTTCCGCAGAATCATTATCGATCCGGATGGAAGTGAAACTCCCAAACCCGAGGTACATTACCCCCATGGGACGAAACCACTGTTGATAAACAAGAAAATACGCATAAGTCTTTATATAGAAGGATTGGAGCCTGTCGGCGCATATTGTCAGGCAGGCATAAAATGAGGTTTTGTTGCTGGAATGCGCAGCGCCCTCATTTTAAGGATGCATTTCGTTTATCTGCTAAGCCCTGAGGAGGTTTTATGTCTACACCTGATAAGGACAATGAAACATATAAGGTTCGCGAAGTCGTAGGTCGGTTTGATGACACGACCCTGTTTGAAGATGCCGTTGAAAGCATTGAGAAATCAGGTACTGATCGCGCGGCAATCAACATGATGGCCAGCCATGACACGGTGCAGACCAAGCTTGGCCACAGATATGAATCGATTGCTGAACTTAAGGATACTCAGAATATCCCTCGGAAGATTTTCGCCGACAGGCATGAAAGAGCGGAAAGCAGAGCGGCGGCTGTTGGAATACCAATGTATATAGGCGGCGCAGGAGCGGGAATGGCCATCGTTGCCTCCGGCGGCACCCTTGCGTTTGCCGCATTGATTGCTGCCGCTGGCGCTGCGGCAGGGGCTGGCATAGGCTCCCTCGCCGCACTTGCCATCTCTAAGCAACAGGCGGACAGCCTCTCGGATCATCTATCCAGTGGCGGCCTGCTCCTATGGGTAGAAGTCAGGGATGAGGAGCATGAAAAGGAAATCATTTCGATCCTCGAAAAGGCAGGCGGTCAGGATGTTCAGGCGGTGTCCATCACCCGTAACTGGGGAACCGATGACGTCCCACTGCATGATTTCAACCCCGACCCTTTTCTGAAATAGGTTTCTTTTTAAACAGCCGGAAATAAATTCCAATCGGACCATGCTCGGCTTCGCCAGCAACTCCTCGTGGACAAATCCTAGCGTGAGAAAATTAGCACCCAAGATTAACTCTCATCCATTGATGCCTGCCTCAGTCATAGCCTGCATCAAGCAAGCCCCTGTACTTCAATTGCAGCAAACTATAAAATGACGGCAAAAAGGGCCTGGCAATGGATACTAAACGATCACTCCCTCCGTCGATAATTGACACGCCGAGTGCATGGTATGGCCATGAAATGGCGAAGAACACGGATATCTGGCTGACATACCTGTTGGCAGAGGAAGTGTCTGAACTGGAAAATGCGGCAGTAAAATTCCAGTCCGGCGATCTTGATCTCGGACTGATATCGAAGGAGAATTTTCCGCTTCCGCTTTTGGCGCCCAGACTAAGGGATCTACGGGACAAGCTGATGCACGGCATCGGCTTTGAGCTTATACGAGGCTTACCCGTATCGGATTATAGCCAGAAAATGGCAGCAACAATATTCTGTGGCATCGGTGCCCATCTGGGGCGTCCCCGCTCGCAGAACGCGGCGGGCCATATCCTCGGACATGTACGAGATTTGGGCCTGAATGCGAATGATGCAGGAACGCGGATTTACCAGACATCCCAACGCCAGACATTTCATACGGATTCCACCGATGTTGTCGGACTGATGTGCCTTCGTTCGGCGAAGGAAGGCGGCCAGTCCCTGCTGGTCAGCACCGTAACCATCTATAACGAGATGCAGCGGCAGCGGCCGGATCTGGTTGCAGAATTGTTCAAATCCGTTGCGACGGATCGCCGGGGTGAAGTGCCAACGGGACAAAAAGCTTATTTCGAGATACCGGTGCTGAACTGGCATCAGGGCTTCTTAACCGGGATATATCAACGACAATATGTCAACAGTGCACAACGATTTCCCGACGCCCCTCGCCTCACCCGCACACAGCTGGAGGCCCTTGATTTCTTTGATTCCCTCGCAAATGACCCTCGCCTGCATCTCTCTATGCAACTGCAGCCGGGAGACATGCAGTTTGTCTATAACCACGCGCTTATGCATGACCGGACTGCCTTTGTTGATTGGCCAGAGCCGGACAAAAGGCGTCATTTGCTGAGGTTATGGCTGTCATTGCCGGACGACCGTCCGTTGCCGGATTGTTTCCGGCAACGCTATGGCTCTATCGAGATTGGTAACCGAGGCGGCATTATCGTTGAAGGAACAAAACTGAATGTTCCGCTGGATGCGGACGGTTGATAGACAGCCGTTAATTCAATATGCCAAAAACAGAACCAGAATTATCAATCCATTTTACGGGTCGTTCCGGAAATCCGTATTGAACTCCCGGGTTTTTTGTCAAATTCAGCCGTTATCATCGAGCGGATGCCCATGTCCTCACCCTGTGTGATATATATCTTTCCTTTATGAAGCCGATTAATGTCCCGCAGATAGCCGGAAAAAGCTGCCGCCGCCGCTCCAGTCGCCGGATCCTCGATTACGCCGCCGGAGGCAAACGCATTGCGAACATGAAAGGTTTCCTCGTCCTCTTGCCAGACAAACATTACGGTTATCAGGCCCCGGCTTCGCATAAACTGACGACCGGACTCCAGATCATAGGTCATGGATCCTAAATCGTCCCGGCTTTTCAGCGCGATGACGTAATGATCGGCACCACCATGAATGCGCGCGGGAAGAATATTGTTATCAAGCTGGGATCGAGCATAGCCGAAAAGTGACAAAGTCGAATTTATTTCCGCCTCATTTAATACTTCGCTCCATGTCGGTGGAGACTGCAATGCCGCGACATATCGCCCCTTCCTCGACTCCCCTTCGACACTAATTTCGGCATCATTTAGCCGCAGCATGTACTTGCCGGATCCATATTTTTCTGCCAATGCCGCACCAAGTGCTATGGTCGCGTGACCACAGAATGGCACTTCAGATTCCGGTGAAAAATAACGAACACGCCAATCTTTCCCGTCTCCTTCCGCCGCCGCAAATGCCGTTTCAGAGAACCCTACTTCCGCCGCGACCGCTTGCATTTCCTGAGGAGTCGGGAGCGCCTCACACAAGACCACGCCAGCTGGGTTTCCACCAATGTTGCCGTCCGAGAAAGCGGCAATTTTTATAACAGTCATTTCTATCTCCAAATATCCAAAACTTCACGCCTTGAATATGACAATAAATATAGCTATTATTAATACATTAAGTGAGGCATTATTACATTTTTTTTATATTTTATGAGGTAATTTTCAAAATATCCTTTGTTTCAGAAAACAAAATAGATGACACCGACCGCCATATCCTCATCACCCTCCAATCAAATGGGCGACTGAGCATGAGTGAGCTCGCAAAGCTCGTCGGCATGTCGGCGCCAAGCGTCAAGGACAGAGTCCGGCGCCTTGAAGATCGCGGGATCATCCGAAAATTTACCATCGATATCGATACAAATGCGCTTGGCTACAGCCTGGAAGCAATTGTCAGGATAAAGCCCCGGCCGGGAAATTTGCATCTCGTGGAAAAAATGATAGTCGAAGAGCCCCGCTTCACGTCCTGCGACAAAGTAACCGGAGATGATTGCTTCATCTCCCGCATTTCGCTTAGATCCATTCAGGAACTGGACAAGCTACTCGACCCGTTTCATGAGAAGGCCGAAACCAATACGTCCATTGTGAAATCTTCACCTATTAGGAATAGAACACCTGCGAGCTAAACAGCCTTGCCCTGACTTCATCTAAAGTGCCAATTTGCATTTGGTTGAACATCTAAATTAAGCCTTAGCTTGGCTCAAAAACATTTTTTCCCTCACTATTCGTGACTTTTCCCTCAGCTCCCATAAAGTCCTGATCAATCATATTTTGAAGAAGGGTTGGATCGTCTGGCGTGTTGGCGATAAACCGGCGACCATCAGATAACCGACCAAACAGGATCGCGTATGACGGGCCGTTCCGGTCATGCATCACCGTGTAGGTCTCAATGGCAGATGCCCCGTTGGCATTTTCAACAACTTCCGGTCCCTTATCATCGTCAATATTCTTTTGGTAAATGGCAGGATCTTTGGGCTTGAAGGGCTTGGCCGGGGGCTCCGTAGAATAGATGCCGACGGATTGTTTGGTCACATAGTTTCCGTTGGCCGTTATCATTCCCCGGCTCCCCGGCTCTTTCCGCACTTCATCCATCATTTGCGCAATGGAATGTGTAACGTAATTGTTCCCCGGGCCGCCAAAATAGGGAAGTCCGCCGGTAACCGTGAGGCCCCGAGGATCGTCCTCGGAGATACCCATCTCTTTGCACGCGATCTCGACAGCGGAGGGAAAGCAGCTGTAAAGATCAAATTTGTCGATTGCGGAGATATCGATCTCCGCCATTTCCAGCGCTTCCTTTGCCACAATACGCATGGCCGGCGACGAATAGTAGTTGTGTCGATCGGAAATAAACCAGTGATCATGCGCGTCCGCACACCCATGCAGGTAAATCCACCGATCCTCGGGAATACCGAGTTCTTTGGCCTTGGCAACGGATGTCAGTATAATGGCCGCCGCCTGATCAATATAGGCATTGGCATTCATCAGCTTTGTATAGGGAAATCCGATATAGGGATTGTCCGGTCCGACGGTAGAAATCCGTTCTGCCGAATATCCGTCCCTTCGGTCGGCGAGCGGATTATCGCTAGCGACGTTCGAAAACCGGGAAAACAGCTTTCCCATGGATGCCATATGTTCCGGAATCGATCGTTTCAAATGATGGCGAATACCGTTTTCAAAAAGTGGATAGGAAAAAATGGCGCCCGCCATGCGATGCCGATCTTCATTATCATTCCAGCCCCTGGTGGCCACACCCCAATGCTCAGGTGCTTCACCCGTATTTTCGGACCAATCGAGTTCTAGCTTCGCTCTTTGAGCATTCCTTTGCGTGGCAAGCGCTTCACCCCCGCAAATGAGAGCCGCTTCGACTTTTCCGGCGGTCACCATCTCAAATAACCTGTTCACACACCACTGAGACATGTTGCCGCCCGGGTATGTATAAATGAGCCTTTTAGCCTTTGTATTTCCAATTCGATCGGCTATTGACTTCGGCGCATTCACAGGGCCGCCAAATGGGCTAGCGAACCGCCAGCTTGTATCCGAGAACGAACGAATGACGACGATTGTATCAAGTGCCTCCAGCAGGGCCGCTCCCGCGCCAGCATTCTCGGCCGCCTTGCTGACAGACGCCGCCGTCAGATCCATGGGGCCTAAGGCTATTGAAGGGTCAGGTTCCCGCTGCGTTATCTGGCCACATCCAACCAGAACCGGTGTGCGACTGTCATCCATGGTCTGAACTCTTTTTATTTATTATTCAGTGTCGAAGCTTGTATCCGATTATGAGACGCACGGGAGAACGGTGTCAATTGGCAATGCCAGTGAAAAAGGGTATCTACGTAAAAAGAAGATACCCTCAATCTGCCCAGATAAACCTCGAAATACTTAGTTATTCAGCGGGCTCAATCTGCGCAGTCACTTGTTTCTTTCGGGCAAACGGAATAAAGGCCGGAACATTTTTTCGATAATGCCGATATTTATCTCCGAGTTCTCCGATCAGATCCATTTCCTCAAACGGGGTGGCGATCAAAATGTAGCTTGTCATGCCGAGCGCAAAAACAACATGCCCAACAGACAGATGTGGCGTGATCCACGGCATTATCATCCAGCATAAGCTTATTGGATGACGCACGACACCATAGAACCATCTGGCGCTAAAACTGGCGGATGCAGCTTTTTTATTCCGAAATCTTTCCCATGCCTGCTTGAGACCGAAAAAGCCGAAATGGCCAAATTGAAAGATTGCAAGCAGCATCAGGCTCCAAATAAGCAGATATGCGGCATAAATAGTGCCCTTAAGCACTTCGTTATCGACCTGCCAGATGGTTATCGGGATTGGTCGCCAGAACAGGATCAGAAGCCCCGTCATGACTGCCGTCATATAAAGATATGTTGCCCTTTCGATAGGAGGCGGAATGAACCGGGTCCAGATTTTCTTGAACCATGTGCGGGCCGTGATAGAATGATGCAGACCAAACAGCCAGAGGAGGCCGACGTCGATAAATATTGCCGTCCAGAGCTCCCCCTGGGTACCATCAGTAATATTCTTTGGAACATAGAGCTCAGCAAGAAAGCCCATAATATATAACAGATTGATGGATGCTGTGGCATAGGCGCCCAAAGCATAGATTAGAATTGAGTATCGTTGAATCATGTCAATTCTCCTCCGCAGATGGAATAAATCCAGCGCAGTATTTATATTGTTATCAAATAGTTATTAGGATATCGGGCGGCGGACTCCAGGATCCATGCTCGCCGCCCGGGGTTATCTTGATAAGGTCAGGCCCAGTTCTTCTCGTGATCAGCGTGCGTTCTAAGGTACGCACCTGACGTGAAATGTGTATCGTAGAACTCTGTGTCGAGTTGATGAGCTTGCAGATACATCAAGGTGAAGATTGAGGGCACGGTGGCCGGGAAACGGCCAAACTTGTCATGAACATACTGCGCCATTGCGGTTACGCAGTCGACAAACTCGTCACCGATTGGCGCGGCACTGCCTCGTATTTTTGCGTTTTGCTTGTAGGGCCCGTCTGTCTGCGGGTTAAAGGGTCCGCCGGTGCCGAATTTTCGAGAGACAACGGATTCAACGGCTGCCCGCATATCCTTGAAATGCGGCGGGCAATGGCCTTCGAATACACCTTCCAGTCCCGTTATATTGGGCAAAGGTTGCCCATCGTGCATATCAAAACGGAAACCGAGGCCCGGCACATCCGGATCACCACTTGCGCCCAGAACGCTAAAAGGATTAATACCCTCATACATCCATCCGCCAAGCCCCAGCGCCTGCAACATCAATGCGCCTGCATAGCATGCCGTAGACAGCTCGACTGTCACTTCCGTCAATCCAAGCTGTTCAAGATAGCTAAGCGGATACGGGTTTTCGATATCAACCAGGTTCTTGAATTTTTCAAGTCCCGGGATCGGCTGATTGTTGACATCGTCATATATACAGGCGCCGTTCTGCACTAGATAACACATGACAAGGATCATATGCTGGGCAACGTCCGCCACCGGAATGACGAGCGTGCTACCCGGCACGTTCGCGCACCATTCGTTATGCATCTCCATATGCAAAGGAGAGGCCGGCGTCTTTAATCGACCATCGGAAAGCTTTACAATTCGAGCCTTATGTTCATCGAGATAGGCATTGAGATCAGTTGCCCCCTCGGCCGATTTTGCCGTTGTTGCGGCCATATCTCGTGTCGGGAAAAAGTACGATCCGTTGTCATCGGTATAAAAGATTTCCGTCGTATGAAATCCCGCAGCAGAGGGAAATGTTCGCCCGCCGGCCGCTCCTGCATAGTTCGGAATTTTCGGCAGATAGAACCGGTTATTGGGAATAAGGTTTGACCAGCCTGTATTGCCTCCAACTGTCGTCAACAGCAACAGCTGTTCCATCTCGCTCAACGGTGCGGGAGCGTGTTTTGACGTATAGGCCAACGGGCCGTCAGGTATGGATGCCCCGCGGGCGAAACGCCGGGAGCGTCTTCCGTGGATTGCTTCGATCAACGGAAACTCAGTCGCTTCTATCAATCCCTTTGGCAGATCCGGCAGGTTGTTCAGCATTATTTTTCCTTTCCTATTCAACTTACTGGCCGAGGCGGGAAAACCAGCACCACCTAGTACCGCGCTGGCACCGATTATCGAGGCGCCCAGCAATTTACGTCTTGTTGTTTCGAACATATTTATCTCCATTCGGCGAGCGGGAGGGGTCAAAGAGACAGCCCGCCGTTTCAGAATTTCTTGCATATAACGAGGGAAGTAGTTAGTTCCATATTTGACAATAACGGGTCAAATATGACGTGTGTTTGTAAAAATGACCGTGGTCAGCCCACCTGCATTTCGGGAGGTGAAGGCAGGCCGACCACAATTATTTAACCCGCACGCCTATGGTCATTTATTTCACTTGCCTGAACCTGGTTTCCATTGGCAATGCTTCTTACGATGCCATTCCGGCAAGCCTGAATTTCAGTGCGTGTGAGACCAATGTCAGCCAGTTGCCGACTATCCATCGTCATCAAACATTCGAATGACTTACGGGCCTTACGTGCCTGCTGAAATTTTTTTGCCAAGGTCACGAGAAGACCAAGCGTTCTTGATTTCCACATCTCAAATTTCCGGTAGTGGGTCACTTTGAAATTAGTTGAATCAGTTTCTCAGCAGCGGGAGTTGCGACACTAATTGCTGTACAGGTAGCGGCGATGGCATTGAGCCATCCAGATTTTCTCGCTGCCTTTGCGAGATCTTTATCCATATCATAGCCAAACGGCCATTTCACAAATGCTGAGGCCAGCCAAAAGAAGACAGACAACATCCCAAACACCAAAACAATCCAGTCCACGAAATTCATATTTTATCCCTTCTTCTTATATGGTCCGCGTTTTTTCGGTGTAGGTTCATCAGCATCAATTAACGCCACAATGTCCTTAATATCCCAAAGACGGTCAGTAAGGCCAGCTTGCATTGCGGGGCTAACTTTCAAAGTTTGATGAACGCGAACATAATTATAATACATAAAATGAAGAGCGACAGCGTAAGCGTGATTTTCAACTTTCTTGGAAAAGCCATTGGTGAGGCGAGTAAAGCGGCGCATGTGCATACGCATGGTTAAATTCTGACGTTCAATATGTGATGTTGATACCAGTGCTTTGTCCGGCTCACCTTCAACCAAAGTCTTTCTGATCCCCGCGCATTCCGCCGGAGAGTATTTCTTCTCGTGTCCCTTATTGCCGGAAGGTCCGCCATATATCTTAATTAGCTGCGCGTAGTCCACATCACCGCCGAAAGCGCCCTCTACTGCTTCCAAGTATGCTTTATGTCCGTCTGTGGTCAATTGCACCCGATTAGCAAGGCGTCCGCGCAGATCATCCATGAAAGCCATTGCATACTCACTATCCCGGCCACCGACCAAATAGGACAAGATCAGTTTGCTATCGCTATCAATGGCGGTCCATGTCCATGTATCACCTGCCCCTTCTGGCGCAGCAGTTGCAGTCTTAACGTTCTTCTGCTTGGCGTAAGTGAAACTCCAGATTTCATCGCATTGGATAACAGACGCATTGACGTTGCGAACGTGTTCGTCGTGGTATTTTGAACAAGCCCGGCCTGCATTGATCAATAACTTGTTGACCGTGTTTTTTGATACGTCTGCAATTCGTGACGTGGCGCGTATGCTGTTACCTTCGACCAAAAGGCGAATGATTAGAGTGCGGGTTTTGATGTCTAGCTTGTTCATAATTCGAATATAATTCAAAATGACCAATAGTCAAGCATATATTAAAATAAATGCCTGACGTTAAGTTGTGTATTGACATAGGCGCATACTCGATATACTTAGAATCAGCATGGAAGTGAAGTTCGCAAACGATGATCTGGCACGGATATGCACAGATGAAGCCCACAAGATGGGGTTACCAATTGTCGTGATTAAGGCCGCTCAAAAAACGTTGGTGAAGTTAGAGGCGGCGAAATATGAAAGCGACCTCTTCAACATCGGTGGGCTGGATTACAAAATTCGCAAGGGAAGCGACAATGAAACAAGGCAGGTCCGCGTGAACAAGCAGTATAGAATTTTCTTCACGGTTTCAGGCGAAGGAGCCGGTGCCATAGCAACCGTCACATTTATTGGTGACCCGCACTAAGGAGGGTACTCGATGAGCATTGCAGCATTGTTGAACGAAGTCCCTCATCCAGGGGAGTTTATTAGAGATGAATTGGAATCACGTGGATGGGCGCAGCGTGATCTTGCCTATATTCTTGGTGTAAAAGAACAGGCCATTAACCCCATAATGTCCGGCAAAAGAGGGATTAGCCCAGATATGGCCCAGTCGCTTTCCAAGGCGTTTGGAATTTCTGCGGAGTATTTTCTCAATCTTCAAAAGGCTTATGAGCTTTCCACTGCGCGCGCGGCGGACCCTGCAATCGAACGGAGGGCGAAGTTGCAATCCGTGTTTCCGATACGGGAAATGATCAAGCGCAATTGGTTTGAGGAAACTCAAGATGTGTCGCTTCTTGAAGCACAGGTTATGAGGTTTTTTCAGACAAATTCTCTGGATCAAGTTCCCTGCCTCGCACACAACGCGAAGAAAGGTGGGGACTATTCCGAAACCACGCCACTTCAATGGGCATGGTTGTATCGTGTCAATCAGATCGCGGCGGAAGTCGTGGTTCCCGCCTACTCCGAGGCAAAATTGGAAAACGCGCTAAGAGAACTGGAGCGCTTCTTGGTTGAACCGGAAGAAATCCGTCATGTTCCTCGCGTCCTATCGGATGCGGGCATCAGGTTTGTTGTTGTGGAAACTTTACCGAATGCGAACATTGATGGAGTTTGTTTTTGGCTGGACAAAAAGTCCCCTGTTATCGGAATGACCTGTCGTCAAGACAGAATTGATAACTTCTGGTTCGTGTTGCGCCATGAGATTGAACATTTGCTAAACAAGGACGGGCAAGAAGACCAATTATCGTCAGAAATTGTAGACGTTGATATTGATCCTGAGGCGGCAGGCCTGCCGCAATCGGAAATTCTCGCCAACCAAGCAGCGTCTCAATTCTGTGCGGATCAAGGTACGCTGGATTCTTTCATTCTCCGAAAATACCCCTATATGTCAGAACGCGATACGCTTGGTCTTGCGCGGCGGTTACAACGTCACCCGGGTATTGTAGTGGGGCAACTCCAGTACAAAATGGAGCGTCAATACAAGGAAAATAGATACAAATGGTTGGCAAAACACAAAGTCAAAATCAGGCACTTTCTTAACGGCAATGTAATCATGGATGGGTGGGGCGAACCCGCACCTGTGAGCTTGTAAGGAGGGCAAAATGGCCAAGTATAAAGAGCAACTGCAACGGGTCTGGCACAAGTACAAGGCTGAACACGGATCGGTTCCTGCAACGGCGCGAGAAGCGGTGGCTTGGGGGATTTCTCAAGGTATGATCGAAATGCCGGAGGTTGACCCGTTAGATAAGCTAGCGTCGGATATGTCGACTGCTCTTCGTGAAGAGTATGCGACAGACAAAGACGGCAGGAGGTATCGCTTAAATCACGCGGTTCGTGTAACCAAGGGCGGCGTGCAATATACTTTCTGGGCCATCATGAAGGATGCGGCTAGAGAGCACATGCAAAAGGCTTTCATTCAGCGGCGGGGTCAAATTGTTGGCGACTGTGTTCAATTGAACACTGATGTTGAGGCTTATAATGCGATTCATATAGATCAACAGCCAATTCAAATGTTATTCGACTTCCGGGACGACATAGAAGAACGCAAATTTGGTGGAGAAGAGGCGGCTTAGCCTTTTTTCCAGCGAGCCTCCGCAGCAAGCCGTGCAATCTCTTCTCGCTGTTCCGGCGTTAGCGACGCAGCTCTTCTTTCTCCGCCCTTTTTACCGCCTTTACTCTGTGCTGACGTATCGGTCTCGCTCCTTACGTCCTCACCCGTTGCGATGCCCGCAATCATATGCGCAAGCTGGTTAGCGTCTCTGGGTCTTTTAGGTTTATCTGTCATGCTTTAAATATGGCACTGGATGGATAAATATTCAATTGATAGCTTTCAGACGCTAAATTTCAAAGTGACCCACTACCAAATTTCCCGTCCGCTTGACAACTAATACTGCTCTCATGCGACTCGGGGGTTTGAGTGTGGATTGATTTAAACCTGCCATCATTTTCTGGCAGGCTGATCAGGACAGATGTGTCCAGTTCTTTTGTGTTAAAACTCATCATTTTCGTCTCCTCGGGCGAGCGAATAAATTCAGTGCTGCTCGCTGTTGGAGGACTTAATTACACATGAAAGAGGTTTCCGTTAGTCTCAGTATTGACAATAACGGGTCAAATATGACATTATTTCAATATGCCTCGTTCATTTCATTCAAAAAATATCTCTGTCAGCCTGGTGGCGGTGCCGGAAATGTCTGCGGCGATCGTTTACGGAATGCATGAAGTTTTCTCCTGTGTTGGTGGCGCTTGGGAGGCTCTGACTGGCGTAAAAGCTAATTGCGGTCGCATGATCCCAAGAATTGTTGGATCTTCGACAGACCCCATACACACGACATTGGGCGCAACAATTGTTCCTGATCATAGTTTCAAAGAGGCGCATCGTTCGGACGTAGTAATTGTCGGGGACCTGGATGTCCTCTCAGGGTTGGATCCAATTGGTAAATGGGAAGAAGCCGTCTCATGGATTAAGGATCAACACCAAAAGGGCGCCATAATTTGCTCTGTCTGTACCGGGGCCCTGATGTTAGCAGAGGCCGGATTGCTTGATGATCTTGAAGCAACCTCTCACTGGAGCGCTAATGACTATTTTAAGCAGTGCTATCCCAATGTAATGTTAAAGCCAGATCGAATACTCGTTCCGTCGGGCGCTGGACATCAACTTGTCACTTCCGGCGGATCATCCTCATGGCATGAGCTTTCTTTGTATCTAATCGCTAGGTTTTGCGGAGAAGATGAGGCTCGTCACATTGCGAAAGTTTTTCTTTTTGGCGACCGTAGCGACGGTCAATTGCCATTTGCGGCTATGGTGCGCCCGAAACAGCATGAAGACGCCACTATTGCACATAGCCAAACCTGGATTGCGGAAAACTACGAAGAAACAAATCCGGTTGCTAAAATGACCCTTCTGTCTGGTCTGAACGCCCGGACTTTCAAACGGCGTTTCAAATCTGCGACGGGTTATACACCTTTGGAGTATGTGCAGACCTTGCGCATTGAAGAAGCAAAACAAATGTTGGAGACGTCGGATGAGGCGATAGACGATATCGCCGAGTCTGTTGGCTATGACGAACCCAACTCATTTCGCCGACTATTCAAACGAACAACCGGTGTAAGCCCAAACCGGTACCGTCTGCGTTTCAAAGATATATCAACTTTTTAAGCGATTTACTCAGAGCGCACTAAGCATGCCGCCTCGCTCTTGGTGATCTACTTTGCTCGCCAAAAAGCTATATTTTTGGAGGAGGGATGTTGACAGACATAAAAATAAAAAATATCAATATGCGTATCACGTACGAATATTGATATTTTCCTGACACCCAAACACGTTCTGACGCGCGGGCAATCCCGACAGGAATTTCAACAGATGGAGAAAAAAATAAAATGAAAAATCCAATGTCACTTGAAAATCACAACGTAATTGTAACCGGCGCGGGGCAGGGAATTGGGGAGGCCGTTGCCAGACTTGTCGTCGATCTCGGCGGCAAGGCAATTTTGGTCGATCTTCAGGAAGACAAGGTAAATGCCATCGCCAATGATTTGGGAAGCGATAACGCGGAAGTGTACGTCGGTTCGGTTGCAGAACCGGGATTCGTTCAGGATATGGTGGAAAAAGCCGTCGCGCGGAATGGTGCAATTCATGGTCTGGTCAACAATGCCGGTATTGTCCGTGCCGCCATGGCAACAAAAATGCCGATCGAGACATGGCAACAGGTGATCGACGTCAACTTGTCGGGGGTGTTTTATTGTTTGCAAGCCGTGGGTCGGCATATGTATCAACGCGCACAGGATGGCGATACAAGCCCGGCGTCTATCGTCAATATTTCGTCCGATGCCGGCCGCCGTGGTACAATTGGGCAAATTAATTACGGTGCCGCCAAATCGGGGGTTATGGGCCTGACGATGAGCGCCGCGCGTGAATGGTCGGCGAAGCAAATTCGCGTCAACACGATCTGCTTCGGTGTCGTCGAGACCGAGATGACCGAGACAATCCGCTCAGACAAGTTCCGCGATGGCATAATGGCTCAAGTCCCTATGGGGCGCTTTTCAACGCCGGACGAAGTATCTCAACCCGTGTGTTTCCTCCTCTCATCCGCCGCCAGCTATATCACCGGACAGCATTTATCCGTAAATGGCGGATACACGATTGGTGTTTAGCCCAAACTTTGGGATGGGCGACTAGGTTTATGTATCTGCGCTCGCTCCTCATACGGAAAAGAAGAATATGACGGCGGAAAGCCAAAATAGAAATCTTGAGACAACGGCGTCGCGTAGCGGTCCGCAGTCCGTCGGACGCATTCTTTCCATTCTGGAATTTCTCGCCTCTACCGATGCCGGCGCAACATTGTCACAACTGGCTGTGTCGGCATCTGCGCCGAAAACAAGCCTCGTCGGGCTGCTGGCCGGATTAACGGAAGAAGGATGCCTGAGACGGGACGAAAGCGGTCGATATTATCTCGGCCCGCGATTTATCACCCTCGCGATGCGGGCTGTGTCAGGGCGGGAATTTCTGAAACTAGTGCACCCTACTCTTTCGGCTCTTTCAAGCCAAACCGGCGAGACGGCTGTGATCGCCGCACTAAACCCTGAAGGTGACATGGTGACCTATCTTGATAAAGTGGAAAGCACCAATTCCATACGCTATTCCGTTCCCCTTGGTGAAAACCGCGAACTATATTGTACCGTTGGCGGCAAGCTCCTTCTCGCATTTTTCGAGACCGATCAGCTAGAGACTTATCTGCGTTCGCATCATCGCAAGCGCTTTACGGACACTACACTTACCGGCAAGGCCGAGATCATGGCGGAGATTAAAAAAATACGCCGGGAAGGCATTGCCAGAACGTCGGATGAACAGGTTCAGGGCTCAAGCGGGCTAGCCGGACCGATCTATTCAAATACTGGTGACGTCATAGCTGCGATTTCGATCGCGGGACCATCTGAGCGCATGCGCGCAAACGCCGTTCAGAATGAACAGTTTGTCCTCCGGGCGGCGGAAGAATGCACCAAAGTAACTGGCGGCATTGCACTTGAGGCGTCTTTGCCAGGGCCGGGGAGAACTAACTAAAGAAGTAATCATACTTTCGTACCAAAGCAATTAAAAAAATAAAGAGTAAGGACAGGACATGAGCTTCGCGCTTACCGCCGAACAACAGCAAATCAAAGATAGTGTTTCAAGAATATGCAAACCATTCGGAGATGATTATTGGCTGCAAAGAGACACGGATGGAAAATTTCCCGAGGAATTTTGCCAGGCAATTGTCGATGAGGGCTTTATGGGAATTGCCATGCCGGAAAAATACGGCGGCAGCGGATTGGGAATTACCGATGCCGCAGTCATGGCACAGGCTATAACGGAATCCGGCGCCGCCAATGCCGGATTTGCGGCCCTAATAATCGGTATCTTCGGCCTTAATCCCGTCGTGGTTTTCGGCACAGAGGAACAAAAACAAAAATGGCTCCCGCCCATAATAAAACGGGAGGATGTTGCCTGTTTTGCCGTAACAGAACCGAACACCGGCCTCGATACGACAAGACTGAAAACCCGCGCTGTGTGGGATGGTAAGGATTATGTCGTCAAGGGCGAGAAGATCTGGACGTCAACGGCACTTCGCGCGAACAAGATGCTGCTCATCGCCCGAACAAAAAGGGAAGAAGAGACAGAGCGGCCCATAGACGGACTCTCTCTATTTTATACAGATCTCGATCGTGACTATGTCGAAATTCGCCCCATCGACAAGATGGGCCGGAAATGTGTCGACTCCAATCAGTTATTTATCGATGGGCTGCGTATTCCGAAAGATCACCTGGTCGGTGAAGAGGGCAAGGGATTTCGCTATCTTCTACATGGGTTGAATGCAGAAAGAATTCTGATTGCGGCCTCCATGGTCGGCCTTGGGCGCGCGGCACTTTGGAAAGCAAGCAAATATGCCCGTGATCGCGTGGTTTTCGGGCGGCCCATTGGAATGAACCAGTCTATCCAGCATCCATTGGCGGAATCCTGGGCGGAGCTCGAGGCGGCAAACCTCATGGCCTTTCAGGCGGCGAATATGTACGATGCGGGCCAGGAATGCGGCCTGCAGGCCAATGCAGCAAAATATCTCGCAGCGGAAGCCGCCTTCAAATCCTGTACGAACGCTGTCATGACCCATGGCGGTATGGGATATGCCAAGGAATTTCATGTCGAAAGGTACATGCGTGAATGCCTGATACATCGGCTTGCGCCGGTCAGCCCGCAACTAATCCTGAGTTATCTCGCAGAAAATGCCCTGGATCTTCCAAAATCATATTAAAAAGAAATTGAGACCCACAACAAAATAAAAATAGAGGTTAAACCATGAGTCGAACGAGCAAGGCCTATATCGCGGGTATTTATGAACACCCCACCCGCAAGGCCATAGACAAAACAATCCCCCAACTCCACGCCGAGGTTGCTATTGGCGCGTTGAAAGATGCGGGCCTGACAAAAGACGATGTCGATGGATATTTCTGTGATGGCGAGGCACCGGGTTTAGGCGGCATGTCGATGGCCGAATATATGGGTCTGAACATAACCTATACCGATACGACGGAAACCGGCGGCTCCTCCTATGTCGTACATGTCGGTCATGCTGTTGAAGCAATTGCCGCAGGGAAATGCAATGTCGCATTGATCACGCTTGCAGGACGACCCAGGGCGGAAGGGGTTTCATCGCTCGCCGCACGGGCCCGAGGCGATGATTTGCCGGAACGTGGCTTCGAGATTCCCTATGCGCCGGTCATCACTAATATGTACGGCATGGCGGCGATGCGGCACATGTACGAGTATGGAACAACCAGTGAGCAGCTCGCCTGGATCAAAGTCGCTGCCTCTCATCACGCGCAGTATAACGAGCATGCCGTGCTGCGCGACGTTGTGACTGTGGAAGATGTTGTCAATTCTCCGATGATTTCCGACCCACTGCACCGGTTGGACTGCTGCGTTATCAGCGATGGCGGCGGCGCCCTTATTGTTGTCAGCCCGGAAATCGCAAAGTCACTCGGAGATCGCTGCGTCAAGGTTCTGGGCCACGGTGAAGCGGTTAAGCATTTGAACGGTGGCCGGTTTGATCTCACTTACACGGGCGCGGCCAAATCCGGTCCGATTGCCTTTACCGAAGCGAATTTGAAACCAACTGATATTGAATATGCCTCCATATATGACAGTTTCACGATAACGGTTCTGGAAACCATAGAAGACCTCGGCTTCTGTGAAAAAGGCCAAGGCGGGAAATTTGTGTCCGATGGCAATCTGATCTCCGGCGTTGGCAAACTTCCCTTTAATACGGACGGCGGCGGACTGTGCAACAACCATCCAAGCAACCGCGGCGGCATGACGAAAGTTATTGAGGCTGTCAGGCAACTGCGCGGCGAAGCTCATCCTAAAGTCCAGGTCCCGGACTGCAAGCTCGCCCTCGCCCACGGCACAGGAGGCCAGATTTCAGCACGTACAGGAGCAGGAACCGTAATTTTGGGGAGGAACGACGCATGAGCCAGCAAGAACGAACATATAAAGAACCCGGCATCAACATGGAAACCGAGCGCTATTGGGAAGGCACGAAAAACGGCCAGCTGCTGATGAAAAAATGCAACTCCTGCGGCGAGACCCATTTTTATCCTCGCGCAATTTGTCCGGTCTGCTTCAGTTCAGATACCGAATGGTACGAGGCAAGCGGCAAAGGCAAGATATACAGCTATTCAATCATGCGCCGGTCGGAAATACCGTATGTCATGGCTTATGTGACCCTCGATGAAGGGGTCACGATGATGACGAACATTGTTGAAAGCGATTTTGACGATGTGAAAATTGGCAAGGCCGTCGAGGTCACCTTTCGTAAAACCGAGGGCAACCAGTCTTTACCGGTTTTCCGGCTTTGCAAATGAGCCTTGAAGGAGCTTCCCTATGACCAGGCCTCTTGATGGCGTCAGGGTTATCGACCTGTCCAACATGTTGATGGCGCCCTACACAACTCAGATTTTGGGGGATATGGGTGCAGACGTCATTAAGATCGAGGCTCCGGGTGGCGATCCCATCCGGGGAATCGGTCCGTCTCGAAACGCCGGAATGGGCGCTATTTACCTGAATTGTAACCGCAGCAAACGCAGTATTCTTTTGGACCTAAAGCAACCCGAGGGCCTGGCTACGGCGCTTGATCTCCTGAAAGATGCGGATATTCTGGTCTATAATCGCCGACCACAGGTTATGGCGCGCCTCGGCCTTTCATATGAGACAATCGCAAAGGTCAACCCGCGCATAATATATGCGGGCCTGTTCGGGTATGGGCAAGGCGGGCCTTATGAGAAAAAGCCTGCCTTTGATGACCTGATCCAGGGCGCGGTTTCTATTCCCTGGCTCTCCCACATGGCGGATGGCGCAGAGCCGACTTACGCCCCGACAGCGATCGTCGATCGGGGCGTTGGTTTATGGGCAGTCGGGCAAATCAACGCCGCCCTGTATTACCAGTGCCGCACCGGCAAGGGTCAGAAAATTGATCTCCCCATGTTTGAAATGATGGCAAGCTTTGTCCTCGCGGATCACATGGCGGGACACACATTCGATCCGGCTATTGGCGCAATCGGTTATGCCAGGATGTTAAACCCTGATCGACGCCCCTACAGGACAAAAGACAGCTATGTCTGCGTAATGGTCTATACGGACCGGCACTGGCGATCCTTCTATCAGGCCCTTGGACGCGAAGCCGAACTTGATGCCGATCCGCGCTTTAAAAGCATGACCACACGGACCGAGAACATCAAACAGATTTATGCGGAACTATCCGCCTTGATGCTGACCCGTACAACGGCCGAATGGTTAAAACTCTTCGATGATGCCGACATTCCGGCGATGCCATTGCACACGCCTGACACATTGCTGGAAGATCCGCATTTGAAGGCAACGAATTTCTTTAAAACAATCGATCATCCGAGCGAAGGTAAGTTGGTGGATATGGCGGTTCCAAGTCAATGGTCGGAAACCCAGCCGTCTCCAACCCGGCCCGCACCAAGGCTGGGAGAGCATAGCGCTGAGGTGTTGGCCGAAATAGGTTACAGCGAAGAGAAGATCGCATCCTTACTGGAAAAGAATGTCATCGCACTCCCAAAAAAATAACTAACATATAAACTACAGGAGAAAGTCAAAGTTATGTCAGGTCTTTATTATGAAGAATTCAAACCCGGAATGGAATTTGACCATCCGCTGAGAAGAACTGTAACGGAAATGGATAATGTCATGTTCTGCGCTATGACCCATAATCCACAACCGCTTCATCTGGATGAGGAATACAGCAAGGATACAATGTATGGCCAGCGGATTGTCAACAGCCTGTTTACCCTCGGCCTTGTTATTGGCGTAACTGTCGCCGACACCACACTGGGGACAACGCTTGGAAATCTCGGCATGACGGATATCCGGTTTAAAAATCCGGTTTTTCATGGCGACACCATTCGCGTGGTTACCCGCATAAAGGAAATGCGAGAGAGCGCCTCCCGGCCAACGACAGGCCTCGTCGTTTTTGAACATATTGGCCTCAACCAGCGCGATGAAGAGATTGCCTATGTGGTGCGGACCGGTCTCATGAAAAAGAAGCCGTCATGATAATCCGTTCATGGCTATTCGTGCCGGGAGATAACGAACGAAAACTCAGCAAGGGCCTTGATAACCCTGCGGACGCCCTCATTCTCGATCTTGAGGATTCAGTTGCCGACAACCGACAGGAAATTGCCAGAGAGATGGTATGCGAGTATTTGAAGGTCAATCAGGATCGCTCCCGGCAGCAGCTTTGGGTGCGCATAAATCCGCTTGATAATCCTCTATCTCTGCCTGATCTGACGGCTGTCATGCCGGGCAAGCCCGATGGCATCGTTCTGCCGAAAGTATATTCGGCGAAAGAGGTAAATACGCTCGATAAATATCTATCGGTGTTAGAGGTTCGCGAAGGTATTGAGCAGGGCTCTACGAAAATACACTGCGTTGCCACAGAAACAGCCGCATCTCTTCTGACGTTCCATACCTATCTTGATAATATCAGCGACCGATTGATTGCGATGACCTGGGGCGGCGAGGATCTTGCCGCCGCACTCGGCGCCAGCACTAACCGCAATCCGGTAACGGGAGACTATGACAATCCTTTCCTGCTCGCAAGATCCCTTTGCCTGGCAACCGCACGCGCTATTGATGTCCAGCCGGTCGGGGTTGTTTTCGTTGATTACCGTGCGCTTGATGCGCTGAAGGAAGATTGCCTGCGCGACCGGCAATCAGGTTTCATTGGCAAAATTGCCATCCACCCGGCACAATCCGAAATCATCAACGAGGCCTTCACACCATCGGCGGAAGAAATTGACCGTGCTCAGAAGGTTATCGATGTCTTTGAGCAGAATCCGGGGCTCGGTACTGTAGGCCTTGATGGGAAGATGCTTGATATGCCGCATTTGAAACAGGCACGCAATGTCATGGCGCTCGCGGAGCAGGTGAAAGCAAGAATCTGAAAATTGAGGCAACCTCTGAGTTTAAAACAAGTTGCCTCAACCCCTACTCGGCGGTATTACCTTGCCATATCTCGGGGGAGCCATTCCGCCTTATCTGCGCCAAGGGCCGGTGACGGCCAGGACCATCCGGGAGTACTTTCCGAAAAGCGGATGACAGGACCCAAGTGGCGAACCTGACCGTAGGTTGTCTCACTGTCCATCTGCAATGATCTCGCTTCCTCATCCGGAATACCCATTCCCTCACTTGGATAATCGATCCGCCCTTGATCCTGCAGGAACATCGCCGATCGGCATAGCGATACCCTGACGTGATAGCTGCCTCCCTCGACCGCCCGACGGGCCAGCGCCAGCAACGTGCCGTAAGCGCCAAGATAGCCGGTGCTGTAATCACAGAAATAGACCGGCAGCAGTTCGGGCGGATTGCCGACTTCTTGGCTGATCCCGGTCACGGTCTGGGCAATCTGTTCCCACCCTCCCCGATTACTTAACGGCCCACCCGATCCATAACAGTTGATCGACGTATAGACGAGACCCGGGCGTTCCCTCGCCAATTCCTCCGGACCAAACCCGCGTGCCTCAAGAACGCCGGGGCGATAGCCTTGCGAGAAGACGTCGGCTCCGCGCACCAGATCTTTCAGTCTGGCGGCTGCTTCCGATGTGTTGAGGTCAAGGAAACAGCTTCGCTTGCCGTGGGAGAGTTCAAGAACGAATTTCTTGATTTGGGGCACATGAGGTGCACTCACCATCAGGACATCTGCCCCGTGCTCGGCCATCGTGCGGGCCGCGACAGGACCGGCGAGTATGCGTGTGAGATCGAGAACCCGCACCCCCTGAAGCGCCGGACCACCCTCTGGAAACGGCTCAGGCGCGCTATCTCCGATCTTTTCTATCTCAACCACAGCCTGCGCCGCAAGCGCTCGGCCATGCGGATGGTTGCGCCACTCTTCCTCCGTGCGGGCGATACCGCCGCACGCATTGGCGGCAGCAATAGTTTGATCCAAATCCTCAGCGTCCCATTTTGCAACCGCTTTAGCGATGCTTTCCTGTGTTTGCTCGCAGTCAAGAATCTCCAGTACTCGCTCTTTCAACTGCTTCATTCCGAAATGCGGCATGAACCAGCGTCCGTCCTTTGTCGGATAGGCTCGGATCGTATCATAGGCCATCTGGGCCAGCGGAGAGTCTCCATATACCTTGTAGGCTCCGTCCGGTTGCCGAAGCATCAGGTGGGCAACGCTATTCAAGGCAGCCGCCGCATGACGGACATCAACGGAAACATCCTGAGGTCGGCCGGTTTTCATCTCCCAGATATCGGAAATCGCCACACCCGTCGCAGCCAGCACTGCTGCCCCCGTTTCCGCGATCTTGAACCGGGAGGAATATACCGGATCACTCCCGGTTATCTTCACCGTCGGCATGTCGGCACGATTTCGAATTTCAAGCAATTCCTGAAAAGCGGTATTCATCTTTCTGTTCCCCAGATATTTTTATTTTACAAAAGATGCCGCCACAACAACCCAACGACCGGCAAAATTCATATATTGACGAAAGCCGGTATGCCTTAAACTTATTGAAAACGACACTCTCGAATTTGTATTTTTTAGTGTTTTTCGCACAATGGCAAGCATTGCCGCATAATTGACCATCCGGCAACGCCTAATTTCATTGCAAAGGCAACTTAAACAACAGCCCTTCGCGTCTTTAATCTCTCCTTATCCACTGTTGCGTAAGCCAGCGGCTATCCCGTTGATGGCGATATGGATACCGCGTAACAGCCTTGGATTATCAGCATTGCTGCGACTTAGTTTCAGAAGTTCCACTTGAATATGGTTTAACGGATCCAGATAGGCATAACGGTTATGGATTGACCGATCCAGCAAAGGATTTTCCTGCAATAGCTGATCGTGATCGGCAATGCTGAGAAGAGCATCAATTGAACTCTGCCACTCGGCCTTTATCCGTCCGAAGATGGCCTCTCTTAACTTAACGTCCGGCACGAGGTCCGCATATCTTGAGGCTATCGCAATGTTGCTTTTCGCCAGCACCATGTCCATGTTCGACAATTGCGTATGAAAAAAAGGCCAATTTACATACATATCCCTCAAGATAGTCAGGCCCTTATCTGGATGCGTCTCAAGCCAGTTCTTGACGGATGTTCCAAACCCGTACCAGCCCGGTAGCATCAACCGGCATTGTGCCCAGCTGAACACCCAGGGAATTGCCCTCAGATCCTGCACCCGACGCGTTTTTTTGCGCGACGCCGGACGCGAGCCAATATTCAGGGTGGCAATTTCATTGATAACCGTCGAGTCCCAGAAGTAATCTTCGAAACCCTCCGTCTCATAGACCAGATTTCGATAGGCCTTGAAAGCCTCTTCCGACAAGGCGTCCATCGTTTCAATGTAATGCGGCGGAATGGGCTTCCGGTCGTCGCCAAGTAGCGACGCCTCAAACGTCGCCGCCGCCAGGCTTTCGAGATTACGGCGACCGAGCTCCGGCTTCGAATATTTGAAGGAGATGGTCTCTCCCTGTTCCGTAACCCGGATCTGCCCCTGCACCGCTCCCTTTGGCTGAGCGAGAACGGCCTCATAGCTCGGCCCCCCGCCGCGCCCGACTGTCCCCCCCCTGCCATGAAACAGGCGCAATCCAACGCCGTGTCGCTCGAAGAGCTCAATAAGGGCCGTTTCTGCTTTATAAAGTTCCCATCCCGATGTGACGAACCCACCATCCTTGTTACTGTCGGAATAGCCCAGCATCACTTCCTGTACGCCGCCGCGCGTATCGACTAATCGTCGATATTCCGGAATCGAAAGCAACTCATCCATAATCCCAATGCAGTTGCGTAGGTCCTCAATCGTTTCAAACAGGGGAACTATGTTGATCTTGCTTTGACCTTCGGGAGAGACAAGCCCGACTTGTTTGAGAAGCACCGCGAGTTCCAGAAGGTCCGAGACGCTTTGCGTATTCGAGATAATAGCCGTCATTATGGCATCTTCGCCATATTGTTGGTGCGCCATAGTCACCAGCTTCAGGATTTCTATCTCGGACGACGTTTCGTCCGAATAGGTCCAGTAGGGCCTGAGCAAAGGCCGGCCAGAACGTAATTCGGAGGTGAGAAGCGCCACCCGCTCCGCTTCCGCCAAATTTTCATACTGGATATCCTGATCGACCGCACTCAACAGCTCGGCGATTGAGCGAGCATGCACATCCGAGTTCTGCCGCAAATCCAACGTCGCCAAATGAAAACCGAAACAACGGACAGCCCGCCGTAGCCGCTTGAGTCTACCCTCGGCAATCAATTGCGATTCATGTTCCATGAGCGAGGCATGTATGACATCGAGATCGGCCAGATATTCATCCGCATTTGCATAGGCGTGCGCAAGCCCGAGTGGTGGACGTGCAGGTGCAGCCGATCCAAATTCTGTCAGAGTTGCGACAAGTCGCGCATAAATACCCGATATCGCCCGCCGATAGGGTTCCCCTTGCCGGTGCGGCGAATGATCAGGCGATTTGTCGGCAAGCGCCAGTAAGTCTGGTGACATTTCAACGATATTCGTTGAAATCGACAATTCGCTTCCAAGCTGATGCGTTTCCTCGAGATAGAAATTAAGCGCATATGCATTCTGCCGCCGAAGCGTCTGGCGAAGCACATCCGCCGTTACAAACGGATTCCCGTCCCGATCACCGCCAACCCAGCTGCCCATCCGTAAAAACGAAGGAATTTCAACAGGTTTCGGGTTCAGCTCTTGCTGCTCTAACTCCTCTTCCAGGTCGGCATAAAATCTTGGAAGTTCGGCGAAAAAAGTCTGGTCATAGTAAGACAAGCCATTTTGTATTTCGTCCGAAATCTGTAATTTTGTCCGGCGCAGAATATCGGTTTGCCAGATCGTCAGAACCTCCCTGCGAAGGGCTTTGTCGATCAGGTCAGTTTCCTTATTTGTCCAATCGACGCGCTCCCGTTTTTCCAGCAATTCTGCGATCGACATTTCCCGCCGCATTGTGCTCTTGCGCCGGACTTCCGTCGGATGCGCCGTCAGGACAGGACTGACTAGAGCTGTTTTAAAGAAATGGTCGAGCTGCTCTGCCGTCACGCCTTCATGCTTTGCCTTTGTCAACGCGTGGGACATGGTCCCCGGGCGCGGGAGTGAGCCAGCGATTTCATGAAAACGGTTTCGCCGGAGATGGTGCTGATCTTCGGCGATATTCGCAAGCTGAAGAAAATAACTATAAGCACGGAGGACCAAAACCGCCTGCTCCGTCGAAAGCTTATTGAGGATGCTCTCAAGTTCTTCGCGGTCTGCAACGGAATTACCCTGCTGAAACTGTATGGACGAACGCCGGATGGCCTCAACCAGACCAAAAATGGCCTCTCCTTCCTGCTCCAGAATTGTATCGCCAAGCAGGCGCCCTAACAACCGGATATCATCCTGTAAAGGCGCGTCTTTTTCTGCCACTTGTTCTTCGGCGTCAGTTTTCATTGGTCCTACAATCAGTCCTTCTTTTCAATACTTGACCATAGCTTGGTTACAGCTGAGTAAGGCCATGCTTTTCCAAAAGCTCCACCAATAACCTCCCGGCATTTTCACGGTGAATTCGGTGAAGTCTGCGCGCTTCGTCCGGCTGTTTTTTCAAAATCGCGTCAACGACGTTGGCATGGTCTTCGTTCGACTGCAGAGGCGGAGGCCTAAAACTGAGCGTGAGCATACGTACTCTGTGAGATTGATCGATAAATCGATCTACAAGCTCTATCAATCGTTTATTACCGCTCATGGCAACCAGTTGACGATGAAAAGATTCGTCGGCGTCGGCCCAACCTTGTAAATCCTGCGCCTTCAGCGCCTTGTCCATCTTCTCAACACTGTCCCGCAACTTTTGGATTTCAGCATCATCATGGTCCAGCGACGCGGCCTGCCATGCGGCGGTAGATTCCAGGCCCGTCAGCAAGGCATAAATTTCCCGCATGTCAGACACGGAAATCGGCTTCACTTTCATTCCATGACGAGGACGGATTTCCACCAGCCCTTCTGCTTCCAGTTTCATCATGGCTTCACGCGCAGGCGTTCTGCTTATATCAAGCAACTCTGCGATTTCACCCTCCATCAACTGGTGTCCAGCCGGAAGTTCGTTTTCCAGAATCAGGCGTTTAAGTTCCGCATAGGCTTGCTCTGCAATAGATATCTTGGGCGACTTGCTTGTACCTTTCATTTCTTTCACAGCCACAATCGTTACCACTCCCAACTATCTATTATCTGTCTCACCGGATCTCGCAATAGTAACCCGAAGGTTGCTCATCGCAGAGTTATTTTGACAGCTTTTTCATTTGAAACATAAGATGCTTCTGCAATTTCCACATTTGCAAGATATTCTTTAGCTGTGTTCATCAGCTCTTTTCCATAAAGAAGATGATCGACCACATGCCGCTGCAATGAATACACGCAATCTCCTCCAAAATCACGGTCAATCCAATCGTAGGAAATCACCTTGAACTCATTCTGGCTATGCTCCCGCCAGCGCAACCCGCCATTTCCGTCCAGAGTCAGAGTGCCCCTTTCTCCTTCTATCCGCATCTCGCCCATGGTCAGTCGACGGTTATCCGCACAATGGTCACTCAGGCGATTGCCATCAAACAGGCCTTTGGCGCCGTTTAGAAAATCGAAAAGAAGAAATCCGGCATCCTCTCCTTTGATGACCGGATTCACTCTGCGCAGATCGGCGTAGACAGCTCCGATTTCCCCAAATAAATATCGGAACACATCTATCAGATGAACCGCTGTTTCATGCACCAAAAAGCGTTCCATTTCCTGAAAATACGGCTGTCGATCCATATAGGCGGCTGTTCCCTGGCCATCTCCGGGCCGCAATGCGAATGAAATCTCATAAAGCTGTCCGAACCATCCCTCATCCAGTATTTCCCTGATCTTTCGATACCAGGGCTGGAAACGGAAATTCTCATGCACAATAACTTTACCGCCCTTGTCCTCAATAATGGCAACAAGTTTTCGTGCGTCGGAGACAGAAGACGTAAACGGTTTCTGGCATATGGCAGGAATACCAAGCTCTACGGCCGTTGTCACATAATCCACATGGGTCACCGGCGGCGTTATGATATCGACCAGATCCGGTTTCTCCATTTCCAGCATCTGCCGAAAGTCCGTATAGACAGTGTTGATGCGATATTGGTCAGCCAGCTCCTCCGCTGTAGATCGCGTGCGATTACATATCCCGACGAGGTGTACTTCCGGAATTCGATCCCAGGCGGAATATTGAAATCGACTGAAGTACCCCGTTCCGACGGCAGCAACTTTAATTTTATCCATGGCGTCGCGGCCCCTCAAAATTCCAGTGAACCGGCGCGTACCCTTTAACCGGTGACTCGAACGTATAGATACAATCATCGAGCAGGCATCCCAAATATCCTGTCGACAAATCTGGACCCCCAAAGGCCAGACTTGAAATATTTTTAAGTTTTTGGCTTCGGGCAATGTCAAGATGCGGTCGCCCCATCTGCCCGGTCTGAAAGGCCTCTTCCACCCAGTCAAGATGCTCGTGATGACAATCTTCCAGAAAGACCTCACTCTTGCCATCAGGCGCAATACGGATAACACGGTTGCTCACAATAGACGTGATCCAGATCCCACCTATTTCATCGAATGTCATGCCGTCCGGATAAGTTCCATGACCAAATTCCATAACAACGGTCTTGTTGAACAGATCACCATTTTCGGCAATATCAAAGCTGACCAATTGACGGGCAAAGGTTTCATTTACAAACAATCTGGTACCGTCAGGATGTACCAGGCATTCATTTGTGTAACCAAGGTGATCTGCAACTATGCGCGCCAGACCATCGTCAATCAACACAACAAAGCCGTCCCTCACCGACCGGCTATATCCCAATGACCGCGGGATATGGCGGGTACTGACAGTCACCCATATTCTGCCTTTTTGGTCCAAATGCACGTAATTGCTGGGTGGTAGAGAAACACCGTCAACCTCAGTACAAAATGCTGTTGTATGCCCGTCTTCGGCTATATGATAAATCCCTCCGTCCGTATCGCCAAGATGAGCAATCAGGAAGCCCCGGTCGGGCATCAGACAAATCCCGTTGGGGCGGATGTCAAGACCCGGTTCATCTGAAAGCAGGCACCAGCTTGATCCATCTCTTTCTGTGACGGCAACACCGCCGCGCCAATCGGCCGTATAAATCCGGCCATTTGCGGTGGTCAGTACGCATTCCGGGCGGTTCAATCCACTGCCGACACGTCCTATTTCATTTAAGCTAATCATGACGTTCTTCTTATCTGAAAAGATGGACCAATGTCATGGAAATTGCCGGGAAATACGTCACCAGCAGCAGCGCCGTCAATGCGGCCAGATAAAGCGGCGCCATCGCACGGGCGATTGTAAGAACCCCTACATTGGCAATTCGGGACGCAACATACAAAGTTGCCCCGACCGGCGGTGTGAACAAGCCAACAGCAACATTACATGTCATGATAACCCCCAGATGAACGGGATCAACGCCGAAAGTCATTGCTGTGGGAATAAAGAGCGGTGCCGTCAACAGGATCGCCGGAACGGGATCCAGAACGAGCCCGAGGATGAGCATCACCAAATTCACCAATAGCAAGAAGGTGATCTGATCCGAAGAGACACTCTGGACAAACCCAACAAGAATCTGGGGAAGCTGCTCCAGGGTAATCAACCATCCCAGCACACTGGTCGCCCCGATCACCACCATGACAATCGCGCTTGTCACGAATGAATCGACAAACAGCGCGGGAAGCTGGCTCAGCTTAAAATCGCGATATATGATCACAGTAACAAAGAAGCCGTACACCACGGCAACCGCTGCCGCCTCAGTTGGCGTTACAATTCCGCCAAATATACCACCCAGTATAAGGACGGGCATAAAGAGCGCGGGCGCCGACGCGACAAACGCATTCCATAGTTCTTTAGGAGTTGATGTCGCGCCGCCGGGATCGCATTTCGTCTTTTTACCGACGTAATAACAGACGGCCATGAAGAGGAAACCGAAGATAAGGCCGGGCACGACCCCGGCAAGGAACAGATCGGCGACAGAGACATTGCCGACAAATCCATAGATCAACATGGGAATAGAGGGAGGAATAATGATACCAATGGTTCCCGCCGCGGCGACCAGACCACCGGCAAATCCCTTCGAATAGCCCTGCTTTGCCATATTGGGGATCATGACCGATCCGATTGCCGCCGAGTCGGCGATGGCTGAGCCGGAGATACCACCAAACAACATAGAGGCACCAACGACCACGCAGCCCAGCCCGCCGGGAAGAAACCCGAACGCGGCTTTTGCAAAATTGATGATACGCTGACCCACACCTCCGCGTCCCATCAGTTCGCCGGCAACAATAAACAGGGGAATTGCGATAAAGTGATTGGGCTCCACGCCCCCAATCAGGTTCAGGTAAACGGCTTGCAGGGGATACCCTAAATCAAACACGAATATGGGAAGAATTGCCGTTATCAATATTGCCCAGACAAGCGGGACACCGATCATTATGGTGAAGAGAAATACGGCGCAGATAAAAAGCAAAATCATTCGAAATCCTTCCATGCCGGATCATCAGATTTCCGGAAAGGATCTCCGGGTGGGTTGAAACCATCCCGAACGTCAAAAATCGTGTTCGCCAGATGAAAGATGAATGTCAGGGCCATGCCGACAGGAAGGGAGGCATATAAAAGTCCGACAGGCCAGTACAGAACGGTCGTTTTCTGTGCCCATGTGTGTTGAGAAATCTGAAAGCCCTGAAATATTAGCGAAATCAACAAAACGGCAATCGTAATGCTTATAATGAACTCCAGAACCGGTTTCAGCCTGTCTGGAACAAGATAGGAGACGACTTCGGTTACGCGCATATGTGCGCCTCGGGCCGCCGCTGCTGCACATCCTAAAAACGTCAACCAGAGCAATAAAAACGCGGTTACTTCCAGAGACCAGGCAAGATCGAAGCCCGCGGCTCCCCGCAGCACCGCATTGGCGAAGATTAATGTCAGGACACAGAAGCCCCCACACACCAGAAACAGATCAATCAAGCGGCTTAACATTTTTATGAAAGCGGGATAGCGATTGCGGTAGTCCATCGACTTGCACTCCCCTTTAATGACGATGAAATGAGGCAGGCCCGCAGTTTAAGGCGGGCCTGTTTGATTTCATTCGTGCTTATTTAGCTGGGAGCCTTTTGCGAATATCGGCCGCATCCGCCAAAACTTTTGCGACGTCTTCACCATAGATGCCTTTCGCTTTTTCATAGACAGAGGCAACAGCGTCTCTGAACGGTCCAATTTCAGGCGTGCTTATTTTCGCCCCGGCAGCCTTCATTTCATCAAGCTGGCTGTTGACGGAATCCCTGACAAGATTGCGGCTGAAAGTGGCGGCCTCGTCGGCAGCTTTTTTTACGGCAGCCTTGTCAGGATCCGAAAAGGACTGCCATGTATTTTCAGAAATGGTCAGAGGAAGTGGGCTGTAAACGTGACGCGTCAATGTAATATACGGAGCAACTTCATAGAACCGCAAAGACTTAATGGTATCAACCGGATTTTCCTGGCCATCCACAACGCCCTGCTGAATAGACAGGTAAACATCGGTAATCGGCATTACGACTGTCTGAAACCCAATCGCTTCCATGGTCCAGCGGATCATGTCATTCGGATAAACACGCATTTTGCGCCCTTTTGCATCCGCGGGTGATTTCAACTCCATGCGAGTCGTGAAGCTTCTGAAACCTGCTTCCCATGTAGACAAAACACGAAAACCCTTTGAGGGGAGCTTGGAGAATTCGTTCTTGAGCCACTCCGAATTATCGTAAAATTCCCAACCCTGCTCGTATGTGTCAACAAGAAACGGCATGGCTGTAAGGTTCAGGCTGGGCAGATGCGTTGCATAACTTCCTGTGGCTGACACCGTGAAATCGACACCGCCCAGCTGGAGCTGCTCAATGGCTTTGGGATCATTTGCCAGCTGCCCGGCAGGGTAAATCCGGATTTTGTACCGGCCTTCCGTATATTCCTCCACTTTCTTTGCAAATACCTCTGCGGCGGCCTGGCGCGACCCGCCAGGGTTATCCGTATGGCTGAAACGCAGTACTTTTTCGGCAGACGCGTTGTTGGAAAACAACAGGGCGCCAGACAACGCCGTTACAGCTACCAACGCCCCTGTTGTGAATCTACTGACATTTTTTAACATAATATATCTCCCTTGTTACGGTGATTTTTTACCGTCGTTTATCAAAACAGCCAGGCCAGAGAACCTGCCGTGCTCCAGTTTCATCAGTACAGTATATTCGGTAATAAATATGTCAATGTATTTTTTTATGTATACATTGACATATTTGATAATACCATATTAAATACATGCGTCGGGTCATTAGGATCCCTACTGTTTGAACCAAATAAGTCGTAAAAAAAACAAAATGTTAGTCAGGGTGATTGATGCGGGATAATTCCACCATCACAGGAAATGAGATTTTCAAAAGACGTAACCTTGTTGGTTGGCTGTGATAAGCTCCATCAACTATTTCTCAACCCACCAAATCGCATAACTTGCGAACTCGTCCGTTAAGTGAATCATTGCAGGATTATCAATTATGGCCATTCCGTCTTTTCAAATCGCAACCATCAAGGGGGATGGGATCGGGATAGATGTTACGGACGCAACTTTAGCCGTAATTGATGCAGCCCAAAGCCGAGTAGGCGGTTTTTCTCTTCGCTATCGGCAAATTCTGGCAGGTGCCGGCTACTACCAAGAGACAGGACTTGATATTGAGGCTGAAGGAGAGGAAATGGCTGGTGCGGCGGACGCAATATTTCTGGGCGCAATCGGCCTCCCATCCGTTCGATATGAGAATGGTACGGAAATCTCCCCTCACCTGCGCTTGCGGGATCGCTTTCAACTCTATGCTGGCATTCGCCCGATAAAGGCCTACCCAAATATCCCGCAAAAATTATCGGATGACCGAGCCGCGGCAATCGACATGATTATCCTCAGGGAGTCGACCGAAGGGCTTTTTTATTCGGCAGCCGTTCACGACAGATGTCCCGTGGAAACCGATGATGAAGTGCAAGACACACTTAGAATTACGCGCAAGACGACCGAAAAATTACATGATTTTGCCTTTAACATGGCCCGAAAACGTAAGGAAAAAGGATCCAGAGGCATTGTCACATGCGTCGATAAAGCCAATGTTTTCAAATCTATGGCCTTTTTTCGAAAAATCTTTGACGAAAGGAGCCGCGCATTTCCCGATATTGAAAAGGGATATAACTATGTCGATGCGCAAGCGCTGGACCTAATCAGAAAACCTTGGGATTTTGATATCCTGGTGATGGAGAACATGTTTGGAGATATTTTGTCAGATCTCGCCGGCGGCCTTGTCGGGGGGATGGGAATGGCAGCCTGCGGAGAAATTGGAGACAATCATGGTCTTTTCCAACCGGCGCACGGAACAGCACCCGATATTATGGGCCTGGATAAAGCCAACCCGCTGGCGGCCATTCTCAGCGGTTCATTAATGCTGGATTATCTTGCGGATAAAGCGGGAAGCCAAGCCTTGTCGGATGCGGCAGATGTCATTACCGACGCCATACATTCGGGATTTTTTCAAAATACCATACGGCCGGCTGAATTTGGCGGTGACATGGGAACGAGGGCGGTAACCCAGGAAATCATTCGTCAAATAAACTCCTGAGAGACCGAGGACAAATCAATGACTATCGTACTTGGATGTATTGCAGATGATCTGACGGGGGCAACTGACCTTGCCATGATCCTGATGCGCGAAGGGATGAAGACGGTTCAGATTATCGGGGTACCGGACGAAACAACGCCGAAACCTGACGCCGATGCAATTGTGATTGCACTCAAATCGAGAACCATTCCCGCCGCGGAAGCGGTTCAACAATCTCTGGCCGCATGCGAGTGGTTGCTGAACGGCGGAGCAAAACAGATTTTCTTCAAATACTGTTCAACATTTGATTCAACAGATGACGGGAATATCGGTCCGGTTGCCGACGCGTTGATGGATTATCTTGACTGCCCCTATACCATCGCCTGCCCTTCGTTTCCCGAAAATGGAAGGACAGTTTATAAGGGTCATTTATTTGTTAATGATACATTGTTGTCGGAGTCTTCACTCAGAAATCACCCGCTTACACCCATGACTGACTCCAACCTCAATCGGGTATTGTCCCGACAGAGCGACAACCATATTTCGAATATTTACTTTGAAAGCGTCGATCTCGGAAATAAGGAAATCCGGAAAATATTTGATCAACACAATCCGGACAACACAACCATTTTCGTTATGGACGGCTTGAACAACGACCATTTGAAATCCATCGGCTCAGCCTGCAAGGATCTGAAACTGATCACGGGAGGATCCGCTGTCGCCATGGGACTGCCGGACAACTTTCGGGAAAAAGGACTTCTGGGCTCCCCCAACCTGAATAGTCCTTTCGATGCGCCGAAAGGACGAACCGTCATCTTGTCCGGGAGTTGCTCGGAGGCGACGTTAGAGCAAATAGACTATGCCAAGTCCCGGATGCCGACCTTGAAGATCAATCCTCAGGATATACTCGACGATAAACCGGTCCTCCGTCAAACATTGGAATGGGTGAGCAAGAATACGCGGGAAGACGGGCCGATCCTGATCTACACCTCTGCATCTCCGACAGAAGTTATAGCACTTCAAGATGAGAAAAATCGGGTTGCGGTCGGTACTCTCATTGAGGGTACTCTGGGTCAATTAGCCTCTGCCCTTCAGGCCTCCGGCTTCACCCGGTTTATTGTTGCTGGCGGAGAGACGTCCGGCGCGGTAATCCATGCTCTCGCGATACAGGTCCTTGAGATAGGTCCGCAAATTGACCCCGGCGTCCCTTGGACACTGAGCCGCTCAGGGCAGCCAATGGCACTCGCTCTCAAATCCGGCAACTTCGGCGCCCGGGATTTCTTTCTTAAAGCATCAGTGCAAATTAATTCCATGGAAATAATACGGTCATGAACGATCTTGACGCTCGACGGGAGTTAATAAAGACGGTTCGGCAAATGAATGCGCTGGGCATAAATCAGGGTACGTCAGGAAATGCATCTATCCGCGAAGGGAACGGGTATCTGATTACGCCATCCGGCATGGCCTACGACGACATGACCCCGGAAGATATTGTTTTCAAAAAGTTCGCAGGCGACTATGAGTGTCCCAACGGGCTCCGCAAACCCTCAAGCGAATGGCGGTTTCATGAGGATATCCTCAAAACCCGGCGGGACGTCAATGCCGTTGTTCATACACATGGCAAGGCCGTTATGACTGTTGCCTGTCTTAATCGCGATCTGCCTGCCTTTCATTATATGATCGGCGTTGCGGGGGGAGATTCAGTCCGCTGTGCTTCTTATCGGACCTTTGCAACACAGGAGTTGTCGGATGTCACGCTAATTGCCCTTGAGGACCGAAAAGCCTGCTTGCTGGCAAATCATGGACAAATCGCCCTGGGTGGCACGCTAAAGCAGGCACTTTCTATGGCACAGGAAGTGGAAACATTGTGCGACGTTTTTTGTCGGACATTAGCTGTGGGGGGGCCAACTATCCTGACTAAAAAGCAGATGGATGAGGCGATCAGTAAGTTTAGAAAGGGCTACGGCACTGGCAAGTCTTTTCTACCCAACCCGGAGCAATAAAAATGTTTGTCGTTCTTGTGGATTTTAAAGCGAAGGAAGAGTTCGTTACACCTTTCCAGAATGCCCTTGTCAAACAAGCGCAGGATTCCTTGACCAAAGAAGCGGACTGTCATCAATTTGATGTCTGTTGCGACCCGGACGACCCAACGCAATTTACGCTGTATGAATTATATTCTGACCAGCGTTCCTTTCAGAACCACCTGACGTCGTCACATTTTCTGAATTTTGACAAAACCATCCGCGGCTGGATCCTTGAGAAGTCGGTCCGCACGCTCAACCAAGTGAATGGCATTTCCAGTGCAAAATGACTAGGCATCAATAAAGGAAGAGAGATTGAACCTCAGGCAACGCCTCCAGCCTTATTTCGGCTGAGCGGGTATGGGGCCCCAGACTGATTTTCTTCTCCAAGGAGCCTGAAATCGCGAGTTTCGGAAGCACCCCAAGGTAAATTGTCTTACCCGTGGTTTCAGTTCCAACCTTCAGCAACGCCTCCTCCATGCCCAGTGAAAGCAGGCCACGAGACCCGTTTGGTGCTAGTTGAACGCCCGTCCTCATCTTCGCCAATAATTGCAGCTTTCAAGTTATCCTCCATATTTTCTGTCTACCGGGTCAGCTGCGGACATTATAGTCCCGTTGCACCCCCCGAACCCGATTGCCCGATATCCGTCCCTTTCGCACCAGGCCGTCATGAAGACCGTATCCCCATCTTCCAGGAAACTTCTGTTTTCTGTGTTTGAAATCTGGATAGGGAGCTTGCCGCCTTGCGTCAATTCTATCAGAGCACCGGTTTGATCTGCTCCCGGGCCCGACATGGTGCCACTTCCGAACAGGTCCCCTGCCCGCAGATTGCATCCATTCACCGTATGATGAGCGACCATCTGTGCCGGCGTCCAGTATGAATATTTGAAGTTACTCAGGCCAAGGCATTTGGGCGGAAGGCCCTCTTCTTTCATTTTCGATGACTGTATGGAAACATCCAGATACATATCAATGCCAAGATTTGCCCCTTCTTTTTCCGAATTAAGGTAAGGGAGGAGGGTTCTGTCCCCTGCCCGCTTCTCAGAAGTACGAAACGGAGCGATCGCCTCCATGGTCACAATCCAGGGAGAGAGTGTCGTTGCGAAGTTCTTGCCGAGAAACGGCCCGAGCGGTTGATATTCCCATGCCTGAATGTCTCTCGCCGACCAGTCATTAAGAAGGCAAATGCCGAAGAGATGACGTTCCGCCTCATCAATGGGAATTGGAACATTCTGTTGATTGCCGGTCCCGACTAAAAGTCCGACCTCCATTTCATAATCCAGCTTTTTACACGCTGATACGTATGGTGGGGTATCAATGGAAGGTCGGATTTGGCCGTTCGGCCTAACAATCGGCTCCCCCGAAACGACAATCGAGGACGAACGGCCATGATACGCAATCGGCACCCATTCATAGTTCGGCATTAATGGATTATCCGGCCGGAACAGCTTTCCAATATTCGTCGCATGGTCAATCGACGCATAGAAGTCCGTATAATCCATTATCGTCGCCGGAAGCCCATACTCCGCTTTTGACTGATCTATCAGGCAATCCAGAACTTTACCCTCATAAGGGCTCCCTTGCCTTAAAACCTCAAACAATATTTTTCGGGTACGGGTCCAGATGATGTTTCCTTCCGCCATGAAGCGGTTGAGAGTGGATGCGTACAAACTCTCCGGAATATCCAGTTGAGTGGGCCGCGCGACTCCCGATTGGCCCAACGTTGTCAGGTCCAGAATTTTGTCGCCAATCCCCACACCGATACGAAACGGTTCATCTGACCCTTTCCTACGAAACACCGCATATGGCAGGTTCTGAAGCGGAAAGGGATTCCCCTGTTCATTTGCAGACTCAACCCAACTCATACTATTTGGGTCATGTGTTTCGTTCAGTAACGTCATTTCCATCCACTCTTGCATCTGACCAAAATCCATCCCAACCATTGGATGACACTACTCTACGTCCATCCGGCGGACTTTGCGACCGATCTTATTTACCTTGGCAACTACCTTTTTTGTCGTTCTTGAAAGCTGGCCGAAGAGAAAATGGTCATCAGGAAGGTTCGTAGGGAAGTCCCACATAATTTTCGGCTAGGACCGTTTGTGCAGCTTTAGACGAGAATAGATACTCCAGCTCGGTTTGCTGGATTCGATCACCAAAGCCTTCGTTCTCCGGAAAGTGATGCAGTAATGTGGTCATCCACCATGAAAAACGGGTCGCCTTCCAGACACGCTTTAAAGCCGTTTCTGAATAACGGCGCAACAGGTCTTCATCATTCGTCCGATAGTAGCTGATCAATGCGTCTGACAGATAATGAACATCCGATGCGGCGAGATTAAGGCCTTTGGCGCCGGTTGGCGGGACGATATGCCCCGCATCCCCTGCCAGAAACAGCCGTCCGTAAGAAAGCGGTTCGGATACAAAGGAACGCAACGGTGCGATGCTTTTTTCAATGGACGGACCTGTGACGAGTGACGCAGAAATTTCTTCCGGAAGGCGACGTTTCAGCATTTCCCAAAACCGTTCATCACCCCAGTCGTCAATCTTCTCCTCCCGTGGCACCTGGACATAATAACGGCTGAGGCTATTGCTGCGCATGGAACAAAGAGCGAAACCTTCCGGGTGATGATTGTAGATAAGCTCCCGTGAGACCGGAGGGGTCTCAGACAGCACACCTAGCCAACCAAAAGGATAAACCTTTTCATATTCACGCCGGATGTCAGCCGGGATACTTGTGCGGCATACCCCATGAGAACCGTCGCAACCCGCGATAAAGTCGCAATGTAGAGTATGTATCTGACCGTCCTTTTCATAAACGACGGAGGGAGTATGTGTATCAATTCCATTTATTTCTACATTTTTTGCCTCGTCGATAATGGAACCGCCTAGAGCATCCCGGGCATCGTATAAATCATGGGTTACTTCCGTCTGGCCGTACACCATGACAGTTTCCCCCCCCGTAAGTCCGGCAAAGTCAATGCGATGGCGTTTTCCGGCAAAGGCGATGTCCGTTCCTTCATGGATTTGGCCTTCCCTGTCCATGCGATCTCCTACCCCGGCTGCGCGCAACATATCGGCGAGCCCCTGCTCCAGTACACCGGCACGGATCCGTCCAAGTACATACTCCCGGCTTTTGCGTTCCAGTATGACGGAACGAATTCCTTTTAAATCGAGAATCT
The DNA here is from genome assembly GCF_963973085.1 of uncultured Sneathiella sp. Lineage (GTDB taxonomy): Bacteria > Pseudomonadota > Alphaproteobacteria > Sneathiellales > Sneathiellaceae > Sneathiella. The sequence continues at coordinate 685,916 of NZ_CAXAXA010000001.1, forward strand.
GGGATAGTAGCAGACCGGCCGGACCGCCGCCGATAATAGCCACCTGGGTTCGCAAGTTATTCTCCCCTCTTGTCGCTTTGAAACACGACCCTGTCTCTGATATATTAAAATTTATAGCAATTCAGCGTATCTGGAATGGACGGATCATAAAAATAATTGGACAAATCGAACATAGAGCGCAGAAGCCGGATATTCCCAACTATGCGCTTTACGGGGAAGTGGGACCTGCGCACTTTCCCGATACACTGCATTGTGAGTCCATCGCCTCCAGATCCCGGCAGCTGGACTGGAAGATAGCCCCGCATCGACATCACCAACTGCACCAGTTCTTTCTTCTTGAAAGCGGCGGCGGTTCAATTGCGATGGATGGACAGACTTATGAGCTGACCCCGCCAGTAGCAATCACAATACCGCTTCTGACAGTACACGGGTTCCAGTTTCAACGGGAGACACAAGGGTGGGTCATTACTGTGCCGCAACAAGTACTGGATGAGGTATTGAAATCGACCCCAGATCTTGGTGAGGAGCTTTCAACTCCCGCAGTGGTTTTAGCTACGCCGGAAATTACTGCCTCTATTATGCGGATCGACAGGGAGCATAGTCATCCAAGGAAAAACCGACGGGGATATCTGACGCATCTTGTCGGAATCCTGGCTATTGATTTTGCGCGAGCACTTGAGCAAAACCGCTTTGAACTTCAGAAAAAGGGATCGACAGAAAAAACACATTTGCAAACGTTTCTGGCGCTTCTGGAAGAACGGTTTGTCGAGTGTCATAACGCAGGCGGGTACGCGGCAGCCATCGGGATCACAACCCAGCACTTAAATCGTCTTTGTCGGCAGGTAACAGGTCGAACAACGTCAGATCTCATCCAGGAGCGGCTCATGCTGGAGGCGAGGCGTTCCCTCGCCTATACAAGAATGACTGTTTCGGAAGTCGCCTATTCCCTGGGATTTACGGACCCAGCTCACTTTTCCCGCCTGTTCCGTAAAAACATGGGATTGTCCCCCAACGCCTTTCGACAAAATTTGGAACCGGAAATCTAGAGTCAGTATGGAAGCCACGTCAGAAAAAGTGTGATCAGAAAGTACGCAACCGGAATCTTGCTATGGGTAGATGCCATAGAAACCGTTCAGCGAGCGCCCACCCCTGTTATGCTGCCCAACAATGCCTTGCCGTGAGACAGGCTTGCGCCGGTAGCCTGAATCATCTGAGGCAAAACCAACCATTCCAGAGTAAGGCTGCTACCGGATCGCTCAAATTCATGAACCGCCGATTGAGAGAATATTCCGGCCTGACCAGCGGTAAAACGCGCAAAGCTCATCAGATATTCTGCCTGCACAGGGTTCTTTTTATGCGCCATGGCCGATGAGCCGCCCGCTGAGGATAACCGTATTTCATCCAGCCCGTTTTGCTTCATGAGAGCTATGTCTGTTCCGATCTTGCCAAGCGCCGCAGTTACCGATGACATCCAACTTGCGAATGCGCCTAGGGAGCGGCGGTCTGTATGCCAACATTCGGTATCCGCAAGCGAGAGTTGTTGAGCCAATTTTGCCCGGATAATTTTTCCTTTACCGTCAAATCTGTCCAGTGTGCCAACGGCGCCGCCAAACTGTATCTTTAGGAGTAATTTTTCCACCCCTTCCAGATCCCTGAGCAACCCTGAGAGGGGAGAGCGCCAGTTTCCAAGACGATGATGAAATAGAATAGGCAGGGCATCTTGAAGCCGAGTCCGGCCCATTACTTCATCCTGTCCAAATCTTTCAGTCAAGTCACGCAGAAGGACCAGAAGACCCTCAATGTCGGCACGAAACAAATCGAGAATGGGGCGTAATCGCAGTACGAGTGCAGTATCAATGACATCCTGACTCGTGGCGCCGTAATGCACGGCAGGGCGGGTTTCCTCATTTACAGTTTCTTTCAGGGCTGAAACCAGCTCCGGCACGACAACACCATCGCGCATCACTCCTTCCCTCAGCCTTGCCCAGTCCGGCTGATAGGCGGACGCGGCCGTCTCGATTTCCAACGCCGATCCATCCGGGATTAATCCAGCGTCTGCTGTCGCCCGGGCGAGCGCGGTTTCAAAGGCCAACATGGCGCGGATTTCCGCCTCTGCCCCGAGATGATCAGTAATCTCGTCGCGCCCGGCTATGCCAGCGAGAAACGGATGCTCGAAAGCTGAAACTGTCATGGATTAATCCGCCTCTCCTGCTCAGCATCGTGAAAGGACTGGAATATTAACATTCCTTAATTGCCTTACAGATCAAAAAATACTGTTTCCCTGTCACCCTGCAAATGAATATCGAACGTGACTTTATTGCCTTTGCGATCGCCAATTAGTGTGGAAGCCCGATCCCGATGCTCGATATGGGCGAGAACCGGATCATCCCCATTTGCTGCTTCCTCATCGGAGAAGTACATGCGGGTGTGCAGGCCGAGGTTAATACCCCGCGCCACAATCCAGAATGCGATATGGGGCGCCATCAGGCGACCATCCTTAAAGGGGACGGGCCCGGGCTTGATGGTTTCGAATGTGAAGACACCGCTTTCCATATGAGAGGGACACCGTCCCCAACCGGTAAAATTAGGATCCGCCTGCCCCCGGAGTTCGGATGGGCTATTGTACAGTCCTTTTGAATCCGCCTGCCATATTTCGACCAGTGCGTCTTTCAAAGGGACTCCCATGCCGTCGAATATCCGGCCCTTTACGGTAAGGCGCTCCCCCTCCGTGAGATCATTGACCAGATTATGTCCCAAATCCTCGTCATAGATGCCCTTGATCTCGGTGAAGTTCGGGGTAAGGCCGATATGCACATAAGGGCCGGCCGTCTGGGACGGAGTTTCCTTGAAGTATGTGAGCGGTTGAGTCATCAATTCCCCTCCAGCCGGTTTTCAAACAGGGTCGAACGGCGTCCTCTGAGGATAATATCGAATTTATAGGCAATGCTGTCCATTGGGATCGTATTCGCCGTGTCAAGCGGCGCAATCAATTGTTTCACTGCATTCTCATCGGGAATTGACCGGACGATAGGGCATCGCCAAATAAGTGGATCGCCCTCGAAATACATCTGAGAAATCAGCCGCTGGGCAAACCCGCTTCCGAAAATGGAAAAATGTATATGGGAGGGACGCCAGTCATTCACTCCATTGGGCCATGGATATGGTCCGGGTTTCACAGTGCGAAAGGAGTAGGCGCCGTTTTCGTCGGTGAGCACTCTCCCGCATCCGCCGAAATTGTGATCGAGTGGTGCGATATAGGTTTCTTTCTTGTGGCGATAGCGTCCCCCGGCATTCGGTTGCCATACCTCAATCAGGGCATTCGGCACCGGCAGGCCGCGCTCGTCATGCACACGGCCGTGGACAATGATCCGCTCCCCCACCGGCAATCCGCCATCTTGCGAATAGTTGAGCAGCAGGTCATTATCCAACTCCCCAAGATCGGAGTGGCCAAAAACCGGACCTGTGATTTCCGTAAGGGTATTGTCGAGCGAGAGAAGCGCCTTTTTCGGAGACCGTAATACACTGGTCTTGTAAGCGGGCGCAAAAGCGGGCGGGTGCCAATTCAAGTCCCGTCCAAAAAAGGCGCCAGTGTTCGGCTTTCGGTTGCTCATTCCCTCTCCCTCAGCTTTCTGCTGTATCTTCTTCCTCGAAGATCTTCTTGATGATTTTAATGGCCGAATTAGCGGCTGGAACACCGGCGTAGATTGCCACATGCAGCATGGCTTCACAAATATCCTCGCGGCTTGCCCCCGTATTTTTCGTGGCCCGTACATGCATGGCGCATTCCTCATGGTGACCAAGAGCAGCCAGGAGAGCAATGGTGACCATGGAGCGCTCCCGCTTGCTCCAATGCGGGCGTGACCAGACCTGCCCCCATGCCCCTTCCGTAATCAGGTCCTGAAACGGAGCGTCAAATTCCGTTTTTCCTTTGTCAGACTGACTCACATGTTTATCTCCGAGAACAGCTCGCCGCGTGGCCGCTCCCGTTTTATATCTCTCTAACCTCTGGCCAGTCTTGGTCATTTAGTGCCTCCCTTTGCAGGTGTAGGTGCGTAAGATCCCTCAAAATAGGGACGACGGCATCCGCTCGGTCATCGCAGAAATTTGACTTGAACCCACTCAACAGCGCTTGTCCACTTTACTTCTATAACGCTGTGTTGTCACATTAACTTAGTGGCGGGGAAATCTATACCCGTCTAATTTCAGTCGAAGAAAAAGTTTTCTTATCTATGTTCACAGGAAGTTAGAGCGACAACGCCTATCATCGGATATCGCCAAGGGTCCCATACTGTGGGATTCAGGGGCGAACCCGGACTGGATCCAGGTCCGCCTGAGAATGAGTGGTGGTGTTAGAAGTCACATGCGAACGCGTCTCTGACACGTTCCCTGTTAAACAGGGAAACAAAATTAGCGATCATCCTGTAAATTTATTTGATGCCATGCGCCTATTAATTTGTCAGGGTAAAGTGTTTTCTGAGTTCAGTTTTTAGGATCTTCCCATAGTTACTTTTTGGCAATTGATCGACGAAGAAATACTCCTTGGGTCGCTTGAAACGGGCGATATTGTTGAGGCACAGCTCTTCAAGCTCTTCCGGGGTAACGGACGCCCCTTCACGAATTACGACGAAGGCAACCACTTCCTCGCCCCAGTCGGGTTCCGGACGGCCAACCACAGACACCTCATCCAGCCTGCTGTCCATCAGCAGCACTTCTTCGATCTCGCGGGGATATATATTGGTTCCACCACTGATGATCATATCCTTCGAGCGATCCTTCAGGGTAAGAAATCCATCGTCATCCAATAACCCGACATCGCCGGTATGGAGCCAGCCGTTCCGGATCGTCCGGCTTGTGGCCTCCGGGTTATTCCAGTAGCCCGCCATGACGACATCGCTCCTGAGGACAATCTCACCGACTTCTCCGGTTGGCACTTCCTTATCATTCTCATCGAAAATGCGAACTTCAACGCCTGTGCGCGGCAATCCGACGCTTGAGAGCCGCTTCTCGTATTTCGGATTATCATAATCAGCGTGCAAATCCTTGCTAAGGATGGTACCGGTGTTTGGCGACTCGCCCTGTCCAAAAATCTGCATTATGCAAGGTCCGAATGTAGCAATGGCGCGCTTCGTATCCTCCAGATACATGGGGGCCCCGCCATAATAGATCGTCTTGATATTCTCGGACCTCGCTTCGCTTGCCTTCGGATGGTTCGTCATTCGTGTCAGCATCGTTGGCGCGGCCATAAAGGTTGCGTTCTTGTAGGTTTCAAGAAGTCCGAATATTTCCTCCACGTTAAAACCGCCACTTTCCGGCACGACATGGTGCGATGCCTTGATAAGATGTGGAATAGCATAAAGGCCATCGGCGTGAGACATCGGGGCCGTGTGGAAATAGCTATCCTCCGGCGAGGGTTGATCGACATCCGCGTAATACCGCAATGTCATGGCCAGCAGGGTCCGGTGTGTGAGCGTCGCCCCTTTAGGCCGCCCTGTCGTCCCGCTGGTATAGAAGATCCAGGCGGGGTCAGTCTCCGATACATCAACTATCCCTATCGGAGAATGCGTCGTCAGGGCCTCATAATCATCATCATTGACGCAGAATACCCGCTCGAACCCATCGATGGTCTCCATGAATTCACTGATACCCGCGGTCAGGTTTTCGGTTACAAAGCAGACTTTTGCCCCTGCATTCTCGATTATGAAGGCAAACTCTTTGGGATGCAGTTTGGCATTCATGGGAACAGCGCAAAGCCCTGCATGCCAACAGGCAACGAGGATTTCCATATATTTCGGCGTGTTCGTCATGGCGAGACCGACGCGGTCACCCTCGCTCAGCCCGAGCTCACCGCGAAGGCCCCCGGCGAGAGAACGCGCGCGGTCTGCAAACTCTTGATAGGTATGAAGCCGCCGCGTTCCCAGGGAGATGGCCGGTTTATCGCCGTAAGCTGCCGCCACACGCGGCAGGAAATCTGCAATATTCATTACTCACGTCCCTCGTTCTTATTGTTATGACAGGGTCATATGATGGGACCGTCCCACTCTTCCTGCCGAAACCCTAGATCGCCCGCTCACCTTCCTTCCAGAAGCTTGCGCGAATATCCTTTTTACGGACTTTCCCGACCGGTGTACGTGGCAGAGTTTTCCAGAATTCCACTGATTTCGGCGCCTTCACGCTACCGAGGGCTTTCTTGCAGAGGCTGATGACTTCGTCTTCCTCGAGCGTGCAGCCGGTCTTTAATTCGATCACCGCCTTGACGGCTTCTCCCCATTTTTCATCCGGCGCGCCGACGACCGCACAGTCCTGAACGGAAGGATGACCCCAGATCACCTGCTCGATCTCACTTGGATAGACGTTGAAGCCACCGGTGATAATCATGTCCTTCTTGCGGTCGACGATATAGACATACCCATCTTCGTCGATATAGCCGATGTCGCCGGTATGATGCCAGCCGAAGGTGGAAACTTCTTCCGTCGCTTCCGGGTTCTTGTAATAACCCATCATCACCAGGTTCCCGTTGACAACGATTTCCCCGCGTTCATTCGGCGGCAGAAGATTACCCTCGTCATCCATAATCCGGACGCGGGTCTGCATCGTCTGGCGCCCACAACTTGCCAGACGTTTTTCTTTTGTATTACTGCCGATTACGAGATGATCTTCAGGTGAAAGATAGGTGCAGAACATTGGCGCTTCGGCCTGCCCAAAGGACTGGGTCATAACCGGTCCGAAAACTTTCAGGCACTCCTTCAGCTTGTCGACAGACATCGGCGCCGCTGCATAGATGAAATGCTCCAGACTGCTATAGTCATACTTCCCTACATCCGGATAGGACAGCAGCATATAGATGGCCGTCGGGGGCAGGAACAAATGCGTCACCCCGTCACTCTCGATCGTTTTCGCCACCATTTCCGCATCAAACTGCGGCAGAATGACCTGCGTTCCACCATTCGCCATTGAGAGAATGGCGAGCACACCCGCCGCATGAGACATTGGAGCGACGACCAGATGAACGGGTGGCTTTTTCGCCGGCATGGTCGTGTAGAAAGCCGTCACCATGGCATCCCATACACGGTTGGTCCATAGGACGCCTTTGGGCAGCCCGGTCGTGCCGCCGGATGAAAAGATCGACGCGAGTGTACCCTGATCCCCATCGATATCGGGATCGGTATTTTCCTCTCCGTCAATCCAATCTTCCAGATAGACGCCGCGTCCCCCTGCTTTATCGATACAGATGAAGTGCTTTAATTTTGGACAAAGGTTGGCGAACTCTACTACTTTTTCTTCGAAAGAGCTGTGATAGAAAAGTAGTTCAACATCGCAGTTGTCGAGAATATATGCATTTTCCTTGGTTTCATTTTTAGCGTTGAGCGGCACCCAGACAACACCTGCGCGTAACATTCCCAGGCAGCACTCGAAGGCCGGCACGGCATTGGAGCTGAAAACTGCGCCTTTCGTTTGAGGCTTGACTCCAAGCCGGATAACGGCATTGGCAATTCTGTAGTTGCGTTCCTGCACCTCCGCATAGCTAAGAGAGATACCGCTATCTTTCAGACAAACTCTCTCTGGATCCAGCGCAACACCCCGGTCGAAATAATCAATGACTCGCACGAACTTCTCTCCCGTAATTGATTAGTTTTTCTGTAAAATTGTGATACAGGCAGCCGCTTCTTCATAGCCAATAAAGCCGCCCCCATTCTCGGCGATCGCCGTCCGTGCCCCGTCCACCTGACGGGGGCCTGCTTCTCCGCGCAGCTGGGTTACCAGCTCATAGACCTGAGCCAGGCCGGTCGCACCAATGGGATGACCGCGGGATTCAAGCCCGCCGGACGGATTTACGGGGATACGGCCGCCAACGGTTGTATGTCCTTCAGCAGACAGCCGACCGCCTTCCCCGAAATCGCAAAAGCCCAGCGCTTCAACCTGAAGGACCTCGGCAAAGGCCGTCGCATCATGAACTTCGGCGACATCCATGTCCTTTGGCGCGAGACCGGATTTTTCATAAGCCGCATTTGCGGCGAGATGCGTAATCTGCTTGTGGAACTCATCAGCCTTGCGGTTCGTGCCTGACCGCAGCACGGAGGCCGCGACGCGCACAGCTCGCCCCAAGCCAAGTTGCCGCGCCTTTTCTTCTGAAACCACAATAGCCGCCGCCGCGCCATCACTGATCGGCGCGCACATCGCAAGGGTGAGCGGCCAGGCGATCGGACGATCGTTGAGAACCTCCTCTACCGTCATTTTATTCCGGTATTGCGCCTTCGGATTATGATAGGAATGTGTATGGTTCTTTGCCGAAGCCGCCGCTATTTCAGCCTGAGTGATGCCGAAAGCCTTCATGTGGTTCTTGGCAAGTGACGCATAGACATCCATAAAGACGCTACGCTGCCCGCCATTATCCTCAGCTTCAGGCGGCAACTCCATGCCCTTTGACATATCCAGCAACCGGGCAATGGATTCCTCTGCCGCATGAACATCCCAACCACCGTCGAAAACCGCAAAGGAACGGGCACGGTCCGTCGAGTTCATCTTGTCGGTTCCAATGGCAAGCGCAATATCCCCTTGCCCTGACTGAACAAAGGCACAGGCTGAGTTAAGAGCAGTACTGGCACTGGCGCAGGCGTTCTCGATATTTGTAATCGGAATCCCCTCGAAACCAGCGGATCGCAAGGCAATCTGCCCCGGCACCAGATACTGCGCCTCAACTGCCGCCTGGGAGGCGTTTGCAAAAAAGGCGGCCTGAATGCTTTCCCGCTCCAGACCGGAGTCCTTCAGAGCCTCTTCAACAACTTCAGCAGTCATATCCTTGACAGACCGGTCCAAGAACTTCCCGAACTGCGACATTCCTATTCCAATGATATACACATCCGACATTCGCTTTACTCCCGAGTTTAGAGGCTGATGAGTGCTTCGATTTTTTCCCGCTCGGCCAGCAGTTCTTCTGTTTTTCCCGACCAGCGGATATGCCCGTTATCAATCAGATATTGCCGCTCGGCGAGTTTGAGCGGTACTTTCAAATTCTGTTCGACAAGAAGAATTGCCACGCCTTCCGCGTTGATCAGCTCCATAGCCTTGACCAGATCCGCAACGACCAGGGGAGCGAGGCCTTCCGTCGGCTCGTCCAGCAGCAATAGCTTCGGATTAGTGAGCAGTCCGCGACCGACGGCGAGCATTTGCTGTTCTCCGCCGGACAATGTGTCCCCGCGAGAGTTTGTCCGTTCCTTAAGCCGCGGGAAGAGATTATAGACGCGTTCCAGATCCCAGGCGCCCTTCCGACCCATTACTGTTGCAATCCGCAAGTTCTCATCAACACTCAAGGTCGCAAAAATCCGCCGGTCCTCGGGCACATAGGCGATACCGGACCGCCCCAGCATCTCAGTCGAGATTTTTGTCGCATCACGGCCCTCATACATGCGGGTGCCGGATTTTATCGGATTCAGTCCCATGATCGCTTTCAGCAATGTGCTTTTACCAGCACCGTTCCGGCCAATCAGGGAAACAACCTCCCCGTCCTCAACCGAAATCGAGACATCGTGTAATGCCTGGGCCTTGCCATAAAAGACATTACAATTCTGCATTTCTAGAAGGCTCATTCTTCCTCTCCCAGATACGCGGTTCGAACACGGGGGTCTTGCTTGATTGTCTCGGCTTCACCGGACGCCAGAATTTCACCCGCGAGCATGACAATGATCTCGTCGGAAATTTCCATGACAACGTCCATGTTATGCTCAATCAGCAGAACCGTCCGTCCTTCCGACACACGACGGATCAGTTCAACGGCCTTTTCCGCAACGTCATGCCCGACGCCGGCCAGCGGTTCATCGAGCAGCAGGACTTTCGGCTCGCTAAGCAACGCCAGTCCGATTTCGAGGGCGCGCTGATCCCCATGTGAGAGGCTCCCGGCATTGACATGACCGAAACTCTCCAGACCGATTTCACTCAGAACTTTCTCTGCGTCATTCGCGATCTCTCTGAATTTTCCAACCGGGCGCCAGAATGGCTGCAACCTGAAACGGTGCGCCTGTGCGGCCAGCCGCAGGTTTTCAAAGACTGTCATCTCGGCAAATATCTGCGTAATCTGGAAACTCCGGCCAAGGCCCGCCCACGTCCGGGCATGAGGCGACTGCTTCGTAATCTCCTGGTCATTGAGAAACACGCGCCCCTTGCTGAGCTGCGCACGGCCCGACAACGCATTCATAAGCGTCGTTTTCCCTGCACCGTTAGGGCCGATCAACCCATACAGAAGGCCGGGCTTAAACTCATAGGTGACATTGGTGACGGCTTTGAAGGCCCCATAGGACACTTCAATATCCTCACAGCGCAGTACATGTTTAGCTTCTGCTGTGCTACTCATGACTTGCCTCCCGGCATGATACGGTCCCAGAGCTGAGTAATCAGACCCGCGATACCTTTTGGCATTCCGATTGTGCAAATGATGAATATGAGACCCAGTATGCCGTACCAGTGCGATGTCTGGGTCGACAGCCATTCCCGCATAATCTCGAAAATGGCAACGCCGAGAATGGGTCCGAACAAGGTACCCATACCGCCGAGCAGGACCATAATGACAACGTCACCGGAAGTCGTCCAATGGAGCATCTGCGGACCGACATAGAAAATCAGCGACGCCAACAGCCCTCCGCTGACACCAGCGTAAACACCGGAAATGGTAAAGACTGACCGCTGCAAACGCTGGACATTAAAGCCGATCTGCTCCGCCCTCACCTCGTTGGATTTGATGGCTTTCAGCGCCTGACCCAAAGGCGATATCCGAATGAGTCCGGAAATAAGCAGGGCCAGGACAAACAACGCCAGCAGGAAAAAGTAGTAATTTCCGTCGTCATAGAAATCGATACCGAACAGGTCCGGGCGCGGCACTCCGGCGATACCATCAACGCCACCGGTCAGCATCCGCAGCTTCGTTCCCGCCATGATGTAGATCAGTTGCGATAAAGCGAGCGTTAAAAGTGCGAAGAACAGCCCCGAAACCCGGATTGCAAAATAACTGAACACCAGCGCCACCGCCCCGCCAACCACACCGGCGGCTCCGAGGGAGGGAATAAAGTCCCAGCCCATACGCATTGTCAGGAGTGAAAGCGTATATGCGCCGACGCCGAAGAACGCCGCATGCCCGAACGAGAGCATTCCGGCGACACCAAATACAAGATCAAAGCCGATCGCAAATATTGACCAGATCAATATGGCGTTCACCAAGCCGACACCCTGCCCGTCCGGGAGCAGTAAAGGCGCAGAAATAATAATGGCGACAAGAAGTGCCAGTAAGCGTTGCGCGTTCATGCCGTCCGCCCCTTGCGACTGAACAATCCCTCCGGCCGGAGGATGAGAGTTCCAATCAACAGAATAAAGGTGAGAAAATCGACCCAGCTCGGCGCGTAGCTATATCCGAGCGCCCGCGTCATCCCGATCAACAGCGCCGCCATGACGGCCCCGCGAATATTGCCAAGACCGCCGATAATCACGACGATAAAACTGTCGATGATAATGTTAAAGCCCATTCCGAGCTCGATCGGAAACAGCGGGCCTGCCGCCGCGCCGCCAAGGGCCGCGAGGCCAGCGCCGAAGGAGAAAACTCCGGTACGGACCAAAGAAACATTAATGCCGAGGGTCCGCACCATTTCGGGATCGCCGCTGGCCGCGCGAATGATCATGCCGTATCGACTGCGATCAAGCATGAAAAACAGAGCCGCAGAAACAGCGGCACCAAAACCGATAATAAACAGGCGGTAACTCGGCACCGAGCTGCCGAACATCTCGATCGCACCAGAAAACAGTTCCGGCGGATACATCTGCTTGTACTCAAGCCCCCAAATAATCTTCACAGCCTCATCCAGCACCAAAATGAACCCGAAGGTCAGCAAGAGCTGATACACATGGTCACGGTCATAAACCGGCCGAAGAGCGATGCGCTCCATTAAGCCACCAACAATCGCGGCGATAATCGGTGCGACGGCCAACCCGACCCAGAAATTACCGGTGAGGTTCACCATCTGAAATGAGAGATATGCACCAAGCATATATAACGAACCATGCGCAAAGTTAATTACCCGCAACATGCCGAAAATAAGGGTCAATCCCGCCGCCAACAAAAACAGCAGCATGCCCATAGAAAGGCCTATCACAATGGTGGACATAACCGGATCACCTAACCTGCAATTAAAATGAGGGCGGTCGGAGTTTGCTCGCGACCGCCCGGTCTTTTAAGTCAGCCTATTCTGCGCACTCGGGGAAGAGTGCTTCCGGCTGAAAGACGTTCGTGATCTTCATTCTCAGGTCAGGGTAAGGGGCTTCACCCTTTTCAACGACACCCCAGAGACCGACCTGCAGTGCCTGGTGATCACAGGCACGCATTTCCTTTCGGCCTTCTACTGAATTCTCACGGACACTTCCTTCAAAGGCTTTGACCCATTCTTCCCGATCCCAGGAACCGGTGCTGTCCACGGCATCCAGAAACCAGCTCATGCCATCGAATGCTTCTCCGGCAAAGCTATCCGGCCATTCGTTGAATTTCGCGCGGTATGCCTCAACAAAGGCTTTGTTGGCGGCGTTATCAATAGAATAGTGATACCGGACACCTGAGGCGGCACCCACGGCATCTGGCCCAACCGCAGCTGCAAGAACTTCATCCTGCAGAACCGGACCAAACAAGGTCTTGGTCTTGCCGAGACCGGCCTGACCAGCCTGTTTAAGGAACGTGACGCCATCGCTGCCCGTCACGATAAGGACAACACCATCGGCGTCCGTCTTGGAAATCTTATCAATAATGACGGAATAGTCGCGATTTCCGAGTGGAGCGTAATCAACGCCTATAATCTCGATGCCAGCTTCCTTGGCTGCAGCGCTGTAGGCTTCCAGACCATCACGGGTGACGGCATAATCCGCGCCAACCGCATAGATTTTCTTCAGACCCGCCGCCTTGGTGAATTCCATCGCCATGCGGATTTCCATACCAAGCGTGTTGGATGTCCGGAAGGTGTAACGGTATCCGTTGGCGCGCGTGATTTTATCATCGGCGGAGATGGTAACCAGAAGCGGAATTTTACGTTGTTCCGTAATCCCCTGAAGCGCCGCTGTCGATGCAGAGCTTGCCGCGCCAAAAATCATCTGTGCGCCAGAGGAAATCAATCGTGTAGCCTTTTGTACGGCAGGCTGTGGTTTTGTTTCACTGTCTTCCCAGGTTACCTCAACCGGCTTGCCGAGAACTTTTCCGCCGCGCATTTCAATGGCGAGCTGAGCGCCTTGCTTCATGCCTTTCCCGATAATCCCGTAGGGCCCGGAGAACGGCAGCACTGCGCCAATCTTGAATGTGTCCGCCTCTTCCGCATACGCAGGATAACTCCCGGCAACGCCAATGAGCGCAGCACAAGCCGCACCTAGAATGGTGGATTTTACGATATTCATTATGTCTCCCTTTCTTTGGTGGTATTTTTACCGAACCGTTTTAATTTTTAAATTTTTTACGTGCGCCAAACATCCGCACCGCGCCTTCCCCAAAGCTGGCGCAATTATATAACAGGATAACTGTTCTAGTCAATTTATTTGTTATATGCATAGACCTTGTTTTTTAAGGTCACAAAGAATGCCGCCGCCCGCCCTCTATCAACAATTCCGCGGCGCATCTGACCCATGCAAAAGTCCGGATTAGTAACAATATGCGCAGTTTCTTTCCATACATAAAATATAACAAATATCTTGATCTAATAAGGTATGCTGTTTATTAATTATTGAGCGACTTTAGGGATAAGACCAACAAAAACAACATGTCCGAATATCAATAAGGAAACGGACAATCCAAACAAGAAAGTCAGTGTCAGGGATCGAAAATGGCAACGAAAAGATTTCGCCAGATGATGGTTATAAGCTGCTCAATCGACTCAATGACTCATAGTCATAATGGATAATTTTCGACGAGATCGCTTTCGGAAAATATGTAACTGAAGTAATTGCAAAACTAGGGAGAAACCGCCATGGAAGATTACGGAGTAGCATTGGTTACCGGCGCTGGTTCAGGGATCGGTCAAGCGACAGCTATGCTCCTTGCCGAAAAAGGAGCGCGGGTCGTCGTCACCGATATTTCCGAAGCGGGTATCTCGGATACCATAAATAAAATTGAAGAAAAGGGCGGCAAGGCGCTCGGAAAAAGACTCGACGTCTCCAACTCGGATGATATCGATGCCGCTTTTGCAGCCGCAGAAAGCTGGGATAAATGCGTGGATGTGCTGGTGAATAATGCCGGGATTGTCAATATCCATTCATTCCTCGACTATACCGCCCACGACTGGCATCAGGTAATGCAGGTCAACCTTACCGGCAGCTTCCTGTGCGCCCAGCGCGCCGCGCGGGAAATGGCAAAGCAATCCTATGGACGGATTATTAATATGGCGTCTGTCAGCGGTCTTCGGGCCGGCGTCGGACGGACAGCCTATGGGACATCGAAGGCGGCGATAATTGGTCTGACCCGCCAAATTGCTCTTGAGATGGGGCCTCATGGCATAACGGCAAATGCCATTGCTCCGGGCCCCATAATGACCCCATTGGTAGAAGCTAATTATACGGAAGAGACCATTTCCCGCCTGTTGCCGATGATCCCGGTAGGTCGTTTCGGAAGCTGCGCGGATATCGGCGATGCAGTTTGCTATCTGGCGAACCCCAAATCCGGATACGTAAACGGCGAGATACTAACCGTTGATGGAGGGTATTTTTCATCTGGAATGACCCAAACAGGAAAGCTGGACATGACAAGCAGAGAAAGCAAGTGATGTCGCCTTCCAGGAGAAATATGAACTACTTAAAAGGGCTCAGCTCCTCGGCTGACAAAGCATATGGGACCCAAAAAATGCGGCCCGGTCAGGATAGAATTCTCGTGGGAATAATAGTTATCACTTTTTCGTAGCTTAATTTCTGTTGTCATATGAAATTTATCAAATGAATCAAGCCACTTTCTTAAAATTAGTCTCGTGCTATAGTGTAATTAGTCATAATCAACATACAATCAATTGAATGAATAGTATGGGCAAAGTTCAGATATAAATGCCCGACAATAACAAGGAGTAACCGTCGAAATGACGCAAGACGAAGACAGCCTTTGCCCGGAAGAACATGCACACTGGCTGTTTGCGGTCATGTATCTTGGCTATAACAGCATGCTCGAAGCGGGCGATGCTCATCTCGAATCTATCGGCCTGCGCCGCCCGCACTTCCGGGTAATCTATGTCATCCAGCGCAAACCGGGCGCAACCGTGAAAGAAGTTCTTGCTTTTCTCGGTGTCACGCAACAGTCATTCAGCCCTACAATCAAGACCTTGATGGCGGACGGCTACATAACACAAAAAGAAAACCTTAAAGACCGCCGCAGCCGCCATCTTTATTTAACGAAAAAAGGTCTGGCGGCCTGGCAGGGTGTCATTGAATGCCAACAGGCACATCTGGAGCAGGCTTATAAGAGTGTGGGCTTTCAGAATGCAAATGGATATGCCCGAACAGCCTATGCCATGATAAATGAGAAAGGCCGGCGACAGCTCGACGTTGTTTGGAAGGATGAGACATTTTTCCTTGAAGATTTAAAGGGCTGAACTGCCATTAGGGTGGCAGGCAGGAGTTAAACCGGCCAAATATTATCCATGTCGCCGCGGCAGTTGTCTTTATTTAACGAAAATAGGGCTGGCTGCATCAGATTTGTTCTCCACCGCCTTGCAACTTAAACATCATGAGATAATCTATCGCCGGGCGGCAAAAAAACTGGCAATAGAGGCTTTCATTTCCGGCCCTTTGCACACATCGCCCTGGGCGTCCCGCTCCAGATCCAGATGCCTTGATAACCCCTGCTCGGAGGCTTCGAAGATCAGGTTTTTTGTGTGGGCCAGCGACTTTGGCGACAGGCCGCTGAGCTTTTGCGCCATCTCGTCCGCCTTGGCCATCAGCTCTTCATCTTCGTAAACTCGCCAGACCATGCCCCAGGACAGGGCCTCCTCCGCGGAAATCCGATCGCCGAGGAACATGGCTCCGGCAGCGCGAATCCGGCCGACGATACGGGGCAGAAAGATCGTATTCCCGGCATCGGGCGTCAGCGCCAATCCGACGAAAGGCTCATAAAAATAGGCCGATTTCCCGGCGATGACGATATCGCCCGATAGCGCCAGCCCGACGGATGCCCCCGCGCAAGGCCCGTTGACAACGCTGATGATCGGCAATCGGGATTTCCGCATTTTCACGGTCAGCGGATTGAAATGCTCCTCCAGAACTCTGGCGAGGTCCGGGACGACATCGGGTTCGATGACGGAAAGGTCATATCCCGCCCCGAACGCCCTGCCCTCACCTGTGAAAACAACGACGCGGACGTCAGGATCATTCTCGACCGCATCGAAAGCGGCCTGCAACTCATCCCCTGTCTGATCCCGGAGGGCATTCAGCTTGTCAGGACGGCGCATCGTGATTCTCGCAATGCCGTCTGCAATCTCCAGCGAAATATCTTCAAATTCCATAGTAATATCCCTTCGATTTCCGCTAGATCGTAAGGCCGCCGCCGACAATCAGGGTTTGTCCGCTGACATAGTTGGATTCAGGTGCGCAGAAGAGATAAACACCGTCTGCCGCCTCTTCTGGCGTTCCGGCGCGTCCCATAGGGATCATCATCTGCATGCCCGCCACCAGTTTTTTCGGAATACCGATGCCGACTTCATTGCCCTCGACAACAATGGTTTTCTTCTCGTCCGAGGCTTCCGTCAGGCGGGTCTCGATAAAGCCGAAAGCAACGCAGTTAACATTTACCTTCAGCCGCCCCCACTCTTTCGCCATGGTTTTGGTCATCCCGAGAACACCGGACTTCGCGGAGGAATAGTTGATCTGACCGGCGTTGCCGCCCGTTCCGGCGATGGAGGAAATGTTGACGATCTTACGGAAAACCTCCCGGCCTTCCGCCGCTTCCTTCTCGGCCTCGGCGCGGATAAAGCCGGACGCCGCACGAATGACCCGGAAGGGCGCTTTCAGGTGAACGTCGATCATCGCATCGAACTGGTTATCGCCCATCTTATGCACCAGCGCATCCCAGGTGTAGCCCGCATTATTGACGATGATATCCACCCCGCCAAACGCCTCAATCCCGGCCTTGATAAATTTGTCACCGAAATCCGCGTCCGTCACACTGCCGACTACGGCAATGGCTTCCCCGCCAAGCGCTTCGATCGCGCCGACCACTTCATCGGCCGGTTCCTGATCCAAATCATTGACCACGACCTTTGCGCCTTCACGTGCCAGTTTAAGGGCGACAGCGCGGCCTATTCCCCGACCCGAGCCGGTCACATAGGCGACTTTTCCATCTAGTTTGCTCATATGTTTAAACTCTGCTTGTTATAATAAGATTATGGAAGGGCGACAACGGCGTCACCCGCAAGCTTGACATCTCCGTCCTGATTGACGGCCCTAACGGCAACGCGAACACGGGTTTCGCCATTTTCTTGAAATTTTTCAGTTATTTCTCCGGAACAGCTAATCCTGTCTTTTAGGTGCGTAATCGCGGTGAACCGGACTGCATAACTCCGCAACGCGGTCTGCGGCACCCAGTTTGTGAGTATCTGCGCAAGGTAGGCCATCGATAACATGCCATGGGCGAACACATCCTCCATCCCCGCTGCCCGCGCGAAATCAATATCGATATGGATCGGGTTATGATCACCGGAGGCGCCAGCAAACAGGCCGAGGGTTGTTCGGATAATTTCATCCTTCGTCAACGCCGGAATAACGTCGCCGACCTTGACGGATGCATAGGTAATCTCTGACATTCTTCCCCCTATCCGTTCCGGACGACAAATGTGCGCGCCATCTCGGCAACAAGATCGCCCTGCTGATTTGTGGCGCGTGTTTTCACATCAATGAACTCAAGCGCACCGCCTTTTTTATCGAAAATGTCCGTGATTTCAGATCTGAAAGTAATCGCATCTCCGGCATAGACATCCTTAAAATATTCAAATGCCTGATTGCCATGAAGAACTTTTCCAAGGTCAACGTTCAGAACTGAAAGAATCCCGAACGGCTCGGGCACTTCCATATCCATCGAGAAAAGGAAGGTCGGCGGGGAGGGCAAGGTCGGCAGGTCCGCTGCTTTCGCCGCATCTTCATCAAAATAGATCGGATTGGTCTCGCCGGTGGCTTTTGCAAAAAACCGGAGGCGGCCCTTCTCAATATCGGCCGTGTGGACGCCGAATTCGCGCCCAATATGGCTGCGATCAATCATTGTTATACTCATTTATAAGAGGTCAGGAGCGCCTCGCCAAAGCAAAACGCCCCCGTAGGAGGAAGGGTTCAGGCAGACTGGTAAAGTGTAACTACGCAGGCGCCCCCAAGTCCAAGATTATGCTGCAGCGCGTTTCTCGCGCCCTCGACCTGCCGGTTACCGAGATTGCCGCGCAGCTGGTTCACCAGCTCGAAACATTGCGCAAGACCCGTTGCACCGAGCGGATGACCCTTGGAGAGCAGCCCACCGGACGGATTGGTGACAACCTTACCACCATAGGTATTGTCGCCATCCCAGATAAATTTCTCGGCTTCACCCTCGCGAGCCAGACCGAGCCCCTCATAGGTAATCAGCTCGTTTGCGGTAAAACAGTCATGAAGCTCCACCACATCAATATCATCCGGACCGACGCCACTCATTTCATACACCTTATTGGCGGCTGCGGCGGTCATGTCATATCCAACAACCCGCATCATGTCATTGTCGCCAAAGGTCGAGGCAAAATCCGATGTCATGGCCTGTCCGGCGATAACAACATCGGCGTTTATCCCATGCTTTTTGGCAAATTCTTCCGTGCAGACGATTGCCGCACCTGCGCCACATGTCGGCGGGCAGCATTGCAGCCGCGTCAAGAAGCCTGCAACCACAGGCGATTCCATGACATCCTTAACGGAAATTTCTTTCCGAAAAATCGCTTTTTCGTTGTGAACGGCATGGGTGCTCGCCTTGGCGCGGATTTTCGCGAAGGTTTCGTTCTTCGTGCCATATTTCTTCTGATGTTCGATACCTGCGCCACCGAACATTTTAAGCGCCATCGGCGAGGTAAAATCCTGCGTGAGTTCGTCCGTCAGCTTGTTGAACCTGCCGAGCGGGCTTGGTCGGTCTGTCCAGTGCTCCGCAAGCGCGCCGGGGGTCATTTGCTCGAACCCGACGGCCAGGGCACAATCCACTGCACCGGATTCAACGGCCTGACGCGCCAGGAATAGCGCGGAGGAACCTGTTGAACAGTTGTTGTTGACATTGACAACCGGAATGCCCGTCATGCCGACTTCATACAGAACGCGCTGTCCGCAGGTGCTATCGCCATAGACATAGCCGGCATAGGCCTGCTGAATCTTGTCATAGTCAATTCCCGCATCCTTAAGCGCCATGTTGATCGCTTTCCCGCCCATGACAGTGTAGTCTTCGTTCTGACCTGGCTTAACAAATGGCGTCATCCCGACGCCCGCAACAACTACTTTCTTGCTCATGATTTTTTCTTTCCTGAAAGTTTAAGAATAGCTCTAATTGACGTTTCTTTCCGCGTTCCCCCAATAGGGCGCACGCAAATCCTTCTTGAGCACCTTGCCCGCCGCCGACAGAGGCATAGGCTCGGTGCGGAATTCTACACTGCGCGGGCATTTGTATCCCGCGATCAGCTTGTGACAATGCTTTATGATATCGTCTTGCGTGGCCGTTTTCCCGGGCCGGAGGATGACAATCGCATGAACACTTTCGCCCCATTTCTCATTCGGGATGCCGATTGTCGCACATTCGGCAACGGCGGGATGCTGCGTGACAGCCTGCTCCACCTCCGCAGAGAAAACATTTTCACCGCCAGAGACAATCATGTCTTTCAGCCGGTCCGCGATATAAAGGAACCCCTCCTCGTCAAGATAACCGCCATCGCCGGTATAGACCCAGCCGTCCTTGAGAGACTCCGCCGTTTGCTCCGGCTTGTTCCAATAGCCCAGCATGGTGATCGGACCTTTAACCGCGATATGCCCCACGGTACCGGTTGGCACCTCATCCCCGTCCTCATCGACAACTTTCAATTCGCAGGTGCTGACGGCCTTGCCGCAGGACCGAAGCCGTCCGGCATTCGGCCCTTCCAGCGTGTGATATTCAGGTGCAAGGATTGTCGCCACAGGGCTCAACTCGGTCTGCCCATATGCCTGGACAAACTTTGTCTGCGGCAGTTTGCTCATGGCCTCAACAAGCACGGCCTCGCTGATCGCGGAGGCGCCATACATGATCGTCTCGAGGGACGACGTGTCATATTTGTCGAAATCCGGATCCTGCACCAGCATTTGAATCATGGTGGGAACCAGTAGGACATGCGTCGGCCCGTGGTCCTGCAAAGCCTGCAGCATGGCCGCGGGAGAGAAGCTCGGAATCATGATATGGGTGCCACCGGCAAAGGTCGCAGCCAGCGACCCTGCGCCATCGGCAAGGTGGAACATTGGCGCCGCATGCAGATACCGGGCGCCATCCTGCATGCAGAACTCCCGGCAGTTCGACAGGTTACTGATGTAAAGGCTCCGGTGGGAGAGCATGACACCTTTTGGAAACCCGGTCGTGCCGCCGGTGTAATAGATACCCGCGAGATCTTCCCCGCCCCGACCCGCATCCTCAGCCGGGTCCGCCGCCTCAATAATGTCACTGTAATTTAACATGCCCTCGGGCGTTTCTCCTTCGCCGGAGAAAATCAGGGTTTTCAGGCAGCTCGATTTCTCCTGTATCGCTGGGATGATACCGGCAAAATTTTCGTCCACCAACATGATCTCCGTGCCGGAGTCATCAATCGAATAGGCATTTTCCGCCGGTGACCAACGCAGGTTCATCGGGACAATAACCCCGCCGCCCCAGAGGACACCGAAGACATATTCAAGATAGCGGTCTGAATTGAGCGCCAGCATGGCGACCCGGTCCCCGGGCTTCATTCCGACTTTCTGAAGCGCGCCTGCCAGCTTCGCCGTGCGCTTTACAAACTCTGACCAGCTATGCTGCCGGTTCTTGTAGATCGTCGCCATTGCTTTCGGGTTCGCCTGGGCCGCCCGTCTTATCGTGGAGGTTAACTGCATGATTTTATCTCCCATTAAAATCTTTACCGGGCCGCCGATCGATCCTGTTTATAGCCTTACTCAAGGCGCATTTATCAATTTTTTTCAATGTAACCCACTAGTGGGTTACATGTCAATATAAATGGTCTATACTGATCAGACTTTAAGGCTTGCCCTTCGGGGCATGGTTGTTTAGGGGATAACTGATAACGGTGAAGAGATAAGGCAGGAACGATGGTTTGGACTGACGTGACTTTGAACAGGGATGATCCGCGAGAGCAGAAACGCATGGCGGTTTTGCGCACCGGGGCACGTCTCTTCAACGCCCGCGGATTTGACCGGACGTCGCTTGACGATATTGCCTCCGAGTTGAATGTCTCCAAGCGGACGCTTTATTATTACGTCAAAAATAAAGATGACATCCTGTTCGAATGCAGTCGGCTCGCACTCGAATTCATGCAGGAAGCCACGGATAATAGCAAGAACCTGGATATGCCACCCCTGGATCGGCTCGCCATCGTCATGCGAAGCTATATGGATTTGCTCTCCAACGAGTTTGGCGCCTGCCTTGTCCTGTCGAAGGATCGGGTACTGTCCAACGACAGCCAGAAAATACTCCACAGCGGGCGGCGCGCGCTTGATCAGACCGTCCGCGAACTGATCGAGCAGGGAGTTGCAGACGGAACCATCGCGCCCTGTGAACCAAAACTTGCCACTGCGGCCCTTTTCGGGGCGTTCAACTGGGTCCCGCACTGGAATATTGAGGGGGACCGCGACGCCTATGCGGATATCGCCGATAATTTCCTCACCATTTTCCTGGAAGGTCTACGCGCGCGCAACTAACGGAGGTGTTGTCAGAGGAGAATGGCTTGAGCCGTGTTGAGGCTGGATTTACGGTCGGCACATGAAAAATCCATTTCTCTATTTTAAGACTTCACCTGATATCATTCGTCTAGCGGTGATGATGTATGTTCGGTATCCGCTTTCATTGCGCCAGGTTGAAGACCTCCTGTATGAGCGGGGTATCGACGTCAGCTATGAAACAGTCCGGGCATGGTGGAACAGGTCCGGGCCAGTGTTTGCGGCAGAAATCAGAAAAGCCCGCTCCGTTTCCTTCTATAATTCATCTCAGTGGAGATGGCATCTGGATGAAGTTTTCGTGCGGATCATTGGCGAGATCCATTATCTTTGGAGAGCCGTTGATCACGAAGGTGAAGTTCTAGAGGCCTTTGTCACCAAGAGACGGGATCGCAAGGCTGCCCTGAAGTTCTTGAAGAAAACCATGAAGAAGTATGGCAACCCGAAAGCGATGGTAACGGATAAACTGCGCTCATATCGAGCGGCAATGGAAGATATAGGCAGCGCGGATCGCCAGGAAACCGGACAATGGTTGAATAATCGGGCCGAAAACTCGCACCAACCGTTCCGGCGACGAGAGCGAGCAATGATAAAATTTCGAAGCACAAAGTCTTTACAGAAATTTGCCTCTATTCACTCTTTCAATCCACAACCATTTCAATCACGAGCGCCATCTCCATAGCCGCGAAAATTTTGAGTTGAAACGTGAAGCGGCTCTTATGGAGTGGCGTCAGGTTGCCACATAAGGATCGTCATCTTGCCTCTTTACTTCGCCTAACAATTTTCCTCGGACAACACCTTTTTGACACGCTGCTACTTTCCTTTGACAATGCCATTACACAATCTTATTTTTCAAATCTGTTACTTCATATAGGAAGTTTCAAACGCTGTTGCCTCAAACGAGGCGGACGGGCCGCATGAAGAAGAGCCCGAAGGCTGGGCCCAGAGCCAGAAGGCCGATTAAGACCGGCCAACTGTGGACATCGGCGATCTGAGGCGCCACCTGGGTTGTAACTGTTGTCATCAGGAAACCGAGAGAAGCCTGGAAGGTCATCAGACTTCCAGCTAATTCGGGCGGGGCGAAATCAGCTACGAGTGCGGAGAACTGTGGCGAATCCGGTACTACCGCCGCACCCCAGACAATCAATAGGATAAATGTTAGCCAGACCGGTCCGCCGAAAGTAAGTGCGGTCAGGACGCATGCGGACCCGCTGACCGCGAGAGCAGTTGCAGCCACGCGTCCCTTGCCCACGCGGTCAGCGATGAACCCGGACAGAACGCAGGCTGGGGCCGCCGCGAGGATACACAGGAAGGCGGATAGCTTTCCCAAACTCACAGCCGCGCCAGGTTCAAGGCTGGCGGAATACGACACGGAGGCGAACACTCCGACCCAGGCCCAGAAGGCGATGAACTCCCACATATGGCCGAGATAGCCGAGGACGGCGGCACGAATCCGCCGATCGGTCCAGATCAGCGCTATGGCGCGGGTCCGGAACGCAGCGGCCCTAGCGTGATGCGGGCCAAGTGCGGACAGGAGAATCGCGCCGCCGCCTAAGGCGGTAACCGCTGAGCCGAACATAATGGCCAACCGCCAGTCGGCACCCCCGAACCAGGCCAGCAGATATGGCACCGCCTGACCAGCCACTAAAGCGGCCACCAGACTGCCCATGAGCGCGCCGCGCCGACGGATAGTCCATCCGACTGCGATTTTCATTGACACGGGCCATGTCCCTGCCATCAGAACCCCGGAGGCGAAGCGTATCGCAATCGCCGTGGGCCCACCAATTGGCAAGGAAAGCAAAAGAAGGTTTAGCAGAGCGATGGCGAAGGTGCAGCAGGCGAACAAATAGCGTGGGTCTACACGGTCCGGCAGGCCGAGGAGCGCGAAGCCGAGTGCGCCGATACCAAACCCTGCTGGAACGACGCTGGATAGCCACGCGAGTTCAGTTTCAGTAAGTCCCGACTCGGCTGCCATGTCAGGGACGATGGCTGCCGCCATGAACCACAGGGACATCCCCGAGAGCGTAGCGACGAAAAGAAAGACCATACTTAAAGTCTGACGGTTCATACGAGCCCTCCCCAGCGTAGTCTAAACACAGGCTCCACCAAAAACAAATCGATTCAATGCCGCGTCTGCGTTGTTAACTTTCTGCTCGCAAAGGACTCCGATAATCTGCTCCTCAGTGAACCTGTTACCCTTCATGCCCACTTTCTCTGATCGGCATTGTCAGAGGAAATTAGGTTGAGCAATAGGGGCATTGGATTTACGGTCAGCCGATGAAAAATCCATTCCGTTATTTTAAGACTTCACCTGAAATCATCCGTCTGGCAGTCATGATGTATGTTCGATATCCATTGTCACTGCGTCAAGTCGAAGACCTCCTGCATGAGCGGGGTATTGACGTGAGCTACGAAACAGTTCGGGCCAGTGTTTGCGGCAGAAATCAGAAAAGCCCGCTCCGTTTCCTTCCATAACTCACTTCAGTGGAGATGGCATCTGGATGAAGTTTTCGTGCGGATCAATGGTGAAACTCATTACCTAAGGAGAGTTGTCGATCACGAAGGAGAAATTCTTAAGGCCTTTGTCACCAAGAGACGGGATCGCAAGGCGGCGCTTAAGATCTTGAAGAAAGCCATGAAGAAATACGGCAATCCGAAAGTCATTGTGACGGATAAACTTCGCTCATACGGCGCTGCAATGAAAGTGATAGGCAACAAGGCCCATCAAGAGACCAAGCGATGGCTCAATAACAGGGCTAAAAACTCACATCAACCATTCCGACGTAGGGAGCGAGCGATGATCAAATTTCGAAGCGCTAAATCATTACAGAAATTCGTCTCAATTCACTCGTCAGTCCATAATCATTTCAATCAAGAACGCCATCTCCAAAGTCGCCAAAACTTCGAGTTCAAACGTGAAGCGTCCCTTGCCGAATGGCGCCAGCTTGCCGCTTAACCAACGACGCCTCACCTTTTTTCATTGCCTACCGACTTTCCTTTGACAATGCCGGCATCAGGGGAAGCAGGATCAGTGAAGGAAATCGCCAGGTGCGAAAAGGTCTTTGATACTGAGATAACCCTGGTCCTTCCCCTCGCCTTTCTGGCGCCCTCCATCATTGAGGATATTCTCTACGGCCGTCAGCCGGAGACGTTGAATGTCAAATCCCTCAAAAGAATAAATCCGCTCCCGACCGACTGGAATGAGCAGCGAAAACGGCTCGGTTTCCATCAATAGCGCATCGTAATATCCCATGAACTGGACCCTGAAACAGGGCGGCAGAGACGAATGGGGAAATCTACAGAATGTGGCTACTATAGAGTGTCTCTGCCATCACCGGATAACCCCGAAGCCCCCGGTTCTGCGGGGTTCAGGGGCGAACCTGGACTGGATCCAGGTTCGCCTCAGTGTTAGTGGTGGTGGAAGCAGACTTGAGCGAACCCGTCTCCGTCATTTTCCCTGTTTAACAGTGAAAAAACAGGGATTCTTGGCCATTTTCGGCTGATTTTAACCTGGAACAGGCCGTAACTACCTATTTTTATTAAGTTTTTATGCATTTTCTCTAATAAAAATAACAGGGAAAATTATTAAAAGAGCAGGGAAGTAAATATCGAAAACAGGGAAACTATCATCGTTTCTAGCCTCCCGCGTTAAATTGGATACTGCCGGAGTAAAGTAACTTAAGGTTTTCTGAAGCCAGATCGCTTTCGGAAACGAATATGTAATCTTTTGGCGTTAGAAATATAGTTTGTTGCTAATAAAAAGAGTGTTATATGCCGGAAAATGAAGATTTAATATGGGATGACGGGGAATGGGTTAGCTGGGAAGATATCAGCAACCAGATCCAATACAAGGAATGGCGTGTTAAATATCCAGATGCAGATCTTTCACTGGTTCCAATTTTCGAGTCATTGCTATCTATCGCCGAGGAATACCATCAACTCACCAACAAGCATCTCCAGGTGTTTGGCGATATAGGTGAACTATTTGGTGCAATTTCACTTGGATTAAAGCTTCACCGGAACTATGCCCAAGGCTCAGACGCGCGTTTGGGAAACGATTTTGTCGAAGTAAAAACAATCACCCCATTCAAAAAGTATGACACGGTTGAGATTAATCTAGCAGGCAATTTCAATAAGCTTTTTATTGTGAAGATCAATAGGGATTATGAGGTAAGCAGCCTTTTCGTGGATAGAAAAAACTTACCGGGCAAAGGCTCGAGAAAATTACGCCTTCAGTGGGATCAGTTGAAAAGCATGGTCTGATTTTCCCGGAATATTGAGAGGGAACTTCACGGTTAGTGGAATAGTCCCAAGTGATATATTGAAATAGCGAAACGAATTTTTCATCGGCAGCGCGTAAGTCTTAAATTACCTTTGCTCAAGCCACTTTCCTCTGAAAATGCCGTCTGTTTTGTCATTCACAGAAGATAGGCAACGACGGATTGGGCAACAAGCAATTTTCTTCTGACAATTCCTGAAATCCTGCTACGTTTGCCAAATAACGCTGCTGAATATATGAAAAGACTGCGTAACATGACGACAGAAAAAAGGCCGCTTTACTTCAGTTCTGCTTTAGGCTCGGGCGATCCATCGGCTGTCGAGACGATGATGAACAACGTCTCGCGCCGGGCGGCGTTTGAGGCAATGGTGGAGGCGTATCGCCGCTGGGGTTGGTTAGCCGCGGACCTGGACCCGCTCTCTTTGACCCCGAACCTAAAACCGGTTCACCTTACCCCGGGTGATTATGGATTTCTACCCGCGGATGCACAGCACCTGCAACTATCTTATTGCGGAAAAATCGGATGGGAAATTGGTCACATCCAGAACACTGAACGGCGCGACTGGCTGTCACGACAGGCCGAAGCAGAGGCAGAACCCGTCAATATTCAACAGTCCATTGATCTGATCGCGCAGGCTGAACTGTTCGAGGCAACATGCGGCAAACGGATGCCGGCCGCCAAGACCTTTGGACTTGCAGGTACGGAAGGATATTTGGTGTTAACGGCTGAAGTTCTGCGCTCCGCTCAGAGTTCTGGAATAAACGATGTATTCATTGGAGGCATGCATCGCGGACGTTTGACCCAAATGGCACTCCTGTTTGGAAAGCCACTGGCGCAGGTTATCGCCGACGCGCAAGGCGTGCCCGAATTTCCGGACGACTATGGTGCTTCTTCGGATAGCCCTTATCATCTCGGATGGCAGGGTCGCTCGCCAATGGGACCGCAGATATGGATTGCGCCGCATCCCTCGCACCTTTCCATCGTTGGGCCGGTTGCCCTTGGCAGGGCGAGAGCCGCCAGGGACGCCGGTCATGAGGTAATGCCGATCGCTTTGCATACAGATGCTGCCTTTGCCGGGCAGGGTGTGAATGGTGAAATGCTCCAACTCTCTGAACTGCCTGCCTTCAAAGTGGGAGGTACAGTGCATCTGATTCTGAACAACCAGATTGGCTTCACAACTGACATGGACGACGCGCGCACTTCGCGCAGCTGCGCGGATTACGCCAAGCTGGTTGAAGCTCCTATCCTGCATGTAAACGGTGAAGACCCGGAAGCGCTGTGCCGGGCTGCGAAAGCTGCCGTCGCCTATCGAAACCGTTTCAAGGCTGATGTGGTGGTGGACTGTATCGGCTACCGTCGGCGCGGCCATAACGAAATTGATGAACCCAGGTCCACCCAACCTCACATGTATCGACGCATCGACGAAATGACGCCACTGTCGCAAAGACTGGCCAAGGCCTACGGGCTGGAAACGGACCTGACCGAATTTGGATCGGAACTCGACATAGCATTTTCTCTTGCAAGGAACTGGCGCCCTAATGAGCCCGCCGCTCCCATAGGATTGAGGAAAGATATCACAGAACGTATGCTGACCCCGATCAAAACGGGCCTGTCCGCCAGCCTGCTTATCGATCTTGGAATGCGGCTTACAAAGCTGCCAGAAGGTATCAGGCCGCATCCAAAGATTGAACAATTTCTGACCCGACGTCGAAGCGCGCTTAAAAACGACACCGGCATCGATTGGGCCACTGCCGAGGCTTTGGCAATCGCCTCTCTTGCTGCTGAGGGCTGCGCGGTCCGTTTTGGCGGACAAGACACGGTGCGCGGCGCGTTTTCCCAACGGAATATGAATATCCACTGCAATGAGAGTGAAGAGGTTCATTTCGTTTTCGACGGCATTGGCACCCAACCGCAGATTCACAACACACCTCTGATCGAAACCGCGGTGCTTGGTTTTGAGTACGGTTACAGCACCGGCAAAACAGCCGGCCTCACGATTTGGGAAGCACAGTTTGGGGATTTCCTGAACGTTTGCCAGCCGATCTTTGATCAATTCATCATTTGTGGTGAAGACCGCTGGCTACTGGAAAGCAATTTGGTCATGCTGCTCCCGCACGGAATTGACGGGGGTGGCCCGGATCACGCGACGGCCCATCCAGAGCGGCTACTGATGGCTTGCGCACGCGGCAATATTCAGGTCATCAACCCTTCGACTCCTGCAAATTTCTTTCATGCGCTGCGGCGACAGGTGCTGGCCGACTGGCGCAAACCCTTGGTTGTACTCGCTCCGAAAGCCCTGCTCCGCCATCCCGCGGCCAAGTCTGCCCTGTCAGAGTTCTCCGCGGAATTTGTACCCGTCATTCATCGCAAAGGTGACGTCAAACGTGTCGTCATGTCCACCGGCAAACTTGCGGTTCTGCTTGAAGCCGAGGACAGTGATGTCACGTTGCTGCGGCTCGAACAGTTCTATCCTTTCCCCGCAGCAGCGCTTCAAACGATACTTGCGCGTTACCCGGACGCTGACCTGGTCTGGGCCCAGGAAGAGCCCGAAAATATGGGATATTTCCACTGGCTTTCCCCACGGCTTGAGAAGATTTCAGGACGCCCGTGGCGTTTGGTGACCCGACCGGAAAACCCTGCAGCGGCGTCAGGTCCCAAAAGTTGGGATGACCGTCATTTGAAGGACGTGATCAACACAGCGCTTTTCAGCGATAGACCCTTTGATGAGCATAGTTACATTAATGTTGTGACGAAGAAATCACCTGTAACCTGACAATGATTGCTGTTGCACGAATGCTAATTTCGGTGCTGTCAGACCAATGCGAAGTATTTTCTGTTTGGCGTAAATTGCCAATAAGGCACCACTATTATGCCGCACCAATTTGTCGCCACTTGGCTAGTGCGGCATTTCTTTGAAGCTTGAATTGAGACGAATTTCTGCTCATGATTTTCTTGAGGAACTTCAACGCAGCATTACGATCTCGCCGCCTGGAAACAAAGTCTTCCAGAACTTCTCCTTCGTGATTGACGGCACGCCACAGGTAATGTGTTTCACCATTGATCTTTACGAAGACTTCGTCCAGATGCCAACACCAGTTGGAATAATTCTGGGAAGGGAAAATACGTTTCTTCCGGATCTCATTGGCGAACAATGGCCCAAATCTGTTCCACCAATAGCGGACTGTTTCATGACAGATATCGATACCTCGTTCATGAAGAAGGACTTCGACATTGCGAAATGAAAGGGGAAACCTGACGTACATCATCACGGCCAAGTGGATGATCTCAGGTGAGGTTTTGAAATACCGGAAGGGGTTCTGTTTTGTCATGCTCGGAGGCTAGTCAACGAGCAAATACCCATCAAGCAGTTTTCTTCTGACAAAGCCGGCGGCACTGCTCGGTGTTGTCACATTAACTTCGTGGAAAAGGATCTGGCGTTGAATTAGTCTTCTTCGATGCAATATCTCTCTTATTCCCCGCACCGATTTCCATCTCATATCATTCAGTATGCCGTTTGGCTTTATGCTCGATTTACGTTGAGCTATCGGGATATCGAAGATCTGTTAGCGGAACGAGACCTGGATATTTCTTACGAAACCGTTCGAAGATGGTCTCTGAAGATTGGCGAACCAATTGCCAGAAATCTGAGGTCCAGCCGCCCTACTCCCAACGATATTTGGCATCTGGATGAAATGGTCATCGTCATCCGAGGAAAACGTCATTTTCTGTGGCGCGCTGTTGATAGCGAAGGAGAAGTCCTGGATTTTCTTGTGCAACCGAAACGAAATGCCAAGGCAGCCTTAAAGCTAATGCGGAAGCTATTGAAAAAGCGGGGCTATGCGCCTACTCAGATAGTAACGGATAAACTGAAATCGTATCGCAAGGCATTTCGAACCCTGGGCTTGAACGCCGAGCATACTGACAACAAACGATCGAACGGAAAACTCGCACCTTCCTGTTCAGCGAAGAGAGCGAAAAATGCAGCGGTTCAAGTCTCCTGGATCTGCTCAAAGTTTTCTCAACGTTCACTCGGCGACTTACAACAGCTTCTACCTTCAACGTCACCTAATAAACCGATCTCATCTCAAGCAATGTCGCGCTGAAGCATTTGGTATTTGGACGGCTGCAAGCAAAGCTGCCTAAATATATCCACTGAGGTTTCTCTGCGCCTATAGCAAATTAATGTGACAATGCCTGCAAACCCACAGTGCCTCAGATCAGAAAACTCTTGCATTTCAGGAGGCGTCCATAGATGACAATGCCGAATGGCGTCAACTCGCTACCTGAAACTTCGACAAATCATTTTTCAGCGCTTAGCCAATTTAGGCATCATAAACACGTTGATCATCAATGACTTTGCCATCATTTGGCAGAGATCCCGGCACAACCACTTCCACGGCAACAGTCAATTTCAAAATGGCCGATATACTTTCCCGCTGCCCGGAAAGAGTCCCCTTTTCCGATTCCAGCAGCACCGATACTTCATCCTTTTCTCCCTGACGGGTGACAACGACCCGCGCCTTTTTAACCTCCGGATGACGTTCCACGAGTTCCGCCACTTGCTCCGGCCGGACGAACATGCCCTTGATTTTGGTCGCCTGATCCGCCCGTCCCATCCATCCTTTTATCCGCATATTTGTGCGCCCGCAGGGGCTCTGTCCGGGTAAGACCGCCGACATATCCCCGGTCGCAAAGCGAACGAGCGGATAATCCCGGTTCAGGCAGGTAACGACAATCTCGCCAACCTGGCCCGCCTCAACGGGATTTCCGGTGCCGGGTGTCACAATTTCCACAATAACATGTTCATCCACAATCATGCCGTCCTGAGCATCGGTTTCATAGGCAACATTCCCGAGATCCGCCGTCGCATAATTTTGCAGACACAGAATTCCGCGGTCGGCATATTCCTGGCGTAGCGAGGCAAACAGGGCGCCGCCGCCGACAACAGCGCGTTTAAAGTGCAGCATAACGCCCAGTTCATCCGCCCGGTCCAGGATGATCTTTAGATAATCCGGCGTCCCCGCATAGGCCGTACATTTCACATCTTTTGCCGCGCGCACCTGTAAATCCGTCTGCCCCGTACCGGCAGGCAAAACCATGGCTCCAATCGCCTGAGCCGCGCTGTCGAACATCATGCCGGCGGGGGTCAGATGATAGGAAAAGCAGTTTTGCACAATATCGCCTGCGCCAATCCCGGCGGCATGCAAAAACCGGCCGAGGCGCCCCCAATCACGACTGGCTCTGCCCGGCTCGTAAATCGGTCCAGGTGATTGAAACACATGGGTAGAGTTGGAAACCAGCATACCCCCAAAAGGCGGCGTCTGCGTCTGCCTGCTGCTCAAGCCGGACTTGCGAAAGACCGGCAATTTAGGTAGGTCCTCTATGGTCTGAACCTGGTCGGCTCTATCCAGGTCCGCCTCCCGGCCTTGCAGCGTGGCAAGTATCTCACGTAAAGCCCGAGATTGAGCCGCAACGCGCTCATCGACACTACGAATTTCCAGTTCATCATAAAAAATCATGATTTCATCCTCAAATTAACCAGCGCCTGTGGCGCCAACAACCGCCTCTTCACAAAAGCAGCAGAAGGGCATGCCTGCACCATGCCCTCCTGCACCTCATCGCGTCCAAATTCACCGGAAGAATGACCCCGGCAAAACCGATAGAATTACTCGGTTTTAAAAGACTTGGAGCTTTCCTTGACGACTTCCCAAACGATGTCGTTATAGGCACCGATCCAGTCTGTCTGCGGCACCCACTTTTCACCATCCCACATTTCAATGCGGGTCTTGCCGCCGCCGCCATGATCGTCCTCGGTCACGGTAACCGGAGCAAATAGACCGTTGGCATCATAATTCTTGATACTTTCCAGGCCGTCTTTCATCGCCGCCGCCGTCAGGGGTTCGCCGCTTTTTTCAACGGCCAGACGAGCCGCTTCAAAAGCAACAGAGTAAATGGCAAGGCCGGTATTATAATACACGTCCTGTAAACTTTTGATGTCCCCGTTACCCTTGCCCTTATCATACAGTTCGGCAATGATTTCCTTGATGATCGGAATATCCTGACCACCCGCGACGTTCGTGCCACGCTTCAGGCCTTTGGCTTCTGCCGGACCGATATTCGCAATATCGGTTTCATTGAGCCAGTTGACGGAAATATACTTCTCCATGGGAATGCCATTCCGCTTCATTTCACGGGAGGCAACCACATGCATTTTCGACAGGGACCAGCTGATGATCGCATCGGGCTGGAAACGACGAACCTGCGTCCAGGCGGACGACTGATCACTGCCCGGCAGCGGATAAGGGAATAGGCCGAGTTCAAAACCTTCTTTTTCGGCGAGGGTTTTCAGGATTTCAATCGGTTCCTGACCAAAGGGATAATCGACATAAACAAACGCGACCTTGACGCCCTCCAATGAGCCATTATTCTGCTGACGAATATATTCGATATCGTTGGCAGCCTGCCCCCAATAAGTCGGGCCAACCGGGAAAACCTGGCTGAAAACGCTACCGTCGATGGCGTCACCGCGTCCGACGAGGGACTGAAGAAGAATATTCTTGTCACTCATGATGCGTGGCAGCACGGCAATGGATACGGGAGTCGAAAGCATGTCAAAAACGAACACGCCTTCGCGCTTCAGCTTTTCATAGCATTCAATGCCCCGTTGCGGTTCATTGCCATGATCCTGCACGACCAGTTCAATCGGGTGACCGCCAATGCCGCCCTTCATATTGGTCAGTTCGGCGAGATCCCGGGCAGCCTGGATGATCTGCGGGCTGACGAACGTGTAAGATTTACTGATATCATAGCACATGCCGAATTTAATCGGGTCGGCGGTCTGCGCCATGGACGTGGACGAGGAAAGTGCCGCAATCCCCAAGACAGCCCCTGCCGCCAATCCCTTTGCATATTTTCTTATCGAAACCATTATATCCTCCATTGATTTAACTGGACAGGCGCGAGTGATCAGGTCAACCAGCGCTTGCGTCTTCTGTAATGCTTGATGTCATGAAAATTCTTTGCTTCACCTCCTCCCAGGTAAAACTCCTGAATATCTGAGTTGGCCTTTAATGCCGCCGCCGTATCATGCATCACCACCCGACCGTTCTCGATCAAGTAGCCATGGCTGACGATTTTAAGCGCCGCGACCGCATTCTGTTCAACCAGCAGAACCGAAAGCCCCTGCTCGCGATTGATTTTCTGAATTATGTCGAAGATTTCGACAACCAGGAACGGCGCCAGACCGAGGCTCGGCTCATCCAGCATCAGCAGACGCGGCTGTGTCATCAGCGCCCGGCCAATAGCGAGCATCTGCTGCTCCCCGCCGGAAAGATAACCTGCTTCCGCAGATTTCCGTTCCGCGAGACGCGGGAAATAACTGTAGATCCGCTCCTTCTCCGACTTGAGCCTCTGCCGCGACATGGATATCGGCGCCGCCGCTTCAAGATTTTCATCCGGCGTCAGATGCTCGAAAACCCGGCGTCCCTCGATCACGTGGCAAATGCCAAGCCCGACCCGGTCCTGGGGCGGGCTATCGCCGATGACCTGGCCATCAAACCTGATTTCGCCGCGGCTGACCTTGCCCCGCTCCGCCTTCAAAAGCCCACTGATGGCTTTCAACGTCGTGCTCTTTCCGGCGCCGTTGGCACCCAGCAGCGCGACCATCCCGCCATTCGGAACTTCCAGTGACACACCCTTGATCGCCAGCAGAACGGAATCATAGAGAACCTCAATGCTGTTGAGGGTCAGGATCGGATCCTTGGCGGCTTCTGTCTCGTTAGTGCTGTTCATGGCAGATCCTATTTTTTCATCTGGTCAAACGGCCAGACCAGGAAATAATCACGGATATTGTTATAAATCTTGCCCAGCCCCAGCGGTTCGACCATCAGGAAGATGATGATCAGCGCGCCATAAACCGCCGTCGGGATATGAGCGAGGGTTTCCGGATTGAGCTGTAGCCCCAGATAATCGGCGAAGGCCGAAAACAGGCTGTTGGTAATTCCCGGCATCAGCAGAATAAGGGCAACACCGAAATAGCTGCCGATAATGCTGGCAAGACCACCGACGATGACCATCGCCAGAACCTGAATGGAAACATTAACCGAAAACTGTTCCGGCGTCGCCAGAAAGAAAAAGGTGGCGACCAGCAGGGCGCCGCTTATCCCGGCAATGAAGGACGACGTCGCGAATGCGACAATCTTATAATAGAAGCTGTTGACCCCCAGAATGGCGGCTGCGTAATCCTTTTCACGAACGGCAACCAGCGCCCGCCCGAGACCGGTCCGGCGCATATTGAGAATGAAAATCGTCACGATCACGCACCAGCCGAAGGCGACATAATAAAGCCCTGCATCAGACGTGATCGGCTGGCCTAGCAGCTTGAAGGTCGGCGATTGCAGGGAGGCATGGGACCCGCCCGTGACCGCCGGTACGTGCGAGAGAACCCAGTCCATGACGAATTGCATGGCGAGCGTCGTCAGCGCAAGATAGAGCCCCTTCACCCGCATAGCTGCAAAGGAGAAAACCGTGCCGATGGCCGCGGCGGAAACCCCAGCAATCAGCAAGGCAAATTCCCAGGGAACACCGAAGCGGGCGGCATGAACAGCGGAATAGGCCCCCACCGCCATGATGGCGGCATAGCCGAGATGAAGCTGCCCCGCCCAGCCTGTCACCAGATTGAGACCCAGCGCCGCTGCGGTCCAAATCAGCCAGGGCAGCACATAGCTGTTCAGATAAAGACTGTCGACGACCAACGGTGCAACAATGCCCAGAAGAACCAGAAACCAGATCAGATTCCGGTCCGTCGGGATCGGGAAAAGCTTGCTGTCAGAAACATAACTGCGATGCCGAATACCGGCCTGACGATAAAACATGCCTTAAACCCTCTCGATATCGTGACGGCCAAACAGACCGTGTGGCCGCACCATGACAGTGAGAATCAGAACAATTGCAACCACCAGATCGCGGCTGCCGCCGCCCACCAGAGGATCGAGATAGGCCGCGCCGACATTTTCGAGAATGCCGAGAAGGATTCCGGCGAGAACCGCGCCGAATATGCTGTCCAGCCCGCCGAGAACGGCCACGGTCAATCCTTTCAGCAGCAGTAGTGACAAGGACTGGTCAACGCTCTGAATCTCGCCCCAGATGACGCCGGTGATCACGGCAACGACAGAGGCAAGCGCCCAGGAGAGCCCGACCCCGCGTTCCACCGAAATACCGACTGACCATGAGGCCATGTAATCGTCCGAAATTGCACGCAGGCGAATGCCGAGACGGCTGCG
Source organism: uncultured Sneathiella sp. (assembly GCF_963973085.1). GTDB lineage: Bacteria > Pseudomonadota > Alphaproteobacteria > Sneathiellales > Sneathiellaceae > Sneathiella. Next base: position 721,395 of record NZ_CAXAXA010000001.1, read on the forward strand.
GAAGAAGAAGACAATCGCGATGAAAAGAGCGACCGACACTCCCGCGCCAATCATATGAATACGGCTGAGCAGCAACGGCCCCGCGAAGAAGGGATCGTAGCTGACCCCCAGATCCATCGGCCGCGAGGTCCCGCCCCAGAAAGCCATTGTCGTGCCGCGGATAAAGATATCGAGGCCCAGTGTCATCATCAGGATCATCACGATCGGGCGGCCCGCCAGACGACGCAACGCCACCTTCTCGATCCCGAGACCGACAAAGAACATGATGATGATTGAGATCGGAATGGCGACCCAAAGCGGCAGGCCAAGGCTCAGCGAGAAGGCCAGCACGATATAGGCGCCGAGCATGGTCAGCGCCCCTTGCGCCAGATTCGGCACCGAGGAGGATTTGTACACCAGCACAAGCCCGATCGCGAACAATGAGTATAAAAGACCTGTCAGCGCGCCATTGACTGAAAGCTCAGCCAGAAAAATCCAGTCCATTCAAACCTCCCATACAAGCAATGTACGTTCCACACTGCTCGTCTCCCCTGTTTCATAAGTCACAATCGCCGTCATATGCACCTCGCTCGACCCGTCATACAGCGCGGTGATCACCGGCGCATAGCGTTCCTCGACGACCTTGCGGCGGAGTTTGCGCGTGCGGGTAATCTCGCCGTCGTCCGGATCGAATTCCTTGTGGAGACTGACAAACCGGTACAGCTTCAATGTCTCCGGAAGGGCAGCATTTACGCGGATAAACGCCTCCTTCAATATTGCCGCCACTTCCTTGCGCTGCGACAGATCCGCATAAGACACATAGGGCACCCCGTTGACTTCCGCCCAGTGGCCGACCGCTTCAAAATCAATACAGACCATGGCCACCAGCTCATCCCGGTTTGCACCGACAACCGCGGCATCGCGGATATAGGGGCTGAATTTCAGGCGGTTCTCGATATAGTTCGGCACGAACCGTTCTCCGGCCGCCGTGCGCACCACTTCCGAAACACGACCCAGCACAACCAGATGACCGTCTTCCTCAAGATAACCAGCGTCTCCCGAATGCAGCCAGCCGTCCTTGATGGCCTCGGCTGTGGCTGCCGGATTATTGAAATAACCGGCAAATACGCTGCTGGCCTTGATCAGGATTTCTCCGTCATCCGCAATATTGATTGTCACACCGGGCAGCGGGCGGCCTACCGTATGAAGCTGCACCTCATCCGCAGACTGAATGGCGTTAAAGGCGCTGTTTTCCGTCTGGCCATAAAGCTGGCGCAGCTTGATGCCGAGGGCGCGGTAGAAGACGAAGGTATCCTCGCCCATCGCCTCGCCGCCGGTAAAGGCATGAACGACACGGTTGAGACCGAACTGATCCTTGATCGGACCGAAGACGGTCCATTCCCCCAGTCGCCGCCACAGCCATTCGAAACTGCCCGCATTCTTTCTTTCAAGCTTGCGCCGTTCCGCCGCCACCGCCTTGTTCATGAAGAAATGATAGAGCCATTGTTTCAACCTGGTGGAGTTTTCAATGCCGACCTGGATGGTGGTCAGAATATTGTCCCAGCTTCTCGGCGCGGCTAGATAATAGGTCGGCGCGATCTCGCGCAAATCCCGCAGCACCGTCTCCTGCCGTTCCGGCACATTTACCGTAAAGCGGTAGGTGATGGCCGCCGCGACGGTCAGGGCATAATCGCCGACCCAGGCCATCGGCAGATAGGCGAGAATTTCCTCCTTCTCGCCGTAACTGCCGCCTTCACGGGCGCTCCATGCTGCGGAGATGACGTTGCGTTGGCTGAGGACAATCCCTTTCGGGTTACCTGTCGTGCCGGAGGAATGCAGGAAAACCGCCGGATCGTCCGGTGTCGACTGATGGATCAAGCGGTCCCGCAAATCCGGGTTCTGTGCAAGATTTTCCTCTCCCTTTTGCAAAAGCTCGGTCCAGGACAGCAGGCCCGGCGCCTGATAGTCATTCAGGCCCCGCTCCTCGTCATAGATGACATAGGGAATGTCGCAACCGGCGGCGCGCAGCTCCATCACCTTGTCGACATGCTCCTGATCTTCGGCCAGCGCAGCCGCCATGGGCGCTTCGTCGGCGAAATGCTTCAATTCCGCCAGTGTCGCCCCTGAATAGGTCGGCATGGCAAAGCCCCGCACCATGGCCGCCGCTGTCAGCCCGCCGTAAAGCCGGATCCGGTTGTCACCAAGCACCAGCATTGCGCGGCCTTCGCCAACACCGAGAGCGTCAAGACCGGCGGCGCATTTGATTACTTCCTCGGCATACTCGGCCCAGGTCATTTCCTGCCAGATGCCGCGATCCTTCTCGCGCATGGCAATTTCTGCTCCATGCTCGGTGGCGTTCCGCATCAGCAATTGCGACAGGGTTTTCCCGGCAAGCGGAGTCTGGTCCAGCGACGCAACGGGCGATGTCGATATGTTATTCCCCATGACCATCTCCAATATAGGCAGTGATCACCTTGGGATCCTTGATAACGTCCTTCGGGATGCCGCTGGCAATCATCTCGCCGTAGTTCAGGGCAAGCATCCGGTCACAAATCCCGACGATTACATCCATATGATGCTCGATCAGCAAAACACTCACTCCCCGTTCTACGCGTGCATCGAGAATGAACCGCGCCATATATTCTTTTTCCTCCTGATTCATGCCCGCCATCGGCTCGTCGAGAATCAGCAGATCCGGCTCCGCGACAAGGGCGCGTGCCAGCTCGACCCGCTTTTTAAGCCCGATCGGAATGCCGTCCACTAGTTCATGACGGATGCTTTCGAGTTGCAGGAATTCGATCATTTCCTCGACAATCTCGCGATTGACCATCTCATCAGGCCGCGCCAGCCACCAGTATAAAGCCGTGCGAAATACGCCGGAACGCATATGGATATGACGACCGAGCAGAATATTGTCGAGAACACTCATCCCGTTGAACAGGGCAAGGTTCTGAAACGTCCGCGCAACGCCGAGACGGGCAACCTTGTGCGGCGACGTCCCGGTGATATCCTTGCCATTCAGCGTTATGCTGCCTGTATTGGGCGGATAAAAGCCGGTGATGGCGTTCGTCAAGGTTGTCTTGCCGCTTCCGTTCGGGCCGACCAGACCGAAGATTTCACCCCGTTGTATATCAAGATCAACGCCGGACACCGCAACCAGACCGCCGAAACGACGCTCGACTGATCGGCATTCAAGCAACGGCTCACGCTCCCTGTTAGAACTCATATTACTTATTTTCCCCGTCAAAAGTCATATCCGTTCCTCCCTTTTCCCGGTTATTCCTGCGACTGTCGTGCGCGCGGATTATCGGGCTCAAAATACTCCGGACGGCCTGTCGGCCAAGGGTCTCCCCACATCTGCTGCCCCCCGTCGACCGTCAGGACCTCCCCGGTAATAAACTTGCCGGACGGCGCCGACATATAGACCACGGCCTCCGCAATGTCCCATTCATCACCGGCACGCCGCATCGGGTTGGAATCCTTGAACGTCGCCGATCCTTCGGGCGGGTAGTTGGCAAAGCCCGTGCTCTCACAGCAGCCGGGAGCAACACAGTTCACGCGAATGTCGTAAGGCGCCCATTCAACGGCGACCGATTTGGACAGATAGGTCACCCCGGCGCGCGCCGCGCCGGTATGAGCAATCCCCGGCATGCCGCGCCAGATATCGGCGGTGATATTAACAATGGCACCGGGCCGTTTCTGTTCAACCCATTTGCGGGCCGCCGCCTGCATCATCCACCAGGTGCCATTCAGATTGGTGTCAATCACAGCGTTCCAGCCTTTGGGGGTATAATCAAGGGCGGCCTGCGGGAACTGGCCACCAGCGTTGTTGACCAGAATATCCAGCTGTCCGAACCGGGCATGAATATCGTCAATGAAGCCGTTAACTTGCTCCGTATCACGGATATTGAGTTGAGCAATCATAACTTGGCCGCCGAAACTTTCGAGAAACGTCGCCGCAGCCTCCAGTTTTTCCGCGTTGCGGCCGCAGATGGCGAGATCGGCGCCCAGGCGCGCGAACAAGGCCGCAATTGCACGGCCAAGACCACTGCCCGCCCCAGACACGACAACTACCTGCCCGGCAAACAGATTAGACTTGAATACAGTCGGGTTTTCCCTAAGTTGAGTTTCGGAAAATCCGAAACTACGAACAGACACCTCTCCCATTTTCCCCCTTTTCAGACGATGTTCTCCCGCCTTTTATAAAAACTAACACCTGTTAGAATTCTCTTCAAGCTATATTTTCTATTGTCAGAAGAAAATGAAATCCCGGTCTTGTTTTTAAGTGCTGCGGCCGATTTGCCATGATGAATTTCCCGGGTTTCCCTGTACCGCCCCTAAGCCAATGTCATGTCTTGGAAAAAATAATGACAACATTTTATCCGCCGGAACCGCGATCCGCGTCATGACGAACGATACCATCCAGCAACAACGTCTGCAACATCACAATCATCTTTTGAAGTGTATAAAACCCAGCCCTCTCGCCTTCTGCCGGATCAAACCACTCGACCGTCCAGTTCAGGGCACCCAGCATGACCTGGCGGAGCGGCACAATCTCTATATCTGGACGGATTTTACCGGCCTCCCTTGCCATATTGAGGCTTTTATCCCAGACCCGCGAATAATCGTGACGAATAGGCCGGTGCCGGGCGCGTATTTTTTCCGGTAGATGGCCATATATGCGGAGGTTCGCAGAACTGAATTCGCTGCGGGCAAAAAGAAACATCATATGAGTCCGGATAGCTGCGGCGATCCGACCGCGGTGATCGGGAAAGTGCGTTTCATCGGCCAGCACCTTGGCAACGCCCTCGAATAAATCCCGAAGACCACGGTCGAGAACCTCATCCAGAATTTCGCTCTTCGAACTGAAGTGATAATAAATGCCGCCCGCTTCCATACCTGCCGCATCGGCAATATGACGCACTGTCGATGCTTTAAAACCGCGGTTGCGCATCACCTTTGCTGCGGAAGAGAGGATGTGAGAGCGAGTTTGTACCGCTTTTGATCCTTCCGGCATCAGCAAATTAACCTGATCACCCTCGGGAAATATTTTCTCGACAACCGGCTTTCCCGGTTCGGTCAGCATGCCGTCGAGAATCAACTCCGTCGCCTTGTTGGAGAAAATTTCTATGGAATAACGATTGGCATCAAACCACTCAACCGTCCAGTTGAGCGCACCAATTACAAACTGCCGAAGCGGAACAATCTTGATATCGGACCGGATACTGCCTGCCGCCAGCGCTTTTCCCAGGGCATCGTCCCACTCATCGGCATAGGCGCGGCGCAACGGCCGGTGACGTTCGCGCATCGCGGTCGGCAACATCGAGAAATTCCGGATGTTTGAGGATGTGAAATCGCTGGCCTGAAGCAGATAGGTCAAGTGGGTATGGACCATCGCCGCGAAGATTTCCCTAAACCCCTCTCCCTGCGCTTCGCATGCCGCCCGTGTTTCTTTTACCGCCTCGAAAACCTGTCGCAGCCCCAAGTCCAGCACTTCGTCCAGAATCTCATCCTTGGAATTGAAATGATAGTAGATGCTGCCCGCCTCGATACCCGCCGCGGCGGCAATCTTGCGCAGGGTCGATGCCGTATATCCCTGATCGCGAAACAGGCGTGCGGCGGCGGCGAGGATGAGGGAGCGGGTCTGCTCGGACTTGCTCACCAACGCCTTTAGAGGTTCGGAAATAAGTGGTTTCGAACTCATGGGTTTCTTATTTCTTCTAGACAACACAAAGAAAAATGCGATAAATCTAACAATCATTCGATTTTACACTTAATTGAAAGAGAAAATCAAATTAACACTCATAAATAATCATTAATACAGGAGAGGATCAAATGCGAGGACTTAAGGGAAAGCGCGTTATTATTACCGGTAGTGGCAGCGGAATCGGTCGGGAAATTGCCCGCCGTTTCGCGGAAGAAGGCGCCGAGGTTGCGGTTTTTGACGTGAACGAAGACGGGGCTGCCGAGACCGTCAGCTTAATCGAAGCAAACGGCGGAAGGGCCACTTCATATATCGTAAATATTACGGATCGCGCTGCTATTGATGCGGCGGTCAAGCTAGTGGAAAGCAGTGGCCCAGTTGACATTCTGGTCAATAACGCGGGCTGGGACAAGATTGTCTCTTTCCTTGATTCGGATGTAGATCTTTGGAAAAAGGTCATCGATATAAATCTCTACGGTCCGCTGCATATGCACCACGCAGTACTTCCCGGCATGGTGAAAAACGGTGGAGGCCGGGTGATCAATATCAGTTCGGACGCCGCTCGTGTTGGCTCCTCCGGCGAGGCTGTTTATTCATCCTGCAAAGGGGGCATCATCTCTTTCACCAAAACAGTTGCCCGGGAGCTTGCCCGCTCCGGCATCCAGCTGAACGTCGTCTGCCCCGGTCCGACGGATACCCCTTTGTTTGCGGAAATTGCCGGGGGCGAAGAAGGCGGGAGCAAGATTGCCGAAAGCCTGAAGCGGGCGATACCGATGCGACGCCTCGCGCAGCCAGCCGATTTTCCCGGCATTGTCTGCTTTCTCGGCTCCGACGATGCAGGCTTTATTACCGGGCAGACAATTTCAGTCTCTGGCGGACTGACCATGCACGGTTAAAGCGTCGCCTAATAGTCGCTTCTTCGGCATCACTTCTGAGCGATGGCAAATATCATTTCCCGTCGCTCATTTATTATACCACCCGTTCCACCGAATATTGCTGACCCGCTTAGAATGTTACCGTTTTCTATTCGCTGCTTTCCGTCCTTCTAAGCATCAATTTGAACAATCAGCAAAATCCGGTTTTAACTGCTTGCTAGAATTTCTAACATTTGTTAGGATTTTTAAAAAGATGGGCCCGCCCATCATGGAAGGGAGACCACGCATGAACTTTCTACCGACCGAAGACCAGTTAGCATTTCGTGACACGGCTGTACGGTTTGCCCGTGAAAAGCTGGCCGCCACCTATCTCCAGCGCGCCAGGATCCACACCCTTAACAGACAACTGGTGTGCGAAATGGGGGCGCTTGGCCTGATCGGACCCGATCTGCCCGAAGAATTCGGCGGTATGGGCCTGGATTACACAACGGCAGGCCTGATGACGGAAGCGATCGCCTATGGCGATTTCAATATCAGTTATATCCAGCTTCTCGCCTCCCTGATGGGTGGGATGGTCGCGCAGCATGCCGGGCGGGATATTTCCGCGGAATGGCTGCCAAAGGTTATCGCAGGGGAAAAGATCATCGGCCTCGGCCTGACCGAACCGCGCGGCGGCTCCGATGCGGCGAGCCTGCAACTGAAAGCCGAGAAAACGGCCAATGGCTGGCGGCTGAACGGTGAGAAAACGTCGATGAGCGCCGCCGATCAGGCGGATGCCGCCGTCATCTTCGCCCGCACCGAAGACAGTACCACTGGCTCCAACGGGGTCAGCGCCTTTTTTGTCGATCTCACTGAAAAAGGCATCAGCCGCACCCATTTCGACGATATCGGCACCAAACCCGTCGGGCGCGGATCGGTCTTCTTTGACGATGTGGTTATCCCGCCGGAATGTCTCATGGCGACGGAAGGCCGGGCCTTCGGCACCATCATGGCCGGGTTCGATTTCAGCCGTGCGCTGATCGGGCTGGAATGTATCGCCCCGGCGCAGGCTTCGGTCGATGAAACCTGGGCCTATATCCAGGAGCGGGAGGCATTTGGCGCCCCCCTCGCCCAGTATCAGGGCGTAACTTTTCCGCTCGCCGAAGCGGAAACCCAGCTCACCATGATGCGCCAGCTCTGCTACTATACCTTGAATCTCCGCGATAGCGGCAAATCCCACACCGCCGAGGCCGCCATGTGCAAATGGTATGTGCCCAAAACCGCCTGCGAGATCATTCATCAGTGCCTCATCCTGCATGGCCATTACGGCTACACCACAGACCTGCCGTTTCATCAGCGCTATAACGACGTTCTCGGATTGCAGATCGGCGATGGCACGGCCCAGATCCAGAAGCTGGTCATCGCTCGCGAGAAGGTTGGCCGCGTTGCCCTGCAATATGACAAGCAGGCGAAAGGAGGCGCCGCGTGACATCTCCAGTAACGACAACTATCGAAGGGGCCGTCGGCATTATCGAGCTTAACCGCCCGGAAAAATTCAACTGCCTGTCACTGGAAGTCCATGAGCTGATCGACAAGGCCCGCGCCGCCTTCGAAGCGAACCCGGAGGTCCGGGCCCTTCTGATCCGCTCCACCGGCAAGCATTTCTGCACCGGCGCTGATCTCGCCGAGGTGAAGGGCAGCCTCAAAGATACGGAGGCGCTGGATCATTTCATCGGCTCCGGAATGGACGTTCTGATGCGGCTGGAGGCGAGCCCCCTGCCCATCATCGTCGCGGTTCAGGGCCTTTGCCTCGCGGGCGGGCTGGAACTGGCGCTCGCCGCCGATGTCTGCTTTGCCTCAAAATCCGCGAAATTCGGCGATCAGCATGCGCAGTTCGGCCTGATTCCCGGCTGGGGAGGCAGTCAGCGGCTGGCGCGTCTCGTGGGACTGCGCCGGGCGCTTGATCTGATGTTCTCCGCGCGCTGGCTGACGGCGGAGGATGCCGTCGCTATGGGCCTCGTCAATTATCTGGTGGCGGATGAGGAGTTGCAGGAGCGTGCCCTCGACTATGCCAAAACCCTGGCGAAGCGATCACGGGACGGCCTGGCCGCCATGAAGCGGCTCGCCCGCTCCGGCATTGAATTGCCGCTCGCCGACGCGATGGATCTGGAGCGCGGCGCGGTCGTCCGTCACCTTCAGGGCACAAATACGGCGGAGGGGCTGGATGCCTTTGAAAACCGCCGCACCCCCAATTTCAATTAGCCGCCGCAAGGCCGCTAGCAAAGGACAGGAAAATGGACTTTACACTGAATGACGAGCAGCGGCAGATTTATGAGTATGGCGGGCAGCTTGCGCAGAAATTCGACAATGGCTACTGGCTGGAACATGCTCGCCGCAAGGCCTTTCCCCGGGAAATGTTCGCGAAGATCGCCGAAGACGGCTTCCTCGGGCTGATGGTGCCGGAGGAATATGGCGGCGCAGGCCTCGGCCTCACGGAAATGGCCCTGTTCATGGAGGGAACCTCCAATCACGGCATTCCGCTTCTCAGCATTGTCGTCGGCCCCTGCATGTCGCTTTCGCATCTCGCCAAACATGGGTCAGAGTTCCAGCGGCGGGAACTGCTGCCCGCGGCCTGCCGCGGTGATATCAAATTCTGTTTTGCCATTACCGAGGCAGGCGCAGGGTCCAACTCGATGAAGATGACGACCATCGCCAAACAGAAGGGCAATCGCTTTTCCCTCAATGGCGAAAAGACATTCATCACCAGTGCCGATCAGTCCGACTATTGCCTTGTCGTTGCCCGCACCACGCCGCATGATCAGGTCGCGAAAAAGACCGATGGCTTCACGCTTTTCGCCGTTGACCTCAAGAAAAAAGGCATCGATATGCAGCGCATCCGCATCTCCATACCGCTGCCGGAGGAACAATGGACGCTGTTCTTTGATGATGTTGATCTTGGCCCCGAAGATATCGTCGGCGAAATCGACAACGGCTTTTCCATCCTGTTCGACACCCTCAATCCGGAGCGTATTCTGGTCGCCGCCATCTGTTGCGGCGTTGGTCGCTTCGCCCTCGACAAGGCCGTCACCTATGCGTCCGAACGCAACGTCTTCGGTCAGCCGATCGGTGGTCATCAGGGTGTGCAGCATCCGCTCGCCAAGGCCTATACGAATGTTGAAATGGCGAGCCTGATGGGACGGCGTGCGGCGTGGGAGTTCGACAACGGCCTGCCCGCGGGCGGCTCCTCCAACATGGCGAAATATGCGGCGGCGGAAGCCGGGGTTGAAGCCGTGGACGCGGCCCTGCAGGCCCATGGCGGATCCGGCTTTATGGAGGACACCGGCATCTACGAGATGTACCCGCTTGTGCGGCTTTTGCGGACCGCGCCCGTCAACCGGGAGCTATGCCTTAGCTTCATTGGCGAAAAGGTCATGGGGCTGCCGCGCTCCTACTAGAATAAAACGGACGATTTCAGGGTTCAGGCGCCTTCGGGACGTGAAGCGCCACCCTCATTTGCGAGAAGATACGAACAAATCATGACGATCCTGAAAACTACTCTCAATACGGCGACGACCGAATTCGCCGAGAATGACGCTCACTATCGCCACCGGATCGACGAGCTTCATGCGTTGCGGCGCGAGCAGCGTATCGGCGGGCCGGAGAAGATCCGTGCCCGTCATACCGACAAAGGCAAGATGCTGCCGCGCGAACGGGTCGAGCGGTTGATCGACCCCGGCACTCCGTTTCTGGAGCTGGGGGAGCTGGCCGGGCTTGGCAAGTATAACGACGTGCCGCCGGGTGCGGGCATTATCACGGGGATCGGCATGGTTTCCGGCCGTCACTGCATGATCATCGCCAATGACGCGACGATCAAGGGCGGGACCTATTTCGGCATGACGACAAAGAAACATGTGCGGGCACAGCGCATTGCCTGGAACAACCGCCTGCCCGTCATCACGTTGGTCGATAGCGGCGGCGCGTTCCTGCCTGATCAGGAGAATATTTTTCCCGATGAAGGGCAGTTCGGCTCCATCTTTCACAATCAGGTCGGGATGTCCGGCGACGGCATCCCGCAGATCGCCGTCGTCATGGGGCCGTGCACGGCGGGCGGGGCCTATATCCCCTCCCTCTGCGATGAGGTGGTGATCGTGCGCGGTCAGGGCTTCATGTATCTCGGCGGGCCGGAGCTGACCTTTGCCGCGACGGGGGAGAAAGTCGATGCCGAAACCCTCGGCGGCGGGAAAATGCATTCTTCCGTGTCCGGCGTGACCGACCATCTCGCGGAAAACGATGCTCATGCCCTCGCCCTCACGCGGGAAATCGTCCTGCATCTTGGTGAAGCGGCGCTGCCGCGTAAAACCCCGGCGACGCCGAAGGCGCCCGCCTACCCGATCGAGGAAATTTACGGGATCGTCAGCCGCGATGCGAAAGTACCGACCGACAATCGCGAGGTTGTTGCGAGGCTGCTCGACGGCAGCGAATTTCATGAGTTCAAGCCACTCTATGGCGATACGCTGATGACCGGCTGGGGCCGCATTCACGGCCATGAGGTCGGCGTGCTTGCGAACAACGGCGTTCTCTTCGTTGAATCGGCGCTGAAGGCAGCGCATTTTATCAATCTCTGCGTCCAGCGCGATATCCCCCTCCTCTTCCTTGCCGATGTCAACGGCTTCATGGTCGGGCGGGAGGCGGAACAGGCGGGCATCGCCAAGGCGGGCGCGAAGATGATCACCGCCATGTCCTCGGCGCGGGTACCGAAATTCACCGTCATCACCGGCGGCTCCTACGGCGCGGGTTATCTCGCCATGCTCGGGCGGCCGTTTCAGCCGGATGCCATGTTCATCTGGCCAAGCGGGCGGGCGGCGATCATGGGGCCGGAGCAGGCCGCCAGCGTCCTCGCCCAGGTACGCAGCCAGATCAATGACCGCGAAGGGAAGAGCTGGGCGCCGGAGGAAGAAGAAGCCTTCAAGGCGCCGATCCGGAAGGAGTATCAGACCTTTCAGGATCCTTACAACTTTGCCTCCAACCTCTGGGTTGATTCGGTGATCGAGCCGGGCGAGACCCGCGACGTCCTCGCCCTCCTGCTTGATGTCGCCGTCCGCAGGCCGAAGGTGGACACCAATTTCGGCGTCTTCCGCTTCTGATGGGGAAAAGAATGAAAATTAAAACCCTGCTGATTGCCAACCGCGGTGAAATCGCCTGCCGGATTGCGAGAACAGCCCGCGCCCTAGGAATAACCCCGATTGCCGTTCACTCCGAGGCAGACAGAACCGCCCGCCATGTGCGCGAGATCGGCCGCTCGATCCTGATCGGCAAGGGTCCGGCGAGCGAAAGCTATCTCAATATCGCTGCCGTTCTGGACGCCGCACAGCGCAGCGGCGCCGACGCCATTCATCCGGGATATGGCTTTCTGTCCGAAAATCCGGAGTTTGCCCGTGCCGTGGAGGCCGCCGGAATGATTTTTGTCGGTCCGACCGCCGAAACACTGGAACGGTTCGGCGACAAGGCGAGCGCCAAGGAGGCGGCAATTGCCGCGAATATTCCCGTCATTCCGGGAAGCGAAGGTGCCCGATCGGACCCCAACGTCATTCGCGCGGAAGTTCTGCGCATGGGCCTTCCCGTATTGCTGAAAGCGGTCGGCGGCGGCGGCGGACGCGGCCAGCGGCTGGTCCGAGCCAAGGCGACGCTGGTGGCGGATATCGAAGGTGCGCTGCGTGAGGCACGCTCGACCTTCGGCTCGGAAGGACTGATTCTTGAGCGTTTTCTCACCGATGCCCGCCATGTGGAAATCCAGATCATCGGTGATGGCGACGGCAAGGTCCTGCATCTTTTTGAACGCGACTGCACCCTGCAACGCCGTCACCAGAAGGTCATAGAAGAAGCGCCTGCCTTCGGTTTGCCGCGCCCGTTGGTGGACAGGATGGCGGCGGATGCGGTCCGACTCGGGGAAAGCCTGAATTACCGGGGGCTGGGCACTGTCGAATTTCTGGTCCCCGGGGAAGAATATTTCTTTCTTGAGGTCAACCCCCGCCTTCAGGTGGAGCATCCGGTGACCGAAGCGATTACCGGTCTCGATCTCATCGCGCTCCATCTCAAAATTGCGGAAGGCGGCGGGCTTGCCCTCGCGCAGCAGGATATCACTTGCACCGGCCATGCGATCGAGGCGCGGCTCTATGCCGAGGATCCCGGCGAGAGTTTCGCGCCCTCGACGGGCGACATTACACATCTTTCACTCCCCGACGACATCCGCCTCGACAGCGGCGTTGAGGAAGGCGACAGCATCAGCTCCTTTTATGACCCGATGATCGCCAAGCTGATCGTCCATGCCCCGGACCGGGCGACGGCGCTGATTGAGCTTGCCCGCGCTCTCCGCCGCACTGCCGTTGCGGGCGTTGAGACCAACCGCGCCTTTCTGTCGGCGCTCGTGTCAAATACGGATTTTGCCGGAATGGCTGTTCACACCCGCTGGATCGACGCCCATCTTGAGGAACTGACCCGCACAACTGCCGATCCCCGCAGCCGGTTATTCGAAGCGCTCGCGGCTGTTCTCTATGTGATGCAGAGACGGCGGGATGATGACGGCAATCCGTGGCGGAACCGCGATGTCTTTACCGGCTGGCGGCTCGGGCTCGGCGATGATCTGACTGAGGCCTGCCAACGTGTCAGCCTTGCAAGGCTTGGCGAGACGGCGTGTGACCTCCGTGTAACGCCCATCCACCGGGGTGGCCATTTTATTGTCTATGATGCCGAGGATACGCCGCTTTCCCTGTCCGCCGAGAAGATCGGTCCACAAAGCTGGCGGGTGACCCACGCCGGGGAGAGCCTGATCGTGCGCGCGAAAGTACGAAATACGCTGGTCGAGATCGGAACGAACGACGCCTGCCATCTTTTTGAGGCGGCACCGCCGCTTGCCTTTGCATCCGGCGATGTGGGGGCGGAGCGGATCCTGACCTCCCCGCTGACCGGCCTGATGATCAAGGTGCTTGTCTCGGAGGGGGACGACGTTCAGATTGGCGATACCGTCGCCATTCTGGAATCCATGAAGCTTGAGATATCCATCAAGGCAGCAACAACGGGTCGGGCCCGTAATATTTCGGTCACCGAAGGGGCCATGGTCGACCGGGGGCAGGCCATCGTTGAAATCGCGGAAAAGGAAGAGGCCGAGGCATGAGTGATTATCCGAAATTCGTTGAATTCCACGAAGAAGGCCCGCGTGAGGGCTTTCAGATTGAAAAGACAATATACCCCATTGAGGAACGCATCGAACTGATCAATCTGCTCAGCGAAACGGGCCTCAAACATATCCAGGTCGGCTCCTTCGTCAGCCCGAAATATGTGCCCCAGATGCAGGATACGAGGGAGCTGTTCAAACGCATCCGGCGCAGAGATGGCGTCAAATATACCGCGCTCTGGCTGAATGAGCAGGGCTTTCGCAAGACGCTCAGCGCCCATAACGTCGATATCAAGGCGCAGCTTCTCTTCTATGCCTCCGACAGTTTCAGCCGCAAGAACAACAATCTGTCGGCGATGGAAATGCGAGAGAAGCAGCGCGACTGGGTCCGGCTTTACAAGCAGGAAGGCCTACCGGTTGAACGGGCCTATGTGATGGCGGCGTTTGGTTGCAATTTCGAAGGAAATATTCCGCAAGAACGCATTCTCGATGATTTTCGCTTTATCCTAAACCTCGCGGCGGAGGAGGAAATCCCCGTCCCGGACCTCATACTTGCCGATACTATGGGCTGGGGAAATCCGGACAGCGTCAAGCGGATGATCGGAGCCTTGCGCAACCTTGCGCCAGAGGCCCGCATCGGCATGCATATTCACGATACCCGCGGGCTCGGGATTGCCAACCTGCAGGCGGCGCTGTCCATGGGGGTGGATCTGTTCGACAGTTCCGTCGCCGGGCTGGGCGGCTGCCCCTTCGCCGATCATGGCAGCAGCCGCGCCGCCGGCAACGTTTGCACCGAGGATGCGGTGTTTCTCTGCCATGAGCTCGGCATCGAAACCGGCATCGATCTCGACAGGCTGATCATCGCCTCCCGCCGCGCCGAGGCGATCATCAGCGCGCCACTGATGGGCCGGGTGATGCATTCCGGCGGCCTCGATAAATACCGTAAAGATTAGGCGCCTTCACAAACAAACGGCCCGGAAATCGGAAATTACCCGTTACCGGGCCGAAAAATCGGCATTGATTCTCGAACAGTGCCTAGATCGGACAGTCTTTGCGGAAATTCGGGGCCCGCTTCTCGCGATGCGAGGCAACCCCTTCTTTCACGTCATCCCCCATAAAGCCAAGCATTTCAAGCGCAGTAGACGCATCAAAGATCGGTCCTGCCTGACGCAGCCAGTTATTAAGCGAATATTTTGTCCAGCGGATTGCGCTTTGAGAACCATTGGCAAGGTCCGTTGCGATACCTAGCGCTGTTTCCTGCAATTCTTCATCTTCAACGCACATGGAAACAAGGCCAATACGCTCTGCCTCCTCACCCGATACCGGCTTGCAGGTCAGCAAGTAATATTTGGCTTTTGCCATGCTGCATAACAGTGGCCAGACGATTGCAGCTACATCGCCGGCCGCAACGCCGAGCCGGGGGTGGCCATCAACAATTTTCGCGCGCTTACCCGCGATCGAAATATCGGCCAGAATACCGACGACCAGTCCTGCCCCGGCTGCAGGACCGTTAATTGCAGAAATGATCGGCTTATTGCAATTGATAATATTGTAAACGAGATCCTTCGCTTCCTTCCAGGTTTTCATGATCTCATCGAAATTACCCGTCATTTTCTCGATCAACCCGAAATCACCACCCGCAGAAAATGCCCTCCCTGCGCCCGTTACGTTAACAGCGTTTATGTCCGGATCACGATCGATGTCCCGCCAGATATCCGTCATCTGAGTATGCGTTTCGGCATCAACGGAATTAAAGCTTTCAGGCCGATCAAAAGTAATACGTAAAACTCGTTCGGCTGGATAGTCGAACCTCAGTTTAGTATAGGCAGCATAGCGGTCAGTCATTCTGGATGTCTCCTTTTTAAGATTTATTGTTCTCTAGGTAGGCCTAAAGCGCCCGCCGGAGTTTAGTTACATTCCAGTGTCAGTGACAATTTCATGCCTTGGCGTCCTCGTTGCCGGTTGTAAATTCGTCATCAATTTCGTCTGAATACATTTTCTCGGCGCGACCCTGATTATAGGCTATCAACCCCGGATAGATCGTATAAAACTCCTTCAGGAATTCATTAATCGGGATATCCTTGAACAGGCCGCGATCGTTCACATATTCCATATGGCGCTGCTCCTGCTGATTGAACTCGTGGAAAAGCGCATCCGACTTGCCATCAAACACTAACGGCTTGACGCCAAAGTGATCGCACATACTCGAATTGAAGGCGGGCGTTATCTTGTACGTCTTCCCATCCAGCCAGACCTGTACATAGCCATGATAGATAAAAATATCCGTCCCCATCAATTCCGCCAACTTTGGCGTATTGAGGTGGTTGCGAACATCCGCAAAACCAAGGGCTGCCGGTATCCCAGCCGCCCTGAGACAGGCAGCGAGCAAAATTGCCTTCGGAACACAGAATCCTGAGTCGCTTTTGGCAATAGCGCTGGCACGATAGAGATCGGGTTCTAGGGGCAAATTATAAGGATCATATCGTAGGCCATCGCGTACCGTCTCGAACAACAGGATTGCCTTTTCGGTAACGGATGCATCTTCAGACAGAGCCTTCAATGCCTCCGCAACATAAGCTTGAATTTCAGGTGCGTCGCTATTCACAAATTCCGCCGGCGACAGAAACTCCGCAGCCTCGACCGGGTGGGTATCAATATGTGACGGCATTCTCATTCCTAATTCAAATGAAATATAGAAATATTTCTAACATTTGTTAGATTACTGTACTAATATGTATCTGTCAATCTGATAGAGACTTTTTCAGTAAAATTATTTTGCTCCATAACGAAGAAATTGAGTGCCAATGACGGCATTGTCATCTATGGACGCTTCCTGAAATGCAAGAGTTTTCTGATTTGTTGGCACTGTGGGTTTGCAGTCATCTATCCGGCCTGTTTACGCGGTGCCGATGACCGCTGGCCTTGATGGAGTCCGATGGATCGATACCCTGTCACATTATCGGGCTGTAAGCCCGGACCACACCTCGGGTTGGCATTGTCAGAGGAAAACTGCTTGAGCTTATATGACGCTAAAATTACGGTTGCCTCATGAAAAATCCATTCCGTTATTTCAAAACGTCTCCAGAAATCATCCGTCTGGCCGTTATGATGTATGTTCGATATCCGCTTTCATTGCGTCAAGTGGAAGACCTCCTGCATGAGCGGGGCATCGACGTCAGCTATGAAACAGTCAGAGCATGGTGGAATCGTTTCGGGCCAGTGTTTGCGACAGAAATCAGAAAAGCCCGCTCCGTTTCCTTCCATAACTCATCTCAGTGGAGATGGCATCTGGATGAAGTTTTCGTGCGGATCAATGGCGAGATCCATTATCTTTGGAGAGCCGTTGATCACGAAGGTGAAATTCTTGAAGCCTTCGTATCTAAGCGGCGCAATCGCAGCGCTGCCTTGAAGTTTCTGAAGAAAGCCATGAAACGATATGGCAGCCCGAAGATTATTGTGACGGATAAACTTCGCTCCTATCGAGCGGCAATGAAAGAAATAGGCAATTCGGATCATCAGGAAACTGGTCGATGGCTGAACAACCGGGCTGAAAATTCGTATCAACCGTTCCGCCGACGAGAACGCGCGATGATCAAATTCAGGAGTACAAAATCATTACAGAAGTTTGTCTCTATTCACTCGTCAATCCACAACTATTTCAATCACGAACGTCATCTCCATAGCCACGAAAATTTCAAGTTGAAACGTGAAGCCGCTCTTATGGAGTGGCGTCAGCTTGCCGCTTAAGGATCGTCATCTTTCCTCTTTACTTCGCCTAACAACTTTCCTCTGACAACACCGCCCAACCGGCGAACACCGTAGTTGTTGGTTCGTCCGATAAATGTAGATGGTCGTATCTCCTGATACGACGTCTTGATACATAGCCTCAAGGATCATGGCTACGTATCGCCGCAACTCCACAAGCTTGCTTTGTACGTCTTTTGGAAAAGGTCTGCGACCTGCGAGAAGGTCTCGGGCGAACCTTTCGGAGAAATCGCCGACCTCGGCAAGGTCGCGGGCCGTTAAGCCAAGATAGGAACAAACAACCGCATATGATGCTTCCATAGCCGACATCTTTCTCTCCTGAGAGGCGCGGCCTAGATACCGTCCGCCTTATTTAAGTTCCGTTTTCGGAACCTGTCAATGGCTTGGACTTGAGATTTGGGAGCGCCGGATGCGGTAGTAGAGCCCGGTTCAGCCCCGCCGGACGCGCCCACTCCCTCTTTCTTACGAGCATAGACCTGTGATAGCCCAGAAATGGCGCTAGGGACGGATTTTGGCTGGCTGAAAGTCGGAAAATAAGGCATATTCGCCGGACAGTGAATATTGACATTTTCACGAATATTCTCTATTTTAGGCATATTCACTGAACAGAGAACGCGGCAAATATGGCGACTTTTGAAGGCTACAAGCTTGAAATGGAAACGATCGAAAGGCTTCTTAAGGCCCTTCGGGAGCTGCCGGACGTGGACGCTCATGAGCCGGTAATGCAACCGGCGGCCCACGGTGACCGTGGAATCGACGCCGAGATTGAGTTCACCGCAGGAGGTAAGCGCTACCTCCTACTCATTGAAATCAAGAAATCGGTCTATCCGCGCGATGCGCAACAGGTTCTCTGGCTGCTCGACCGTTATATGGCCGCAGGCCCCTCAGATCGCAAACAGCAAGTTGTGCCTCTTCTGGCGGCCGAATCAATCTCGCCGGGTGCCAAGGATCTTCTGAAGAGCGAAAATTGTGGATTTTTCGACACTGGGGGAAGCCTCTTCATCCCAGCCCGCGGTGCATACGTCCTTATTGAAAAGCCGCCCCCGAAGACGCTTCAAAAATCAGTCCGGGGACTGTTCAAAGGCAAACGCTCTCAGGTGCTGCATGCGCTGCTGATCCGACACGAAGAATGGTTCGGCGTGAAGGAGCTCGCGGAGATTGCGGAGGTCTCCCCTGCAACGGCCTCTGAAACGCTGTCAGCGCTCGAGCGCTTTGAGTGGCTGACGGTGAGAGGTCAAGGGCCGTCCAAGGAGAGACGGCTCACTGATCCCGGTGCGTTGCTGGATGAGTGGCAAAAGCAAACACTGGCCGCAACGCGGAAACAACCACATCGCCGTTTCTACGTCTCGGGTAGCAATCCTGACGATATTGCGCACCGCTTCTCGGATATTTGCGAACAGCTTGGACTGAATTATGCGCTGACGGAGCAAAGTGCGGCACAGACCTATGCGCCGTTTCTTACCTCCGTTTCGCGGGTGACGTGTCGGTTGGCATACAGCAGCCGGGTGAGCGATCTGTATGCAGAACTGGAAGCAAAGCCCGTGAATGAAGGTGCCAATCTCGATGTGATCGAAACGCGGTCACAGGGCGAATTCCTGTTCAGGGAACGTGTCGGTCAGCTTTGGTTGGCAAGTCCTGTGCAGGTCTATCTTGACCTGCTCCGAAGTGGCGGACGCGGAAAGGAAATGGCGGAACACCTCCGGCAAGAAAGGATCGGTTTCTGATGAACAAGCCGGGTGAAGCCAGCGGTTACGATAACGAAGTGACCGAGAACTGCGAACGGGTTCTTGTGACCCTGCTTCGCGGACTCGGTCCGTGGAAGGATTCTGTCTATCTCGTGGGCGGATTGACGCCGCGCTATCTCGTTAGGGCCAGGCCCCCGGCTGTCCCGGAGCATGCGGGAACTGGCGATGTGGATATCGTCGTCGAGCTGCAAATGCTGACCGATACCGAGGCGTATCACTCACTTGAAGAAAACTTCATGAAGCTGGGTTTCGCGCGCGGCGAAAACGCTAAGCATGAAAAAGTCTCATGGCGTTGGCAGACGAAGACCGATAGCGGCGCGACAATTATCCTGGAGCTGCTTGCTGACGACCCCAAACTTGGCGGCGGCAAGGTCCAGCCCCTACCAACCGAGGGGAATGTCTCAGCCCTTAACATTCCCCACGCATCGATGGTCTTTGACCATCATGAGGTAAAGGAAATCAGCGCTGAGCTGCTGGGGGACGATGGCGTTGCGACCGAAAAAATCCGGCATGCTGACATTGTGAGCTTTACCTGTCTGAAAGCTTACGCTCTCGACCAGCGGTACGAGCGCAAGGACGCGCATGACCTTGTTTACTGCATCGAACATTATGAGGGTGGCTTGGAAGCAGCGGCCCAGGCATTCCGGGATGCAATGGGCGGTAAACACAAGGAGACCGTCGAAGAAGCCCTTCAAATCCTCAAAAAACACTTCGCCGATGACGACAAGTTCGAAGGCTTCACAAAAGATGGACCTGTCGCCGTCGCGAAATTTGAGCTGGGCGAAGACGAAGGGCTAAGGGAAGCCCGAGTCCTGCGGCAGCGGCAGTCAGCCGACCTCATCATGCGCCTGCTAAAGGAAATCGGGGCATGAGCTATTTCAGCGAACGTGAACATGGAGAGCAGCCACGCGAGTCCGAAGCTATCGGCGAAGGGGCATGGGGTGGCATCCAGGCCTTGATACGGAGCCGGGTGGAAGACGGCTCGTTCGGAGCAACCTATCCTGAAACATGCCATGACGGAGCGGGTCCGGTCGGCACCGACTCCGATTCGCTGGCTAGGGCGGTCCGCGCGGAGATCCCAACCTTTTCCGATCCACCGTGGTTCGACATAGCGTCCGGAGTACCGGGCACGCTCGACATTCTCGACCTTGTCGAGTTTTCCTGGCGCACGGTCAGCAAGCCGATCAAGGGCGGGTATCACAGCTACTTCCAGCACCATCACCTGAGCTTCGATATCGACGCCGGGCGCGATGAGTTTCGCGAGGCGGTGAACAAGATTTTCCGACGCAACGGGCTTGTCTACGAGCTGCGGAAGAACGGACATATCGAACGGCTAGCGCCACCGGTCCTTCGCGAAGTGTTGACGGCCGCCGCCTTCCACACCGGCGATAGCGAGCTGGATATGATGCTGGAGAAGGCGCGGCGGAAATTCCTCGATCCTGACATTGCCGTGAGACGGGAATCCCTTGAGGCCCTTTGGGACGCGTGGGAACGGCTGAAGACACTGAACGGCCCGAACAAGAAAACGCTTTTCCCAGCCATGCTCGACAAGGCCTCAGGACCGACCTCCCCGCTGTTCCGCGACGCACTTGAAAAAGAGGCGCACGAACTCACCCGCCTTGGCAATGAGCTACAAATCCGCCACGCCGAAACGAACCGCGAGCCAGTATCCCAGAGCAGCCATGTCGATTACCTGTTCCACCGGCTCTTCGCAATTGTGACGGTCGTTCTCAAAGCGGAGGGGCGCGGATGGTGAAGCTGAAGCGATCACAAATCCGCGCTGTCGAGGAGGCCGTGGCCTATCCGCAAGGCTTCGGCTACGTGCTGGATTTTTCCGACCGGACGATCTCCGAATTTTTCGAGGACGAGTTCGGTATCGACTTCGATGATCCCAAATACGCGGAAAATGGAAGCTCGAAACGAAACCGGCTGACGATCTTCATCGCGATCGAAGACGCCTACACTGTCGCCAAGATATTACGAGCCCTATGGGATCGGCGCGAAGGCTTGATCCGCAAAAGCGGAGGGAATGAGAACGAGGCCGCAGAGGAGGAAACGAAACGTGTTTTCCTCGAAATTATCGCCAGTGTTGAAGGCAGCTCTGAAATCCCGCGGACCGACGCGCTGGATCGGTATGCCCGTGACCGAACACTGGATGAATTGATCCAAGACATAGAGCGTGACCTTCAGGCTAACAAGCCGGAAGCTGCCATGGATCACCTTCATACATATTGCGTGAAAAAGTTCACGCACCTCCTGCGGACGCGGAACGTGGAATGCGGCGATGACGAGCCGCTGCACTCCCGGTTTGGCAAATACCGCAAAGAGCTTTTGAAAGAGCGCGACCTGAACCCGTTTACCGACAGAGCGCTCAAATCGGCAATAAGCTTGTTCGAAAGCTACAACGACATACGCAATCGTCATTCATTCGCTCACGACAACCCGATCCTGGAGCCGACAGAAGCGCGTTACGTGTTCGACACGGTCAGCGCGATTCTGGTCTTCCTGCGGGCAATCGAAGCCGGGCGGTACGAAAGGTGGGAGCGATGACAGGGAACACTCCGCGTGACACTTTAGCAGGAAAAAATCAGCCTTTTCGACTATTTACACTTGGGCTCCTGATTGACTTGTGTAGTATAAATTCATGATAGAGAACGTATTTCAAGGCCATCTATTTAACAGTGATTTCCTGACACAGTCGGTTGTCAGGACTGCGGACTGGGAAAACCTCAGAGACGATGAGATATATTCGCTTTCTGCGGATTTAACTGCAATCTACTCCGCCTTTTCTATTGAGAAGACGCCCAATGTGTCCCGAACCGAAGACGACTTGATCAGGCCGATCTTTCGGCGGCTAGGCTGGTTCGAAGCCGTGCGTCAGCAGAAACTGACCGTCAAGGGAAGAGATCATGTGCCAGACGAAATCATGACCATCAAAGAGGTTGTGGCGTACCTCAAAAGATCAAGGAAAAGACGGCCTACCGCTTGGTCGGCGCACGAAAAATCCCCGGCTTTAAGGTCGGCGGCTCATGGCGTTTCAAGCGGGAAGAAATTGAGGCATGGAATAAACGAAGGTCGCAATAGCGCGGCTAGGGAGAAGAGCTCTTATGGCTGCCATACATGATTTAGTGCGTCAGATCGCCGATCCAAAACTGCGCGACCGCATCGAAGAAGAATGGGATGCGGCGACGCGAAAGAAGAAATTTGGTTTGGTATATGAACGGCACCTTCCGGAGCTAGTACCGATATACGACGCCAAACCGAAACGGGGCGATTTGGTCGCTCTTCGAGGAGGAGCACTCTCTGAAACGTGGCAAGTGCGACACATTAAAGCGGCGAATGCTTTTTTGGTTCCATCCGGCACGATTGATGAACAAGCGCAATCGCGCGAAAAAACATATAAGGCCTTGTCGGACTTAATTGTCGTTAAACAATTCGGAGAACCCATTTTTCCAGCGTTGACCCCGGTAGATGTTGTGCAAAATGGCCCAACTGATGCACCGTGGCATGCCTTGATCGAGGCCGACAATTACCACGCTTTGCAGCTTCTAGAATACCTCTATGCGGGCAAGGTGGACTGCATCTATATCGATCCACCCTACAATACTGGTGCTCGTGATTGGAAATACAACAACGATTATGTGGACGGAAACGATGGCTGGCGGCACAGCAAATGGCTTTCCTTCATGGAAAAGAGACTGCGTCTCGCCAAAAGCCTTCTGAAGCCAGATACAGGCGTATTAATCTGCACCATTGATGAGCACGAAGTGCATCACCTCGGTAATTTACTCGAAGACATATTCCCTGAGTGTGCCGTTCAGATGGCAACTATCGTTATCAATGCTAAGGGAGTTTCGCAAGGTAGACTGGCAAGAGTAGAAGAATATGCGATGTATGTATTTATGCCAGACGCTTCTCTAAAAGCCCATCATGATGATCTTCTTTCGGTAGACAGAACCAATGAAAAGAGATTTCAAACGCCCCGCTGGGAATGGTTGCTTCGGGGTGGCTCTAATTCGCGCCGAGAAGATCGCCACTTATTATTTTATCCGGTATTTGTGGACCCAGAAACGAAACGAATACTTGATGTAGGAGAGCCGCTTCCACTTGATCAGGTTCCGGATCAGGCGTCGCTGGATGATCCCAGTGTGGCATGGCCCGTGCGCAGAGACGGTTCATTTGGCAATTGGCAAGTGGGGCCGACTAGCTTCAAGGCATTAATAGAAAAAGGATTTGTACGTTTAGGCGGGTATGACAAGAAAAGAAAGACTTGGACTATTCAGTATCTGAACCGCGGGACACGGTCCAGAATAGACAACGGAGAAATTATAATAACCGGAAAAAATGAAATAACAGGATCGGTGAATATTGAATATTCATCATTGGACGCGAGACTCAGAAATATAAAAACTGTTTGGAATAGAGGAATACACGACTCCGGTATTTATGGTTCGAGTATTTTGCGTGGGATACTTGGAGAAGGTGCCGCTTTCACATTTCCAAAATCGATTTACTCTACCCGAGACGCCATAGCTTCAGTTGTTAGAGATAATTCAGAGGCACTTGTCGTAGATTTTTTCGCTGGAAGCGGGACAACGCTCAATGCCGTCAACCTACTAAATGCCACGGACGGTGGACGACGCCAATGCATTCTCGTCACCAACAATGAGGTGGCGGCAGATGAAGCCCAAGCGCTGGCCGAACAAGGCCACCAGCCCGGCGACCCAGAATGGGAGTCCAAGGGCATTTGCAAATCAGTGACCTGGCCTCGGTCCAAGTTTACCATTCTTGGTTATCGTGATGACGGCACAGCTCTTCCAGGTGATTACATCACAGGTCGAATGGTCGAACGTGAGAAGTCACGCAGGTTCCGACATCTAGCGTTCGTTACGGCGGAAGACTTCAGAATACCAGGAGGGCTGGACGAAAAAGCTCACGCCAAGTCAGGCAAAGAGATCATAGCGAGACAAAAGTCGCTTGTCGCATTGATCGACGGACTGCCGCAAAATTCTGTGACTGTCGGCTGCCGTTACATTGCTAGTGAGGACTACAAAACCGCGGTACTGTTTGATCCGGACGCCGCGGACGATTGGCTAGCCGAACTTGGTGAGGAAAACCAAGCAACCGATTTTTTTATCGTGGCTGATACGGTCAAGCAATTCAAAGAGATCAGGAGCAGGGTCGAGGATCTGCTTGGGCCTCAGATTATTCAAGACGAAGAAAAACGCCCTATGGCCGAAGGCTTTGCCGCTAACCTGGCCTATTTCAAGCTCGATTTCCTCGACAAAAACCGGGTTGAGCTGGGCGCGGCTTTACGTGAGGTGCTCCCACTTTTATGGCTTAAGGCAGGAGCAATCGGCGCGAGGCCTGAATTGCCTTCTGGTCCATTGCCTGACTGGTTCGTGCAAGACGGTACAAATTTCGCAGTGCTCATTCACGAAGCTCGCATCAAGGACTTTATGAAATCTCTGAAGGGGCAAAAAGATCTAGCGTACATCTTTATTGTGACTGACTCGGAAGAAGCGTACCGCGCTTTGTCGGACGAACTCAGATCCCTTTTGACCACGGAAAATCAGGAATTGAAGTTCGTGCAACTCTACCGAGATTACCTGGCCAATTTTGTCATTAACACACGGAACGATAATGCCTCGATGGCACGGGGGGATGAGGCATGAAAATTTCTCTGTTCGATTTCCAGAAAGACGCGCTGTCCAATTTGCGGACGCGCTTGTTGACGGCCCGTCGAGATGCATCATCTGAGAATCCTCAGGCAATTACGCTTTCCGCACCCACGGGTAGCGGGAAAACGGTCATCATGACGGCTCTCTTCGAAGCCATCCTAGATTCTCCAGATGCGCAGTTGGATTGGTTGCCACATGAGTGGGAGCCGCAGCAAAACGCCGTTATCCTATGGCTATCCGATATGCCGGAACTGAACGAACAAACTCGGCGGAAAATCGAAAGGCAATCCGACAAGGTTTTTCGCGTCGGCCAACTTGTGACCGTTGATGCCAGTTTCGATGAAGAACGCCTTCAAGGTGGACGCATCTATTTTATCAATACGCAGAAACTCGCGACCGACAAACTGCTGACGCGTGAGGGGGATAAGCGCACCTGGTCACTCTGGCGGACACTTACGAACACGGCTCGTGCCATTCCGGATCGCTTTTATGTGGTGATCGACGAAGCGCACCGGGGCATGTCAAACGGGCGGGGCAGGTCTGCGGCGCAATCGATCGTTCAAAAATTTATCAAAGGGGATGTAGAAAACGGCCTGGTCAGGATGCCACTGATTATAGGCGTTTCAGCCACGCCGAAACGTTTCAACGATCTTCTGGCCGATACCAACCATACGATATCGCGCGTTACTGTGCCGCCAGAGGACGTGCGAGAATCTGGGTTATTGAAAGAGCGTATTCTGATCCACCACCCCGATGTAGCGACCAAAGCGGAACTAGGTCTGGTTGCGGAGGCCACACGTCGTTGGATAGAGATATCAAAAAACTGGGAAACATACTGCCGGGAAGAAGGCGAACGGAACGTAAGGCCAATCCTGGTGATTCAAGTTGAAGATGGGAGCGGCAGCATCCTCACTAAGACGAACCTAGGCGCAGTCGTAAAGGTAATAGAGGACGTTTTAGGTCGCTCACTGAAAGACAGCGAAATTGCCCACTCCTTCATGGATAAAGTTGGAGTCAAGGCGGCTGAACGCGAGCTACTCTACATTGAACCATCCAGAATCGAAGAGGACCCTGAATTGTCGGTGGTTCTTTTCAAGATGGCTCTCTCTACTGGCTGGGATTGTCCTCGCGCGGAAGTGATGATGTCGTTCCGGCGAGCTGAAGATCATACCTATATCGCTCAGCTTCTTGGCAGAATGGTGCGAACGCCTCTCGCCCGGCGGATTGAGCGGCGTGCCGAGTTAAACGACGTGCATCTTTTTCTCCCGCATTTCGACAGTAAGGCGGTTAAAGATGTCATTACCGCCCTTCAAACTAGCGAAGACATCCCGCCCGCCGAAGCCGCAGATGCCCGCGAACTTGTTGTGCTCAATCGAAGAGCGGGAACCGAAAATATATTTGCCGCAATGTCGGAGCTGGTCACTTACAGGGTGAATGCTCACCGCGCGCAGAGTGACCTGCGCCGGTATCAGGGAATTGCACAGCGGCTGACTATCGATGGCATTGACGATAGTGCATGGGAGAAGGCGAAATCCGATGCGGTCGCATGGATTGGAGATGGGGTTACGAGGCTAAAAAAGTCCGGTCAGTTCGACGTCGACCAAAAGACCCTTACCCGTTTGGCGCTGAATACCCTCGCAGTTGAAAGCGTAACTGGGGTGGCGGAGAGTCAAGAGGACTATGAAATTGATGTTTCTGATCTCGATATTGACCGCCAGTACCAAGAGGCTGGTCGTGCTTTAGGAAATGGTCTTCACCAGAGCTATTGGAAAGCCCACGCAGAACGTGATCCGCTGGAGGTCAAGCTAGAGGTTATCGTCGCAAGCAGGGACGGGGCTTCGATGACAGAATTGGAACGACGGTCGAAGAAGGCTTTTAATACTCTATACGATGACAACCGCGCCGCCATTGGCAAGCTGCATGAGCAAAGTCGGATGGCCTATGAGCGCCTTCGTTCTGCCTCGACTACGCCAGAGGCAATTTCCTGGCAGCTCCAGGACACAATTGACTTCCGGCGAGATCCCAAAGAACCCGTCTGGGACCGTCACTTGTTTACGGAAGATGACGGAGAATTTCGGGTGGATTTGGGAACATGGGAAGCGGGGGTATTGGCCGAAGAACTTGCCAGGAGCAAGACCGTTGCATGGCTGCGGAATTTAGAGCGAAAACCCTGGTCTCTTGAAATTCCCTACAGCCAGGGAGGGATCGCCAAGCCCATGTTCCCTGATCTGTTAATCGTGCGAGAAGTTGATGGCGACTTCATTTTTGACATTCTTGAGCCGCATAATCCTTCGCTAAACGACAATATGGCTAAAGCCAAAGGGCTCGCTGACTTCGCTGAGAAACATGGCGATGTGTTTGGTCGCGTTCAATTAATCCGTGGTGGGGCTGGGGACAAGTTCATAAGGTTAGACCTTCACCGGAGCGAGATTAGAGATCGTTTGCGCGTTCTGGATAAGAATACACAGTTGGATGCACTCTTTGACGAGTTTGCGTAAGCCTCATAATACGAACTCGGAAGAGCAGAAAATATTACGTGTAGCCATTGCCTTTTAATGGATATTGTCCCGAACCCCTGACGCCCAACGGGCTGGCTCGGACGGCTGAACGGCTTCCCTCTCAGCCTGACAGACGGCGCACCGCAATCGTCCGCTGCCGGACGACCTTCAAGCGGCGGCCTATATACCCGTCCAGGTCCATTGACGCTCACCGAGCTGGACCTGACGGCTCCTGAGACTGCTCTCTGAACCTGACGGGTTGGATCAAGCCTCCGGCCTCTGGCCGGAATCGCCCTTGGTGGATTTGTCTTTGCGCTTCGGCCTGTCGCGCCGGACATTGACCAAGGATGTGTCGATCATATCCTTGAGGTGTGCCGCATAGTGCTTCTCGATCATCTCGACGCTGGTCCGGCAGTTCTTGGCAACCTGATAGATGTCAGCGTCTTCGAGAAGGCGGAAGCATATGTAGCTGTGGCGCAGGCTATAAGCCGTGCGAGGTTTGCCGTTGCGGTCAAACTTCAGTTTGGGCTCATTGAGGATGCCGTTGAACATCTTCTTGAATTCGTTCGGGAAGAGCCGGTCCGTGGGCTTCGGTTTTTCCAGCTTAGGTTCCCCTGAGTCATTGTTTGGATTGTCGGCGACGGGCCGCTCCCGGTCACGCAGGCGCTCGAACAGGCGCACCGCGCCGGGCATGGATTTGCAGTAGCCGACGCCGCGCTTGCCGCGCACCTCGATTTCTAGAATGCGATCCCCGGAGAAATCGTCATCGACGATAACCACGTCGCGGAATTCGAGGTGCTTCACCTCGTCGGGGCGGAGTCCAGTGTTCGCCATCAACAGTACGAAGTCGTGCAGTTGCTCGGCATGCCATTTGAAGCGTGGGTTTTTCGGGTTGGCGGCGTTGGCACGCGTCGCCTTGTAGAGTTGCTCATATTCGTTCGGCGTGAACCAAGGCCGGCGCTCGACCTTGCTTCGTCTCCGGTATGGATCGGAGAGGTCGGGCAGGTTCTCCAGCCAGCCGTGACGCTGGGCCGTCTTGAGCACCATGCTCAAGGTGACGATTTCATTGTGGATGGTGTTGCGGGCAGGTGCCTTCCAGGGCTTCGGCTCCGGGTTGTTCTGTTTCACCTTGCCCTTGCGGTTACCTTTACCCTTGGCGCTGTTGTTTGTCTGATCGGCTTTGTCGTCGCGCTTCGGCTCCGTCATGCGATGGACGCGGTATTTCTGAACCGCGCCGGAGGTTATCTTGGTGACGGACATCTTGCCGAAATACGGCATGAGATGGAGTCGAATTTGGTCCTTGTGGCCTTGCACCTATTTCGGGCTGCGGCGGCCCCGTGTGATGGCTTCATACTCTTCCTCAAACGCCTTCGCGGCCTGGGCGAAGGACTTGCCGGTCGGCAGCTCGCCGTGACGGCCCTTGTCTCTGAGGGTCAGATACCAGTCCTCGGCAAAATCCTTGGCGAGTTGAAGGCTCTCTTGCTTGGTCGAAGTTCGCCAGTTTCGACCAGCGAGGTAGGAGGAGCACTGCCAAAATCGGCTGTTATCGCGCTTATAGAGGTGGACTTTGCCGCCAAATATCGTGTGGCTCTTCATGATTCTTCGTCGCGTCTCAAAATGTGTGAAAGTGTGTAACACATTTGAAACGATAACAGGCCCCAGTGGGGCCTGTCAAAATCGCGACTAAGTCATTGATTTAGTTGGTTGCGAGGGTAGGATTTGAACCTACGACCTTCAGGTTATGAGCCTGAATATTGCCGATTTAAGTAATTGATATTATTGTATTTTTAAATTTCATGTGCCTCTGGTGTGCCTTTCGGAGATATGATCTGAAAATTGCACACCCGTTTACTTCCACAAAGCTTATATTTCTTGAGGTGTAGATATGTCGTTACTCGCGGGACATTTCCTGGCTTTGTCACATTAACTTTGTGGCAAGGAAATTGATGATGATCTAATCTCCACTGATGCAAAAGATCTCCTATTCTCGGCATCGCTTTCCCTCTGACATCATTCAACATGCAGTTTGGCTGTATGCCCGATTTTCGCTGAGCTATCGAGATGTTGAGGATCTGCTCGCAGAAAGAGGTTTAGATATCTCCTACGAAACAGTAAGGCGCTGGTTTTAGAAATTCGGTGCTCCTATTGCGCGAAATCTGAGATCTTCCCGCCCTACTCCCAATGATATTTGGCATTTAGATGAAATGGTCGTCGTTATTCGAGGAAGACGGTATTTCCTGTGGCGTGCCGTCGATAGTGAAGGCGAAGTCCTGGATTTCCTCGTACAATCCAGGCGAAACACCAAAGCTGCTTTGAAAATAATGCGGAAATTACTGAAGAAGCAAGGCTTTGCGCCAACGCAAATCGTCACAGATAAGCTGAAATCATATCATAAAGCATTTCGAACTCTGGGCCTGAGCGCCGAGCATATTGACAACAAACGATCAAATAATCGAGCGGAAAACTCTCATCTTCCGGTCCGTCAAAGAGAGCGAAAAATGCAAAAGTTTAAGTCATCGGGATCCACTCAAAAATTTCTCAATATTCATTCAGCGACTTACAATAGCTTCTACCTTCAACGTCACCTTATAAACCGATCTCATTTAAAGCAAAGGCGTGCTGAAGCATTCAGCGTTTGGGCAACTACAAGCAAGGCTGCCTAAATATATCCACTGAGGGTTCACCGCGACTATCGCAAGTTAATGTGACAACGCCCCGAAAAGATATGATAGAGAGCTCCCAACCAAACCCCTCCAAAAACACACTTTCATTATTTTTTCGTTGACAGAGACCAAAGAATTAGTAGAAGATTTTCCCCATTCACACCTCATATTGTGTGCAAGCTACATCTGAGCCAAGGAGGGCCCTGACGATGGAAGCGGTTTAACCGCTGACGTTGGAGCCCCGGCCTCTATCGCCAGCATTATGAAATGCACGGGAATGGAGGCCATTATGGCTAGAAGTAAAAAATTAGCTAAGTCACAAGCTGTTGTGACAAGCAAGCTCCACAATCAAGTCGTTGGAAACAATCTGCACGTCTCAATTTGGATAGAGCACGTGTCGATTGATGAGCTAAGGCCTTACCAAAATAACCCGCGCAAACACTCTAATAAGCAAATCCGGAAGCTCAAAAGAAGTATCCGCGAGTACGGGTTTATCATCCCGGTCCTGGCAGACAGAGATGGTACGATTATTTCGGGACATGCAAGAGTGCTTGCTGCCCTCGAACTCTGCCTTAAGAAACTACCTGTCATTTTTGCAGATCACTTGACGCCATTTCAGGTCAAGGGCTTTCGCCTCTTAGACAATCGCTTATCCGAAGAAGCGTTGTGGAATCGCGAACGTCTCAAAATTGAATTTGCGGAATTCCTTGAGGCCGGCATCGACTTGGAGTCAACAGGATTTGATATTCCGGAGATTGATTTCACTTTTGAAACCGTAGAGCATTCCGCTGACAATACACAAGATGATGAGATTCCGCAGCCCGATCTAAAAAACCCTCCCGTTTCCCAGCTCGGCGACTTATGGCTTTGCGGGGGCCACAGGGTACTTTGCGGAGATGCCCTCAACGAAGCATGTTACCTGCATCTGTTGGGCGACGAATTTGCCCGGCAGGTGATTACAGACCCTCCCTACAATGTGAAAGTAAAGGGCCATATAAGGGTTTCGGAGAAAGGAGACCACAAAGAGTTTATAATGGCATCTGGTGAAATGTCAGATACAGAATTCACCAAATTCTTAACCGATGCAATTATCAATCTTACCGAGTCCAGCCAGGATGGCTCAGTCCATTACATTTTTATGGATTGGCGGCATTTATCGCAGCTACAGGCCGTTTGTGATCGTTTATACACAGAGCAACTCAACCTCTGTGTCTGGGTCAAAAACAATGGGGGAATGGGCTCTTTCTATCGGTCGCAACATGAGCTCGTTCTCGTCTGCAAAAACGGAACGGCAACGCATCTCAACAATATTCAGCTCGGAAAATACGGCCGTAATCGCACAAACGTCTGGGAATATACCGGTGCAAACAGCTTCGGGCCAGACCGGCAGGAAAATCTCGATTTGCACCCAACGGTCAAACCCGTTGCCATGATCGCCGATGCGATCCTCGATAGCTCGGCGCCCGGCGACATTATCCTCGATCCGTTCCTCGGAAGCGGCACCCTGATCATTGCCGCCGAAAAAACCGGCCGCAAAGGCCGGGGCATGGAGCTCGATCCCCATTATGTGGATGTTGCGATCAAGCGTTGGCAGGATTTTACGGGACAACAGGCCATTCATGCCGAGCTGGGACTGACCTTCGATCAGATCAAGGACCAGGGCCGCTCAGGCCTCAAGCTCTTGCCACCCCCTTCAACTTTCTTGACGGAAGGAGGGCAAAGCCATGAGTGATGAAGATATCGGTTATAAAAAGCCTCCCAAAAAGCACCAGTTCAAGCCCGGTCAGTCCGGCAACAAGAAAGGCCGCCCGAAGGGCACGAAGAACCTCAAGACGGACCTGATGGAAGAGCTTGCGGAAATGATCACGATTAAGGAGGGCGGCAAGGCAAAAAAGATATCCAAGCAACGGGCGATGCTTAAAAGCCTGGCGGTAAAAGCCGTACAGGGCGACCTGCGCGCCTCAAATACCTTACTCACCATGACAATTAAACTTTTGACCGATGAAGGAGAATTACCTGACGAACAAGAACTGACGGCAACGGATAAAGCCGTTCTAGATGCATACGCAAAGAAATTTATTTCCAAAACTGAATTTACGGAGGCTTCCGATGAAGACTGATATTCAAGCTGTTTACGCAATTTACAGAACCATCTTCAAAGATTTTTGCCTCAAGTTGTTTGAGCTTTTTGAAGGTGAGCAATGTATGGGGAACTGGCATATTGACTGCATGGCCTACCTCTTGGAGGGCTGTGTTACACGCGATATAAAGAGGTTGATGATTGCCATTGGCCCGCGCTATTTGAAATCCTTCTGCGCGTCAATTGCCCTCCCGATCTGGATTTTGGGAAATAATCCAAAAGCGAAGATTATCTGCGTGAGCTATTCTGACGGGCTTGCCGCCGACTTCTCCGCAAAGAGACGTAAGCTTCTGGAAGATCCCTTTATCAAAAAGCTGTTTCCAAAGCTCAAGATCAGCAAGATGAAGAATACGGAAAAAAGCATTTTTACGACCGAAGGTGGAGGCATTTATACGACATCGGTCGGTGGCACGCTCACGGGGTTTGGTTGTGACTATCTGATTATCGATGATCCGATCAAACCAAATGAAGCCATGTCGGAGGCGGAACGAAAGAAGGTGAACGACTGGTACCATCACACCGCGTTCACCCGCTTGAACAACAAGAATACCGGCTGCGTAATCATCATCTCCCAACGCGTACATTGCGATGATCTCATCGGTCACCTATTGGAATTGGAAGAAGATGAGTGGTGCTATCTCGATATTCCGGCAATTGAGATTGAAACGATTTCATATCAAGTCGGAGATGATGCGTGGTATGAGCGCAAAGCAGGAGAACCCTTGCATGCAGAGCGGGAAAGCCTGGCAATTCTGGAGGGAATAAAAAAGTCGGTTGGAAGTTATATTTTTGAAACCCAGTATCAACAGAACCCTGCACCCCCGGGTGGTGCTTTATTCAAGAAAAAATGGTTGCGCCGGTATCCCAATGCCGTCTCTTCGGAAAAGTTTGACAGTATCGTTGACAGTTGGGATACCGCCGCCGGAACCGGCCCGAACAACGCCTATTCCTGCTGCACGACCTGGGGTATCCGTGGCGGAAGATATTTCCTGCTGGACTGTCGAAGATTTAAGCTCGAATATCCGGAACTGCTGAAAACGATAGTTGAGCTGGCGAAAGCTCGTAATGCGAATGCCGTGCTTGTAGAGCATGCCTCAAGTGGTATTCAGGTATATCAAAATCTGCAACATACAAACCTGAAAGTGATTCCAATAAAGCCGACTGGAGATAAAGAAAGTCGCGCCACCATGACCACTAATACCGTCGAGGCCGGCAAGGTATTCCTGCCGGAGAAGGCGGACTGGTTGCAAGCCTTTGAGCATGAAATACTGAGTTTTCCCGGAAGCAAGTATGCGGATCAAGTTGACTCTATGACGCAGTTTCTGCTTTGGGCGAGGGAATCCCCCATTCCTGATCTGAACGTAAAAGTCTCTCAAATCTCAATGGGTGGACATGAGATTATCTATCAAGACAACTACTTTGCCCGCACGGGAATAGGTGTTTTCGATAATCTATTTTAGACTGGACTTCCGGAACGAACAGAGCGTCACTGTAATCATGCCGTGACGCTCCTTTTATACCCCGCCTCACCGCATGCCCGACGTTCGACCCTGTTTCGAGCCGGGCTTTCCTCAGTGCAAGCTCCGGCATCGGCCGGAGCAACATCACGGAGGGTAATATGACAGCAACAAAGAAAGAGCGACAGGCAGAGACAGTCAAAGCAATCACTGACAACACGGCAGAATCTTCACAAGCAATGACAAGGTCTGCCAAAGCGGCCGACAAACCGGCGTCCTTTTCCCGAATACGGAAGCCAATAAAGGCTCCACCTAAAAAGCCGGAGATCATCCTCAGGCTTCTCAAACGTTCAAAAGGCGCGCGGATGCAGGATCTGCAGAAGGCGACAGGATGGCAGGCCCATAGTATCCGGGCTGCGCTGACGGGGTTACGCAAACAGGGCGTGCGAATTGATCATTCTCGAACCCCTTCTGGAAAGACAATATATAAAGCCGTTGAGGGTTGAGGCGATGGCAAACGTAACTACGGACGACCAACCTTCCCGGAAAAACCTTATCGACGCCTGGATCAAGGCTTATGGCGGACCGCCGCCCAAAGGGCTGAGCACCCGGCTTCTTCTCTATGCCTGTCACTACAACCGTCAGGCAAAGGATTTTGGTGGTTTAAAGAAATCAACCCTTCGCCAACTTCGGCGATATGTACCTGCACCACCGGGGACGACCACCAATAATTCACGGGCACCGGTCGCTTTAAAGCCTGGTACCGGTAGCCGACTGGTTCGGGAATGGCGGGGAAAAACCCATATGGTTGACATTGTAGAAAATGGCTTTGTCTATGAAGGAAAATCCTACCGGTCGTTATCTGCTATCGCCCGGACCATTACCGGAGCTCGCTGGTCCGGTCCGCGTTTCTTCGGACTGTGAGGAACTGCTATGCAACGCTGTGCCATCTATACCCGCAAGTCGACCGAGGATGGGTTGGAGCAGGATTTTAATTCCCTGCAGGCCCAGCGGGAGGCCTGTGAAGCCTATATCAAGAGCCAGCGTCATGAGGGCTGGAAACTGGTCCGAACCGCTTTTGATGATGGCGGCTTCTCGGGCGGCACCATGGACCGCCCTGCCCTTACAAAACTGCTGGCGGCTGTTGAGCGGCATGAGGTGGATATCATTGTTGTCTATAAGGTGGACCGCCTCACCCGGTCGCTTGCTGACTTCTCAAAGATCATAGAGAAACTCGATCAACATGATGTTTCCTTTGTCTCGGTGACGCAAGCCTTCAATACCACCTCCTCCATGGGCCGGCTGACATTGAATGTGCTTCTCTCCTTTGCCCAGTTCGAACGGGAAGTGACCGCAGAACGCATCCGGGACAAGATTGCTGCCTCCAAGAAGAAAGGCATGTGGATGGGCGGCAACCTGCCGCTCGGGTATGACGTTGTGGATCGCAAGCTGGTGATCAATGAAAAGGAGGCGACAATAGTCCGACAGCTGTTTAACCTTTATATCGAGCTCGGGACGGTCCGGCTTTTAAAAGCAGAGGCAGATCGCCTTGGTATCAGGACCAAGAGGATTATCCGAAAGGATGGATCTGTTGCAGGCGGCAAGCCCCTATTGCGCGGCAATCTGTATCGGTTGCTGTCAAACCCGCTATATGTTGGATTGATCTCGCATAAAGGAGATACCTGGCCCGGGATGCATAAAGCCATCATCGATCAGGAAACCTGGGATCAGGTTCAGCAGATGATGAGCGGTAACCGCCGGGAGCGATCTTCGCCAACAAATATGAAAGCGCCGTTTCTGCTGACGGGGCTGGTCTTCGATGAAGCGGGAGAACCGCTCTATCAAGCCCAGGCCAGCAAACAGGGCAAGCGGTATCGCTATTATATCTCGAAACAGTTGGCGCAGGATGAGGAACCGGATGCCGGTGGATGGCGTCTGCCAGCGTCGACACTTGAAGAGACTATCCTCAATCCCGTTCGGGAACTGCTTTGCAATCAGAACCGATTAATTGACGTCCTTCATCTCCAAGACCACAGCCTGCCTGACTTGCAAGTGATAAACGAACAGGCCATCGCGCTGGCCGAAAAGATCATGAGCGACGATACCGTTTCACGGAAGGGCTTGTTAAAGGCGTTCATCCATCGGGTTGAGCTCAGATCAGATTCAATCTCTATTGACCTGAGCCGAGAGGCTTTGGCCAGGCTATTGCAAATCAAAATGCTCGATGGCCAGAACGAAGATCGCAACGTCCTCACTCTCAAAATAGACATTAAATTGCAGCGTAAGGGTGTCGAGGCAAAGTTGGTTATTGCCGGCGCGATGAAAGTCCGTCAGCCTGATCCGGATCTCTGTCGCTTGATTGCCAAGGCCAGGCATTGGTTTGATCAATTGGCTTCACGAGAGGCAAAGTCTGTTCAGGAAATTGCCTCTCGTGAACATGTATTCGTTACCGAGATTAGCAGGGTTCTTCCGCTGGCATTTTTGTCGCCGGAAATCGTTGAAGACATATTGGCCGGCCGGCATCCGGAATCCTTGACGGTGAGGCGGCTTCAACGCCTACGCTCCCTCGCATTTGACTGGAAAGCTCAGCGAACGCAGCTCGGATATCCAGCCTGACTCCATCAAAAATATCAATGGATTGGACACGGAAAGTGGCCTGTAGAGACGAAGGGGGATTTGCGGTCTCATGGAGCCACTCCAAGCGTCTCTGAGATCAGCGGATAATCCCGAAGCCCCCGGTTCTGCGGGGTTCAGGGGCGAACCTCGATTGGACCAAGGTTCGCCTCTGAATGAGTGGTGGAGCGCACAACACATGAACTCGCAACCAGCCGGTTTTTAACCCTTTGAATTCATTAAATGAATCACAGACGTCTTGGGTAGTCCCTACTAGTTCGTAAAAAACTTCGGAATTTCAGGGAAAATTGTTATTGCAGGGTTTTTAGAGATATAAACTGGTCATCGTTTCGCAACAACTCAACCGCATCATATCTCTAAAAACCCTGCAATAACAAGGTATTAGTGGTGGGCAGTACGACACACAAAACCGCAACCAGACCGTTTTTAACCCATTGAATTCATTAAGTGAATCTCAGAGGCCTTGATCAGTCTCTGCCAGTTCGTCAAATCTATCGAATATTCAGGGAGAATTGCTATCACAGGGTTTTTAGAGACACAAACTGGTCGCCATTTCGCAGCAATCCAACTGCATCGTATTTCAAAAAAACCCTGTGATAACAAGGCGTTAGTGGTGGGCCCGGTAGGACTTGAACCTACGACCAGTCCGTTATGAGCGGACGGCTCTAACCAGCTGAGCTACAGGCCCGAATTGTTTTTCGCAACCGAAAAAAGGACGCGAACGGCCTTTCATTCGTGACTATTTAGCCTGTTCAACAAAGGGACGCAATTGGCGAATTTAAATTACCGCCAATTTTTATCCCATTTGCTGTGCATGGGTCAGGTATCGAGAAAACTTCTCAGTTTGCGCGACCGGCTCGGATGCTTGAGCTTCCGGAGGGCCTTGGCTTCAATCTGGCGAATACGCTCTCGGGTGACCGAGAACTGCTGGCCCACCTCTTCCAATGTATGGTCTGTATTCATGCCGATGCCGAACCGCATACGCAACACGCGCTCCTCCCGCGGAGTAAGCGACGCCAGAACACGAGTCGTTGTTTCACGTAAATTCGATTGAATTGCCGCATCCAAAGGCTGCACTGCGTTTTCGTCCTGAATGAAATCGCCAAGGTGGCTGTCTTCCTCATCCCCGATCGGCGTTTCAAGGCTGATCGGTTCCTTCGCGATCTTCATGACCTTGCGCACTTTTTCAAGCGGCATACCCAGCTTGACCGCCAGCTCTTCAGGTGTGGGCTCGCGACCAATCTCATGAAGCATCTGGCGCGACGTCCGGACAAGCTTGTTGATTGTCTCAATCATATGCACTGGAATGCGGATTGTCCGCGCCTGATCCGCGATCGACCGTGTGATGGCCTGACGGATCCACCATGTCGCATAGGTCGAAAATTTATACCCCCGGCGATATTCGAACTTATCCACGGCCTTCATGAGGCCGATATTCCCCTCCTGAATAAGGTCGAGGAATTGCAGGCCACGGTTCGTATATTTCTTGGCAATCGAGATCACGAGACGGAGGTTGGCCTCCACCATTTCCTTTTTCGCCCGGCTCGCTTCACGCTCCCCTTGCTGCACCGTGCTGACAATCCGGCGGAATTCATTCATGGGCATGCCGAACTCGGAACTGATTTTGATAATCTCGCTCCGAATTTCGCCAATTCCTTCATTTTCGTTGGCGACAAAATCTTTCCAGCCCTTGGCTTTCATAACGCCCATCTTGTCAACCCAGCCGGGGTCCAGCTCGCTGCCGAAATAGTTTTCGAGAAAACTTGCGCGCGAGACTTTGTGCCGTTCAGCGAGCCGTAGCAGTTTACCTTCGAGGCTCATGAGGCGGCGATTGATACCGTATAGCTGGTCAACCAATGCCTCGATCCGGTTGTTTGTCAAATGCACATCATCCATCAGCTTGACCAGTTCAAGCTTCAGCTTTTCGTACTTCTTCTCCTGCGCATTCGAGACAGCCTCATTTTCCAGCGCGGCCGTCAGCCGCAGTTCCTGCATTTTATGAAGTTTCTTATATGTCTTTGCAATTTCGTCGAAACGTTCGAACACTTCCGGTTTCAGTGTCTCTTCCAGCGCGGCGAGGGACATTGTGTTGTCTTCCGCGTCGTCGTCATCGTCATCATCTTCTTTACGACTACGGCCTTCTTCACCCTCTTCGTCGTCGGAATCCTCATCTTTATCTTCCTCGGAATCCGAGTCTGAATCGTCGTCATCGTCATCGTCATCGTCATCGTCA
Source organism: uncultured Sneathiella sp. (assembly GCF_963973085.1). Taxonomy (GTDB): domain Bacteria; phylum Pseudomonadota; class Alphaproteobacteria; order Sneathiellales; family Sneathiellaceae; genus Sneathiella. The sequence continues at coordinate 759,919 of NZ_CAXAXA010000001.1, forward strand.
TCGCTAAGGCCAGCAGCGGGAAGTTCGTCATCCTCGCTGTCTTCACTAAAGCCTTCCTGAAGCGCCTTTTCCGCTGCCGCGCCCGCGCCATAGGTGGCATCAAGATCGATAACATCCCGCAGCAGCAGCTTTTCCTGAAGCATCAGTTCACGCCAGTTCAGAATGGCGCGGATCGTCAACGGACTTTCGCATATAGCCCCGATCAGCTTGCCACGACCGGCCTCAATCCGTTTCGCAATGGCAATCTCACCCTCGCGCGACAAAAGCTCAACCGTGCCCATCTCGCGCAGATACATCCGGACAGGATCATCCGTCCGGTCACCCGCGGTCGACGCTGGTTTTTCCGGTGTTTCCTTTACCTTCTTTTCTTCAACTTCGTCGTCACCATCTTCATCATTGTCATCTGATTGATCGACGGGGGCATCGTCATTGCCTTCTTCGTCATTTTCGACAACATTAATCCCCATTTCCGACAACAGAGACATCGTGTCCTCAATCTGTTCGGACGACATCTGATCTTGCGGAAGGACGGCGTTCAGCTCATCAAAGGTCACATAACCCTTGTCCTTCGCCTTCGCGAGCATCTTCTTGACGGCTGCCTGGGAAGCATCAATTAGCGGGCTATCGGGGCTTTCATCGCTCTGATCCGACGTATCGACGGCTTCCGCACTTTTTGTCGCCATAAATTTTAACTCCTGAAGGTTTCCATCGTTACGACCCGCGTCGCGGGAAATATTGGATTAAGTCTGTTTAAACGCTCTTGTTTCGCCCGGACGCCAGCCCGAAGCCTTCAATATCGGCTTCGTTCCCGGCCGCCGCATCCAGTGCTTGTTTTGCCATTTTAAGTCGGTCGAGATTTTCTGTGGTCGCATTTTCACCGAGTTGACGCTCCGCTGCTTCCAGATCCTTTTGCAATGCCTCCACCTTATGGCGAGCCACAATATGCAGCCACGCGTTCAATGCATCTTCATACGCCGCGGCGGGATCAACGAACCAGTCCAATGACTTGGTTGTCGGCCCTTGCAACCCCTTTACTTGCTCAGACAATTTACGTTTAGCTAGATGGTGCGCCATGTCCGTATAGTCAAGGGATGATTCGACTGTCGCAATATCTATTATCGCACGCCGTAATCTGTCAAGTTGAGGACTAGAGAGATGGAGTGACGCCAGCGTGTCATAGTGATTTTCCATTATCTCCGGGTGGTTTACCACGGTTAGAAGGATCAATTCTTCTCGCCGGCCAACGGCGGGTGCGACAGCGGTGCGATGGGAAGATTTGCGTAAAAATCGCGAATCACTTCCTTGATTCGCGAATCGTGCGAATCGATTTCGTTCGCCAGCGCCGCGTGACCCCTGCCGGGGCGTTTGCCCTTTTGACCGAAACGCCTGCCAAAGGCGTTCCTTGAAAAAAGCACGATAGTGGGTCTGCACAGCCGGATCGCGCATCTCATCACACAGGCTATAAAGCGCCTTTTCAAGTGCCGCTTTTCGTTCTGGTGTATCTACCGGACGGTCCGCCACTTCCTTACGCCAGAGTATTTCGGAAAGCGGTTGGGCATTGTCAAGAATCTGGGACATGGCCCCGGCCCCTTCCTTCCGGATCAGATCATCAGGGTCCACGCCCTCCGGCAACAGAGCAAATCGCAAAGAATAGCCTGGTCTAAGCAACGGCAATGCCCGCTCCGAAGTCCGAAGCGCGGCGCGCCAGCCTGCCGTATCCCCATCTAGACAAAGGATTGGTTCAGGGGCCATCTGCCATAAAACCTGCAACTGGTCTTCCGTAATAGCCGTGCCGAGCGGCGCAACGGATTGCGAGAAACCCGCATCGCTGAGCGCAATAACATCCATATATCCTTCGGCCACGATAACCGTGCCGGTATCAAACGCCTTTTGGCGCGCAGTGGCCATATTGTAAAGCACATGCCCCTTATGAAACAGGGGGGTCTCAGGCGAGTTGAGATATTTTGCCGGCGCATCCCCCAGCGCCCGGCCGCCAAACGCAATAATCCGACCCCGGCGATCCGTGATCGGAAACATCAAGCGATCGCGGAAGCGGTCATAGCTCTCCCGGCCCTCATCCGGCTTGATGATCAACCCACCTTCGATGAGTGTCCCTTCGCTTACCCCGCGTGCAATCAACGCTTCTTTCAAAGCTGTCCGACTGTTTGGCGCGAAGCCCAGACGAAAGGAAGAAACCGCTTCTTCGGAGACCTGCCGGCGACCGAGATATTGCCGTGCCACGGCTCCGGCCTGGCTGGCAAGTTGCGCCGTAAACCATTTACCGGCGAGCTCCATGGCCTCATGCAAGGTCGCAGCGCGCTGTTGTCGCGCCTTCTCTTCAGGCCGCTCGACCGGCATCGGCAGCCCGGCAACTGCGGCCAAGCGTTCAACTGCTTCGGGAAAGGAAACACCCTCGGTCTGTTTGACAAACTCAATAAGGTCACCGTTGGCGCCGCAGCCAAAACAATGGTAGAAACCCTTCTCCTCATTTACGGTGAAGGACGGTGTCTTCTCATTGTGGAAGGGACAGAGACCGGAATATTCACGGCCCTTTTTTGTAAGCTTGGTTCGTCGCCCAACCACTTCCGCAAGGCCGACGCGGCTTTTAAGCTCTTCCATGAATTGCGGCGGAAAGGCCATTCCTGCGTCCAACCTTATAATTTTTTTTAACCGGTTAATATGAAAACCGACAATTCCTGCAAATTTATGCCCCGAGCGTTTCCTTAACGATAGCGCTCGCTTTTGAAAAGTCCATCTGCCCGGCATGACGATTTTTAAGCTCAGCCATCGTCCTTCCCATATCTTTCAGGCCTTTCGCCTCGATATCAGCGATAACTTTTTCCACTGCCGCGCGGGTTTCCGCTTCATCGAATTGCTTTGGCAGATAATCGGAAATAATATCAATTTCCTCCTGCTCCGACGCAGCTAGGTCGACGCGCCCGCCTTTCTCGTAAGCGGCAATAGAGTCTTTGCGCTGGCGAACCATGGTGGTCAACATCTGGAGAATCTCGTCATCGGTGATTCCCTCTTCGGCACCTTTATCGCGGGCCGCGAGATCCCGATCCTGAAGAGTAGCAATGATCAGACGAAGCGTTGAAGTACGGCGCTTATCCTTTGATTTCATTGCCTCTTTTAGCGACTCTTTAATTTTACTTCGTAACATCGATATCCGAATCTGTAATGAAGAAAGGCGCCATACTAACTGAAACCACAGTTGATAGCAAACCAATTATTCTTTCTAAGTCATTGAAATTAAAGGGTTATTTTTATGTCGAAAAACTTGACGCGCAGGATCAAACTGCTTATGTTGCTGCGCAATATTCAGCTATCAGGCCAGAGAATTTTCGGCTCAGCGGAACTGCCGCAAGAGGGTCCCTTTTATCATGTCTTATGCAAACAACAATGGCGCAATTGACCTGAACAGCGAACGGACGGCAACGGCCGTGCTGGTCTTGGCCGATGGCACAGTGTTTCACGGCTTTGGCGTCGGGATTGAAGGAGAGACGATTGGGGAGGTTTGCTTCAACACGTCAATGACCGGATATCAGGAAAGTCTTACCGATCCTTCATTTGCCGGCCAGCTGATCACCTTCACTTTCCCGCATATTGGCAATGTCGGTTTCAATGACGAAGATATCGAGACTTCAGGCATCGCAGCGAACGGCCTGATCATTCGGGCAGACATCACGGACCCGGCAAACTGGCGGGCAATTGGTCCACTTGACGACTGGCTAAAATCCCGTGAACTCACTGGCATCTCCGGTGTCGATACCCGTCGCCTCACCCACTATATCCGCAAGTCCGGCGCGCCCAACGGTGTCATCGCCCACCGCAAGGATGGCAAGTTCGATATTGCCGCCTTGACCAAGAAGGCTGCGGAATGGCCGGGTCTGGAAGGCATGGACCTTGCCAAAGAAGTTTCATGCAAGACGGCCTATGAATGGACCGAGACGAGTTGGGATATCAAGACGGGCTACGGCAAGCAGGAGGCCCCGAAGCGGCACATCGTCGCTGTTGATTACGGCGTAAAGCATAATATCCTGCGCAGTCTTGCAGAGCTTGGCTGCCGCATCACCGTCGTCCCGGCAACCGCGACATATGATGAGATCAGGGCGCTCAAACCTGACGGGATTTTCCTTGCGAACGGCCCCGGCGATCCGGCCGCAACCGGTGAATATGCTGTGCCGGTCATCCGGGAATGCGTGGAAAGCGGCGTCCCCACTTTCGGCATTTGCCTCGGTCACCAGATGCTGGCGATCGCGCTTGGCGCGGAGACGATGAAAATGCATCAGGGACATCGCGGCGCCAACCAGCCAGTCAAAGACATGATCACCGGCAAGGTGGAGATCACGTCGCAAAACCATGGCTTCGTCGTCAAGCGAGAGAGCCTGCCCAGCGGCGTGACGGAAACCCATAAATCGCTGTTCGACGGCGTGGTTGAAGGGCTGGAGGTGGACGGCAAGCCGGTTTTCTCAGTGCAATACCATCCGGAAGCGAGCCCCGGTCCTCAGGATAGCCAATATCTCTTCAAACGGTTTATAGATCTGGTTGATAGCAAAAATGCCTAAACGTACTGATATTCAGTCCATCATGATCATCGGCGCCGGGCCCATCATTATCGGCCAGGCCTGCGAATTTGATTATTCCGGCACCCAGGCCTGCAAGGCGCTGAAGGAAGAAGGCTACCGGGTTATCCTGGTGAACTCCAATCCGGCGACGATTATGACAGACCCCGGCCTTGCCGACGCCACCTATGTGGAGCCGATCACCCCGGAATTTGTCGAGAAGATTATCGAGAAGGAACGCCCGGACGCAATCCTGCCGACTATGGGCGGGCAAACTGCGCTTAATACGGCTCTGGCGCTTGCTGAAAGCGGCGTGCTGGAACGGCTCGGCGTCCAGTTGATCGGTGCGAACCGGGAAGCTATCGCCAAGGCGGAAGACCGGGACCAGTTCCGTACGGCCATGCTGAAAATCGGCCTCGACATGCCGGTGAGCGCGGTTGCCCACACCATGGAAGAAGCCTGGAAGGTACTGGAGGAGGTCAAGCTCCCCTGCATCATCCGCCCGTCCTACACCCTCGGCGGCACCGGTGGCGGGATCGCCTATAACCGCGAAGAGTTCGAGGAAATTGTGACCGGCGGCCTTGATGCGTCCCCCACAACGGAAGTTCTGGTGGAGGAGAGCATTGTCGGCTGGAAAGAATATGAGATGGAAGTGGTCCGCGACAAGGCGGACAACTGCATCATCATATGCTCGATCGAGAATGTCGATCCGATGGGTGTTCATACAGGCGATTCCATCACTGTTGCACCGGCGCTTACCCTGACCGATAAGGAATATCAGGTCATGCGCAATGCCTCGATTGCCGTACTTCGGGAGATCGGGGTCGAGACAGGCGGCTCGAACGTCCAATTCGCCGTCAATCCGGAAAATGGCCGCTTGATCATTATCGAGATGAACCCGCGTGTGTCCCGCTCCAGTGCTCTGGCGTCCAAGGCAACCGGTTTTCCGATCGCAAAAATCGCAGCGAAGCTCGCCGTAGGTTATACACTGGATGAACTGGACAATGATATTACCGGCGTGACGCCCGCGTCGTTTGAACCGACCATCGATTATGTCGTCACCAAGATTCCTCGGTTCACATTCGAGAAATTCACCGGCGCAGAAGCCAAGCTCGGCACAGCGATGAAGTCTGTCGGCGAAGCCATGGCCATTGGCCGCACGTTTGCCGAAAGCCTGCAAAAGGCGCTCCGGTCGCTTGAAACCGGCCTGACCGGCCTCAATGAGCAGAATTTTGCCGGACCGGGTGAAAAGCGGGCGGACAAGCAACGCATCCAGTCAATTCTGGCGCAACCAACGCCTGAGCGTTTGCTTAACATCGCCCAAGCCTTTCGCGAAGGGCTCACACTTGAAGAAATTCAATATGCCAGCAAATACGAGCCATGGTTTCTGGCACAGATACAGTCCATTGTCGAAATGGAGAATGCGGTCCGCGAAGGCGGAATCCCTACGACAAAGGGCGGCCTGCTCACTCTGAAATCGATGGGTTTCAGCGATGCTCGTCTTGCCGAACTCGCCGGAACGCGAGAAGAGCATGTAATTGCCGCCCGGCAGAAGTTCGGAATAGAACCTGTTTACAAACGGATCGATACATGCGCCGGCGAATTCCCATCCCAGACCCCTTATATGTATTCCACCTATGAGGGGAATGAATGGGACGACGCGGTCTGCGAGGCAGACCCAACAGAGGCGAAAAAGGTTATTATTCTCGGCGGCGGTCCTAACCGCATTGGTCAGGGTATCGAGTTTGACTACTGCTGTGTTCACGCAGCTTATGCTCTGTCCGAGGCGGGCTACGAGACAATCATGGTCAATTGCAATCCGGAAACAGTCTCGACCGACTATGACACATCGGACCGGCTGTATTTCGAGCCTTTAACCGTTGAAGACACACTCGCCGTTATCCGTAAAGAGCAATCAAACGGGACACTTCATGGTGTCATTGTCCAATTTGGTGGCCAGACACCGCTCAAGCTGGCTGCGGGCCTAGAAGCAGCAGGCGTTCCCATCCTCGGTACCACCCCCGATGCAATCGACCTTGCGGAAGATCGTGAGAGGTTCCAGCAGCTTCTTCATAAGCTCGGCCTTAAACAACCGGAGAATGGGATTGCGCGTTCGGTTTCAGAAGCTTTTGCAGTAGCAGAAAGAATTGGCTATCCGGTCGTTGTCCGCCCGTCTTATGTGCTGGGTGGCCGTGGCATGGAAATTGTCCGGGATGGGGAGTCCCTGGATCGCTACATGCGCGAAGCGGTGATCGTTTCCGGAGACGACCCTGTTCTGGTCGATGGATATCTTCAGAATGCGATCGAAGTCGATGTAGATTGCCTGAGCGACGGCAAGACCGTCTTCGTCGCTGGCATTATGGAGCATATCGAAGAAGCCGGAATCCATTCCGGTGACAGCGCCTGCTCTTTGCCGCCGCATACCCTTCCGGCAAATACAATTGAAGAAATTATGCGCCAGACAGAAGCCATGGCACTGGCCCTTAATGTTGTCGGGCTGATGAATGTACAGTTCGCTGTTAAAGGCGACGTCATCTATATTCTGGAGGTCAATCCGCGCGCCAGCCGTACTGTCCCCTTCGTTGCAAAAAGCATCAACTATCCAATCGCGAAGATCGCCGCACGGGTTATGGCGGGAGAAAGTCTGGCATCTTTTGATTTGGAATATCGCACGCTCAACCATGTGACGGTTAAAGAAGCTGTCTTTCCTTTCTCTCGCTTTCCGGGAGTTGATGTTGTGCTGGGCCCAGAAATGCGCTCGACTGGCGAAGTCATGGGAATTGACAGGGATTTCGGAGCGGCTTTCCTGAAATCTCAAATCGCGGCGGGCGTCCGCCTTCCGACATCCGGAACTGTCTTTGTCTCCGTCAAGGATCTTGACAAAGCCCCGATTAAGGATGCGGTCTCGAAGCTGATTGATCTTGGCTTCAATATTGTTTCCACCGGCGGAACCGCAAAATATCTGAGCGATCAAGGCTTAACTGTCACACGCGTCAACAAGGTCATGGAGGGGCGTCCGAATATTGTTGATACGATGAAGAATGGCGATATCGCGATGGTCTTCAACACGACCGAGGGAACGCAGGCACTCCGGGACAGCTATGATATCCGCCATACGGCGCTCGTCATGAAAACCCCCTACTCGACAACCGTCGCCGGGGCCTATGCAACTGTGCAGGCGATTGAGAAAATTCTTACTGGAACACTTGAAGTTAATTCCCTTCAATCATATTCTTAATACCTTGACACTGCCTTGAAGAGCCTTTAGTCAAGGCGGCTTTGTGACTGGCATGAGCCGAAATTTTTTGCGAAAACGTAATCGAGATTTCTGATGGAAAGACTACCAATAACAGCGACGGGATATGCGCGGCTCGAAAAAGAGCTAAAAGAACTGAAATCGACGGCGCGTCCGGCGGTCATTCAGGCGATCTCTACAGCACGCGAGCATGGAGACCTCTCGGAAAACGCCGAATATCATGCCGCAAAAGAGCAGCAATCTCATATAGAAGGTCGCATAGCCGAACTTGCCGATAAACTTGGTCGTGCGGAGATTATCGATGTGTCCTCTATTTCCGGGCGCCAGATCAAGTTTGGCGCTACGATCCTGCTGGCTGACGAAGACACGGATGAAGAGACGAGCTATCAGATTGTCGGGGAAGACGAGAGCAATATTGAAGAAGGGCGCCTTTCCATAACGGCGCCGCTTGCCCGCGCACTGATTGGCAAGGAACAAGGCGACAGTGTTGAGGTTATGACCCCCGGAGGGTCCAAAGCCTATGAAGTGATTGAAGTGAACTACGTCGGCTGACCAGCTCGCCGGTTAATCTGAACCCATGGCATATTCTGCCATGGGCATTCTTATTCAATATCAATCAGAATTGGCGCGGATCATCTTCATCCGAATGGTCTGTCGGTTGTGGTGTCACCGTTAAAACGGTCACTCCGTCCGGAGCATGGAACCGATGCCAGCAACCTTGCGGAACCACCGTCAACATCCCGCCCTTAAGAACAAGTACATCCTCCGAATTTCCAGACAGGATCGTCAATTCGGTTTCGCCTTTAAGGATATGTACCAGCTCATCCCCGCCGCGATGCCGCTCCCATTCACTGGTCCCGTCAAAACTACCTGTAAAAACAGCGCCGTTATTATATTCTTCAAGCCGGGCAAAGGTGTTCGCTGATTCTTCATCCGTTGTATAAGGGGTCCGTCCCGTTAACGGGGTAAGCTCGCTCAGCACTGCGTTGATATCGATGGATTTTGGCAAATTCTCCTCCCCTCGCAATAAAAGCGCGTCAGTATCTTGACCTGAAATCCTGCTTGCGCCCCATTAGTTGAATAATATTTACTTTGGGCTCATCTGCTTTAAGAAAAATTAGGAAATTATCACTATTTTACCATTCAAACTAACATGGTTAACCGGAAAGCAGAGTTAAATTTAAGCAGATGTCGAAATATTACAATTTCAGAAATCTGGATATTCTTTTTGTCGACGATAACAAGAATATGCACAGCCTGTTGAAGAGCCTTTTGCTCGCGATGAATGTCGTTAACTCGCGGGGGTGCTATACTTCGGAAGAATGCTTCGATTGTATGTTGGAAGAAGCTCCGGATATTGTCATTACCGATATGTCGCTTAATCCGGAAAATGGTATTGACCTTATCCGTCGCATACGTCAGGGAGAAAAGGGCGTGGATCGCTATACACCTATCCTGGTTCTCTCTGGACAAACTGCCTTGAAACATGTGATTACGGCGCGCGATGCTGGTGCGACGGAGTTTCTGGCAAAGCCTGTCTCAGTTGGCTCTCTGCATGACCGACTGGTCTGGATGATCGAGAATCCGCGCCCCTTTATCAAGGCGTCCACCTATATAGGCCCGGATCGTCGGCGTGCCATGCGCGGGTACGAAGGAATGGAACGGCGGCAGTGAGCATGAAACCTGAGACGGCGATCAGCAATTACATTAAGCGAAAAGGTACCCAATGACGAAAATTGTCAAGATGGAGGGGTATGAAATTCATCACCCGGTGTCCGATCTGAAGCAAAAGGCGAGCAAAGGTGAAGGTCTTTCGCTTAAGGAAATTGAAAAACGCGTGGCCAAAAAAATGGATGCGCTGGAGGCTGAGTTCCTCAAAGAAATCCCGCCTGTGATTGAGGCAATCGAAGACGCGCTCAGTTGCCTTGAAAAAGGAGAAGGCTCAACAATCGAGCAGAAAGAAATTTTCCGCCAAGGCCACGATCTGAAGGGCATGGGCGGCTCATTCGGTTATCCCATTATGGGAACAATTGGTTCGGGTATCTGTGAACTCACCCGCGAAGAGTTTGAAACAAAGAACTTAATGCTACCCCTTATCCGGGTTCATCTTGATCTTTTGATTTATGTGAACGCCAACCGGATTAAGGATGACACTGATCCGAAGGCCGCGCCGATTATTGCGGCGATTGAAAATGCTAAAGCCAGATAATCTTCACGGCGTCGTTATGCATCCGGAACTGGTGAAGTATAATTTAGGCCGAGCCGTCCGCCATCCGCATAGATAATTTGCCCGGTGACATATGAGCTGTCGTCGGAGGCAAGAAACAAAACAACCTTGGCAATCTCTTCAGGCGTCCCGGTCCTTCCCATAGGCGTCCGGGAGAGAACTCCGTGCCGCGCCGCCTCGTCCTCCATGACCTTTTCCAGCATTTCAGTTGCGATTGATCCGGGACCAACGCCGTTCACGCGAACACCTCTTTGTGCAAGCGCAACTCCCATTACTCTTGTAAGCTGGTTCAGTCCGCCTTTGGAAACATTGTAGGGTAGAATACTGGGGATGGTAAGAAGGGCATTCACCGACGACATATTAACGATGCTGCCGCCTTTTTCCTGCTCGACCATAACCTTGCCGGCAGCCTGGCTCAGAAGAAATGCCCCCTTGAGATTGACTCCCAGCACGGCATCATAATCCTCTTCCGATATTTCAAGCACATCGCCGGTTCGAAGAATGCCTGCATTGTTAACAAGAACATCGAGATGTCCCTGCTCCGCTACTACATCGGCGACAAGTTGAACGCAGGCCGCTTTTTTCGAGATATCGCACTTTTTCCCGATAGCCGAACTGCCGAGCTTTGCCGCAGCAGCCGCCGCCGCGTCACCATTTACATCGGCAAGATAAACAATTGCTCCTTCACGCACGAACAGCTCAGCGACTCCAAACCCAATACCCTGCGCTGCGCCAGTTACAATTGCGACTTTGTCTTTCAACCGCATTGAAGCCTCCCTTGTTTATTTTGCAGGATATCCCGCATTCGCCAGGACTTCCGTGATCTCCGTCAGAACTTCCGGATCATCAATGGTTGCCGGCGCATTGTAAGGCTCCCCATCAGCTATTTTTCGCATGACAGCGCGCAGTATTTTGCCGGAGCGTGTTTTGGGAAGGCGCTTTACCAAAAGGACAATCTTAAAGGCAGCAACCGGTCCGATTTTCTCCCGAACCAAGGCGACCAGTTCTTTCTGTATCTCCTCTTCCGGGCGGTTCACCCCGGCATTCACAACAACGAACCCTACTGGGACCTGACCCTTTAGCTTGTCCTGGACACCCATGACGGCACTTTCAGCGACATCGGGATGACCGGCGAGTACTTCTTCCATCCCACCAGTGGAAAGCCTATGGCCTGCGACATTAATGATATCGTCGGTTCGTGCCATGATGAAAAGATAGCCGTCTTCATCAATATAGCCAGCATCCCCGGTTTTGTAGTAGCCCGGAATATCCGCCATATAGGACCGAACAAAACCCTCATCATTTTGCCAAAGCGTCGGCAGAGATCCGGGCGGCAACGGCAATTTCACTGCAATTACACCAATGTCGCCGCGTGCCATCTCGGTCTTGCTATCCCGCTCGTCTATGATCCGGATATCGTAACCCGGCACCGGGAGGGTCGGGCTGCCAAGCTTCACCGGTTTCATCCCGTAGCCCATGCAGTTTGCGCCTATGGCCCAGCCCGTTTCCGTCTGCCACCAGTGATCGATAACAGGAACCTTGAGTTGATCCTGCGCCCAGATGATGGTGTCTGGATCGGCCCGCTCCCCCGCAAGAAACAGCGTGACGAAATTGCTAAGATCATAATCCGGGATAAGCTTGCCTTCTGGATCCTGCTGACGAATAGCACGAAAAGCCGTTGGCGCCGTAAATAGCGCCTTGACCTTGTGGTCCTGAATGACACGCCAGAACGCACCGGCATCCGGCGTACCAACCGGTTTTCCTTCATAAAGGATCGTCGTGCAGCCATGCAACAGAGGCGCATAGACAATATAAGAATGGCCTACGACCCAGCCAACATCAGATGCGGCCCAGAACACTTCCCCGGGGTTTATGTCATAGACATACTTCATCGACCAGCGAAGAGCGACGGCATGCCCGCCATTATCGCGAACGACCCCCTTTGGAATACCTGTTGTCCCGGAAGTATAGAGGATATAGAGTGGGTCCGTCGCGGCAACAGGAACGCAGGGAGCTGGCTCAGACGCTGCCACCAGCGCCTGCCAATCGCAATCCCGTTCCGATGACAATTCCGCCTCACATTCAGGACGTTGCAGGATGATACAGCTGGATGGTTTATGGGAGGAAAGATTGATCGCATCATCAATCAACGGCTTATAGGCAATGGTCCGGCCCGGTTCCAGCCCACAGGAAGCCGCAATAATCGCCACAGGCTTTGCGTCATCGATACGCGTCGCCAGTTCCTTCGGCGCAAATCCGCCGAAAACAACGGAGTGAATGGCCCCGATACGGGCACATGCAAGCATGGCGACCGCTGCCTCCGGCACCATCGGCATATAAATCAGGACCCTGTCGCCCTTTGTAATGCCGCGTGAGGCAAGTGCTCCGGCAAAGCGGGCAACAATATCCGTGAATTCGCGATAGGTAAATTTGACAACCTGGCCCGTCATCGGGCTGTCATAGATAAGCGCGTCCTGATCACCGCGCCCCTCTTCGACATGACGGTCGAGACAATTGTAGCAGGTGTTCATTTCCGCACCTTCGAACCAGCGATAGAAAGGCGGATTTTCCGAATTCAGGACACGGTCCCAGGGTTTACTCCAGCTTATGCCTTCAGCGGCCTTGGACCAAAATGTTTCCGGGTCTTGCAGTGATTGCTGATAGTCATTCTCATAGCTGGTCATATCCCATTTCCCTGACTGTTTCTTGCTTACTCATAGAAAAACAACGGCCCGCCCCTATTGTCAACAGAAACTGCCGGGACAAACTGCCGCATTCCGAGCCTTTATTGGGTAAAAAGAAACCCGTCAGGCACTGCCCGGCGGGTTTCTGATAATTATTGACGTTTAATCGTCAGAAGATGACTTGAACAACCCGTCAAGCTCCCTCGCGGAGGCAGATTTCTTCTCGTCCTCTTCTTTTTTTCTGGCGAACGATTTACCGAAAACCGCTTCCGCCTCTGCACGCGGATCATAGGCCTCTTCTTTCTCGACCTGCTTCTTTTTCAACTCATAAGGCGTGAGAGGCACAGCCGCAGCCTCCGCGGCAACAGCGGCGGCCACTTCCTCCATCAGCTTACCACGATCTTCGTCTTTACGACGATGGGCAGATTTCTGCACAGCTTCATCAAGTTCCAACTGGGTACAGATGCCGAGACTGACCGGATCCCGAGGCCTAATATTTTGCGCATTCCAGTGAGTGCGGTCGCGCACGGCATTAATTGTGGTCTTCGTCGTACCAACCAGTTTCGATATTTGCGCATCCGTCAGTTCAGGGTGAAACTTCACCAGCCATGAAATGGCGTCCGGACGATCGCCGCGACGGGATACAGGCGTATAACGGCCACCGCGTCGGCGGGGTTGCGGGACGTCACCGGCGGGATCACTGATCGCGAGGCGCGCCGCCGGGTCTTTCTGACAACGCTCAAGCTCCTCCATTGTCAGCTGTCCGTTGGCTATCGGGTCGAGTCCGACGATCCCGACGGCAACTTCACCGTCAGCAATCCCCTGAACTTCAAGGGAGTGTAGGCCGCAAAAGTCAGCGATCTGCGAAAAGGACAAAGATGTGTTATCAATCAGCCAAACGGCCGTTGCCTTTGGCAGTAGGGGCGTTACCATAAAGTCTCCTTTTTCGGGTCTCTTTATCAACAATCGGACCCAAACTCGATTCTTGTATGTATATGGCGAAAAAAGCCCCTAAAGTCCACACCTAAACCGTCAAAACGATTTTCCCGATATGAGCAGAATCATCTATACGGTGATGGGCTGCGGCCGCCTCCGTCAGCGGGAATGTGCTGTCCATGACCGGCGTGACTGTTCCTGCCGACAAGAGCGGCCATACCTTCGCTTCCAACCGTGATCCGATATCTGCTTTCGCCTGCACGGATTGAGGGCGAAGAGTTGATCCGGTTATCGTCAATCGCTTCAGCATCATGGCCGCGAAGTTGACTTTCACCTCCGCTCCGCCAAGGAAGGCGATGTAAACCAGCCGTCCCTCAACGGCCAGCGCCGAAATATTACGCTGTATATAGTCGCCGCCAACCATATCAAGGATGAGGTCCACACCCTTGCCATCTGTCAGTTCCTTGACCACCTCTACATAGTCCTCAGATCGGTAATTAATTCCTCGCTCTGCCCCGAGCTTTTCAACAGCGCGACATTTCTCATCAGTCGAGGCAGTAGTGAAAGCCCGCGCCCCGAATGCCTTGGCGAGCTGAATAGCCGTCGTTCCGATACCGCTCGCTCCGCCATGTACAAGAAATGATTCACCGCCCGTCAGATGTCCCCGGTCAAACACATTCGTCCAGACCGTAAAAAAGGTCTCCGGCAATGCCGCCGCCTGTACCAGATCAAATCCTTTCGGGATATCAAGGCATTGCGCTTCCGGCGCGACGCAATATTCCGCATAGCCGCCGCCGGCAACGAGGGCACAAAGCTGATCGCCCACTTTATATTTGGTCACACCTGCTCCTGCTGCGGCAACGGTTCCTGAGACTTCAAGCCCGGGAATATCAGACGCGCCGGGAGGCGGCGCGTAGCCACCCTTGCGTTGCAAAACGTCTGGCCGGTTCACACCCGCAGCGGCAACCTTGATCAACACTTCATCATGTCCCGGTTCCGGGACCGGGCGCGTGGCAGGCACAAGTCCTTCCGGCCCGCCGAACTCCTTGATTTCGATCGCGGTCATTGTCTTTGGAAGGGTTGTCATATTATTCTCCATGCATTTCAATCTGCCAGTAGCGAATGCTTGGACAGGATTGAGAAGGTTAATTATTCTGGTTGCAGTTCCAGCAATAGCATATTGAGGAAATGAACAATGACAAGTGATGAAGATGACAAACCCCTCACGGGAACCGGCCCGGTGAATTTCGACACTATGTCAATCTCGGACCTAGAAGAATATATCGTGACCCTGAAGGAAGAAGTCGAAAGAACGAAGCAGGTCATTTTGAAAAAGAAGGCAGCCCAGGATGCCGCGACAAATGTCTTCAAAAGCTAACTAGATATTTCTCGTCCTGAAGAGGCAATGAGCGAATCAGTAGATTATTTTTAAAAAAAATAATGAAAATGCTAAAAATTTGTATATTCATTAATTGTAATTTAATATTTGATCGTTAAGTTAAATGCTGCAGCCCACCTAGGACTGCATTTGGCTGGAATCCTTTTCCAGTCTTTATGACGCCTCCCTGTTGACTTGGGCCGCCTTCTTTAAGGCGGCTCTTTTTTTTGCACTGCACCTAAGCTTCTCCCCTCTTTCGTTTAATAAATCAGTAATATAGCCTCTTGACTCTTGCATAAAATCAGCGTTTTAATTCGCTCCATCAGAAGCAAGTCTGACAGGTTGAGGCAAAAAAAGAGGGGGCGCCCATGTGGCAGCCCCCTCAATAATTTCTATTACTTCTCGAATACTTACAGGTGGCCAATACGAGGCGGCCCACCCTTGGATGCCTGACTGGGGCCAAACGCTTTATCGAGAATGCTGGTACTATCCTCCGCCAACAATATTGCATCCGTCACGGAATTAAGAATGCGCATATTGTTGGCAAGGACGGCTTTCGCCTCGACCCGCGGATCATCGGTAATCAACGCGCAGCGTTCAAGAATGTCTTTACGCAACATACCAAGTACGTCTTCCAGCTTTTTACCTGCTGGATTATCTTCTGTTACCAAATAATGGGTCACATTCATGCCCTCCTAACCAGAAACTTGGCGCCACATTACCAGTTTTTTGGTTAATTTTTTGATAACCGGCTGTCGGCAGAAGCCTATCATAAGTTTCGTGCGCGTTCCCGCAGAACGAACTTCTGCACTTTTCCTGTGGATGTTTTGGGCAAGTCTTCAAATACCACAGTCTTCGGACATTTGTAATGGGCCATGTTGTCCCGACAGAATTGGATTAGCTCCGTCTCCGTCGCTGTTTTACCCTCACGCAGCATGACAAAGGCGCAGGGCGTTTCGCCCCATTTGTCATCCGGACGGGCAACGACAGCAACTTCCAGCACGGCAGGATGTTTATATAGGGTCCCTTCAACTTCAATTGTCGAAATATTTTCCCCGCCTGAAATGATAATGTCCTTTGAGCGGTCCCGCAGTTCGATATAGCCATCTTCATGGACAACACCCAGGTCGCCGGAATGGAACCAGCCGTCTTTAAATGATGCCTGCGTCGTTTTTGCGTTCTTCAGGTAACCTTTCATGATCAGGTTACCCCGCAGCATCACTTCGCCCATGGTATTGCCGTCTGCGGCAACGGGCGTCATTGTTTCCGGGTCCATTATCTCAAGACCGGCCAACGCATGATAGCGAACGCCCTGGCGGGCCTTGAGGGCCGCCCGGTCTTCAACAGGCTTGTCATTCCAATCCGCATTCCAGTCACATAGTACCGCCGGACCAAAAGTTTCGGTCAGGCCATAAACGTGGGTGACATCGAATCCCATTTCATCCATCTCCGCCAGGACCGTTGCAGGTGGCGGAGCCGCAGCCACCATGAACTTCACGCCCTTCGGTGCTTTCGCCTTATCCTCGGCCGACGCATTGATCAGCATCGAAAGAATGATCGGTGCCCCGCACATGTGATCGACCTGGCACCTTTCCAATTCATAATATATCGCGCTGGCCTCAACCTTGCGCAGGCAGACATGCGTTCCGCCCACCGCCGTCATTGTCCAGGGAAAACACCATCCGTTGCAATGAAACATCGGCAGCGTCCATAGATAAACCGGGTGCTTGGGCAGGCTCCAGGAAACGGCATTTCCCATGGCGGACAGAAAGGCACCCCGATGATGGTAGACGACGCCTTTCGGATCACCTGTTGTGCCGGATGTGTAATTCAGTGAAATTGCGGACCATTCATCTTTCGGTCCCTGCCACGCGAAATTCGCATCACCGCTCGCGATAAAGGCTTCATATTCCATTTCACCAATCAGTTCACCGCTTTCCGCGAGCGAATCATCAATATCAATGACAATAGGTTTCACCTTGGCGAGAGACAACGCCCCCTTGATAAGCGGGGAAAATTCGCGGTCCGTCAAAAGCAGCTTGCACTCACCATGATCAAGAATAAAAGCCAGTGCCGCCGCATCCAGACGGGTATTAAGCGTGTTTAAAACCGCGCCAATCATCGGCACGCCGTAATGTGTCTCCAACACAGCCGGAATGTTCGGAGCCATGATTGCCACTGTGTCGCCAATCCCCAATCCGCGCGCCTTCAAGGCGCTCGCCAGCTGGCGGGACCTGTTATAAAAATCACGATAATTATATGTGAGGTCGCCGTGCACAATTGCGATCTTTTCCGGATAAACCTCTGCCGATCGCTGGAGAAACGTGAGAGGTGTTAGCGGCTCATAATTTGCGGGATTACGATCTAGGTCAGTTTGATACGGATTTTCAGTCAAAAGAGTCTCCCAATCTTTCTTCAAAAAATTACCCAAAGATATTTGTTGTCATTGTTGCGGTTTTTTTCCAACTCCTTCTTTCTCACCGCTTAAGTTTACCGGCACACCGGGCAGGAATTTCGACACCCGAATTCCCAACGATGTTTTCACATGCTCCACATTGGGAGCGCCTGTTAATTCATGCGTGAGGAAATGCTGGTAGGTATCCCAGTCTTTTGCCACCACTTTTAAAATAAAGTCATTTTCACCGGCAAGCATGTAGCATTCCCGCACCAGCGGCCAGCTTTGCACAAGACTCTCAAAGGCGGAAAGGTCATTCTCAGCCTGACTCTGGAGACCGACCAGTGCGAAGACCGTAACACCGAAGCCAAGATGCTCTGCATTCAGCTGCGCATGATACCCTTCAATATATCCCGCCTCTTCAAGGGCGCGAACCCGCCGCAGGCACGGAGGAGCAGATATGCCGGCATTTTTTGCCAGTTCTACATTTGTGATACGCCCGTCTTCCTGCAGATCATGCAAGATACGGCGATCAATTTCGTCTAGCTTTACGCGTTGCATTTATTTCCTCCACACGTTTGTTGCGCGCAATATTATTACAAAGATTGCGTTCCGCCAAGCCATAGAAGCAGAGACTATGCCAAATGAGTAAGAAAATTACCCGGCCGACCACTAAATGCCTTGACCCACGCCGGAACGGCGGCCTATGCCAGAAAAATGAACGCGAATGGAAAAATAACTCAAATGTCATGCTGGATCGTTACCGATGGCAGTGCAGGCATGGAAATTCAGGGAATCGGCCTTGCGGAAGCGCTAGGCCTTGAGTTTGAAGTGAAAAGAATTGTGACGAAAGCGCCATGGCGTTGGCTACCGCCGCAGTTGTGGATCAACCCTCTCAGCCTTCTCGATAAAACCGGTGATGTACTTCTTCCGCCCTGGCCCGACGTCCTTATCACATGTGGTCGGCAGTCTATTCCAGCAAGTCTGGCGATAAAAAAGGCAAATGGCGCAAAAACATTCACTATTCATATCCAGACGCCGAACAGTGATGCGTCGAAATTTGATCTCGTCATCGTCCCCGAGCATGACAAGCTGCGCGGCGATAATGTCCTGGTATGCGAAGGCGCGCTTGGGCGAATAACGCCGGAAAAGCTCCATGAGGCAGGCAAAAAATTTCAGGAAACGGTCTCCCATCTCCCCTCGCCCCGCGTGGCGGTCCTGATCGGGGGAAGTAACCGGTGTTATGACATGACCGAGGATGTCATGAAGGATCTCGCCGCGAAACTGGAAGCCCTTCACGACGAGGTGAAATGTAGTTTTCTTGTGACAACGTCCCGACGAACAGGCGAGGAAAATGAACATATCCTAAAATCGGCGCTCAACAATGTTCCGCATCAACTTTGGACGGGAGAGGGCGAGAATCCGTATTTTGGATATCTGGCACTTGCTGATGCGCTTATCGTAACAAGTGATTCTGTCAATATGGTCTGTGAAGCCTGTGCGCTCGGCAAACCGGTCCATATATTTGAGCTGCCGGGTGGGAACGCCAAGTTCAATTATTTCCATAAACGTATGCGCGATAAGGGTTATACCCGCCCGTTTAAAGGCCGCCTGGAACAATGGAGCTACCCTCCTCTCCTTGAAACACAAAAGATTGCGGACGAAGTCAGAGTTATTCTGCAATCACGCCAAAAGTGACCGCAAAGCATCAGGCCTTGTAGCCTTTGTCGCAAAGTTGTGGACGCGCCCTTGCATGGCTTCGTCGCACGTTATAAATACATCAATACTTCTAAAAGCGCGGCAAACTGATACCGGAGTTCGGCATGGCGGATATTCATCAAACTGACGTACTAATTATTGGCTCCGGCCCGGCTGGGGACACGGCAGCCATATATGCCGCGCGTGCCTCTCTCGATCCAATCCTTGTGCACGGATTACAGCCCGGCGGCCAGCTGACAATTACGACAGATGTTGAAAACTACCCGGGTTTTGCCGATCCAATTCAGGGCCCGTGGCTAATGGAGCAGATGGAAGCCCAGGCCCGGAATGTCGGCACGCGTATTTTTAACGACTACATCGTCGACCTGGATGTCACCCAGCGGCCCTTCGTTGCAACGGCTGATTCTGGTACAAAATATATCGCCCAGTCCGTGGTGATCGCTACTGGCGCTGCGGCGAAATGGCTCGGCCTCCCAACAGAGCAGAAATATATGGGCTTCGGTGTTTCCGCCTGTGCCACCTGCGACGGCTTTTTCTATCGCGGTAAGGATGTCATGGTCATTGGCGGCGGCAACACCGCCGTGGAAGAAGCGATTTATCTCACCAATCATGCTGACAAGGTAATATTGGTTCATCGGCGGGATGAACTCAGGGCCGAAAAAATCCTGGTCGATCGCTTGATGAAAAACCCGAAGATCGAGGTCATTTGGGATCATGTGCTTGAAGAAATAGTCGGGCAGGACGATCCTTTCGGCGTTACCGGCGCACGTCTGCGTCATGCAAAAACCGGTGAGATACAGGAAGTGTCCGTTCATGGTGTCTTTATCGCCATTGGGCACACACCGAACACGGAACTCGTTAAAGGAAAGCTTGATATGGATAGCGAAGGCTATCTGATTACAGCGCCCGATTCCACCGCAACCAATATCCCCGGCATCTTCGCGTGCGGCGATGTGCAGGACAAGATTTACCGCCAGGCAGTGACGGCAGCGGGAACCGGCTGCATGGCCGCGCTTGAAGCCGAAAAATATATTGCCGAAAGCGAAACCACTTCGGCTCAAGCCGCGGAATAGAGAGGGGCCGCGGAGTTTTGACGGTCGCGTTAGAGCCCGCAGCAGGAAATTAGATGGATTGGGACAAGTTGCGCATATTTCATGCGGTTGCGGAGGCTGGCAGCTTCACACGCGCCGGTGAAACGCTGCATCTCAGCCAATCCGCGATCAGCCGTCAGATCAGCGCTCTTGAAGAAAGCCTTCAGGTTGCCCTCTTCCACCGTCACGCCCGCGGCTTGCTGCTGACCGAGCAGGGAGAATTACTGTTTCAAACCGCCCATGAAGTCTTTGCCAAACTGGCGATGACAGAGGCCCAGTTGATGGACGCGCATGAAAAACCGTCGGGCGAGCTGAGGGTTACCGCCACAGTAGGTCTGGGCGCCAACTGGCTGACACCGCGTATTCGGGAATTTGTAGAGTTGTACCCCGATATCACGGTCAATCTTATTCTTGCGGACCGGGAGCTGGACCTTGGCATGCGAGAGGCCGATATCGCCATTCGCTTGCGTGCACCCGTACAACCGGACCTCATTCAGCGCAAACTGATGACGGTTAATCATCATGTCTACGCATCACCGGACTATCTTAAAAAGCATGGCACACCAACGCGCTTGGAAGATATTATTGACGCCAATCTCATCAGCTACGGCGACGAGGCGCCGTCCAATATTTCCAATGTCAATTGGCTGGTGCATGAACTCGCAAAGGCCGGCCGCACGAAGGAACCGATATTCAAAGTCAATAACGTTTATGGTCTGCTGTTGGCCGTTCAAAGCGGTCTCGGGATAGCGAGCCTGCCGGACTATATCGTAGACGGCCATGCAAATATCATCCGTATTCTGCCCGATGTCGGCGGTCCGACCTTCGATTCCTACTACGTTTATCCCGAAGAATTGCGAAAGTCCAAGAGAGTGACAATTTTCCGGGACTTTCTTATTCAGAAGGTAGCCGAATACTCTTTTTAGAGTGGCTGCGGTCAAGCCATGCACAACAAACATATTAGCATTGACCAAATTGCTCTTCCCCCAAGTCAGATATTTTTATACAAAGACGGCGAACGATGTTGCGACGCAACAAATGTTCTCGCAGAAATCTTTGATTTTTGTGGTATTGCAAAATTTCCTCCCTGATTTTTGCAATCCTATGTCTTCTTGACATATACCTCCCTGTTAGACTTGACCGGCCTCTTCATTGAGGCCGGTCTCTTTTTGGCTATATCCTTCGCCTAGATTTAAAAAATCTCATAAACAAGATTTTATTGCCAATTCAGAGCTATGCAGTTTTTGCATATGTGCACTGCAATATTATTGGTGGAAAACAGGGTCGGAGTTAGCTATTTATAGAGCATGGATGTTGCGTTGCAGCATTCAGAATATCAGCTCCCTGCTGATATCGATTGCATGTATTCCTCCCAATCACATGTAATCTGTATTGTCGAAAGGCAATACCTCCCTGTTAGACTTAGCCGGCCTCTTCATTGAGGCCGGTCTTTTTTTTGCATGCCGTGACCGCATGGCTGATATGCTTAAATGCATATTCTAAAAGATCGAGAAAACCCAATATTGTTAAGGAGTGGTGTTGAAGCAAGCATCACCTTATTGCCGGAGCTTTTCGGCAAGAATCAAGTGGGTCCCTCCCTATCCGCTTGTTTCAACGCATCTTTTATCTCGATGCACCTCCCTGTCAGAAATGCCGACCATTCACATGGTCGGCATTTTTGATTGCGCGGAAGTCTAGGGGCGTCAATGACCGATGGGGCCTTCCTTGAACAAATAGTCTTTCAGCTCATCGTCCAAAACGGAATCCCGACGGCGAATCCACTCCAGTACCATCGCGGCATGCTCTTTTTCCTCATCGCGATTATGTGCAAGAATCTTCTTCAGCTCTTCATCCTTGCAGGCATCAACCCGTTGATTATACCAGTCAACGGCTTCCAGCTCCTCCATCAGCGACGTGATTGCCCGATGCATATCCCGTGTTTCATCAGAAAGTTCATCGATTGGCTCGTGGTATCCTTCATTGGCCATTTAATATCGCCCTCCTCGGCGCATTGGAATGATTCCAGATTAGTATCATTTTATAGATAGCAGAAGCTGAAACATTCGCAACCCGCCGAGAGCGGAAATATCAAAAATCTACATAAACAGATTTTCACCCTTCATGTCTTTATAGAGATCGGCAACATACTCTCCATAGCCATTATAGATAACAGTAGGAACATATTCCCCCGTTCCAATGTCACGTTCTTTCGCTTGTGACCAGCGGGGATGGGGTACCTCCGGGTTTACATTTGCCCAAAAGCCATATTCATTCTTGAGGAGGGTTTCCCAGAAAGTTTCCGGTCGCTTGTCCGTGAAAGAGAAACGGACAATGGATTTTACATGTTTGAAACCGTATTTCCATGGCACGGCAAGGCGCAAGGGGGCCCCATTCTGCTTTGGCAAGGGCTTGCCATACAGACCGGTCACGATGAACGAAAGATCGTTGGTTGCCTCTTCTATCGTCAGGCCGTCAGTATAAGGCCAAGGGTACCAGAACTGTCTCTGACCCGGAGCGACGGAACTATCCTCGAAGGTCTGCATCACCAGATATTTCGCTTTAGAGGTGGGTGCGGCAAGCTTTACCAGCTCTTTCAGGGGAAACCCGCTCCAAGGCACAACCATCGACCAAGCTTCGACGCAGCGGTGCCGGTAGAGGCGTTCCTCCAGCGGCATTTTTGCGAGTAGATCATCTACGCCAATCTCCATCTCTTTTTCGACCATGCCATCGATCGTGACGGTCCAAGGCCGAATTTTGAGGGCCTGCGCCGCATTGTAGATTTCCTTGTGAGATCCGAACTCATAGAAATTGTTGTAGGTCGTGGCGATTTTCTCTGGCGTTAGTTCCCGCGTAACTTTATAGCGATCATTGCGAGGCACCGGATAGAGTCCAGCGCTTGGATCACCGTCCGTCGCTGCAAAAGCAGATCTTAAGGCAGCCGACGATCCTATTGATGCTATTAATCCAGCGCCCGCCATCCCCTGAAGGATTTTCCGCCTGTTCAGATACACATTTTCCGAAGTCGCCTTCGATTCCGGGAGTACCCAGCCTTTTGGATTCCTAATTAGCACGCGCCCAGTTCCTCCTGCTTCGTTTGTATTACAGAAGATAATCGGGCGACAAGGCTTCAACTACAAGTCAACAGTCTGTGAGTACGTCTCAGAATACCGGGTTTCAACTTCGGTTTTGCAGGACTTTTTCGGCGTTCTGACCTGTCAGCTCCTGGAGATGATCGAACTCGCTGCGATAGGTCCCTATCCCAAGAGTCACGGACCTCAAGTCGACGATCAGATCGTGCACCTCTGATTCAGGGATCATCGCCACCAGCATATCCCAGCCGTCCCAGCCATCACGGGCATCAAATCCCAGGATCTGACCCCGGCGACTACTGACGATACTGTTAACACGCGACGTATGTTCCGACGGCATCGCAATTTCCACCTTGTAAATTGGTTCTAGCAATACCGGATCGCATTTCGGCATGCCCTCGCTCATGGCGATACGCGCAGCAGACCGAAACGAATTTTCCGAGCTATCGACCGAGTGGAACTGCCCATCGAACAGGGTCACGGAAACATCGACAACCGGAAACCCGAGCGGCCCCTCCACCAGATATTCCTTTACTCCGCTTTCAACGGCGGGGATATACTGCTTAGGCACGGAGCCGCCGACAATCTTCTCTTCGAAATTAAAGCCGGAACCGCGTGGCAATGGCTTGATCTCGATATGAACATCTCCAAATTGCCCATGGCCACCGCTTTGTTTCTTATAGCGCGCATGTTGCTTCGCAGCTTTGCGGATTGCCTCTCTATAGGCAACCTTTGGCCGACGTGAATTTACGCTTATGCCGTACTTGTTCCGCATCCGGTCCAAAGCGACATTCAAATGAATCTCGCCCTGCCCCCACAGCAGCAATTCCTGCGTTTCCTGTTTATGTTCAGCTTTTAACGAGTTGTCTTCTTCTAGGACCTTGGCCAGTGCCGCGGAGAGCTTGACCTCATCATCCCGGTTCTCCGGAACGAGCGCAAAACTGTAAACGGGCGCGAGCATTGCATCCTGCGATAGAGATACTGTTTTGTCTTTCATCAGAATATCACCGGTCTGCGCTTCATCAAGGCGCCCGAAACCGACAATATCGCCGGGACCTGCCTTGGCTAATTTCTCAGATTTACCGCCCTGCAGTCGATATAATCCACCAATCCTTCCCGTGAATAAACTGTCGCCATCCTTGATTTCACCTGACCAGATACGACCAAGAGAGAGTTTCCCACCTTGTGCCGACATATATGTTTTAAGTATTTGCGCAATGGGCTCTCCGGACCCGGGATCAAAACCATTTCGCACTGCCGC
This sequence comes from uncultured Sneathiella sp., assembly GCF_963973085.1. GTDB lineage: Bacteria > Pseudomonadota > Alphaproteobacteria > Sneathiellales > Sneathiellaceae > Sneathiella. Next base: position 784,520 of record NZ_CAXAXA010000001.1, read on the forward strand.
AACGGACGCTTCCGGCACCTCATGCCGTAATGCCTTAAGGAGACGCCGCACACCGTTGTCATTTTCTGCCGATCCAAGAAACACAGGCGTTACCAGTCCTTCGCACAAGTCATTTTGCAACAGTGCATAGATCTCCTCGCGCTCAGGTTCGATATCCTCCAGCAGCTCTTCCATTAAATGATCATCAAAATCGGCCAGTTTTTCGAGCATTTCAAACCGGGAGGTTCCTTCCTCCTCTGCCATTTCAGGCGGCAGATCAATGATGCGCGACGCCTCCCCTTCCTTGTAGACATAGGCTCTTTCAGAAGCGAGGTCGACATAGCCTGTGATAATATCGTCCTTAAAAATCGGCACCTGACGCAGGACGAGCGCCCGATCGGCCACAGCCTGAAGGGAGTTAAAAAGATCATGAACAGAGCCGTAAGCTTTATCCATCTTGTTAACGAAGATAAAGGTCGGCAGCCCTTTCTCCTGCAGGCATTTAAGGAGAGGTGACAAGGTCAGGACTCGCTCGCTATCCGGCTCGCATACAACAACCGCCGCATCGACCCCGGCAAGAGCGTTCTCGCATTCCTGGAAAAATTCCACGGATCCGGGACAATCCAGAATAGTGAACTCGTCACCAAGATAGTTGGCGTGAGCGGCGTTCACCTCAACGCTCATCTGACGTTCCCGCGCTTCCTTGGAACTGTCTCCGCAAGATGTGCCAGCCGTGACACTTCCTTTGCGATCTGTTTCACCACAAATATGCAGGATGGCTTCAAGAAGAGTTGTTTTTCCGCTTGAGTAGGGACCTACCAGCGCAATGCTGCGAGGTCCCTTAGGTTTGTCTACGACCATAACATACCTCCCTTATTCGTTAGATTATTCTAATGTTCCTCCTCCGGAACAGCTGGCGCAAGAAGAATCTTGGAGGTTTGCCTGAACGGCGCAGAAACTCGTAGGCGTTTCTGGAAAATTCTAGGTGAATTTTAGCCCACAAAAAAAGGCGACCGAATCATCGGCCGCCTTTTCAATGGAATCCCGTTTATCTCAGCTCAGGCTGGCACAAAACCGTTGTATACGTTCACAAGCCTCGGTAAGGGCCTCTGTCGATGTCGCGTAAGAAACCCGAAAATGCGGAGACAGGCCGAATGCCTCCCCGTGGACCACGGCGACACCCTCGCTTTCCAGAAGCTCGGAAATAAAATCAAAATCGCTCTCGATCACTTTTCCCTCCGGTGTTTTCTTGCCGATACATCCTGCGCAGGACGGATAGACATAAAATGCTCCTTCCGGCACCAGACAGCTGAGGCCATTTGCTTGGTTTAGCATGCCAACGACAAGATCCCGCCGCTCTTCAAAGACTTTCGCTCGTTCCGCGATAAAATCCTGCGGTCCGTTCAGTGCCTCAACGGCCGCATACTGGCTAATGGAACACGGGTTGGAAGTGCTTTGCGACTGCACTTTCGCCATCGCTTTGATCAACTCGATTGGACCAGCGCCATAACCAATACGCCACCCGGTCATTGCATAGGATTTCGACACCCCGTTCATGGTCAGCGTTCGGTCATAGAGGGCGGGCTCGACCTGTGCCGGGGTGACAAACTTGAAATCTCCATAAACCAGATGCTCATACATATCATCCGTCAGTATCCAGACATCCGGGTGCCGGATAAGGACGTCCGTCAGCGCCTTCAATTCGTCATGGCTGTATCCGGCCCCTGACGGGTTTGACGGAGAGTTGAAAATCAGCCATTTCGTTTTTGGCGTAATGGCGGCCTCCAGGTCAGCGGGTTGCATCTTAAACCTGTTCTCGGCGGAAGTGGGAACAAAAACCGGCTCCCCGCCACCCAGTAGAACCATATCCGGATAGGAAACCCAATAGGGCGCGGGAATGAGCACTTCATCGCCTGGATTAAGGGTTGCGATCAATGCGTTATAAATAATCTGCTTGCCGCCCGTCCCAACAGTTACCTGGGAGGGTTCATAATCGAGATCATTATCACGCTTGAACTTTGCGCAAATCGCCTGCTTCAGCTCCAGAATTCCGTCCACAGCCGTGTATTTTGTCTTGCCTTCGCTGATCGCCCGGATTGCCGCTTCCTTGATGTTGTCCGGCGTATCGAAATCCGGCTCCCCGGCGCCAAGACCAATAATGTCGCGGCCCGCCAGTTTGAGTTCCGCGGCCTTGGTGGTGACCGCGATAGTAACAGAAGGCTTAATACGACCCAGACTCTGCGCAACAATAGACATAACTTCCCATCTCTCCTGGTTAGGATAAAATCAAGACGCGATTTTGCGTCTTCAAGCAAGTGATCTATAGCGCTTATCGGGCGACTAGACCACCCGTTTTTCTCCTTAAAGGGCCGAAAACCGGAATGAAATAAGGGGTATCCCTCTTTCATTAAATTTTTACCATATTCATCGATACTGCGGGGCATTATCTAATGGGAGATAGTATTAGGAGGATATCCCGGATGTCCGAAGCGGAGAAAAAATCCGACTCTTTTGTCGCGAAGATGGCGAGCGAAGTCGGTAATCTTGGCGTTGAAGTCGCTGAAATTGCGGGGCACCTCGCAGAAGTCTCAGAACGCAGCAAATTGCAATCAAAGCAGTTTGAGAGTCTTTCTGAGATGGCGCAGAACATGATCGCCGCCAACAACAAAATCAGCGAGGCAGCACAATCGTCAAAATCGGCGACAGCCCAGACGGCTTCCGACATTCATGACTCCCGGGAAAAAATTTCCCACGCAGTTGGCAATATCCAGGAGCTTGTCGCCGGTGTAAGCCAGTTCGAAGGGCAGCTTGCGACACTTAGCGAAGCGCTCTCGAATGTTGCCAAGGTTGCCGCCGGTATTGAGGGGATTGCCAGCCAGACTAATCTTCTAGCCCTGAATGCAACGATCGAAGCGGCGCGCGCCGGAGAGGCCGGCAAAGGCTTTGCCGTTGTCGCTACCGAAGTAAAAAGCCTGGCCGACGAGACCAAAAAAGCAACCGTGGAAATTACAAGTACAGTGAAGATACTCACCGAGCAGGTAAGCTCCTTGCAAACCCAGGTCGCCGGAAATTCCGAGATTGCTCAATCGGCGCAGGAGGGTTCGTCCAATATCGCCGATATTTTTGAAACCGTTGAAAACAATCTCACCCAGATTAGTTCGGAAATCACCACTATGGCGGCGGATGCAGGCAGTAATCTCAGCCAATGCGATCAGGTTTCGACGGAACTCGGCTCGCTCATGAGCAGCGTCAAGGAAACGGATCAAAATATTTCCCACGCAGACGCCAAAGCCTCAGGCCTACTTCAAGTCAGCGAAACACTGATTGAGCTGATTGCAGGAAGTGGGCATGAAACAGTGGATACGCCCTTTATCCATCTGGCAACAGAGACAGCCGCGGAAATTGCTCGGCAATTCGAGGCGGCCATCGATCAGGGAACGATCACGCTCAATGATCTGTTTGACGAAGATTATCGTGATATAGAGGGAACGGACCCGCAGCAGCAAATGACAAAATTTGTTGGTTTGACAGACCGCATTCTACCAAGCATTCAAGAACCCGCGCTTGAAATGGACGACAGCATTATCTTTTGTGCGGCAATTGATCGAAATGGATATTTACCCACTCACAATGCCAAGTTTTCCCACCCGCAACGACAGGATGATCCGGAATGGAATGCCGCTAACTGCCGGAACCGCCGTATCTTCAATGACCGGACCGGCCTCGCCGCTGGACAGAATACGAAACCCTTTCTGCTCCAGACTTATCGGCGGGACATGGGGGGCGGCAACTTTGCAATGATGAAAGACCTTTCCTCCCCCATTTATGTAAAAGGGCGGCATTGGGGTGGATTTCGTATCGGCTACAAGCCGCAAACATAATTTTGGTACTTACACCTAGTCTATGCCTGTTCGATCCGGGATTTGAACCGGCCTGAGTTCACGGAAGCCTCTTCCATGATCCATTCCCGGAAGGCGGCAATACGAGGACGATCTGCTGCCTCTTCAGGGCTTACAATATAATAAGCATGGTCTGCCTGCATGGGCTGTATATTGAACGGTTGGACCAGCCTGCCAGCCATCAAGTCATCCGCCGCGAGCGTGCTTCGACCAAGCGCCACGCCCTGCCCTTCCATCGCTGCCGTCAGCAACATTGAACTGTCATTGAAACTCGGCCCTTTCTTCGGGTCAACACCAGTGACCCCTGCCATAGCCAGCCAGGCCTGCCAGTCGATCCGCATGTCATCGTGAAGAAGGGTATGGTATTTCAGATCGTTCGGGTGCCGCAGGGGATGTTTTCCTTCCAGAAGGTTTGGACTACAGACCGGGAACATCAATTCCTCTGTCAGGAGCTTGTTAACACGAAGACCCGGATAATGACCGTGACCATAACGGATAACGACATCAACATCCTCTCGATTAAAATCCGTCAAATGGTCCGATGCGGATAACCGCACGTCTATGTCCGGATGCGCCTCCCGAAAGCGGCTGAGACGCGGCAGCAGCCACCGGGCTGCGAATGACGGTAGTGTATCCACATGTAGAGCGCCTGAGGCATCTTGAAGCATAATTTTTTCTGTCGCAGCACCAATTATCTCAAGGCCGTTGCGCACACCCATGACATAGTTCTGTCCCTCGTTCGTCAGAATCACGGCACGGTTCAACCGCTTGAACAGGATCACTCCTAGCCAGTCCTCCAATGCCTTGACCTGATGGCTAACAGCCGCCGGAGTTACGAAGAGCTCCTCTGCCGCTTTAGAAAAACTTAAATGCCGTGCCGCTGCTTCGAAGCTGCGCAACGCTTTAAGCGGGGGGAAGCGCATGATTCAATCCCATTTCAGATTAGAAAAACTAACTTATTCTATTAGAATTTGTCGTTTGTAATCAAGCCAAAAAAAGAACAAGTATGGCTCATCAGAACAACCGGTGCAGCCGTTTCGTCGGACCGCCCAATTGAGTAAAGGAATTAAAAAGATGGCAACAAAATCAGTTATCAATGGTGGAAACATACATCACGCACCCGTCAGCGGCTATGGTAGCAGCACAGGGTTCATGGGGTCCATCACGAATATCGTTCTTCAATGGCAGGAACGGGCAACTATGCGGCACCATCTCGCGTCTCTGGATAAAGAATATTTGAATGACGCGGGCCTTTCCACCTCCCAGATACAAACCGAAACCGGTAAGGCCTTCTGGCAGTCATGATCGTTTCAAGCTACCGCCCGGAATAACGTCTGTCCTCCCCCCCCCTGTCCTCAGACGTCCGGGCGGCCACTTGCGCCAGCAAGAGACCTTGCAAATAATTTTACATTTCAGATCAAAATGAATTGGAAATTTACCCGCGAGCGCCCTATAACCTCCTTATGCAGTTAAAGAACAAAAATGAAACATCAGGACTGGAAGACGCTTCGGCGGCCTTCATTCCTCACCGCCCCGTGCGGCCCGAAAAATCCGAGGGCGGCATCTCCTTCGAGGTAGTTTCAGAATACGAACCCGCAGGCGATCAGCCCGAAGCCATAGAGGCGCTAGTTAACGGCGTAAAGCAGCACGAGAAGGACCAGGTTTTACTTGGTGTAACCGGATCGGGTAAAACCTTCACCATGGCAAAAGCCATTGAGAGACTGCAACGCCCAACCCTTATCCTCGCCCACAACAAGACGCTTGCCGCGCAGCTCTACGGCGAGATGAAAGCGTTTTTCCCCAATAACGCGGTCGAATATTTCGTCTCCTACTACGACTATTATCAGCCGGAAGCCTATGTCGCCCGGACGGATACCTATATCGAAAAAGACGCTTCGGTAAATGAGCAGATTGATCGGCTGCGCCATTCGGCAACCCGTGCCCTGCTGGAACGAGACGACGTGATCATTGTTGCGTCCGTCTCCTGTATTTATGGTATCGGCTCGGTTGAGACCTACAGCGAAATGACGCTGGACCTGAAAGTCGGCAAGGAATTTGATCGCCAGACATTGCTTCGACAGCTTGTCGAGATTCAGTATCGGCGTAATGACGCAAGCTTTACCCGCGGAACTTTCCGGGTGCGCGGCGATACAATAGAAATCTTCCCGGCCCATCTGGAAGATCGCGCGTGGCGTCTCTCGCTTTTTGGCAATGAGCTTGAAAGTATTACGGAGTTCGATCCACTCACCGGAGAGAAGGCTGGCTCTCTCTCTGAAGTCCGTATTTATGCAAATAGCCATTACGTAACGCCAAAGCCGACCCTGAAGCAGGCACAGGAACTGATCAAGCAAGAACTTAAATTACGGCTTGCCGAATTTGAGACCCAGAACAAACTGCTCGAAGCCCAGCGGCTTGAGCAACGCACCATGTTTGATCTTGAAATGATGGAAGCGACCGGTGCCTGCGCCGGAATTGAGAATTACTCGCGCTATCTTTCGGGTCGTGGTCCGGGACAGCCGCCGCCGACACTGTTTGAGTATCTGCCTGACAATGCAATGTTGATGGTGGACGAGAGCCATGTCACGGTCAGCCAGATTGGCGCCATGTATAAAGGCGACTTTCGCCGAAAATCCACTTTGGCGGAGTATGGCTTCCGTCTGCCGTCCTGCATGGATAACCGCCCCCTCAAGTTTGAGGAGTGGGAGGCCATGCGCCCACAGACATTATTCGTTTCCGCGACGCCTGGACCGTGGGAGCTGGAACGCACTGGCGGTGCGTTTGTTGAACAGGTTATCCGCCCGACAGGCTTGACTGACCCTGATTGTATTATCCGCCCGGTAGCCCAGCAGGTAGACGACCTGATGCGCGAAAGCAAGCTTTGCGCGGCAAAAGGCGAACGCGTTCTTGTCACAACACTCACCAAGAAGATGGCGGAAGATCTGACAGAGTATTTTCATGAGAATGGCATAAAGGTCCGTTACCTTCACTCTGATATCGATACACTCGAACGGATCGAAATAATCCGGGATCTTCGTTTAGGTACTTTCGATGTGCTGGTCGGCATCAACCTCCTGCGGGAAGGGCTGGACATTCCAGAATGTGCGCTTGTTGCCATTCTTGATGCGGATAAGGAAGGATTTCTGAGATCCTCGACATCATTGATCCAGACGATTGGCCGTGCCGCGAGAAATGTAGATGGCCGGGTTATCCTTTATGCGGACAAGATCACGAAGAGCATGCAATTCGCACTGGACGAAACAAAACGGCGCAAGGACAAGCAGGAAGCCTTTAACGCCGAACATGGTATCACGCCCATGTCGGTGCGAAAAAATATCGGCGACATTATGCAAAGTGTCTATGAGCAGGATCACTATAACGTCGGCCTTGGCCTTGAAGAGACTAGCCATATGATTGGACACAATCTTGAAGCCCATATCGAGGACCTAGAGAAGAAAATGCGGACGGCAGCCGGGGATCTTGAATTTGAGGAAGCCGCCCGCATTCGTGATGAAATCAAGAAATTGCAGGATCGCGAACTGGGTATTGGCGGCCCCAACAGCGGTCGCCCGCAGGGGCGGTCCAGCAAAGGGCGCGCTGGCAGCGGCCATATATTAGGTGGACGCTCTCGGTAAAGCCCTAGCCTCCCTCTGCAATAAATCCAAACTGACGGAAAATCTCCTGCCCGTCCTGCGAACGCACGAAATCATAGAACAGACTGGTTGAATGGCCGTCATTGTCTTTGATTTTCGCCATGCCGTAAAAAATTGGCGGATGGGAATCAGCCGGGAATATACTTGCAAGACTAATATTCCTGGCAAGGCGCATATCCGTCTCGTAAATAATGGCGAAGGGAACTTCACCGCGCTCCACCAGCGCCAACACGGCACGGACATTGGGCAGCAGAACCAGTTGGCTTTCAAGCTGATCCCATAGATTTAGAGATTGAAGCGCCGCCATGGCATAATTCCCTGCCGGGACATGCGCCGGATTTCCAATTGCCAACCGTCCCTGCCCGAGAATGGAGGGCAGTTTTTCAAACTCGAAAGGATCAGGGATCGGAGTTCCTTCCGGCACAACCAGAGCCAAATTGTTCGAGGCAATTTTCATCAGGCTTTCCGGCCCCAAGAAACCAGCCTGATCAAGATAGTTCAGCCATTCCATATTGGCAGAAATCATAATATCCGCCGGGGCACCTTCGCTGATTTGCCGGGCCAGAGTTCCGCTACCGGCGAAAGAGGGAATAACGGTAAATCCGGTTCGCTTCTCAAACTCCTTGGCAAGGGCGGAGACAACGTTGGTCGTGCTGGCTGCGGCGAACACAACCACATCATCTTCCGATGCGCTGACTGGACCGATGAGAAGCATAATAGAAGCGATCGGCAGCATAAGATATCGCAAGAAATTTCGGCAAATTCCACACCGTCGCACCTTAGTCCCCATACTTTATTCCGCCAATACCGTGAAATCCCGGCTCAATATGTTATATCTAGTCATAGTTCGCCCATTTTCGCAATTAACGAGGCCTGCAATGACCATGTTTTCAAAACTGCTTTTTGGCCTTGCTCTTTTGTTTATGCAGATAGGATTTGCACCTGCCCTCCTCGCCAGTCCTGCACCCCCAGAAAATTGTACCGAACGACCCTATGATAAGGGACGGCTGTGGAAAGTTACCAAGGGCGACGCTGTCCCAAGCTATATATTCGGGACGATGCATTCAAAGGATCCGCGGATACTTCATCTGCCAGGAATTATCATGCAGGTCTTCATGGCCTCGAATACTGCCGTGTTTGAAACGTCTTTAAAAGATGATGAACTCGCCCGCAATCAGCAAATGATGTTGCTTGAGCCGGGCCAAAGTCTGAAAGAGAAGTTAGGTGAGCCCCGCTTCAACGAATTGTCCCGGATTGTTGCCAAATACGGCATGGCGCCTGCAACCCTTGATCGGGTCAAGGTATGGGCGGCCGCGGCGATCATCAGCCAACCGCCGCCCAACCCGCAATCAGGCGAACATACTCTGACGTTGCTGGACAAGGAACTCGAAAAATCCGCAAGGCAGTCCGGTAAACGCGTCATCGCCCTTGAGAGCAACGCAGAGCAGCTCGCTATTTTCAACTCCATGAGCGATGCGGTTCAGCTTGAATACCTTGATCAGGCTATTGATGAGAATCATCAACTGAATGAAGAGCTTGAAACCATGACAAGCTATTATCTCTCCGGCAATACGGGATGGATAGCCTGCAACCTGGAAGAGACACTTCAGGAAACCAGCGCTGCCCTGAGCAAGATAATGACCACGGATCTTATATATATGCGTAACCACCGAATGGTCGAACGAATGCTTCCTGAACTCCAACGGGGGAATGCCTTCATCGGGATCGGCGCGCTGCATTTGCCTGGAGAGGAGGGTGTTCTCTCGCTTCTGGAAAAGCTTGGTTACGAGATAGAACAGAAATACTGACATTGAACGGCCCAAGAAATCCCGGAAACTGCATGGAAACCGTGAGTGAAAATCATCGCGCTATCTGAAAAGAAGTCAATTTAATGTCTTTAGCTCTTTTACTGCTGCGGGGGCATGTCTATATAACACCCAATTGTCTTCAAGGAACAGTGGTGACCGTATGCGTGTAAAGGGGAATAAGTCCCAGGGTACTAACCCTAAATGATGTATCTACAAGTAGCTGCTGGTCTGGTTATCCTTCTGGTTTGCGGTGAACTTCTCGTTAGAGGCTCCGTTGCTCTGGCGGAGCAGATGGGTGTTTCCAAACTGGTGATCGGCTTTACCGTGATCGCCTTCGGCACCTCGGCACCGGAATTGGTAGTTTGCATTCAAGCTGCAATTGATGGTGTCCCCGGCATTGCCTTCGGCAATGTCATTGGCAGTAATATCGCCAATGTGCTTTTGGTAATCGGTGTTCCTGCCTTGATATATCCGATTGTTTGTGACACGCGGTCGGCACTGCGCGACAGCTTCATCATGATTACCGCCACCCTCTTGTTTATGGTGCTGGCCTGGAATGGTACAATCCAGCTCTGGCAGGGGGCGCTTCTTGTTGGGTTTCTTGCGGTAATTGTCTTGCGATCCTATTTCCGGGCCCGCAAGGAAGGGGATGAAGGAGCGGAAGAAGCGCTGGAGGAATATGAGCAGAATATGCCCAAAAGCCTGCCTTTTTCTCTCCTGTTTGTGTTCATGGGTCTGGCCGGGTTGATACTGGGATCTCACTTGCTTGTTGAGGGCGCTGAAGTGATCGCCAGGATCGCGGGCGTGTCCGATGAAATCATAGGCCTGACGCTTGTCGCGCTTGGAACTTCCCTGCCGGAGTTGGCAACGTCAATCATTGCCGCATTTCGCCATCATGGTGACGTCGCCATCGGGAACGTTCTGGGGTCCAACCTGTTTAACATTACAGGGATCATAGGTGTGACCGCGATTGTCGAACCGATGACGGCACCAGCTCAAATCCTCCACTTTGATCTTTGGATCATGCTTTTCGTCTCACTCCTGATGGTCCCCATCTTTCTCTCCAAGAAGCCAATAGGGCGGGTTCTGGGAGGCGCCTTCTGCATTGCCTATGTCACCTATATAGCTGCCCAGTTTTATGGTATGTCGGGTGTTTACGCCGCGCCTCTGAACTAGGCAAAGTTAAACGGGACATTTTCAGGAATGCCAAACAATATATTGATAACCGGAGCCAGCCGTCGAATAGGCCGTGCCATCGCCCTCGGCTTCGCGGCGGAAGGTTGGGGTATTGCGCTTCACTACCATCAATCCAAAAAAGATGCCGAGACCCTGAGGGAAGAGCTTAATGAGCTGAATGCACGTGTCTGCCTCATAAAAGCAGACCTTTCAGACGCGGCAGCAGTTGCAGGCATTGTGCCGGAAGCCACAGCAAATCTGGGGCCTCTTACTTGTCTCGTTAACAATGCTGCCGTTTTCGATAAGGATACGATTAGTGACGCAACGGCGGAGGGTTTCCATCATCATCTCAACACCAATCTTCTCGCTCCTATGCTGCTCACGCAATCTTTTGCTAAACAATTGCCGAAAGAAGAGCAAGGGAACATCATCAACATCGCCGATCAGCGGGTTTTCAACCTGCAGCCGGAATTCACGACCTATACCTTAAGTAAAGCTGGTCTTTGGACCCTTACTCAAACCACTGCCATGGCGCTCGCTCCCGGCATACGGGTAAATGCCATCGGTCCGGGTCCGACACTGGCAAATTCAAGACAAACGGCGGCGCAATTCAAACAGCAGCAGCAATCCGTTCCGCTAGGCTATGGTCCAGCGCCCGAGGAGATCGCGGAGGCAGTTCTTTTTATCGTGAGAGCAAGATCAATGACGGGTGAGTTTATTTGCCTTGATGGGGGTCAGCATCTACCTATAGTTCAGAACGATGCGAAGGATGATGCATATGAATAAACCCACAACTGCCAATGTTCTGTTTCCGGAAAAGATGACCCGGCCGACCTCCACTCATCAGGTCTTTATTTCCGATCTTATGGTGGATATGCTGATTGGCGTTTATACGCATGAGAAATCCACGGTTCAGCCCGTCCGTTTTAATATCGAGATGACCGTGCTTGATACGCCCGCTCCGCTTGATGACAATTACAAGAACGTGGTGTGTTATGAGACCATAGCAAACCACATCATGGATATGGCAAAAAGCGAGCATGTTAACCTGGTTGAAACCCTTGCCGAGAAAACCGCTGCGATCTGTCTTGATAATGAACGGGTTAGCCTCGTAAAGGTGAAAGTGGAGAAGCTCAACGCAATAAAAAACACGACAAGTGTCGGTGTTGAAATCATTCGCGGAAGGCCTTAATTTTGTTCGTGTTAGGCAAAAAACGTAAAATTTGACGAAATCTCTGCGATAGTTGTGCACATCACCACATGAATAGCCCGGTTCCGGTGCAACCAACTAAAAAAATTGTGTTTTTCCTTGAGCCTCTGGCTTGACATTTAAAAATGATATATAATTCAGATACTTACAAAATTGCCTATTTTTTAGGCAGTGTCGTCAAAGGCTAGGTTTCCCATGACCTACAGGGTTATGTCGATAGGTTATGCACAAAGTTTTCCACAGGAATCGTGGATAGTGTCAAAAAACTGTAACAGGAGATTTTGGGGTAAAAATATTGATCTCTAATGTCTCTTTTCTATAAGGGGGTTAGGCTATTTTACTGAAAATCGTTTTAACTCTCACGACTAACTTTCAACGATTTTCACGAGCAGATTGAAGGAAATGACACAACAGGAACTCGAATCAAAAAACAGTAATAGCGAATCGCCCTTTCGGCGCGGCGCTTTGGTAATTGAACGGTTCCTCAAAAACCTTCCTGGAACCCCGGGCGTCTATCGCATGATCGACGGCGGCGGTCAGATACTCTATGTCGGCAAGGCCAAGAACCTGAAGAAGCGGGTCAGCTCCTATGTCAAAATGACAGGCCAATCAACGCGCATTATGCGGATGGTCTCTCTCACCCGATCGATGGAATTCGTCTCTACTCATACCGAGGTGGAGGCATTGCTGCTTGAAGCGAACCTGATCAAGAATCTCAAACCGCGCTACAACATCATCCTTCGCGATGACAAATCCTTTCCCTATATCCTGATCACCGGCGACCATGAATGGCCGCAGATCACAAAACATCGTGGCGCTCGATCTCGAAAAGGGGAATACTACGGTCCTTTCGCCTCGGCTGGCGCTGTGAATGAAACCCTCGCTACCTTTCAGCGGTTGTTTCCCCTGCGCTCCTGCTCGGATTCAGAGTTTCAAAATCGAACCCGACCCTGCCTGCAGTATCAGATCAAACGCTGTTCCGGCCCCTGCGTCAATTTGATCAGCCGGGAAGACTATCTGGATGTTGTTGACGAAGCCCGCAATTTCCTCTCCGGCAAAAGCCATATGCTCCAGGAGAAACTTGCAGGAAAAATGCAGGCGGCCAGTGATTCCCTTGATTTTGAGCAGGCCGCCATTTTGCGAGACCGGTTAAAGGCCATGGCTCATATCCAGTCAAAGCAAACCATAAATCTGCCGGGAGAAGATGAAGTGGATGTTATCGCCGCCCATCAGGAGGGTGGTCAAACATGCGTTCAGGTCTTCTTCTTGCGTTCAGGTCAGAACTTCGGCAACCGCGCGCATTATCCATCGCATAACAAGGAAGATGAGCCTGAAGATGTCCTGAGCGCCTTCATAGGTCAGTTCTATGACGGCCGCGGGGCACCGCGCCGTATCTGGACAAGTCATCAGTTGAAGGATGCCGACCTGATTGCGGAGGCGCTATCCATTACCTCCGAACGTGTCGTCAAAATCGAAGCACCGCAGCGCGGCCCCAAAAAGGAAATGGTTGAACATGCGAGAATGAATGCAAAAGGGGCTCTCGCCCGTCGTATGGCCGAAAATGCAACCCAGCGAAAACACCTGGAGGGCGTTGCGGAAGCCTTCGGTCTCAGCGAACCGCCCACGCGGATCGAGGTATATGACAACAGTCATATCTCCGGCACCCATTCCGTAGGCGGAATGGTTGTTGCAGGCCCGGACGGGTTTGAAAAAAAGGCCTATCGCAAATTCAATATCAAGAACACAGCGCTCGCGCCCGGGGATGATTACGGAATGATGCGCGAAGTTTTGACCCGCCGCTTTTCACGCCTGCAAAAGGAGGACCCTGATAAATCAGGACCGATGGTTTCCGGCTCACGGGAACAATGGCCTGACCTGATCCTGATTGATGGCGGTCAGGGGCAATTGTCTGTCGCGCAAGCAGTGTTTGACGAACTTGAAATCACGGATGTCGCCTTGGTCGGCATTGCGAAGGGACCGGACCGCAATGCCGGGCGGGAACGTTTCTTCATGACGGGCAAGGCGCCGTTTTCCATACCGGATCGAGACCCGACACTCTATTTTTTACAGCGGCTACGGGACGAAGTGCATCACTTTGCCATCTCCACCCATCGGGCCAAACGCTCCCGCGCTATCGGAAAGTCGCCGCTGGATGAAATTCCAGGTATTGGCGCCAAGCGCAAGAAAGCTCTTCTGAACCGCTTTGGCTCTGCCAAAGGCGTTGAGCAAGCGGCCCTCAGTGATTTACAGGCGGTCGAAGGGATATCCCGCGCGACCGCCGAGACCATCTACCAGTTTTTCCATGAAGAAAGCTGATTTCTGCTCTTTAATTCATGCTGCGCCACGCCTATACTGTTTTTTTATCACCTGTCCGTCGGCGTCAACAATCCATGCTTCATAGCTTACCGAATTTACTGACACTGTCGCGCATTGTTGTCATCCCTCTGTTGCTAGCCTCGCTGTTCCTGCCGGGAAAGCTGTCAAGCTGGGTGCCACTTGGATTGTTCATAGCGGCAGGAATCACTGACTTTTTCGACGGGTATTTCGCTCGTCGCTATCGCCAGACATCCAACCTAGGGCGCTTTCTGGACCCGGTCGCGGATAAATTACTGGTCGCTTCTGTTCTTTTGGTTCTGGTCGGAATTGGTCGTATCGGAGATTGGGAGTTGATCCCGGCCACAATTATCCTCTGCCGTGAGATCATGGTGTCGGGATTGCGCGAGTATCTTGCGGAACTTCGTGTCGGCATGCCGGTCAGCAAGCTTGCCAAGTGGAAGACTACAGCACAGATATTTGCCCTTTGCTTTCTTCTTGGCGGTCCCGCTGTTGCCGGCCAGTTTGATGCAATTATTATCGGTCAGGTGTTGCTCTGGCTCGCGGGCGCCCTTACTGTCTGGACTGGCTATGACTACCTCCGCCTCGGACTTAAGCATATGATGAAAGAAGGCACGTGAAACGTCTTCTTTGGGCAACCTTATCATGAAAGTCATCGGAATTTCAGGATGGAGCGGAAATGGCAAGACAACCCTTCTGGTCCGTCTGATACCGGCATTGATAGAGCGAGGGTACAGCGTTTCGACCATAAAGCATGCGCATCACAAATTTGACATTGATACACCAGGCAAGGACTCCTATCGCCATCGAGAGGCCGGAGCGGCGGAGGTTCTCGTTTCCTCTGCAAGCCGGTGGGCGCTCATGCATGAGAACCGTAACGAAGAAGAGGCAAGGCTCGACGAGTTGATTGCAAAGTTATCCCCAGTGGATATCCTGCTGGTGGAAGGTTTCAAGACGGAGGACTTTCCGAAAATCGAAGTTTGGCGCGCTGAAAGTGGAACCAAGCCAAGATACATGTCAGACAAAACCGTGATTGCATTGGCAACGCCAGCTCCCGGTTTTGACGCGCCCATCCCGGTTCTGAACTTGAATGATGAGCATTGTATTGCAGCGTTTATCATTCAGCATTTTAAGCTGGAGAGACCAATCCATGGAACGGCTGGCTAACGATTGTTTCGCCAATGCGTCGGAGATGATCAGCGCCAATGAAGCGCTGAATAAAATCTCCAGTGCCGCGTCTCTTATTGTAGGAACGGAAACATGCTCGCTTCCCAAAGCAAAGAACCGTCACCTGGCGGAAGACATCATTGCGCCGCGGAACGTCCCGCTCTTCGATAATTCCGCCGTTGATGGCTTCGCCTTCCGTTATTCCAGCGATCAAGATCAAGATACGGGTGAGGCGCCACGCATTGTTTTTGGCCAAAGCACGGCAGGGCATCCGTTGGCCGAAGCACCGCCGCCAGATACGGTCGTCAAGATACTGACAGGCGCGCTGATGCCGGACGGTTTCGATACTGTTGCCATGATTGAAGATGTCTCCTTCGCAGGCGATAATGTCATTCTTCCCCCTCACCTCAAATTAGGAGCGAACCGCAGAAAGGCGGGAGAGGATGTTCGCGAAGGGCAAGTTCTGCTGAAACGCGGGAGCAGTCTTAGAGCGCAGGAGCTTGGATATCTTGCCTCAGTCGGGATTGACGCCGTCCGAGTCTTCAAACGGCTAAAGGTTGCCGTCTTCTCGACCGGCGATGAGCTGATTAATCCGGGCGAAGCCATATTTACCGGCAGTATTTATGACAGCAACCGTATTATCCTGACCACTCTTCTAGAGAGTTATGGCTGTAAGGTTACAGATCTCGGAATATTAAGGGATGAACGACAGACTGTTCGGAATGCCTTGAAAGGCGCAGCCGAGACGCATGATCTTGTTATCACATCCGGCGGTGTTTCGATGGGTGAGGAGGACCATGTCAAAACGGCCCTCTCAGAAACTGGCCAACTTCACTTCTGGAGAATTGCCATCAAGCCGGGACGTCCACTCGCGCTCGGGCAGATCGGGAATACGGCATTCATTGGGTTGCCGGGAAATCCGATAGCCGCGCTTGTGTGCTCCCTGAAGTTTGTTCGTCCATTAATCGGCATATTAAGTGGCTGGGGGATTGATCCCCCCCTCTCCTTTCAGGCAAAAGCCGACTTTACGATGAAAAAGAAACCCGGCCGTACAGAGTGGTTGCGCGGGCGCTACACGCCGGCAAAAGATGATGTCGGGATTGCCGAAAAATATCACACGGAAGGTTCCGGTATTCTCTCGTCTGCCGTCTGGGCAAATGGATTGATCGAAATCGGGGATGATGTCACCTATATTGAGAACGGGGACATGGTTACTTTTCTTCCCTTCTCGGAGTTGATGAGATGAAAATTCTCTATTTTGCCTGGTTGAAAGCCAAATTACAGATGACGGAGGAAACCCTGCCCTGGTCGGAAGAACGATCGGACACGGATAGCCTCGTTCGCTGGATGAAGTCGCGCGGTCCGGCCTTCGCAGAAGTATTCAGCGATCTTGAGGTTGTCCGCATTGCGGTTAATCAGGAATATATCGTCGGAAATACGCCATTGAAGGAAAATGACGAAGTTGCGTTTTTCCCGCCGGTGACCGGAGGTTAGGATGATCCGCGTTCAGCGTGAGATTTTCGATGTCGGTACAGAGATGACGGCACTAACGGAGGGTCGGACGGATATTGGCGCCGTCGTCAGCTTTACCGGTCTCGTCCGCGACTTCAATGACGGCGCCGCTGTTGCAGGCTTCAGCCTGGAACATTACCCCGGCATGACGGAGCGGGAGCTTGCCAAGATAGAGGCAGAGGCAACGGCGCGTTGGGATTTACAGGCAAGCCTCATTATTCACCGCTATGGCGATATGGCGCTCGGGGAGCCGATTGTCCTCGTGATTACCGCCTCCCCTCATCGTCAGGACGCCTTTGACGCAGCAAGCTTCCTGATGGATTGGCTGAAGACAAAAGCCCCTTTCTGGAAAATGGAAAAAGGCGAAGACGGCGAGACAAGCTGGGTCAATGAACGTCAAACGGATATTGATGCCGCAAAACGATGGACGGCGGACGATTAACAAAGGCTGGTATGGCAAGTATGTCAGGCGGTCAGAGTTCGCTCTGTCTCTCGATAAGCCATTCGCTCGCCAAGCGGTTCGCCTCGGCTATCTGAACCGGTGACATCTTTGACATCAACACCTTGTTCATTTTCGGTGCGGCCGTATCACCTTTTGCCCCCGAAATAAGGGACCATTTCAGCGCCTCAATCCTGATGATGGATTGTTCGATTTCCGCCTGAGCGGTCGCAGTATTCAGATTAGCGATTTTGGCCTGCTCAAAAATCTGCTCAACGGCATCATTATTAAGGCTGCCCTTCTTTTTCAGCGAGGCGAGTGCCGCGGATTTTTCATCGGACAAAGCAGGTTCCGTATTCGCAACTTTCTGCTTCTTCTGGGGCTCAGCGGAGTCGGCAATCGTCAATTCCTTTGTCTCAGCTACCGGCTCCGTCTTTGCCAACACTACCGATTTTGCCTCGGCGGCAGAACTCTCGTTGGCAAGCTGAACAGGTTGCGCCGGTTTCGTTTCAGCACTCATTCCTTCGCTCGAAGACTGCACGGGCTGGGCGGGAATGCCTTTCTCAATTTTAGGTTCCGGTGCAGGCTCGACCTTCGAGATCACGGGCTGAGGCACTGCAGGCATCGTTGTCGTTGATGCCGTAGCGGATCCATTTTGCTTCGCCATCAAGGCGGCCAGTCTCGCACGGGCCGCGGCGACTTCAGCCTGATCATTCATTGGGCCTTTCTGCGCAATAGCGATCCGCTGCTCTTCTATCTGCTGTTCGCGCAAAGCCGCCTGCCGTTTCGCTTCCTCAGCCTGTGCCTGAGCCGCCTGGATTGCCGCGTCGCGACTCGCTTCCAATGCCTTTGCCTTTGCCTCTGCTTCTGCCTTTCGCTGCGCGATTAATTCGCGCTGCTCCGCCGCTCGTTGCTCGGCAAGGGTTGCACTATCGTTGTTCTGCTGCTGATCCGACGTGCCAACGGCGGCTTTGGCGACCTGAAACGCGGCTTCATCCTGACCGGAATAATCGCGAAACCAGAAGCCCAATGCCGCGAGAGACTGAGCCTCACCATCCTCAATCTCTTCAGGAGACATACTGCTCTTAAGTCGCTCAACCGCCGTATCCGCCACTTCAGAACCCTGAGCCGCCGCCAGATTGTACCAGGCATAGGCGTCAATCAGATTGATATTAACTCCCTCGGCGCCCTTTTCGAATATCTCTCCAAGCGCAATTTGTGCTTGGACATCACCACGTTTGGCGACAGGCTGCCATTTCTCGATGGCAGTCACGGCATCGTTTCGGTCAAGAGCATCCTTCCCCGCATCGTAACTTGCTTGGGCGAATTGCATGCCAAACAAGACGAGCCCGAGGGCCATGGTTAATCGCGTCACTATCATAACAGTCATTTGTCCCGAATAATCTGCAGCTTATTCAATTTGTCCATATGTATACATTATTTTAGACGAAATTGCTCGAAAATCAAAATACCCGCCTCAACATGGTTAAGGCGGGTACTCAGCTAGCGTTTTTTACTCGTTGGATTACGCAGCGATTTTACGGCGTACACATTGATCATAATCCTTGATCAGCTGCGCACAAATAGCGCCAGGCGTAAATTGATAGCTGTCGATACTGCTGACCGGAGTAACCTCTGCAGCCGTTCCCGTCAGAAAACATTCGGAGAAATCAGCCATCTCTTCCGGCATGATGGCCCGCTCGATAACCTCAATTCCCCGGGCGCGGGCAAGATCGATCACTGTCCGTCGGGTAATGCCATCCAGGAAGCAATCCGGTGTTGGCGTATGGAGCGCGCCATCCCGTACAAAAAAGATGTTCGCGCCCGTCGCTTCGGCAATCCGGCCACGATAATCAAGCATGAGCGCATCATCGAACCCTTCTGATTCAGCCTGATGCTTGCTCAATGTGCAGATCATATACAAACCGGCCGCTTTCGATTTGGTGGGGATCGTCTCCGGCGATGGACGTTTCCATTCGGAAAGCTTTAACCGAATTCCTTTCATTCTCGCTTCCGGCGAGAAGTAGCTCGGCCAAACCCAAGCAGCGATCGCTAGGTTAATCCGATTACTCTGGGCCGATACGCCCATCATTTCAGAACCGCGCCAAGCGACCGGACGGACGTAGCCATCAACGATCTTGTTCGCAATTACTGTCTGGCGAGAGGCTTCGTTAATTTCCTCAGCAGTTTGTTCAAGCTTGAAACCAAGAATACGGGCTGACTCAATCAGGCGATCTGTATGTTCCTGAAGTTTAAAAATTTCGCCGTCATAGACCCGTTCCCCTTCGAATACACTGCTGGCATAATGCAGTCCGTGTGTAAGCACATGGATGTTTGCATCGCGCCATGGTACGAGTTTACCATTCAACCAGATATAGCCGTCTTTGTCGGCAAAAGAGGAGGTATCCATTTTGAAGCACCTTGCGTTATTATAATATCGTATATTCCCATAAAACGTTCGATTATGTCGAATCGAATGATGATTTTGTAACATTATAAGAAATATATGTCAACATGACTGACGTAAAATCTACTAACAACCCGCTGTTCCTGCGCGAAGAGGAACTCAGGCAGGCGATAGAGCTCCTGTTTTTTGCCTATCGTGACTTCACAGCGGGGCCAGACCAGATTCTTAAGGACTATAATTTTGGACGGGCACACCACCGTGTGATTCATTTCGTTGGACGCAATGAAGGCATGACAGTATCTGAATTGCTCGACATATTGAAAATTACGAAACAGAGCCTGAATCGCGTCTTGAGCAACCTCATCAAACGTGGCTTTGTCGAACAACGACAAGGGGAAGAAGACCGGCGGCAGCGCTGTCTTTACCTGACCGAAGAAGGACGCAAACTTGAGCAAAAGGTGAGTCGGGTCCAGCGGGAACTTGTTGCCAACGCTTTTCGGGAGGCGGGCGGAGATGCCGTCGCAGGATATCGAAAGGTACTGACCGGCCTTATTGATGAAGAGCAACGCGACAGGGTAATGCGTCGGGTTTCGAAGCCATGATATATTTTGCTGATGAGTAATGGACGATGATGGACAATGCGCCTCATATTCTTGTCGTTGACGACGACGCCCGGTTGCTGTCTCTGTTGAAAAAGTATCTCATGGACAATGGCTATCGCGTCTCGACGGCGACCAACAATGCGATGGCGGAGAGTCGGATGGGAGGGTTCTTTTTCGACCTGATTGTGCTGGATCGGATGATGCCAGGTGGAGACGGCATTGATCTGGTACAGAAAATGCGTGGCGGCAGCGGAACCATTCGGGAAATTCCGGTACTGATGTTGACCGCAATGGGCGAAGCCGAAGATAGAATCAATGGGCTTGAGGCCGGCGTTGACGACTACCTCAGCAAACCATTCGAGCCGCGTGAGTTATTATTGCGCATAGACGCGATTTTACGCCGGTCAAAAACCGAGAAACTAGAGGACCTCCAATTCGGATCCTTCACATTCAATCTTGAACGCGGCGAACTATTGAAGGATGGCAGCGTCATTAATTTGACCTCAGGCGAATCATTACTGCTGAAATCATTGGCCGCAACCCCGGGTGTGCCGATCAGTCGTGATGATCTCTCCGTTTCCAGCGGTAGTCAGGGCCGCGCCGTGGATGTTCAGATAACGCGCCTTAGGCGGAAGATAGAAGATGATCCGAAAGCACCGCGCCATCTTCAGACGGTGCGCGGTGAAGGATATGTTTTATGGGCAGACTGACCTTTTTACGCGATATTTATCACCGGTTGCGAGGTATTTACTACCAGATTACTGCTGGATTTATCAAAAACCTTATGCCCCGAACTTTGTTCGGCCGGTCAATCATGATCGTTGTCCTGCCGATCCTGTTGCTGCAAATCCTGGTGACCTATATTTTTTATGAACGTCACTGGGATGACGTTGCACGGCGGCTTGCGCAAGGTGTGGCGGGTGATGTTTCCGCCGTCATCTCGCTTCGCGATCGATTTCCCGGCAAAGTGGCGGAAACGGATATTCTCAGCATCGCCCGCGGACAGATGCGCCTCGCTGTCAGTATCGACGAAGGGGCTTTACTCCCCGAAGGCAGCGACAAACAGAAAAGCTATGGTTTTCTGGAAAGCCATCTTGCTACCGCTATGAGAGAGAGTCTTCCGGCGCGCGCATTCAACATCTCAACAAATACAAAGCTCGAATCCGTTATTATTTTAATACAGTTACCAGACGGCGTGTTGCAGGTGATCGTCCGGGACAAACGGCTATTTTCATCAACAACCTATATTTTTGTCATGTGGATGGTGGCAATTTCCCTCGTCCTGCTGGGCGTCGCCCTATTGTTTCTTCGCAATCAGATGCGCCCGATCCGGCAGTTGGCGATGGCGGCTGAACAGTTTGGTAAAGGCCAGTTTGTTGATGATTTCAAGCCAAGTGGCGCTCAGGAAATCCGTTCTGCCTCCCGCGCATTTCATGTCATGAAACACCGAATCCTGCGGCAGATTACACAGCGCACCGAAATGCTAGCCGGTGTCAGCCATGACCTTCGCACCCCTCTTACAAGAATGAAGCTGCAACTCGCCATGATGCCAGAAGATGAGAGCAAAGTCAGCCTTCAAGGCGATGTAGCAGATATGGAGAAGATGGTGGAAGGGTATCTCGCCTTTGCCCAAGGTCAGGAAGCCGAGGCCGTCGAAGACACGGACATACCGGAACTGTTCCACGACATTGTCATGAACGCCCGCCGTCAGGGTGCCGCCATTTCCCTTAAAGCCCCGGAGACCCTTCGCGCAGAGCTCCGTCCCAGCGGCTTTAAACGTTGCATTACAAATCTGGTGAATAACGCCGCCCGCTACGCAACGGAGATATGGATCACTGTCAAATCAACAAATTCGGAAATAATCATCACGATCGATGATGACGGGCCGGGCATCCCTGAAGAAAACCGAAAGGATGTGTTCCGTCCCTTCTACCGTCTTGACCCTTCACGCAACGTGAAAACCGGGGGCAGCGGCCTCGGTATGACGATTGCCCGTGACGTTGTTCATGGACATGGTGGCCAGATCGCCCTGGGCAACTCACCCGCAGGGGGCCTCCAAATCGAAATCCGGCTAC
Source organism: uncultured Sneathiella sp. (assembly GCF_963973085.1). GTDB lineage: Bacteria > Pseudomonadota > Alphaproteobacteria > Sneathiellales > Sneathiellaceae > Sneathiella. The sequence goes on from NZ_CAXAXA010000001.1 coordinate 806,778, forward strand.
CTCTGTAAGTCGCAGATTTCAGGCGCTACTTGGTAAAGGGTGCGAATTTCTGCTGAATTTCGCTGACGGCTTTTTGCTCCGTTATCGGCACTTGCGCAAATGTAGTATTAGCGAGCGCAAGAACCGGCGGAATGGTTGCCACCGCCAGTTGCGGTGTTTTAGCTGCCGCCGCCATCATAAAAACCTCATTAACTTCACTGTTGAGGCTTGCGGTTAAAGTTGCAACATCCTGATCGCGGGATTTGAAAACGGCGAATGCCTCATTCGCCTTTTGGCAGGCTGCGGCTATCTGCTGCGTTTGCTTTTGAAAAAGTGAGGTTAAATCCGGTGGAATCGGCATTTCCTCGTCCGAGGATTGGGTTGTTTCAGCCATCGCACGCACTCCTATTCTCCTGGATTATTCGAGGCGGCAGCCGATCGGCACGTCATGGTCCGGCGCAGCCAAAGAAACTTTTCCGTCTGCATCACTGAAACCCAGAACCAGCACTTCAGACATGAAAGGACCGATTTGCCTTGGCGGAAAATTCATGACCGCCATAACACGTCGGCCGACAAGATCTTCCGGCTGATACAGCGCGGTTATCTGCGCTGAGCTTTTTCGAAAGCCGATTTCTTCGCCAAAATCAATTTTCAGCTTATACGCCGGTTTCCGCGCCTCCAGAAATTTGGTTGCCTCTACGACGCAGCCGACACGTATATCGACCTTCGTGAAATCCTCGAACGTAATTTCTTTTTCCATGAACCATGCATCTCCTTTGCTTTCAGCGATGCTAGGGTAAACGACATCGAAAATCACCTGTCTTATCCTCCCGACGAGAACGTCTCCGCAACCTGTTCGATGGAGGCCAGCGATTTTTCCATCGACTTGTTGATTGCGTCGAAGGACTTGTTCGTCGAGGTGGTCAGGGTTTCAGCCGCTTTGGTCAAGGTATCCACCGTAACGTTAAGGTTATCTATTTCGGATTGTATATCCGGCGCCTTGCCCTGCCCGGCCTTTGCCGTTGAGACGGAACTGTTAAGCGATTTCTGCAAATTACCGATTGTCTGTTGCAACGTCGTTCGCTGTTGCTGAACAATATCCTGCAAGCCCTGACTAGCTGCCTGTACGGCGGCCGTCATTTTCTGCATATTCTCATTTTGGTAGGTCGTGATGGCGCTCAGATCAGGAATGATGACTCCTCCGGCCGGTGTCGGCGGGCCACCGCTCGGTGCCGCTGTATCGCTACTCTGCGCAGGCGGCGGTGCTGCTGTATTGGACTCTTTCGTTGCCGTATCGCTTTCTGAAGACGTGGGAGTATCACTCATAGCTCTATCCTCTCAATCACAAAGGATAATATAGAGCCAGAAACACAACTTTAAAGAGATACATGTTTAATTTATTCTATTACCCGAGTTCTTTTGAGCGATTGGTTGCCGCTGCTACCGTTTCTGTCATCAAAGGACCCAGCCCATTCTTTTCATCCATCAAGACAGCCAGTCCTGCCGCTGTTGTGCCATTGGGGCTGGTCACATTCTTGCGGAGCTGTGCGGCCGTTTCCGTCGATTGCCGGGCGAGTGCGCCGGCTCCCGCCACCGTTTCTTGCGCCAGCTTGACCGCGAGTTCTTCCGGGAGCCCGGCCTCGACCCCGGCAGCTGCCATCGCCTCTATCATATAAAAGATGTAAGCTGGCCCGGAGCCGGAAACGCCCGTGACCGCATCCATCAATCCCTCGTCCTCGATCCAGGCAACTTCACCAATGGCCTGCATCAACTGATCGCAATACTTCCTTTGGTCCGCATTTGCATGCGGATTTGGACAGCAAACCATCATGCCCTGATGGACGGCGGCCGGGGTATTCGGCATAACGCGGATAATCGCCGCCGACTTTCCAAACGCCTCCTCAAATGTTGAAATGCGTGTGCCCGCCGCAATGGAAATCACAAGGCTTCCCTTGTCCGTCAATTTCCGGAAGGTCCCCAGAACATCCTTGATGATTTGGGGTTTAACGGCCAAGACAATGATATCAGGTTGGAATTCGCCCGGAATATCTTCTGCCGAGCCGATTCCCGTACAGCCCAGATCCGATGCATAGGCTAAATTCTCAGTGTTGGGGTCGATAACCATAATTCCGGCTGGCTCTAATCCGTTTTCGATCCAGCCACCAAGCATTGCCTGCCCCATCTTGCCGGAGCCAATCAGCAGCAATGACAGAGACATGATTTATGCCTCACCCATTGTTTCAAACATCGCCGCTTCTATAGCCTCTTCCGGGGTTTTTCCACCCCAGATACAGAACTGGATCGCCGGATAAAATTTTTCCAGTTCACTTATTCCGATCTCGACTAGCGTTTGAACCTGCTCGCTTGTCATAATACAGGCGCCGCTCAACAGCAGGGAATGACGAAACAGGATCATTCCCTCTTCGCGCCAGGTATCGAAATGCCCAACCGGCATTCTTTCATTGACCCGTGCCAGCAACTCATAAACCGCTGCATACCGACGCTCAGGTATCTTGACATCATAGGCGCAGGAAAAATGAATCGCACGAAGATCGGACCGCCAGGAAAACCAGAGATGATACTGGCACCAGCTTCCCTCCACTCCGACTGTCAATTCATTATTACCCTGCCGATCAAAGGACCAGTCGTTATCGACAATAATGCTTTCAATCAGATCAAGGGGGTTGGAGTCTTCGAGTTCTTCGTGGGTGAGATACAAGGACGTCATGGAGCCATTCCTTTCAGAACCATCCCCCGGCTGGCACCCTGTGACTTGACGTTGAAGCCTAGCCGGTAAGGAAATCTACTGCAGACCATATATGGTGCCACATCTACCGTGAAACCATAAATCTAGCGTAGTTCCCCTAGAGTTGCAGCGCAACAAAGAAAGTAAGGCTAGACTGTTTTTTCTGTGGATAAAATCAGCTGTCCGCCGCCGATGTCTTCTTCTTAGCCGCCGGCGTTTTGCGCGTACGCGGTGCCTTGGAAAGGTCGCTCACTTTCTTTTCAAGTGCCGCAAGCTGTTCTTTTAATTTGTCATTTTCTTCGCGTGCCAGCACCGCCATGGCCTTCACGGCGTCAAATTCTTCCCGCGGTACCAGATCCATCTCGCTGATAAAGCGCTCCATCCGCTGATGAAAGAGGTTTTCCCATTCCGCTTTAACCCCCTGTGCCGTGCCCAAGGCACCTGTGGCAAGGCGGGCAAGATCATCAAAAAGGCGGGAATTTGTCTGCATCACTTTGAACCTTCAAAAAAAATATGTCTCATAATGGCAAGAGAGAGGCAGGAAAGCAACCGCCTAGCCCAGAGAAGCTTGCGAATATTCTCAAGAACTTTATATAGTAGCCGCATGATGTTATCGACCCTTTTCGCGGCCATCGCCTTTCCAGAAATTGACCCGGTCATTTTCCAGATAGGTCCCTTTGCCATTCGCTGGTACGCACTCGCCTATATCGTCGGCCTGATTATTGGCTGGCAGCTGATGATGCACCTTGCCCGCGAAGACGGATCGCGCGTCTCGCCCAAGCAGGTGGATGATTTCCTGATCTGGGCGACATTGGGAGTTATTCTGGGTGGTCGACTCGGTTATGTGCTGTTTTATAAGCCTGAGTATTATTTTGCCAATCCATCCGAGATTTTCATGGTCTGGCAGGGAGGCATGTCCTTTCATGGAGGATTTTTAGGGGTTGTGCTGGCCACGGTCCTTTATTGCCGATTCAAAAAAATAGTCACTCTTGATTTTGGCGACCTGTTGGCGACAGTTGTGCCGGTCGGGCTATTCTTCGGACGGATCGCAAACTTCATTAACGGTGAGCTATATGGCCGTGCAACCGATGTGCCGTGGGGAATGGTTTTCCCAGGCGGCGGCGATCTCCCGCGCCATCCAAGCCAGCTATATGAAGCGTTTCTGGAAGGGCTCGTGCTGTTTGCCGTGCTCCTCGTTTTTCGGCGAACACGGTATGCCGAAAAGCCGGGCTTCATTATGGGTCTCTTCTTTGCGGGCTATGCCGTTGCCCGTAGTATTGTGGAGCTATACAGAGAACCTGACGCTTATCTTGGTTTCCTGATTGGCGGTGCAACGATGGGTCAGCTTCTCTCCCTTCCCATCCTGATTGTTGGTCTCTATTTCATGTTTCGCCCGTCCCGCAAAATCGCATGAATGCCCTCGGCAAGATTATCAAGGCCCGGATTGAAAAAGACGGCCCGATTTCCTTGCATGACTATATGCAAATTGCGCTCGGTCATCCGGAATATGGCTATTACGCCCGGCAAAACCCGTTTGGAACCGAGGGCGATTTCATTACCGCGCCAGAGACCAGCCAGATGTTCGGGGAACTTATCGGGCTTTGGGCGGTGGATGTCTGGGACAAGCTCGGCCGCCCCAAAAAGTTCTATCTCGTCGAACTGGGGCCGGGTAACGGAACCCTGATGGCCGATGCGCAGAGAAGCGCCCGGTTAGTCCCTGAATTCCTGACTGCAGCTGAAATCCATCTGATTGAGAACAGCGCGCGACTCAGAGAACGGCAGGCGTACACCCTTCCTGATCATGGTATTCATTGGCATGATGAACTACCAGAGCTCTCCGGCGCACCGGTTATCCTGCTTGCCAACGAATTTTTTGACGCGCTGCCTATCCATCAATATTGCCATCAATCCGGCGCGTGGTTTGAGCGGATGATCGCTCTACGGGACGGCAATTTTGTTTACGCGCTCGCCAACACGCCTGCATCTGTCAAATCCGCTGCGTCAGCAGACGATGGGGACATTCTCGAACTATGTCCCGCCGGGAACAAAATGATCGAACAAGTCAGTAAGCTTTTATTTCGTGAAGGCGGGGCCGCGCTGATCATCGATTACGGAGCGGATGAAATCCTTCTGGGAGACAGTTTCCAGGCAGTGAAACGTCACGGATATACAGATCCCCTCGTCAAACCCGGAGAGGCCGATCTCACCACCCATGTCAGATTCTCCTGCCTCAAGGAAATTGCTCTTTCCTATAATATCACTGTTCAAGGCCCGACCACACAAGGCCGGTTTCTGGAGCGCCTTGGCGTAGAGGCCCGGCATCATCAGCTGCGAAAAAATGCAAGTGAGGAGCAGCGCAAAAAACTTGATGCGCAACTTCGACGCCTGATCAGTTCATCCGAAATGGGAACACTTTTCAAAGTCATGGCATTATCCCATAATGTAGTGGCAGCAACGGAAGGTTTTGGAACTTGAGATGCTAAAAAGTTCAATTCTTGAGAGTGAGACGCTCACTCATGGTTTCTTCACACGCAGTGGCGGTGTATCTGAAAACCTCTATCTCAGCCTCAATTGCGGTCCCGGTTCCAAGGATGAACCGACCAAAGTCGCTGAAAATCGAGCGCGCGCCATGGCCATGATCAACCAACCGGCGGATGCCCTCAGGACAGTTTATCAAATTCATAGCACCGAGGTTCTGGTTATCGATCAGAGGAAAGAAATTACGCCCCGGCCTAAAGCGGACGCCATGGTAACCAACATTCCGGGCATTGCTCTCGGGATTCTAACGGCGGACTGTGTGCCGGTGCTGTTTGCAGATATGGAAAACGGCGTTATTGGCGCCGCGCATTCGGGCTGGAAAGGCGCGCTCGGAAACATTAGCGCGCATGTAGTGGAAAAGATGATGGAACTCGGTGCCCAGAGATCAAATATCCACGCCGCAATCGGACCCGCTATCGCGCAGAAATCATACGAGGTTGGCCCCGAATTTCCCGCGCCATTCCTGGAAGCAGATCCCGATGCTGCGCGCTTTTTTATCTCTTCAGAGAATGAGGGCCATTATATGTTTGACCTGACCGGGTTTGTCCGCGCGGGACTTGAAAAAGCAAAAATCGGTGCAATTGACTTGCTAGAGAATGATACCTGCGCGGAAGAAGAGCTGTTTTTCAGCTATCGACGTATGGTAAAACGTGGAGAGGCGGATTACGGTCGCCAGCTTTCAGCGATCGCACTCATGCAATAGCCGATCCGGTCGCCTTGTCACTTGTAAAAGAGAAGCAAAATGCCTTATATGGTCATCTTTATCATGATCTGTCTGCTGGGAGTTCTCGCGACCTGTGCGTTGTAATTTCATCATAAAGGTTTTTTTTCTTATCGGCATCGCGGGATTGGCTGCCTGTCAACCGCTGCAGCGCCCGTTCCAGCCGGAAGTCAAGACATCGTGGCGGGCGGCTCCCGGTCCGCGAACCGCACTTTATGTAGAACCGGTCACCGGCGGACCACCCCAACTTGAACAGGCTGTTGCCTCAAAACTGCAAGATCTCGGTATCGCTGCCTTTGTCGGGCAGGTCGAGCCAAATCGCTATTATGTTCGCGGCGAGATTTTTGAAGATACAAACGGGCGGTTTCTGAACTGGACGATCTTCGATCCACAAAACCGGGACACGGGCCTTTTTACCCTCGAAAAGCTGCCGGCATCAGTTGAAACGTCAACTATACCGCCGCAGGAGCTCGAAAAGCTGGTTCTGAATTCCGCCAGCCATATTGATCGCCTTCTGGGGGGTGACGGCATTAATTTTGCCGCCCTCGACAAGCCGGTGATTTTTGTCCCGATTGTTGAAGGGGCGCCGGGAGATGGATCGGAAAGTCTCGCGGCGGCTATACAGGACCGGTTGGCACGGCTCGGCCTTGAAGTATTGCCGACTGAAGCCGGTGCGAACTTCATTGTCCGTGGTCAGGCAGAAATCACGCCCCCCAAATTCGAGACACAAGTTATAGAACTTACCTGGAGTCTGGAGCGGCGCAATGGTGAACAGGTTGGACAAGTCAAACAGCGCAATAGAATCAGGGCGGGCTCCCTCAACGGGGCCTGGGGAGATACGGCGGCATTGGCGGCCCAGGGCGGTGCAGATGGAATCTACAATCTGCTTCGAAAAAGCGAGCCGGAATATTTCAAATCAAAATCTTGAAGCTATTTCCCCCTCTCCACCAAATATTTACGAAATTCCCCTAAAAAATGGCGTTTAAAGCGTTTACAGGGCTCATGCGCCTTGGTAAGTTCCGCCCGCCGACGCCAACTCGTACATTTTCGCGCGGGGGGCAATGTGTTTTTAACAGGAAAAAGCCCTCAACTGATTAAAGGATCGTTCCGATGAAAGTGCTTTCGGGAAATGGCAACCGACCGTTGGCTGAAGCCATCACCAATTACCTCAAGCTTCCTCTGACAGATGCGGATGTCCGGCGCTTCTCGGACATGGAAGTATTCGTTGAAATTCATGAGAATGTCCGCGGCGAAGATGTCTTCGTTGTACAGCCGACATCGTTCCCGGCAAACGACCATCTGATGGAACTGCTGGTTTGCATCGATGCGCTGAAACGGGCATCGGCCTCGCGAATCACGGCGGTCCTGCCCTATTTCGGATATGCGCGCCAGGATCGCAAACCCGGACCGAGAACGCCAATATCGGCTAAACTTGTCGCCAACCTGATTACCACTGCCGGCGCGGACCGGGTCTTGACCATGGATCTCCATGCTGGACAAATACAAGGGTTCTTTGATATTCCGACGGATAACCTCTTCTCTGCGCCCGTCATTGTTCCCGATATTGAGAAACATTATGGCAAGGGCGGCGATATTACGATCGTGTCGCCGGACGTCGGTGGTGTGGTCCGCGCCCGCGCCTACGCCAAAAGGCTTGACGCGGACCTTGCAATCGTAGATAAGCGCCGTGAAAAAGCGGGTGTTTCCGAAGTCATGAATATTATTGGGAATGTCAAGAACCAGCATTGTATTCTGGTTGACGATATTGTCGATAGTGCGGGAACCCTCTGCAATGCCGCCGCTGCCCTGATGGATAAGGGCGCGAAAAGCGTTGCCGGTTATGTTACCCACGGTGTTCTGTCAGGAGGCGCTATCGCGCGGATAAATGCATCTGCGCTGGATGAAATGGTCACAACCGACAGCATCATGGCAACGGAGGCGTTCCGCGCCTCGGAAAAAATGCGTCAGATTTCCGTCGCTCCGCTTATCGGCGAGGCGATGTACAGAATTTCGAAGGAAACATCGGTTTCCAGCCTGTTCGACTAATCGATCAGGCAATTCACGACATGGGCACCCCTGGAGGCACATGTCTTTTTGACACCGGGTTCGTCCCGGTGTTGCTCGCTTAAGTAGGAGAAATACAATGAGCGAAAATGCAGTTTTAATTGCAGAAACGCGTGACCGGGTCGGAAAGGGGACCTCCCGGGCATTGCGTCGTGACGGCCGGACACCCGCCGTTATCTATGGTGATAAAAAAGACCCCATTTCCATTTCACTGGAAACCAAAGAGTTGGTGAAAACCATCAACCATGGTGCTTTCCTGTCCTCGGTTTTTACGGTTCAGGTTGGCTCGACCAAGCATAACGTGCTCCCGCGTGACATGCAGCTGCATCCGATCAATGACATGCCAGTACATGTTGACTTTCTGCGGGTTTCCGCAAAATCCCAGATCGCCGTCATGGTTGCTGTTCGCTTCCTCAACGAAGAGGAATGTGTCGGCCTCAAACGCGGTGGCGTCCTCAACGTGGTTCGCTACGAAATCGAGATGATGGTCCCGGCTGGCAACATCCCGGAAGCCATTGAGATCGACCTGCTGAACTATGATATCGGCGATAGCGTTCATATTTCCGAAGTGAACCTGCCGGACGGCGCAGCACCCACAATTTCGGATCGTGACTTTACGATTGCCACCATCGCTTCCCCGACGGTTGAGCCGGATCCGGAAGATGAGGAAGCGGCGGAAGATGAAGACGGGGTTGAAGCTGAGGAAGGCTCTGAAGAAGCAGAAGCCGAAGAAACCGAAGAAGAATAGTTCAGGATTGAATGATGATTTTGCTGGTTGGTCTCGGTAATCCCGGCAAGGGATATGCCGACAACCGGCATAATTTTGGATATATGGCGGTGGATGAAATCATCCGCCGCCACTCCTTTATGCCGGAACGGGTTCGATTTCAGGGATTGGCCGCCGAGGGGAATATTGGCGGGACAAAAATTCTTGCCCTGAAACCCACTACCTATATGAACTTGTCTGGCCAGTCTGTTGGCGAAGCGGTCCGTTTCTATAAGATCCCACTTGAGAATATCATCGTATTACATGATGAACTGGACTTACCGTTGGGGAAAATCCGTGTCAAAACCGGCGGCGGTCATGGCGGGAACAACGGTCTTCGATCCATTATCGGGCATCTTGGTGAAAATTTTTGCCGCGTTCGCTTAGGCATTGGACATCCGGGAGAGAAACATCTTGTCACCGGGCATGTCCTCAGTAATTTTTCCAAAGCGGAGCAAGCGACCGTTGAGGCCGCGACAGAGAGCATCTCCCGTCATATCGACCTGTTGATTGACGGGGATGCGCCGGGCTTCATGAACAAGCTGGCGCTGGATATCGCCCCGTACAAGAACAAAGACACAGATACAACAAAAGGAAACTGAGTATGGGGTTCAAATGCGGCATCGTCGGTCTGCCAAATGTCGGTAAATCGACATTATTTAACGCCTTGACGCAAACCGCACAGGCAGCAGCCGAGAACTATCCATTCTGCACGATTGAACCGAACCTGGGTCAGGTTCCTGTCCCTGATGAGCGCCTTGTTGAACTGGCAGCCCTTGCCAAATCCAAGGAAATCATTCCAACCCAGCTGACATTCGTCGATATTGCCGGTCTCGTCCGCGGGGCTTCGAGTGGTGAGGGCCTCGGCAACAAGTTCCTTGCGCATATCCGCGAAGTAGACGCCATCATTCAGGTTGTTCGATGTTTTGAGGATGATGATATCACGCATGTCGATGGCAAGATTGATCCTCTCTCTGATATCGAAACCATCGAAACAGAGTTGATGCTGGCGGATCTGGAAAGCCTTGAGAAGCGGACCGAAGCACTTGTCAAAAAAATCCGCGGGGGCGATAAGGAGGCCAAGAAGCAATCAGAACTGATTGATCGCGCGCTCGTCGTTCTTCGAGATGGCAAGCCTGCCCGGCTCGTCCCCCTGGCGGACGATGAAGTCAAGACTTTCCGCAACCTTCACCTCCTGACCCAAAAGCCGGTTCTCTATGTCTGCAATGTGGATGAAGAAAGCGCCGTGTCCGGCAATGCCTTCTCTGCGAAAGTCGCAGAAAAGGCCGCAGCGGAGAATGCAGGAAGCGTTGTCATCTCGGCGGCAATTGAAGCGGAGGTTGCTCAGCTCGACGCCGAAGAGCGGGCCGAATTCCTCGACGAACTGGGCCTGGAGGAAACCGGCCTCAGCCGGATCATTCGCGCAGGTTATGATTTGCTCGACCTGATAACCTATTTTACCGTTGGCCCGAAAGAAACTCGCGCATGGACAGTTAACAAAGGGACAAAGGCTCCGCAAGCGGCCGGGGTTATTCACACAGATTTCGAAAAAGGCTTTATTCGTGCGGAGACTATCGCCTATTCTGCCTATGTGGCGCATGGCGGAGAGAATGGCGCAAAAGAAGCGGGCCTCATGCGTCTGGAGGGGAAGGAATATGTTGTCGAGGATGGTGACGTTTTACATTTCAGATTTGCCAATTAGAGACACTTAATACCAACCTTGAAAAAGCAGCAAATGCAACCATGATCGGAACAAGGTCAGAAGGCGAAAGAATATGAAATATTGGGAAGACTTCCCCGTCGGCTGGACATTGGAATTCGGCAATTATGAAGTGACGGAAGAAGAAGTAATCGAATATGCCACGGCGTTTGATCCACAACCTTTTCACATTGATAAAGAGGCGGCGAAGGAGCATTACTTCGGTGGCATTATCGCCAGTGGATGGCATACCGGTGCCATGTGCATGCGAATGATGGTTGACGGCTACATTCATGACTCGGCATCAATGGGATCGCCGGGTGTTGACCAGCTTCGCTGGAAAAAACCTGTTCGGCCAGGTGAAATCCTCCATGTAAAAGCGGAAGTACTGGACCGCAGTCTTTCCAAAAGCAGGCCCGAGCTTGGCTTCGTCAAACTTTCTCATACTGTCTTCAATCAGGACGATGAAGTAAAGCTGACAATGATCTCCAGCGGGATGTTCTTTCGCGATCCTGCCAGAAAAAGGGGGGAGGCCGACCAATGAGCACGATTTATTTCGAGGATATTGCTGTTGGCGACAGAACCGCTTCAGGAAGCAAAAGCGTCACGAAAGAAGAAATTATCGAGTTCGCCCGCAAATACGACCCGCAGCCCTTTCATACAGATGAAGACGCGGCAAAGGACAGTATTTATGGCGGGCTGATTGCTTCCGGTTGGCATACAACGGCCATATTAATGCGCCTGCTGGTTGACAATATGACGAACAAACGCGCCGGTCTCGGATCTCCGGGATGTGACGATCTGCGCTGGGTTCGCCCTGTACGGCCGGGCGACGCTCTCCGATATGAATCAGAGGTCATTGAGACCCGTAAATCCGAGTCGCGCCCAGATATGGGCATCATCCGAGCAGATGTAAAACTCTTCAACCAGAATGACGAAGTTGTTCTCACACTGAAATCCATCGGCATGGTCAAGACCCGGCCAGCATAATCCTTGCCCTGCTCGCCTTCTCATAGATTTTTAGCTTAGGCTTGACGGCGTTACATTATATAGTTCGCCTGGGCTGTCCTTTGTCCGATTATTCGAGGAAGCGATATGGATTTATTCTTGTCTGGATTTGCAATTTTTGTCATCGTTCTCGTGCTGCTGGCAATCGTTATTGTCTTTATGGGCGTTACGATCGTGCCGCAGGGTTATCAGTTTACCATCGAACGTTTCGGCAGATATACCCGCAGCCTGCAACCCGGGCTCGGTCTGATCATACCGTTTATCGATCGGGTCGGCGGGCGGATCAATATGATGGAGCAGGTTCTGGATATTCCAACCCAGGAAGTCATTTCACGTGATAATGCGATGGTGCAGGTGGATGGTGTTTTATTCTATCAGGTACTTGATGCCGCGAAATCGGCCTATGAGGTTCGTGACCTGGAGCGCGCCATTCAAAATCTTGCCCAGACAAATCTTAGGACGGTTCTCGGCTCGATGGACCTTGACGAAGCCCTGAGCCAGCGGGATTCCATTAACGTACGGCTGCTCAATGTCATCGACCAGGCTTCGACGCCGTGGGGCATCAAAGTTACCCGCGTTGAGATCAAGGATATCACCCCGCCCCTTGATCTGGTGGAGGCCATGGGTCGGCAAATGAAGGCGGAACGGTTGAAACGGGCTGTCATTCTCGAAGCCGAAGGTGTGCGCCAGTCCGAAATCCTGAAAGCCGAGGGCGAAAAGAAAGCTGCCATTCTGGAAGCAGAGGGACGCCGGGAGGCCGCCTTTCGGGATGCTGAAGCACGGGAGCGCCTAGCCGAAGCCGAGGCCAAGGCCACCCATGATGTCTCCGAAGCCATTGCGGCGGGCGACATTCAGTCCATCAATTACTTCGTGGCCCAGAAATATACCGAAGCAATGAAAGAAATCGGCATGGCCCGCAACTCGAAGGTCATTCTGCTGCCGATGGAAGCAAGCGCCCTTATTGCCTCGCTAGGGGGCATCGGCGCAATCGCAAAGGAAGTCTTCGGTAAAGACAATGATGGTGCATCGCGACGGTCCAGCGGCTCTGTCCCGACGGTTGAGTAACGCTCATGATTGATCCAATCATTACATGGCTTGCGAGCCTCGATTTCTGGTCATGGTGGATACTGGGGCTGGCTCTGGTTATCCTCGAAGTCTTCGCCCCCAGCACTTTCTTTCTCTGGCTGGGTATTGCCGCGGGTATTGTCGGGATTGTCGCCTGGATATTTCCCGGCATGGCATGGGAATACGAATGGATTCTCTTTGCCGTCATTGCAATTGCAAGCATTGTGCTCTCACGCCTATTCCTTAAAAAGCATCCGGGCGTTGAGGACAATACCAAACTCAACCAACGCGGAGCTCAGTATATAGGCCGACAATTTACCCTGACGGAAGCAATCCGGAACGGTCGCGGGAAAATTCACGTCGATGACACCCAGTGGACTGTCGAAGGACCGGATACTGATTTGAACCAAGTCGTCCGGGTAACAGGTGTTGACGGTACACTGCTTATCGTAGAGCCCGCCACAAAAGAATAAGGGAGATAATATCATGGGAGAAATGATTACATTAACAGCGGCTGATGGTCACGAATTCGCCGCCTACAGAGCAGCGCCGAATGACGAACCGAAAGGCAGCGTTGTTATCGTGCAGGAGATTTTCGGCGTGAATTCACATATCAAGGATGTATGTGACGGCTATGCCAAAGCGGGCTACATTGCCATTGCCCCGGCATTATTTGACCGCATCAGCCCTGATATTGAACTGGATTATACGCCCTCAGACGTGGAACAAGGCCTCCAATATAAAAACCAAATCGCTGATGAGGCGGCGTTAAAAGACATTGATGCCGCCGCAAAAGAGGCAGATGCCTCTGGAAATGTTGCCGTCATTGGTTATTGCTGGGGTGGGAGCCTGGCCTATCTCTCCGCCTGCCGCTTGTCGTCTATTGAAAAAGCAGTCGGGTATTATGGCGGGCAGGTCGCACAAAATATTGCGGAAACACCAAAAGCCCCGGTCATGCTGCATTTTGGCGACAAGGATGCCTCCATCCCGATGTCGGCGGTTGAGGAAGTTAAGGCGGCCCGGTCGGATATACCGGTTTTTGTCTATGCGGCGGGGCATGGCTTCAATTGCGACCAACGAGGGAGTTACGACGCGGAGGCGGCAAAGCTCGCACGTGAACGCACCCTGGAGTTTATCAGCTAGCCGGACGGTCCGTAAATTCAAGCAAAATGCCATTGGCCTCGGGTGGATTTACCCTGAGTGTTCCCGTCGCAATTTTCTGAGATTTAATGCCATTCTTGGTCAGTGTATTCTCGGTTTCCTGAAGGTTGTCTACGACAATCGTCATGGCGATCAAATGCGGCAACGGCGGCATCTCGTCCGAAATTGTTAGGCCCGGAAATAACAGGTCAATGTCCCGATCATTTACAAAAATGATACTGCCACGACCGAACCGAACGGTCAGGGTGTTGTCGGTCTGGGTCACATTGATGGACCCACAAAGCCGCTGATAATACTCAGCAAGCGCATCCGGATCATCCACAACCACGACGATGGAGTTTATAAATTTAGCTCCGTTCGCATGGCTTAACCAATCCTTTTCCTGCCGAACCAGTTCGGGTGTCATATGATGGCAGATAAAAAGGTTTTTCGCTGACAACCCGGCAGAAGAAGTAAGCCGGATCAACTTGAACTCTGGCAACACATCTCCCTCAGGTAATTCCAGTTTCCGTTTGAGGAGAAGAATATCCGACGGTTCCAGACCGGCCTCTGCAAGGGACTGCTGCGTTTCCTCCGGTTCATCGCTTGCCAGCGCCAGTCCGAGAAGTCCCTCGCCTCTTTCTTCCAGCGCCGTATCGAGACCATTCGTTTCGAGCGACGGATCAACAATGCCAAGAATCTCGATATAATCCTCATCGAACATGATGCAGTAATTGGCCGTGCCCCAGCCGATATGCGAGCCCCGCGGCGTCAGAGTGAACCCGAGCTTCTCATACTGAGATCGCGCTTCTTCCAGATCCTCGACCCCGATCAACGCATGATCGATTCCTTTCAGATTATGCAGCATCCCTCTCTCCAATTTTCATTTTCGTTTCAGGCTGTGCGACGCACAACTGCAGTCAGCATCCCTGCGCATATCAGGAAGCTGCCGCCAATTCGATTTACTATTTTCAAACTTTTCGGGCTTTTGAACCGTTCCCGCAATTTGCCTGCCAAAACGGCCCAGATAGCAACATTCAAAGCCGCCAATACAAGAAAAGTCGCCTCCAGTATAATAAACTGCCCCAGCACCGGTTCATTCACGTTCACAAACTGCGGAACAAATGCCACAAAGAAAACAATGCCTTTAGGATTCAGCGCCGTCACAATATAGGATGCCCTGAACATTGACACTTTGCTTTGCCGACCCGCAGTATGAATCGATCCCATTCTATCGTCAGAGCGCCAGAGCTTCACGCCGAGCCATATCAGATATACCGCGCCCGCTATCTTAAGCGCCGTGAACAAGGTCGCCGAAGCCGCCAAGATAGCACCCGCCCCCAGCAATGAGGCCGTCATCGCTGTAAAATCACCCAGTGCCACACCGGGGACAGTCGCCCATGCACTGCTGCGCCCTTGGTCAAGTGCATAGCTGACGACAATCATGACGGTTGGCCCGGGAATCGCCAGAAGCGCCGCACTCGCGATAAAAAATGAAATCCAGATTTCCAACGACATAGTCATTACCTTATTCACTTGCTCTATTCAAACAAAGACATATCGCCCCGAAAATGACAACAGTCTTGTTGCCGGGCCTGAGAACAGGTTAGTCCCCTTCGAACTCGCACAAGGTTCGAACATTAACGCCCATCTCCGCGATCCGCTTTGCCCCGCCGATATCCGGCAAATCAATCACGAAGGTCGCCCCAATGATTGTTCCGCCTGCCCGGCGTATCAAGTTAATGGCAGCGGCGGCAGTACCGCCCGTTGCAATCAGGTCATCTACAAGCAAGATATTCTCCCCATCTTTTATGGCATCATGATGAATCTCCACGGTATCCGTGCCGTACTCAAGTTCATATTCCTCACCGAGAACAGCCGCTGGCAGTTTACCTTTCTTGCGGACGGGTATAAATCCGACACTGAGCTGATGGGCGATGGCTCCGCCGAGGACAAATCCGCGCGCCTCAATGCCCGCGACCTTGTCTATCCTCACGCCTGCGTAAGGCCAGACCAGTTGATCGACCACTTGCCGAAACCCGCCAGCGTCCTGCCAAAGCGTCGTAATGTCGCGAAACATAATCCCTTTCTTGGGATAATCCGGAATTGTGCGGATAATAGATTTTATATCCATGATCTCCTCGGGTTAAAGAACGCGGCCGGCAACAGCATCGAGTTTCCTGATCACATCAGGATCACGTGCCTCAGGCGCGGTAATCAGAGCATTGTCCAGAGCATGATGACATCCCGCAGGACATATATCTTCGCGCGACGACAAAGCAGGCACCACAGTTTTCACAAGACTGCGGGCATTGTCAGCGTTCTTCATCAGGACCTCAATGATAGCAGACACTTCGACAGCGTCGTGATCGGGATGCCAGCAATCATAATCCGTCACCATGGCCACGGTCGCGTAGCACATTTCCGCTTCCCGGGCGAGTTTGGCTTCCGGCATATTAGTCATGCCGATCACCTGGCAGCCCCAACTCCGGTATAAACGGGATTCCGCAAGCGTGGAGAACTGCGGCCCTTCCATCGCGAGGTAAGTGCCGCCCCGATGCACTTTTATCTCGCTATCACGCGCCGCCTTTTCCAGCGCTTCGCCCAACCGAGAACAGACTGGATGCGCCATGCTGACATGGCCCACAAGACCCGTCCCAAAGAAGCTTTTCTTCCTGTCAATGGTGCGATCGATGAACTGATCAGCAATCACAAATGTTCCGGGGGAAAGCTCCTCTTCAAATGATCCGCAGGCACTGAGGGAGATAATTTCCGTTACCCCCGCACGTTTCAGAGCATCTATGTTTGCGCGATAATTCACTGCTGCCGGGGGAATGCGATGTCCGCGTCCATGACGTGGTAAAAAGACTATCTGGGTGTCTTCCAAGGTACCGAAAAGCAGCTGATCCGATGGCTCTCCGAAAGGGCTTTCGACGGCTTGCCAACGTGTATCGACGAGTCCGTCCAGCTCATACACACCGCTCCCGCCGATAATCCCGATTACAGGCTTGCTACTTGATGATTCCATTTCACTCTCCGGTTTTCCTGGCGGAAATTTAGCCCTGAAATCGATCTCATTCCATAAAAAAGGGCGCTGAAATCAGCGCCCTTTCATATTCGATGATCAGGGTCCTCAGTGTAGGTCCGACCAGACTTTCCGTTTTACCGCATAGAAAACGGCCGCAAGGATCAAAAGAAACAGGATCACCCTGAGGCCAATGCTCTTGCGCTGTTCCATTTTCGGCTCCGCAGCCCAAGCCAGGAATACCGAAACGTCTTTTGCCATCTGATCGACGGTTGCTGGCGTCCCATCAGAATACTCAACACCGTCTTCTAAGAGCGGAGGCGGCATTGCGATCTTGTGACCCGGGAAGTAAGCGTTATAGTACATACCTACAGGGAGCGTCACATCGGAAGGCGCTTCTTCATAACCTGTCAGAAGCGAATACATATAATTGTCACCATCCGGGCGTGCCTTGGTCATCAAAGACAGATCCGGTGGATAGGCGCCGCCGTTAGAAGCGCGCGCAGCCTGCTCATTCGGAAATGGTGATGGAAACTTGTCGGAAGGCTTGCCCGGCCGGTCAAACATGTCACCGGCATCATCAGGTCCGTCAACATACTCGGATTCAGCCGCCAGCGCCTTCACTTCCTCTTCACTGAACCCAAGATCCTTCAGCGTGCGAAACGCCACCAGACCCAGACCATGACAGCCTGCGCAGACTTCGCGGTAAACCTGTAGCCCGCGCTGAGCCGACGCGCGGTCATAGGTGCCGAAAAGTCCGCCATGTTTCCAGTTTACGGATTTGAGTTCAACCGCCTCCCCGGCAGCCTGGGCCGGGCTGAATGAGGCTAGTGAAACCAGAGCAGCGATACCGAGGGAGGTCAATAATTTACGCATTGGCCGCCTCCTTCTCCGCGGGCTTCTTGGAGAGAACATCCTCCGAAATACTAGCTGGTAATGGCTTAGGTTTTTCAAACAATCCTACCAATGGCAACAGGATCAGGATATGCACGAAATAATAGACGGTCGCGATACGGCCCCAGATAATGAAGGCCCCTTCCGCCGGCTTGCCGCCGATATAGGTAAGCAGAATACAATCTGCAACGAACACCCAGAATAGCTGCTTGTAAATAGGACGGAAGCGAGCTGAGCGGATCCGGCTCTTATCAAGCCACGGCAGGGCAAACAAGACGGCAATCGCACCAAACATCAGCATAACTCCACCAAGCTTGTCTGGTACCGCCCTGAGTATCGCGTAGAAGGGCAGGAAGTACCATTCAGGGACAATATGCGCCGGTGTCACAAGCGGATTTGCCGGGATGTAGTTGTCCGGATGTCCCATATAGTTCGGCGCATAAAACAGAAACGCCGAAAAGAAAATCAGGAAAATAGCCAGACCGAACAGGTCCTTTACCGTGTAATAGGGATGGAAAGGAATGCTGTCCTGCTTATCTTTCAACTCGACACCTGTCGGGTTGTTGGATCCATTTGTATGCAAGGCCCAGATATGCAGGATCACGATGCCGACGATCACGAACGGCAGGAGATAATGCAGGCTGAAGAACCGGTTCAAGGTCGGGTTATCAACAGCGAACCCGCCCCAGAGCCAGGTTACGATGCTATCCCCCACAAGCGGAATAGCGCCGAACAGATTGGTAATAACCGTTGCACCCCAGAAGCTCATCTGCCCCCAGGGAAGCACGTACCCCATAAAGGCCGTCGCCATCATCAGCAGGAAAATCACCAGACCAAGCCACCAGAGGAGCTCCCGTGGCGCCTTATAGGAGCCGTAATAAAGCCCCCGGAAAATATGGAGATAAACGACAATGAAGAACATCGATGCGCCATTTGCATGCATATACCGCAGCAGCCAGCCGTAATTAACGTCCCGCATGATATGCTCAACGCTGGTGAAAGCCATATCAACATGCGGTGTATAATGCATGGCAAGTACAATGCCGGTGACAATCTGCACGACCAGCATAACACCGGCAAGAGAGCCGAAGGTCCACCAGTAGCTCAGATTCTTGGGCGTCGGGTATTCATACAGGGCATGATGCAGCATCCCCGTGATCGGCAGGCGATCCTCGACCCATTTGACGGCAGGATTTTTTGGTTGAAAAGACATCTTGGGGCCCCCTACCCGATCTTGATGTTATTGTCGTCGAGGAACTCGTAAGGCGGAATGACCAGATTTAGTGGTGCCGGCCCCTTACGGATGCGTCCAGACGTATCATAATGCGACCCATGGCAAGGGCAGAACCATCCACCATAGTCCCCTTGCCCCTTTAGCGGAACGCAGCCAAGATGCGTGCAGATGCCAACCATGATCAGCCATTCCGGCTTGATCACCCGATCCGCATCCGGCACGGGGTCCGGCAAATCCGCCAAGTCCACATCCTCGGCTCTGGCAATATCCTCTTCCGTCCGATGCCTCACAAAGACCGGCTTGCCCTGCCACACAACGGTGACTTCAGACCCGGTTTCGATACCTTCCAGGTCCACTTCCGTGGTTGAAAGCGCAAGAACGTCCGCAGATGGGTTCATTTGAGAAATAAACGGCCAGATAGCCGCAGCCGTACCAACAGCGCCAAGGCCGCCAGCCGCAATATATAGAAAATCGCGACGCTTTACGCCGTTTTCTTCTACAGGGGTGGTTGTCGTCATTTACTTTCCCCGAAACCTAAAAAAATAATTCTACCGCGACCGCTTTTTGTCATCATAATGCCGTTATGTCCAGTCCGAACGTGTCATATGCGACAATAAAGCGCGGTTTTTTCTCTGTATTTGTTACAATACTCCCGGTACAACGGCAAGATGCGACTTGCACTTTACCAACCAGATATTGCCCCCAATGTCGGAACGATGCTGCGTCTTGGCGCATGCCTTGGCATTCCGGTGGATATAATAGAACCATGCGGCTTTCCTTTTGGTGCGCGTGACCTGAAAAGAGCCGTAATGGATTATGCGGCAGCGGCGGATGTGACGCGACATATCTCATGGCAGGAGTACAGCACAAACAGGTCTTCTGGCCGACTTATACTACTGACAACGCGGGCAGAAGCGACCTATACGGATTTCATGTTTGAAGATTCGGATATCTTGTTGCTGGGCCGGGAAAGTGCCGGAGTACCGGAAAATGTCCATCAGGCGGCCGATCATCGCCTCTGCATCCCTATGGCGCCAAATATGCGATCCATTAACGTCGCGTTGTCTGCCGCTATGGTCCTGGGCGAGGCCCTGCGTCAAACAGGCCATTTTTCAACTTTCCTGCCATCTGTTGAAACGACGGAGCAATTATGACAAGCGAGACAACTGAATCACGGAAATCAAAAGCGGCGGAGTGGTTTCGCGAGCTGAGAGATCAGATTCGGGACAGCTTTGAGTCTCTCGAACGTGAACTGACCGGACCATTTAGTGATCGGGAACCCGGTCGGTTCGAAGTGACCCATTGGGACCGACCCGGCGGCGGGAAGGGCGAAATGTCGGTTATGAAAGGCCGGGTCTTTGAGAAGGTCGGGGTCAATATATCGACCGTTCACGGGCAGTTCTCCGAAGAATTCCGGGGTTCAATTCCCGGCACCGACAAGACCGGTGAGTTCTGGGCGAGCGGAATCTCCCTTGTCGCCCATATGCAATCCCCCCTCGTCCCGGCGGTTCATATGAATACGCGCCACATTGTCACCGGCAACAGCTGGTTTGGTGGCGGCGCGGACCTGACCCCCATGTATCCGGATGAAAAGGACACACAGGATTTTCACGCAGCAATGAAAGCCGCATGTGATCCGCATGATCCGGATTACTATCCACGATTCAAGAAATGGTGCGATGAATATTTCTTCCTTCCCCACCGCAACGAGCCGCGCGGCGTTGGCGGCATATTCTACGACAGGCTGGAAACTGAATGGGAGAAGGACTTCGCCTTTACCCAGGATGTCGGAGAGGCCTTTCGCGATATCTATCCCGAGATCGTACGACGGCACATGAACAAGGAATGGACAGCTGAGCAGCGCGAACATCAGCTTGTTCGCAGGGGCCGCTATGCGGAATTCAATCTGCTCTATGACAGGGGCACAACCTTTGGCCTCAAAACCGGCGGAAAGACGGAAGCCATTCTGATGTCCCTGCCGCCAGAGGCGAAATGGCCCTGATATTGGAACTGAATTAGATTTTTCGCACCATGCTGTGATGCGGCGCACACCCCTTTTTCTTGGAAATACTGACGTGCCAAAGTAATATTTGCTGGTATTCGTAACTTCATAGGGAATTGGGACGATGGTCAGATATAGATATAGTCTCTTGGTTTTGATAGCTGGCAGCTTACGGAGTCTGCGGGAAATGCTCATCGCTCCTGCGACCGTCACGAAACCCTGTCATGGCTGCGATTGCTTCTAGATTAAAAGCCGCGTTGCCTCCCGACGTGCAATAAATACAGACGTATCCCGGGCGTTTATACGCCGCGTACAAAAAAGGCATGAAACCCCCCGGTTCCATGCCTTTTTTGTTGTTCTACGATGGAATCAGTTCGCTTGGCGACGCAGGAACGCCGGAATGTCCAGCAAATCCTCATCTTCCTGCTTCTGGTCAATCTTGACAGAAGAAACCGGCTCCTTACGAGTCGGCTGCGGCGCCTGGGCCGGAGCGGGAGGCGTCGCCGCCCGGCTTGTCGTCGGCTCACGCCGGACAGGAGCAGATGCGTCCTCCTTCACGGAATCTTTCTTGAAGGAACGGCTAACCCCGGTCATGCGTTCGAACAGGCTTGGACCGCGCTTCTTCGATTTGCCGCCCGCCGCGTCGGAAAGAATCTCCTGTGCGTCCGGATTAACCAGCTTCTCCGGGCTTTTATCTACTTTGATCGCTGGCGGCGCCGCAAACGGGCTGTCCCGCCCTTCGGTCTCCGTGGGCTCATGCTCGCTTTCTTCCATTTCTTCATCAATGTCAGAAAGCAAATCCCGTTCCCGATCAACCGCAAGATTGCCGTGAATTATTGAGTTATCTGTGGAAGTAGATCCCATTTCCATATTTTCTGAACTCTCTTCCGCATCAGAGCCTTGCGCGACCGGCTGACCGGAAAAATTACCGCCCGGTATGCTCGCACCGAAACCTGATGCAGATACTGCCGCCGCGGCCGGAACCATAGGGCCTGCAGCCTCACCAGAATTCCTTGCTCCGGAAGAAGCTGCCTTTCCTTCACCCTTTACAGAGAGAAGCGATGTGACATTCGGTGAGTTGGCTTTATGAACCTCCAGAGCGTCAATGCCTGTTGCAACAACTGACACCCGCATCCGGCCTTCCATTTCGGTGTCGAAAGTTGACCCGACAATGATATTCGCTTCCGGATCGACTTCACTGCGAATGCGGTTCGCGGCTTCATCCAGTTCATACAAGGTAAGATCCATGCCGCCAGTGATATTGATGAGAACCCCGCGCGCGCCTTTCATGGACACATCATCCAGAAGCGGATTGGAGATTGCGGCTTCCGCTGCCTCAATCGCGCGATTTTCACCGCTCGCCTCGCCGGTGCCCATCATCGCCTTGCCCATCTCATTCATGACCGTGTTCACGTCAGCGAAGTCAAGATTGATCAGGCCCGGCATGACCATCAGGTCGGTGACGCCGCGAACACCGGAATGAAGCACTTCATCCGCCATGTTGAATGCATCGGCAAAAGTGGTTTTCTCATTCGCTATCCGGAACAGGTTCTGATTCGGAATAATGATCAGCGTATCCACATACCGTTGCAGTTCATCAATGCCTTCTTCTGCAATGCGCATCCGGTGGTTGCCTTCAAACTGGAAGGGCTTTGTGACAACACCAACTGTCAGAATGCCTCTTTCTCGGGCTGCGCGCGCAACGACTGGCGCGGCGCCTGTGCCCGTTCCACCGCCCATCCCGGCGGTAATAAAGCACATATGCACCCCTTCAAGGTGGCCAGTTATTTCTTCAATTGCCTCTTCAGCAGCGCCGGCGCCGATATGCGGCTTCGACCCAGCGCCCAAGCCTTCCGTCAGCTCAGCTCCAAGTTGAATACGTCGCTCAGCCAAACTCTGCTTCAAGGCTTGTGCATCTGTGTTGGCGACGACGAACTCTACCCCCTGAAGTTCAGAGGAAATCATGTTGTTCACCGCGTTACCGCCAGCTCCTCCGACGCCCAATACCAGGATTTTTGGTTTCAACTCCGACTGTTCCGGCACTGACAAATTGATACTCACGGTACTCTCCTCCTTGGTTACGCTGACGAACAGCTAATTAATACCAAATATTGTGGTTAATGAAACCCTACTTCTCACTATATTGACAATTTTTATGCATTTTTATGCCTAAAAATTGTCCTTGAACCAGTTTCCGACTCTCAGAAACCGGTTTTTAGGCGGCTTTTCCGCCACCGACATCTTGATACCTTCATCAAATCTTTCCCGAACGGCGTATGACAATAGTCCGGCCGCTGTCGTGAAGGCGGGGCCATCTGTTGCATCCGCCAGTCCCTTAACACGGATAGGTTTACCCATGCGGACTTGCTTGTCGAGAACGCGCGCAGTGAGTTCCTGCAATCCGGCAAGCTGAGCAGCCCCACCACACAACACGGCCCGGCGTCCAGCGACTTTGTTAAATCCGGATGCTACCAAGCGGTCATTGACAAGCTCGAGGATTTCTTCAAGGCGCGGCTTGATAATGCCGACCAGCATCGAGCGCGGCACATGATTGGCAACATCATGATCGGCCTCCCCGATCAGGGGGACGTCGATGATTTCCTTTTCGTCCGCCGGGCTGGCCAGAGCATTGCCATACAATGTTTTCATACGCTCAGCATTGGCGAGTGTCGTAGAAAGTCCCCGCGCAATGTCGTTACTTACATGGCCGCCGCCGACCGGAATAACTTCGCTATAGACCATCTCGCCATCATAAAAGACCGCAAAAGACGTCGACCCGCCGCCCATGTCGATCACTGTGACTCCAAGGTCCATTTCATCCTCGACCAGGCATGCAAGGCCCGAGGCGTAAGGCGCAGCAACCATGCCGGCAACCCCGAGGTGACAACGTTCCACACAATTGGCGAGGTTTCGCATATGGCTGTTTTGCAGAGACACCATATGCATACTGATGCCGAGACTTTCGCCGTACATGCCACGCGGATCACGAATGCCGCGATTGCCATCGACCGTATAGCCCACCGGCAACGCATGAACGACGGTCCGTCCTTCGGGCTGATAGCTCGCGCGGGCTTCCTTCAGAGTGCGCTGCAAATCCCTTTCCGTGATTTCCTGCCCGCCAATGGACATTTCCACATCAACCGTCTGTGACGCGGGCTTTCCAGCCGACACCCCGAGATAGACTTCACGGACTGTCTCTCCCGCCATGCGCTCCGCCGCATCAACAGCCGAGCGGATCGCTTCTTCGGCCATTTCCATGTTGGTGATACCGCCCGCGCGCAATCCCCGGCTGACCTGATGTCCGATTCCGGTCACACGAAGACGCCCTGCTTCTTCAAGCGCAACAAAACAGCATACTTTTGTCGAACCGACATCCAGTGCCGCCAAAGGTCCATTACGTCCCGCTGCCATTAACTTTCCAACTGCTCCATCTTATGTCTGTTCTTTTCCGTCATTCGATGTTCACGCATCATTCCCGGCAAGCCGCCGAAGCTTTGCCGAATCTTCCTTCAGCCGTACATATGTCCGGTCGCTGGCCCGCAGGTCGATCGCGACCACATCCTTGTCGAGGATTTTCTGCTCGACCTGAATCTGATAGAGATGCTTCCACGCCTGCAACGTCCCTTTCTCGGGCAGCAAAACCGTGACCCCATTCTCGAATTCCAGATTCCACCGGCGATCCCGGATGCGCACAGCATTTTCCAATCGGGTAAAGAGTTCCGGTGTCTGTACCAGCATGTCGAACAGTTCGGCTGCATGCATATTTGCCCCGGGTCCAACGACTCTTGGCAGATAGCGAAACGCTGCTTCATCCTTTTTTGAAACAACCACACCGGTTCGATCAATAACGCCAGTCTTCCCGTCAATCTGCCAGCGGGCATAGGGGCGGCGTTCCGTTATTTCGATGAAGATTTCATCAGGATACCGACGCATCACGGAGGCGGTTTCAATCCATCCCAGAGTTTCCAGCCGCTCCCGCGCGGCCTCCGGGTCAATACCGAGTATGCTGTCGCCGCGCTTCACATTGAGCACCTTCAGAATATCCTGCCCTGAAGCCTTGTCACGCCCAATCACGCTGACTTCCTGAACCGTCAGTCCGAAAACCTCAGCGAGCGATTGCTGTTGCTCATCAATCCATGCTGCAGATCTCTCTAGTACCTCAGTGCGAACCATAAAGTTTGTAATGCCGCCGATGATCACGGCGATGAGCAAGACGCCGCCACAGATCAATGCAGGTTTGCGCCAGGCTGGCACCGGTTTGCGTCGCCCTCCCCGCTTTGGCTTTTCCTGACGGAAAGATGCGCTGATCCGATCGCCTATCTGGACTGACATCCCGCCAAGGCGCGAAAAGGCTCCGCCAGAGGAAAGCCGGGGTTCCGCCTTTCGCTTTGCGGGCTTCTTCTTCGATCCGCCAAACATGGTTTTGAACAATCCGCCTTTCTTAGATGACTTTTTTGGACGGGCGCGCGGATCCACGCGATCGTCCCGATCAATGGTTATCGGTCGCATGAGGCATCCTCCACAATCCAACTGACCAGTTCTTCAAAGGAAATGCCGGAATGACCGGCAATTTCCGGCACGAGGCTGAGCGACGTCATGCCGGGTTGGGTATTCGTCTCCAGCATATAGAATTTACCTGCCCCCTCACCGGTATCATCGAAACGCAAATCGCTTCGGCTGACCCCCCGGCATCCGAGAGTCTGATGCGCGAGCAAGGCAAGGCGCAGGGCTTCCGCGTATTCCGCTTCACTGAGCGGAGCGGGCATCAGATGTTCTGCTTTACCTTCGGTATATTTGGCTTCGTAATCGTAGAATCGCCCGAGGGGGCGAATTTCAACGGCACCAAGTGCGGCTTCCCCCATGACGGCGACCTGAATTTCCCGGCCGGGAATAAATGTCTCTACCAGTACCTCCTCACCAAATGTCCAAGGCAAATCCTGAAGGCTCATATTCTCTTCTTCGAGAATGATCGTCACACCGACGCTGGACCCTTCATTGAGCGGTTTGACCACGAAGGGTTTTGGATAGGTTGCCCCGTCCTGAATTTCCTGACGCGTCAGGATTTTACCGTCCGCAACGGGAATTCCGGCTTGTACAAAAAGAGATTTGGCAACCGGCTTGTCCATGGCAAGGGCCGAGGCAAGAACGCCCGAATGGGTATAGGGAATGCCAATAATTTCAAGCAGTCCCTGAATATAGCCGTCTTCCCCATAGCGGCCATGCAGCGCATTAAAGCAGACATCCGGCTTTATCTCGCTCAAGGTTTCCGCGATATTCCGCCCGACGTCGACAGGGGTTACCTGATAGCCGCTTTTCTTCAACGCCTCAGCACAGGCAAGGCCGCTGTTCATCGACACTTCCCTCTCAGCGGACCAGCCGCCCATTAACACAGCGACATGTTTCATAACGCCTTTCCTTCCGATTTCTTCCCACCGGCTCCAAGGCGGACAATTTCCCATCGCAGCAACACGTCATGCGTTTTAAAGACCCGTCGGCGCAGCTCTTCACCGACAGCCTCAAGATCGGTCGCCCGCGCGGCGCCTTTATTAATCAGGAAGTTACAGTGCTTTTCGGAGACCATGGCATTCCCAATGGTCAAGCCGCGCCCGCCGACGCTGTCGATCAATTCCCACGCCTTCTTGCCGGGTGGATTAGCAAATGTAGAACCCCCGGTACGGCTTCTGATCGGCTGGCTCTCTTCCCGATTGCGCGAGATATCCGCCATACGGCCAAGAATCTCGTTCCTGTCGCCATATGAAAGCTGGAAGACGGCTTGGGTAAAAATCCAGTCCTTCGGAATATCCGTATGGCGATAGGAAAAACCCATATCTTTCAATGTCAGCTCATGCCGCTCGCCGTCACGATCATAGGCTACGGCCGACAGGAATATCTCCGAGATATCCGCCCCATAGGCTCCGGCGTTCATACGCAACGCTCCGCCGATGCCTCCTGGAATGCCGCTTAGAAACTCCACGCCCTCAAGTCCTACGTCAGCTGCAAATCGCGCGACATGACCATCAAGGGCGCCCGCGCCGACGATCAGCTTTTCGCCATCATTATTGATTTTCGCGAAATGCCGCCCAAGCCGGATAACAACACCGCGCACACCCGAATCACGCACCAGCAGGTTAGAACCGACTCCAATGACGTAAACCGGTATATCTCGTGGCAGGTTTTTCAAGAAACCCGCGAGATCAGCCTCGTCTTCGGGCTTGAATAATATATCCGCCGGGCCGCCAACCTGGAACCACGTCACCTTTCCAAGGTCGGCATTCTCGCGAAGGCGACCCCGAACGGCAGGCATCCTGTCCATCAGGCGGACCGACTTTTTTATTTCCGGAGCTGAAGGAGACATGATGCTCACCTTTCCCCTTTCCCGCCTGACAGGGCGTCAAGCTCACCCGGCAAGTTGTTCGCCCAAGTCGAAATGGAACCGGCGCCAAGACAGACGACAACATCGCCAGGATGGCTAATATTCTTGATTATTTCTGCTAATGCCTCCGGCCCCTCAAGGGCGATTACATGTCGATGCCCTCTCGCGCGCAAGCCTTCCACGAAATGATCGCGGTCGATCCCCGGGAGCGGCGCCTCCCCTGCGGCATAGATATCCGCAACGATAACTGTATCGGCGTCATTGAAGCAGGTGCAGAATTCTTCAAACAGGTCGTGAAGGCGGGAATAGCGATGTGGCTGAACCACCGCAATGATCTTCTTGTCATAGGCTTGACGTGCGGCCGACAGAACGGAGGCTATTTCCACGGGATGGTGACCGTAATCATCAATTATCGCCACGCCGTTCACCTCCCCGGTTTTGGTGAAACGCCGTTTGACGCCGCCAAACGCCCGCAGGCCTTTCTTGATATCCGCTTCGGAGAAATCCATCTCTCTGCCGACAACAATGGCCGCCAGGGCATTCATCACATTATGATTCCCCGGCATTGGCAGCTCAAAGCCCTCCATCAAACGGGATTCACTTTCTACGCGATCGCTTATCACAACGTTGAAATGCGCATGGCCATCGGAAAAGCGGATGTCTGTTGCCCGATAGTCCGCCTGCGGCGATGTGCCATAGGAAACGAGGCGGCGATCCGAAATCCGTCCAATAAGCGCCTGCACTTCCGGATGGTCAATGCAGACCGCGGCAAAACCATAGAAAGGAATATTCTGCACAAAGGTCTGGAATGCATCTCGCACCCCGTCAAAGTCCCCATAGAAATCAAGATGCTCCGGATCGATATTCGTTACGACGGCGATTGTGGCGGGCAGCTTCGTGAAGCTACCGTCGGACTCATCCGCCTCAACCACCATCCATTCCCCATTTCCAAGCCGGGCATTGGTCCCATAGGCATTGATGATGCCGCCATTGATTACCGTCGGTTCCATACCGGCAGCATCCAGAAGGCTTGCCAGCATTGAGGTTGTTGTCGTCTTTCCATGCGTGCCGCCCACGGCAATCGCCCATTTGAGGCGCATCAATTCCGCCAGCATTTCAGCGCGGCGAACCACAGGAATCAGATGATCGCGCGCTTCGCGCACTTCCGGATTATCCGCCTTCACCGCCGAGGAAATCACAACCACCTGCGCCTCCCCGAGATTCTTCGCATCGTGGCCTTCATGAACGGTAATCCCCAAGGAACGGAGGCGCTCCACATTTGCATTGGCGGAGAGGTCGGAACCCTGCACCTGATAGCCGAGCGTATGCATAACCTCCGCAATGCCGCTCATCCCGATGCCGCCAATTCCGACAAAATGCACAAGGCCCATATCTAGCGGTAACGTTCTCATGCCGCGGCCTTTCCACTATTCTTGCTGTCGCTATTCGCCGGTTTGCATTCCTCCACAAGGTCTGCAAGTTTTTCAGCGGCGTGAATTTCGCCAAGACTGGATGCCGCCGAAGCCATAACGGACAAGCAGTCCGGATGGCGGAGAAGATAGGTCAACTGGCGTGTCGCCTCCTCTACCGTAAAATTATCTTGCAGGATCAATCGGGCGGCACCGCGCGCTACAGCGTTCTCTCCATTCTTCCGTTGATGGTCATCCATGGCATGCTTGTAGGGCACCAGCAGAGAGGGGCGGCCAGCCACCGTCAGTTCAGACAATGTTGACGCGCCCGAACGGGTGATTGCCAGATGGCATTCGCCCAATAGTTCCGCCACATTGTCAAAAAAAGTAGAGAGATTAGCGTCGATATTTGCGCCGCTGTATACTGTACGGACAGCCTCGAGGTCTTCTGCACGGCACTGCTGGGTTACGTGAAGCCGTGATTTCAGATCTTCGGGAAGCGCCGCGAGTGCTGTCGGCACAACCTCAGACAGGATTGTCGCACCCTGACTTCCGCCCAGGACAAGGAGCTTGATCTCGCCTTCCGGCGTCAAGCTTTCATAGTGCTTGCCAAACAACGGCAGGATCGCACGGCGAACAGGGTTACCCGTATAAATCATCTTGTTGGCAATCTCATTATCCGGACTCTCGGTATGGTCGAAGGAAGTCGCTATAATACGCGCATGATTTGCCAATAGTTTATTCACGCGTCCCAAAACCGCATTTTGTTCATGCAAAAGTAATGGAATGCCAAGGCTCGCCGCCGCCGCGGCAGGTGGCATTGAGGGATATCCGCCAAAACCGACAACAACCGCCGGCTTAAGACGCCGCAATGCACGACGGGCTTGAAAAAAGCCGATAATCAGTGATGCAACCGCCTTGATCTTGCCAACGATGCCGCGAACGGACGGGGAGCCAGCTTTCACCTGCAGAATGCTAACCCCCGGAAACAGCTGCTCGAACTTTTCGCCGCGACCGTCCGTTATCAGGGTGACAGCAAATCCGCGTGCTGTCAGCTCTTCAGCAAGAGCGCGGGCCGGGAAGATATGTCCCCCCGTACCGCCACTCGCAAGAACGATATTTTTCTTTACCGCCACCGTCATTTTAGTTCCCCTGTGCCCGCACGACGACGGCTCAGTGCCAACAGCATCCCCATCAAAAGGGCCAGCGCGAACATCGACGAGCCGCCATAGGAGATAAACGGCAATGTCATGCCTTTGGTCGGCATCAGGCGTAAATTAACGCCGATATTCACAACGGCCTGAAGACCAAACTGGGTCAGCAAACCGGCCGCAGCGAGAACCACAAAAAAGTTCTTCTCTTCCAGAAGTCGGCTGAATCCGCGCAGGACGATAAAGGCGAAAATTGCAACGACGAGAAGGCAGACAACCACGCCAAATTCTTCGCCTAGCACGGCGAAGATAAAGTCCGTATGCGCATCTGGCAGTTGCCGCTTTACCGAACCATCCCCGGGACCCACACCGAGGAAACCGCCCGTCTGAAACGCCTCCATCGCGCGCTCAATCTGGTAGTTTCCGCCGCCCGAAGGATCAAGGAAACGATCAACCCGGCTGGCCACATGAGGAAACAAACTATAGGCCGCCGCCGCGCTGACGATGCCAACAACGACGAACATTACCACCCAGATAATCGGAAGACCCGCCAGGAAAAATTGCACAAACCACACGGCTGAAACCAGGAGGTTCATACCGACATCAGGCTGCAGCAACAGCAAGGAGATCACAAAAACAAACAGCAGGATCGAAATCAGGTTTCCAGGAATTTCATCGCTGCGCCGTTGTTCCGCAAACATCCAGGCGGCGACGACCGCAAAAGACGGCTTGAGAAATTCCGTTGGCTGCAAGGTGAAGCTGCCGAATTGCAACCAGCGATGCGCGCCCTTGACTTCCGGGCCAACCAGAAGCGTCGCAATGGTTAGAAGCGAGAAAACACCGAAGCTGACAACTGCCAGCCGCCGTACCCACAACGGGGACAGCAACGAAATCGCAAAGATGATCATTGCCGCCATCGGTAAATACATGAACTGACGGCGAACAAAATGGAAATTATCGAGGTTCAGGCGGGCGGCAATCGCCGGACTTGCCGCGAGAACCATGACGCCGCCCATGACGACCAGCAGACCAACAGCTACCAAAGTCCAGCGATCAACTGTCCACCACCAACTTCCAACGACGGAACGGTCGAGGCGCGTAAATGTTGTCATGATGCCGCCTCTCCTATCAATCGTTTTGCGGCGGCACGAAAAGCATCGCCGCGCGCCTCAAAACTCTCGAACTGATCAAAGCTTGCCGCAGCCGGAGACAGCAGGACAATTGCCTCCCTATACCCAGACCGAAACGCGGCATCCGCTGCTTGACGAACCGCGTCTTCAAGCTCATTGCATTTGCGGACAGGCACCTTGCCTTTTAGCGTGGATTCAAAATTATCGGCCGCCTCGCCAATCAGGAATGCCTCACGAATACGGCCGAAATGAGGGACAAGAGCCGTTATCCCGCCAGCTTTTTCCCGGCCGCCAG
Organism: uncultured Sneathiella sp.; assembly: GCF_963973085.1. GTDB lineage: Bacteria > Pseudomonadota > Alphaproteobacteria > Sneathiellales > Sneathiellaceae > Sneathiella. The sequence continues at coordinate 838,017 of NZ_CAXAXA010000001.1, forward strand.
CAATCCAGAAAATATTATCGAAGCTGGTCAGCGCCTTCTCGGCCGCCTCAGCATTTGTGGCCTTGGAATCATTTATGAACAGGACATTATTCCAGCGGCCAACTTCCTCCATCCGGTGGGGTAGACCTCCAAATGACAAGAGCCCAGCGCATATTTCATCGGACGTCAGCCCCGCACTCCTCGCTGCAGCAACAGCTGCCGCCGCATTTTGCCAGTTATGACGGCCGCGCAGAGAACCAATCTTTGAAATATCCATCGTCCAAGATTGATCGCCGAAGGATCGATCCTCCAGACGGCCGTCAATAACAGCAACCCCGCTATCAACCGGCGTGGTTGTCGAAACAGGAATTATCCGTCCTTCGCCATGTATGGCGAGACAGGTCGCAATATGCTCGCAAAGTGGATCATCAATGTTAATGATCGCAACATCATCCTCATTCTGGCGCTGAAAAATCCGCCGCTTGACCGCCGCGTATCCTGCCATATCACCATGGCGATCCAGATGGTCTGGCGTAATATTCAGTAATACCGCAATGTCCGCATGCCATGAGGGCGTGAGATCAAGCTGATAGGATGATAGCTCAAGAACATAGTTTCCATCTTCGTCGAGCTCCGGCAGATCCATAACCGGCGTGCCGATATTCCCGCCAAGTGCGGATGACTTGCCGGCTTTGCTCAACAGATGATGGATAAGGGCGGACGTCGTCGACTTGCCGTTCGTTCCCGTAATCCCGATGATCCGGCCAGCCTCCTTCTCCTGCAGAAAAATTTCCACGTCGCCAATCACCGACGCGCCTGCTTTTTTGGCGAGTTCGACAACAGGGTGAGGTGCGGGATGGGTGAGAGGGACACCTGGGCTTAATATCAGCGCTTCTGCCCCGGGCCAGCTTTGTTGGAACGGATCCTGAACGGTCAGCCCGGCGTCAAGCGCCGCCTTACGGCGCGCTTCGTCATCGTCCCAGACGAATACATGGGCTTCCCCAAGATGAAGCTGACGTGCCGTCGCCAGACCGCTTTTACCAAGTCCAAAAACGGCGATATTCTTATGCTGATATGCGTGGCTGTGCATCATCCCTCACCTCAACTTCAACGATGCAAGGCCGACCAGGGCAAGGATGACAGCGATGATCCAGAACCGGATGACGATTGTCGGCTCCGCCCAGCCTTTTTGCTCAAAATGATGATGCAGCGGCGCCATGCGGAATACCCGCTTCCCAGTCATTTTATAGGATGCCACCTGCACGATGACTGAAATCGTCTCAAGTACGAAAAGCCCTCCGATAATGGCCAGAACGATTTCGTGACGCGCCACAAGGCTGATGGAGCCAAGGGCGCCACCCATGGCAAGCGAACCCGTATCTCCCATAAAAACCATTGCTGGCGGGGCATTGAACCAGAGGAATCCGAGACTTGCTCCGATCAGGGCCCCGCAAAAAACAGTCAGTTCGCCGGACCCCGGAACGTATTGAATCTGCAGATAGTTGGAGAAAACAGCATTGCCGACGAGATAGGCAATCAAGGCAAAAGAGGCGGCAGCGATCATCACCGGAACGATGGCGAGACCATCCAGCCCGTCCGTCAGATTAACTGCGTTCCCCGCGCCAACTGTGACCAATATAGCAAACGGAATATAGAACCAGCCGAGATTAAGAATGGCATTCTTGAAGAACGGGATTGTCAGGACACCGGAGATATCAACTGGCGAACTCATCATCACCACATAACCGGCCAAACCGGCAATGATGAACTCCAACAGCAGTTTTAGCTTTCCTGGCAAGCCCCGCGTGTTGTGACGGCTGACCTTCAAGTAATCATCGGCAAACCCGATCGCACCAAATCCGATGGTGACCAACAATACAACCCAGACATAGATATTACTTAAATCCGCCCAGAGAAGCGTACTGATCGCCAATGCCAGAAGGATCAGGAACCCGCCCATCGTCGGCGTACCCTGTTTCGCGATGATATGGCTTTGCGGACCGTCGTCACGGATCGGCTGTCCGCGATGCTGCTTGCTTTTCAGCCACCTGATAACGCTGGGGCCACAGATAAAACTGATCAGGAGCGCCGTCATAACTGCTCCGCCAGTTCGAAATGTCAGATAACGAAAGAGATTAAAGAGAGCAAAATCATCTGCCAGCGGAAATAGGAAGTTATAGAGCATCAGCGCCCCCTCTGTTCGGCGGCGACCAAAACCGCAGGTCGTCTGGCAAGCAATGCCTCAAGCGGCACGCTCATCTTGCTTCCAAGCGACCCCTTCACTAACACAATATCCCCGGCGCCTACCGTTTCCAGCAACGGTTCTATCAACTCCTCGGACGTCATCGCATGATATGTTGTGACCGAGCTTGGCATGGATTTCGTTAAATGCGTCATATTGGGACCGCACGTAAAGAGGATGTTTACCTCCGCGGCACAAACATCTTCTTTAAGGCTGCGGTGAATATCTGCGGACTTGTCGCCAAGTTCCAACATGTCTCCCAGAACAGCAATACGCCGCCCTTTTCCGTCAGGATAAAGAGTATGGAGCACCTCAAGCGATGCCCGCATGGACGCCGGACTTGCATTATAACTGTCATCCAGCACCATATAGCTGCCGTCAGGGCATGGCACCATATGGCGCTCTCCCCGCCCCTTCGGCAACCGCAAGTCACCGAGTGTCTCGGCAGCCTGCTCGATATCTGCGCCGAGCTCGCTAATCATCCCAAGCACCCCGAGAACATTGCTCACCCAGTGACGCCCCGGCACACCGAGGCGAAAAAACACCTCATGTGACGCGATCCTGACCGCCATATCGCTATAATCCGCATAGAGAGTAAAATCAGTCAGGCGGACATCTGCCTCGGATTTCTCCCCGAATGTCAGGATCCGCGTGATTCCGGCATTGGCCGCAATGCTTTTCAATAAGCCGCCATAGCTGTTGTCTCCGTTCAGAATAACCGAACCGCTTGAAGTCAAACCTTCAAATATTTCCGCCTTTGCGCGGGCGATAGCCTCGACATCAGGGAAAAACTCAAGATGCACGGCCTCAATCGTGGTGATCATGGCAACATGCGGGCGGACCATACAGGACAAAGGGCCCAGTTCGCCGGGGTGGTTCATTCCCAGTTCGAAAATAGCAAATTCAGTGTCCACCGGCATCCGGGAAAGGGAAAGGGGAACTCCCCAATGGTTATTGAAGCTGCCGACGCTGGCGTGGGTTCTTCCCTGTCGCGACAGGATATGCAAGAGTGCTTCCTTGGTTCCTGTCTTGCCGACGCTACCCGTCACTGCTGCGATCCGGGCCTTTGTTCTTTTGCGGGCGGCGGCGCCAAGTTCTTCAAGCGCCCGCAGCGTATCATCCACCATAACAACTTTGGCATCTTTCGGCAGATCTTCTGGCACCCGACTCAGTAACAGCGCGGCTGCTCCGTTTTCATGGGCTACCTTCGCGAACTCATGGCCGTCATGAACAGGACCAACGATTGCAACGAACAAGTCCCCAGCCGTAAGGGACCGGCTGTCGATGGAAACGCCGGTCGCTTTCCAATCGTCGTTCGTCGCCTTGCCGTTAACGGCGGAGATTACGTCGGTCCCTTCCCAGAGCGGTGTATCAACCATTGCCGCCCCCTAGCGCCGCCACAATCTGCAGCACAGCCTTTTTGTCGTTAAAAGGGATCGTTTCGGTCCCGATGACCTGCCCCTCTTCGTGCCCTTTGCCTGCGACAACGAGGATGTCGTCGGATTCCAATTCTTTGATGGCGGCTTCAATTGCCGCATACCGATCTCCAATATTCAAAGCATCTGGGCAGGCAACAATGATTTCGGCCCGGATCAAGGCAGGATCCTCGGTTCGCGGATTATCATCTGTGACAATGGCATGGTCCGCATAAAGTCCGGCAATGCGGCCCATTTCCGCGCGTTTTCCCTTGTCCCGATCTCCGCCGCACCCAAAGACCACAAGAATTTTACCCTTGGCATGGCTACGGACTGCCTCCAGCACCGTTTCAAGGGCATCCGGTGAATGCGCGTAATCAACATAGATCGCCGCATTGTTTGAAAGCTGTGCGACAAGTTCCAGCCGGCCCGGCACGTTGGTTATATTCGAAAGCGCCTTGCTTGCAGCGACCGGATCACCGCCCGCTCCGATCACCAGACCGAGCGCACAGAGCGCGTTCAGGGCCTGGAATTCACCGGCAAGCGGCAGCATGATGTCATGGCGTGTTCCGAAGACATCAATTTTTATGGCCTGGCCTGCGCTTTCCGGCACGACATCAACGAGCTTTATTTCTTCGCCTTCACGGCCATAGGAGATGATTTTGACTCCGCGGTTCTTCGCGGTCCGCAAAAAGGTGGGATAAACTTCCGAATCCGCATTCAGCACCGCTGTTCCCGTGCGATCCAGAACCCGTGAAATAAGCCCCAGTTTCGCGTTCAGATAAGCTTCCGATGTCGGATGATAGTCAAGGTGATCCCGTGTCAGATTGGTGAACGCTGCGGATTTGATACGTGCGCCATCCAGACGATATTGATCGAGCCCATGACTTGACGCCTCGATAACGGCATGCTGGATGCCGTGACCGACCAGATAGGTCAAGGTTTTGTGCAACAAGACCGGGTCAGGTGTCGTATAGCCGAGCGGAATTATCTTCTCTGGCATGACAACCCCAAGCGTCCCGATGCTTGCGGCCGGTAATTCCATAGCTTCCCAGAGCGCGCGGGTAAAATAAGCGACAGAGGTTTTACCATTCGTCCCGGTCACCGCTGCGATTGTTTCAGGCTCGGCCCCATAGAAACGAGAGGCCAAACGGGCAAGAATCAAGCGCGGATTTTCCTCGCGAAAACAAAGAAGGCTGCAATCTTCGGGCTCGTATGCCGTATCCGTGAGAATGGCAACGGCCCCTTTGTTCACCGCCTCTTCAATATACTCACGTCCATCGGCGCGGGTTCCAGAAAGCGCCGCGAAGAGAAAGCCAGGCTCAACCATACGGCTGTCTGCGGTCAGTCCCTTTATATGTTTATCATGAACCACGGGCACATCCCGCCCTTTCATCAACTCAGAAAGACGCAAGTTTCTTCTCCCGTGAGTAGATGGGAATAAACATCGCCTTCTGAACGGCTTCGCTTTCCTCGTTAACAGGAGAAATCGACAATATCGGACCGATACGGGAAATGAGGCGCCCAACAATCGGAGCCGCCGTCCAGCCAGCGCTCCTGAATCCATGGGTCTCCGCATTCCCTTTCGGCTCATCAAGCATGGCAAAGACCACATAGCGTGGATCATTCATCGGAAACGCACTCACGAAGGACGCAATAAGAGCATCGCGCTTGTAACGCCCACCCACGGCCTTTTCCGCGGTGCCGGTCTTGCCGCCGACGAGATAACCTTCCGCAGCCGCCCTGCCGCCAGTTCCCTTTTCAACAACAAGTCGCATCAAGCGCCGCATGATGCTGGACGTCTCCTCGCGAATGACCTGACGTACCGGTGATGTCTTCATGTTATCACGACGGATCACCGTCGGGTTAATGTAAGCGCCGCCATTAACGATCGCCGTGATCCCCGTACTCAGTTGCAAGGGACTGACGGACAGCCCGTGACCAAAAGAAATCGTCATGGTCTCCAGACTATTCCATCTTGGCGGCAAAATTGGGGCACCGATCTCCGGAATTTCAAGCGATGGCTTGTCGAGCAACCCGAGTTTCGCCAAAAATGCCTTATGGTTCTTCGGTCCCACTTCGTCAGCCATTTTCGCGGCGCCGATGTTCGATGAGTACATGAAGATTTCCGGAACCGACAACCAACGTTTCTTGGGATGATCATCCCGAATTCGAAAGCCGGCCTTGCGAATAGGTTCTGTCGCGTCATATCCACCTTTTAGACCAACGGTGCCGGAATCGAGAGCCATCGCCGTAGTAAAAGTCTTAAAGGTCGATCCCATCTCATAAACGCCAAGGGTAATCCGGTTAAATTTGGCATCGCCGGAAAAATCGCTCGGCCGGTTCGGGTCAAAATCTGGCAGGGATACCATTCCGAGGATCTCACCGGTTTTGACATCCATCACCATGCCTGCCGCTCCGATCGCCCGGAAAACCGACATATGGCGGGAAAGTTCGTCCCTCAGCGCATGCTGAATGCGCACATCAATGGAAAGCGACAAATCCTGCGCTGGGCTATCCTCCGATCCGCCAAGTTGCGCATCGAAATACTTCTCCACCCCAGCAATTCCGTGATTATCCACGTCAGTGAACCCCATCACATGGGAGACCAGCGCGCCCATGGGATAAAATCTTTTCTCCTCCGAGCGGAAATGCAGGCCGGGAATACCAAGCGCATTCACCTGATATTGTTGCGACGGGGTCAGGTTACGCTTAAGCCAGACAAAATTACGGGCAGAAGCGAGCCTGCTCAGGATTGTCGCCTCACTCAAATCGTCCAGAACCGTTGTCAGCTTTGCTGCCAGCTCCTTAGGGTTTATAACCTTTTTCGGCTCAGCGAATAAAGATGCCGTTGTAAGCGTTGTCGCTAGCAAAACACCGTTGCGATCGCGGATTTCAGCGCGCTTGTTTTCGACCATTGCGACAGGCCGCGAAATATCGGTATCGGCAGTCGGTGCCTCTTCTTCACCAATGCCGCTAATCGCAAGCCCGACGAGCCTGCCTGCCAGGATAACAAAACAGAACGCAAAGATGACGCCTGCCATGACAAGACGGTTCCGCCCCTGCTCCAGCGTCTCCTTCGCACTGCCATCAAGGCGCAATGGCTTGTGACGATCTTCCAGATTTTTATGGCCGAGGGGTGTCGTCAACGAGATGCGTGGGCGAGGTGACTTAGTGAGCCAAGTCAGTTCGCTCATTGCAAACTCCCCGCTCGTGTGAAGGTTGCCAACTGGAGTGGCCCTGTCGGCATCCTTTCAACCGGAGAATAATCTCGGCGAGGATTATGGCGCGGGACCGGCACGGAATATTGCTCCGGGTCCACAGGCGGATAGGGCACCTCGCCAACAGACGCCACCTGATATGGAGCAATTAGCAACAATGGCAAATACTTAGTGGCGAGCGTCTGTAATACGTCAGGACGGTTCTGATAGGTCCATTCCGCCTTCAAGATACGGACAGACTCTTTATTCTCGGCGATATTTACGTTTAGTGACTTCAGGTCTTTTTCCAGCTCCTGCACTTCATAGGAAAGCTGGTAAAGGCCATAGGAAACCACCGCAAACAGCACCAACGTCAAAACTGTCAGGTTTAGTTTCATGCCGCCTCCGTCCAAGCGGGAGCCGATGTCCTGATTGCCCCTCTCAGGCGGGCCGATCGCGAACGCGGGTTAACGGCTAGTTCGTCTGCGCGGGCCTTGAAGGCACCGCGCTTGATAAGCTTGAAAGTGGGAGCTGGCCCCTCGTCCGAGACAGGAACATGACGAGACGGCCTGGCACGCCCTTCAGACCTTGCTGACAGGAATTTTTTCACGCGTCGGTCTTCAAGACTATGGAAAGATACAACCGCTAAACGACCGCCGGGAGTAAGCAATCGTTCGGATGCGGCCAGACCCTTGACCAGCTGCCCAAGTTCATCATTTACTACTATACGCAACGCTTGGAAGGTACGCGTCGCCGGATGTATGCCCTTTCCTGTTGGACGAACAACCGAAGCCACCACTTCCGCTAACTCAACTGTACTCTTGAAAGGCGCCAACTCGCGCCTTTCGGTTACTGCACGTGCAATCGCACGTGATCTTTGCTCCTCGCCATACACAAAAATAATCTTGGCGAGTTCTGCTTCAGATTCTTCATTAACAACCTCTGCCGCCGTCCGGCCTTTACCGGACATCCGCATGTCAAGCGGCCCCTCACGCATGAAGGAAAAGCCACGCTCAGCTTCATCGATCTGCATGGAAGACACGCCAATATCGAGCGCAATGCCGTCGACCGCACCTTCGCCGAGGCTGGACAAAAGTGTCTCCATATCCGCGTAGCAACCTTCAATCATGACCAGCCGGCCCGCAAATTCCTTTGCCATTTCCTGACCAATTGAGATTGCAAGGGGGTCACGATCGATACCAAAGACCTTGCAATCCGCTGATTCAAGAATGGCACGGCTGTATCCACCGGCACCGAATGTGCCATCGACGTAAACGCCGCCGTCTTTCGGCGCGAGAATATCCAGAACCTCCCGGAGGAGTACGGAAATATGGGGAGCGTTTTGCTTAGTCATCGCCCCCTCCTTCCGAGCCAAGCCCAGTGCTTGCTGCGCGCTTGTTGGCAGCACGGGTACGAGCCTGCTTCTTGCGAACTTCAAATGCGGCGGGCTGCCAAAGCTGGAAACTGTCGCCACGCCCGACGAATGCGCACTGGCCGTCAATTCCGGCGTCCTCGAGCATTTCAAGGGGCACCATAATTCTTCCGTCGCCGTCAATCGGTAATTCAATCGCGTCACTCATCAGCGCGTCGGCATAGCTTTCACGATCTTCAGAGAGAGGGTCAAAGCCGCCAATTTTTTCCAACAACCGCTCCATCACGTCCATGCCGCATGCGTCAATAGCATCCCCATTAACGGTTGGCAGAAGGACAACGCTGTCAAAGCCCTTTGAAGCAAGGACGGCGCGAAATCGCGCGGGAACGGAAACCCGCCCCTTCTTGTCGACCTTGTTTACATATGTGGACAGAAACAGGGCCATGCAGCCAAAATCCCCCTTAAACCAAAATCATCCAATTGCCCCCGTCGCTCCTTGTGAAAATCCGGCATCGACCGGTAAAAACAAGCGTTTCTGGCATGTCATGGATAAAAACCGGAATATCATGGGATTTTATGGAAGTCAATGCCAAACGGCTGGAAAATAGCGGGTTTCACAGAGGAAAATAGATACAAAACAAGTAAAAAATTTTCTATTTCTCAGGCAGCATTCGATCAACCGTATTGTCACTTCCAAGCTTGAAAGTAATGAATAATTTAATTCATGTTCTTTATTTGTTCTTATTTGATGATCGCTAAAAAACTGTCAATATGCTCTACTTCACCCAACGCAGAGAGAGTTCTGGCGGATTTTGAGCAGGATCAAAGCTTCAGAAAGTTTCTGGATTTATCTGGATATTTGAGGATTTTTTTTGAATCGGCCGATAAAGATTCGCCAACTTCTAATATAAAGCATCAGTTAACGGGAGAAAACCTCATGAAAGAGCCCTATTTCAGGATTTCCGTTCTCTCATGATGGCGCCCATGAAGCTCTTCCTGCTCCCGCCGATAATCGGACAGCGCCCCGTCCATCGTCCGGACAATAATCTCTTCCAATGTGCGGGCTGTATTGATGCGGCCCATATACACATAGTCCGCTCCGCTGCTATACACCTCCTGAGCAGAACTAAGTTCCTCGGCATTGGCTATAACGACCGCATCTTTGTTTATCCGGCGGATAACTTCCACCAGCTCCTTGTTGTTGGTGCCGCGAAGAATATCGTCGGGAATTGTGGAGACCACGACCTTTGCTTTGCCAACGCCGGCATGGAGCAGGATTTCATCATTCGACAAATCACCATACCGCACCGACGCCCCCAGCTTGCGAATAGCCGGATGGAGATGAACATTGAAATCGATGACCAGAATACGGGGCAGAAGGTCGGGATTGTTTTTCGCGATATCATGAAGAAGGGAGGACGCCACCCGATGGAAACCCAACAACACCAAGTCAAATTCCCGTTCCGTATCAACAGCCCCTTCCTCCGGCTCGCGAAAACCGATGGCCTGCAAATAGGGGGCCATCCAGGCATGGATTCTGTAGGCATGCTTATAGAGGGTTGGGGTGAGCAGCGCTGTAATGATAAAGGCAAAAATAATTGCGCTGGCAAATTCATTCGAGATATGGCCGTACTGCGTTCCCAGATAGGAGATAACGAGGCCAAACTCCGAAATTTGCGCAAGCCGGATGGATGCAACTTCAGCATGACGCTGATCTCCGCCGGTGAAATACATCAGCGGAAAGAAAATAATCTGGCGACTTAAAAGGGCGAAAAATGTGAGCGCTACGGCAATCAGGATAACCTCTATCCCGTCAATCGGCGGTACGCTCATCCCGAGCCCGACAAAGAAAAGTGTAATGAAGAAATCCCTGACAATCCCCACTTTCGCAACGATCTCACGGCTATAGGGAAGCGTCGCAACAGTAAGTCCGGCAATCAGCGCGCTCATGCCCGTGGCGACGGACATATGCTTGCCCTCTCCAAAGACATAGTCACCGACATATTCAAACCCACGCCCGATAAATACAATGGCGAAGCACCAGCCAAGCGCTCCCACCAGCATCATCTGCGGCTCCTTTGAAAGCCAGCGAAATACCAGCGGGACAAGGCTTTTCGCCAGCGAATAGGAGACAATCGCCAGCAACGCAATCGCCAGCATCGTATAAAGGACCGGCGCCAGCTCCGGCGCGGCAAAGGAGGGCTGCAGGATGATCACGATAATGGCCCAGAAATCCTGAAACACCAGAAGGCCGAGGGCGATACGCCCCGGCTCCGTATCGAGTTCATATTTTTCCTGGAAAAGCTTGATCACCAGCAGGGTCGATGACCCGGCAATGAACAGGCCAAAATAAAGCGCATCATACGTATCGCCAACAGTCGATAGCCCAAACCAGGCCAGGGCCTTGCCTGCGAGAATTCCGAATAACACCGTCAGAGGATATTGCAGCAAACCGGTTGCGATAATCATCTTGCCGCTTCGCAGCATTCGACGCAGATCAATTTCCATCCCGATCATGAACAGGAGCAGGATAAACCCAAGCTCGGAGATGGTTTCAATATTTTCCGGTTGCGTGATCAGCTTGATGCCGATCGGGCCAATAAGAATTCCGCAAACGAGAAACGCCGCAATACTTGGAATTTTGACACGTACAAAGAGAATGGCAAGAATACTGGCAACAAAGATGCTGATACCAATATCATAAACGAGGGACGGCATATCTGTACCGGCCGCCAACGCAGGTGATGCTAAGCCGGGCAGCAGAACTGCTCCCATCCCAAGACCAACCACCCGCAAAAAAACCATTTCATTTCCTACCGTGAGAAGACGCTCAATTTAATCTATCATTTTACTGCACTTGGCGGCAGAAAATAAGGCAGATGGCCTGTAAGCCGGGTTCTGTTCCTGTTACCAGGTGATGATCATTCATCTAGGATGCCTGTTGCCAGGCACCTCAAGCAACCAACCCGGATGATAGCCCGGAAAACCGGCCTGCGCACGGGTTACCCCTGCGCTGATCATCCCTATTTGGTTTTGCTCCCGATGGGGTTTACCATGCCGCCCCTGTTGCCAGTGGCGCGGTGCGCTTTTACCGCACCCTTTCACCCTTACCCGGAAAAACCGGGCGGTTTCCTTTCTGTGGCACTTTCCCTAGGGTCGCCCCCGCCGGCCATTAACCGGCATCGCATTTCCGTGGAGCCCGGACTTTCCTCCCCTCACCTCATGGGCGAGCGGCGATCATCCAGCCATCTGCAGAAATGTAACTAAGCGCGGTGATGCATCAAGTCAAGCGGCGAACCTCTGCAAGAACGGCATAAATGATGCCTTGCGTCTCCGGATCCGCTACTCCGTCCACCCGCGCTGCACGCCAATGCCGCTGGAAAGCGCGAAGGATATTTTCAAGCGACCGATCAAACAGGCTCGTCAGCGTTGTCCCGTAGCCGATTTCCCGAAGCGCCTGCTGTAACTCTAAAACCTCCGCTTCGTTTGCGCCGACGGAGATCACCTTGTCACTAGGCGGAATGGCGGCACTCTCCTCAAACCAAAGCCCCACACCCACATCAGAAAGGGCGCGCCAGTCAAAAAGCTCTCCCGGATCCTCTTTCCGGTCCGGGGCAACGTCCGAATGTCCGACAACATTTCGCGGCGAGATTTCATGACGCGCAACAATATCAACGGATAGGGCCTTGACCGCCTCCATCTGCATTTTCGGAAAAGGCCTGTACCCGAATTCATGGCCGGGATTGACGATTTCAACCCCAATGGAGCGAGCATTGATATTGCTCTTTCCGCGCCAGCTAGAGACACCCGCGTGCCAAGCGCGCTGCTCTTCCCGGACAAGAGCCGTGATCTTGCCATCCTCTTCGACGAAATAGTGGGCACTGACTTTCGTCTTCTCATCGGTCAGACGGCTAAGCGCCTCCTCTGCCGTTTGCATGCCGGTGTAGTGGAGGACCAGCATGTCGATAGGAGTGTCGGCTTCGCGCTCATCGAAGTTGGGTGACGGCCGCCAAGCAATATTCTCAAGCGGCATTTGACTCCTCTTTGGACTTCTTCTTCCCAGACCGGAGCGTAATAACTGTCACACCGCTCATGACCATCGCCCCACCGATCATCAGTTCGGTCGTTAGTATATCACCCCAAAACACGATTCCCAGAATTACGGCAAACACCGGCACTAACAAAAAATAAGGGGAAATGGTGCTCACGGGATACCGCCGTATCAGATAATTTGTAAGGCCGTGACCAACGACTGTCGCGCCGATGGCGGAAAAGGCCACAGCACTCCATTGCTCCCAACCGGCCGTCTGTACAGCCATAAAATGTCCATCCTCAACCAGAAATGAAATGATATACAGCGGGACGACACCGATTGCCGCCGTCCAGAACGTCAGGTTAAGTGCACCAATACCGGGCATAGTCCGGACAATCACCATATTCAGTGAGACGAGGAAAGACGCAATAACGACCAGTGTGGGTGAGAGCAAATTTGCAAAAATAATCGGATCAAACCCGATAACCATGACACCGCAAAAAGCCAGAGCAATCGCTGTCCAGCGGCGCCACCCAATTTTTTCCTTCAGAAAAATCATTGCCAGAAGAGCAGAAAACGGCACGAACGTCTGATTGATAATAGCGACAGAGGAAATATCCGGGGACAGGGACAGCCCCCAGAACATGAGAGTGAAATGGAACACCCCCATGATCAGGCCGACAAGGATCATCTTCCGCCAATAGCCGTGAGGCAACGTGATGAAGGGAACCATGATAAAAATGACAATTGTGAACCGGATTGCCGTAAACAATATCGGCGAGAAAACTTCCATACCGATCTTTGCCGCCAGGAAATTAGATGCCCACAACATGTTTATCAACAAGATGAGGGCAAGATCTTTATTGCTCAATATATGTTCCGATTCTTAAAGACCGCGTATCTTGGCTATCTGGTCATACGCCGCGTTTATTTTGGCGAGTTTGTCATTGGCGACATCGACAAACTCCTGCGGCAAACCTTCCGCCATTACCTTATCAGGATGATTTTCACGGATTAGTCTTCTATAAGCCTGTTTAAGCTCCGCATCCGAGATGTCTGCCGAGACACCCAAAATCTGGTAAGGATCCGCTTCCCCATCCTTGGCGTGATAGCTTCGAATACGGGCATAGGCAGCTTCATTAAAACCAAAGATCGACGCGACATTCTGAAGATATATATCCTCAGCCGGATGAAGAACGCCGTCGGCCATCGCAATTGCAAACAAGCCGTGTAGCAGGTCTTCCATCAGATGTGGCGTATCGCGGAACATTCTCTCGACTTGGGCTGCATATTCTTCATAGCCCGCCGTATCCTGCCGCGCCATGTTGAAGACACGCCCGACATTCTTTTCCTCATTCGGAGGAATGCGGAAAACCTGCTTGAAAACCTTGACTTCCTCGCGAGTGACAACACCATCCGCTTTGGCCATCTTCGCCCCGAGCGCGATGACGGCAATGGTAAATGCAACCTGCTTGACCTGATGTCCGCCAATGCCCTCATCAATCTCCGTAGATGTTTCTCGGTACTTATCAACAGCATGTCCTGCGAGACCGCCAACCAGGGCACCAAGCGGCCCCCCAACCAGAAGTCCGGCTGCTCCGCCGAGAATTTTACCCCAAATTGCCATAATGAAATACGCTGTCCGGATTTTGCAAAGAAGGATACAGTATCAGGACAGTTTTAAAATCGCCAGCTTTCCGCTACACGGATTTCATATATCTTTATCGAAGGTCTTCGTCCTCATCATCAATGAGAATTCTGTTGGCGGCACCGTCCAGGTCTTCATACTGACCACTTTTCAGGCTCCAGAGAAAGGCGGCGAGACCGAGGCCACCGAGAAACAACGCCACCGGGATGAGGTAAATCAAGACATTCATGACGAAATAATGCCTCGCTCAAGGCGGAGCCTCAGAGAGTTCAGGCAAACGATCAGGGAAGAGGCAGACATGGCAACAGCCGCAATCAGCGGCGTCACAATCCCCGCCACTGCAAGCGGAATGGCAATTGCGTTATAAAGAAACGCAAGAGAGAAGTTTTGTAAAATCAGCCTCCGCGCCGCTTTGGCAACATATATCGTTTCCGGTACTGCCTGAAGATCCCGTCCCTGAAAAACAAAATCCGCAGCGGTCTGGCTGATGTCGGCAGCGCTTGCCGGAGAAAGCGAGACATGAGCCGCCGCCAGCGCCGGGGCGTCATTCAACCCATCACCGACCATCAGGGGCTTATGTCCGGCAGCAATAAGTGACTTAAGCCGATTGACCTTGTCTTCCGGCTTTTGTTGTGCGCGCCAGTATTCTATGCCAAGCGCTGTTGCGAGTTCCTCAACAACCTCGGCACGGTCACCGGAAAGAATTTCTATTGCGTACCCTTGTGATTTCAGCTTCTCGATAGCCGCCTGCGCGCCGGGACGCAAACGATCCTTGAAACGGAACTGGATGGCCTCGCCCTGCCCGACCCGCAACCAGAGTTCAGGGCCAACAGTAAAGTCCGTATTCTCAACCTCCACTACCGAGCAAAATTCCCGACTGCCGAGACGGACTTCCTCACCTGCACAAACGGCTTTCAGGCCAAGCCCGGGGCATTCTGTAACCGCCAGATACTCACTGCCCGGAGTTCCAACGCGCGCGACAGCCATCGCAAGCGGGTGACGGCTGTTGCGCGCAAGTCGGGCTGCGAGATGAAGGGCCTCATTCGGAATTTCATCCCGATTAATGAGGTCAAGGCGCCCTTCCGTCAAAGTCCCCGTCTTGTCAAAGACAATCACATCGATCTCCGCCAGACGCTCGAGGCCATCGGCGGCCTTGACCAGTATTCCCTTCAACAAAAGACGCCCGCTGGCGACTACCTGTACAACCGGCACTGCAAGGCCCAGCGCACAAGGGCACGTTATGATAAGCACTGCAACGGCCTGCATCAACGCGACCTGCCAACTTCCGGCAAAGAACCACCAGCCCGCAAATGTAACGGCAGCAAGAATATGCACAGCCGGAGCGTAGTATCCGGCAATCCGGTCGGCTAGGCGGACATATTTCGCGCGTCCCTGCTCGGCGGATTCCATCAGGCGCACTATATCGCCAAGTAATGTATTATCGCCGGTCTTGGTGGCCCTGACTTCCAAAGGCGCGCTAAGATTTAGGGTGCCCGCGAAAACGTCATCCCCTGCGTTGACAGTACTTGGCAGACTTTCCCCCGTTATAAGGCTGACGTCCAGGTCCGACTGCCCTGCCTCAACGACACCATCAACGGGCAATCTGTCGCCAGTCATGACCTGAACAAGGGAACCTGGAGTAACCGCCTCTACCGATACTGTCTTGCGGCTGCCGCCCGGCAGGATAAGGGTCGCAGCGACCGCTTTTAGCATCACCAGCCGTTCCGCCGCAGATCGCGCCTTGCTCCGGGCCGCGCTGTCCAGGTAGCGGCCGATAAGAAGGAAGAACAACAGCGTGACAGAGGCGTCAAAATATACATGCATCCCGCTCTGGATCGTCTCCGCCAGACTCATTCCGGACGCGAGGATGACAGCGAGAGAGATGGGCACATCCATATTGACATGACCCGCCTTGAGCGCGCCGATTGCGGACTTGAAGAATGGCTGGCCTGCATATGCCACGGCTGGCAACGCAATCATGGCCGAAATCCAGTGCAGAAAATCCCGGGTTGCCGGTCCCATATCCTCGGAAAAAAGACCGGCCCAGACCGACACGGAAAGCAGCATGACATTGGCGGCGGCAAAGCCCGCGACGGCAAGTGCCCGCAGCAATCTTGTATTTTCTTCCGCCGATGCGGATTTGATCATTTCCGGGTTATAGGGCGTCAAAGGATAGCCTAGCGTAATCACAGGCCTGACGAGTTCACCGACCTCGACCTCATCCGGCCGCCAACGCAGAAACAGGCGCCGGGTTGAAAAATTCACCCGCGCCTCGAGAACCGCATCATTTGACTTCAAGGTTTTTTCGATCGTTTTGATGCAGTTTGCGCAATGCATATTCTCGACCAGCATATGCAGCATCAAATTGCCGTCCTGATCTGCCTCGACGAAGGCTGAGGGATCGGCGCTGACAAAATCGGAATAGTCGGCTCCAGTCGTGGATGCCGCCGCCAGCGCCATCACACCACCAGAGCAACAGCCAGCTCCCAAGTCATGGGATCGGTCTGTCATCAGGTCTCTTCGTTTCTCAAGGGCTATTTCAGCCATAACCTCTTATCCAACCGATAGGGTTCTTCATATCCGCCGCCATAGGCCAGAATGGACACATCCCATTGTCCCGGCCCGCCGAGAGTTAAATCAGCGATATAGTCTTCCCCACCATACAGCAAAGACGCTTCCTGGTCAGTGCTGTCGACGACAGGGCGTCGAATGGTCGCAACGATACGCAAATCTTCAAGCGCCTTGCCGTCTTTATCGCGGATATCCAATGTCAGCGTGCCTTGCGACGCACCGGTTTGCATGAAATTGATCTCGGAATGCCAGTTGCGCGCCAGCTGGCGGGTATGATGATCGATTTCCTGATTGTAGGAGAGACCACGCTTATAGGCATCTTTTTCGCTCACACCCGAGAAACTCCCCAACGCAAAATAAACAAAAACACCATTAACGGCGAACATGAGCCCGAAAAAGGCGGCAAGCATTATTGCCACGTGACGGCCCGTCAATCTCTTGCCTTCAATGCTTGTGCTCATTTGTCCGGCCCCTTGAAGCTGGTTTCCTGGACATCCCGCTCCGTCCCTTCAGTGTCAGTGACAATAACATCTATATCCGTACTTTTCTCCTCAAGGTTATCCACCGGCGCCGACACATACAGTTTATAGCTGGATAGGGCGTCCGCTGGCACTGTCACCAACAGCGGCCGGTCACTCTCTCCGGAGACTTCAAGCCAGGCTGTCATGCCTTCTATCCCCTCAACCTCAATTCGGAACTGTCGTGTTTCATGGACCTTGTTGAGGATCTTAACCGTATAGCCGTTACGGATAGATCCATCAGACAGCGTCACAAATAATGGATTGCGATCCCGGATGACATTCACATCCAGCACGGAGCGGTTCAACAGAGTAAACAACATAATCGCACCGACCAACGTCAGGATGGCGCCATAGGCGATTGTACGGGGCCGAATAAACCGCAATTTCAGTTTACGCTCGGGATTACTGTCAAACTGTCCTTCATGGGTATCATAGCTAATCAGACCACGCGGCAGGTTGACCTTGTCCATCACATCATTGCAAGCATCGATACAAAGCGCGCAGGTAATGCATTCAAGCTGCAATCCGTCCCGGATATCGATGCCCATCGGGCATACGGCAACACATTGATTGCAATCGATGCAATGGCCGCGTCCTTCCCAAGGTTCATTTTTCTTATGCGGTCCCCGAGGTTCCCCGCGAGCACCATGGTAGGTGACAGTCAGTGTATCCTCATCAACCATGGCGCCTTGAATACGCGGCCAGGGGCACATGTATGTGCAGACCTGTTCCCGCATTAATCCGCCAAAAACATAGGTCGTCGCCGTCAACAGGGCGATACTGGAATAGGCAATAACAGGCGCTTCTAGGGTGAAAAGTTCCCTCAGCAGGGTCGGCGCATCGGCGAAATAGAATACCCAGGCACCGCCAGTGAGAACGCCGATAACGATCCAGATACTGTGTTTCAAGACACGCTTAGACAGCTTTCCGACTGACATTGGTGCCTTGTCGAGCTTGAGACGGGCATTCCTGTCTCCTTCAACCATCCGTTCAACGAAAATAAAAAGGTCGGTCCAGACGGTTTGCGGGCAGGAATAGCCGCACCATGCACGACCGAACAGCGACGTCACCAAAAACAGGGATATTGCCGCCAGAATGAGCAGGCCGGTGATGTAATAAATTTCCTGGGGCCAGAGCTCAATAAAGAAAAAATAGAAGCGCTCCCGGGCCAAATCGACAAGCACGGCCTGATCCGGCCCGCTCTCTCCCCGATCCCAGCGAATCCATGGCGTGATATAATAAATCGCCAGGGTTACACCCATGATAACCCATTTCAGGCGACGAAAAGACCCACGCGCTTTTTTCGGCTGGATCTTTTCCCGCTTGGCGAAAAGTGACCGGTTTTCTTTTTTATTGACGGGGCGAACGTCAACATTCTCAACGGAGCTATCAACCACAACCTTTACTCCAGAATGGACAGGTTAAACAGATTTACTCCCCGCCCCCGAGAGAGTGTACATACAAAGCCAATTGACGGATTGTCGCATCGTCCAGCCGATCCACCCAAGCTGGCATGACATTATTCCGGCCCCTGGAAATGGTGCGAAGAATTGTATCCTTGTCCTTGCCATAGAACCAAATGGCGTCCGTCAGGTTCGGCGCACCGAATTCCCTGTTCCCCTTCGCATTTTCCCCATGACATGACGCACAATTTTCCTGAAAGACGACCTCACCGCGCGCAACGGCCTCGCTGTCTTCCCGAGTATCCGAGAGAGAAAGCACATATTCTGTCACATCGTTGATTTGCGATCTGTCCAGCATTTCATTGGTCAGAAACGCCGGCATTTCACCTACACGCGTGTCATCGTGATCGGACCGAATTCCATATTTAACTGTCTCATAAATCTGGTCGACACTACCACCCCAGAGCCAATCATCATCATTGAGGTTCGGGAAGCCCGGCGCCCCTGCCGCACCCGAGCCATGACACTGCGAACAGTTCACGGCAAAAGCCGACTTTCCGCCGCGCAGGGCAAACTGATATAGCTGCTCGTTGTTTCTGACATCTTCAAGTTCCGTCGTAACGAGAGCCGCACGATCACTTGCCTGAGCCTCGGTCGCTTCCGCCAGCTCCTGCTCCAACGCGCCTCTTGAGGAATATCCCAGAAAGCCTTCAGTATAGCTGCTGACCAACGGCCAGGCCGGCATGACAATCCAGTAACCGATCGACCATATTATGGTGCCATACATCGTCCACAGCCACCAGCGCGGCATCGGCGTGTCCAGTTCCTTGATGCCATCCCATTCATGTCCGGTGGTTTCCGTGCCGGTGACTTCGTCTTTTTCAACTTCCTTGGACATCTTAATCTTCCTCAAGCGGGATCTGTGCGGCCTTGTCAAATTTTTCCTTGTTTTTCGGCCATAGCGCATAGATCAGGACCGCGATAAACAAGCCAAATAGGTAGAGAAGGCCGTAACTTTGGGCAAAGGCTGAAACGTCATGATAATCCATGATCTCTCCTCCTAACGTTTATTGGCATCCACGTCGTAGGACGTGAAATCAACAAGTGTTCCCATCATCTGAAGATAGGCGATCAACGCATCAAGTTCGGACAGCATTGCCGGATTACCGTCAAAATCCCGCACTTGCGCCTTCGGATAACGCTCCAGGAAAGCATCGATCTCTTCCGCTTCAGGATCGACCTGCATTCTCAGATCCAGCTCGGCGTTGGCAATCATGTCTTCCGTATAGGGAACGCCAACCAAACCATTGGTCTCCAGATTCCCGGTAATATTTGATATTTCCAGCTGCGTTTTCGCCAGGAATGGGTACCCCGGCATAACAGATTCCGGCACGACGTCGCGCGGGTTATTCAAATGGGTAACATGCCATTCATCCGAATAACGGCCGCCCACTCTGGCAAGATCCGGACCCGTTCGTTTCGATCCCCATTGAAAAGGATGATCATACATGCTTTCTGCCGCCAACGAATAATGGCCATATCTTTCCGCCTCGTCGCGAAGCGGGCGCACCATCTGGCTATGGCAATTGTAGCAGCCCTCACGGATATAGATATCCCGCCCCGCCAGTTCCAGCGGGCTATAGGGGCGCATGCCTTTCACCTTTTCAATTGTACTTTCCAAGTAGAAAAGAGGCGCGATCTCAATCAGGCCCCCGATGGAGACCACGATCAGGACAAGGACAAGCATCAGGATCGAGTTTTTCTCAACAATTTTATGTTTCAGCATCTTCCTTACCTCGCTCCCGCATATTCAAGGTTCGGGACCAACCTGCCCTCTTCCTTAACACGAACATCTCCGCGAGCGGACCGCCATAGATTATAAACCATAATCAGCGCTCCTATCAGGAAGAGAACGCCCCCTATCGCCCGAATGACGTAGAAAGGATGCATCGCCTCGACTGTTTCACTAAAGGAATATTCCAGGAACCCGAAGGCGTCATATGCCCGCCACATAAGACCCTGAAGTATTCCGGATACCCACATTGCAGTGATATATAAAAGGATCCCGACCGTTGAAATCCAGAAATGTAGGTTGACCAGCGCATCTGAATAGAGCGATTTGCGCTTCCATAATACCGGCACCATGAAGTAAAGCGCGCCGAAGCTGATATAGGCCACCCAGCCAAGAGCCCCTGAATGCACATGGCCGATGGTCCAGTCCGTATAATGGCTAAGCGCATTGACCGCCTTGATCGACATCAGCGGGCCTTCAAATGTACTCATTCCGTAGAAGGCGACAGATGTTACAAGGAAACGAACGACCGGGTCGGTTCGAAGCTTGTCCCATGCGCCGGACAAAGTCATCAAGCCGTTGATCATTCCACCCCAGGACGGCATCCACAGCATGATCGAGAACGTCATGCCAAGCGTTTGCGCCCAATCCGGCAGCGCGGTATAATGCAAATGATGAGGACCCGCCCAAATATACAGGAATATCAGCGACCAGAAATGGATAATAGACAGGCGATAAGAGTAAACAGGCCGATTAACCCGCTTCGGGATATAGTAATACATAATCCCGAGGAAACCCGCCGTCAGGAAGAAGCCGACGGCATTATGTCCGTACCACCATTGGGTTAGCGCGCTTTGGACGCCGGCAAACAGGGAGTAGCTCTTGACCCCTGCGAAGCTGACCGGCACAGAGAGATTGTTCACGACATGCAGCATTGCGATTGTCACGATGAATGCAAGATAGAACCAGTTTGCGACATAAATATGCTTTTCCTGACGCCGCCACAGGGTCGCCAGGAAAACGAGCAGATAGACGACCCAGACAAGGGTCAGCCAGATATCCACATACCATTCCGGTTCCGCATATTCTTTCGATTGCGTGACACCAAGAACATATCCGGTGGCCGCCAATACTATGAAAAGCTGGTATCCCCAGAAAACAAACCAGGGCGCAATATCACCAGCCAGCCGGGCACGGCAGGTCCGCTGCACGACGTGAAAGGATGTCATTATCAAGATATTTCCGCCGAAAGCAAAGATGACGGCAGAGGTATGCAGCGGGCGCAGCCTACCGAAATTTGTCCAGGGCAGATCGAAATTCAGAACCGGAAAGGCCAACTGCAAGGCGATAACAAGACCGACCGCAAATCCTACAATACCCCAGAAAGCGGACGCGATAACACCGGCTTTCAGAATCTCTGTATTGTAATTAACGCTGCCATTTCCATTTATCAGGCTGGGGGCGCTGGCATTCCGGTAATGCCGCGCGATCAGAGCAAAGGCGCTTAAAACGCTGGCAAAGGAAAACAGCATGCCATGCAGCATCATATTCGGGTCAACGGCCTTGGCCGACAGGATGATCCCCGTCAATGCGCCGACAATCGTAAATGCGAGCCATAACAAATTCATATCCAGGTTCCGTCTTTAGACTTAGATACCAGGAGTGAGCGTACAACTAGCCGCAACCTACATGTCACAGTGCCTGAGCGCACTCCCCCTCAAACTGCAAACTATTAGAAATTGCTATCACGGGCATTGATTTAAATCAACGCCTCAATGGTTTGCGGATTGAAGGCCTGAAAGACATAACCTACACAGAAAGTAGTGTATAACGCTTTTCCTCTGACACTCATTTCTCACCTTCAGAAATCCGTCTCAGATGGGCGGGATCCCTGATCACAATGCAATGAGAATTCGGCACAAAAAGTAGTCCCTTATTCTTGAGCTTCGTAATTGTACGACTGACAGTTTCAATCGTGAGGCCCAGAAAATCAGCTATATCGCTTCTTCCCATCGTCAGTTTGATCAAAACTTGCTTCTCAGCGCATCTTTCAAGCTTGTCCATCCGGCCAACGAGAAAAGACGCAATTTTTTCCATTGGTGTTTTTCGCCCCAGCAGAACAGCATGATGCCGCAATTCGCACAGCTCTTCCTGCGTCTTGGTGGCGATGGAGGCATACATGGCGGGGACATCATCCGAGTATTTTTCCATAATATTAACGGGAATTTGGCATACTACTGTGTCACACACCGCTTCTGCATCTGATTGGTAGGAACCTTTTCTATGTTCGCCCAGCAAATCGCCCGCAGATTTAAACGCCGTTAGCTGGCGACGCCCGTCTCCCAGCAGATTTGCGAGCCGCACTTCCCCCGATACGACTGTATAGAGATAGTTTGCCTTTTCAGATTCCCGGTAAACAGATTTCCCTGCCTTGACCAGTCGCGTATGAATATTTCGGGAAAAACCCTCCATCTCTTCATCATTTAACCCGGCGCAGACTGCCTTGCTGCGAACCCCACAAGAAGAGCATGGCGAGGCAAGCGCAATATTTCGATCCGGTCGATCAAAGCAGAATATCTGCGCACCGCATTCCGACGGCACTGCATCGCGCGCTTTCAAGGAATCAAACATTTCCGACGTGCTCCTTCTCAAGGGTTAACAAACTCACTCCTTGATTACATTATTGGGCGTTTGCTTTCTCCTCTCCATGCGGTCAGATGACGCAGGTTTGAAAACTACAGAAAAAATTGGTAAAAATTCAAACGCACATATGACTAATCGGCAGTTTTTAAAGGTTTATCTAAAAAAAATCCCCGGCAGCGACATATTGCCACGGCCGGGGAGTGCTCTCGATTTCGCATTTATTCTTATTATTGTCTGGTGCTAATCGATCCTAGATTCGCAAGAGGTCCGCCGCGACATCCAGCGGAACCGGCTTATCATCAAGAAGACAGTTTCCGGCTTCAATTTCAAAGCGTCCATCGCTATTGCTGAGCGGGTCATGAGGCTTCAGCCGTGTGTCCATCACCAAGCGGGACAGCAACATCCGTCGGGCATCCCCGCCCGCTTTGCCAAGCGCTTCCCCCTCTGTTGCGAGCAGGGTAGCCGTAGTGACATGGTAAAGCGCATCGGCTGCCTGGCGCGCCTGGGTTTCGTTTCCGCTCGCCGCGATATCCTCAGCAAACGTTTTGGCACGATCCACAAGGCCGGAAAGCTCGCCCGCGAATTGACCGGGAAGGTTCTTTGCGTCCTGTAGCCGCTCTTTAAGGTCATCCGCGAGGCTTTCATGCGCCCCAACACTGGCGATGGCCCGGGTTGTAATATCCAGCGCGTTAATGTTCGACGTTCCTTCCCAGAGAAGGCCCGTATGGGCATCCCGGACAAGGCGGGAGTTAACCCAATCCTCGATAAAGCCGTTCCCGCCCCGTACTTCCAGCGCGCCGGTCGCCACGGTTACATTATCCCGACAGGCGCGGAATTTCACCAGAGGCGTCAAAATCCGGTTGAGCTTCTCCGCATCCTTATCACCGCTCTCCGCCTTGTGAAGTATGGATGCAACATGCATGACCATGGAAAGTGCCTGTTCCGTCGGCACCATGAGTTTCAACAACTGCCGCCGTAGAAGCGGCTTGTTAATAATCGGTTCGCCAAAGACATCGCGGGATTTTGAAGAGACCATGGCCTCATTCAGGCAGCGCCGCATCATGCCCGCCGCCCTCACACCGTGAGATAAGCGAGACATACTCACCTGATCCATCATCTGGCGAAGCCCGGGGTTCCGCTTTGCCCCGACATCGCCAAACGGATAGCAAAGCGCACCATCGAAAATAATCTCGCCCGATGCCATGGACTTCGTTCCCATTTTGTCTTTCAGGCGAACAATGCGATAGTTATTCCGCTCCCCGTCATCGAGATGCCGGGGCACAGCAAAAATCGCGAGGCCGGAATTCCCCTCTGGCGCTCCTTCAGGCCGAGCCAGCACCAGACAGACTTCCGCATCCGCGCAGGAACAGAACCACTTGTCACCATACAGACGCCATTCGCCATTTTCCTCCCGCGCTGTCACGGCCAGATTGGCCACCTCTGAGCCACCGATCTTCTCGGTCATGAACTGCCCGCCCATAAATATTTCATCCATATCCTGGCTTTGCATCCTGGCGAGATATTTGTCCTTCGCGACTTCCGGACCATAGCGCTCGAGCAGCATGGCGGAGGTATCCGTCACGGAAATCGGGCACATCAAGCCAAATTCGGACTGGGTGAAGAGATACTGAAAGACATATTTCGCCATGGGCGGGATTTTCTCGGGCCAGCCATGTACGCCTGCCTTACGCGACATACAATGTATCCCGAAATCCCCGTAGCCGATTTTCTCCATTTCCCGATAGGCCGGATGAAACTCGATCCAGTCCCGGTTGCGCCCACGTGCATCTCGTGGATGCAATACCGGCGCATGGCGATCGCAGAGCCGCGCCAGATCGTCGAGGCGGTTACCTGCGATTTCTCCCAATCGCTGATATACTGGCGTCATATGCTGACGAAGGTCTTCAGGCAGATACAGGGTCAGCAGGTCCTTCAGGCTATTATCAATTTCAAAAAAATTCAGGCCGTGGCAATCCTGGGCAAGCCAGTCTTCAAGCTGGCGCTCGTCCCTTTTCTTGATGTTGAGGTTCATATTCATGATCAATTCTCCCGCTGGGGCCCTGCTATTATTCAGATTGCAGATGTCTAAAGGGTTAGGATACGGCTCGCCTCTTCCAGGCTGACCGGCGCATCGCTCAACAACGCATCCGTCGCCGTATCATCAAATGCGCTACCGTCAATCGACAATGGATTGGGAGCAACAAGCTTATGGTCCACAATCATACGTGACAAGAGCAATCGTCTTGCATCCCGTCCAGCGGCGCCAAGTTCCGCCCCCTCATTCGCCATCAGGGTCGCCGTTGTAACATGATAAAGCGCACTGGCTGCCTTGCGGGCATGGGTTTCCTTGCCCTGGCGTGCAACATCTTCGGCGAATTTGACTGTCTGATCAACAAGCCCTTTTAATTGCCCCGCATATTGGCCAGGAAGGGCGTCATTTGCCTCAATCTGCCGGGCGAGGTCTTCCGCAAGATCCTCATGCGCTCCGGAACGAGCTATAGCTCGGGTCGTCACGTCGAGGGAATTGATATTTGAGGTTCCTTCCCATAGGACCCCGAGATGCGCGTCCCTGACAAGGCGGGGATTCACCCAATCCTCGATATATCCGTTGCCGCCGCGCACTTCCATCGCACCGGTTGCAACACGGATGTTATCACGGGCCGTCCGGAATTTCAGAAGCGGGGTCAGGATCCGGGTGCGTTTTGCGGCCGCCTCGTCTCCTGCCTCGCCTTTTGCAAGGTTGACCGCTACATACATGAACATGGACAGCGCCTGCTCCGTCGGGACCATCAGCTTCATGAGCTGCCGTCGCAGCAGCGGCTTATCGATGATTGTTTCCCCAAAGGCTTTACGGTAATTGGCAACCGTCAAGGCCTCGTTCAGGCAGCGACGCATCATTGCAGCCCCCCTCACACCATGAGAAAGGCGGGAGAAATTGACCTGATCCATCATCAGCTTAAGGCCCTGGTTCGGATGGGCGCCCACCTTACCAAGCGGATAAGCAACCGCGCCTTCAAAGATGATTTCGCCTGACGCCATGGATTTCGTCCCAAGCTTGTCCTTCAGCCGGACAATCCGGTAGGGATTCCGGCTGCCGTCATCCAGAGTGCGGGGCATGGCAAATAGCGCAAGCCCACTGTTACCCTCCGGTGCTCCTTCCGGACGCGCCAATAACAGGGCGACATCCCCATCCGCACAGGAACAGAACCATTTTTCGCCGTAAAGTCTCCAGTTACCCTCTTCAAAACGGGCTTGCAGTTCGATATTCGAAACATCGGAACCGCCAGTCTTCTCGGTCATGAACTGGGCGCCCTTCAGGATTTTATCCATATCCTGACTGAACATCCGCTCCAGAAGCTTCTCTTTGGTCGAGTCATCCGCGTATCGCTCTATGAGCATTGCAGAGGTTTCAGTCGCTGAAATCGGGCAAAGCTGGCCGAACTCAGACTGACCGAAAAGGTACTGGAAAACATATTTGCCTAGCGGCGGGACTTTGCCGGACCAGCCGAAAACACCTTCCCGATGGGACATCCGGTGAAAACCGAAATCCTTGAAGGCCACATCCTCCATCTTGCGGTATGATGGGTGAAACTCGATCCAGTCCTCATTGCGTCCCCGGGCATCCCGCGCATGCAGAACCGGCTTATGACGATCTGCATCACGGGACCAGTCATCCAGTTGGTTGCCAGAAAGTTCCCCAAGCTTGCGATAGTGCGGTTCAAGATGCTGACGCAGATCATCCGGCATGTAGCAATGGAGCAGGTCCTGTAGCCCTGTATCAATCTCATAGAAATTGAGGCCGTGGCAGTCCGGCGCGATATAGTCAGAAAGCTCCTGTGGCTTGAATTCCTGCTTGTTATGTAAAAATGTCATATCAACCCCGCACGTTCCCTTGGCCGTTTGTTTATGGCCCTATAATGCGCATTACAAAGACCATGGACAATCGATAATTCAGCATAGTATAATTGATAAATTATCAATCAAGATTGCGAGATAAATGCTGCATATTCCCTCTACATCTGGCCTCAGGGCGTTTGAAGCTGCCTGTCGTTATTTGAGCTTCAATCAAGCAGCGGAGGAACTTGGCGTCACGCCGGGGGCCGTAAGCCGCCAGATTCAGACGCTGGAACAATATCTCGGAAAGACGTTGTTCCACCGCCACCACAAGCGGATTGAACTCACAGCAGTAGGACGGCAATATCTCGCGGAAATTACCTTGCCGCTGGAGAGAATCGCGGCGGCATCCGCCCGCCTTCGAAGCGAAACGCGTCGCAACGCGGTATCCATCTGCGCCTACCCGACATTCGCGTTGCGCTGGCTTATTCCACGCTGGGCGGATCTGTACGAACATCATCCGGATATCGATGTCCAATTGATCACATCGCTCAACCCCGCGGACTTTGAGCGCGATGATTTCGACCTTTCCATCCAGGTATTGCCGGAAGGAACGACACAGACCGGCATGCGGATCGATAAACTGCTTGAAGTTGACACCTATCCGGTCTGCAGCCCGGATATGGCCCAAAGATTTAAACAACCCGAAGATCTTAAAAAGGCCGTCTTCCTGCATGAAAGCCCGCGCCCGACAGACTGGCCTCGCTGGCTTGCCGAAGCCGGGATTCATGATATTGATTCAAATCAGGGACTTCATTTCGAGAGCGCCAACATGGCTTTGCATGCAGCAGAAAACGGCTTGGGCGTCGCCATCGGGATTGACGGTCTTGTTCGCGAAGCGATAAACGGGGGCCAGCTCGTGAAGCTGTTCGATGTGGTCCGTCGATCCCGCGCTCCCTTTCAGATTGTCTCAGCAGCGCGAAAATCCACTCGCCCGAAGCTTGTCGCTGTCAGAGAATGGATGCTTGAGGCCGCAGGACAACCAGTATAAAATTTTCTAATGCCTGAATGGCCCACCTTCCACCGGATTGAGGATTTTCGCGATCATGACCTGTTTGACAAACGATGGAATTTTCCTCGGCAAGAGCGACGATGGATTGGGTGAAAATCAATATCTGCCGCTTAAATGGGGGAACCGGCACGGCCTTGTTGCCGGCGCAACAGGCACCGGAAAGACCGTCACCTTGCAGGTTCTTACGGAAGGCTTTTCAAATGCAGGCGTTCCGGTCTTTCTAGCCGATGCTAAAGGAGACCTCTCCGGCCTGTCCCGTATATCCGATAAGCAGGACTTCCTGACCAAGCGGGCGGGCGCAATTGGTTTTACAGACGAGTATGAGGGCATTGCCTTTCCGGCCGTATTCTGGGATTTGTTCGGAGAGCAGGGCCATCCCGTCCGGACGACCATCTCCGAAATCGGCCCCTTGCTGCTCTCCCGCATGCTGGAACTGAACGATACCCAGGAAGGCGTCATGAATATTGCGTTCCGGGTGGCGGATGAACAGGGCCTTCTATTGCTCGACCTCAAAGATCTACGCGCGCTTCTGGGAGTGGTGAATGAACAGAGAGCCGAAATATCGGCGATTTACGGGAACGTCTCGCCGCAATCGGTTGGCGCGATCCAGCGGGCACTGCTCCGCCTCGAAGATCAGGGCGCGGACAGGTTCTTTGGCGAACCGGCCCTGGATTTGCAGGATTTCATGCGCACCGACAAAGACGGCCGCGGCATGGTAAATATCCTTGCCGCCGACAAGCTGATGAATTCACCGAGGCTCTATGGTACATTCCTGCTCTGGATGTTGTCCGAATTGTTCGAGGAACTGCCGGAAGCCGGCGATCCGGATCGCCCCAAGCTCGTCTTTTTCTTTGATGAGGCCCATCTTCTCTTTGACGACGCCCCGAAAGCATTGCTGGAAAAGGTTGAACAGGTCGTTCGCCTCATCCGTTCCAAAGGGGTTGGTATATTTTTTGTCACCCAAAGCCCGGACGATATTCCGGAGTCCGTGCTGGGCCAGCTTGGAAATCGGATCCAGCATGCCCTTCGCGCCTTTACCCCGAAGCAGCAAAAGGCGATCCGCCTGGCATCGCAAACCTACCGCCCTAATCCTGCATTTGATGTCGAAGATGTCATCACCACTCTCGGCGTGGGAGAGGCGCTGATCTCCACATTGGAGAACAAGGGCGAACCATCGATTGTGGAGCGGACGCTGATCCGGCCTCCGTCGTCCAAACTCGGACCGATCACCAAAACGGCGCGTAAAAGCATCCTGACGAACAGTGATCTGGCCGATAAATATGATGAGACGATAGATAACCAGTCCGCCTATGAAATTCTGCAGGAACGTGCGGAGAAAGCAGCGAGAGCCGCCGCCGCCAAACAGCAGGAAAGCACACCGGAGCCAAAACGAAAATCCTCTAACCGCCAGAGTGTCGGCGAGGCCGCCATCAAGTCATTGACCCGCGCCGTTAGTTCATCCCTCGGTCGCACCATTGCCAAAGCGCTTCTTCGTGGTATTCTCGGCGTCTTGAAACGCTGACATCACAGATTACGAACAAAGGACGGGGCGACTCAACGCTCCGATATTTTATGAAAGCCATAATCATTCCCGTCACCCCGTTTGCGCAGAATTGCAGCCTGATCTGGTGTGAGGAAACCATGAAAGGCGCGGTAACCGATCCGGGCGGCGACCTCGATAGCATTGTTGAAGCTGCCGAGAAGCAAGGGGTGACGATTGAGAAAATTCTCATTACCCATGGCCATCTTGATCACGCAGGCGGGACGAAGGAATTGCATGACAGGCTGAATGTGCCGATCGAAGGGCCCCATAAAGACGATAAATTCTGGATTGACCAGCTGCCGACCCAGTGCGCCCGCTACGGCTTTCCGGAATCCTTCGCCTTCACGCCGGACCGCTGGCTGGAAGATGGCGATATGGTCACTGTTGGCAATGAGGAATTTCTGGTTGTCCACTGTCCTGGCCATACACCCGGGCATGTGGTCTTCGTGAACTTAAAAGAACGGGTCGCCATTGTTGGTGACGTCCTGTTTCAGGGCTCCATCGGCCGGACAGACTTTCCGCGCGGCAATCACGAAGACCTGCTGCATTCCATCCGCGAAAAACTCTGGCCGCTTGGTGATGATATTACTTTCATTCCAGGGCATGGAAACCTCTCGACCTTCGGGCAGGAGCGCGCAACCAATCCTTTCGTCGCTGACATGAACTTCGGCTGAGCTAATCGAAGATTACCGGGTTATCGACCATTTCAAGGTGTAGCTGATCCCCTGTGAAGGGGTGGCGGGCAATAACCTCTTCATCGAGTTCAATTCCGAGGCCCGGCTTTGTTGGTGGAATGATATACCCCTCTTCCCATTGGATCGGTTCTTTGAGGATTTCCGCGTGAAAGTCGCCCATGGTGTTAATACTTTCCTGAATGAGAAAATTCGGCGTACAGGTACTTAGCTGAATATCCGCCATCGCCGACACCGGACCACAGTACATATGTGGGGCGATCTGTGCGTAATAGACCTCCGCCATGCTGGCGATCTTCTTGCCTTCCAGCAGCCCGCCGACACGCCCAAGCGCCATCTGCAGGATTGAGGCCGCGCCACTCTCAAGCACGCGATGAAATTCATACTTCGTACAGAGCCGTTCCCCTGTCGCAATGGGAATTGTCGTCTGCCGTGAGAGCTTTGCCATTTCATTCGCATTCTCAGGCGGTGTTGGCTCTTCAAACCAAAGGGGATCGTATTTCTCCAATCGACGCGCCAGCCGGATCGCGCCAGAAGTTGTCAATTGCCCATGTGTGCCAAACAGGAGGTCGGCTTTATCTCCTACTGCATCACGAACCCGCGCGACCAGCCTCTCCGACAGGTCCATGCGCCTCAAAGAGGGTTGGCGCGGATCAAAAGCGGAATAAGGCCCGGCGGGGTCAAACTTCACACCGGTAAATCCAAGAGCAACATTCTCGGCGGCGCGTTCTGCGGCCAGATCCGGGTCGCTATACACATCCGTCGCGTCTCCGTCCATCGGATAGAGATAGGTATAAGTCCGGAGCTTTTCATGAACCTTACCACCTAAAAGCTCATAAACCGGTTTATCTGCTTCTTTCCCAATAATGTCCCAGCAGGCCATTTCCAGTGCGCTCAAGACGGACATCATTGTCGAATCCGGACGTTGGGTATAGCCGCTCGAATAGACGCGTCGCCAGATACGCTCTATGTGAAAGGGGTTCATGCCGAGAAGCCGACGGGCAAAAACATCCTCGATCATTTTTACGGTCACGTCCGGATGAAATGGCACCGCATAGGCCTCGCCTATTCCACTCACACCGCCGTCGGTTGTCAGCTTTACGAACACCCAGAACTGACCACCCCAATGCGGCGGCGGCGTCCCAACGACAAAGGTTTCAAGATCAGTCAGTCTCATGAGGTCTTTCCAAAAATGATCACATTGCGTAATGCCTTGTCCGCCCTGACTTCATCGATGGCGTGATTGATCTCCTCCAGCGGATACCGCCCGGTGATCAGTTCATCCAGTTTCAGCCTGCCGCTTTCGTAGAGCGCGATGAGTTTCGGAATATCCTCACGGAGCCGCGTAGAGCCCATCTTGCTACCGAGAATTTTCTGACTGGCCCCTGCGATATTACCTGCCTCCACAGCGATTTTCTGTCCTGTCGGCGGCATCCCGACAATTACCAGCGTCCCGGCGGGCGCAAGAAGCTCCAGCCCATGTTCAAAGGCCTTTGAGCTTCCGGTCGCGACAAAGACATAATCTGCGCCGCGACCGTTTGTCAGGCCTCGGGTTTGCTGCATCGCATCGTTGGCGAGCGGATTGATCACATGTGTTGCGCCAAAATTACGGGCGGCCTCCAACTTCTTCTCCACCAAGTCCATTGCGATAACAGGGTCCGCATTGACAAGAGCCGCGCCCTGCACCGCATTCAACCCGACGCCACCACATCCGATGACAATAACCGATGCGCCATGCCTGACCTCTGCCGTATTCACGACGGCACCGAGACCGGTGATCACGCCGCAGGATAATAGTGATGCAGCATCCATAGGGAGATTCTTTGGAATAACGACGAGTTGCGATTGATCAACAACGACTTCTTCTGCAAAGGCACCGGTCCGCAGTCCCTGAACAATTATCTCGCCATCTACAGATGTCAGACGACTGTTGTCATCAATTGGGAACGGGGTGCCGCAGATATAGGGTTCCCCTCTTTCACAGTCGGCGCAATGACCGCAGGATCGAATGAGCGTAACCAAAACATGATCACCAACAGCTAAATTCCGAACGCCCGCACCAATTTCAGCAACCTCGCCCGCAGCTTCGTGGCCCAGCACCATCGGCAAGGTACCGCCCCATCCTCCGTCCATATAGGTAATATCCGAGTGGCAAATGGCGCAGGCTGAAAGCCTCACGCGGACTTCCCCTTCTTCAGGAGGCGCCAGAAACACCTCTTCAATTTGCAGCGGCTGATTGAAATTTCGACAGACGGCAGCTCTCATACAGATCCTCCCCGACTTAAGCATATCCGGTGAGTGTGCAGCGTGATACGTGAAAGTCAATCTCGGCCTGCGCCTCCGAATGACTTTTTATCTTTCAGTGCCCTCGGATTACCGCCTATTATGACCAAGACCGCGTTTCAGCTAATTCGCAGGCGTCGTTATCAAATGAAGCCATGTCGTCACAGCCTCTCCCCGGCCCCGAATACTCTGTGAGCCGTTTTCGACAAAACCCAACTCCCGGGCCATTTGTTCGCCACCGGCGGCGTCCATGAGTTCGCTGCTAACGACAATATCCGCCTTCATTTCGCGTGTCGAAGCCTCAAGGCGGCTGGCAACATTCACGACATCGCCAAGCACAGCATACTCAAGCCGTCTTTCAGAGCCGATGTCGCCAAGAACAACGGTACCATAATGAATGCCGACTGAAAGGCGGATTGGTGCCAAACCGGCTTTTTCCCGCTCTTCATTCCACCGGCTCATATGACGCTGCATCGCAACTGAGCATTTCAATGCGTTTTCAGCATCTTGCGGAGTTGTTTCAGGAGTGCCGAACGTTGCCATAAGGCCATCCCCCAGAAATTTGTCCAGAGTGCCCCCATTCTCAAATACACAATCTTCCATACGGCTGTGGAAATCCCGCAAGACCGACACAATTCTATCGGGTGTTTCTGTCTCCGCCATTTTCGTAAAACCCACAATATCCGCGAAGAGAACTGCGACACGCTGCTCTCTCACCTCCCCAAGCGGTTGATCGCGTTCCGCCAGATTATCCACAATGTTTGGCGGGAAATGACGTGAGAGGTTAGCGCGTCCACGCGCAGCCTCCGCCTGGCGAACAAGCAGCTGATTGGTACGCCAACCATTCAGGGCAAGGATAAAAGCAACAATCGCAAAAATCAGGATTTCCTGAATACGCGGCTCTATCGGTATGCTTCCCGGATCAATAAAATGGAGAATATTGGGATATCCGTCGAGCGCTTCACGGACTTTCTCTGTAACCTCTGTAATGTCCGACGGTTGATAGGTCGCCCAAAAAAAACCACCTATCCAGAGAAAAGCTGTAAACACCACAACAGGGACCAATGTCCTCCATGAATAGGCCAGTGTAGCGGCGGCAAGAAGTATAAAGAAATATGGAAAGTTCCCGAACTTATACTGAAGTGCAGCTGACCACGGTCGCGGATCCCATGGATTAGGAACGACCAGCACAACCGTCATAAGTGCAAGATCGAGAAAAATGAGGAAAAGCTCCGCTCGTGATCGCTCCACCCGACCAATTTTTACCTGGGCCCAGCCAATGAGCATAAAGGCAACAATCAGTATTTCGTAATACAGAACATACCAGTCTGGGCTGAGATAGATCAGGAATAGGCCAATAATGACAAGACAGATAGTCCTGGCCTTCACCGCCAGCAGCAAGCCTTCATGCTTGTTCTGATTCAGCGCTTCATGAAGGAACTTGTTATTTTCTAAATCCGGGAGGTCGTTTCTACGGCGTATCCGCCGTATTCTCTCTCCGAAGCTCACCGCCGTCACTGTTCTCTCCCCAGCCAACGCCTACCTCTGATACTCTACCCATATGGAATACCTTAAGGATAGTGGATTATATCAATATCACTTCCTGGGCCAGTTTATTATCTGTCAAGACCTCTGAAAAAGGCCTACTGAGAGTTCCGGCTGACAAGTTGCATAGGGCCTTCCCGATAGCGATCAAGATGTAATTCCATATTCCCAAAGCGGGTTTTTAATTGCATGCGCACTGGCACAATCAGACCCCCTTCAATAGGGGCTCCGGCCCAGACCACGACGTCCTGGTCGGAATTGGCGTCGAGCCCTTGTTGCTGATTAACGGGAAAGCCGCCAATTCTATCGAATTCAAGTTTACAGCCGATTGCATTCCCGGAGAATACGGAATAGCGCGTGGGCTTAAAATAGCGAGAGGGGACATCTGACAGGATCGCATCGTAACGCCTATGACCATCAAAAATCGGCAATCGCATTGTGCAGCCCTTGCCTTCATCCAGCTGATTTGTCACCGTCAGGATAGCCGTCATCGGATCAATGCTATTTGTCAGGCTCGCAGGATTGATCGGGGTGTATCGATCCGGACCTTCGTCACGTGTAGTGGTTTTCTCAACCCTGACAGAGCCGGACTTGCCGTAATCCATCGTGACAACACGAACGTTCTGGTTCCAGGTGCTTTTGTGCTGATGCTGGCGCGGGAAAAATTTGTCGAGTCCAATCAAGCCCTCAGTTTCCCCACTGGCGAACCAGCTAACAATCCAATTGAACGCCTGGCTTGTGTTGGCTGCGCTTTCAATCTTGTATTGACTGTCGCCCTGTTCTATCTCGGTTTCAATTCCGCCAAGGTAAAGTCCGCCCAAGTATACTGTATAATGTAGTTCGGAGTTCTTTTCTGCCGCAATCGCCGGCGGCGAAATGGCAGCATTGGCCAGAATAAATCCCGCCAGCAAAAGGCTGGAAGATTTTATCCACCTGTTTTTAAAAGCATACATGCAAAGTCCATTTCCATTCGCTATTTAGGGGAAATGGGGTTTAGGCAGGATTAATCAAGTTATTTGCGAGCTTATAAGATAGTTGAGCACCTATTGTCGGCATCAAGTCGCAAAATAGACAACCAGAAGAACAGTGCCCAATATCAATCGGTATATAACAAACGGCGTAAAGCCGATTTTTTCGATCCAGCGCATTAACAGGCTGATCACCATGAAGGCGATAACGCAAGATACTATGCCAGCGATCAGCGCATCCATTCCGATCTCCGGCTTTTCTGCGGTAATCAGGTGGTATATCGCAAGCGTTCCGGCCCCAAGAATTGTCGGAATGGAGAGCAACATGGAAAAATGCGCACCGTCACTTCGGCTGAGGCCGCGCATTCGCGCCGCAGACATGGTGATGCCGGAACGACTCGTTCCCGGGAGCAGCGCCAATATCTGGAACAATCCGATTACGAGCGAGTCCAGCATTGTAATACCCTCGATATTCTTCGTGACAGGATATTTCTTGTCAGCCCAGCCCAGGAAAATGCCAAATATAATTGTCGTCGCCGCCACCAACAGAATTGATCTTAATTCATTCTGGAGCAGGAGATACATTAAACCTCCGGCAATCACAATCGGAACACTGGCAATGATGATATGAAATCCGAGTTTCCGACCCTCTGCCCCATTCTTATCAGTAGGCATCAGAAATGCCTTAACAATTTGAAATATATCATGGCGGAAATAGGCGACAACCGCTATCAGTGTCCCGACATGAACAGCAATATCAATACTTTGGCCCTGATCTTGCCAACCTGTGAGCGACGGGATCATTAACAGGTGCCCGCTCGACGAAATGGGGAGGAATTCAGTAATTCCCTGTATCGCAGCCAAAACAAAAATATGGAAAAAAGGCATTATAACTCTTACAAGTCGCAGGGCATCACATCAAAACAGCTGATTTTGTCCTTAATTTCAGGTGACAATGACGTAAACAGCTCTATCGGTAAAGAAAATTGGTTGGTTGAAGGCACTATAACGACGTAATGTGAAGAAAAGGTAACAGATAACAATGGAGAAAACCATGACCCACAGCATTGATCTTTTCTGGTCATTCAGAAGCCCTTATTCCTATCTGGCAATCCGCAGAATCGTTGAATTGACGAAGGAATATGACCTGGATGTCAACGTTCGGCCGGTGTATCCCATTGCTGTCAGAAATCCGCAGTTTTTCAAGGACATACACCCACTCTGGATCGACTATCTTATGACGGATATCCAGCGGGTCGGCGAGATGAACAACATCCCGATTGCCTGGCCTCGCCCCGACCCGGTAAAAATGAACCGGCAAACCAAGGAAATTCCGATAGAACAACCCTATATCCACCGGCTTACCCATCTTGGCGTTGCGGCCGCGGAAATCGGTGATGGTCTCGCGTTCCTCGACAAGATTTCAAATCTGATATGGAGTGGGGAGGTTCGTGGCTGGCATGAAGGAGACCATTTGTCCAAAGCGGCGGCAGACGCTGGCTTTGACCTCGCCAAACTCGATGATATGATTGCCGACCGGTTCGACGAATATGCCGCCAAAGTTAATGAGAACCAGGAGGCTCTCGAAAAAGCGGGGCATTGGGGGGTGCCGACGCTTGCCTATAATAATGAGGCCTTCTTCGGCCAGGACCGCGTGGAAGTCTGCCTTTGGCGCATGAAGCAGGACGGATTACAGGAACGACAATAATCGACTGAAAACCGGTTAGCGAATGATCGAAATTGTTCCGTTAATATCTTTCTTAAGATAAGCAACTTGGGAAAGCGCGTTTTCAGCATTCGTTACGGGCGCCATTGCCACGTTCAGGATCACCGCAAGACTCAATAGTGATATGACTGCCACGACGGTGACCTGCCGCCGGGATGTCTTTATCGCAGAAAGAAGTTTTCTGAGGGTAGTTCGCGCTTGGTGTGAGGATTTTATCATCTTCATGCCCCTGTACATTCACTGTAGTTTGTAGTTTTGCCAGCGAAATGAGGCTGATTTACTTCAAAAAAGAGGTAAAAACTTGCCCATTTCTGGGCAAGCAAGACCGCCGCTACTTCGAAAGTGCGAGAGACAGGATTTTATATGCGAGCTTTGCTGCGAGGAAGTTGGGTGCATGCATCCCTTCGATAGGAGCCAGTTCGTTGATGTCTGCGCCGACAATCGTGCCCGCTCTAGAGGCCGCCTTGATGATCTTGATCGCATCATTCCAGAAAAGCCCCCCAGGCTCCGGTGTTCCTGTTGCGGGCATCACTGAGCCATCGAAACCATCAAGGTCAAACGTCAGATAGATGGGACGGTCCTTAAGCGGCGCGACAATTTCTTCTACTCGCCAGCTCTCCCGATCCTTCCCCCAATGGATAGTTATCCGGTGGCTGTTTGCGTCCAGAAACGGGATCTCCTCCGCCGATATATTGCGAATGCCGACAGAAACGATCGGAACGGTGGGATGATCCAGCACCCGGCGGATTGCCGCTGCATGGGAATAATGCTCGCCGTCATAGCCATCGCGTAAATCCGCATGGGCATCGAAATGCAGGATCGCCAAATCATCATATTGCGTAAGGAATGGCCGAATTGCACCGGGTGTGATAGAATGCTCCCCACCGAAGACAAGCGGGAATTTATTATCGCCAAGCGCCTTTCCGGTGAGGGCTGCCAGATCATCTATCGCAGCCTTTATGTCACGTCCGTCAACAGGCTTCTCCCGCATCGTCACGATACCGAAATCCCGGAACGGCTCCCGCCAGAGATCTTCGTCGAAAAGCTCCACCTGATGGCTTGCCTCTATCATCGCCGATGGGCCCTTTGCGGTTCCGCCGCCATAGCTGACCGACCCTTCGAGGCCAAAAGGAATGATAATGGCCTTCGCCGACGCGTAATCAAAAGCCTCCTCTTCGGGCAGGCCCAGAAACCCCTCTTCCGAGGGGAGTATGTCAAAGGGAACTGTCATGACTTCTGGTCCGCTTGCCGTCTACTGAAAGAGCTTGGTGAATTTCCGCGCCTTGCGGTTTTTCCAGCCACCCCGGTGATAAACATCCGATGCCAGCAACGGCACAACGGAGGAAGCTTCCGCAAAGACCATCTGTTCCAAACTGGTGCTGACCTTGCCCCAACTCGCTGCCTCTTTCAGAGTGGAGGAAGAACAGGCCCCGTCGCGCACATCGGCGACAGAGATCTGCACCGCATATTTATGCACGTCAACTTCCTTGCCGAGGATCTCAGCGCAAACGACCGTATCCTGCACAAAGTTCTTGGGTACGCCGCCACCAACCATGAGCAGGCCCGTTGTCCCCGCCGCGATCTTGATTTCGGTCAGCTCCCTGAAATCCTTGACGCTGTCAATACTGAGATGCTTTTCCGGATTCTCGACCTGATGCTTGACCAGGCCAAATCCGGCAGAGCAATCAGAAAACGCCGGAACGAAAATCGGCACATCATGATCATAGCAGGTTTCAATAAGAGAGTTTTTCTTCACCGCGTTGGTTTTCAGCCAGCGGCCCATCTCATATATGAATTCACGGGATGAATACGCTCGCTTCTCCAGTTTGTCCGCGATGACCTTGATAACCTCGTCACAATGCTGAAGCTCTTCCTCGTCAATGTAGGTATCATAAATGCGATCGATATAAAGCGCGCGCAGGTCGTTATCGTCGACTGTACTATCCGCCTGATAGTGGCGATACCCCAATGCTTCAAAGAAATCCATATCAACGATAGATGCCCCGGTGGATACAATCGCATCCACCATGCCGAGTTCAACCAGATCACGGTAAACATGCATGCAACCCCCGGCGGAGGTTGACCCCGCCAGGGTGAGTATAATTGCACAATCCGGATCATTCACGGCCATGTTGAATATCTCTGACGCCCGCGCGAGATCTCGCGATGTGAAGGACATTTTGCCCATCGCATCAATGATCGGACGCGCATCAAAGCTCTTGATGTCAACATGCTCGACGGTCTTCGATAGAAGGGCCGCCTTCTCGTTGCTCTTCGAGGAATGTGTCATTTTAACCTGACGCCTTTTTCAACTTGTTGTGCTATGCGAACTCGGCAGGCGATTCAATTCCTACCATGGTTTCTGAATAAAATCCGTTGAATCTGGTTTGCATGGCATAGCCATAAGCCCCCAGATGGCGGAAAATAATCCAGTCACCTTCACAGACATCATCCGGCAACGCAAGATGGTCTTTCATCTTGTCGATGCTGTCACATGTCGGCCCATACAGTTGAAACTGCGTGCTTTCTGACGGGGCATTCAGACGCCCGGAGCGATATAGCTCAACCGGATAAGCCCAACCTAACTGACCAGCATCAAACAAGGCGCCATAGGTTCCATCATTCAGGTAAAGCGATTGTCCGCGGCGAAGTTCCACCCGAACGGCAACCGCACCGCCCGCAGCCACCATGGCCCGGCCTGGTTCACAAAATATCTCAAGCGTATCAAAACCACACTCCACGAGCGTTTTCTGAATGGCGTCGAAATAGTCCTGTAGCGGTGCCGGTTCCATATCCGGATAAGATACCGGGAATCCCCCACCAACATCGAGCATATCGATCTCAACACCGCACCCATCGAGCATATTGGCTATATTATAGATGGCGTTAACGTAAGCCTCGATCTCGAGACACTGTGAACCGACATGGAATGTCACACCGACCTTTTCCGCAATCTGGCGCGCATGCGTCAGTAAGAGCGGTGCTTCCATTAGGGTCGCGCCGAACTTGTTATCAAGCGGATAGGCGGCCCCGACTTGCGAGACGCTCAGACGCAGCATTAGCGAGAGATCTTCGGCATGGCCGGTTTCCTGTTTTATCTTGCGCAGTTCTTCCAGACTATCGAACGCAAAATGCCGAACACCGAGCGCATAGGCACGGTTGATCGCCTGCCGGCTTTTGACAGGATGCATAAAGTAAAGCTGAGCAAGCGGAAATGCAGCGCTCAGCTCCTCTATCTCCCGGATGGAGGCAACCTCAAAATGTCGGATACCCGCCGCCCACAACAGCCGTAACAAGGCCGGGTGCGGGTTGGCTTTCGCCGCATAAAGACATGTGCCTGGAAATCCGTTGAGAAATCTGCTGGCCGCCTCTGCAATCTCGTTGATATACAGAAAGTGGACAGCATCATTCGACTGCTCGATTTCAAGAGCTGTCGCTTCGTTTTCATATCGCCGCAAACCGGCTAGGGCTTGCTCGCGATCAGCGACATAACCCTCATAATCCTGGAGCAGTTGCAATTCTAATGTTCCACCTGTCTAGTTGTTGAAACCAAATTTTTCAGAGAGCGTCAGTAGCAGAAAAAATACTGCTACGCTACATAAAGATTCACTGTTAGATGATGATTCTTAACGTCCTATCAAGGACGAGCAACGAGGTTAAGATGGGGATAATTCCCCGGAATTTCAACGACCCGGTATTTTGGCAAACGTATCTCGATCGTAGTTCCCGGTTTTCCCTTATTGCTTGCAATTTTCAACTCGCCTTCATGCAATTCAACAATCGATTTAGCGAGAGGCAAACCTAGCCCAGTCCCTTCAATTGACTTGGAAACAGAATAACGCGCGCGGCCAAACGGTCGCATAACATTGTTAATTTCTTCCTTACTGATTCCATGACCGCTATCGATGACGTAAAGAGATACAAAATTTTCGTCGCCCGCTGATAAATTAAGCTCAATCCTGCCATTCTCAGGCGTAAATTTTATGGCGTTGTTAACAAGGTTGATCAGCACCTGCTTAAGTTTTCTTTCATCTGCGCGAAGGCAGATATCCAGCTGATCAGATAGTGTTATCTCAATGGACTTCTCAATTGTCTTCGCAGCAAGCATTGTTTTGGTGGAACGTGCAATATCTAGAAGGTTAACTTCCGTTTCCCGCAATGCAACCGAGCCAGATTCAAACCTTGAATATTCCAGAATATCGTCGATAAGAGAAAGCAGATGCCTACCAGATGATTGGATATTGTCCGCATATTCACGGTATTTTTCATTCTCCAATGGGCCAAAAATCTCTTTTGCCAGCACTTCCGAAAATCCAATCACTGCATTTAGTGGCGTTCGGAGTTCATGGCTCATGTTTGCAAGAAACAATGATTTTGATCTTGTTCCCTCTTCCGCCTCCAGCTTCGCCTGCGTTAGTTCACGTTCGAACATATGCTGGGCGGTGATATCCTGTATCGTGCCGCTGGCTCCAGATATCTCGCCTGTTTCGCCAATAATTGGCCGCCCCAAGAGTCGGACATGAGTAATTTTCTTGTCGTCATGCACAACCCGAAATTCAACCTCGAACGGCTCCGAAACTGACTCCGCCGCTTCGAAAACCGCAACCAGGCGATCAACATCCTCTTTATCGACCCGCCTGATAAAGTTACCATACCGGGGTTCTGTCTCGCCCGGCTCAAACCCCAGTATGCGGAAAGCCTCGTCAGACCATTCATGGGTATTTTCGACGCTGTTGTGCATCCAGTTGCCGATATGGGCAATTGCTTGGGCTTCTTCAAGTTTGGCACGGTTCTCTTCCAAAGCTCTTTCACGCTTTCGGATATCCGTAATATTGGTGCGGATGGATACAATGCCCCCGGATTTCGTTTTCGTCTCTGAAAGACGGAAAACCTGCCTGTCGTAGAATTCCTGCTCTTTGGGCATTTCGGGATTTTGATGCTCCTCAATTCGCCTTGCAATCCATTCTTCCTCGCGTCCGATTGCTTCGGGCTGCAGGCCAGCTTCGACAGAACGCCTGACCAGTTCATGAAAATGAACTCCAGGCCTCACAACATCTTTTGCGATACCTTTAAACCGGCACCGATAGGGTTCGTTGCAGACGAACAACCTATCTTCAGCATCATATATGGCGACGGCTTCCGGCATCGATTCAATGGCATCGAGCAAAATGCTCTCTGCCATTTCTGCCCGCTCGATAGCCAGTTGCAGACGCTCATTCTGGTCCCGTTGTTTCTGTTCGGAAAGCTTGCGTGCCTTGATCTCACTATTCAGACGCTCAATCGCCGGTAGCATACGCGACAAACCAAGGGCAATGAAAACCAATCCCGGAATATAGGCGATGAAATGCCATATCTCCAAAGCCGCATTGTGGCTGTAACCTATATCGAAAAGGGCAGCATCACCTATAAACAACATGTCTATAAGAGAGGCGCAAACAAGAATAAATAGCCCAAGGTTAATCAGGGTACGTCCAAATTTGACGTGGGTAAGACGTTTGTTCCTTTTTAGGAAAACAATAAGCAGGACCAGCAAGCAAGCGAACATTACCGCTTCGCTTAGCATATGCACCGCCTAGTGCGTTTTCCGACGCAAATTTCTCTTTGATAGTTAGTCAAATTTTCCACGACCGTATCAATTATGGTTTATTGAAGCTAAACAAAAAGTATTGAGCATCCGTTAATTCTCTAAGGTTTTTCGCAACTTGAAGACCGATAGCACGCCTTAAAAAAGCATCAGCTTGAGGACACACATCCGTTGCCGGTTGTTCTGATTTACCTTTAGAATATATACTTGATCAATTATACTTGCTTGAGGGTATGATTACGACGAGGAACAACCGGAATTGACATCGAAAATTCTGATCGTAGGGGCCGGAATAGCCGGACTTTCCCTCGCCCAATGGCTA
This sequence comes from uncultured Sneathiella sp., assembly GCF_963973085.1. Classification (GTDB taxonomy): domain Bacteria; phylum Pseudomonadota; class Alphaproteobacteria; order Sneathiellales; family Sneathiellaceae; genus Sneathiella. Next base: position 880,405 of record NZ_CAXAXA010000001.1, read on the forward strand.
AAAAGATTTGGGCTGGATTTCGAAATTATCGAAAAGAAATCGTCGGAGGATATTGAAAAAACAGGTATCGTCCTCCCATTTAATGCTGTCCGGGAAATCAAGAAACTCGGAATATTCGACAGATTAGCCGATCAGTACCATCAGGCAGCAAACGTTACCTATTGCAAGAACAATGGGAAAGTGATCAACATTGCGCGCCTGACAGACCCTCCGTTTGAGAACGACCAGTTCATCGCCCTTGAACGGCAGGCGCTTAATGACGCACTGCGAGAAGGGCTTCAGAAAAAAGTTCGCTATAATACCGAGTTACTGAGCGCCCGGCATGACGATGACTCGGTCAGGATTACCTGCACGAACGAGCTTCTAAACGGGTCATACGATCTTCTTGTCGCAGCGGATGGCCTCAACTCCCTTACCCGTCAGGAGAATTTTGAAGGGCAGGAATTAATCCGCGATCATAATGTCGTTTGCTGGCGTTTTGTTGTTGCTCATCCGGATCATGGTTTGCAGCCGCTGCAGATGGTGGGACAGGCAGACAGTTTCATGGTTTTCCCGATCAGCAGTGACGCTCTGTATTGTTATGGCCACGCGTATGAAAATAGCCTTCCTCATCCTCTTGGGGACGATCCGCTGGAAAATCTGAAACGTGTTTTTAGCGGTTATCGCGGTCCGTTGCCTGACATTCTGGAACGGCTTGATGGCGCTGAAATAATTGCAGGTAGACTACAATCAGTGATCAAGCCCTGTTTTTTCGATCGGCGGATAGCCTTTGTCGGCGATGCCGCGAATGGTTGTTCACCGATGATCCAACAAGGGGCCGCTTTGGCCCTCGAGGGAAGCCGCTGTCTTGCAGATGCTCTTGCCATGCAGAATGTCGACCAAGCATTAATGACCTACCATGAGCGACGCGTTAAAAAGGTTGAGCGGATCATTCGCTATGCCGACGCCCCTCTTTCCCAATTCCGGCGGCCACAAAGCTGGATGGGCCGTGGTTTTCATGACATTAAGATCAAGACGCTGGGACCGCCAAATGTACAGGCGTGGCGAAAACTGGCAACAGAACGGCTGTTTACGACCTGAGAGCTGAGCAGCATCGCAAAGAGGGAAAGCTATTTCCCAATCCAATATAAAAAAGGCCTCAGGAGTCTAGACTCCTGAGGCTAACATAAAGCCAATTCGGCATTATCCCGCTTCGACTTGATCTGTGAGGGTAATTCCCACAGCAGAGGCAACACCTTCTGCATAGGCGGGGTCTACCTTGTAGAGATGGCCAAGCTGCCGTTGAATGATCTCCTCCGGCACACCTTCCATTGCAGCAGCCGTGTTAGAGAAAAGGCGCGCCTTCTCTTCATCGTTAAATAAGTTAAATATTGCCCTCGGTTGAGAATAATCATCATTGTCGACGCGGTGATCATACCGGTCCGCATTCCCGGATATTTTCAGCGGAGGCTCACGATAGCTCTCATCCTGAACGGGACCGCCCATCGAGTTGGGCTCATAATAGGCATCCGGGTTGCCGGTATCATTTTTGAAAAACCGCATCGCACCGTCTTTATGATAATGGTGGACCGGAACCTTGGGCGCATTGACCGGCAACGCCTCATAATGCGTGCCCAGACGATGGCGGTGTGCATCCGCATAGGAGAAAATGCGCGCCTGCAGCATCTTATCGGGACTGAAACCTACCCCTGGCACAACATTGGAAGGGCTGAACGCGGCCTGCTCAATCTCTGCAAAATAGTTATCCGCATTGCGGTTTAGCTCCATTACCCCCACCTCAATCGGTGGATAATCACCATGCGGCCAGACCTTGGTTAAATCGAACGGGTTATAAGGCGTCTTCTCCGCATCAGCCTCCGGCATCACCTGAATGAACAAAGTCCACCGCGGAAATTCCCCACGGTCGATTGTCCCGAACAATTCTTCTTGATAGCTCTCACGGCTCTCGCCGACCACCTTCGTGGCTTCTTCATTCGTATAATGCCGGTGTCCCTGGTTCGTCTTGAAATGGAACTTTATCCAGAATCGCTCCCCGTCCTCGTTCCAGAAGCTGTAGGTATGGGAGCCATACCCATTCATATACATCGGGGCCACCGGCAGACCACGATCCGACATCAGGATTGTCACCTGATGCAGGCTTTCCGGTGATAGTGACCAGAAATCCCACATTGCGGTAGCCGACCGTAGGTTGGTACGCGGATGACGTTTTTGGGTATGAATAAAATCAGGGAATTTCAGCGGGTCCCGCACGAAGAATACAGGTGTATTGTTCCCGACCAGGTCCCAATTTCCTTCTTCCGTATAGAATTTGAGCGCAAATCCGCGGACATCCCGCTCAGCATCCGCAGCCCCCTTCTCACCGGCAACAGTAGAAAATCGCGCAATCATCGGGGTTTTCTTCCCGACTTCAGAGAATATTTTTGCGCGTGTGTATCTGCTGATATCTTGGGTTACGGTGAACGTCCCATGCGCGCCCCAGCCTTTTGCATGAACGACACGTTCCGGAATCCGTTCGCGATTTTGATGTGCCAGTTTTTCAAGAAGCTGATAATCCTGCATAAGAACCGGACCACGCTCCCCGGCAGTAATTGAATTTTGATTATCGGGAACAGGTGCTCCGGCGGTTGTGGTCATTTTCTTTTGTTTTGACATCTATCTTTCTCCAATCACTGGACGGTCATCAATAATTATGAATTAGAATTATTCTAACTGACTTCAAGAGGGCGCTGGAATAAATCATGACCGGGGTGGGTAAGGCTGCTCTTGACCAATAAGAAAATATAGCAAATGATTATCAGATGCCTATAAAGCGCACGAGGGATGCTAATGCTTCGTCGTAGACCGATCATACTTGTACTACTCCTGTCGACCTTCTGGTCCTCAGCCGCAATCTCGCAGGAGAAGCTTGAAGTCGGACTGGAGCTTGTGTTGCTTGCCGATGCAACTGGCTCAATTGATGACGCCGAAATTTTATTTCAACGCGAAGGCTATGCAAAAGCAATCACCAACCCGGATGTAATTTCCGCGATTACGACCTCCATATATGGCAAAATAGCTGTTACATATGTCGAATGGGGTGACTCCGGCTCTCAAGATATTGTCGTCGGGTGGCAAATCATTGATAGTGAGGAATCCGCGCGAAAATTTGCATCGGATCTTCTTCTGCCTCCCAGGAAGGCTCGTGGGTATAACGCTATCGGCTCCGCCTTGTTGTTCGGGAAAAATCTTATTGAAAATAATGAGATATGGAGCTTCCGACAAGTTATAGATATCTCCGCGGATAGCGCAAACAACTGGAGCGGTCCGCCGATCGAATTCGCTCGTGACGAAGTTGTCAGTGCAAATATAACGATCAACGGGCTTGCGGTTTTATGCCGTTATTGCTCCGGTCGACCCAATAACTACGATCTGGAGGCCGCCTTCAGCGAGTTAATCATTGGTGGTAACGGGGCGTTTGTGATTACAGCTGACAATAGTGATACTTTCGCCAATGCCGTTCGAAAAAAACTTATCCTGGAAATAGCCGACAATCCAGCATTCAAGAACCCGCCTTTGGAATAACGTGAAGTAGAAGCCGTTGTAATGATTGGTTGCGGGGGTAGGATTTGAACCTACGACCTTCAGGTTATGAGCCTGACGAG
>NZ_CAXAXA010000002.1:0-748249 GCF_963973085.1 uncultured Sneathiella sp.
CTTCTTAAGGGCGATTCATCTTAGCAACTGGTCCGATTTTCCGCGACCACCTCTCTTACCTAACCGACGATCAATTTAAATCAGGAATAAAAAATCAAATTATTCATCCTGAAGCTGAACGTAAAGACATCTCTCTTCTCAAAACGAAGAAGCCACGCAAGCAAAATAGGCTTTCCAATCCTGTAGGAAAAACCGCTAGTCTTTCTGACTATGCAGCTATGTTAAGATGGTTGGACGATAAACGATATCCAGAGGAGAACATTCCAAACTCCTTGATGATTGCAGAAGTATCAACAATCAAAGATTTATCTCAAACGGACTTTGACAACATTAAAAAGGATTTGGACGAGGTATGCCAAGCGCATGGTCTAAAACTGACCGTCACCAATTACTTCAGTCATCGAGCTCTTTTGACGGAAGTAACGAAGTCTATCCAGCAGTTCCAGAGTGATTTTAAGTGGGATAGCAGGGACAACGACAAAAAGCAAATCTCCGATGCTTTCTTCCAGCTTGAAACAGGTAATAAATTGAAAGTGAATGAAGATGGGAGTTATCACGGCAACGATTTGCGCCATCCGCAAAATCAGTTCGGTGATTTTGATTTAGAGCAGCTATATGGCTATTGTCTGGATTTGAGCATAGTGACGCAATACACTCCTATTGAATTTTTGAGCACTCAGTATTTTGTAGATATCCTCACTTGGCGGTATTTGACGGGTAATCCAAAACAACGAGATTTAGCACTCAATATATTGAACAGGCTTTCCGCAGAAGAAACCAAAGGAAAACGTTTTGAGGAAATAGACATAGTGGAAAATCAACTGCATCTTTTTATTGCATCTAGAAGGTTACAGTCTCTCAATGAGTAAGATAAAAACTCCCTATGAACAAAATACATATATGGCCAACTCCTCAACAAACAAATTGATTGATGATTTGTTTAAGTTGTCGCCTGAAGAATTTTCAACATGGGCGGATAGTTTCAGAAAAGAGGTTGTTTATGCTTGGGATAAATTGGGAACTCCCATCGTTGGCGGCAGAAATGAAGATGAAATTGTATCGCAGTTTCGAGCCCTTACTAACTATGATGTGTCCGACTTATTACAATTCGATGAACTCTCAAATGAGGAGAACTGTCTTTTCAGTAATTCACCAATTGGATCCGCCTGCAATCAATTCTTCCCAACCATGTTAAAGACCAGGAACATCAATCCAAACGGCCTCAATCCGCTTTCGATTTATGATCACTTTGCCGATGATACGCTCAAAGCCAAGTTTGAAAAAGCCATTGTCAAAATGCTGGATCGCGACGCTTTGAATGACTTTTCAAAACAACTCTCTGTAACAGAATATAGCGGGGATGACTGGTTTGCGAAGGTGGCAGCAGGACAGGAGAAGGGCTTTTATTTTGCAGCGACGGAAACAGAGAAACCAGGCTTTGTCTATTTGACCAAAGAACAGCTTAAAGCGCTTCAAAGAAAGGTGGCGTTTGATGAATCTCTGATCAGGGGAGAATCGGAAAAATATACGGTGAGAGTATTTAGCAAGAACGTAAGAATAATGGACATTGCGAAGATATTTCGCATTTGCTTTAGCGCGACGGCGGTTACAAATTTTCCTCCGTTAATTGCAAAATATCTCTATTTGAGATTCACTGAGGAATGCAAAAACCAGAAGCCTATTGTCATCTACGATCCATCTAGCGGATGGGGAGGGCGTATCCTGGGAGCGATGGCTTGTTGTCACGAACGTGATCTACATTATGTGGGAACAGACCCAAATACGGATCATTGGATGCCGGAACTGGGCATGACGAAATATGCATATCTGGCAGACTATTTTAATGGAAATGTAAGGGCTACGCACAAGAATACATATGAGCTGTTTAATGTCGGCTCAGAAGTAATTCATTTGGAGCCAGAGTTTCAAAAATATAGAGGGGAGATTGATTTCATCTTCACAAGCCCACCTTATTTTGGGGCGGAACTTTATAGCGAAGACGACACGCAATCGTCTTCAAAGTTTCCCGGTTTCGAAGAATGGCGGGAGGGATTTTTACGCCAAACTTTGGAAACATGCGTTGACTGGCTGAAAGAAGGCCGCTGGCTTTGCTATAATGTTGCTGACATTAGAATAAAGGGATCCGTTGTAACCTTGCAACAGGATGTTATCGATATTCTTCTTGCTCTTGGAATGGGCTATTGCGGGGAGCTAAAAATGGCATTGAAGACGTCACCCGGGGCATCCAAAGAAACAGATGGTGGGATACCGACGGGGCGCAATTTTTGTCAAATCTCAGGCAAGACGTATAAATATGAACCTGTGCTGATGTTCAAAAAATTCATCACTGATGCCCCTATTCTTGATGAAGCATACAGAAAAACTATAGATAAAAATTAGTATACATTTTTGTTTTCGTTGGTTTCCGTGGATTTCAAGAAAACTCAAGGGTTTACTTTTAATACACTAAACTCTCCAAAAGCCGTCTTCAGCGAATAGTCACAGTTGACAATTTTTGTCAGGGGTGTTTGAGGTATTGTGCATAGTTCAGCAAATTCTAGTGTTGATGCAGCAGATAAAACTATTCGATAGTTTTTTAATTTGACATTCTTTAATCCTTTATTGGTTACTAAATATTTTTCAGAGCGTCGGCTTTGTGTGGCGTCCTCCAGGTTTTCCCCAATATTATTTCATAAATTTATTATGTACTCATATGCTTATATTGCATTTAACTACTTATCTTTGTTGAAGTACAAAAAATTAAACCATGCCAGCTTTTGTCGTCAAAATGCTGCATTCTGATGTACTTGCCGTGCATAAGCTGCTAGCATAAATAGGATGGAAAATGGCAAAAAAAATAGAATTTCGGTTTCGTTGAGTGATAGCGACTATAGAGACTTGCAGGCTTACGCTGTCGCTAGAGACTTGTCGATTTCGTGGGTTGCAAGAAGGGCCATTCAAAATTTTATAGATCGCAATCCGCCAGAACAGACAGAATTGCCAATGCATATTGAGAAATTTTGTGATGACTAGCGACCATCTAAGTAAAGCTCAACGAAGTGCCAATATGGCGCGTATCAAAGGCAAAGATACTTTACCGGAACTCGCTGTAAGATCCGCTCTGCATCAACGCGGCTTCAGATTTCGTTTGCATTTAAAGGAACTCCCCGGCAAGCCGGATATAGTGCTTCGTAAATTTAGTTCTGTGATTTTTGTTAATGGTTGTTTTTGGCATCAACACATTTGTTGCATTGGTAGATACCCAAAAACGAACGAGGCTTTCTGGAAAGAAAAACTTAGTAAGAATGTAGAGCGGGATAAACGGAATCGGGATATCCTAAGAAAACTGGGTTGGCGTGTTTTTGACGTCTGGGAGTGTGAGCTCAAGACTGCTAAATTTGAAAAATCAATTGACGAGTTGTGTTGGAGGATAAGAATTGGACCGTAATAACCAAACTTTTGAAAAACTTATTCGTGCTGAAAAGAGAGGATATTTCAAAACGGCCGATTTGTTTGCAGGTTGTGGTGGATTAAGCTTGGGCTTTCATCGTGCAGGCTTCAAATCCTCTTGTGCGATAGAAATTAATCATGAAGCTAAAAGTTCGCATCATAATAATTTCTCACAAGACCCAGGCGGACGTTATGCGTCTTTCTCCGATATTAGAAAAACCTCTCCCGAAGAGGCAGTTGCTCACCTAATGGACGACTGCAGTGCAGAAGAAGCAATTGATATCATTATTGGCGGACCGCCGTGCCAGGCATTTTCCCGTTTAGGTAGGGCTGCGCTTTGGCGGCTTGCTGACAAGGATTTTGCGCACGCCGAAGATGATCGTGCCACGTACTACGAGGACTATTTGCGCTATGTACATCATCTAAAACCAATTGCGTTTGTCATGGAGAACGTAAGGGAAATTGGAAAGTTTGCAGGCCGGAATATCGCAGAAGAAATCTCAGTTACCGCCGAGAATATGGGCTATGTGGTGAAATACTCACTTTTGAATTCAGTCTGGTATGGTGTGCCTCAGCTGCGTGAACGAATGTTTATTATTGGAATTCGAAAAGAATTGGGTGTGATACCTTCATTTCCCAAAATTCAATACAGTTATGACTTACCTGTCGGATATTCTACCTCTAGAGCAGGTAAGGCCATAAAGGAAGTGTTGGAACCGCGGGACCATTTCTTTGACCATGCCGATATCGTTGCGTGTCCGCTTCCTGCCATTACAGTTGCGGAAGCATTTGCTGACTTGCCCAAAATATTCCACCATTTAGATGGAAGAGCCGGCAAAGGTTATAAGCGTAATGTCCTTGGTGAAACTAAATATGCCGATACTGGCAGTCGATATTCCAACGAAATGCGAAATTGGCCTGATTTCAAGGCGGGTGAAAGTTTTACTGGGCATATCATCCGATATACTCCCCGGGATTATGAGACATTTAGGAGAATGCCACACGGCGGAATGTATCCAGAAGCTTTGGAAACCGCTATAAAAATATTTTATGAAAGGTTAGAAGAATTTAGGTTGAGGACGGGTAGAGATCTTCTGGAGAGTGATCCCGAATTTGAACAGCTGTGGACAGCAACGGTTCCGCCTTACAAGGTGAACCGTTACCCAAATAAGTTTCGGAAAATGTGGCCTGACCATCCAGCTAGAACTGTTCCAGCTCACATAGGAAAGGATGGATACTCGCACATCCATTTCGATAGTGAGCAAGCTCGTTGCATTAGCGTTCGTGAAGCAGCTCGACTTCAGTCGTTTCCAGACGCATTCAGGTTTGCGGGTACAATGAATAAACAATTGACGCAGATTGGAAATGCTGTGCCGCCTTTACTTGCTTTTGCAGTCGCTTCGAACTTGAGCGTCAGTTTGAAAAGTGCCTTGAAACCCAACAACGTATATGAGATATTTGAAGAAGGAGATTTTACCGCAGCTTAACCATGGATAAAAATGGCCGACGTTTTGTTCAACGCGAGGCGCCTAGTAAAGTCCAATCTAGGATGGTTTTTACGAACACGCGAAACGATCGGCGAAGCTGCTGGCAGAGAACGTGCGATAAATATCAATCGAGATATTTTTGATCAATGGTTTCCTGGATTACCCCATGATTTTGGGAATCCTATTGAGATTACCACGCGATATTTTCATACGGCTGGAAGCTCGCTTCTCGATTCAATTAAAGTTGACACCCGGACAATAAGACGGCAAGGCGGAGGAAAAAACTGGCGTCTTGCCGGGGCGGCCATAGAGGGCATGTATTATGACATGCGAGAAGGAGACCTTCTTCTCATGGCGTTCGACAAAAATTCAGCTACTCTAGCATGGACGGTATGTAGGGGGGACAATGATCTTTCTAGGGGAGTACCGCTTGAGGAAGTTTCAGCGCACTTTGGTATATTAGGAATCCTCGGGCCAGATCAGAGAAATATGTGGTCATTTGACGCCAATAGTATGGACGAAATTATCGAGGTGTTAAAGCCTATCCAGCCTAGAGTGGATTTTTTGCTTACTAATTTCAGTACTACTGATCCTTTTGCTGAGGACAAAATATTATTAACTAAGGAAGAAGCTGAATCCATTATTTCTATGGATTTCAACTTTGATCCTAATGGCGTCTTTGACGGGAAAGTAGTTGCTAATCGTGCTATTGCAACACGGCAAGGACAAGCAGGCTTTAGGAAAAACTTACTCGTGTTATATAAAGGAAAATGTGCAGTAACAGCGACAAGAGTCGAACAGATTTTGGATGCGGCTCACATTATTCCCTACAATGGAAAACAAAGTAATCACCCAAAAAATGGATTATTATTAAGGACAGATATCCATACTCTTTTTGATAAAGGGCTGATAACAATAAACAAAGAAGACTACAAAATAGTCATTTCCGCTAGTTTGAGCGGAACGGATTTTGAAACGCTGAAGGGAACCAAAATTTTATTACCAAAAAATTTGGATTTTTGGCCTAGTTTAGAGGCACTAGCGTATCACAATAAGTTCGTATTCAAGGGAACAATATGATATTGTTGTCGACTAAATTTGCTTCCTAACAAAATTTGCATTTTCTTAGGTTCTTGCTTAAGTCATTGATACCACTAAACCTATTTCATCAGTTGCGATGATCCCCACCTGAAAATATAATAATATCCGTATTATTCAACTATTAAGTGGGGTTTTGATGAAGCAAGCGCGTGTTCTAAACGTAGCAGAAATGAAAAGATTACTGGCAGTTTTGGAAGCTGGCAAGCACGCAGAACGTAATCGTCTAGCTGTAATGTTGTCTTATCTGGCTGGTCTGCGTGTGGGAGAAATTGCACAATTAAAAGTCAGTGATGTTTATCTGGCTGACAATCATGTGCGTGATCAGATATTGCTTCCTGCCAGTTATACCAAAACCAAGGATGCCCGTTCTGTATATGTCAGTAAGAAACTGAAGAAGGAATTGGCTGACTACAAAAATTGCAACGCGTTCCCAGGGAATTTTACTAGCCCATTACTGGTAACACAAAAGAGAACTGCTTTTTCTCCAAATACCCTCTGCCAGTTATTTGGAGAGCTTTATAAAAAGGCTGGAATTGAAGGAGCATCCAGTCATAGTGGGCGCAGGTCTTTTATTACAAAAATGGCGCACAATGGCATATCACCAAAGGTCATTATGATGCTTGCTGGGCATAAGCACTTGGGAACGACGCAGCGTTATATAGATGTAAATGATGAGATGCTCAAAATGGCAGTTGAGGTGATTTAAATGAATAAAGTTCAAGACGAGGTAGTCTGTACAGTTTGTAATAGAAAATCTGGTGATTTGTATCACAGTGGGGTTGGACCAGTGTCCTACATCCGATGTTCTGTTTGCGAAGAGCAAGGTGCAGAAGAGATCGGTGTCTTATGCTATACTCTATACACTCAAGGTGGGCTAGACGCGGTTTCGCAGAATACCTATTTGTCTAAATGGTGGCCTACAAAACGTTCATTTTACGATAATCAATACATTGGTTGGGACGAAATTAAACAAATATATCCATATATGGAAACGAAGTTTGCTGAAGAATATGATGTTGATGAAATCATATGGAAAGACTAAAAATTTGATGGCTAGAGTCCATTTTTCGGTCTGAGGGACGGCTGCAACATCAACCAGATACTTTTGTTTATTCATACAAACGTGCCGTAGGATTAACTAGTTCTCTGATCGCAAATGTGAAAACAGCCTGTCGAATTCACCATAATTTATTGAAATTTTTTTAATATCTTGAGATGTATTGATTGCATAGTCATTTGGGTGGATGCCTTCAGAAAGGAAATACAAGTAGACATGTCTAAGCTGGCTATTTACGTATTTTAGTGTTCGGTCAATGTCTGATTTCGTACCTGAGTTTTCCTTTGAAATAATAATTACATGATACTTCATATTTTTTGCAAAATACCCGCTTTTCTGAATTTTTTTTGCCCCAGTTTTAAACTCGCATTTTCGACCATCTTGCTTCAGTGCGTTGTTTAAAAACTCTTCCCATTTTTTGCAAAAATCGATTAATCCTTTGCGGTTCCATCCCATATCTGTCTTCACGTCGATAACATGTTTAATCTCACCATCAATCTGGGAGCCTATATTCTGAATGACGATATCTGGGTATTTGGGGTGCTTGTCTCCAGGGAATTTGATCGGTTGATCAATAAAGTATCTACAAAAATTCGGGTTGTTTTTAGCAATAAACAAAGCAGTTAAATCTTCCAGAGAACTCGATATTGAGGATGATCTTCCTCTGCTAATGGTTTCTGTGTCACCACCAATTTTCTGAAATTTAGGAAGGCGAGCGTTTTGATATAGTTTGACAATTTTTCTGAAATACGCATCAGGGGATATTCTGTATTCCATCATAGAAAACCTATCAATTATGACTTTATGATAATAAAATGAGGATATTCAGACCACAATTATATCCGATATAAATTTACTCACGGGAATGTTGATATTCAACTTTCAGATATGGGTGACTATACGCAGGTGTCCGTCGGCAGAACATTTGTCAGTAAGAGCTGTTTAAACGAAGTGAGTGTTTGTCTCCGTCTTTTGGTTGATATTAATCGACCTTCAAACTCGGTATAGAGCTATTGACCGCCATTTTCCCCTCTCTCATCGGCATGGCCCGCTTTTTGATGGCATCCTTTATAGCCAGATAAGTCACCTTCCTCGCCGCTGCTAGTTCATTTTTGTCCATAACGTCCTATTCTTGCCTCAACGAGATCAATTATAGAAAAATTACAAATAAGCTAATTTCAAAATGGATCAAGTTATTACGAGAGGGTCAGTAGCTATAAATATTTTTTCTTTAGTTGCTTCGAGCTAAAAACTATCTCCATATGCAAGTTCTTCTGCATCGTTAGGCAACCGGAACGCTGTTGTTCGCTGCAATAGTTGAAGCTCGGCAAATTCTTGAACAGATTTTATGGTAGATACTCGATCCGCCTGAGACTCCTTCTTATTGGGCTGCTGACTATTTTGAGGAACCGTTAGCCAGCTTGAAAACCAAGCGTCGACAGATGCCCATTCTCCATTAGACACTCTAGAAAAGACCTGAAATTCTTCTGTAGCCAGATCGCCCTGAGCTGTTTGCCACTTTAGAAGAAAAGCAGCAATCACACCGGATGTACCTGTAGTAACAGGAGCGTATTGTCCGTCAAATTCATGTGATTTTGCCTCCTCAATTAATTTTTGGAAAAAACCAGAGGCAAAATCCATCATAAAGAGATCATTTCGATCACGAATTAATTTCCGATCAAAGCATAATGAAATATTCTCGCGGCGGCCAAACTCAGGGAATATTCCTATCAATTCCTCAGGTAGTTTGATCGTAATGACACGGCCGTCATGGGTTTCTTGTAATATTTGAAGCTGCAATTCGTTGATCATGCCGCGTACAAATGCGGCCACATGTTCTACGGTCACTCCCAGTAGAGATTTCATTGCTTGAGGATCATAACTGTGTGCATGGCTTAAAATTTCCTCCTGTTGCTGTCGCGCATCCTGAGCTCGTTTCAAAGCAGCATCAATTTCTTTTGCTGTCTTTTTGATATCATTGTTTTTTGCATGTTCAAGGATTTCCTCAAGATCGAGTTGTTCTAAAATTCCCCCCAAGATTTCGGTATGAAGACCTACATGAAAATCGTCCCCTATGGGAGCCATATCGCGTGCAATGTCATTAACCTTACTAAGTAAAAGGCTCAGCATTTCTGCATCAAAGCTGTCCTGAGTTTGCAGATTGAACACGACAACTTTCTCTTCTTGTCCATAGCGATACAGGCGCCCAATTCTTTGGATAAGTCGTGAAGGATTCCAAGGAAGATCGTAGTTGACCATAACATGACAATTGTGATGAAGATTTAGTCCTTCACCGCCAGCTTCTGTCGAAATCATAAACTGACACTCTTCTCTAAAACGTCGGATATTTTCTAGTTTATCTTCTAATTTCATGCTGCCATTAATCAAACACGGAGCACTGACCTCAGGAAACGCCTGCTGGATAGCCTCAACAATATAATCTTGCGTTCCCCGATATTCAGAAAAAATGAGAACTTTCTCATCTGCCTCTACCAAGGGCTTTAAAACCTGATTTATAAACAATGAAAGCTTTTCGTCCTGCTCTTTTACAACAGTCACCAGACGTATGAGATCCGTAAGTATTTCGGTTTCATGGGGGAAAAATTCCTGCTCTGATGATAAAGACAGAGAAGCATCAAGATCATCTTGATCGTCTCCCCCTTCATATAAATCCCAATCTAAAACGTCAATATATTGCGCTAAGTTTTCGCCTTGTAAACGCATCTGCCTTTTCTTCAAAGACCGTTCAATGGCAGCAATACTTGATGATGCCAGCTTGCGAAAAATTGTCATAACAAAGCCGATGGCCCTGCCCTGATGCCCTCCGAGTTTTTCTCCAGCCCCATATCCGTGCTTTAAGTACTCGTCAAGCGCTTTGGAAAACTTCTTCGTAGCCTCGCTCGGTTTTACTGGGACAAGATGTGTCTCATGCCCACTAAAAATAAATTCACCGGCCGCATCTATGACTTCCGATTTCTTATTTCTCAAAATTACCTCTGAGATAATCTCAGGATTGTAATCCAATGAATAGAGCTGGCGGCCAAGATCTGGTCGAACAAGTTCTAATAACGCTGCAAATTTTCCTGTTTTCCCTTGGTGTGGAGTAGCTGTCAAAAATAGGAAGCCGTCTGTCAATTTTCTTAAATGTTCCGCTAGAATATATCGCTCTGTCTTTTCCCCCTGGGGAACCCGGCTAACTTTATGAGCCTCGTCAAAAACTACAACATCCCACGATCCTGAATTACGAAACTGTTCCAAGTGGTTTTCATTTTTTGCCTTATCCAGAGAAACGATAACCTTTTCATGTAATTTCCAATGTTCTGGATCATTGATTAGAAAATCTCTGCCATAGATTTCATATGTTTCATCAAACTTGAACTTTAATTCATTCTGCCACTGTAGTACCAGACCAGCAGGTGCAACGATTAGAACTCGGCGTGCCTGACCACGTCTTTTAAGGGCCCCGAGAAGCAATCCGACTTCAATAGTCTTTCCTAAACCTACATCATCCGCAATCAACCAGTTTAAATTTCCCGAAGACAGAATTCTGTGAACCAATTGAATCTGATGAGGCAAAGGATCAACATCTAGGCGATCCAAAGCACCGGTTATCATGTTCCAACTTTCCAGCGCTTGGGCCAACAATCGTAACCTAAAATGTTCAGCAGGGTTATTTACGCCAGTCTCTTGGCGAATATATCTGTCCCGAACCGCCTTTATTTTTTTAAGTCTTTCAAACGGAAGCCACAGAAGCTTTCCTGTTTGCGTTATATGAACAAGAGCCTGATGTGATCCAGCAAGCGTTCGTTGTGCCTGTATGGTTCCCGCGCCCAATGATATTTGTGTATTCGAGCTTGGAACTTCCTGCACAACATCACCAGCATCGAAACCAGACACTAGTTCTGATATTAATATCCATGCTTTCTTATTGTTTTTAAACAAACAAAGGGCACTTGGCTTCTCCCCCTCCATTTTAGTTTTTAGAACACGACCTTTATCAAATTTGCGGATAGCGCCTGGATATAATCCGGAAAAGTTGAATGTGCTCTGGTCCGCAACATGGCGAACCCAACATCCTTGAACTGGTAACAGTTGTTTATTTATCATCATATTTGCTATCTCTTCGGAGATTGGTCGAGAGAAAGTCGACAAGAGGTTCCATCTTAATCATGGTTTTTTCGCCAGCTGGTTGAAAACAGAAATTTCCGCCCTGCCAGTGCCCTGTCAATCGTGCTTGCTCTTCATCAATGAGATCAAAAAGGGGGTCGTCATGTTCGCCGTAATCATCAACAAGTAAATGTTCCAAATATTCTACAAATGAGAAGGAAAGCTTTTTATGTCGAGCGTTCTGCTTCCATTGAAATACCCAGTTTTCTGGTAGAATCTCTTCTAAAGGATAATGTCCCCTATATTTAAATAGGAGGAATGCTAATTTCCATGAGAGAGCATACTCACCATTTCTACTCTCAAAAAACGCATCGCAGCTCTCCAGCTTATTCCAACGTCTTCGCTGCCAATAAATCGGGTGTTCTCTCCAGTAATTTTTTATCTCTACTATTAGCTTTAACTGGTGAAAGTTTATTTTTTCTATCAAAATAAGCCGCAATAGCGCCATATAGGACTGCGGATGCGGAAACTCGACAAACATGTCACTAAGCCAACTCAACGCAATGTTGCTCTCTACCACTGTCGTAAACTCAAAATACTGATGAAGCTGATTTGCGCGTTGATCTGCCTTACATATTTCTACGCCTAGGCTATCTATTTCATCAAACAATTCCGTGCGTGCATTCGCATCAAACTCATCTAATCCCAGTTCCGAATTCAGCGCTGCATCTTCCACAAGGTCTACTTGCAGATCTGTAAGTTCTCCATCTGAACCTGAAACCGGAGTATTCCATAAGCTATCAAATTCATACTCTTCGACAGTGTCTGAATCATCAGACATTCCGATCGGATCATAATTTTCATTATCCTGCGATTCGTGCCTGTCTTCTTCTAGAAATGCAAACCTATCGGATTCAGCATCTGACTTTTCTCTTTGCATAGTGCTAAACACTGGCGCTGCAAAAAGATTGTCTATTTTAATATTGCCATCAAATTCAAAAGGTACTTTTTCTGCAAGTTCGCTTGATTTTTCTTCTTCCTTGTGTAGCGCTACTGCATGATTGAATGCGGGCTCCAATCTTTCCGATACCTTAACCTGACTATTGTCTTCTTCATGAAGTTTCCTTGACGATTTGTGATCAGTATGTTCGGTGGAAGCAACAACCTCACCACTTGTATCGCGTGAGACAAAATCGTCATCTCGCCACATCTCATCTGGTGAGGAAATTATTGATTTGACCAATTTTCGAAAGAGGCTACGCATATAAAATTACTTCCTGTAGCCGCTGGTCCAGAAACATTTTTATCCACGTCATACAACCAAATTGGGAACTGTTGACGCAAGCAGGTAGACTCCCTGAGATTTCCAATGCACGAGAATTCAGGTTAATCCCGCAAAACTCCCCTTTAGTGTCTTTAATCAACCCTATTGAAAACCTGACATGCATCATGAAATAGATTTACCCTCCCTTTTAAAATACTAAACCAATGATACTGATTGTCTATGTCATAAATTTTTATAGCCAGAATGGCTTCTTGTTCACTGCTGAGGTGATCTTGAGTTTTTTATTACGACGGACAATTGGAAGATTAATAAATAGGCGGATGGTCAAGTTCATTTGATTTCAATTAAAAATCTTTGCTAATTTTTTTAGCAGTGAAATAAATTGCTTAGTTTTTCTCGTGATAACGGCATATTGGACCCGTTAATGCATGGAATAGAATTACCTGAAGTAAGCATTCCTTCCTTGCTAATTTGATTGAGAATTTGTTCTTCAGTATTGGTTTTCAAAACTTTGTAACGGTAGGCGAACTTTAAATTCGACGATGCAGCCTTTGATATTTTCACGAGTTTACGTTGTAAATAGAACGGGATCGTTGCAGTCAGCAGTTCGCTGTATTCTTTTTTAGAAAGTGATCTATAGCTGATTTTTGTACAATCTTTTTTTAGGGCATATGGGAAAATATCCAGAATTAACAGACCATTCTTTGCCATGGTTTCAATCATGTATTTTTTCTTTTCAACAGTGCTTTTGAATTTTTCAAAAACCAGTTTTGGCTTTTCGCAGGTGGCTACCATGTCGTTGAAATAGAAAAAAGAGGTTGGCTTAGTCTGGTGATTATAAATATAAGACTGCTTCTCCCCATATAGCGGCGCTTCAGACAACAGGACGACCTTCAAATCTGAAATGGACTGAAAGTTTCTCTCCCATAGAGCTTCGGTAAACTCATAAGCTTCCTGGAGGTATTCTATGCTGCCGTTTATATCTTTAATGGCAGGTTGCTTAATTTGAATTATTTCTTTCAGGTTTGCCCATTCAGATTGCATGCAATTAACTTTCTATAATTTTTTTCACTGGCAATTCTTATTTGGATAACGTTTTGCTAGGCTCTATGGGTAAATATATTTCTCTTTAATCGTGAATCTACTGATGCCAGCTAACTGATACCGTATGAATGGATTGTGCCCAATTTGCCAATCTTCTGGCATCGTTTTATTAAGCTTGGCATTGTTAATTTTTGTATCCTCTGATTTTAAAACTATGCACCTAATTCCATATTCCAAAAGCAACTTAAAAGTTTCGCCGGTGTTAAAGTGCGATGAAACAATAGTTTTGGAAAGGTAGGCACAAGGAACTAAATGTTCATGAATAAGCTCTTTCTTCCTGTCCCTTGGTGTTCTTAAAGTATCGTCCCTTCGCCATTGACCGATTTGATTTACAAATGAACGAGCGTCCTCAGATATTGTATCTGCTGACCTTCTGAAATCACCTAATTCTGATGAAATTTGAACCAATCTATTCGTTAGCTCTCGTTTTTCTTTCTTACTTGATTTGCTATGTAGGCAAGCATCTATCATGCTTGCGCATGTTCTGATTCTTTCCATTGGTTCTTGATTTTCAGACCTAATTTGAATTATTTCGTACCAAATATCATTCACATTAAGACCTTCTGAAATAGAGTAGACAGTTATCCCCAAACACCCTCAGCTAGTTATCTGGAGAACTTAATAATAGGGTAGGGGCGGACTGTGCGTCCAGCCATAGTGGGCGGAGGTCATTAATAACAAAGATGGCCCATAGCGGCATTTCTCCAAAAGTTATTATGATGCTTGCTGGTCATAAGCCTCTTGGAACTACACAGAGTTATATTGACGTAAATGATGAGATGTTAAAACTGGCGGTGGAAGTGATTTAAACGCCCAATTTTTGTAGGGCATCGTACCAAGCCGTCATGTTATTTTCCTAGGATTTTGAGTATATTTTTAGTTCCTTTAGAAGGAGCTTTTTCATTTTTCTGTTCTGGCGTCTTGATTAGTTCTACCAAAGCCGTTTTCAATGTCGTCAGCTTTAGTTCCTTAATAGTCATCTTTTTAGAATTACCGCCCTGCTTCAAAAGTGACCGCCCAGATCGCAACCTTGGCGCATCTTCTGCTGTTAAGTCTGGCAAATCTTCAGTTGTAAAACTAAAATCTCTATCTAGCCACATTGTCAGACTAGGATTAGTACTTAGTGCTTCATTCAAATTCTCATAGGCACGTTCATATTGAGCCTGCGCTTTATGAGCCAATGCCACATATCTTGCTGATTTACCCTTGGCGTACATTTTTTCTGCACGTTGGTTTAGAGCATCAGCACTCCTCAGCAATGATAAGTAGCGTTGCAAATCACTTGGTGTTTCACGCTGCATTTGTTCATATTCTTGGACTGATTGCCAAGTTGCTTCATAGCCCTCAAACTCGTCATCTGTCAGTACTGTACGTAGATCACGTTTCGTCACTGTGCGACCTGCCTTCATGCGATCAACCAACTCAATCAATCGTTTCTCTCGTCGTTCTGCATTCAACACAATATCTGCACCTTTTTAGTGAGCTCACTCGATGTTTAAAAAGTAAACATTCAAATACAGTTATATGTCCTTCTGAAATTTGAACTTTTCAGCAGGGCCTTTAAGCCAGCAATAAATGTGCGCCGTATATTACCCTAACATGTTTAAAAATAAAACGTCCAACTGGCTGTATCGTTGCTATGTTTTTAAAATTAAACAAGTCTATTCAGCTATTAAGCTAATTGCTGAAATCACTCAGATTAATTGATTGCGATTGGTACTTTTTATTGGGTAGTATCGATTTGCAGTCATAATCTTAGAAATGGGACATGATTGGCCGCCATAAAATATGCCTGGGGGGGCTTTGGAATATGTCCGCGGTTTTAAAAATCAATAAAATAGAACGATTTGAGCATATAAAATGAAATTCTCTTCCCTATCAAAAATTTACATTGTTCTACTATTTCCAGTGCTTGTGTCATGTAATACGACTGGCGCAATGTCTGTCCCTAAGGCGCCAACGCCGCAGCTTATTTCAGTAAATAAACCAATTTCACAGCAATCATCGTTTGTACTTCAAAAAGTTGTCGCAAACATCAAGCGTGGTACTGCGATTGGCCATTTCCCTTCATCAGGTAATATGGGGTCTGTTGGTGTGGATGGGTATCTTTGCAACGATAGCCATTCAGGAAAATCCACTATGGATTGGGGGGCAGGCTCTTCTGTTTTGGGAAACTGGAGTACGGAGCTGGGTGAGATCTTTTATGAGACTTTAAACACTAATGGCTTTAACGTTGCTGGTGATCCAAAAGACTTGTTTGGGCAAAATAAATCAGTAGCTTCCGCGGAGTATTTGGTGGGTGCTAGTATTACGCAAATAAAAAGCAATTTCTGTGAAGATCATCATTGGTGGGATGGTCGTCCATTGAACGAATATAGTGGAGAAATGTATTTGAACGTGACGTGGACTGTCTTTTCAAACCTAACCCAAAGAGAGGTAATGGAGATTCAATCTGGCGGGTATCACAGGCAAATTGCAACCAAGAAAGAAGGGATCATCCTGACCTTTCATAATGCCTTTGCGGCAGCAGTAGAATCTTTCATATCCACGAAAGAGTTCCAAGACATAGCATTGAAGGCGGAAAACGCTGGATCAACGTTGCAAGCCTTTAAAGGGCAGCCTTTGCAACTAGTCCTTCCTGAGGTTTCGCAAGAAATTATTGAAAATAAACTGGATACCGTGTTGTCAGCAGTTGTAACCATTCGTTCTGGTGCTGGGCATGGCTCTGGTTTTATCATTAATGAGGATGGGTATATTCTCACTAATGCACATGTTGTGAACGAGGCAACAAATGTCGCCGTAATTTTAAATAACGGATTGGAAATATTAGGCGAAGTTATTAGGACAAATGAGCAGCGCGATGTCGCTTTGGTAAAGGTTCCTTTGCGAATACCCTCACCATTACCTATTCGTCACAAACAAGCTGAAAATCTTGAAAAAGTATATGTCATCGGTAGCCCTCTTAAAGAAGAACTGCAATCTTCAGTTACTTCAGGCATTGTGAGCGCATATAGAAATTCTTCTGATCCTAATTCTTCCTATATCCAGTCAGACGCTGCTATTTCACCAGGGAATAGTGGTGGGCCTTTATTGGATCAATATGGAAATGTTATGGGAATTAGTGTTTCAAAGCTTACAGGTAATTCAGCTGAGGGCATAAACCTATTTATTCCTGCATTGAATGCATTGGATGCCCTTAAAATTATCCCTCAATAATTTTATTGCGCCTAGAAGTTTGATTTCTCAAGGTTAGTGGCCTGTGTTGCTTTTTGGACTTTTAGTACTGCTTCTGTGGAATTTTTCATTCAATAAAAATGGAATTAGGGGAGACAACTGTAACCTTTATTTGATCATCTAGGTTTTTGCTATTTTTGAACCAATGCGTCAGTTGGCGGCCTCCCATTATCCTTGGAGTATTATTCGTATTTGCCGTTCTATTAATATGCCCCTCAAATAGGGTTGCATGTTTTCCACAGGATATTTCTATTCGTTCATTATTATTACCAAAGGCATCCATATAGGCAACGGGAACGTTGAAGAACCCTTGATTGTAATAGGTCTTACGCAAGTGGAACTGGAACTTCAGATTTTCATCAGTTGATATGGTTTCTAATGGTTTTTTCTGCGTAACAGGAAACTCCTCGTTCCCTATTGAACTGGAAGTTTCTACTTTGGAATGACCAGCTAGATCGATGACTTTGCTCTGCGCACCGTTCCAAGAGGGACTTAGACTGGAAATCAGGCTATCTTCCAAGCCTGCCGCCATATTAATATGAAATCCACCATAGTTTTGTAGTCCATTATCAGGTAGCGCAAAAATCTCTACGCCCTTACCTGCCACCAATGATGCCAATATATTGTCTCTATTTTTTATGTTTGTTGATTGTGATTTCCCTGGCCTGAGGTAGCCATACATTCGCTTTCTCAATGGCTGGATGGTCTTGCCTATGTACATTACCTCGCCTTCGCACACGAATGCGTACAACACATTAATAGTATTCTCTTGGCTATTAAGTTCAAAATCGACATGTCCATCCTTGAGCTTCCAAAAGCCTACTTTTTGAAAACCAACTTCAGTCAGTCGTTCCATTTACAGCTCCCCTCCCAACAAAGTAAGGATATCTCTGAAATGGGATTTTGAAAATAGCTGTGTAATTTTTAGCTAATTGAGTTTTTACCGCTATCGCTTTTAATAAGTCTTTTGCCTGTTGATCTCTGGGTATGAATTTTAACTTGTTTTTTAATGTCCTTAATGAGCTGTTCTGTTATTTTTTTTGAGTCAATCAGGCTGTCCTTGTTTTTAATAATTTCCATATAACGCATTTTATATCTCCAACTTATTTGCTGTAGATATTTATCAACTGTATCAAGTTATCACCGTTTGCTTTTGACAATATTATAACTTGCACGTTCTTCGCATGAGCAACGTCATTAAAAAATATGTGTAAATTTTTTAAATCGTCCCTTTGTAAAACGCGTTATAAATTTCCAAAATGCACCCTTTCAACTTGTGCAGCGTTGCAAGCACGTGAAAGGAAATGCAATGTATTTATTAAAACTGCATGGCGTAGTTTTTACATCGTAAAATTTGAACTGAAAACGATGTGATTTGCAGGATCATATGATCTGCTGGCCTTGCTGCAATATCCACTGAAATCTAGATTGTCTTTTGCTGTCCTGATTGGCTTGATATCAATTGTGCCGCTAGGAACAAGTTTTTCCCATATGGCATCTGCCTCTTCCAAAAACATATTAGCTTTTGGTGAGTTCAATTTTAAAATCAGGTGCCAATGTATGTTGCTGTCTGGGTGTTCCACAAAGGCGATAAATTGAGTGCGTAATTCTTTCTTTAATTCCTTACCCCAATCAGGACCTAAAAGTTTGCGATCAAGTCGCGCGTGCCAGTGTTTTAAAGCGTCCACAGCCTTGTCAACGGACCAATTGTTATAGTTACCCTTTGAGGTGTTGTTGGGCAGCTTTTTGGAGGGGTTAAAAGCGAGGGTGACGAAATAGTTTCCCTCAAATTGGTATAGCCATGTTTTCATTTCCTTGGCGTATTCATTTTTATTTATGTACATGTGTAAAAGTCTCTTTGCGTTTTCCTTTCTATGTTTATTTATCAAACTAAAAATCAGCCTCGGCAGAGGAGCAGTATCGTGTAAATGACGCTAAACCTTCAACAGGCTGGATTTACTCAAGGCCTAAATTCTGGTCAGGCTGTCTTGCATAAGCAACGGCGTTGTATGGCTGTAGTGGGCTTCCAGCATCTTGTAACTGGTTCCCATGTTCTTGCTTAATTCTTCATAAGTGACACCCTTCAGCAAGCGCATCGTTGCGTAAGTATGGCGGCAGCTATAAGGCGTTCTTTCCTTGCCGTCGCTATCTTTCAGAATCCCAAATTCAATAAGTGCCCGTCTAAAGATTTTCCTGAAATAGTCATTCTTGATATGAGAACCATCAGGCAGGCAGAAGACATATTCATTGAGTGAGGGGGCCTTGCCAAGAACCTCAGTACGTCTGGCTTTAATTCGTTCCAGATAGTTCTTGGTGCGAGGCATCGCAATGATCTGGCGTTTGCCTGTTTTACCCTTGATGCGTATTTCTACATAAGGCTTGCCTTTATGGATGCCATATTTAATGTCCCTCCACTTTAGGCCGTCGCTTTCAGTACCTGATCTGATTCCTGTGTTTGTCAGAACAAGTATATAGTCCTGCATCAACAGCCTTCGCTGTATCTGATCATCATTGGTTGCTGCATTAGGCCATGCTCTCATTTTGCTGACGAGGAAATCATATTCGCAATTGGAAAATGCGGGTCGTCTGGAAGAATGACCGTTCTTTTTGGAGCGATTGTTGCCAATCTTTTTCGTGATCAATGGAATTTTGTTTTCGTCGATTGCATCGTTTGCAACGGCAGTTTTGAATATGTCTCTTAGAACAACGCATATTTTATTAAGAGAGCCTTCTGATAGCTGTTTTGTAGACCTCGCCGCAGGATTCTTGATCAACTTGCCATTTCTGCAATAGGTCCAACCACGTATTTCTGACCCTGGTCCAGATACCCAATAGACCAGACACCATGCTTTGAAATTTTCAATATCCTGTTGCTTAAGGCTGTCTATATGACGCCGTCCAAAGAAGGGCTTTATATAGGTTTCTACTAGAGGTCTGTAGTCGTCCAGCTTTTGTTTAGAAACGATACCAGCGTCACTCTCTGATTTAAGCTTGTCCATATAAAGGGAGCATATCTGTGCAACGCTGCGCTTTCTGACAACGAGATTATTGTCATGCTTGTATTTTAAATCACGATACCACTCCTCAGCTATATCAATGGCCTCTTGTTTATCTTCAGTTTTCAAGCTCTTCACATAGTAGCCAGTCCCTTCAAAATACTTGACCCTTGCTTGCCACGATTTTTTCTGTGTATCAGCGCGTGTGTAGATTTCCACTTTACCTTTGCAAATTGTCGTTAAGTTTAGTCTGTGTTGTGTCATTTCCTTTCTCCAATAAATAATATAAATTATAACATATACAATCAATACGAGTATTATAATTCACGATAGTATATGTTTTTATAGCCAATCAGGGTATCAAAAGGCAAATTACAGGCGAAAATAAATCCCTGCCAAGCCATTGTTTTAAAACATATATTAGGCGTAGTGCAAAATAATTTTTGTCAGAAAACCTATGTAATTGACAGAAATATGTGCAGCAAATGTGCAGCAAGTATTTTGGGGTTTAAAATCCCGCCATCATTGTTAATGCATTGATTTATAAGGGAAAAATGGTGCCCAGGGGCGGATTCGAACCACCGACACGCGGATTTTCAGTCCGCTGCTCTACCAACTGAGCTACCTGGGCTTGTCGCGATACACGCTATGCCGCGTGGGCGAGGAAGCAGGTTTATAAAAGAAATAATCCGGGCTGTCCAGAGGTGTTGACTTAAAAAAGCGCAAATGTCGGCCTGCGGGATTTCAGTATAATTTTTGCGCGCTAAGGGACTGGCACTTGGGCCTTAATTCGAATCTTCGTCATTGGCCGGGATGGTTTCCTCTCCGGGGATAACATAGGATTCATTGAACCATTTTCCGAGGTCAACCTGTTTACAACGGGCAGAGCAAAAGGGCCGGAATTTGGCCGCAGGAGGCTTGCCGCATTGCGGACAGGGTTTTTCCGGAATTTTTTTACTCATTGCACGTCCTGGTTTATCCCGTATTCATTTTCAGAAAGCGCAGCGTCAATCGAAATGGAGATCGGCCTTGCCAGTTCTTTCTCCAGCATAGCTTTTTGGCGTTCAAGTCTCAACGCCAGTTCATTTCCGGATTTGATATGAAGGGATACGTTGGGGGAGAAGCGGACAATATCCTGAAGCTCCCGAAAAAGATGGGCCAATATTGTCGTATCATCTGGAACAACGCCATCAGCCTCACATTGGGGGCAGCTTTTCCGCATGATATCGCTCAATTGCGGCCGGGTGCGCTTTCTGGTTATCTGCATTAATCCAATTTCTGTCATGCCAATCATGCGCGAAGGGCAGGGGTCTTGCTCAAGCAGAGTTTGCAAAAAGCTGGTGAGTTCCTTTGCATCGCCTTTCCCGTTCATCTGAATAAAATCGATGATGATTATACCGGCATAATTGCGCAGCCGGATTTGGCGGCAAATTTCAAGGGCGGCCTCGAGATTGGTGGCAAGTGCCGCAGATTGCCGTCCTGCTGCCCTGGTTTGTCCGGCCGAATTGACATCGATTACGATGGCGGCCTCGGTTGGCTCAAGCGTGATATTTCCGCCGGACTTGAGCGGGACCCGCTTTTGCAGCGCTAACTCAATCGCCGCATTGGCGCCCATAGCTTCGAATAATGGCTCTTGTTTGTTCCACAGCTCCGCGTCCGCCTCAATCCCTGGCAGTCGATGTGCCAGATAGGATTTTGTCGCATTGAGCGCCGATGAGTTGTTGACGATCAATCTGGTATCGCTGGTAAACAAGGTTTGCAGGATACGGGTGAGGGGTGTTTCCGCCCTTCCGACGGGCTGAGGCTTCTTCGACGCCTTTTGCGCCGCCTTTACTTCCTCCCATTCGGATATCAGAGATGTCATTTCCGAAAAGAGTAGTGGCTCGGGCGCTTTATCCGCACTTGTCCTCACCGTGATTCCCGCGTTATCGGCAAATCCGCCCAGCAGCTTTTCGATCTGGCTTCTATCCGTTGCGTTCTTAATATTTTTCGAGAGGGTCAGTCCTTGGCTCGTCGGTCTGTAGATAAGGTTCGGGCCATGCAGGGCAAAGCGGGCGCCAAGTTGCGGCCCTTTGTCTCCTTTGGCGTCCTTGCTCACCTGTAGAAGGAGCTTCTCACCTTCTGTAATAACGCTGTTAAGGTTTGTTGCAGTTGTGTGCAGATCGCTTAGCTGCAGGAAGCCGTCGGTCTTCTCCCCAATATCGACAAAAGCGATATTCATATCCGGGAGAATTTTGGACACACGGCCATGATAAAACTGGCCGACACGGGAAACATCACCCGGGCGCTCTATCTGCAATTCTATGACAGTATCGTCATTCAGAAGGGCGCCACGCGTTTCGAAAGGTCCTTCTTCAATCAAGAGGACCTTTTTCATCTGGCCGTTTCCGTCCAGAACGGAAAGCCGTTGCCGCGTAATAGATTGCTGACTTCGAAGAGGGGCAGGCCGACAACATTGCTGTAAGATCCCTGTATTTGGCGAACGAAAGCGGCAGCGTAGCCTTGAATAGCATATCCGCCAGCCTTGCCCTGCCATTCATCCTGCTTGAGATAGCCGCGAATTTCAGATTGGTCGAGAGGTTTGAAGATAACGGCAGTGGTTACAACCCGCGAAATGATGTTCGTGGTCGGTGTCACTAAGGTGATGCCGGTATGAACCTGATGCCGACGACCGGACAGCAGCTTGAGAAAGGTATATGCTTCGTCCTCGGTCTCTGCTTTTCCAAGGGCGCGCCGACCCACGGCAACAACCGTATCCGCCGAAAGAAGAAAAGTTCCGGGATGTCGCGCCATTACGGCGCTAGCTTTTTCAAATGCCAGGCGTTTTGCGATGTCACGGGGGAGCTCATTTGATTTGGTGGACTCGTCTATGTCTGCGGGGTCCACCTCATCGGGTGTAAGGCCGATTTGCTTCATAAGGGCCAGGCGCCGCGGCGAGGCAGACGCCAGGATCAGAGTCGGGGGACGAATTGACGGCAGATGCTTATCGGCGCCATGTTCCGCCGTATTGACAGCAGGCCTCCGGGGGGTTCTTCTATCACCCATGAGCAATTACCTACTTGTAACGGAAGGTAATGCGGCCTTTTGTCAGGTCATAGGGCGTCATTTCGACGGTCACTTTGTCGCCCGCCAATACACGAATGCGATGCTTGCGCATTTTACCAGCAGTATGCGCCAACACTTCGTGGTCATTCTCAAGAACAACACGGAACATTGCATTGGGCAGCAATTCCGTCACCGTTCCTTCAAACTCCAATAGTTCTTCTTTCGCCATAAAATCCTATTCCAGTCGTTTTCGATGCTGCAAAATAAGGGGCAAGAATACTAAAAAGCAAGCATTTCCTTTAATCTATTCAAAAGAAAGCACAAAAAGGAGCAGTAATAGTGAGTTCGCAGTAGGTCTGCGGCGTGGCTTTTACACTTGTGGGGCAGGGCCTGTCCTAAATCTGGCCTTTATTTTTTCGTACAGATCATCACGAACATGGCGGAAGGCGTTTAGGCGCATTTCCCTGTTGCCTTCAGTAAGCGACGGATCAATTGTGTTCCAGAGTTCTGTATCGCACGCTGTGGTCCGGGTCAGCTCTTCCGCCTTGTTGTGGGCTTCGCGGGAGAGTGAGATGATCATGTCGAAAGAGCTGTCTTCCAGATCCTCGAAGTTTTTTGCAACATGATTTGAGGCATCAAGGCCAATTTCGTCCAGCACCTCGATGGCGAAACCATCAACCGTTTTGGCACGGACCCCGACACTATCCACATAGACAGCATGGCCATACAGGCTTTTCATAATATTCTCCGCCATCACAGAACGGATACTGTTATGGGTGCAGGCAAAAAGAACACTACCCGGCAGTTCATTGCTATAGGGCAAATCGCTCATGCGGGGAACCGGTCCGTATAATCGATACGGCTAAGAATGATTGGTTCGTGCCTCATTCCTAACCCCGAATATGGAGAATGCACATCAGGGTAAACAAGCGACGTGCTGTATCGAAGTCGGTTTCCGCCCTGTCTTTAAGACGCTCTTTCAGGAGTTCGGACCCTTCATTGTGAAGGCCGCGTCGCCCCATATCGATGGCTTCTATTTTCGAAGGGGAAGCTGATTTGATAGCGTCAAAATAGCTCTCGCAAACATGGAAATAGTCCTTGATAATTCGGCGGAATGAAATGACAGGTAACGGAATACGCACCAGACCTGTCGTATCATCCTCCGTCCGGACATCAAAGATAAGCCGGTTATCCT
Source organism: uncultured Sneathiella sp. (assembly GCF_963973085.1). Taxonomy (GTDB): domain Bacteria; phylum Pseudomonadota; class Alphaproteobacteria; order Sneathiellales; family Sneathiellaceae; genus Sneathiella. The sequence continues at coordinate 24,062 of NZ_CAXAXA010000002.1, forward strand.
CAATGCTGAGGTGCAAGGAATAGGGGCCACTATTTTCGAAGCCGCTCACAATAAAACGGTTCTGATCCAGAATATCAAAAATAGCGACCTTGCGTTCGTGCTCAATATCCGCATTGCGTCGAACAACCGTCTTTTCGTCGAGCGCTATTTTCGCGATATATTGGTTGTCGGGCATGTGGCTATTGATCCTTTCCCGGTTCGCGTCAGTTCAGCCTGATGGAAACGGACAGGGCGTGCGCATCAAGCCCTTCCGACTCCGCAAGCGCTATCGCTGCAGGCCCGATCCGACGGAGGCTATCAGCGTTCAGCTTCATCAAGGAAGTCCGCTTGACGAAATCGAGGGTCGAGAGACCGGACGAAAAGCGCGCCGTTCGACCCGTCGGGAGTACGTGATTTGGGCCGGCAACATAATCGCCAATTGCTTCGGGGCTATAACGCCCCATGAAAATTGCCCCGGCATGATGGATTTTATCCGCTAGGCTGTCCGGATCTTCAACGCAGAGCTCGAGATGTTCAGGTGCAACCCGGTCGACTAACGCGGGCGCTTCTGAGAGATCCCGAACCAGAATGATGGCACCATAGTTTTGCCAGCTTGCACGGGCAATTTCTGCGCGGCCAAGCGTTTTGAGGTGGTTTTCGACGGCGACCTCGACATTTTTTGCGAAATTTGCGTCATCCGTGATCAGAATGCTCTGGGCTACGGGATCATGCTCGGCCTGGCTCAGCAAATCAGCGGCAATCCAGTCAGGGTTATTTCGGTTGTCTGCGACGACCAGTATTTCCGAAGGGCCCGCAATCATGTCAATTCCTACCGTCCCGAATACCTGTTTCTTGGCGCTCGCGACATAGGCGTTGCCGGGGCCGACGATCTTGTCGACCGGAGTAATTGTTTCAGTTCCAAAGGCGAGAGCGCCCACCGCTTGTGCGCCGCCAATACGATAAATTTCATCCACTCCGCAAAGGTCGGCCGCCGCCAGGACCATTGGATTGATCACGCCATCAGGTGTTGGGACAACCATAACAACGCGAGAGGCGCCAGCGACCTTGGCCGGGATTGCATTCATTAATACAGACGATGGATAAGTCGCCCGCCCGCCTGGCACATAAAGCCCGACGTTCTCAATTGCAGTCCAGCGATAACCGAGTTTTACACCGTCCGCGTCCTCGTAAAAATGATCATCAGGCAGTTGTTGCTTGTGGTAGCGCTCAATCCGCCCAGCAGCAATGTTCAGCGCGGATAGTGTTTCTCTGTCACACTCACCAACGGCTTTTTCAATTTCTGCCTTTGTAATCCGAAGTGCGGTGGCATCGGCGATATCCAGCCGGTCAAATTTACGGGTATAGTCCAGCAAGGCTGCATCTCCGCGCTTTCGGACATCGTTCAGGATGTCTGCAGCGACGGTATCGACATTCTTGTCTTCATCACGTTTTTGATTGAGGAGGGCGGTGAAATCTGCCTCGAAGTCTGGATCTTCAATATTCAGCTTAAGTGGCATTTACCACCTCCCTGAATTTCTCGATCCAGCCATTTAGCTCCACGGACCGGGTTTTGAGGGCCGCCCGGTTGATAATAAGCCTTGAGGTGATATCAAGAATTTTCTCCACTTCCACCAGGCCATTGGCTTCCAGTGTTGCTCCCGTTGAGACAAGGTCAACGATCCGGCGGCACAGGCCGAGGCCGGGTGCAAGTTCCATGGCGCCAGAGAGCTTGATGCATTCCGCCTGAATGCCCGCCGAGGCAAAGAACTTGTGAGTGAGGTTAGGGTATTTTGTCGCGATGCGAATATGGCTCCAACGGCTGGGATCGCGGTCATCTTCCAGGTCACGTGGCTGGGCAACGGCGATATGGCAATGGCCGATGTCCAGATCTACGGGCGCATATATTTCGGGGTAGTCGAATTCCAGTAACACATCGTTTCCGGCGACGCCGAGTTGTGCCGCGCCGAAGGCGACAAAGGTTGCTACATCGAAGGAACGGACCCGGATAATGGAAATATGGGGGTGATTGGTGCGAAACTGCAGCAGACGGCTTGACGGATCATCAAATGCCGGCTCGGGCTCAATCCCGACAGCCCGGACTAACGGCATCACTTCTTTTAGTATCCGGCCCTTTGGCAGGGCAATAACCAGCTCTTCACTCGATGGCACGCGACCACTCCATTCTCATTCATTTTCCTGATCGGAAGAGGATCCAATGCCTTCATGTTGGGGTTTGTACTTGGTTTGCCAAGCATCTCCCGTGTCGGTCAGGGTTAGATTAATACATTCCGCCTTTAAAAGCAGCGTTCCGCCCCCTGCAAAATTTAGATGGATTTCGGCATCAGACCCGGCGATGACATTTGTCGATAAATTGAGTAACTCAAGAGCTTCGGTCGGCACATCCTGGGAGATGCCGCTTGCTTTTACAGCTATTACATCCCCGAAATGAAGCCCGGACCGAATACGATACCAACTGTCGGGAGTGTTTGCATCGTCATTCAGGACTTCCCACATAAAACGGGACCCCATTATCGTGAAGGCGCGCGACGACTTGTGAAAACTCATTTCACCGGGGCTGGTGATCATGCCTTCAAGCGCCGCCGACAGGATTTCAACATCCTCGGTTTCCGTGGCAAAAAGTTTTAGACCCTTGGGCATTCTTCCGGTCCTGCTCTCAATCTATGCTCAGCTCGTATGGATGCGTTCAATATCTGCACCGCACGCGGCCAGCTTCTCCTCCAGGCGCTCATATCCTCGATCCAGATGATATACACGATTGATAACGGTTTCTCCCTCTGCTGCCAAGCCTGCAAGCACCAATGAGACAGAAGCGCGTAAATCCGTGGCCATAACCGGCGCGCCGACCAAGTGATCTACGCCGCGAACCAGTGCCGAGTGGCCATGTACGGTAATATTTGCCCCAAGGCGCGCCAACTCCGGCACATGCATGAAGCGGTTTTCGAAAATTGTTTCGGTTATCATGCCCGCGCCTTTGGCAATTGTCATAAGGGCCATGAATTGCGCCTGCATGTCCGTCGGATAGCCAGGATAGGGGAGAGTCATGATATCCACGCCGCGAATGACTGTGCCTTCACGGGAAATAATAAAGCCGTCTTGCGTTTCATGAATCTCGGCGCCTGCCTCTACAAGTGCATCTAGTACAGAGCGAACCAGCTCGGCATTTGTATTGGATAGCTCAATTTTACCGCCAGTAATAACTGCTGCGATCGCATATGTACCGGTTTCGATCCGGTCCGGCATAACTCGATAGCTTGTGCCGTGAAGCTTGTCTACGCCGTGGACAACCAGCTTATCGGTACCGTCCCCTTCAATCTGTGCGCCCATCTGGCGCAGCAATTGAACAAGATCGGTAATTTCCGGCTCCTTGGCAGCATTCTCCAGAATTGTCGTTCCTTTGGCGAGGCAGGCTGCCATCAACAGATTTTCTGTTGCCCCGACGGAGACTGTCTCAAACCGAATTTCCGCGCCTTTAAGGCCGTGGGGTGCAACTGCTTCCATATAGCCGCCAGCAATTGTAATTTTTGCCCCCATCTGTTCAAGGCCGCTGATATGAAGGTTCATCGGCCGCGTGCCAATCGCGCATCCTCCGGGCAACGATACGCGGGCCTCGCCAATTCGCGCGAGGAGAGGACCCATGACAAGGGCGCCCGCCCGCATTTTACGGACAATGTCATAGGGTGCTTCGGTATTGGTGATGTTGGCGGCCCTGATTGAGAGCGATCGCCCATCGCTTCCGCCGCCATTGGCCGCTTCGCCATTCATTGCCGCTGTCGCGCCATGCTGGCATAGCAAAGTAATCAAGGTCGAGATATCGGCCACATGGGGCAGATTGGAAAGGGTCAATGTATCATCAGTCAACAGGCTGGCGACCATCAGTGGAAGCGCAGCATTCTTCGCGCCGCTGATCTCAATTTTTCCCTGAAGCGGTTTTCCGCCTCTTATCCTAATGCTATCCATTTAAATCTACTCTGTTGTATCCAATTGGTAATTGTGGGCGGGAATACCAGGCTGTATCGGCTGGTCACGCTTCCATAAATGATTGAATGGCTTTTATCCCATTTTTTGCAGGAAAGGAAAGTCTTTGGCGTTATTTAATGCTTCGACTTTAAATTAATCAATATAATGGCATTCGGTCTCAAAGCCTGGGGAGGGTCACGCCTTCTTGTCCCATATACTTACCCGCGCGGTCTTTGTACGATACCTCGCAGGGCTCGTTGCCCTTGAGAAAAAGGAACTGGCAGGCGCCTTCATTTGCATAAATTTTTGCTGGCAGCGGGGTTGTATTGGAAAACTCGAGAGTGACATGTCCCTCCCACTCTGGTTCTAACGGGGTGACGTTCACAATGATGCCACAACGAGCATAGGTTGATTTTCCAAGACAGATCACGAGGACATCCCGCGGAATACGGAAATATTCGACGGTACGGGCCAGGACAAATGAATTGGGTGGAATAACGCAGACATCAGTTTTACGGTCGACAAAACTTGAACTGGAGAACGCCTTCGGATCAACAGTTGCCGAATCGATATTGGTGAATATCTTGAACTCGTCGGAAACCCGCGCGTCATAGCCATAAGAAGAAAGGCCATAAGATATGGTGCCTTCTCGCTTTTGGCTTTCCACAAAGGGCTCAATCATGCCTGTTTCCAGGGCCGATTGCCTGATCCATTTATCGGACAGAATGGACATGCTCTATTTCTCCGCTCAAACAACTGAATTGGACCGGCATACTACAGTCTGTGCTTGATCGGGCCAAGGTTAAAAGCAGATTGATTAATCGGTCAATTTGTCGCGGTTTTTGATGGCGTCGGGAGCGGTGGCGCCGCGACTGCGCTGCAGCTCCTTGCGTTTACGCAAGTTTGCGCGCAGCTCCGACGCAAGGCGCTCTGCTTTCTCCGCTTTCAGCTTTTCTTTGTCTGCGCCCTTTTTATTGCCGTGATCCGCCATTGCCATAGGCTCCAACTGAATATCAACGCATCCTTAGACTGCTTTGCCGGCAATTGCAATGACACCTGAACTCGAAGTGCCGACAGGGCGCAACAAATGAAAGCAAGTCAGCTGAGCGCGGTGCCGTCTTTGCGAGAGATGGCGACAATAGCGGAGCGCGGAATGGACGTTCCACCTTGCGGGAAATGGCTGTTGCCCTTCTCGCCCGGATGCTGGATACCGACAAAAACGGTACTTCGATCCGGACTCCAGGTGATGCCCGTAATCTCACATTCTTTGGGACCCACCATAAAGCGCTTGATCTCGCCTGTCACGGGATCGCCAATCAGCATTTGATTGTTTCCCATTCCCGCAAAATCGTCCTTATCGGAATAATTACCATCGGTCTGGATCCAGAGGAAACCGCTTTCATCAAAAGCAAGCCCGTCCGGGGAGTTGAACATATTGCCTGTGTTGATATTACTTGATCCGGCATAGGCATCGCTGTGGGCTGCGGGATTTCCTGCGACCACGAACAAGTCCCAGTAAAATTCATCTGATGTGTGATCCTGATTGAGTGGCCGCCAGCGGACTATTTGTCCGTAATGATTTTCTGCGCGGGGATTTGGGCCGCCGACAGGGGTGGGGTCTCCGCCTGCATTCGGCTTTTTCCCGCGGTTCTTGTTGTTGGTGAGCGCTAGATAGGCTTCTGCTCGGTTTGGATTCACGGCGACCCATTCCGGCCGGTCCATTGTCGTGGCCCCGACAATAGAGGCCGCCTGCCGGGTCAGAATGGAAATCTCGGCCTGAGATGCCATGCCTGTCGTTTCGGGTGTCAGGGCGATCCACTTGCCGCTGCCATCATCGTTGAATTTCGCCACATATAGCGTGCCGTTCTCAAGAAGATCGCGGTTATCTTCGCCCTCATAGTATTTATCGGCACTGACAAAACGATAAAGGAATTCACCGCGCTCATCATCACCGAGATACACCACCACATGGCCGTTTTCCGCAACGACGAGCTCTGCATTCTCATGCTTGAATCGGCCCAGTGCTGTGCGCTTTTTCGGCGTGGAATTAGGGTCAAGCGGGTCGATTTCCACAACATAGCCGAAGCGGTTTGGCTCATTGGGGTTTTTGCTGATATCAAATCGGTCATCGACGCTTGCCCAGGCGTATCCCCAATCCTTATTGCCCACACCATAGCGGTTCAACTCTGGTGACGGTTGGTAGGTGTCATCACTGCTGGAGAAGTATCCGTTGAAATTTTCTTCACAGGTGAGATAGGTGCCCCACGGTGTCAGGCCATTGCCACAGTTATTCCAGGTGCCAAGGGCGAGAATTCCGTCCGGGTCCGCGGCTGTCGCCATCTTTGCATGACCGCGTGCCGGGCCCGTAATCTCCATTGGAGTGTTTGCTGTAATACGCCGGTTGTAGGGGCTATCCTTAACGATACTCCATTTGCCATCCTGCTCTACAATTTCAGCAACAGTTATGCCGTGCCCCGCCATACCTTTGCGGATGTCATCTTCGGTTTCAGGTTTTTTGCTCTTCCGGTTGCCATAGATGATGCTTTGATTCACATATTCATTGTTGGAAACAAGGATCAATGTGCCGTTTTCTTCGAAGAGAGACATGCCATCGTTGTTGTCGCCTACGGCAAGCGCCTGGCTCTCTGCAGTTCCGCGTGTCGACGGATCGAACGGGAGGCTATTGGACCACAGGGGATCTCCCCACATGCTGACAACGTGCCACTGATAGCCGGCCGGCACCGTAATGGTATCGCGGCTGTTTGCCTCAACCTCTTCGAAGTCCTGCGTCAGGAAGCTGCATCCGGCAAGCCCGGAAAGGGACGTCGTTCCCATGATAAACGCGGCGGCACCGAATTTCGCACTGTTGCCAAGAAAGTTCCTGCGGGACATTAGCGTAGTTGAAATCGCCTGGAAATCGGTGGTCTTCGAACGAGGGTAATGTTCTTCGTCAAATTCGTCGAAGGAGAGTTCTTCATCTTGTCTTGCGGACATTTTCAACTCCTGGAAAGTCTCTGGTTATTTTATCAGTGCCGGTCAGGCAAATCTATGTCTTAGACTTGTAAGTATGTCAGATTGCAATTTTGTGTCAGGCAAGGCAGAAATTCCGATTTTAATCCAATCCTGGAAACAAGAGAAAACAGCAATTTTAAAAGTCCGGCTGAAACTCTTTGACATGACATGAAATCCCTATATATTCCGCCGCGTCCGGACCTAGTTCGCCGCCGTAGCTCAGGGGTAGAGCACTCCCTTGGTAAGGGAGAGGCCGGTGGTTCAAATCCACCCGGCGGCACCAGTTACATACCGTTGTTCGGCAATTCCCCACGCTTGTAATGCTTTGTTAATTTAGTATGTGTATTTATCACTTAGATATGGTTAAAAATAGTTTCGATTTGTAAATATTTATGACTTCGAACAGTGTGAAGTAAAATTTTATATTAGAGCGAAACTAGAGTGCGTTAATATAGTTTCAAAGGTTTGTTATGGCGTCCAAGGAAAAGTTCTTATTTCTGGAACCTCTACGAGGTGTGTTCGCGCTCGTCGTCGTCGTTGTCCATGGCGATCATGTGGCAAACTCGTCCTTTATATTGAATGACAATATAATGTTCAGTAACGGCACTATGCTGGTTGATCTTTTCTTTCAATTAAGTGGTTTCGTCATTGCCTACAGCTATGCTGATCGTGTTCACAGCCTTGCTTCCGCCGCGGCCTTCCAGTTCAACAGATTCTTGCGAATGTACCCGTTGCATATAGTAACATTTCTGGCGTTCGCTGTTGGATTTCCGTTGATGGAGTATTTCTTTGAATTATTAAGCGGTCGCTCAAGCGGCTTCACTCCATTCCACGGCTTTGAAGTCTCTGCATTCTTTAATAATATATTTTTGACGCAAGGAATACTTGAAGAGCACTTAAACTATAATTACCCAAGCTGGTCTGTATCTGTAGAATTTTTCACCTATCTGACGTTTGCCATTGCGTTTACTTTGCTGCCCACAAAAACATTGAGGATATATGCCAGTGTTTTGATTGTCATCATATCGGGCTTGGCTTTGCATTTGACGGATAGTCGATACCCCGAAACAGGAATGGCGCTGTTTCGCTGCACGTATTCGTTTTTCATCGGCGTTCTCTTGTTTTATGTATTCAGTAGCTTTACTGTTAGAGTGGCGCCTATATTTGTTTATATTAGTTTTATAGTAATGTTTACTGTCTGGTATTTTGGGCATTATTTTTCAAGTTTGGTAACACCATTTACCTATTCTTTTATTTTCCTGTCTCTATTATGGTCTGAAATGACCGGATTGAAGAAATTCCTGTGTCATCCGAAATTGGTGTTTTTAGGAACGGTGAGTTACGGCATATATATGATACATGCGGCTGTTTGGTATATAATGGGCCGAATATTGATGAAGTTTTTTGATTACCAAATGATTTGGGACACGAAAAACGGAAACCCGCATATCAATACTGATCCAACTTTGGCCACGATATTATTGGTGGTCGGGACATGCATAACGATATTTCTGGCACATTTGAGCTATAAATATCTGGAAATGCCGTTTAACAGGCACGCGATCAAAATGTCATCTGTTCCCAAGAAAACCCGAGGGTTGGGGGAGTACCCGCTGGTCTATAAGAAGTCAGACAGCAATACCTAAATGATGATGCCGGGGTGGTTCTGTCATCGATGGACTATCTTGCTGTAGCATCTTTTATATGATCCTGTTAAAGAATATGCCTGTACTCGAAAGTATCGCCAACTATTATTAAGGCGGCTTCTCTACAAAGGGCTATTCTCTATACGGGACAAAAAACGGGTTGCGTAAAACTCTCATCATTCTCTTTATTGTTTGCGGCTTAGGCCTGATTGGCTGGGTTGGATATGGCTATTCGACGAGCGGGGAAGAGGTTGCCCGGTTTGAGCTCGCGGGCGAAGCAGGAAACACAGGTCTTGTTACGCTCGATCCGTCAATGAACCCGATGCGGGCCATTCTATCGGTTAGTTATGACATAGAGCTATTGGCGGGAAGTGCGTCGGCGTTCGACTATTCCATTATATTGACGGGGCCGGGCGGGGCAGCACTGTTCAAAGCAGAAGGCCAACAACGCGACAAACGGGAAGACAATACACCGGAGTATGCATCGAAAACATCCGAGCAGGTCATAAAGACGTTTGATATCTCAGCACCCGGACAGTATTTGCTTGACTGGCAAATCTCTCCGGAGGACGCGCAAATAAAGACCCAGACAATATTCCTTCGTCGCAATGTACAGCCTTTGAGGGTTCCGGTTCTGATCGCGGGTGCCGTTAGCGTCGGGCTGGGATTTCTTTTGCTGGTCTGGCGGCGGAAAAGGCCGACTTTTAGTTAATGTAAGGGGAATAACAATGGCGGATAAAAAGCCTGGCTATCGCCTTTTGACGGGGGAGGATACTCATGCCTTCTGTGTGCGCGTGAGTGATGCCCTGGCGGAAGGTTACGTCCTTTATGGCTCTCCTGCGGCAACCTTTGATCCAAACACCAACCGTGTTCTGGTCGCTCAGGCAGTTGTCCTTCCTGAGTTTGTTAAATCCAGTTAAGGTAAGTATTGAACGGGTGAGTCACAACATGACAGATGTGAAATTAGTTATCGGGAATAAAAGATACTCATCATGGAGTTTGCGGGGATGGCTCGCTATGAAACTATCCGGGATGCCATTTGAGGAAGTTGTGGTTCCATTGTACCGGGCGGATTCCCATATTAACCTCAAGGCGGTAAATCCTGCGGCTCCACCGAAAGTTCCATCCTTGATCATCGGGGAGAATGCCATTTGGGATACGCTGGCCATATGCGAGTATCTGGCAGAACAATGCCCCGACGCCAGGTTATGGCCGGAGGAAATCTTCGCCCGGGCCAGAGCTCGATCGGTTGTTGCTGAAATGCACTCCAGTTTTATTGCGCTCCGCGAGCATGTGCCCATGGATTTATCAAAAAGGCTGCCTTTTGAGCGTCTGCCGGAAGAGGTGGAAGCCGATATCGCGCGGATATGCGAAATATGGCGCGAATGTCGGGCGCTTTACTCAGGAAAAGGCCCCTATCTTTTTGGCGAGATCTCCCTCGCGGATGTTTTCTTTGCGCCTGTTTTGGTGCGTTTCTTTAGCCGATCAGTTCCCTTGGATGAGAATTGTCAGGCCTATTTCGATGCACTTTGGGCGCTGCCTGAGTTTGTTGAATGGCGTCAGGCTGCAGAAAAGGAAGAATGGACAATAACGAGCTACGATCCGAAATAGAGCTGCTCAGGCTGGCGTGAAAACATCTATCCGATACTTCAAGCCGGGGACAAGCTGCGGAGGGAAACTTTGCCATGGGCGGTCCAGATGTTCGGCAATGGCTGATGTCACCAAGAGATTGGCATCAAGGGTTTTTGTCAGATCCTGAAGTCGGCTCGCCATATTCACGGCAGGACCAATGACCGAGAAATCGAGCCGTTCCCGGGCGCCGATATTTCCAAACATGACGTCGCCATGATGTATACCGATGCCGAACTTGAGACGGGCGGCTTCTGACGGAAGGGCTGCAAGAGCATTCGCACCGTTTTGGGCCGCCGTGAGGGCCCTGTTCGCCGCGTCAGCGATGGCCTCGTCGTTTGGCGTCGGAAAGATGGCCAGAAAGCCATCGCCCATGAATTTCAACACCTCGCCGCCTTCGGCCATGACGGCTTCCGACATTGATTCAAAAAACTGGTTGAGGAGTGCCAAATAGGCGGCCATTTCCATCTGGTCGGCGAGCGCGCTTGAACCGCGAAGGTCGCATATCCAGATGACGGCCTGGATAATGTCGCCATCCCCACGCTGCGTTTTTCCTTCCATCACCTGTTGGGCGGCAAGCGGACCCAGATAAGCGCTTAGAACATCCTGAAGGGTCTGTTCACGCTTGAAGACCCGTGCGGCAATATCGAAGAGAGTCAGGAGATGTTTTAGGGCCGCAATATCTCTTTCTGCAAACCCGCCTTTCTTGTCGGTCAACCATGAGGACATGACGCCATCATGAGTCTTGATTGCTGTTTCCTGCGAACCGAAGGGCGTCAGAAAAGCGATATAATCGGTCCCGCCAATTTGCTCGAAATCGGAAAATATTGGAAATTTCTTTATATTTTCCGGCTGCCTCATGTCGCATCTGTATTCCAGAATGATATTTTCAAGCATGTAATAGAGCGGACTTCGCACCCAGTTTGGGTCGTCAGTGAGAGACCTAGGGCGCGAGTTGCTGGTCAGTTCCCCTTCATTCCTGCTCCAGGTATGATCTGTATGGTCTATGAAGGGATGCATCTGACGCATCGTGACATGCGACCGTATGAGCGGAAAGAGGGTCTGGTCTATACACCTGCTGAATTCGGTAAATATCTGGGTCAGGGAGACATTTCCAAGGGCTTGTGTCGTCAGCCACCACTCAATGGCATCAACTGCTTTGTCAAAATCTGCATTCTCACCAGGTATTTTGGCGATCGTTGGGTTTATCACGGCAGAAATCATCCTTTCCCTTTTTTCTTTAAGTGGGCGATGCCCGAAGAAATACAAGAGAATGCATCCCAAAACGCGGCTGACGGATATCGCCAGAGGTTGTTAAGCAGGGACGTCCGGGTTCATGCTGTAGGTGCCGACATAAGATCCGCTCGCCAGGATATGACCTTCCATCGCGGACAGCGCTTCCGGGCCGCCAAAGGATCCCGTGAGGTCCAGGGTCTCAACATCAAGCGCGTAGACTGTAAAATGATAGTGGTGGACAATACTGTCATTCCAAGGCGGGCAGGGGCCGTCATATCCGCCATATTCTCCCGCCATGTCCGGGTCGTCCGCGAACCAGTCCGTATAGTTGTTGAGGCCGGTCCGGCCATATGATCGCTTCGCTGGTGCCTTGCCTTTCGCCGTGATACCGTCGGTCACTTCACCTTCGGCAAGACTGGAGTATTCGAGCGGAATATCCACCTGAACCCAGTGGTAAAAGTCAACGCGGGGCAGGCTTTCAGGAACCGTCTTGCCTTCCTGGTTCACATCCTCACCGGAAGAGGGAACATCCGGGTCATGACAGATGATGGCAAAGGATTTTGTGCCCTCCGGCGCATCCGACCAGCTTATCGCGGGGCTCCGATTATCGCTAAGGGCGACATGTCCTTCTGCTGCAGGCACGCCAAATGCAAACCTTCCAGGAATCGGATCACCGTTTTCCCATCCATCGATTTTTACCTTCAACGCAGCTGTCATTTTATGTCATCCTTTTTCATTATCTCAAGCTTACGAGATTTTAACAAAGCAGTACCATCACGTAAATGGTTTAGGGGCGGAAAGAAAAGGAGACGGGTCCCTTAAGCTGGTCGAGTTGCGGCTGTATCCAGCTCACCCATTGGCAGAGCGCCGGGCGGGTTTCCCGTGGATCAATAATGTCATGGACGCTGAAACTTTCGGCGCGGGGGAATGGTGATTGCTGAGCCGCCAGCCTTTCTTCCAGTTCCGCCCGGAGCTTTTCAGGATCATCCGCTTCCTCGATCTGGCGGCGATAGGCGACAGCAACGCCTCCTTCGACTGGAAGAGGCCCCATCTCCGCGCTGGGCCACGCCAGAACATACCCATTTTCACTGAAATGCGCTGCGGCCGCAACACCGAAGGCCTTCTTGATTATGACCGTTGCCCAAGGAACAACTGACATTACAGCGGCGGCAACGGCGGAGGTTCCGTATTTGATGGTTCCATCTTTTTCCGAGTCAGGGCCTATCATAAAGCCGGGTTCATCCGTAAAGTTGACAATGGGGAGATGAAAGGTGTCGCATAATTCAATGAACCGGCGGACTTTTTGTGCTGCATCTGCGCCCATCGCGCCTGCATAATAGTAGGAGTCGTTGGCGATCACGCCGACGGATTGGCCATTGAGGCGGGCAAAGCCCGTAGCAAGTCCGGGACCGTAGTGCTTTCCCATCTCAAAAAAGCTCTCCCGATCAACCACCAATGCGATCAGATTGCGTATTTTAAAGGGAAGTCGGCGATTTTTTGGAACAATGCTGAGCAAGCTCTCTTCCATTCGATCAACAGGATCATCAGTGGCCTGGACGGATGCCAGCTCCCAGACATTACCGGGAAGATAACTCAGAAAACGGCGGATCTGAATAAAGGCGTCTTCTTCATCCTTGGCGATATTGGCAGCAACGGCGTTTCGGCTGTGGATCTTCGCACCGCCCAGCTCTTCCTTTGTTAACTTGATGTTAAGGGCTCTCTCCACCAGCGCCGGACCTGCGATCAGCAGCTGCGCTGTCTCTCGCGTCATGACCGAGAAATGGGATGCAGCGAAACGCGCCGCAGGGAATCCAGCGACAGGGCCAAGAGCGGCAGAGGCGACCGGTACCTCGCCCAATAATTTTGAGATTGAGAGAAACCGGGGTTTTTCATAAGCGGGGCTTCCGACTGTGCCCGTGCTTTTTCCTTTAGCAACACTCCCGCCGCCGCCTTCCAGCATGCGGATGAGCGGAACGCGATATTGTGAAGCAAGTTCTTCTGCGAAGACACTCTTGCGCAGTCCCGCAGCATTGGGCGAGCCGCCTTTCAGAGTGAAATCCTCTCCGCCAACCGCAACGCGTCTTCCGTCAACCAGACCAAGGCCGGTAATATAGTTTGCAGGAGAGAAAGCCGTGATGTTACCGGCATCATCACGCTCGGCCGAACCGGCAATGCGGCCCTGCTCCTGAAAGCTCTGTTGATCAAGGAGGGTGTCGATGCGTTCGCGAACGGTTAGTCGGCCTTTCGCATGATGTGCTTTGATGGCCTCATCGCCGCCTTGGGCTTTTGCGGCCATGCGCATTTTTCTTATTTCTTCGGCTTCTTTTTCCCAACTCATTCAATCTATTCCTTGCCAACTGCTGCTTTTGGCAAAGTATAACCGGTGTCGGATTTAGGTGATAGAGCGGGGGAGGCGAAAGTTTTACGGCTGTTGTATCGTCGCTGCCAGCGGTCACTTAGGGAATTGAAGGGGCAGGGGCGCCGCTTGGATCTTGTGGCTTCATGCCATCCATGATCTGCTTGTTGACGGTAATCAACGGTGCAACGGATGCTTCGCCTTTCATGGCATTCAAGCTATAGCGGCTGACCCAGAATGCGATGGAAAGAAGCCGACCTCTCAGGTCGTCGGGGAGCCCATTCTCCTCTGACAGAAGATCCATTTGCAAGGTAAGCCAGAGCCGCCTGTTGTTGGCGACAGCCTTGATTCTTGCCATTGCGTTGTCTTCTTTGTCAGCTTCTTCCATAGCACGAGTGAATATTGCGAAAGCCCGGTATTCTGTTTGGCGCGGGTTTTCGGTATTCTGATTGGCCTTTTGATAAGCAGCTACAGACATATTTTATTCTCTTCAGTTCTCGATAGTATTTCTTACTATTGACGAATATCCTTACGATACCGTTACTAATTACTGAAAAAGCTGAAGGATGGACTGCGGACGTGAGTTGGCAATCGATAGGGACTGGATGCCAAGCTGTTCCTTTGTCTGCAATGCCTGCAATTCTGCGCTGGCTTCGGCGAGGTTGGCATCGACAAGGATACCGAGCCCTTCTTTGAGCTTATCCGTCAGGAGCTGGGTAAACTCAGCCTGGCTGTCGAGCCGGTTTGCTGACGTACCCAGTGTCGTGATAACATTACCGACAACAGCTTCAGCGCCATCAACAGCGGCAAGAGCTACAGCGGGGTTCGTCAGATCAAGTCCTACCAATCCCAAAGTAGCCAGGCGCAAGTCTTGCGCGGCAATTGTCTGCGTCACACCGCCCAGGCCTGTCAGAACGTCAAGGTCAGCGCTAACACCGTCAATGAGATTAACGCCATTGAAGACACTTGAGCCGACAACGGATGTAATTTGGGCAAGAAGCGCGTCGACTTCTTCCTGAAGCACGGTAACGTCCAGACCATCGTTGAATGCCTGGGTCACTTTCTGGTTGATGTCGATAAGGAGATTTGAAATCTGCAATGCGCCGGCATTTGCCATGCTGACAGTTGCTTGTCCAAATGTAAGGCCTTCCTCGATTGCGTCGAGTGCCCCGATGTCACCACGCATTGTCTGTGCAATTGTAAATGATGCCGGATTGTCTTTGGGTTCTGCCACCTTGAGGCCGGTTTCGATCTGACGCTGTGTCTG
This sequence comes from uncultured Sneathiella sp., assembly GCF_963973085.1. Lineage (GTDB taxonomy): Bacteria > Pseudomonadota > Alphaproteobacteria > Sneathiellales > Sneathiellaceae > Sneathiella. The sequence goes on from NZ_CAXAXA010000002.1 coordinate 39,165, forward strand.
GGAAAGGCTGGTCTGGGTAAGAGACAATGTCCGCAGAGCCGCCATTGCGGTTGTGTTGGTATTAATTGAAAAAGTCATCTTCATCTCCTGTAGAAACTTTAAGGCAATCAAAAGATCGCGAATTCACTCGCAACTACAGAAGCAAAGGGCGTGCCAGTTTTAAAAACCGCAGATTTTCGGGGTTCTTGCTAGGTTTTCGTCGACTCTTTATTTGGATGTAAGGGGCAAAAAGGTAGCAGGATAGGAATTTTTTTCACGCTGGAGAAAGTTCTGCCCGCCAAGTTGTGCGGGCATTTTAAATCTGTGCCGAGGAAAAATTGACGTCAGATAAAGAAGGAACGGTGGTTTAGACGAACAGATCTATCTGGATCGGCTGAGGGCCGACAAATTCACCGTTTGAAATAGGCTGAAAAAGTGACAGCATAGGATTGCTGGCGGGATCAGTATTATTGATCTCTGTGTAAACCAGGAAGCGCTGGATCATCTTGTCGATCTTTTCCGGATCCTTGAAATCTGCGATGTCAATCTGCTTTTCAAGGCGATCTCTTTGCTGCTCATAGCTAAGGCTTTGAAAGCTTTCCGGTAGGCCAAGGCCTACCCGGACAACATGCATCAAAGTTTTGTCTGCCATTATCTGTGAAAGCTTGTCGACGTTTCCGGCAAGACGCTTGAAGTACATTGCTTCCCGGACACCGTCCGCATTCTGGCCTTCAAATTTTTCAAACTCGTTCGTTTTATAGCCTGCCAGTATGGCGTCGACATTCGATTGCTTCTGAAAGAAATCCGGATCGCTGTTAAGACCATACATTGCGCTGGCGAGTTTTGCCCAGCGGGGTTCCGCCAGCCGATTGACGAGGCTTTCCTTATCCGCAGGATTCTCAGTAAGTATCTTTCGAACCATCGCTGGCTTATCAATTTCACTCTCAAGCTGGAAGGCCGAGAGCACCATTGTCAGGACAGTCCGGTTCTTCATCAAATCATCAACGGATTTGATCTCGCCAATTTTTTCCTTGAAGGTATCGATATCGCGCGCAACAGTCGGCTGTGCCTCAAACGCTTTCATATGCGGTTCTTTGAGGGCACTGGAAAGCTTGTACCAAAGTAACGAGCTGTTTGTGGACACTTGCATATCGTATTCCAAAGAAAAACGAGGTTAATTGATTCAGTATAGCCGATAAGTCGTTAAGGAGATGTTAACGGAAAAAGGCGGCCCGTATGAGCCGCCTTTCCCTTGTTCAAGCCACTATTAACGGAACAGTGCCAGAATTGTCTGCGGTGCAGAGTTAGCAATGCTCAGTGACTGGATGTTGAGCTGCTCTTTCGTCTGCAATGCAGTCAGTTCAGCAGCAACTTCAGCCATGTCCGCGTCAACCAGAACGCCGAGACCTTCTTTCATTGTGTCGGTCAGCAGCTGGGTAAATTCACCCTGGTCGTCAAGACGACTGGAGAACGTACCAATGCTGGTCAAAGCAGAACCAACACTTGCAATAGCGGCATCAATTGTCGCCATGTCAGCAGCATTATTTGCAATTACACTTACGTCGATAGTGTTCAAGGCAAGCCCGGTCGTTGACGACAGGTCAATATTGGTGAAGGCTACGTTGTCCGTTGCACCAAGGCCAGTAGGAACCGTCAGAGTTGTAGCAGTGGCGGTAATCAGGTTCACACCGTTAAACGCAGAAGTGCTTGTAATCGCGTCAATCTGTGCAAGTACTTCGGTGACCTGATCCTGAATAACGGAACCGTCGAGACCTTCGTTCTTCGCCTGCGTGGCAAGTTCTTTTAGGGTTGTCAACTGATCGGAAATTGCGGTGGCGCCAGCCATAGCCATGCCGATTGTCGCCTGACCGAATGCAATACCTTCAGAAACAGCGTTCAGAGCGCCAATGTCAGCGCGCATGCCCTGTGCAATAACGAAAGTTGCCGGAGCATCTTTTGCGCTGTTGACACGAAGACCTGTTTCAAGCTGGGACTGTACTTTGCCAAGAGAATTCTGCGTCATGTTAAGTGTACGCAGGGCAGCCATGGAAGCGGAGTTTGTATTGATAGAAGCCATAATATTAATCCTCATTCTAGAGTTGTCGCATCTGCGACCAATCAGCTCTTTTGAGCCCCGGTCTACTTCGAAACCGTGCCCTGACTATCTCTGGGATTTCCTAACAAAAGATTAATGAGGATTGCATTTGCTTGCTGAGGTCATCGAAAAAATCAGAGCCGTGCTGAGGAAAATCCCAAAAGTCACGGAAATCTGCGGGATTTTTATCATTTGAGCGTAATTTTTATTTCGCCGCCTAACCGAAAAAAAACGGAAAAATCACCGATCACGCTGTCTATAAGATAGATCGGACGATTAGAATCGTAATGAAATTTCCAGAGGAGGTTGGCTTTTTATTCCGCTGATTCTTCTGGTTGAGGGAGAGTGGCCTTGAAATGTCTTTGCAATAGCTTCAGCGCAGCATAATAGTTTTTCTCACCGATCAACCCCACAACTTCGAATACAAGATTCCGTTCGTCATTGTCTGTAGTGGAGAGGAAGGCAATCTGAGCGGCATCCTGAAAACTCTTATGATGCTCTTCGTGGCTTCCCGGCTCAATATACATCAACTGGATAAAAAGATAGACGTTCTGAAGAGGCGTTTCAGCATTTTCCGGCAGAAGAATATCTCTTTCGCGCATGATGGAGGCATCATTTTCCAGCGAAAAATGCATAGCCTTGCTACTTGAATTTGTGAGAACGGCGCCATTCACGACAATTTTCTCGCCAGCGGGAATACGAAACTTTAACGACATGAACTTGTCTCCAATACGGACCACACCATTCACTATAGCAATTGCCAATGAATGTGCAAAACAGGATTATAGTCTATATACTGTTAATTGGGAATCGGTCACGTCGTCGACCAGGAATTAAATAAACTCTGGTCATGCCATGATGGCAAACTATATGTTTGATCATGTTCGAACAGGAAATGTTTAAGCGTTCGACAGCTTTTTTTTGGGGAAGATCAATGCCGCGAAATATAGGCTCGCTGATTGTCAAGCTGCTGATTGTGTCCTTTCTGGTCGGATGGGCCCTGACGCTGTTTGATATCACGCCGCTTGAGCTATTGGAGGATTTAACGGGTACTATCGGCGAGATTTACTCACTGGCACTGAACTCGGTGCGCTGGGCCGCGGATTATATCCTGCTGGGGGCCGTTGTCGTTCTGCCGATCTGGGGAATTGTTGCCGGGCTTAATTATTTGCAACGGAAAAGCCGCCGTAAAATGTCATCCTCCTCCAAGCAGCAGGATTGATCCCGTCACCCGTTGCTTGCGCAGTCGATACAGAGCGGGACACTTGGGTCAAGTTCAAGGCGCTTTTTCGAGATTTCGTCACCGCAAGATACACAATATCCATATTCGCCGTCGCGAACCCTAGTCAGGGCACTTTCAATGCGCTGGAGTTCATTCTTGCGCCGCCGTTCTGTTTCCTGGGCCATTGCCTGCCCCTGCAGCGCATCCATGCGAGAAAGCCGCCCGACCCGGCTTTGATCAAGCTCTACGGGCTGACTGTCACTTGTGCTTGACCTCATAACATTAAGAAGAGCTTCTCGCCGAGCAAGCAGGATATTTTCCACACTGTCCTTTGTCATAGTAAGAGGCTATTGCAAACTTCTAAGGATTGCAAAGAAAAGGCCGGCCCTGCGAAGGGACCGGCCTCTGTTGTTCTATACTATAAGGCTGTCAGGCCTGCCAGGTATGTCCTTGCCTCAACAAAGCGTCCATGGATGGAGCGGTTTCTTCTTTTGCCTGCTCCAGCTTTTCCGTTATGCCATCTTCATAGGTTGGTGCCGGATCACAGTAAATGATACCAAAGGCAACGGGCAGCTCGTTGCCGTCCATCGCGGCGATCAAAGTGGCGAGTGAACGATTTTTCTCATCATGAACAAGTATGTCAGCTTCTGTCACGCCATTCTCACCAATGGTGACGGCCTCCAGGGACAATGTGCTTGTATTCAGCCGGACACCTTTGTTCTTCTCTGCACCAAAAATCATTGGCTTGCCGTGCTCGACATGGAGTTGCTTTTCCGAGGCGACATCGCGGGCGAGAACATTATCAAAAACCGCGTCATTATAAACGATACAGTTCTGAAGAATTTCAATCATCGACGTGCCTTTGTGGGCATGAGCCCGTTTCAGGATTTCCGGCAACGTCTTTTGCGTATCATAGGCGCGAGCAGCAAAACGGGCTCCGGCACCCAGTGTAAAGACCAACGGCTTCAATGGTGTATCGACCGATCCGTCCGGGGATGACGGCGTGCGTAGCCCAACTCCGGAGGTTGGTGAATACTGACCTTTCGTGAGGCCGTAAATCTCGTTGTTACAGAGCAGGATTTGCAAATCGACATTCCGGCGCAGGACATGGAGCATGTGATTGCCGCCAATACTGAAACCATCGCCATCGCCCGTTACCATCCAGATATCCAGTTCCGGATTTGCGATTTTCATGCCGGTCGCAACGGCGGGCGCCCGGCCATGGATCGTATGGAAGCCATAGGTTGACATATAATAGGGAAAGCGAGATGAGCAGCCGATTCCGGAGACAAAGACGTAATTTTCCTTCGGCGTGTCGATATCCGGCAAAGTCCGTTGCACAGCTTTCAGGATTGCGTAATCGCCGCAACCCGGGCACCATCGCACCTCCTGATCGGAGGCGAAGTCTGCGGGTTTGAGCTTGTCGGGTGTTACAGCAATGTTCATGTCAATTCTCCAGTGCCGCATCAATGGCACGTTCGATCTCGGATATCTTGAAAGGCTGACCGGTTACCTTTGTCAGGGGACGGGCGTCGATCAGATATTGATCACGCAAGACAGTTTTCAGTTGTCCATCGTTCATTTCCGGAACAATAACCTTGTCAAATTCCCGGAGCAGCTCACCTAGATTGCGTGGCAATGGCCATATATGCCGCAAATGGATATGCGAGACCTTCGCGCCTTCAGCAAGCTTGTTATCCACGGCGCGGCTGATGGGCCCATATGTCGAACCCCAGCCGACAACTGCCAGCTTCCCGCTGGTTTCGCCATTTTCGACAGTTTGTTCCGGGATGTCCTGCGCAATATTGAGGATCTTGTCCCGCCGCAAATCGGTCATTTTCTGATGGTTTGCGGGTTCATAGGATATATTGCCGGAGCCCTCTTCCTTCTCAATTCCGCCAACACGATGCTCAAGGCCCGGCGTTCCGGGGATAGCCCAAGGCCGTGCCAGAGTTTCCGGATTACGGTTAAAGGGTGCGAAGCCCTCGGGATTTGTTTCAAACGCGACCGGGAACGGGGCCCGATCCGCCACATTAGGGATCAGCCAGGGTTCCGCTGCATTTCCGATATAGCCGTCCGTCAGCAGCATGACCGGGGTCATATATTTTGTCGCAAGGCGGCAGGCCTCAATGGCGACATCAAAACAGTCCGCCGGGCCATGGGAGGCCAGAACGACCAACGGCGCATCTCCGTTTCTCCCGTAGACTGCCTGGTACAGATCAGATTGCTCGGTTTTTGTCGGCAGGCCGGTGGAGGGGCCGGCACGCTGCGAATTGACAATAATCAGAGGTAATTCCGTGGAGATGGCCAGCCCGATTGCCTCACCTTTGAGCGCGATACCCGGTCCCGAGGAAGATGTAATGCCGAGCGATCCTGCATAGGAGGCGCCGATTGCAGAGCAAATGGCGGCGATTTCATCTTCGGCCTGAAATGTCTTGACGCCAAACTGTTTCATCTTCGCAAGCGAATGAAGTACGGGGGACGCAGGCGTAATCGGGTAGGACCCGAAAAAAACTTTCAGATTTGCCAGTTCCGCACCGGCAACAAGACCCCAGGCAAGGGCTTCCCCGCCCGTAATGGTACGATACAATCCTTTTGACATTTCAGCGGCGGGAATAGAATACAGCTCACTTATTCCTGCTGTCTCCGACGCTTCACCGTAGATATGACCGGCATTCAATGCGGCTATATTCGCGTCCGCAATATCCGGCCGCTTTGCGAATTTACGCTTGAGCCATTCGACCGTATCTTGCCGGTTGCGTCCATAAATCCAGTAAACAAGGCCAAGAACCCAGAAGTTCTTGCAGCGAAGGCCTTCTTTCTGGGAAAGGCCGAATTTTTTAACAGATTCCAGAACCAGCTTGGTAATATCAATTTCCAGAACGGAATAAGCGTCCAGAGACTGATCTTCAAGCGGATTGGCAAGATAACCGGCTTTCTTGAGATTACGATCTGTGAAAGTACCACTATCAACGATGATCATGCCGCCAGGCTTGAGCCGGGCAAGATTGACCATCAAAGCTGCCGGGTTTAAGGCAACCAATACATCCGGGTCATCCCCGGCGGTCTCAATCTTGCGGGAACCGAAGTTAATCTGGAAGGCAGAGACGCCGAACGTCGTTCCAATCGGCGCACGTATTTCTGCCGGAAAGTCAGGAAAGGTCGCGAGGTCGTTTCCGGCCAGCGCCGTTGTGTCAGTAAAGCGGCTGCCTGTAATCTGAATACCATCGCCCGAGTCGCCCGCAAAGCGGATGACAACGGAAGATACCTCTTTCCGGGGGGCGGAGACGGGATCTGATTTTATTTTTAATTCGTTCAACTTTCCTACTCGCATTTTGTAATTAAGGGGTGGACAGCTTCGCGAGCCCGCCAATGCCGTAGTTTAGCCACATTTTGAGTCAGCAATCAACGGCCTATATCACCCTTTACTGTAATAAGAACAGCCTGTTCAGCAATGATTTTCTTCGCCATTCACAAGATTATGAATTTTGTTCAACAGTCACTACCTTCACCGTAGATATAGTTGTTTTTATGCAGAACACAACACTATTTTCTTAAAAAATATGTAAAATATTTTATTTACAATATAATTTGTAAAATATAGTTTTGAATTTTAGCTCAAACCGTCTTTCATTACGCGCACGAAAAAAGCACCAATTTGAGCTGGTGTTTGTCCGCCAGGGCGGTACCAACTGCTGGACCAGTTCAGGGAACCCAAAAGGCTGAGACGTAACAGTCCTTTGTCAACGTCCTCTTTCAATGGCAAATCTTCGATCAGATCCATAAACAACTTGTCGTAGCTATCTCTGATTTCAATAAGACGACTTCGCAGTGTTGGCGCAGTTCGGGAGATGTCCGCGCACAGCAGGATAGAAAAGTTATTGCCGCCGAACAGCGTGTTCATATGGGCGACAGCGGCTGCGGTGAGCCGCTCCCACGGGTCTTCTACTCCCTCAATCGCTTCCAACAAAGACGTGATGAGAAGCCGCCGACCTTCTTCATATGTGGCAATAATCAGTTCGTCCTTGGATGAAAAATGATAGTACATGGAGCCGGCCAGCATGCCAGCCTCGCGTGCGATATCTCGCATCGATGTCGCATCGTAGCCGCGTTGATTAAACAGATGCGCCGCCGCCGCCATTAGCTCCTGACGTCGGTTGTCACTTCGGTGTAACCCGTCCTCGCGAGGAGGTTTGCTTTCCGCCACAGATCGACCCTAACAAACAGTTGTTGCATTGTCCGTTATGCCTGCTCGTAGCACAGCGGGCAACTTTATTTTTCGAGAAGATTCCGAAGATGATTAACCAGCTCTTCCGTCTCGTCGCTGGCCCCGCGCAGTATATTTCGCATCTGGTCTGAAAGGTTTAAATCGGTCGAAAGAGCGGCAAGGGTCGTTGCCTGAAGCACTGAAGCATATATTTCCTCAATCAATGCTGCGGCTTCAAGACCATTTTCAGCCTGTCCGACGTTTTCTAGATGTATATCTTCCAGAAGGGCGGTTTCCCTATTTCCGGTCAAATTCTCGGCTTGAACGATGACGACCCCATTCTGGATATAAAGGTCATCAATAATAATTTTTTTGGGGGAGCCTTTGCGATCCAAGGGGAATTGTCCCCGTTGCTCAGCAGAAACCGCGTCTTTAATGTGGTCACGGATTTTCCGCAGATTGTCACCTGATTTTATGATCTCATACGTAATTTCCGGGGCTTCGACCATAAGTCGTTTAATGACGATCGTTTCCTGACCAATAGTATGCGGATCAATTTGTATCTCGATGCGTGGCGCGAGCAGTGCCGGCTGTGCGGTGAACGGAACCGGACTTTCGACTTTCAAGTTCAGTAATGTTGCCTCTCCGGTAGTTGGAGAAAATTCTGCTTCCGTCAATGTGACCGAAGTTTGGGTCATCGCCGAGCCATACTTTTCAACTGACGAAGTAATGACAGAGCCTATTGATACATAGACGACAATGATCGCTGCGCAGAAAAGCAGAACAATCCCGATCATCGCAATTGTTAGTCCGCGCCTCATACCTTGCCAAGTTCCTGTTGAATGAAAGTATCGGCGCAACATACGATAGGGGGTCGGCGACCGCAAGCAGAAGAGCCCGCCGTCATATTCTTATCTTTCAAAAAAACGCCCGCTTCTAGCTTAAGCGGGCGTTTCATGATGATTGAATTTCGATTCCAATCGTTGATATAGAAGTAGAGCTAAGCCATGGCGGCTTTCGCTCGACGTTCAAGCATATAGGCAACCGCGGCTGCAGGACCTGCTGTGGCCAATGCGAAGAGCGCCAGTTCAAGATCGCTGAACGGTATTAAGTCACTACCGCCCGGCGTTGCTAAAGCTAAACCGCCGATCAGGACTAGCGCTCGGATCGGCCAGCCAAGAATGGGATGACGATGCAGGTTGCCGATCCATACAAGATAACCTTGCAGGGAGCTCGCAACGAGGATAACCCCCCCCACAGCACAGACAAACAATAGCGCCGTCCGGCTGAGTTCTCCGTTCAGGATAAAGGCCGGATCCAGAACGAAAAAGAACGGCACGAAATAGATGATCGAGCCAAGCCGCATCGCTTCAAAACCAGTCCGCATGGGGCTGGCCCCTGCAATTGATGCCGCTGCGAAGGCACCAAGTGCCACTGGCGGGGTAATGAACGAAACCATGCCCCAATAGAGAATAAAGAGATGAACGGATAAAGGATCAAGACCGCCCTGTATCAATGCGGGTGCCAGAACAATTGCCAGGAAGATATAGGCCGCCGTAACGGTCATGCCGATCCCCATAATGAAACTTGCAATCGCGCCCATCAGGAGCAGGACCAGAATATCGCCACCTGCAATAAAGACGAGATCATTCACCAATGTTCCCGCCATTCCAGTAATCGAAAGAGCGCCAACAATGAGGCCGACACCGACCAGAATTGCGGCAATTTCCGCCAGCAGTTTACCGGCTGCAAGTATGAACGCCCAGAACTCCTTCATCCCCCAGCGTTCTTTTGAGAATATCTGGTTAATGATGAGCAGCAAGGCCGTTGCATAGAAAGGCGCAAGGACTTCCTGCTTAAGGTAAACCAGCATGACGATCAGCAAGATAAAGACCGCAATAAAATGCCAGCCAGCACGGAATGTTTCGCCCAGTTTCGGCAGCTGTTCCTTCGGCAGGCCAGGCATATTGTTTTTTGCAGCATATGCGTCAATCTGGATAAACAGGGCCAGATAGTAGAGAATCGACGGAATAATCGCGGCGACCGCAATGGTGATATATGGGATGTTGAGGAATACTGCCATGATGAAGGCAGTTGAGCCCATAATCGGCGGCATCAACACACCACCAGTTGAGGCACATGCCTCAACACCGGCAGCATAGGAGGCTCTGAACCCCGTTTTTCGCATCGCCGGAATGGTCATCACGCCGGTCGTGATAACGTTGGAAATCACACTTCCGCTCATGGAACCCATGAGGCCGGAGGAGAAAATCGCGACTTTTGCAGGACCGCCGCGAACATGGCCAAGTGCCGCAAATGCCAGATCAATGAAGAACTTGCCGCCGCCCGTTTGGGTCAAAGCGACACCGAAAATCAGAAAACCGATAACGAGGTTGGCGAGTGCCTGCATCGGGATGCCGAGCATGCTCTCTGCACTGAGGACGTGATAGGCTGTTGTATCCGCAAGTGAGCTACCAAGGCCGGATATCGGGCCGGGCATAATATCTGCATAAAGCGGATATAATGAAATGATCAGAACAATTGTGAAAAGGGCGGTGCCGCCTGCGCGGCGTGTTGCCTCAAGAACCAGCAACCAGAGAATGAAACCCAGGGTGACAATATGGTCCGGCGCCCCCATTTCCCAACCATTGTCGAGGATTCGCTCGGCATTCATGAAGAAGAATACGAGCAGACCAAAGGTCGTTAAGGCAAACAGGGCATCATACCAAGGAACCTTGTCCATGGCTGACTTTCCACTTGCCGGAAAAATCAGGAATACAATCGGAACAAGCAGTCCGAAAAGCGCGTACTGATACTCGTTATCAAGCCAGGTGTAGCCGACGAAAAATCCGGCATTGAAGAGCTGGTTGACAGCAAGCGTGATGACTACAATGGTGATCGCAATTACGATCGCCATCCAGCCGAAAGAAAGGCTACGGTGGCGAGCCAATTCAGGCTTCACCACCGCGCCAGTTTCTTGTTTTTGTGTTTCCATAAGGAAATCTGTGCTTTTGGTTTACTTGAAGATCGGGTTCATGCCGGCTGCTTCAAGCGCGGCAGCCCGGGTTTTCATCCAATCCTCAGAAAAAGCATCGCCTTCAAGATTTTTGTCGGCCATGGTCGCCCATGCGTCGGCCAAAACTTGCTGACGCTTAAGCATCATGTTGTTATGCTCATCCATGTCATCTGTCCAGGCACCGATTTCCTTCCAGTATTTAACAGCCGCCGGATGATAGGGAACGGCCCACTTAAATGTCTGGTTTTCAAGAGCCCAGCCCGTCATTTCCGGAAGTGATTTCTCATAATTTGGATATTCGGAATGAACTGCCTTGATCATTGAATAAACAAGATCCGGGTCCTGGTCCGCACGTGTAATCAGGATCGGGTAAGGATAAGCTGCGCCATCATGCGGCGAGTCCTTTGAGATATTGCCCGTTCCCAGCACGGCGACATGGGGCACGAAATACGGGGCAACACTTTGGATGCGAGCCCAGCCCTCTTTATCGGCGGCTGGTGTCGGAGGCCAGTAAATACCCCGGGGAGATGCTTCAAGCTGTTTGGTCGGACCAGACACTGTTGATGCGAACGCAGCATCGATCTGGCCAGACACCATCCCTTTCCACATTGCGCCATATCCGCCGAATTCTACGACTTCAACATCGTCATAGGTAAGGCCTGCGAATGCCAGTATTGCTTCTGTCCCGATCGTCAGCGCGGGGGAGCTGCGGACAACACCAACGCGCTTGCCTTTCAGGTCGGCAACGGTCTTAACACCTACATCGGCAGCAACGCCGACCGAAAGATTGGCATCTGATGTTGCGGATGCAAGCATTTGCACCTGTTGCGGCCCCCAATCGGGGTTGGCAAATTCAAAGACGCCTTCCGCCGCATAAAAGGTACCGGCGCCATTTGCGACGAACTGGACTTTATCGGTGCGCAGGGGCCCCATCCGAGAGATATCATTTTTGCCTGGAATAACGCGAAGGTCGACACCGTACTTGTCTTTCAGCGCTTTGCCGATGGCTACCGACTGGTTATAGCCGGTCGTTCCAGTATTGTAGGCACTCCACGCGAGTGTATCCGGCAACTTGACGTCTTCCGCAGATGCGACAGACGAGAACGCGATCACTGCTGCGGCTGCAGCCGTGCATATTTTTAAACTGATTCCCATTATTTCCTCCCATGGAAAACTTGGTATGTTATTTTTTTGTTTTCTAATAGGAGCGTATTCTGCATAGTGGAACAGAATTCTGCAAGTTTTTTTCCTAAGAAATCTTTTTTTTACTATAGTTAGAATATGTTGGAAGAAGAAACATTCGTCGAGGGCATTTCAGTGCCGGATAATAATCGGCATTTTGTCACCTCTCTGGCACGCGGCTTAGAAATACTTCAGGCGTTCCGGCCCGGCGAAGGGCCGGTCGGGAACAATGAGCTTGCCAAGCGAACGATGCTGCCACGCTCTACTGTCTCCCGTTTAACCAGCACATTGATGCAGCTTGGCTACCTGACTTATCGCAAAAGCCTTGGAAAGTACGAGCCATCACCGGCTGTGCTGTCCCTCGGCTATACCTTCCTCGCGAACAATAAGTTAAGATTACTCTCGCGGCCCCTAATGAGGGATTTTGCGAGGCAGGTTGGCCTTGGCGTTGCTATGGCAACGCGTGTTCGTCTGAATATGGTGTATGTTGAGACAGCGCGCGGCGGTGATGAGAGTACGCTGCGGCTGGAAACAGGATCATATCTGCCCATTGCCACAACTGCAGTCGGACGGGCTTTTCTGTGCAAGCTGGCAGAAAGCGAGCGGGCATTGCTGCTTGACCATGTGCGGAAAAAACATCTGGAGGATTGGCCTGAGATCAAAAAGGGTTTTGAATCAGCGCAAAAGGACTTCGCAGATTTCGGATATTGCCTCTCCATGGGAGAATGGCAATCAGTTTTTCATGCCGTTGGCACAGCAACGCGGGATAATTCAAGCGGCGATGTCGCTGCCTATAATTGCGGTGGGTCGTCTTATCTGGTAACAGAAGCCAGATTACGCGAAGATGTCGGCCCGCGACTCGTCGGATTGGCGCGTAGTATTGAGGTAATCTGCGGAGTAGATTGACGGCGAAAACTTCCAAATAAAGAAAACCAAGAAAAGGAAAGATAATGGCGCTGGATAGCGAGACTTTTGACTTAATGAAGGACGCGGTGTCCCGCTTCGTCCGGGAAAAACTTGTTCCGGCGGAGGATAAGGTTGAGGAAACCAACGATGTTCCGGAAGAAATAATTCAGGAAATGCGGGAGCTTGGCCTGTTCGGTCTGTCCATACCGGAAGAATATGGCGGGCTGGGGCTCAGCATGGAACAGGAATGTGAAGTTATTCACGAGCTTTGCAAAGCCTCGCTGGCTTTTCGCTCCGTCATTGGGACTACTGTCGGCATTGGCAGTCAGGGGCTCGTCATGACCGGCACAGAAGAGCAGAAAAGGCAGTATCTGCCCCGCCTCGCATCAGGAGAGATCATGTCCTCCTTCTGCCTGACAGAGCCGGAAGCGGGGTCTGATGCTGCTTCCTTACGTACTGTCGCAGTCCGTGACGGCGATGACTATGTGCTGAATGGTACAAAGCGATATATTACGAATGCTTTACGCGCGGGCATGTTGACAGTTATGGCGCGCACGGATTCGTCAAAGAAAGGTGCGTCAGGCATTTCTGCTTTTCTGGTCGATCCTGCAACTTCCGGCATTACGATCGCCAAAGCAGACGAAAAAATGGGGCAACGCGGCACAAAGACGAGTGACGTTATTTTTGAGGATGCCCGTATCCCGGCGGCCGCGTTGCTTGGCGGTGCCGAGGGACAGGGCTTCTACACGGCAATGAAGGTTCTGGACAGAGGGCGGCTGCATTTAAGTTCCGTCTCCACTGGCATTTCGGAGCGAATCATAGGGGAAGCGCTTTCCTACGCGGCGGAGCGAAAGCAGTTCGGTACGGTCATCGGTGAATTCCAGCTTGTTCAGGCTTTGCTTGCGGACAGTCAAACTGAATTGTTTGCCGGAACAGCAATGACATTGGATGCAGCGCGAAAATATGATAAGAACGAGGATATCTCTATGCTGGCCGCCTGCTGCAAGATGTTCACGACCGAGGCGGCAGGACGGATTGCTGATCGCGCGGTTCAGATTCATGGCGGTGCCGGATATATGGCGGAATACAAGGTTGAACGGTTCTACCGGGACGTCCGATTGCTGCGCCTCTATGAAGGAACAACGCAAATTCAGCAACTGGTTATCGCACGCAACATGCTGAAATCGCACAGTAACTAATACGAATAGAAAAAAGGAAAATTTGAAATGGGTGTAGATAAGATCAACAAAATGGTACCCAGCCTCAAAGGTAAAGTCAGCGACGAGGAATGGGAAGAGCGGGTCAATCTTGCGGCCTGTTATCAGCTGGTCGCTCATTACGGCATGTCCGATCTGATTTTCACGCATATTTCGGCCCGGGTGCCGGGCACGGAGAATCATTTCCTGATCAATCCGTATGGCCTCTTTTTTGATGAAATCACGGCGTCAAGTCTGGTGAAGGTTGATATTGACGGCAATATTCTGAGCGAGACTCCCTTTATTATCAATCCGGCGGGATATACCATTCATAGCGCTATTCATAGTGCACGCCATGACGTTGCCTGTGTGTTGCATACGCATACCAGCGCCGGAATGGCGGTGTCCGCCCAGAAGCAGGGGCTTCTCCCGATAAGCCAGCATTCGATGATGTTTTATGGTCGCTTGGCCTATCACGGCTATGAGGGCATCGCCCTGGACCTGGACGAGCGTGAACGGCTTGTCCGGGATATGGGTGACAGCATTGCCATGATCCTGCGTAACCATGGCTTGCTGACGGTTGGTAGTTCAATCTCTGAAGCATTCCGACGCATATTCTATCTTGAGAAATCCTGCGAATCACAGATCAAGGCGCTGGCAGGCGACTCCGAGCTTATCTTGCCGTCGCGGGAAGTATGTGAACATGCCGCTGGCCAGTTCAAGATCAGCGCATCGCAATCCGGTCTGGAATGGCCGGGCCTGCTGCGTCTTCTTGACAACAAGGGCAGTAATTTCCGCAACTAATGACAGGCTGGCATCAAGTCTGAAATTAATCAGGCGCCGGAAGCATCGCCGTCAGGCTGTTTCCGGCGCCTTTTTGTTGATGTCTTTTGATTCTTTTGAACGGCTGTAGGCAAACAATCCGGCTGAAACCAGTATCGCAAGGCTGATAAAGAAAACGCGATAGGCTATATGCGGCGCTATCCCGTCGTCGCGAACAAAACTGCCGATGATAAATCCTCCCATCGACTGCAGCAGAAACACCCCAAGGAATACAGCGGTATTCAAAGTAGCAATGCCGCGCCCGAGAAGCTTTTCTGGAAAAATAGAGCGGCCATGAGACATGATGACAACACCATAGCTGGCGAAAAAGCTGAACAGAATGAGAAGAGTGGAAACTTGCCAGACGGCTATCACAGGGATCGCTGCCAGAATTACCAGTAATAGGATCGTTGTGCCCGCCGCGGCAATAACAAGATGCTTGCGCGCCCGGAATTTGCCATCAAGATAGCCATAAAAGAAGTTACCCCCAATGACAGCCGCAGTCATCCAGAACAGAATATTGCCGCGGTCTGTGAGGTCGAGGCCGTAGATATCCCGCAAGTAATTCCCGCCCCAGAGCGCGACAATCGTCATGACCGTGCCATAGATCACGAGGTTGATGGCAAAAACATATTGGAATTCCCTGTATTTGATGATCTCTAAAACGCCAAGCAGGGTTTCCTTCATACTCTCGACTTCCCGATCATGAAAGGCATGGCCTTTGGGTGCGTCTTTAATAATGAAATAGCCAAATATGACCGAGAACGCGCTGACGCCGGCGGCTACCAGAAATACATCACGCCACCCGATGATATCGGTTAGGATTGCCGTGGGGGTTGTCGCGAGAATGTTCCCGACACCGCCCATCCCGACAATCAAGGACGCATAAAAGGCAAAACGCTCCACGGAAAGCCACCTTGAAATAATAACGAGAGAGCCCATTAGTATCGGTGAGCATCCAATACCGATTACAAAGCGGGCGGCCGACAGTTCCAGAAAATTCGTTGCAACGGCAAAGCCGCAGGAGCCTATCGTCGCGAACAACATAAGGACGCAGATGGTTTTGCGCGGACCATACCGGTCCAGGAAAATGCCGACCGGAACCTGGAACAAGGCAAAGGCAATGAAAAATATACCGCCAATAATACCGAGCTCTTCATGAGTTAGCCCGATCTCATCCATCATGTTAGGTGCAATGACGGCAATGGACGAGCGATAAAAATTACTGGCGATGTAAACGATCGACAATGTAGTGATGATCTTAAAGGCCGTTGCCGCTTCGTTTTTCATTTTTATTGCGTCCGTTTTGTTTTTTAAGAGCTAACAGTTTGTGTGTCTGCGGTCAATTCTGCCGGACATGGGGCTTTGCACCGGAATGTCTTGTAGCTATTGTGTACTGAAAAATAAAAATAAAGGGAGAGAAATATGTCACGATGGACAAACCGGCCTGAAGGATCGAATTGGGGTGAATTCGGCGCAGACGATCAGATAGGTCGGCTGAACCTGATCACGCCTGAAAGAGTGCGCGCTGCCGCGGCTGAAGTGAAAGCAGGGGAACGCTTCTGCCTCAGCCTGCCACTTGATATGCCGGGAGGGAACCTTCTAAATCCCCGGCGTTACCCGCCAGAAATAAGGCCCACTGTACGTTCCGGTGACCGACCGAACATGAATTACAACCTGTCTCAGGACGATCCCAGCATGATAGACGTGATCTGTGACGATCTGGTTGTCCTGCATACGCAATATTCTTCGCAGTGGGACAGCCTTGCCCATGTCGGTCAGGAGTTTGATGCGGACGGGGATGGAAAGGCGGAGATTGTCTATTACAACGGCTACCGTGGTGGTGAGCATATTTGTGGTCCGCAGGATGAAGGCGGCAGCCGGGCCCACGCCCTCGGTATCGAGAATATGGCCGCTGTCGGTGTTCAGGGCCGCGGCGTCATGATTGATCTTGAGGGTGAATTTGGCTGGGACCAGACAATGGTCGGCTATGACGATCTCATGCGGGTAATGGATAAGGACAACGTCACGGTCGAAGAGGGGGACATGGTCTGCCTGCATACAGGCTTTGCCCAGATGATCATGGAAATGGGGGGCACGCCGGACAAGGAAAAACTGCATAACTCCTGCGCGGCGCTGGATGGCCGGGATGGAAAGCTGCTGAACTGGATTACGGATTCCGGCCTTTCGCTATTAATTGCGGATAATTATGCCGTTGAAGCGCATCCATCGCGCCCCGGGGAAGGAAGTTGTGCTTTTTTGCCAATCCACGAGCATTGCCTTTTCAAGCTCGGCATACACCTAGGGGAGCTTTGGTATTTGACCCCTCTGAACACATGGCTCAAGGTACATGGTCGATCCCGGTTTTTGTTGACGGCGCCCCCGATACGCCTGCCGGGCGCGGTCGGCTCGCCAGCAAACCCCGTCGCCACTGTATAGTGGCTCACGCAGTTTCAGACTATTGCAAGCAACTGTAAGCGTATTATGTTATGGTTGAACCTTGCCGTGCTCCAGTTAATCTGTTAGCTGACGGTCGATTTTATTAATGTCCCGCTGCGTGCGGGTTGGAGTTTCTTGATGTTTATTCAGACCCTGCCACATGAAGACGATGCGCGGATGAAGTTCCTGCCTGGTCGTCAGGTTTTGGCCTCTGGGTCAATCGTCTTTGAGGATGAGAAGGACGGCCGCGCGCGGTCACCACTTGCGGCACGGTTGTTTGACATCCCGGGTGTGAGTTCAGTGGAACTCGGTGAAGACTATGTCACCATTGTCAAAATGCCGGATGAAGAGCAGAAAACCCTGTGGATACAGCTCAAACCCATGGTGCTGGCGGCGATAATGGACCATTACATGAGCGGCATGCCTGTTTTGATCGGTGAAGAAAAAGCGGCAAGCGCGAGCTATTCCGAAAAAGATCAGAAAATTGTCGATGCAATTGTCGATCTGGTGGAAACGCGGGTAAGGCCTCAATTGCTGGACGATGGCGGTGATGTCGCCTTTAAGTCCTATGACCCGGCGGATGGTGTTGTTGTGCTGGAAATGGATAGTTCCGGCCTGTCGACGCCGGCGTTCGGGACGCAGATTAAAATCGAGAATACGGTCAAGCATTTCATCCCTGAAATTCAAAGGGTCCGTTTTGAGCGTATGGTCGATGAAGAGGCGGAAAACACTACGGACCGTCCGGGACTTCAAAGCGATGAAGCGGAACAAATTCGCGTGCTTCTGGAAACCCGGATCAATCCTGCGATTGCTGCGCATGGGGGTTATATCACTCTGATCGATATTCAGGACCAGACCGCCTATGTCGAAATGGCGGGAGGGTGTCAGGGCTGCGGTATGGCAGACGCAACCCTTAAGCAGGGCGTTGAGGTGGAAATCAAGACTGCCGTTCCGATGATTGAGCGTGTTCTTGATGTTACCGACCATGCCGGTGGCACCAATCCCTATTATGTCGGGTATTAAAAAGCCCTAGTCGACTTCTTCGACAGATTTGATCACAAAACCACGCTCGGCGCTGTATTTCCGCCGCATTTTTTCCCATGCGTCCTCAAGGCTTGAGGCGTAAATTTCGAAGTAATGCGTTTCCGCCCAGCTGTCAGACAGATTCTTATGGTGCTCGCCATCCTGGATGGCCGTGAGGACTTCTTCGTTGAAAATCGCGGCTTCGAATTTAAGTTGCATAATCGGTCTCGGTTCAGGTTCTGTATTGGCAACTAAGGTGACATAACAGGATTAAATTTTGGTTATTTGGCGAACATAACACTGGCTTCGTTACGAACTGGAAAGTTCACAGAATTTGCAATGAAACAGATACCATGGGCATCTTCATGGAGCTTTTCCGCTTTTGTCAGATCCCCATTGGCGGTAATCGTCACAAAAGGTTTCAGAACGACTTCCGTGAATCGCAGACCGCCGTCTTTCATTTCCATTTTCCCCCAGGCGTCATCATGATAAGCGGTTACCTCTATCCTTTTGCGGGCGCACAGGGCGAGGTAGCTTAGCATGTGGCAGGCGGAAAGGGACGCCACCAGCAAATCTTCCGGATTATATCGATCGTCCGAGCCAAGGAAAGGAGGGGCCGCTGATCCCTTGATCGTCGGTCGTCCGTCAATCAGGATATCATAGTTACGAGAATATGTTCTGTAGTCCGTCGTTGCCCCATCCCGGGCGCCGGTCCAGTCAATACGGGCGAAAAATTCATGTATCTGAGCCATTTTATTCCCTGATAAAGAGAATTCACATTATTGGGAGCGACCTGATATCGCTTTGCTATGTCCGGTTATTACCATTATGTATTTCGTTAAGTACAATCTCACTAGACTGTTCTCGGATCAAGAGGGTATTTCAGGCCAAAATGTTTGATGCGGCGTTACGACATATCATTGATCCGCCGTTGAACGCGGTGGGAACGAAAATTGCGGCGACCGGTGTTTCCGCAAATACAATAACGATTGCCGGCTTTTTTCTTGGGCTCGTTGCCGTTCCCCTCATCGCGATTGAGGAATATGGTTTGGCCCTTTTCTTCATACTTCTCAACCGGCTTTTTGACGGTCTTGACGGTGCCGTGGCGCGACACTCGTTACTCACCGATTTTGGCGGTTATCTGGACATCGTTTGTGATTTCATCTTTTATTCTGCGGTTGTTTTCGCCTTTGCACTCGCCCGTCCGGAAAATGCTGTGTTCGCCGCTTTTCTTATTTTCAGCTTTATGGGTACGGGCTCAACGTTTCTGACCTATGCAATCATGGCGGAGAAGCATCGCATCACCACTGCTATTCAGGGAAGCAAATCACTCTATTACCTGGGTGGCCTTGCGGAAGGAGGCGAGACGATTGCGGCGATGGTGCTAATGTGCCTTTTCCCGGATTACTTTTTTGCAATTGCGCTGATATTTGGGGGTATGTGCTGGATAACGACCTGTACCCGTATTTATGCGGCTTGGGCGACCTTCGGAAAATCCGGTTGATCGTTATTGTAAGGTGATCCTGAACCGTTATACTCGTTTGCCAGAAAATAATAATAATGGAGGGAGAGCGGATGAACAGGTGGCAGATCGGGAATATTAAAATCACCCAGGTCGTTGAGGTGGAGGCAATGGGCGGGACACGGTTTATCCTGCCACAGGCAACCCCGGAGGCAATACAGCCTATTGACTGGCTTATCCCGCATTTCGCCTCGAAAGAGGGGAAGTTGATCATGAGCATTCATGCGCTGATCATCGACACGGGAGAGCGCCGAATTATTGTCGATACCTGCCTCGGCAACGATAAGAAACGTGAAATCCCGGCCTGGAATATGCTGCAAACCAGCTTTCTGGCGGATATCGAGGCCGCAGGCTATCCACGTGAAAGTATCGATACTGTTTTATGTACACATTTGCATGTCGATCATGTTGGCTGGAACACAATGCTTGTGGATGGTGAGTGGGTGCCGACATTTCCAAACGCGCGATATCTTATAGGCGAGAAAGAGTGGGCTCACTGGAGTTCTGCGTCACAGGACGAGTTCGGCGATGTAATCGGCGATTCTGTGGCGCCTATCGTTGATGCGGGGCTTGCCGACTTCGTCTCAATGGAACATCAGATTTGTGACGGGATAAGCCTGTTCCCTTCCCCCGGACATACGCCCGGGCATGTCTGTGTCCAGATCAGATCCAATGGAGAAGAGGCCGTGATCACGGGTGATAGTATGCACCATCCCTGTCAGATCGCCCATCCGGAATGGTCGAGTTCCGCCGATGCCGATGCGGATGCGGCCCGTGTTACCCGCGAAGGTTTTCTAAAAAAATATAGTGACTCGGATACGCTTATTATCGGCACGCATTTTGCCGGACCGACCGCAGGACATCTCAAGACGCGGGAAAATGGAGACTACTGGCTGAAAACGTAATAGCTAATGTTGTTTCCGGTCGGCGCCAGTGTTTCTTGAGAATGAGAAATCTACTACTGTGATCGGCTGCAACTGTTAGTTCGCAGAATTACCGTAAAACGGAGAAAACTGATCCGGGGCGCAAAACTGGATAGGAAAAAGAAAATGAAGCTATATGATTGTGTTGGCCCGCCAAGCCCGCGCCGGGTCAGAATATTTCTGGCGGAAAAGGGTCTTGAAGTAGAAAAAGTCATGGTCAATATGCGCGAGGGCGAGCAGTTGACGGACGCCTTCAAGCAGATTAATCCGAACTGTACGGTTCCGGTATTGGAGCTGGATGACGGCACACGGATCTCGTCCATCGACGCGATGAATCGCTATATCGAGGAAATTTGCCCCGAACCGCCTTTGTTTGGCAGAAATCCTACTGAGCGGGCACAGATAAATGACTGGTGCCACAATATTAATGTCAATGGGTTTATGGCCGTGGCGGAAGCGCTTCGGAATTCAGCCCCCCGTCTTGCCGGACGTGCGATTACGGGTCCGCGCGATGTGGAACAGATTCCGGCACTTGCAGAACGCGGACGGCAGCGTGTTGTCTATTTTTTCGAGGACCTGAATGAGCAATTGGCGGGGCATGACTTCGTCGTGGGCGACACTTTTTCAGCCGCAGATGTCGGAGCGCTGGTCGTTGTCGACTTTGCAACCGGCATGGCGAAAATCGAAATGCCGGAAGGGCTGGACAATCTGAAGCGCTGGTATGCCGCTGTATCCGCGAGACCAAGTGCGAGCGCCTAACGCACGCGTGATCTAATTCCTGCGACGACGGCCGCTGCGGCGGCCGCCTTCACTTCCCCCTGAGGCGCCATGCGTAGCACCAGCCGGTATTTCGGTTTGCCAGACCGGCCCGAAATGCGCCTCAATCTCTGGCAGGCCCAAGTTTGGTTTTGGCGCATATCCATCAAGGGCGTCTGCCATCGCCTTAAGGTGGGCATGACTGGTGCCACAGCAACCGCCAATAATGCGGGCGCCTGCATCTGCGGCGAGACGGGCATACTCGGCCATGACCTCCAATGTGCCGCTATAGGTGAGGGCACCATCCTTGAATTCAGGAATGCCACAATTGGCCTTCGCGACAATAATATCTTCCGCTGCTGCGGTTGATTTGAGACCCAGCACGGTTTCAAGCATTTCTCCCGCCCCAACACCGCAGTTCGCGCCCCAACCAATGGGGCGCACAGGAAGCTCGTGGCAGAACTCCGTATATTCCGAGGGCTTTATACCCATCATCGTCCGTCGGTTCGTATCGAACGACATGGTGCAGACAAAAGGATATCCGGTTGCCCGAACGGCATCGACAGCGGCGGCGACTTCCTCCTTCGACGACATGGTCTCAATCCACAGAACGTCTACGCCTCCTTCAATGAGGGCTTCAGCCTGCGCCTTGAAGGCGGCAACTGCCCCTTCATGGGTCAGAGTTCCCATCGGCTCCATGAGTTCGCCGGTCGGTCCCATGGACCCCGCGACGATCACAGTGTGATCTGTGCGGTCAGCCTCGGAGCGGGCAATTTTAGCGGCGGCAAGGTTCAGTTCATGGACACGATCCTGTGCATTGTGAAGCTTAAGCCGATAGCTTGTTCCACCAAAGCTGTTTGTCAGGATGATGTCCGAGCCAGCGTCTACAAAGCCACGGTGAAGCGCGTGAATTTTCTCCGGTGCGTCAATGTTCCAAAGCTCCGGTGCGTCGCCTGATTGAAGTCCGGCGGCGAAAAGGTTGGTCCCTACGGCTCCATCTGCAAGAAGAAACGGTTTTTCATTGAGGAGCTGTTCAAGTTTATTGGTCATGCCGACACACCGTATTGATTTTCAGTATTTTCGTCATGACATAGGCCGGCATTATTGGCAATGCAAAAGCTCCGCCGTGCTTACGTTCCGCGTCTATCACACGGTGAAGCTCAACTTCGTTATTACACACAGAAATATCAGCTTGTTTCCGGGCCAGAGTCTTTTTTCGGATCATCCGTCTTTTTTGTGCGGGTGGTAGTTGTTTTCTTCGGAGCGGTGGTTTCGTCGGCTTTCTCTGCGACAATAATGACCTCATCCGATTTTTCGACTTCCGGTTCCGGTGGCCACGGTCCGACCGGAAATGGCCGCTCATCACTCTGGTAGGAGAGAAAGGCAACCAGTTGTTTGTTGTATTCCGCCAATGCGCCGCCGAAAGACTGCAGGCGGGTAAACGGAGAGCCGGTTAAAAGAGATTTCAAAAATTGCACGATTGTAATCACAAGAAGTACAATTTCCGCAACCCGGTAGATAATCCCGTACAGGATCAGGTAAATCAGCCGTGTCCAGGTTGATTTCGATTTAACATGGGTTTTAACATCGTCCGTCATCCGTTGCGCCCTTTACTTTATTGAAGTTCAGCTAAATGCCGACGCGAAATATATCAAAGCCAGCGCCGGACCTTCTTCTTATAGTCTAGATATTCACTGCCGAACTTATCTTCAAGGTAGGCCTCTTCGCGGGCAATGACGTAATGGCGAATGATGTAAAGGCAGGCGGGCAGCAGCAGGAGCGCTAGCCAGCTTCCCGCCGCTATCGCCGCACCGACGTAAAAGACCGCCATGGCAAGATAGATTGGATTGCGGGAGTATTTATAGGCGCCGTCCGAAATTATCGTCGTCGTCGGTTTCCACGGCTCAACGTTAGAGCCTGCTGATCTGTGCTTTTGCGCGGCCAAAACCAGATAAACGAAGGAAGCGGCGGCTATTAAAGCGCCTGTAATGGTCAGGTAATTTGCCGCGAGACGCCCCTCAACCCAGGCGGAATTCGCAAGAATGCCAACCGCAAGAAATGTAAAGAAACAAAGGGGCGGTGGAATTCTCACCCCCGCATGATCCGGTTTGGACATGAAAACCTCCCTTTAACGCCAAAAATGTTAGCAGAAATGAGGCCTCATATCCGTGCCCTACATCACAAACAGCAGCTATTGCGGGACATTCTCTGCAAGGTAATCGATGGCGGCTTGGACGCCACCGGAACCATGAGGAATGTCCTGAGCTTTCATACTCATCTCGATCGCGCTGAGTGTTCCCATCAACATCGGGGCGTTGATGTGTCCCATATGCGCAATTCGAAGAGCTTTGCCCGAGAGTTGCGAGATTCCGACACCAACGACAACCCCACATTTTTCACTACAGTATTTATGAACGGCGTCGAGAGATTTATCGTTGGCAGCGAGGACAGTCGTGACCGAATTTGCACGTTCCGCCGGATTTAGGATATTGAACGAGAACTCTCCTCCTTCAGACCATTTTTTGACGGCCATGCGTGTCGCTTCAGCGAGGAGTTGATGGCGCAGGAATATTGCCTCCAACCCTTCCGCTTTGATCATTTCGAATGCTTTTTGAAGGCCGAACAACATGTGAACCGGCGGGGTGCCTGCATAATTCTGGTAGTGCTCCGGCCCCAGGCGGCTGGTCCAGTCCCAATAAGCCGTGCGAAGGTTTGCCGTTTCATGACGGGCCAGCGCCTTTTTGTTGGCGATGACAAAGCTGATGCCCGGGGACATCATCAGGCCTTTCTGGCAAGCCGTAACGGTTACATCAACACCCCACTCATCCATGCGGAAATCCATCGTGCCGAGAGAGGCAATTGTATCGACCATGAATAACGCGTCATGGCCGACATTATCGATTGCACGGCGGATCGCCGATATGTCATTTACAACACTTGTAGCAGTGTCGACCTGGACAACCAGCACGGCTTTGATGTCACCGCTCTTGTCTTCTTTCAACCTTGCCTCCAGGGCATCCACATTGACCGCCCTCTGCCAGCTGCCCGGTAATATCTCAACGTCAAGACCCATCGTGCCGCCAGTCTGGCCCCAGCCAACGGCAAAGGACCCGCTTTCAAGCACAAGGACCTTGTCGCCCCGGTTCAGTACATTGCTGAGTGCCGCTTCCCATGCGCCATGACCGTTGGCGATGTAGATAAATGGTGTTCCGTCTGATTTGCTGATCATGCGAAGGCCATCTTTTATCGCTGCCGTCACATCAACCAGTTCACCTTTGCGAATATCTATTGCAGGACGGTGCATAGCCGCCAGAACTTCATCGGGAACCGTTGTCGGGCCCGGAATGCTCAAAAATTGTCGTCCGTTCTTGACACTCATGACGATATTTTCCTCATGCTGCGATCTTTCATATATAGAGACTTTATCCGCTTTTTCCGGGGTGGCAACGGCATTTCCCCGGATCTTATATTAATCAGTTTTTTTGGTGCCACGCTTTCGGCTTTCCCTCACGACGGTACTGTAAAGTTGTTTACTAGATGATCCCAGGCTGCCAAGAGGCAGGAATACTGCTTTTTTGTCCCCTGCGGGGCGCTGTAATACACGAATTATAGTGAAACCGGCGAGAAATAGAGTGCAGCCGATGACATAGTAAAACAAACCATATGGCCCTACCCGGCCCATTATCTGCGACGCCAGTATCGGGCCGATGCTCGCACCCGTTCCGTAAGCAAGCAATAATCCTGCTGACACCTGGACAAGGCGGTTCTGATCTGCAAGGTCGTTTACCTGGGCGGATGACATTGGATAGATCGTATAACAGAATCCGCCATACAGGAGACAAAACGCAAACAACGCGATGACATGATGACCGGCGGCGGCCCAGACGATTCCGCCACTTATCAGTGCTGTTGCCAGGGCGGAACTGATCAGGATCGTCCGTCGGTCGAAATGGTCAGACAGTCGGCCAACCGGAAATTGCAGCAACATGCCGCCGAGCAATATACTCGCCATAAAAGTTGATATCTGTCCAAGACTGAGCCCTATTGAAGTGGCAAAAATCGGCCCCATGCTATTGATGGCCGAATTTGTCAGTCCCGCAATTAACGTACCGGCGACCCCTACCGGTGAAATTTTGATAAGATCGCGAAATTTCATGCGCTCCGGTGCGGATGGCCGGGGAACAGTAGCACGGGTCAGGAGAATGGGAACCAAGGCAATGGAAAAGATAATTGATGCAACGGAGAAAAGCTGGAATCCGTCGGGATTTGCAATGGTGATAAGGAACTGGCCGGAGCCAGCCCCAAGGTAATTTGTTATCATATAGAGCGAGAGAACGCGCCCCCTGGTGGCGTTGGTGGACCGCTCATTGAGCCAACTTTCGACGATCATGACCATCCCGGCCATACAGAAACCAGTGACCGCGCGCAGTGTGAACCATGCGACAGGATCAATTATCAGGACATGGGCAAGAACCGCAACCGACATTATGGAAGCGAAGGCCGCGAATGACCTGATATGCCCGGCACTGGCGACCACCCGGACCGCGTATAATGCGCCCAACAGCATTCCGATGAAAAAGCCGGCCATAATTACACCGGTCACTTCCGTCGAAAAGCCTTCAAGCTTGCTACGCAATCCAAGCAGGGTACCAAACATGGCATTCGCAACCATCAGGAGGCCATAGCTTGCCAAGAGAGAAGCGACGGATTTGATTGAATTCCACATTCCGGATCAGGAGCCCGGAAGTGTTTTAGATGTCCGCACGGTCCAGATCATCGCGGCGAGAGACAAGGCTCCCAAACAGGCAAACCCGGCAATCAGGGGCAACACCGTTCCATCATAAAATTGAGCAATCAGCGTGCCCAGTCCCATGGAAACGAAAGTCGTGATGGAACCAATGACGGCTGCGGCGACGCCGGCAATATGACCGAGAGGCTCCATCGCCATGGCATTGAAATTCCCGAACAGGATTCCAATGCAGAAAAAGGCAATCATAAAGAAACTGACAAGTGTCCAAAGTGGGGGGTGGCCAATTGTTATATAAGTAAAGACCAGAAAGAGGAAGGATATGCTAGTGAGAATAATAAGGGCAATATATGACAGTTGCCGCATCCCGAAACGCATAACAAGCCGAGCGTTGACAAAAGAGGCGGCCCCAATGGCCAGTGCAAGGACACCAAAATACACAGCGAACATCTCGCCGACACCGTACTGGTCCTGAAAAATTTGCTGGGACATTGTAAGATACCCCAAAAAAGCGCTGAAAATAAATCCACCGACCATCGTAAAGCCAAATGCGGCTCGGGTATAGATTACTTCTTTCACGGCACGCCAGATCCTGCGGAGTGAAAATGGCGCACGCTTTTCAGGAACCAAGGTTTCTTCCTGCCGCAAACCGAACCAAAGTAAGGTTGCAAAACCCAACATAAAAAGCGTTACGAAAATCATTCGCCATTCAGCAAAAAACAAAATTCCCTGTCCGACAGCGGGGGCCAATATCGGCACCAGAATGAAAACCGTCATGACGAGAGAGACAAATCTCGCCATTTCCCGTCCTTCATACTGATCACGAATGAGCGCAAGGGAGACAATGCGGGGTGAGGCGACGCCCAGTCCCTGCAAAAACCTTCCTATCAACATTACGGTGAAGTTCTCCGCGAAGATCGACAAAAGGCATCCCACAAGGAACAGTCCAAAGCCAAAGTAAATTGCCGGTTTGCGGCCTGTGCTATCGGAGATCGGTCCGTAAAATAATTGTCCGACCGCTAGCCCAAGGAAGACTGCGGATATAACATATTGTCGATCATTCGGGCTGTTTGCTTGTAGATCCTGACTGATGGGAAGCAGGGCGGGCAACATGACATCTATCGACAGCGCCACCATAGAAATCATCATCGCAAGCAGGACGACCTGTTCTACAAACCCGAGTTTTGTGGAGGACGAGGTCATGGCCCAATTCAGCTCCCGCATTTTGGTGACATTGAGAAATAAAGCCAGAAGAACTACGGTGCCTTTCCGACCCGGACCTACGGCTTGGTTAATCCGCCCTATAGTATAATTCCTGCCGGATAGAGCAAGTTGTTTATCGTCAAACAAAAAAGCAAATATTTCCGTTTCGCTCGCGGTAAATACTGGAGTAAGATTTTGTTATGCTGAGCGAGAGATTCCGCATTACAAAATAAATAACAGGGAAACAGCATGAGCCCACTAGAAAGTAACAGGCCGCTCAGCGGTATGGATGCCTTGCTGGCGCGCACGCCGTTTTTTTATGGCTGGGCCGTGGTGGCGATTGTTTTTATTACGATGGGAATCGGGGTTAATGTACGAACCTCCTTCTCCTTGCTTTTTCCGGCAATCCTGAATGAATACGGCTGGGATCGGGCAACGACAGCTGCGACATTTTCAATCGGATTTGCGATCGGGGCAATGCTGGCACCAGTTGTAGGCAAGCTTCTTGAGTTTGTTGCGCCGAGGTATCTTTTGTCAATTTCGGCGATTTTGGTCAGTCTCGGCTTTATTCTTTCCACATATGCGACGCAGCCCTGGCATTTTTATCTCACTCTGGGTGTGTTGATGGTCGGCACCGGCATTGTTCTCACCTACGTGGGGCAGTCAATGTTCCTGCCCAACTGGTTTCAGCGTCGTCGCGGACTTGCGGTGGGCGTTGCTTTCTCGGGTGTCGGGATCGGGTCGATTATTCTGATGCCGTTGATACAGGAAACCATTTCCGCCGAGGGGTGGCGGGACGCCTGCTGGCTAATGGCCGGACTGCTGCTGGTAATCGTGCTGCCGATGAATTTTTTCCTTCAACGCAAGGAGCCTGCCGATATTGGCCTGTACCCGGACGGGGACGCGGCACCGGACAAGGAAATGACTCGTGGCCAACAGACGGCGGCGGATCCTGTCGTTGACGTTGAATGGGTGAATACAGACTGGACCTTGCGTAAGGCAATCAAGACAGGCACATTCTGGTGGCTGGCGTTGGCATGCTCTACTGCACTTTACGTTTGGTATGCCGTGCAAGTGCATCAGACAAAATACCTAATTGAAATTGGTTTTTCCGAATTGGAGGCGGCATCTGCGCTGGGACTTGTCGGCTTTGCCGGCGTGATTGGGCAGATTTATCTGGGCAATCTTTCCGATCGTATCGGCCGTGAATGGGTCTGGTCTCTTTCCACCGCAGGATTTTTGCTGAGCTGTGTTTTACTGCTGGTGATGGAGCACGTACCGAGTGCGACCATGATGTATGCCATGGTTATACTGCAAGGGGGCCTTGGCTATGGGATTGCCACGGTTTTCGGATCCATGCCCGCCGATCTTTTTCAGGGACGGGGATATGGTATCATCTTCGGTACGCTCGGTACGCTGGCTCTTGTTGGCGGGGCTGTAGGACCATGGTTGACGGGATATTTTTATGATGAGGGCGGGAACTACCATCTGGCCTTTTATGTAGTTATTGCCATGTCAGTTTTGTCAATACTGTCTGTCTGGCTTGCCGCGCCGCGCAAACGCAGGTTGGTTGCGGGACAGGCTCGAAAACGGGCGATGAGGGCGATGTTGAAATAATAAAAACATAAAATTTGGGATGATAAATGGCTGATAAGGATAAGATCGCTCTTGTTACCGGAGCAGGGGCCGGAATTGGACGTGCAGTATCATTGATGCTGCTGAAAAATGGCTACAAAGTGGTTCTTGCCGGTCGTCACCGCAAGACGTTGCAGGAAACGCTGGACCTAGCAGAGAATAATGCGGAAAACGGTCGGGTTGTGCCAACGGATGTGAGTGATCCGGCTGCTGTCGATGCCCTGTTCGCAGCGATCCGGTCTGCTTTCGGGCGGCTCGATCTTCTATTCAACAATGCCGGGATTGGGGCACCGCCCGTGCCACCGGATGAACTGGCGATCGATGCCTGGCAGAACGTTGTCAATACAAACCTCAACGGATCGTTCTATTGCGCCCGTGCCGCCTTCGGGTTGATGCGCGAGCAAAGACCGATGGGCGGGCGTATCATCAATAACGGATCGATTTCCGCGCATGTTCCCCGGCCCTATAGTATTGCCTATACCTCGACCAAGCACGCGATAACCGGCCTGACCAGGTCTCTGTCACTCGATGGGCGGGCGTTTGACATTGCCTGCGGGCAAATCGATATCGGAAATGCGGAGACACCCATGACAGCCGTTATAAAGAAGGGGGTTCCGCAGGCAAATCTTGAAAAGGCGCCGGAACCTGTCATGAATGTGGAAAATGTGGCGTCGGCTGTTCTCTACATGGATAGTCTCAGTCTTGAGGCGAATGTCCAGTTCATGACGATAATGGCGACCAAGATGCCGTTTATCGGACGTGGATAGGGCAGGACTTACAATCTGGATATGGATGCCTATATCTAACCGATCGTTCCAATATTAAGGAGAAGGAAAGTAGGGTTTATTATGTCCAAATCACGTACCGTTACCCGTGTCATCCTCTCGACAGAAGCCTCGGATGGGGCCGGTGTAAAGCTCCGTCGGTCAATCGGGACAGGCCAGATTTCAGAGCTGGATCCATTTTTGCTGCTGGATAACTTCGGCACGGAAAATCCTGATGACTATATCGCCGGGTTTCCGTCTCATCCGCATCGCGGCTTTGAAACCGTGACATACATGATCGCGGGTCAGATGCGGCACAAGGATTCTACGGGCGCGGAAGGAATTCTTGGACCCGGCAGTGTCCAGTGGATGACGGCCGGTCGCGGTATTGTGCATTCGGAAATGCCGGAGCAGAAAGAAGGCCGTATGAGCGGATTCCAGCTCTGGGTAAACCTGCCGGCGAAGGACAAAATGTGCCCTCCTCGCTATCAGAATATTGATCCGGAAGATGTGCCTGAAGTGGATCTTGGTCGCGTGCATGTCCGTGTGCTTGCGGGTAAGGTTGACGGTCCTGACGGTGTCGTCGATGGGCCGGTTACAGGTGTCGCGACGGACCCGACCTATATTGATATAACGCTTTCACCCGGTGGTAGCTATGAGCATTTGATTCCTGAAGGTCATACGGCATTTGCCTATGTTTTCGAAGGGTCGGTCGATGTCGGTGGCAAGGCCATCGACCAGCACCATCTTGCGATCCTCTCTGATGGTGATCGTGTTCGACTGGCGAGCGAGGCTGGCGGACGGGCAATTCTGGTTGCCGGACGACCCATAGGCGAGCCGGTTGCGCGGTATGGACCTTTCGTGATGAACAGCTTTGATGAAATTCAGCAGGCTGTTCAGGACTTTCAGACCGGTAACTTTTAAGCCTGCTTGATTGGCGCGGCAAAGCCCGATAGGATTTTGCCGCGCATAATTGTCACCTTGAGAATGACGAAAAGGACAGCAACCGATGACCGTCGATATTTCCTCGCCGATAACCCTTCCCTGTGGCGTAACCGTGAAAAACCGGATTGCCAAAGCACCGATGACGGAGGGGCTGGCGGATTCCATGAACCGGGCGACTGAACGCCATGTCAGGCTCTATCGCAAATGGGCGGAGGGTGGCGCGGGTATTCTTGTGACCGGCAACGTTCAGGTTGATCGCCGGTTTCTGGAGCGGCCGGGCAATGTCGTTATTGATCAGAATGGTGGACTGGAAGAGTTGCGCGCCTTTGCCACGGCGGGAACGGTCAACAATACGCTACTTTTCATGCAAATTGGCCATGCCGGTCGTCAGACGCCCCGGCGAGTGAATCCGCGCCCTGTGGCGCCATCAGAAATTTCCATGACATTACCCGACAGCGCGTTTGGGGCACCCCGAGCGCTGACATCTGAAGAAGTGGAGGATGTTATCCAGCGGTTCATTCATGTAGCGAGGATCGCTAAGGAAACCGGCTTTTCTGGCGTGCAGATTCATGGCGCGCATGGATATCTGATTTCCGAGTTTCTCTCGCCCTTGGCTAATCAGCGTGAGGATAAATGGGGTGGAAGCCTTGAAAACCGGGCGCGTTTGCTGCGTGAAGCGGTGCAGGGTATCCGCGCTGCTGTTGGTAAGGAATATCCAATCTCTGTGAAGCTGAATTCTTCGGATTTCCAAAAAGGCGGTTTTAGCCATGAAGATTGTCTGCAGGTTGTCAAATGGCTGGAAGAAGACACTGTCGATCTTCTTGAAATATCTGGAGGGAATTACGAAAATCCGGCTATGATGATCGGCGCGCGCGGCACGGATGAAGTCCGAAGCACGACCGTCGCACGGGAAGCCTATTTCATGGGTTATGCAAAAAGTATCCGCGACGCAACCAGTATTCCGTTAATGGTAACGGGGGGTTTCCGCAGCCGAAATGCCATGGATGCTGCCCTTGAAGAAGGGGATATTGATATTATCGGAATTGGCCGACCTCTCTGCGTGGATACAGACGCGCCCAACCAGTTGTTGGCGGCGGCGAACAGCACGGCGATTGCCTATGAACAACAGATCAAGCCCTCAAAGGCTGCGCTTGGCTGGTTCTGCTTGAATATCATCCGAATTGCCGATGGTCTTGAACCGGATCGCAATATGAGCGGAGAGACGGCAATTGCCGACTATTTGGAGAATGAAGAGAAAACGGCCTCCGCTCTTGAGGGGCGAATTATCTAACGAGCAAAATCGTCAGAAATTGATCACTATCAATGCGGCGCTAAATTTATTAGATAAGCTGAATGTTCCAATTCATGAGGGAAGAGGTATGTTTGACAAACCGTCTTTGATTACACGTATTGCCGTTGGGAAGATTATCGGTTTTATCGTTGGGCTTATCGCATTTGTTCTTCTGCCCTATGTCTGGCCCGAAGGCGACCTCATGCTGAGGTTCGGTGTCCTGTTCTGGTACATTACGTTGGGCGCCATCATCGGGGCGTTCGGTGTGTTGACCTGGAACCCGGTGCTTCGCCTTCCCATGCCGTGGTGGTTCCGCGCTCCCCTTGTCGGCGGATGGATGAATTTTGTGCTGACGCTCTTTGTCTACGATACTTTTGCGCAAATGATGCTGGATATCTTCGGTCCTGATTTTCCCCTTACTTCCCCGTTTTGGTTCGTGCTGGAAGGGGCGCTGGTCGGACTTGTCATAGGCTTCTTCGCAACCAGATTTGGCGGAGAGGGTAAAGCCGCGGTTCCTGAGGCGCCGTCTTAGTCAAAGGGCTGCTAGTGGAAGTATAAACCGGGTGTGTCGGTCAGCTCTGTTTGATAATTTGCCCCTCGACGGCTTCCAGCCGGTCTTTGCCGAAATACATTTCATTGCCAACAAAGAACATCGGTGCCCCGAAACATCCGCGTTCGACAGAGGAATTCGTATTGTTGATGAGGGCGTCCTTGATCTCCTGATCCTGCGCGCGCGCCATGATTTTTTCCGCCTCGAGGCCGGCCTCGTTTAAGACGTCCTGAATAATGGCGGGGTCGTCCATTTTCTTGCCATCTTCCCACATGGCCGTGAAAACAGTGTCAATATATTGATCCACGCAGCCTTCCTTTTCAGCAGCAAGAGCCCCGCGCATGATCTGCACGGTATTTACCGGGAAATTGGGGTTCATTTTGAATTTTGTCAGGTTATGCTCTTCGATGAACCGCTTGGTTTCAAGGCGCATATAATCCATTTTGAGCGGAATCTCCCGGAACTGTTCCATCGGAGATTTGTTGTTGGTCAGCTTGAAAACGCCGCCAAGCAAAATGGGGAAGTATGTGAATTTAACGCCTGTGCGCTTTTCAATCTCGGGAATGACAAGATGCGAAAAGTAGCAATTTGGGCTGCCGAAATCATAATGAAACTCCACTTGCATTGTCATTTCTTCTTTCCTTTGTTTATTTTTGCTCTGTCAATGATATTGTAAAATCTGGATCTTGTCTCGAAGACAGACAGGCGCGGTTTCAGATTAATTTTAAACAAACAATAACAATAGCACACGGGAAACAGCAAGATGAATGACATGTCCGATGGAAGAGCGGCCTTCAGCCAGATGACAGAAGGCACGGCCGCAGATTACAAAATAATCTCAAAAAGTTTCAAGGCTTACTCTGCAGAGTTGCCGGACCGTGTGCTGGCACACCTCAAATTGCTGGAAGGCGATTTTGGAGGGTTTCCCGTAGACCGGCTGGAACACTCACTGCAATCGGCAACCCTTGCGCATAAAGATGGACAGGACGAGGAATACGTCGTTGCGGCACTTCTCCACGATATAGGGGACACCCTTGGTAGTTTTAATCATGCAGATATCGGAGCAGCAATACTCAAGCCATTCGTTTCTGAAAAGCTGCATTGGGTTCTTGAAAATCATGGTATTTTTCAGGGGTATTATTTCTTCCATCATATTGGGCTTGACCGGGACATGCGTGAGAAGTTCCGGGGCCATGATCATTTCGAGGACTGTGCGCATTTCTGTGAGGCCTATGATCAGGCGGCCTTTGATAAAGACTTCAAGTCAGCACCGCTTTCGTTTTTTGAGCCTATGGTTCGCCGGGTCATGGCGGCGCCAAAACAGTCTATTTATGTAATGGAATAACGAGATCTGCTTGACATAGGGGGCGCTATACCTTGGTGGCAATCGCCGTGGGGGTCTGTTGCTGACGACTGACCTGTAGCTCCCGATGGGAAATATAGGTAGCCGCGCCGATAATCACTGCCCCGCCTATCATGACATAAGGATCGAGAGGTTCGCCGAATGCGAGCACACCCAGAATAGCCGCCCAGATTAATTGCAGGAAGCCGAGAGGCTGAGTGACAGTTATCGGCGCTGCCTGGAAAGCCCGGGTTAATGTATAATGTGCAGCTGTTGCAATGACAGCGGCGAGGGTAAGCCACAGCAATTCTTCCAGCGTCGGGTTTCGCCATTGAAATATGGCACCCGGCAATAAGGCGATTGTGCAAGCTATCGTTAACATGCCAACAATTACCGAGGAATCTTGTGTTTCCGTCAGTTTTTTGGCAAGAATGAAGGAAATGGCAAAAAGCGGTGCAGCACAAAGCTGTGCCATCTGACCCAGATTTATTTCCTGAAATCCGGGCCGGAGAATAATCAATGCACCGATAAAGCCGCAGATTACCCCGCCAATCCTGCGAAACTGAAGTCTCTCCCCCAAAAACAGGGCTGCGCCGATGGTAACGAAAATAGGGGCGACATATCCGATCGCCGTCACTTCCGCGATTGGAATACGAGCCATGGCATAAAACCAGAGAATAACACCGCCTGCATGTACAATCCCCCGTAATGTGTAAAAGCCTGTTTCGCGTTTACTCAGCCTGCCCGGCCAGTGCCGGATGACCATGGGAAGGATCATAAGTGATCCAAGGAAATAACGGATGAAGGCCGCCTCAACAGCGGGCAGCCCGGATCCCAGATGCCGGATAATACCGGTCATGCCAACGAAAAGGATGCTCGACAGCACCATCCAGGCAATACCTTGAAGGGTTTTACTGTTTTGAAGCGCCGCAGGGAGGGGCATGGGCGAATCTTTTCTTGTTATTATTTGGTCGATTGGAAATAAGAATGGTTCCAATCGAAACTATATGAGGGGCATTCTAATTCGCCTATCGCTTTTATGCTACTTTAATTACAAGCGACCTCTCCTGCTAGCAATTGCGATTAGTGATCGAGAATGCCCTGATGTGCTTGGTCTCCCCATAATTCAACGATCTTGGCATCGCGACCACAGGAAAAGCGATAGAATTTATATCGAATTGGATTTTTGTTGTAATAATCCTGATGATATTCCTCCGCCGGATAGAATTTGGACGCGTCGCGAATTTCGGTGACGATCGGCTTTTTCAAGACGCCTGACTCATTGAGCGCGGCCTTTGAAGATTGCGCGGTTTCCTTTTGAGCATCGGTAGTTGCGAAAATTGCCGTTTTGTAACTTTCCCCCCGATCACAAAATTGTCCGCCATCATCGGTTGGATCAACACTCCGCCAGAAAACGTCAAGAATGTTTGAATAGGATGTCTTGTCGGGATCAAAGACAATCTTAACGGCTTCTATATTTCCCGTTCCGCCCGCGGAGACGGCTTTATAGGTAGGGTTTGGGGTCTCACCGCCGATATAGCCGGATGTTGTGGAAATGACGCCGGGCACATGATCATAATCGGACTCAACGCACCAGAAGCAACCACCTGCCAAAATTGCCGTTTCCTCCGCGGCAACGGCCCGGGACGAATATCCTAGGAGACCAAAACCCAATATGGTCATTGCCATGCAAGAAAAAACTAAGGTTTTTATGTATCTGCGCATCCGGAATTCTCCGTTTCACTGCTTTCATCATGTCTGAAAACTAGCGACTATCTACGTGAATACCAATGCCACTCGCGGAAAGTTGATATCACAACATCGTCAGTTGTCTCACACCGTGAAGGAATTTTAACGCATTCTCGTTCAGACGCCGCCGATCAACGGTGCAACTCTCATTCTGTTGCCGCCGAGCTAACCGATCTTCCAGACTTATGTTTTTCTTTGTAGGGGCAGCAATATTTTCAGTCGGCGTATCCGGGCAGCTGTCGGTCCAGCTTTCGCAAGAGAGCTTTCCACGCCATTCCCGATACAGCAGTGAGACCATTTTCACCTTGACCTGCTGTTACCTGCATTACCGCATCGGAAGGATAGTGAAGCTTCTCGCCGCCTGCCAGGCTGGCAACCTGCATTTCGCAGGCGCGCTCGAGAAAATACATTCCCAAGAAAGCGTCGGCAACGGTCTCTCCAAGCGCAAGGGTGCCGTGGTTCCAGAGCAGCATCAGCTTTTTACCCCCTAGATCCTTTTGCAGGCGTGGACGCTCCTCATGATTGAGGGCAATGCCTTCATACTCATGATAGGCAAGCTGTTCACGGATTACCAAAGCCGTTTGATTGAGGGGCATAAGCCCCTCTTCCTGAGTGGCAACGGCCGTGCCAGCAGCAGTGTGCAAATGTATGACACATGCCGCATCGTGGCGGACTTCATGGACAGCCGAGTGAATTGTAAAGCCAGCCGGGTTCACCTTATACTCACTTTCCCCGACAATTTCCCCGTTCATATCGACTTTGACAAGAGAGGACGCTGTAATTTCTTCGAACATCATGCCATAGGGATTAATGAGGAAATGGTTGTCTTCTCCCGGAAGCCGGGCAGAGATGTGAGTGAAAATAAGATCGTCCCAGCCATAGAGTGCGACGAGGCGATAGGCGGCGGCCAAATCGACCCGGACTTGCCACTCTGTCTCGCTGTATTGTTCATGTGATGACGGTTCTTTTAGTGTTGTTAAGCTCATCTTGATCTCCTGTTAGTGATTTTTGGCAAGAGTTCGAGTGCGGGGAATCGAAAAACTGCGCTAAAACGAATGCACTGGTATTATTTTTCTTAAATCAGTTTAGCGGAATTTTACTGCCTAGGGAAAAGCTCTTTCTGAATAGCCTAGTATAACTCATCGTTAATATTTTTACGGTAACTATGGCAAGGCCATTACAATTATTGAGGGGCTATGCAGGCTGATGTACCAGAAGATGAAAAAATTTACGAAGTATTTCGTTAGAAAAAACAAGGCTGTAAAAGAAAAGGGTGAGGCTTCTTTTTCGAAATTTGGAATTGGACCGAGACTTATCGCATCATTTTCGGTAGTGGCAGCATTAACCGTGGCGATATCGATTGTGAGCTGGGTCAGCCTGGGAACACTTACATCATCTAAAAAAGAACTGATCGATCAGAAGGTTCCGGCGATCACTCTTGCTTTGAAGCTTGCGAACGAAATTACGGCTTTTATAGCTGCGGCTCCGCAACTAAGTAATGCTAAGAGTGAAGCGGAGAGAAATCAAAGCTACAAAGGGATCACCAATGCCGCCAGTAAAACGAGCGAACAGCTGAAAATATTACAGCAGTATATGGTTGGAAATGAATCGCTTCAGAAAATTGACGTCGGCCTTACCAATATCCAGAAGAACCTGGAGCGTTTGAACGAGCAGGTTCAAATGCGTATTGAATATGCAAATATGTTAAATTCGACCGCGCCGCGGCTTTCCGTAGCACGCGACATATTGGATACTGGATTGAACACGTTTTTACTTCCGTTGCGCATACAAGTCATCGAAAACTCGGAACAATGGAAAGAAATCCTTTCAAATTCGGTAGACCAGGCGCTTACAGGCGTAAGACCGGAGTATGATACGTCAGAGCTTTCTTCAGGGCCTTCTAATGTTTTGCGCTTTCAGGAAGAAGTTTTCACTTTCAAGAGCAGTGGATATCAGATGCTGAGTCTTCTGACTGAAGGCTTGCAGGCAAATGATGTTGATTCTGTCACAGACTTGGAAGCAGTGTTTCTCTCTTCAATTTCATCTATGGGAACACCGCTTTCCGCGATCGAAAGTGAGACATCCAAAGCTCGCACAAAGGAATTGTCTGAACTTTTCAATGATTTCCTCGCCATGGGTGTAGAGGGTAACACAGATAGTTCGGTGAATATTTTTAAAACTCGCATTCAGGAGCTTGAGGCTGCGGCCGCCGCTCAGGGTATTGTAAGCGAAAGCCGGTTTCTCGCCGGGATTCTTGTAAAGAATGTAAATACTTTCACTCAAGAAGTGCAGGAATCTCTTGGCATCGCAGCCGAGAAAAGCGAAGCACTTTCCAATAACACGAAGATGGCGTTGATTGTCTGCGCAGTAGTTTCGTTAATCGTGACAATAGCTATCGGCTGGCTCTATGTCCGGCGTAATATCATCCGCCGCATGATGCTTTTGGTGGCGTCGGCGCAACGGCTTTCTGAAGGGGATCTGACGTCAAGCATATATCGTGACGGTTCAGATGAAATTGCTCGTCTCGGGCATGCTCTGGTCGGGTTTCGCGATACTGCGCGGGAAGCGAATGAAGCGCGACTGGAAGCTGATGAACAGCGTAAAATACGCGAAGAAGAAAAGGCAAAGCAGGAAGAAGCGCAGCGTCAGGCTGAAAAATCCGCACAGGAAGACCGTGAACGTGTTGAGCGTGAAGCCACAGAAACAAAAAACAGAGAAAGAAATCAACTTGCTGATACCTTTGAGGGCAGTGTAAAGCATATGGTCGAGAAATTCGCTGCTGCGACGGCTGAAATGAACGGAATGTCAGTATCGATGACAAGTTCGGCGGAAGATACGACGCAGCGATCTGCAACGGTTGCATCTGCTTCCGACCTCGCTACGTCCAGCGTGAACTCCGTGGCGGCGGCAACCGAGGAGCTGACCTCGTCCATCAATGAGATTAGCCGACAGGTTAATCAGGCAGCGAATATCGCTGGTGACGCCGTATCCGAGGCCGAACGGACGAATATAATGGTCACGTCCCTGAATGAAGCCGCCGCTAAGATTGGTGATGTTGTGGGTCTTATCAATGATATAGCGGGTCAAACCAACTTGCTGGCATTGAATGCCACAATTGAAGCGGCCCGCGCCGGAGACGCGGGTAAGGGTTTCGCCGTCGTCGCGAGTGAAGTAAAGAACCTCGCGGCCCAGACGGCTAAAGCGACGGAAGAAATCACTGAGCAGATCAGAGCCGTTCAGGAAGAAACCGGAAATGCTGTTGGAGCAATTGGCGGCATTACAACCACGATTAGCAAAATCAACGAGATAGCAACATCAATTTCTGCTGCAGTAGAAGAGCAGGGGGCGGCTACCGGCGAGATAAGCCGGAGTGTTCAACAGGCCGCAGAAGGATCGCAGGAAGTATCTCAGAATATCAGTTCCGTCAGAGATGCCGCAGAATCCACCGGGAAAACAGCGCTTCAGGTGCAAGAAGTCTCAAATGAAATGGCAAAAGAAGTTTCTGACCTTGATCGGGAAGTAGAGAATTTCCTGTCGCAAATTCGCGCCAGCTAAGTTTTCGTTGCGCATAAAAGGCGGCGCCATTCGGTAAAATCTGCCGAATTATGCGCCGCCTTTTTATTCCCGCAAAAACACCCTTATAGATAGTTTTCTAATATACTAAATACTAAAATCTTTCCTTACCCTCTAGAAACAATATATTTTTTTGCTAGCCAAATTGAAAATATTGAGTCACAGTCTGACTACAAAAATAAAGAATAACGTTTTAACTGGGAGGTGGACGCTTAGGCGTCTGGAAGCGTATTCAAAATGAGATTGAAGATGCATCTGGGAGCTTGTGCAGCCATTAGTTATGAGTGAACAAAAATACTGATAGTATAGCGTCTGCGGACGTTCAGGCGACAGACACATTGCTTAGTGTCAAGGATGTCAGCGTTCATTTCGGCGGGATCGTCGCATTGGATGGCGTATCCTTCGATATACCTTCCGGGCAAATCGTCGGACTCATTGGTCCGAACGGAGCCGGAAAGACCACCTTGTTCAATTGTATCAGTCGACTTTATGACGTCAATGGAGGCGATATCCTGTTTCGCGGGAAATCCATCCTAAAAAGCCCTGTGCACAAGATGAGCTCAATTGGTCTTGGACGGACGTTCCAAAATCTGGCCCTCTTTACCAATCTGACCGTTCTGGACAACATTATGATTGGCGGTCATTCAAAGGGGAAGTCAGACTATTTAAGCAATGCGCTCCATTTGCCCTGGATCAAGAGAGAAGAGAAGGAGCTGCGGCACCAGGCTCTCGAAGTTCTCCGCTTTATGGAGCTTGAAAACACGGCATTGCAACGCATTGGTGATCTCCCGTTCGGGGTCCAAAAACGCCTTGAAATTGCTCGTGCATTATTGAGCAACCCTAAACTGCTGTTGATGGATGAGCCGGCAGGCGGCCTCAATCACAATGAATTATCCTTGCTGGTCAATACAATACGACGGATTCGCGATGAGTTCGGTACAACGGTCCTGTTGGTGGAACATCATATGGGGCTGGTGATGGAAGTCTCGGAGAAGGTCGTTGCGCTCAGCTTTGGCCGTAAGCTGGCAGAAGGCCCGCCTTCTGCCATCCAGCAGCATCCTGATGTTATTGAAGCGTACTTGGGGACGGGCAAAAAATGAGTCATTTACTTGAAGTAAAAGGGCTTGAAGCATCCTATGGCCCGACCAAAGCTTTGCATGGGCTGGATTTCAGTCTGGAGAAGGGAGGGGTGACCACGATTCTCGGTGCGAACGGTGCAGGTAAAACGACGACGTTGCGTGCCATCAGTGGAATGGTTACCCGCAAAGGACAGATTAATCTCAACGGAACGGAATTGATTTCGCTGAGTACGGCGGATATTACGCGCAAAGGAGTTGCACATGTACCTGAAGGGCGGGGCACTTTTGTCAGAATGTCGGCAGAAGATAACCTGCGCCTTGGTGCTTACAGCCGTAACGATAAAGCTGGCATCGCAGAAGATATAGAACGGGTTTACAACTATTTTCCCATTCTCAAACAACGTCGAAATCAGCAAGCCGGCACCTTGAGTGGTGGTGAAGCTCAGATGCTGGCTGTCGGCCGGGCATTGATGTTGCGGCCGATATTACTTCTGTTGGATGAGCCATCCTTTGGCCTTGCACCGCTCATTGTTCAGGAATTGTTTGATATCTTGAAGCGGATCAACGCTGAAGAAGGCGTAAGCATGTTGCTAGTTGAGCAGAATGCGGCTCTCGCGTTGGAACTGGCGGATCATGCC
Source organism: uncultured Sneathiella sp. (assembly GCF_963973085.1). GTDB lineage: Bacteria > Pseudomonadota > Alphaproteobacteria > Sneathiellales > Sneathiellaceae > Sneathiella. Next base: position 79,969 of record NZ_CAXAXA010000002.1, read on the forward strand.
TACTTGCTGGAGACGGGAAACATTGTCATTTCCGGCACATCACAATCCATTATCGAAAACGAGACCGTTCGCCGGTCCTACTTAGGGTATTAGGAAAACTTCCATGGATCTTTTTCTGCAACAAATACTGACAGGTATCGCGAACGGTGCAATTTATGCTTGCCTGGCTCTCGCGGTTGTCATGATTTATCAAGCAATCGACCATTTTAATTTTGCACAGGGCGAAATGGCGATGTTCAGCACCTATATTTGCTGGGCAATGATCGCGGGCGGCCTGCCTTATTGGGTGGCTTTTTTCGCGACAATCATTATTTCCTTCATTGGCGGGCTCGCGATTGAGCGGATTATCTTCAAGCCGCTCCATAGCGCGCCGGTCCTCAGCCACATTGTTGTGTTTATTGGTCTCGTCGCCATATTCAACAGTACGGCTGGTGCAATTTGGGATCATAATATCAAGACCTTCCCGTCGCCTTTTCCTGAGGGATCGTTCAGTGGCCTGATTGGGCTGCATGAAGTTGGCATGTTCTTTGTGACATTGTTCCTGCTTTTGGCGATTTTCTGCTTTTTCCGTTTCACCCGTGTTGGAATGGCTATGCAGGCTGCGGCTGCAAATCCAGCATCTGCCGGGCTCGTAGGTATTCGGGTCGGCTGGATGCTGGCTCTGGGCTGGGGCTTGGCCGCAGCGATTGGCGCGGTAGCCGGTATGATGATTGCGCCGATTGTCTTTCTGGAACCGAACATGATGCTGGGTATCCTACTCTATGGGTTTGCAGCTGCAATTGTCGGAGGGATATCAAGCCCGGGAGGCGCTGTCGCCGGCGGCTTCCTTGTCGGCATCATCGAGAATTTGGCCGGGACATACATTCCGGCAATTGGCAGTGAATTGAAACTGACGGTCGCGCTTGTGCTGATCGTTACGGTGCTGTTGTTCAAGCCGAATGGATTATTCGGCAAAACCATTGTGACCAGGGTGTAGCGGTATGGCAACGGATGTAGAAACGCGTGTAGATCCAAGACTGACAGTCGGCGCGAAAATTCCCTTCAAATGGGTGGCTTTCTTTATAATCATCGGCGCTGTCTTGCCCTTTTTCCTTGAAGGCTATGCGACCTTCCAGGGCACGTTGATCATGATTTATGCGATCGCGATTTTGGGCCTCAATCTTTTGACAGGCTTCAACGGACAGTTCTCGCTTGGCCATAGCGCCTTTTACGCGGTTGGGGCGTATACAGCGGCAATACTCGTTTATCATCTGGATTGGCCGGTATATGTGACAATTCCGTTCGGCGGTATTGTCTGCTTTGTTGCGGGCTTCCTTTTCGGGTTACCCGCCCTCAGGCTGGAAGGTCTGTATCTTGCGCTTGCGACTTTCGCGCTTGGTGTTTCCGTCCCCCAGATTTTGAAATCATCCCATCTGGAAGGCCTGACTGGCGGTGTTCAGGGTCTGGATATTTTCCGGCCGAAGGTTCCGGCGTTTGTGGCTGAAAATTTTGGTCTTACGATGGACCAGTGGTGGTACATGATCGCATTCGTTGTCATGTTGTTCATGTTCTGGATAGCCTGGAATCTGATCAACAGCCGTACAGGGCGTGCCATGATGGCAATTCGGGACAATCCCATTGCGGCAAGATCCATGGGCGTCAATGCGTCTCTTTATAAATCCCTTACCTTTGGTGTCAGTGCATTTTACACGGGTATAGCTGGTGCATTGGCTGCGATTGTAATTGAGTTTGTTGCTCCGGATAGTTTCACCTTCCAACTCTCTATCTTGTTGTTCATCGGCATGGTAGTGGGCGGAACGGGATCTATTTGGGGTGCAGTTTTCGGAGGGTTTTTCATATTGTCAGTTCCAAATTATGCAGAGGAAATCTCGACAGGCCTTTCCTATGCCATTTTTGGCGTTATTCTTATACTTGTCATATATGTGATGCCCTCAGGATTTGCCGGTTTGGTAAATGTGCTGAAAATGCGAGTAAAGAAGTTGTTTTAAACGATCAGTTGAATACGTGAAGAAAACTCGTATCATTGATATGATAACTAATAACAGGAGGAACTAATGTATAACGGGAGAAAACTAACATTTGGGCTTGCCGCCATTGCCGCAATGGGAATGGTCGCAAGCACGGCGTTTGCCGACAAAATGTATGGACCGGGCGTGACCGATGAGTCCATTAAAATTGGCAATACCATGCCTTACAGTGGCCCAGCTGCTGCCTATGGCCAGATCGGTAAATCTACAGCCGCTTATTTCGATAAGATCAATAAGGAAAATGGCGGCGTCAACGGTCGGAAGATCGAATTTATTTCGCTGGATGATGGCTATAGCCCGCCAAAAACGAAGGAGCAGATCCGCAAGCTTGTGGAGCAGGATGAAGTCTTGCTCATTTTTGAAAGCCTGGGAACGCCGACTAACTCGGCAATTCACAATTATATGAACCAGAAAGAGATCCCGCAGCTGTTCGTCGCGACCGGTGCGACAAAATGGGGTGATCCTGAGAACTTCCCTTGGACAATGGGCTGGCAGCCGAGCTACCAGACAGAAGGTAAATTGTTTGGGGCCTATATTCTTGAAAATGTGACGGATCCGAAAGTAGCCATTCTTTATCAGAATGACGACTATGGTAAAGATTATGTCCATGGTTTGAGAGAGTTCTTGGGCGATAAGGCCGATTCTATTATCGTTGCTGAAGAAAGCTATGAAGTGACGGACCCGACGATCAACTCACAGATGATCAAGCTCAAAGATAGCGGCGCGAATGTCTTTTTTAACGTTACAACGCCAAAATTTGCGGCGCAGGCCATTAAGAAATTCCGTGAGTTGAACTGGGATGCTGTTTTCCTGAATAACTCTGTTTCCAACTCTATTGGTTCCGTTTACAAGCCAGCCGGGCTTGATAATTCCAAGGGTATCATTTCCTTGATGTATTACATGGATGTCACCGATCCGGCGAACTTCGAGACAGAAGCATACCAGAAATGGTCGAAATTCATGGATGAGTACTATCCGGATGGCGACAAGACTAGTGCCTTTACTGCTTATGGATATCTGGTCGGTCAGACAATGGAGCAGGTGTTGAAGCAGGCTGGTGATAATCTGACGCGTGAGAATATCATGAAAGAAGCCGCCAATCTGGATCTGGAGCTTGATATGCTGCTGCCAGGCATCAAAATCAAGACCAGCCCGACTGACTTCTTCCCGATTGAAGCGATGATGCCGGCTGAGTTTGACGGCGAGAAACTTAAATCGCTGGGCGAGGTTGTCTCTGTAAACTAAGCAGATACCTAACCTGAATAAGAAAGGGCAGAGGATTAGATTCTCTGCCCTTTTTCTATGACTATTTGTTTGGACTGAGAACGACCCGCCCTCTTATTTTACCTTCTTGTAGGTCTGTCAGGGCACTATTTGCGTCGTCCAATGGCCGGACTTCGTAGGGGATCGGGGCCACTTTTCCCGCCCGCACGAGTGCCATCATCTCATGCATTTCTTCAAGGGAGCCAACGTAGGAGCCCTGTATCGTTCGCGTCATGAGGGGGAGCATGGCGATTGAAAGTGGCATTGAATCGCCAAACAGACCAACGGTGACCATATGGCCGCCTTTTCTCAAGCCATTGAAGCCAAAGAGTGCCGTAGCGGGGGCGCCGACAAAATCGATAGCACCCGCCGCTCCGCCGTTTGTAATCTCCTGAAGTTTGGCGAGCGCCGCATCGGGGTCACTGTTATCGATGGTTTCATGCGCGCCGGACTGACGGGCGATAGCGCGTTTTGTATCATCAATATCCGCTACAATTATTTTCGCCTTGACGACGCTGGAGGCGAAATGAACTGCTGACAGTCCAACGCCGCCTGCCCCGATAATAACCAGATGGTCGTCCTCGCTTAGATGAGAGAGTTTTTTTAATGCGCTGTAAGCGGTCAAGCCGGAGCAGGCATAGGTACAGGCAAGTTCGGTGGGAACGCCGTCATAAGGGATGAGATATTTTGGATGCGGCGCGACAACCTCATCTGCATATCCGCCGTTATATCGGGTGCCAACCGTTTGCGGGGCCATGCAGAGAAGCTCATCCCCCGCCTTGCATACATTGCAGCTCCCACAGCCAATCCAGGGGAAAACAATCCGTTTGTCACCGACTTCAACTCCTTTCGCATCTGGGCCGAGGGCGGCGACGACGCCGACAACTTCATGGCCTAGCGTGAAGGGGAGTTTCATGCGTTGCAAGAGATCCATTTTCTGCCCGCCGCCGAGATCGAAGAATCCCTCCCAGATATGAAGATCACTATGGCAGACGCCGCAGGCGGAGACCTTCAATAAAACCTGGGTTCCTGTGGGTTCCGGCGTTGGATAATCACGTGCCTGTAAAGGCTCTCCAAACTGGATGATTTGCTGGCAATGCATCAGTATTCCTCCCTTATTGTTATTTGGTTAGTGTCACTGTGATGCTAGCGCTTTTCACATAGGACGACCAGAGTTTCTAGGCGGATTTTTACAGCATCCGCAACGGTGCATTTTTTGGCTGCGCCGGAGAATAGAAGAGGGGAACTGCGGGTGAGCAGAGGATAGCTAAGATTGCAAACGGTTTTCGTAGATGTATCGCCCGTCGCGAAGTTCTGAAAAATATTCTTTTACGGCTGGATGGGAAATGGGTTTGCCACTATCATCAATCAGAAGATTTTGCTCTGATACATATGCCTCATATGTTGTTTGCGCATTCTCTGCGAACAGGTGATAGTATGGCTGATCTTTCTTTGGCCGCACTTCCTCCGGAATCGATTGCCACCATTCTTCGCTGTTGCTGAATGTTGGGTCAACATCGTAGATTACGCCGCGAAACGGATATACCCGGTGCTTGACGATTTGTCCGATTGAAAATTTAGCGGCTCTGAAATGTGAATCGTTGTCCATAGGCCGCCATCATAAGGCAGTTTATTCCTCGGGCAAGTCTTGAAAACAGAGATTTTGATCCAGTCGCTTATATATAAGGTGAAAGCTTCTAAACAATCTTGTTCTTTTTATCTCCCCAGTAGCGATCCCGGAGCAACCGTTTGTAGAGTTTGCCCGTTGGCAGGCGAGGTAGCTGTTCTTCAAAATCGAAGGAACGGGGACATTTTTGAGGCGAGAGATGCGCATGACAGAAGTCGGAGAGCTCCGCCGCAAGCGCCTCCCCCGGAGTAACACCGGGCATTGGCTGGATAACAGCTTTTACTTCCTCGCCGAAGTCTTCATTCGGGACGCCAAATACTGCTGCATCCGCAACTTTTGGGTGTGTTATAAGTAAATTTTCGCATTCCTGCGGGTAAATATTCACACCACCTGACACAATCATGAAAGTTGCACGATCGGTAAGGTAGAGAAATCCGTCCTCGTCAATATATCCCATATCCCCGACTGTACTCATTGCGCCATCCGGCGAGAGCGCTTCTTTTGTGCGATCCGGATCATTGAAGTATTCGAACTCCGTTGCCGTTTTGAACCAGACCGTGCCGGAAGTGCCCGTTGGACATGGGTTCATTTCTTCGTCAAGGATGTGTAAATCCCCCAAAAGGACTTTCCCCACGGAACCTGGATGGGCAAGCCATTCTTCACTGTTGCAGGCGGTAAAACCGAGGCCTTCCGTGGCACCGTAATATTCATGGATAATCGGTCCCCACCAGCTGATCATGTCTTTCTTGACCTGAACCGGGCAAGGCGCGGCGGCATGGATTGCAATTTCTAACGATGAAGTATCTGCGAAATTGCGGATTTCTACAGGTAACTTCAACATGCGTGAAAACATGGTGGGGACAAGCTGACTGTGGGTAACTTTGTACTTTGAAATTAATTGCAGATATTCTTCCGGATCGAAACGTTCCATGATGACAACGGTGCCGCCGAACCGGATCGCGAAATTGACGGCCGCCTGCGGCGCGGAATGATATAGTGGCGCTGGCGAGAGATACACCATGTCTTCGCGATAGCGCCAGAGCTTTTGCAGGAAGGTATAGAGCGGGATTTGCTCAAGAGGTGAATTGTCCGGCATAGGGCGGAGAATGCCTTTCGGCTGTCCGGTTGTGCCTGAAGAGTAAAGCATTGATAACCCGAGCTTCTCGTTTTCGAGTGGTTTGGTGGGGCAGTCTGCAGTTGCCTCTTGAAGATTGATGAACTGATCGTCCGTCTCTCCATCAACTACAATGCCCAATTTCACGTTCGGGCATGATTTCAATGCTTCTTTCGCGACGGAGCGTTTTGCGTCAGACGTTATGAGAATTTTTGATTCACTATTGTTGATGATATAGGCAAGCTCTTCTGCCGTTAGATAGGAATTTATGCAGGTGTAATAGAGGCCTGTTCGTTCTCCCGAGCCGCAGCTTTCGAGATACCAGGCATTGTTTTCCATAAAAATGGCGTAATGATCCCGCGGGCGCAATCCTTTCCGGGCAAGCAAATGCGCGAGCCTGTTCGTTCTCGCCTCATATTCCTTGTAGGTAACGGTCTCTCCGGTGGAGGCCATGATAAAGGCCGGCCGGTCGGGATTTTCCTTTGCAAATTTCCCCGGATACATCCTGCATACTCCCTTTTTATTCTTCCTTTTTCGGGAAGCCGTTTTCCCGAAAGGATAGGTTGCAGCGATAGCAACTGCAACACATTTATGGCGCGGAAAAATGCGGAAAGAGTGGAGAAAAGTTGTAACGAACAGCTTCTGGCGCGAGGGAAAATCGGTTCTCACGCTACATATCAGGACGCAGAACGCCCGTAAAAAATGAACGTCATACTCGCGCCGTCAGATGCTGGGCGGCGTGAGCCAATTTTGATGCGCCGATCGCGGGTGGTTCCAGCCCGCGAAAAGCAAGGTGGCCTGGTTTCTCAAGCTCAAACTCTAACGGTCGCTTTCCTCGTAAGCCGCGAGAAATCTTCAAGCAGCTTTTCCTCTTTAACCAGCGCGACGTCCGGGTGGCAGGGGATATTCACCAGCCGCTCGAAGATATTCAGGCAATTTGGTGTTGGCGCAAGCGGCTGATAGTACTTCGAGAGCATCAGGTGCTCCGCTTTAGCGATGTTCTCTTCGAGAACCGTCGCTGTCCCGCAAAAGGGAAGGCTTGTCGCCGGGATGTTTGCGTCAAACGGATATAGCGGTTTCAAACCGGCTTTCGCCGCAATCTCGACGACCCTTGCCGTTTGCTCAAGGTAGGACGGCTTCCAGATATGATTGTGATCCAGCCGGTCGATTTGAAACGCACAGGCAATATCTGAAACTTTTCCATTGTTTATCCAATGGCGTTTTTCCACATCCGTCAGATGACCGTAGTTCAGGAGATTGTAAATCGCCTCCGCTTCATCCTTTGGTGACAGAATCAATCCCCCTTCGCCGGCGCCATAAGGTTTCGTATGATGCAGGCTGAAGCTCTGGTAGGGCCAATCCGGCAGATGCTCGTTCAATCCGGCGGCATTATCGATCAGCATGAATTTGCCGGATTTTTTCGCATACTCGATGAATGGGTCGAAATCAGGCCAAGCCCCGAAGGGATTGGTGACCACAAATCCATCGAAACTGTCCGGATCCAGCGCCCCCAGGGCTTCCAGGCTTAATATGCCCTGTTTGGTGCAATCAGCGAACTGCATGCCGCTGAAATAGCCTCGTCCCAGGTTGCTGAAGCTGAACGAACTGGCGACCCAGCGGATCGGCTTGCCGAATTTAATTTCCAGGAATCGCGCAATCGCTTCCAGGCCAATGCCGCCGTTCGCGCAAGGGGTGATGGCCTGTTCCGCCGGAACATTCATATGCGCTTCATACTTTTCCGCCAGCATATGATAGAGAGGACCGCGGTTCGCCCACAAATTCGTTTCAATGCAAAGCTCGAGAAGCTTTGCAATATACGCCATGTCCGGCCGTTTGCTCTCGACAAACGGCATCTTCGCCTTGGAGTTTGACAGTTTCATGATCGTTACCGCCCAAATAAAAAATGTATCTACTGACGTTTAAAAAACGCTAAACACGCGTCAAATTATAATATAAGACAAATTTCTGAAAATTTGATTAGCGTCTAAAAAAACATTATTCCCAAATCAGGGATGCTGACGGCGAATTATCAGAATTAAGTCTTCGATGTTACGCCTTCTAAACGCTAGTTGCCGCCCGACTGGTAAATTCACCGGCTACGCTACGAATTTTCACCCTATCTATAGGTTGCCGTTGCCGTCAATATAGAAATAGCGCAAAAACAAAGGGACGGAGAATCCGGTATGAATAACAAGTCTGCGCGGGCGATATCGGGCGGTTTCAAAAGCGGGGATTTCTTCCTTATGGGAGCGGTTCTCGCTTGGGGAATTAATTTCCCGTTTGCCAAATATGCACTGGAATTTATGGATCCGGTCATTTTTTCGGCCACGAGATATATTGCCGCCCCTTGCTTTTTGTTTGGTATTTTGTGGGTGCGAAAGGTGCGCATCGCCATTTCCTGGCGTGAGGCGCGGATGCTTGTCTTGATAGGATTGCTGGGCATCACTCTGTTCCAGGGAGGGTGGGCCTATGGTCTTAATTTAACATCGGCGTCCAAAGCGTCGGTTCTCATTACAACGTCGCCGATTTTTGGCGCCCTGATATCGGCAGCCATGGGTAATCCGCCAAGCTTGCGAGGATGGTTTGGAATCCTGCTCGCGTTTCTTGGCGTCGCCGTGGTTATCAATAACAGCTTTACCGAAATCAGAATTGGCGAGGGATCGGTACTGGGTGATTTACTTATTGTCGCCGCTTCTTTTGCGTGGGCGCTTTATACAATTGTCTCGGGGCGCCTTGTTGCAGAGCGTGGCCCCCTCCTGGTGACGGCATGGGCGATGCTGTTTGGTGCCATCATGCTAACCGCTCTTGGGATACCCAGCCTATTTGAGCAGGACTGGGGGAGCATACCCGGGCTTGGCTGGCTGGCATGGGCTTCTACCGCTATTTTTGGGGCCGCCCTTGCCTTCGTCTGGTATTGCGCCGGCATCGCCCGCCTTGGTGTGACCAAGGGGATGGTCTACAGTTTCTTCATTCCCGTGATTGCGATCCTCAGCTCGGTCATTCTGCTCGATGAAGTTATTACAATGGTTCAGATTTTAGGGGCGTGCATTGTTTTGCTGGGTGTCAAGCTGACGCGTTCCGGCTAAAGTCTTCGTTTTGTGCCTTCATATATATATCAAGCTCGGATACTTGATTATTGTTCATGCCGATACCTAACTTGCTGCGCCGCCAAATAACGTCATCGGCACATCGCGCCCACTCCTGAGCCATCAAATAACGAACTTCCTTCTCGTAAAGCCCATTCCCGAAATGACGGCCAAGATCAGTTTCAGCTGCAGCGTCCCCCAGCAATGCGTAAACTTTTGTCCCGTAGGCACGGAGCATGCGGACGGCCTGGTGAACCTCTAGAAAAGGATATTTTTCTTGTACCCAATTGAGAAGGTCGTCAAACCCGTCCATCGGGAAATCCCCTCCGGGAAGCGGCGCTTCTATTGTCCATGCAGCTTTCTTGGGACCAAGTTTTACTTCCACTTTTTCTAGAACGGCTTCAGCTAACCGGCGATAGGTTGTAATTTTTCCGCCAAAGATGTTCAGGAGCAATGCACTATCGGATTCGGATTGCCATCTAAGGACGTAATCGCGTGTCGCTTCTTGCGCCTTGCTGGCTCCGTCATCGACAAGTGGCCGTACCGCAGAATAGGTCCAGATGACATCAGAATTCTTCACTGGCGTCTTTAAATATTCGCTGGCCGCGTCGCACAGATAGAAAATTTCCGAGTCACTGATGGCAACCTTGCCCGGATCACCATCGTAATCCCTGTCGGTCGTACCGATCAGGGTATAGTGTTGCTCATAGGGAATGACGAAGATGATACGTTCATCCTCGTTCTGAAATATATAACATTCGTCATGATCGTAGAGCTTGGGAACGACAATATGGCTGCCCTGGACGAGGCGGACATTGTGAGGTGATTTTTCTTCGGTTGCAGCATCAATGACACCATCAACCCATGGTCCAGCGGCGTTTATGATCATCCGTGCCGTTCTGCTTTTCTTTTCCCCGGTCTGGCTGTCTTCAGTTGTTATGCGCCAAAGACCGTTTTTTTGTTCGGCCCCGATGCATTTTGTTCGCGGCTCGATAACTGCGCCGTGGGCGGCGGCATCCATCGCGTTCAGTATCACGAGGCGAGAGTCATTCACCCAGCAATCCGAATATTCGAAGCCGGTTGAAAATTCTTCTTTCAGCAAGTTACCGGGAGCTGTTTTTCGAAGGTTAAGCGTTTTTGTCGCGGGGAGCTTTGTTCGCCCGCCAAGATGGTCGTATATGAAAAGTCCAAGACGTAGAAGCCAGGCGGGGCGCAATCCTTTATGGTGCGGAAGCACAAAGCGTAAAGGCCAGATAATATGCGGGGCATTCGACCAAAGCACCTCGCGTTCCGAAAGCGCCTTCTGAACCAGACGGAACTCGTAATGCTCAAGGTAGCGAAGACCCCCATGGACAAGTTTAGTCGATCCTGAGGACGTTCCGCTTGCGAGATCATTCATTTCGCAAAGCGCAACGGAATAGCCACGACCCGCTGCATCGCGGGCAATGCCACAGCCATTTACGCCTCCCCCGATGACAAACAGGTCAAATTCCGCAGTCATTAAGCCCCGCTTTCCTTAAATGCGAATTCACTGATTTCTCGCTGATAACGAAGAATAATAAGCTATATATGAAAATAAAAAGAAAATATAACGAAAATATTTCTATCAAGACTCATTATTGATTTCTGGAGGTCAGGGGGGAGACCTCTATCACTCGGACGTCGCCTTCTGCGCAGATTTGACGGATGGAGGGCTCTGTGACGCAGTCGGTAATCAGTGTATCCACTTGTGCAATCCTCGCAATTTTTACGGGAGCACGGCGGGCATATTTCGTCGAATCGGCGACGAGGATTACATGGCGGGCGTTCGCGATGATAGCCTGGGCAACCTTAACTTCGCGAAAATCAAAGTCAAGAAGAGAGCCGTCGGGATCAATAGCGGAGGCGCCTATGACAGCATAATCAACGCGGAACTGGTTTATGAAATCAATCGCGGCCTCACCGACGATGCCGCCATCTGAATGTCGGACAACACCGCCTGCAATCGCGACTTCGATTGATGGATAAAGCCGTAAGTTATTCGCAACATTAATATTATTCGTGACGACCATAAGCCCTTTGTGGTTGACCAGACTGTGTCCGACAGCTTCCGTCGTCGTTCCGATGTTAATAAAAAGGGAGGAATGATCCGGAATAATTTTAGCGGTTTCTTCACCGATCGCAGCCTTTTCCGCAGCAGCTATTTGCCGCCTCGCCTCATACTCAACATTTTCATTGGCTTCCGGAAAGAGGGCGCCCCCATGGAACCGGACAAGTACACGGTTAGCGCAGAGGCTATTCAGATCCATCCGGATTGTTTGTGGTGTGATATCGAAATGTGATGCCAGGTCATCAACCTGTACTCGTCCTCGCGTCTTCGCAATTTCAACAATTTCTGCCTGGCGCTTGGTCAGATGCATAAACGACGTCCTCTTTTTTTGAATAGGTATCCTGATTATATCGCGTCAATACGAAAAAAAATTGAAAAGATTCCCAAAAGGAAATTCACACTTGGCCGGGATGATTCTGGTAAAAATATTTATCATACTTTACTACTTAGTTGGAAAAGGCGCGCAAGCTGAATAAAAAACGACGGAAATGGAGAGCCTGAGGAACATCCGGTTCCGGTAAATTGCAGACAGAATGAATGATTTACTAGAAGGGCTGCAATCGGCTGCCGGACTCATTATTCATCTGGATCGTGATCTCATCGAAATTTCGTTGAGATCACTGCAGGTGACCGTTTCTGCTGTTCTCATCGCAGCAGTGATTGGTCTGCCGTTTGGGGCCTGGCTGTCAGTGACGCGGTTTCGCTACCGGCGCCTGGCAATAGCCCTGTTGAATGCGTTGATGGGCCTCCCTCCGGTCGTTGTTGGGCTAGTTGTTTATATCCTATTGTCACGGTCCGGCCCGTTTGGCGTTCTGGATCTGCTATTTACCCCAACAGCTATGATCATAGCGCAGGTAATCATTGTGACGCCGATTATTGCGTCTATCTCGCATCAGACCATGCGGGAGCTCTGGTTCCTTTATCATGATCTCCTGATCTCCGTGAGGACCACCAAGTGGCAGCGGATGACGGCGTTGCTTTGGGATGGTCGGCGGGGTCTCCTGACGGCGACATTGACAGGATTCGGCCGCGGCATTGGCGAAATCGGCGCCATCATGATTGTTGGCGGGAATATTGATCATTTGACCCGCGTATTGACAACGGCAATTGCACTTGAAGTGGGAAAAGGGAATTTCCCGCTTGCACTTGGTCTTGGCATTATCCTGATTACCATTGCGATACTTATCAATCTGGCAATCCATACCCTGTCGCGAACCGAGCGGGAGGGGACGTGGTAGAGTCAATCCTTCCTGTATCCCTTGAGAATGTATCCGTGCGTAAGGGTGGAAAGTCAATCCTCGGCCCGCTCGACCTTTATATTGGAGAAACCGGCTGCAGTATTGTCATTGGACCAAACGGGGCAGGGAAGACGACGTTGCTGCGCTTGATGCATGGGTTGGAACGGGCGAGTTCTGGCAGCGTCAAATGGGCCGTCAGGAAAAGTGCCGCATACGCACGGCAATCCTTCGTTTTCCAAACACCTGTAATGCTGCGCCGTTCCGTTATCGAGAATATCGCCTATCCGCTTTACGTTCGGGGTGTGGGCCGACGGACGGCGCGCGCCACAGCTGAAGAATGGGTCGCCAAGGTCGGTCTTGAAGAGGCGGCTTTTCTTGATGCGCATGTGCTTTCCGGCGGAGAGAAGCAAAAGCTGGCGACGGCGCGGGCGTTAATCACGGCGCCGGATATCCTGTTTCTCGATGAGCCGACGACGAACCTTGATGGCGCATCAACCCTGGAGATCGAAGCGTTAATCCGAACGGCGAATGAAGACGGAACGCGGATTGTTATGGCGACCCATGACTTTGGGCAGGCGCGCCGGCTCGCAACGGAAATCCTGTTCATGTATCACGGTGTCATCCATGAGCGCGCCGCCGTCAGTGACTTTTTTGACGGACCCAAAACCAAGGAAGCCGCAACTTTTATCAGAGGAGATCTATTGATATGAAATTTCGATCTTTCTTAATGGCATTTTCCATCTGGCTGATGACGGCTACAGTGACGGTGGCCGACGAGATGAAAATGGCCGTCACGACCTCTTTTCATAATTCCGGTCTGTCGGACATTCTGGTTCCGGAGATCAAGAAGGACCTCGGGATTGACGTGCATCTTCTTGTGGTTGGAACAGGTCAGGCGTTAAAGCTGGGGCGGGCAGGCGATGTTGATGCCATTCTGGTACATTCACGCAAGCCTGAAGAAGAATTCGTGGCGCAGGGTTTCGGCATGCACCGCCGGGAAATTATGTATAACGACTTTATCCTTATCGGTCCAAAAACCGATGAAGCAGGCATTGAGGGTGCGAAAACGGCCGCCGATGCCTTGGCCGCCATTGCAGAGAAAGGCGCTGTATTTGTCAGCCGCGGGGATGATAGTGGTACTCACCGGAAAGAGTTGGCGCTTTGGAAATCGGCTGGTCTCGACCCGGAAAAAGAAGGTGGGCAGTGGTATCGTGCCAGTGGTTCCGGCATGGGGGCGACGCTCAATACGGCAAGTGCAATGAATGGGTATGTGTTCGCCGATCGTGCAAGTTGGCTTAATTTCAAGAACAAGGGAGAGCTTGAGTTGCTGTTCTCCGGCGATCCGGTGCTGTTCAACCAATATGCGTATCTGCCGGTCAATCCGGAAAAGCACCCCCATGTAAAAAAGGAACTGGCGGTTAAGCTCGAAAAATGGCTGGTCAGCCCGAAGGCTCAGAAAATGATTGGTGAATATGAAATTGCGGGCCAGCAGCTTTTCGTGCCGAATGCCGGGACACTTGATAGCGACAGCTAGATTTTCAGGATATGGGCAATCAATTCCAGATGATCCTGCCCATAAAACATGTCACCGTCGATGAAATAGGTGGGAGAGCCAAAAGCCGATCGGCGAATGGCTTCCTCTGTATTCTTATCATAGATTTCACGCACTTCGCTGGATAATGCGGCGGAGAGGAGCGGCGACGGATCGACACCGGCCCGCGCACAGATTTTCGTCAGATCCTCAGGATTATTCAGGTCAAAATCGTCGACCCAATGCGCATGCAGCATTTCCAGTGACAGTTTGTCTATATTCAACCCCTGAACCAGAGCTGCGATTAACAGGCAGTTAGACAGCGTAATATCGTGCGCGTGATAAGTCGGCGTTCCCGTCATTATGGGGATGTTGCGATACTCCGCCCATCTCTCGATCTCGCGGCCGAAGAAATAATCTTTATGCGCCTGAGTTCGGGATGCAATAGGGGGAGCGCCCGTTGTCGCTACGAGCTTGCGTAAGTCAAACGGCCGATGGTCAATCTTGCGGTTAGCAGCTTTGGCGATGTGCAACAGCTCCGCATGACCGATATAGGTAAAAGCAGAGTATCCGGCATAAAAATATTCGATTACCGCCATGACATGCTTCTTCTTTCCCGGTTTTTTCGATTAGTAGTTTGAAAGGGTGCGGTGAACTGCGTCCTGCCATTTCTCATAAGCGGCATCCCGTTCCTGTCGAGATATCGAAGGAGTAAATTGTTTGTCGCGTTGCCAGCTATTCGAAAACTCTTCAACCGACGGATAAAATCCGATTTGAAGCCCGGCAAGGTATGCGGCGCCGAGAGCTGTTGTTTCGGCTGAAGCAGGGCGGTCGACCGGCGCTCCCAGAATGTCAGCAAGGCGTTGCATTGTCCATTCCGAGGCAACCATGCCGCCATCCACCCGCAACACCGTTTCATAGCCCTGGCTGTCGGTGAAATCCGCCTGCATGGCATTAAGCAGATCCCGGGTCTGAAAGCAGACACTTTCCAGCGCGGCTTTTGCAAGTTCCTTTGGGCCGGTTGCACGGGTAAGGCCAAATATCGCGCCGCGGCAATCCGCATCCCAATAGGGGGCACCAATCCCGACAAAAGCTGGCACCATGATGACGGACTGACCGGAATCCGCCTCCTTTGCGAACTCTCCCGATTGCGAGGCATGCTCGATGATTCCAAGACCATCCCGAAGCCATTGAACGGCGGCGCCAGCAACAAAAATAGACCCTTCCAGCGCATATGTCGGCTTGCCGTTTAACTGATAGGCTATTGTCGTTAGAAGCTTGTGAGTAGACTGAATAGGCGTATCGCCGGTATTGAGCAGGGCAAAGCATCCCGTCCCATAGGTTGATTTCATCATGCCGGGTTTGGTGCAGGCCTGACCGACAACGGCGGCCTGTTGATCGCCAGCGATGCCCGCAATTTTAACGGAGCGGCCAAACAGAGACGGATCCAGTTCGCCGAAATCCCCCGAACTGTCACGAACGTCAGGTAGCAGCGACTTTGGAATATTCAGGATTTCCAGCAATTCATCGGACCAGCACCCTTTATGAATATCGTAAATCAGGGTTCTGCTGGCGTTGGTGGCATCTGTTGCATGAACCTTTCCCCCGGTCAGTCGCCAGAGAAGAAAACTGTCTATTGTTCCGAAAGCGAGCTTTCCGGCATTTGCCGCATCACGCGCTCCTGTCACATTATCGAGCAGCCAGGAGATTTTGGTGCCGGAAAAATAGGGGTCCAGTAAAAGGCCGGTCTCTTCCGAGAACAGTGGCTCCAGATTCCGGGATTTTAGTTCCGTGCAGAATTGGGAGGTGCGGCGATCTTGCCAGACAATGGCATTATGTATGGCTTTTCCGGTTTCTCGATCCCAGATGACAGTCGTTTCGCGCTGATTGGTGATGCCGATGGCCGCGACATCCTCGATCGTTGCGTTTGCTAGCTCCAATGCGTCTTTGATGGTCGCCAATGTGCTTTGCCAGATATCTTCCGGATCGTGCTCGACCCATCCCGAGGCTGGAAAATGTTGCGTGAATTCCTGCTGTCCGACGGCAACTGGTTGATGTCTCTGGTCGAAAAGGATGGCGCGGCTCGACGTCGTGCCCTGGTCGATGGCTAGAATATAGTCCGGCATTCGTTTTATTCGCTTTTGTCTTTATTCCCTGTCACAGGATTTTGGCATGCAGAGAAATGATATGCCAGCCCGTTTTATATGACTCGGTATTCAAATGCTATTTTCAATGAAACTCACCTTTGCGAAATTGATGTGGAGTGGTGTGATTTCGGCTTTTCTGACTTGACGTAACCTCTCGGGGCTTTAACTTCGCGAAAAACGGGAGGTGGGCACGACAGAGCGTGTCATCGGTGCTACAGGAGCTTTTGGCCAGAAACATCTCGTTGTTCGATTGACTTGAACTTCCATACATGACGCAATGACGGGCAGTATATTTGTCTTAATCGGTTATGAATAATGTTGCGTCTACAGGGCACGCTTCCGTTTCTCCGCCTGGAATGGCGTTTTCTTTTGTTCGGCTTACTTCTGGCTTTCTGGTCCGGACCGGGGCAGACCTACGTGATCTCTGTCATTGGCGGGCATATCCGGAATGACTTCGGCCTCAGTAACGGTGAATTCGGTGGTATCTACACTGTAGCCACCCTTTGTTGCGCCGCGCTTCTGTGGAAGGCGGGACCGCTGGTGGATCGTTTGCCGCTCAAAAGTTTCGTTCTCAAGATAGGACTTTTGATGGTGACGGCAATGGTTGCCTTTGGGTTTGTGCAGGGGCCGATTTCTCTATTTTTCGGCATCATCGGCATCCGGTTTCTTGGACAGGGTATGATGACCCATGTGGCCCTGACGGCAATGGCGCGGCGCTACGAAGTCGAGCGGGGTCGGGCTATTGCAATCGCGGCGCTTGGCTTTCCATTGGGAGAGGCGTTATTTCCACCACTCATCGTGCTGGCGCTTGGCTTCGTCGATTGGCGTATGATCTGGCCAGGCATGGCAATTTTGGCAGCGATAACATTGTTGCCTGGCGCCTCTTTCCTGATCCGGCATACAAGCCATCAGGATGGATCGGGGGCTGCGGAACTTCAGGCGGCGGACGACGATGCCAAGCACTGGACTCGCGCGGAAATGCTCTCTGACAGTAAATTTTATTTGCTGCTTCCGACGGCGATGGCGCAGGCGGCGATTATCACCGGCCTGTTCTTTCATCAGGTGTATTTTATCTCCCTCAAGGGCTGGGATTTTGAGACTTGGAGTTTGAGCTTTGTGATCTTTGCGATCGCCTCGCTGGTCGGGGGTATGATGTCCGGATTTCTCGTGGATATGTTCCGGGCACGCCGTTTGGTGTCTTTTGTCCTGATTCCAATGTCACTAGGCATTCTTATTTTTGCCTTTCTTGAAGCCCAGATTTTCGCTGGCGTTGTTATGTTCTTTCTGGGAGTGGGGGCTGGTTCGACCAATCCTGTTTTATCGTCGCTATGGCCGGAATTATACGGAACCCGTCATCTCGGTGCCATTCGCTCGGTGGCAACAGTAGTCATGGTGTTTGGGTCGGCCCTTGGCCCCGTTTTCATGGGATTTGCACTGGATGCGGGCGCTTCCTTGGAAGCCATTGTTCTGGTTTCAGTGTTGATCACTTTGCTGGCGGCAATTATGGCCAAGATCGCGCTGTCTTCTCGTGTTCGTTAATTAGTATGGTCAATTGGCTGGCCAAAGAGGGCGCATTCGCCATTTTGCCGCCATTTCCCGGTTGAGAAGCTTAAAATTTTATTAATTTTTTTGTTATATCCCTCGTTTAGGGGATGAAGATGCGGGTCTCTTCATAGTAGGTTCACTTCAGAATTAAGAAATTTACAGACATGAGGTCCGAATTTAGCTATTTTTATAAAGAGTTAGCTGATTCGGTTTCGCCAAGGTTAAATTAGGTTCGTGGAGTAGGTAAAATGGTGACGGCAAACGGTAATAATGCTCTCGGTACAGGAAATGCCAGCGGCGCTGAAATAGTGGTTGAAGCGGCTCCTGGGATGACGATCAAGTTACCTATTGAATCGCTTCAGGGTGTATTGTTTACGCAGAATTCAGGGAATCTGATTGTTGTTCCGGCTGACGGCGGTGAACCTATTCTGCTTCAGGACTTCCTGACCTTTGGCGCCACGGAAAATCCTCCAAAAATTGAGCTGATGGATGGTGAAATCGTAGAGATAAGTGAAATTACACCGCTTATTCAGGGATATTCACTTGCGGACATCAACCCGGAGGCCGGTGAAGATATTAGCGATGGTGGAGGTGCGAACTTCCGTCCCTTTGCTGATGGAAACATCGGGGATCCCCTTGGGATTGCCGATTTGCTGCCGCCGACGGAATTGGCGTTTGCGCGGGATGAAATTGAGGAGATTATTGGCGAGAATGAGGATATTGATCCGATTTCCGACATACCGCCTGATACACCTCCGCCACCTCCTCCGCCTCCCCCGCCCGGTCCTGATGATCCGACGGGTACGGTTACCCTTACGTTTGAGACACCGGGAGGTCAGTCCGGGCCGGTGAACGGCGGATATGAGGATTGGCAGCCAAACCAGAATGTTGGCGATACGACCGAACTTCCGATGCAAGTCGTTGTGGGCTTCACTCCGGATACGGATGAAGAGCTGACGTCTGTTGATATTTCCGGATTTCCGGCTGGATCACGTTTCTTTATTGGAGGAACCGGCGCTGTTAATGAAGTAAATGTTGCCGGTGGCAGCTATTCGGTGCTGACTGTTGGCGGCGTTCTCCCGGCAATGTTTCTTTTGCCGCCAGGAAACACCGATGCTGATATTCCGTTAGATGTAACAGCGAATTTCCAGAACGGCGCTGGGGCAACCGGGTCGGCGGATGGCAACGGGATTGCTATCATTGATGCGGTTGCAGATGTGCCGACAGCTTCTGGGAGCGGTTCTGTTTCAGGGGATGAGAACACGGCAATTGAACTTCCCGAAATTTCAGCTGCGCTGCAAGATAACGACGGCTCCGAAACACTGGCCTTGTCTATTGGCGGCGTGCCTGTAGGGGCAACACTGACCGATGGTGTCAATAACTTTGTTGGGGATGGATCGGATGTTGATATTACAGGTTGGGATCTTGCAAATCTGACAATTACTCCACCAACAGATGATGACGCCGATTTCACCCTGACGGTAACGGCGACAGCCACTGAGAGTGCGACCGTGGCCGGTGGCGGAGAATTGACGGACGGAAATAATGAGGCAAGTACGAGCTTTACAATAGATGTAGCGGTTGAGAGTGCCGGCCCGCCTGGCGACGATGGCCCAACAGCAATTGACGATCGACCGGCGGCATTGATTGAGACAGTTAATACACATGCGGTTTTTGTTATTGATACGTCGGAAAGCATGGACTCCAACGAACTGAGGTTAGTGGAGGAGGCACTTCAGTTTTTGGCGTGGACCATGTTCACGCAGAATGAGACAGGCACCGCAATTACCCTGGTTGAATTTAATGATGAAGCAAACTTTATCGGTGGCGGAACCTATACGACTTTGGAATCTGTTTTGGAAGCGCTTAACGTTGTTAGCACGCTGTCTAATGGCTATACAAACTATGACTCGGCGCTCGATTTGACCCGAACTGTCGATTTTATGCCCGGATATCAACAGGAGATTTATTTTCTATCCGATGGTCAACCGACGTTGGGCGATACAGAGAATGGTATAAATGAATTCAATAGCTGGGTGACAAATGATCTCAATGGCGCAAAGGTGTATTCAGTCGGCATTGGAAGTGACGCACTTAATAGTGTTTATCTTGGCCAGATTGATAATACGCCTGACGATAATAACATCGATCCACCAGCGGGCGATCCGTATTTTCATGTGAACAATGCGGAAGATTTGATGTCGAGCATCGTTCCTAAAAGTGGGTGGGTTAATGGTAATGTGCTTGATAATGATGTTTTGGGCACAGATCCCCTGGCGGATATTCCAATTGAATCCATAAGCTATAAGGGCGAGACATTCAATCTTGATGGTAGTCCGAACTCTACTGTCGAAGGCAATTTTCTTTATATCGCTACGGATTTCGGCCTTTTGCAGATGAATTTCGAGAACGGTGAATACGCCTTCCTGACAAATACAAATGTGACCGGTGTCGAGCAGGAAGAGATAGGGTATACCATCGTAGATAATGACGGATCGACGAGTTCTGCGGTACTGACCATAACGATCGCGCCGGATTATAGCTTAATGGGAACAGTGGCGGATGATGATATTGATGGCAGCGCAATCAATGACATCATCATCGGCGGCGGCGGAAACGATATTTTGTCTGGTGGTGACGGAGATGACCAGTTCTATTATAGCAATGCCGCGTCAGATGGAAATGATGTCATCGAAGACTTTGGTGCCAATGGCGATTCAGATGTTATCAATCTGTCCGCAATTTTCGACCGGCTTGACATTGCATCCGGTGAGCGGGCAGATCATGTTGCCTTTTCTGAATCGGGAGGGAATACAACGATAACAGTCACCGATGGATCGAATGCGGAAATAGCCGGATTCTCTATCGTGGTTGAAAACGCCTCTCTAGACAGTTCCGATATTACTAATGGAAAAATTGTCGTCGATGAAAGCTAAAGGCTTTGTTGACAGGAAGGGAAAGGGCCGTAGTTATCTGCGGCCTTTTTTCTTTACAATCGGGATTTAAAATGCTGGAAGGTGGACATTGCTTGTTTTAGTATGAACTCCCGCATACGGAGTGTGGCGCAATAAATTTTGGGGATTGAGTTTTGAGCAGCATAAAAAGTTTTCTGATATTTGTTCTGGCCATTGTAATGGCCGCCCCGGCAATTGCGATGGCGAAGGACCTGCCGATTTCTGCATTTAAGGGTGATTGGCGGGGTAACGCTATTTCAGAAAGTAATGTCAGCGTTAGCTTTCCCATCACGAGTCGCGATATTGATGTCGATATCAAGCCGACAGCGGAAGGGGATTTTTCCATTACCTGGCGGACGCTCCTTCGTCAGAAAGGAACACCCGAAGATCCCAAAGAAGTCCTGAAGGAAACCACCCTCACCTTTATCAAAACGGACGAGAAAAATGTTTGGAAAGACAGTAAAGCAGGTGATGTTTATGCTGGAGATACAATTTCCTGGGCGCAGTTGAAAAATCAGACGTTGACGGTTTATGTCATGGCTATCAGTGGCTCTGGTGGCTACGACATGCAGATTTATAAGCGGACACTGACGGGTGTGAATATGGAGCTTGATTTCACGGCTATACGCGATGGCGCAATTCGCAGGACAGCAAAAGGCCAGCTTATACTCAATAACTATTGATTGTCCGGCGATGGCTCAGAAATCACCTATTCCTGGTGAAATATTACGCCTCTGAGGAATAGCTTGGCGCGTTTGTGAGGGTGGCGGCGCCGCGCGCTGGGCACAGTCTGGGCGTTCGCAAAGTCGGCAGGTTATGCCAATGGGCATGACGGCTTTCGGTGTGGTGAGATTTAGACTGTCTGCATAGATCAGCCGCCGCGCGTCGGCAATGTCGCATCCGATGCTGATGGCGTAATGACGCTTTGGCTGAGCATACCCAAGGCTCGGTTTTGTGACAGTGCGAGCAATTGAGAAAAAACGACTCCCGTCCGGCATCTCGGATATTTGCGGGCACAGTCTTCCCGGTGTCAGAAACGCTGAATGCAGGACCCATCGCGGACAGGAGTTGCCATATCTTGGAATGCGCAAGCCGGATGCGCTGAAGCGTTTTGAGATATTTCCGGCGATATCACTTCGGATCAGGTGGAGCGGAACACCGCTTTTTCCGGGTCGCATCAAGGTTGTCAATCGGTGGCAGATTTGCTCGAAACTTGCGTCGAACTGCTGTTGCAGGAGTTCGATATCATACCTTAGGTCCTCAGCTGACTGAAAGAACTGCTCGTAGGGAAGCAAAAGAGCGCCAGCAAAATAGTTGGCAAGGGCTGCTATCCCTTTCTGTCTGGCGGCATCCGTGGGCAGCTCTGGGGCATTAACAAGTTCTTGAAAAAGATCAGGGAAATTCAGATGCCCACAGAGCAAAGCAAGATGGAAATTAACGCTTGATTGCGGCAAAGACTTGGACAGAACCAGAGACTGGTTTTTCTCGTCATAAAGCGTTGCTTCAGTATTATGGCTGTCACGTGTCGCAAAATCGACGCTGACGCCATATTCCTGCTGCAAATGCTCGATCATGAGCGGCATCGGCGGAAGGCTATGATCGCCAAGTGACGCACGAAACTCCGTTGCCGCAGTTTCTATCTGGTCAAAGTAGTTATTGCGGGCCTGAATGAAATCTGAAACAGCCTCGTTTGGGGAGGGGGCCCAGCTTTTGCCGGTCAGACTGCCGTCACCGACGACGCCCAGCATTTCAGTTACAGTGTCATTCAGCGCGTCGCTATCTTTCAACGCGATTTGCAGAAATTCTCTACGTTCCTTCGGACTGAGGTCCTCATTGTCATGAACAATTTCTGTGGAGGACATAATAGACGTCACTAGTGTTCTTAACCGAAAGGATGAGTCTGCAAACAGCAGATCCTGGGAGAGACGTTCGCTCAATAGCTGCAGGTCTGTCTGCGCGGCCTTAAAGGCATCATAGGTTTTCTTAAAGGCGGAACTCAAAGCCGGCGCATCTGCCGCCATCTCGGCTATTTCTTCATCCGTAAATTGATCGTCCGAGAATAGTGGATCTTTCAGGGCGTCGGTTATCTCCCCGATCAGATGGCCTTCTTCTTGAGGCGAAAATACCTGAGGGTCGACTTTCAGGATTTTGCTTAAATGCAACAATAGAGGAACTGTAATGCTGCGCCGATTATGCTCGAGCAGGTTAAGGTAACTCGCGGATATGCCCAGCCGGTCCGCAAGCTCGACCTGTGTTAGTTTTCTTTCCTTGCGCAAACGCCGTAACCGGTTGCCTAGAAGTGGGGATTTCGCCATCAGCTGCTCCAGAAAATTTACAATAATTTACAAATTTACAAAACACATTAGAAAATATTTACATAAAAAACCGCTGTTTTACAATGTTTTATTGGGAAAAAAGGCGAAAATGTGAAACTTTTACACAACAGGGCCGAGTCTGAATAACAACATATCATGCGCGCCCTGTCCGGGGATGATCCAATAACCTATGGGAGACAATTCATGAGCGATATTAAAAAATCAGGCTTGTCGCGCCGCGGCCTACTCAAGGCCGGTGCTGTTGGCGGCTTGGTTGCCGCAACGCCAAGCTTCTTTATAAAGAACGCCTGGGCCGAAGAGTTCCGTAACAATCCTGAGAATTCTGGCGAGCTGAAATTAGGCTTTAACGTACCGCAGTCCGGGCCTTATGCCGATGAGGGGGCCGACGAGCTGCGCGCCTATATGCTGGCTGTGAAGCATCTGAACGGCGAGGGGGACGGCGGTATGCTGAATACCTTCAAGCCGTCGATGCTCACGGGCAAGGGCGTTCTAGGCAAAAAAGTGACCTATTCAACGGGTGACACTCAAACGAAATCCGACGCTGCGCGGGCCTCCGCAAAGCGGATGATTGAAAAGGACGGCGTTTTGATGGTTACTGGCGGTTCGTCCTCCGGCGTTGCCGTCGCCGTTCAGTCACTTTGTCAGGAGCAGGGCATTATCTTCATGGCTGGCCTGACCCATTCCAATGATACAACGGGTAAGGACAAGCGTCGCTATGGTTTCCGGCATTTCTTCAATGCCTATATGTCCGGTGCGGCACTGGCGCCTGTGTTGAACAAGGAATATGGCGGCGATCGCCGGGCCTATCACCTGACGGCTGACTATACATGGGGCTGGACCCAGGAAGAGTCGATCAAGAACTCTACTGAGGCGCTTGGCTGGGAAACAGTGAACACAGTGAAGACACCGGTTGGTGCTGGCGACTTCTCCCAGTATATTACACCGGTTCTGAATTCCGGCGCAGATGTGTTGATCCTGAACCACTATGGTAAGGACATGATCAACTCGCTTAGTCAGGCGGTCCAGTTCGGTCTGCGTGACAAGCAGGTCAATGGCAAAAATTTCGAGATTGTTGTTCCGCTCTTCTCGCGTCTGATGGCGCAAGGTGCGGGTGATGCGATCAAGGGAATTCTTGGCACAACCAACTGGAACTGGTCGCTGCAGGATGAAGGCTCGCAAGCCTTCGTTCAATCCTTCGGCGCAGAATATGGTGCGCCGCCTTCAATGGCCGCTCATACCTGTTACGTGCAAACGTTGCTTTATGCGAATGCTTGTGAAATGGCCGGAACATTCTATCCCCCGGAAGTGATCAAGCAGCTGGAAGGCTTTAACTTTGACGGTATGGGTAATGGTCCGACACTTTACCGTGCAGAGGATCATCAGTGCTTCAAGGATGTCCTTGTGGTGCGGGGTAATGACAACCCGAGCAGTCAATTTGATCTTCTGAAAGTGGTTGACGTTACGCCACGTGCGCAGGTTGAGTATGACTGGACAATTTTCGGTGGTGAATTGGGGCCATACGAAGTAAAAATGTAGTCCAACTTAAAACCATGGGCTGGCGCATGGTGAAATGCGCCAGCCTGTAATTTTCTGGACGGTGTTCTAAGTCGTTTAAAAAGGCGGCGCTGGGTTATTCGGGGTAGATTTCATGGATGCCATTTTTATTCAAATACTCAATGGCCTTGATAAGGGAGCAGCTTATGCTCTGATTGCATTGGGACTGACCCTGGTGTTTGGAACGCTGGGGATTGTGAATTTCGCGCATGGGGCCTTATTCATGCTCGGCGCCTTCTGCGCGGTGACCTTTCAAAAGCTCGTTACACTTTCAGTCAAGGTTCGCGACGAAGGGGTAACTGCCTTTGCCGCCTACAAAGAGCAGCCTTATCTCGAAACCTGGTTCGGTGATACCGGCCGGATGATTATTGACTATTCGGTTCCGCTGTCCATTTTGCTGGCCATTCCTTTCATGTTGCTGGTTGGCTATGTGATGGAACGGGGCCTAATCAAACATTTTTACAAGCGCCCGCATGCAGAGCAAATTCTCGTGACATTCGGCCTTGCCATCGTCATACAGGAAATTATCAAGGCGTATTTCGGCGCCAACCCGATCCCCCAGCCTGCGCCGGAAATTCTTGCCGGCAGCGCGGACGTCGGGTCCTGGGTCGGGCTTGGAAACAATCTTGTATATCCGTGGTGGCGCCTTGTTTATCTTTGCTTCTCCGGCATTGTCATATTTGCGGTTTTCGCCTTTTTACAGTTTACGACCTACGGCATGGTCGTTCGTGCCGGGATGCGTGATCGTGAGACCGTTGGCTTGCTGGGAATCAATATCGAGAGGCGGTTCACGGTGGTTTTTGCGATTGCCGCCATTGTCGCAGGTGTCGCAGGGGTGATGTACACGCCGATATTACCCCCGGATTATCATTTGGGGATGGATTTTCTTGTACTCTCCTTCGTCGTCGTTGTGGTTGGTGGTATGGGCTCCCTTGGTGGTGCTGTGCTGGCCGGGTTCCTGCTTGGGATCGTACAATCCTTCGCGTCCATGAACGAAGTGAAGGATATTTTCCCGGGCATTGACCAGATTATTCTCTATCTCGTTGCTGTTGTAATCTTGCTGGTTCTGCCGCGTGGCCTGATGGGCCGGGCTGGAGTGATGGATGACTGATATGAAAAAGCCATTCTTTAATGATACTCTCCTCGTAATTGTTTTTGCGGTCGCTATTCTGGCGATGCCTATCTGGCTGGACCCTATTGGCGGCAACTACCCGGACCTTCTTCAGAAGTTTGCGATCTATGGCATTTTTGCTATCGGGTTCAATATTCTCTTCGGTTTGACAGGCTATCTATCCTTTGGTCATGCCGCCTTTCTCGGTGTCGGTTCCTACGCGGCAGTATGGTCGTTCAAGCTGTTGACGATGAATGTTATTCCAGCCGTGATCTTCGGTGTGCTTTTTGCCGGGCTGCTGGCGGCGGCTATCGGGTTTTTGAGTTTGCGGCGATCAGGAATTTATTTTTCCATTCTAACTCTGGCCTTTGCGCAAATGTCATACAATCTCGCCTATTCCGTTTTGACACCCATCACTAACGGTGAAACTGGATTGCAGCTGTCGCGTTCCGATCCGCGCATACTTGACAACATGTTTTCGGATGGGCCGACCGCATTGGGCTTGCCAAGCACGGACCTGTTCGGAGAAACCATGAGCGGCTATCCAGGATTCTATTTCTGTGCCGTGCTACTGATTATATGTTTCTTCTTATCGCTCAGGATATTTCGATCACCTTTCGGGTTGATGCTGAAAGGGATCAAATCGAACCAGAACCGGATGAAATATACTGGCCTCAACACCAGGCCCTATATGCTTACGGCGTTCATTATCTCAGGCATGTACGCCGGACTGGCGGGTAGTCTGCTTGCGGTGACAGATCCGCTGGCTGGTGCCGAGCGCATGCAGTGGACTGCCTCTGGTGAGGTGGTTCTGATGACAATTCTCGGCGGTGCGGGCACCCTCGTCGGCCCGATGCTGGGCGCAGGTATCATCAAATATTTTGAGAATATCTTCTCGTCTTTCGATAATAATGTTCTTGAACAAGCGTTCTCTTTCATGCCTGAAGCGGTCGTTGACTTTATGGTTCCGGTCGTTGGGCTATTTGTCGGCAGCGGATGGCACCTTACGCTGGGATTGTTGTTCATGATCATCGTGATCTTCCTGCCAGGCGGGCTGGTTGAAGGTTTCCGCCGTATTTACAATTATATCAAGACGCGTGGAAATACTAAATCGCAGACGGTTGAAGCGCATAATCAGGCAGGCGAGTAGAGGGTAAATTATGAGCGATCTCGTTCTTCATCTTGATAATATTAACAAGAGCTTTGGTGGCCTTAGCGCTCTTTCCGACGTCAATCTGAGCGTCGAGGAAGGGACGACACATGCGATTATCGGCCCAAACGGCGCCGGTAAATCGACATTGCTGAATGTGTGCATTGGTCGCCTCAAGCCCGATACCGGAAAAGTGATCTTTGCCGGCTCTGAATTGACGGGGAGGCCACCGCATGAAATTGCCCAGCTCGGCGTTGCGCGGGTTTTTCAGACCCCTGAGATTTTTCAGGAGATGTCCTTGCTTGAGAATGTCATGATACCCGCCTTTTCGCATCGGGACGGGGCCTTCCGATTTAATGCAAATAAGCTGTTGAGCCGACAGTCGGAGCTTCGCGATGAAGCGGAACATATCCTCGAGGATGTGGGTCTTAAAGACATGATGATGACGGAAGCCGGTAGTCTTAGCCGCGGTGATAAACGACGGCTGGAACTCGGGATGTGTCTGATCTTGCGTCCGCGCCTGCTGCTCCTGGATGAACCCACGGCGGGTATGGCACGCCATGACACCAACCAAACGATTGAACTTTTAAAGAAGATCAAGTCACGGGGAATGACAAAAGTGATTATTGAACATGATATGCATGTTGTGTTCAGTCTTGCCGACAAGGTTAGTGTGCTTGCCCGCGGCCAGATTATCGCAGGTGGGGATCCGCAGAGCGTTCGGGAGGACCCAAAAGTTAAGGAAGCCTATCTGGGAGGGGCCCATTAATGTCTGAATCTTCTGAAAAGAGGCCCTATTTCAGCGTCAAGGATATCCACGCTTATTATGGCGAATCCTATATTGTTCAGGGCGTCTCCTTTGATGTTGAGGAAGGGGATATTGTTGCACTGTTAGGGCGTAATGGTGCGGGCAAGACGTCGACTTTGCGAGCGCTTGCCCGAGTTGACAGCCCGAATTTGAAGCGTGGTGAAATATATCTGAATGGTATGCCGGTTCACCCGCTCAAGGCGTATCAAGCAGCGAGTGAAGGTATTCAGCTTGTGCCTGAGGATCGCCGGATCATCGGCGGGTTAACAGTTGAGGAGAATCTCGTCCTTGCCCAGGTAGCAGAGCCAAAAGGCTGGGAGATCGAACGAATATATGATCATTTCCCACGTCTTGGTGAACGGCGCAATCAGGATGCAATCACCATGTCCGGCGGGGAGCAGCAGATGCTTGCGGTTGCCCGGGCACTTGCTAGAGATGTGAAACTCCTTTTCCTCGACGAGCCTTATGAAGGTCTGGCGCCGGTAATCGTTCAGGAGATCGAGAAAATACTCCTGGAAATCAAGAAACTTGGAATTACAACAATCATTGTTGAGCAAAATGCGATCGCGGCATTGAAGCTTGCAGACAAGGCGTTGATCCTCGATATGGGACAAATTGCCTTTCGCGGCACGGCTCAGCAAGTGCTTGATGATCAGGAATTACGCCACGAATATTTGGCGATCTGAGTGCGCTAAGATAAGTGAATTCTATTATTTTGATCGCATTTGGCTGGCGACAGGCGTTTAAATATCCTATTGATTGTTGATTAGCACGACGACAAAGACAAACATTGGGTGAAAGGACTTAGAAGAATGTCTGCAAAGGATCTATATCCCGTACCGGAAGAACTGGCAAAAACGGCGTGGGCCGATAAGACGAGCTATCAGGCGATGTATCGCGCGTCAATCGAGGATCCCGAGGCTTTTTGGGGAGAGCACGGTAAACGAATTGACTGGATCAAGCCTTATACGGAAGTCAAGGATGTTTCCTATGACAAAGATGATTTGCACATTCGTTGGTTCCATGATGGAACACTCAATGTTAGCTATAATTGCCTTGATCGGCACCTGGAAACCCGCGGCGACAGCACGGCGATAATATGGGAAGGGGACGATCCGAACGACGATAAAACCCTGACATATCGCGAATTGCATGCCGAGGTATGTAAATTCTCAAATGTATTGAAGGCGCAGGGAATCAAGAAAGGGGACCGTGTAACCCTTTATATGCCAATGGTCGTGGAGGCAGCTGTTGCCATGCTGGCGTGCACCCGCATTGGTGCCATTCATTCGATTGTGTTCGGAGGTTTTTCTCCGGACGCACTGGCAGGCCGTATACAGGACTGCAAATCAAACTGCATCATTACTGCAGATGAAGGTGTTCGGGGCGGTAAACCGATTCCTCTAAAGGCCAATACGGACAAAGCGCTGGAAGCTTGTCCCGATTGCACCACCTGTATTGTTGTTGAGCGCACGGGCGCAAAGACAGGCTGGGTTGAAGGCCGGGATGTCTGGTACCACGAAGAAATGGCCAAGGTTGATGCAGACTGCCCACCGGAAGAAATGAACGCCGAAGACCCGCTTTTTATCCTGTATACCTCCGGTTCTACAGGACAGCCAAAAGGCGTCTTGCATACGACGGGTGGATACATCGTTTATGCGGCGATGACGCATCGTTATGTATTCGACTATCACGATGGCGATATTTACTGGTGTACAGCAGATGTCGGCTGGGTAACGGGGCATAGTTATATTATATATGGGCCGCTCGCAAATGGAGCGACAACCCTTATGTTCGAAGGGGTGCCGAACTATCCGACTGTCTCACGTTTCTGGGAGGTGTGTGACAAGCATCAGGTCAATATTTTCTATACAGCACCGACGGCAATCCGCGCGCTGATGCGTGATGGGGATGAGCCGGTTAAAAAGACATCCCGTAAATCGCTTCGCCTGCTGGGCTCGGTCGGAGAGCCGATTAACCCGGAAGCCTGGCGATGGTATTATGATGTCGTTGGCGAAGGGCGCTGCCCGATCGTTGATACATGGTGGCAGACGGAAACCGGCGGTATCCTGATTTCGCCATTGCCGGGCGCCACAGCATTGAAGCCGGGTTCGGCAACTCTTCCATTCTTTGGAATTGACCCTGTTATGGTGGACACCGAAGGCAAGGTGCTCGAAGGGGCTTGCGAAGGGGTCCTTTGCATCAAGGATAGCTGGCCGGGCCAGATGCGGACAGTTTATGGTGATCATGAGCGGTTTATCCAGACCTATTTTTCTAACTTTCCCGGCCGGTACTTCACGGGCGATGGCGCCCGTCGGGATGAGGATGGGTATTATTGGATTACCGGACGGGTAGACGATGTGATCAATGTGTCAGGGCATCGCATGGGGACAGCGGAAGTCGAAAGTGCGCTGGTCGCCCATGACCTTGTGGCTGAAGCCGCTGTCGTGGGATATCCCCATGATATCAAGGGGCAGGGAATATATGCCTATGTGACGTTAACATCCGGCGTTGAACCCACGGAAGAATTACGGGCCGAGCTTTCGAAATGGGTGCGGCAGGAAATCGGTCCAATCGCGACGCCGGACTTGATCCAATGGGCGCCGGGACTACCAAAGACACGGTCCGGCAAGATAATGCGCCGGATATTGCGGAAAGTTGCGGAAAATGACTACGGAAGTCTGGGCGATACCTCAACATTGGCCGAACCTGCTGTCGTCGATGATCTTATCTCAAACCGAATGAACAGGTGATGCGCGCTGTCATTACTTGCTGATAGACATTGACCGATGACAATATCCGGATGAATGGGGTATGATTGACGTTCAGGAAGCTGAAGGGCTGGACAACTGATATAAAAGTGCTTGATGAAGAGCCGGATATTATCGTTGACCTCAGGACCTTTGGCGAAGTGAGGGAGCGTACGTCAATATGTCACATACGGTACTGGTCGTGGAGGACGAACCTAATATCGTCCTTTCACTACAGTTTATTTTGAGGCAGGCCGGTTTTACCGTGCGCGTAGCGCGAGATGGCGATCAGGCGTTGCGGGCGATAGATGACTATGTACCCAATCTGGTGATACTGGACATCATGTTGCCCAAACAGGATGGTTTCTCGGTATGCGAGGCGATCCGGGCCAACGCCGCCTGCCGGAACGTGAAAATTATCATGCTGTCGGCCAAAAGCCGAGAGGCCGATAAGGAACGGGCTCTTGCGCTTGGTGCGGACGAATTTGTTACCAAGCCTTTTTCTACCCGGGCACTTGGTAAAATGGTTAAGGATATCGTTGCGCCGAAAAAGCCGGCACATCAGGCGAAATAAACCTGAAACGGTAGGATGCTAACAGATGACACGGACATGAACGGATGATTAGGACCGGGCGCAAAAAGGAATGGTCAATCCTGTTGTTCGTTGTTTGCCTGATAGCCTTCGTGCCCCCAGTAATTTCTCTATTTGATGTACCGACCTTAACCTTTGGAATTCCGATTAGCTATCTGTACATGTTCGGTATATGGGCGGCTGTCATTGCCATGACCGCCCTTGGTGCAAGACGTGGGACTGAGAAAGCAGTCGCTTTACCTGGGGCTGGTCGCGACAGAGGCAACTCTGGTGGCGAGCGAGGAAATGAATAATGTCCGGTGGTATCGTCCTCACGGTTTCGTTCCTTTATCTCGGTCTGTTGTTTGCTATCGCCCAGTTTGTGGACTCGCGAGCTGAAAAAGGCCGGCCTCTTACTAGAAACCCCTACATATACACTCTTTCAATAGCAGTATTCTGCACCTCCTGGACATTCTACGGTAGCGTTGGATTAGCGGCGACGCGGGGCCTCGATTTTCTGCCTATTTATCTTGGGCCGACGCTTGTCTTCGTGCTCTGGTCGATTGTCTGGGTCAAGATTGTCCGGATATGCAAGGTTCATCGCATCACGTCCATTGCCGACTTCATTGCATCGCGCTATGGCAAGCAGGCGAAGTTGGGCGGTCTGGTGACAATCATTGCCGTGGTGGGAACAACCCCTTATATATCCCTCCAGCTTAAATCGATTGCGACCAGTTTTCGCATCCTTGTCAGTTCGTCGGAGACCGCGTTGCTGCACGCGCCGAGCGAACCCATATTCTTCATTGATACAACTCTCATTGTCGCAATTGCTCTCGCGCTTTTTGCCATTCTTTTCGGGACCCGCCATATCGATGCGAGTGAGCATCATGAGGGTCTTGTAGCTGCTATCGCCTTTGAGTCTGTGGTTAAGTTGGTCTCCTTTCTTGCTGTCGGCTTTTTTGTGACCTACGGCCTTTTTAACGGTTTCTCCGATCTTTTCACGACGGCAGCGGAGAGCGGTCTGAGCGAGCTTTTTACCGTATCGAGTGATAATGATTACAGCGTCTGGATGACCATGACAATTTTGTCTATGGCCGCAATTATTTGTCTGCCGCGACAGTTTTATATTACCGCCGTGGAAAACCCGGACGAATCCTTTTTGCGCAAGGCAACCTGGTTGTTCCCACTTTATCTGCTGGTCATTAACATCTTCGTCTTACCAATCGCGCTTGCGGGCCGTTTGTCATTTGGCGGGGCGTCGGCCGATGCAGATATGTTCATGCTCACCGTCCCGCTTTTTCACGACCAAGCTTTTCTTGCGCTCATCGCTTTTGTCGGCGGGCTATCTGCAGCAACATCCATGGTGATTGTGGCGGCAATTGCCTTGAGTACAATGGTATGTAATGACCTCATTATGCCACTTCTCCTTCGCTGGAAGGGACTTAATATTAACAAGAATGACGACCTGACCGGTCTTTTGCTGACGATCAGGCGGGTCAGCATTCTGTTGATATTGATCCTGGGATATGTCTATTACCTGATCGCGAGCGAGTCCTATTCACTCGTAACCATTGGGCTTGTCTCTTTTGCAGCGGCGGCGCAGTTTGCACCAGCCATCATTGGCGGCATCTTTTGGAAGGGGGCGTCCTACCGGGGGGCTTTGATGGGCCTTGCTCTTGGTTTTTTGGCCTGGCTCTATACTCTTTTGCTGCCGTCTTTCGCGCAGTCCGGCTGGCTTCCGCTCAGCTTTATTACAGAGGGGCCATATGGGATTGATTTGCTCAAACCTTATGCCCTATTCGGAATGGACGGGTTCGACCGTCTCACCCACGCCCTGTTCTGGAGCATGCTGCTCAATATTGGCGCCTATTGGGTGGTATCCCTGTTGTCGCAACAGACGGCAATCGAGCGTATTCAGGGCACGCTTTTTGTGGATGTTTTTGGGCATACAGACGACGAGCGGGACAGCCGGTACTGGCGCGGCTCGGCAACTGTGGCTGACCTGCAGCAACTCGTTGGCCGCTTTGTTGGTGTACAGCGCGCCGCGCAGGCATTCTCGGATTTTGCCGCTGATCGCGATATCAATCTACGGAAAAGTCAGACGGCAGACGCGGCACTTCTTGACTTTGCGGAGAAAATGCTCGCTGGCGCTATCGGCTCGGCAACGGCGAGGGTGATGGTCGGGTCGGTGGTCAAAGGGGAGATTGTCGGCCTTGAAGAAGTGTATCGCATTCTGGATGAAACCAGTCAGGTCATAGAATACAGCCACCGACTGGAGCAAAAATCAGCAGAGTTGGAACGTGCAACGGCGCAGCTCAGGAATGCCAACGAGCGTCTGCAGGAGCTGGATTCCCTGAAAGATCACTTCCTCTCTATGGTTAGTCACGAGCTTCGCACGCCGCTTACCTCGCTTCGTGCTTTTGGTGAAATTCTTGTCGATAACCCGGAGGTCTCACCTGAAGAAAGAACGCAATTTCTGAATGTTATTATCAAGGAAAGCTCCCGTTTGACGCGGTTGATTGACCAACTTCTTGATCTCGCCCGGATGGAGGCAGGACAGATGGATTGGTCCCTCAATACTGTTGATATGGAGGCGACACTACACGAGGCGATGGCGGCCCTCGCCGGGTTGATCAAGGAAAATGATGTCATTGTGGATGTGAATATCCCGGATCACCTGCCTAAGGTGCGCGCAGATCGGGATCAATTGATACAGGTCATCATCAACCTCGTCTCAAATGCCATAAAATTCTGTGACAAATCAAACGGGCGTATTGATGTCGCTGTATCTGTCGCCGATAACATGCTGGAAGTCAGCGTGTCCGATAATGGCAAGGGTATTCCGGAAAACATGAGCATGCGGATTTTTGAAAAATTCCATCAGTCTCTTGATCGGGACGAGGACAAGCCGCAAGGTTCCGGATTGGGACTGGCTATCTGTCGAGAGATTGTCACTTTTCATGGCGGGCAGGTCTGGGTTGTCAACAAGCCGGAGGGAGGAGCAGTATTTTCCTTTACCGTTCCACGTGCCGATCGTCTGGAAGCACGGCTTTCCGCAGAATAACAACCAATCAGAAAAGCGCCCGATAGATCATTATCACACCTATCAAAGCGACAAGCGTCAGGACGAATTTCTTAAAGGTGGCTTGCGGGATATGGCCGCGGACTTTGGTGCCAGCCCACATACCCGCAAAAAGTGGGACTAAACCGATAACACTGTAAGCGATCTCAGTGGGCTTGAGAAAGTCCATGCTTTGGAGGCTGAGCAACAGGAAGATGCTTCCTCCAAACAGCATGACGCTCACGGCGGAAACGAAATCATCCTTTTCAAGTCCGAGGGCGATGAAGAAAAAAACCGGCAAAGTGCCGTAAAGGGTTGTGATGCCGCCGATTATTCCGGCAGCCAGGCCAATGAGGGGGCCGTACAAATTCTCCCTCGACCCCAGGAAAGAAAAGGATATACCGGTAATTTCGAGTGTGGCGATAAACATCAGGAAGATACCGACCGCGATCAGTAAATATTGCGTTTCCACGGCAGACAGCATGAAGACACCGATTGGCAGGCCGGTAAACAATCCCAGAAACAGGCGCCAATGGCGGATGATAACGGATTTAATCCGGCCAGAGATCATCATCTGGACGAAATTGGTAATGACCATGGGGATGGTCATGATCGAGACAGCGGAAGGCAGTGACATAAACAGGACGATAGGCGGGACGGCGATCGTGGGGAGACCAAAGGCGGCAATTCCCTTGACAAATCCGCCGAGGGCAAAGGCGACACAGACAATCAGCAAATTGAAAAGATTGAATTCAGGAAGATATTGCGCGATCATGACATGGACTGCATTGAGAAATAAAAAAACGTCTTTCCGGAACAGGACGACCCGGACAGCCAAGCAGGACTATGGACCAGAAAAATGCTTTGCAGCAAACAAATAAATTACAAGTTAGAAGAAGTCTTAGCTGAGAACCGGAGTATTTTATGAAAGCCTGGGTCATTAACGGGGAGCAAGGTATTGAAAGCCTTGAACTGGTAGAGCGGGAAGTGCCAAAGCCGGGACCCGGAGAGATACTGGTGCGGCTTTGGGCCAATTCCATTAATTACCGTGATCTCTCGACAATTAAGAGTGTCCGGGCACGCGGTATTCTGGAGCCGCGCATCCCGAATTCTGATGGTGCCGGCATTGTTGAAGACATAGGCGACGGAGTTACTGCATTTAAAAAAGGCAACCGCGTTGTAGGCACCTTTTTCCAGGACTGGACCAGCGGACCTATTCATGATGACGCAATGGCCAGCGCCCTCGGCGGTGCGATCGACGGGCTCTTGTGTGAATATGCGATCCTGAATGAGAGCGGCGCCCTGCCAATTCCAGACAATCTGTCATTTGAGGAGGCAGCCACACTGCCGTGCGCAGGACTTACCGCCTGGAATTGCCTGATTGAGGCGGGGCAAGCGCGAGCTGGACAGACTGCGTTACTTTTAGGGACCGGCGGTGTTTCCATCTTTGCGCAGCAACTTGCCAGAGCTTCGGGCATTCGGACTATTCTAACCTCAAGCAGCGAGGAGAAGCTTGATAGAGCAAAAGCGCTCGGCGCAAAAGACGTCATCAATTACAGGGAGCATCCGGACTGGGAAAAGAAAGTTATGGAGATGACGGATGGGCGCGGTGTTGATCTCGTCGTAGAAGTTGGCGGTGCGGGAACCCTTGAAAAATCCATTGCTGCGGTACGGCTGGGCGGTCGCATATCCCTCGTCGGTGTGCTGACCGGCGGGCAGATTGACCCGACATCCATCATGCGGAAATCTATTACGCTACAGGGGATTTATGTCGGGCCTCGTGATATGTTTGCGCGGTTGAACGCGGCGCTCTCGCACAATGATATTCATCCTGTTATTGATGCGACCGTCGATTTTCAGGATGCGAAGGAGGCCTATCGCATGATGGAGCGAGCGGGCCATTTCGGAAAGATCGTGATAAAAATCTAGACAACAAATATGCGCGGGGAATGAGCATGAAGTTATTGAGGTACGGCCCTTCGGGGAGAGAAAAGCCAGGGTTGATGGATACGGAGGGCAAAATCCGTGATCTCGGTGATATCATCTCAGATATCGCTGGTGATGTGCTGACAGATGCGGGAATTGCGAAACTTCGCGATCTGGATGCGACATCCTTGCCGCTGGTGGAGGGGGAGCCCCGGATTGGACCCTGTGTTGGCGGAGTTGGGAAGTTTGTGTGTATCGGGCTTAACTACTCCGATCATGCTGCAGAAGCAGGCCAGCCGGTACCGACGGAGCCCATAGTTTTCATGAAGGCGACGTCTGCCATTTGTGGTCCCAATGACAATGTTGAAATACCGCGCGGCTCGGTGAAAACTGACTGGGAAGTTGAGCTCGGCGTCGTTATCGGCAAGCGCGCAAAGTATATCAGCGAGTCAGAGGCGCTGGATCACGTTGCGGGCTATTGTATCGTGAATGATATTTCTGAACGGGAATTCCAGTCAGAAAGGTTGGGTCAATGGACCAAGGGAAAAAGCCACGACAGCTTTGGCCCAATCGGTCCCTGGCTGGTGACACGTGATGACGTGCCGGACCCTCAAAAGCTTGATTTATGGCTCGAAGTTGATGGTGTGCGACGACAGGACGGAAATACGGATACGATGATCTTCGGTGTTGCTAAAATCATTTCGTATCTCAGCCATTTCATGACCCTCGATATTGGTGATGTGATCTCGACCGGGACGCCTCCTGGTGTCGGCATGGGACAGAAGCCAGCCCCCATATTCCTCAAGCCAGGCCAGATCATGAAACTGGGTGTTGATGGGCTGGGCGAACAGGAGCAAACCACTGTTCAGGCATAGTCAAACTAGCAACAAAAGGAATAGATACCGTGACACCCGTTCAAAATCCCGAAAGCGCCGGTTTCAACAAAATGCGTCTTGAGTATATCACGGACTGGATGAACCGGTATGTGGACGGCGGCAAGCTTGCGGGCGCCCAAACGGTCGTTTCGCGTGGCGGTAATGTCGTCTATTCGAAATCTGTGGGACAGGCTGACCGGGAAAGGAACATTCCCTGGAAGAATGATACCATGGCGCGCTTCTATTCCATGACTAAACCGATCACCTCTGTCGCCTTGATGATGCTTTATGAACGGGGATTGTTTCATCTGGATGATCCGGTGGAAGACTTCATTCCCGCATTCAAGGATATGCAGGTTCTTCGGCCACAGGCCCGGAGCGTCGACGATACGGAACCGGCAACCAGCAAAATGACCATTCATAACCTTCTCACCCACATGTCCGGTATGACCTATGGTTTTAATGAAGGCGTGCTCGGAACGCATTACAATGATGCCAGGATGGACTTTGGACCAACACGCGGTAGTCTTGAAAGCCAGATTGAAAAGCTCGCTTCCATGCCTCTTCTGTTCAATCCGGGCACGCGCTGGAACTACGGGGTGTCGACGGATGTGGTCGGACGATTGGTAGAAATTATTTCCGGGCAGGATCTTAGAGCTTACTTTCACCAAAACATATTCGAACCTCTCGGTATGGTTGACACGGATTTCGGCGTACCAGCAGCCAAAATCGATCGCTACAGCTCGGCCTATGGGGTTGATGACGCGGGCGGATCCATAGTTATGGATGACCGAACGAAAAGCGCGTTCCAACAGGAGAAAGTAGTTTGCTATTCCGGTGGGGGCGGACTGATTTCAACAGCTCCGGACTATCTTAAGTTCGCGGAGATGATCCGCAAACTGGGAGAGTATGACGGCGGAAACCTGCTGGGATCGCGAACGGTTGATTTCATGACGCAAAACCATCTCGATGGGGATCTTGCAGAATATGGCCAGCCGGTTTTCTCTGAAGTTTCCTTTGTCGGCGTCGGTTTCGGCCTCGGCGGCTGGGTCATGTTGGAACCGGCCCTGTCACAGATGATGGGGTCTCCTGGTGATTTTGGCTGGGGCGGTATGGCGAGTACGGTCTTCTGGGTTGATCCTGTTGAGGACATGACCGTCCTTTTCCTGACGCAGTTTATACCGAGCAGTCACTATCCGCTGCGCAAGGAACTTCGTTCACTCGTTTATCAGGCGTTGATCGATTAGGCCTATTTTCTGTCACGCAACTGACATAAAAGGGCAAAGGTTGCGTCACTGAACCGACATCCAATCGCAACAATTATTTGAGATATCTTCCTGCAACCTCTCGTAAGAGTATGTAGGAGTGTATTTTGGAAACCTTGCGATTCAATAATCTGGAACTTCGTCTTGCGAACAGTGCTGCCGATATCGACGCGGCGCAGGCACTGCGCTACCGGATTTTCTATGAAGAAATGGGCGCGACGCCGTCGGTTTTATGTAAAAGCCTTGCGCGTGATACAGACCGTTTCGATGAAATTTGCGATCACCTGCTCGTAATTGACCTGGAGAAAGGGACGGATTCAACACCTTATGTGGTCGGAACCTATCGTTTTCTCCGGAGCAGTATTGCCCGGAAAAATGGCGGATTTTATTCAGAGTCAGAATTTGATCTCGGTCATCTGAATGTCTTTCCCGGCGAGATTATGGAGCTGGGACGCTCCTGCATCGACGCTGCCTATCGCCGCCGAGGCGCGATGCAGCTGCTATGGCGGGGGATCGCCGCCTATATCCATCAGTATGATGTACAAATCATGTTTGGCTGTGGCAGCATTCATGGGACGGATCTGAAAGAGCAGGCGCGGGTTCTATCTTATCTTCATCACTATCATAAAGCGCCCGGGCATTTACGCCCGCGAGCGCTCGATAAGCACTACATTCCGATGAAGATGATGAAGCGTAAGGAAATTGATATTGAAATGGCACATCGGGAGCTTCCGCCGCTGTTGAAAGGGTACCTTCGCCTTGGCGGCTATATCGGTGACGGTGCGGTAATCGATCATCAGTTCAACACGATTGATGTCTGCGTCATTGTTGAAACCGAGAATGTGACGAACAAATATATCCGCCATTTTTCCCGGGATCAGAAACAGAAAGTGGGTGCCACCGTAGCTACGGGAAATCCGGTCCAGGTTTATTCCTGACCGGTTGACGCACCCTGTGAAATCCACCAGCCGATAATCTTGCGCTCCTCCTCCGTCATTTGGGTGAGGTTGCCAAGCGGCATGGTTTTCGTATCGACCGACTGCTGTCTGATGCGGGTCCTTTCGCGGGCAATTTGTGCGGGTGTCTCTAAGCGGACACCTTTGGGAGGGCTTTCATAGTCTGCATTCGTTGGCTTTGCGGCATGGCAACTGGTACAACGCTCAAAGATGATTTTTTCGACTTCGGCAAATGGAACCTTCTCCGCTGGCGCGTTGTCATCCGATTTCGGCGCGGCGGCATAGGCAATTGCAAAAAACAGGACGAAGGCAATTGGCAGCAGGATAAAACCCTGCTTCGCCCGACCTTGGTTCTTCATATTGAAGTAATGCCTGACCAGAATGCCGACCAGTGCAATGCCCGCAAGCAACGCCCAACCGTAGGTATTCCCATATGTCATGGGATAATGGTTGCTGATCATGATGAAGAGGACAGGCAGCGTAAAATAGTTGTTGTGAAGTGAACGCTGCTTTGCCCGCAACCCATAAACCGGGTCCGGGGCTTCACCTTTTTTTGCAGCCGAGACGAGCGCCATCTGCCCTGGAATGATAACCATGAGAACATTGGCGACCATGATGGTCCCCATAATCGCCCCGACATGTATGTAGGCGCCCCGGCCACTGAAAACCTTAGAGAGCCCGTATGCAGCCAAAGTGAGTAAGATAAAAAGGACGATACCGAATGCGGCCTGATTATTGATCAAGGGCGATTTGCAAAGAACATCATAGATAATCCAGCCCCCGACGATCGATCCGAGCCCAATCAAAATTGCGGCGTCCGTAGAAATATCAGCGATGCTTCTGTCGATGAGATAAATATCCGCCCCGAAATAATAGAGGATCGCGAGCAGGATGAAGCCGCTGATCCATGTAAAATAGGCTTCGTATTTGAACCAGTGAAGCACCGGCGGGATTTCGGGCGGGGCCAGTCGGTATTTCTGGACTTCATAAAAGCCGCCGCCATGAACGGCCCATAATTCTCCGCCAACCCCGGCTTTGTCCTTGTATCCGTCCTTGACGGGCGGGGTTAGGTTCATGTCGAGCCAGACGAAGTAGAAAGACGCGCCAATCCAGGCGATGCCGGTAACCATATGGATCCAGCGAATGGCCAACTGGACCCATTCCATCAAATCAAATTCCATCAACTTCCCTCACGGCGGATGTCCATGTCGCGTTCACCGCCGTTTCTGATGTTATGATAAGCTCTGACAATTTGCTGAACGGTATAGGCGACGTCGTCAAACTTTGTTGGTCGACCGAGGCCAATCCTGATGGTTGCAGCAGCTTCCTCAGCGCTTAGTCCCATCGCGCGCAGTACGTGAGAGGGCTCTGATGTCATCGAACTACAGGCAGACCCTGTGCTGAACGCGAGATCAGGTAGTTCAAGCAATAAGTCCTCGGCATTAATGCCGGTGAATGTCATACTGACACATCCTGGGATATGTGATGCTGCGTCGGCGTTAAAACGAACCTCATCTCCAAGTTGGTTGCATAACGCTTCCTTGAATGCAGAGCGCAAGCGCTTGATATGTTGAGTATCACTCTCCCTGGTCTCACTTACAATCCGGCAGGCTTCCCCAAGCCCAACGCAAAGAGCGGTTGGCTGCGTCCCGGGGCGGAGAGCCCTTTGCTGGCCGCCGCCATGGAAAAGGGGGTTGATTTTCGTGCCTTCTTTTACATAGAGGGCGCCGATGCCCATTGGGGCATATATCTTATGCCCGGATAGGCTGAGCAATGTGATGTTTTCAACGGTAACGTCGATCTTCTCTGTGACGAGGGCTTGTGCGGCGTCGCAGTGAAAGGCAATATTTCGTTCAGCGCAAATGCGGCCGATGGACCTAATATCCTGCCGTACTCCTGTCTCATTATTCGCGGCCATGACAGAGACAAGAACTGTCTCCCGTCTTATTTCCTTTTCCAGTCTTTTTAGATCTATCAGGCCATTCTCATCGACTGGCAACAGGGTAAGTTCGACGCCTTCATGGTTAGAGAGAAATTTGAGCGGTTGCAGGACTGCTTCATGCTCTGTTTCAACCGAGATTACGTGCCGTGTGCCGGATACAGCGCGTATGAAACCCAAAAGCGCAAGGTTATTCGCTTCAGTTGCTCCCGACGTGAAAATAATCTCGTGAGGACGGGCATTAATGAGGGTGGCGATATGCTCTTGCGCCTGTTCAATTGACTGGCGGGCCTGATGACCGAAGCTGTGTGTGCTGCTATGGGGATTGCCCGATGATTTCTGCATCGCTGTTGTTATTGCTATTGCGACTTGCTCATCCAATGGCGTCGAAGCCGGATAATCAAGGTAAATGGGAAGTGACAAAGTTGACCCTTCAAAAGATACCTGACGATGCTGGTTATCCGGGGAAACCATCAGCTAGGATCCATATGCATCGAGCTTGGCAAGCATGGCCTGCTTTTCGTCGGCGGTGCAGAAACTTGCCTCAAACCCGTTCCTCGCCAATGTGAGAATGTTTTCTTTTGTCAGGTCGAGGCTCTTGGCAATCGCGAGATAATTCTCGTTTACATAGCCGCCGAAATAAGCGGGATCATCGGAATTGACGGTTGCTTTCAGACCCAGTTCCAGCATTCTCTTTATGGGATGAGTCCGCATGTCCGTGACGCCTGCCAGCTTGAAATTGGATAACGGGCAGACCGTAAGGGCCATTCCGCTTTCGACAAGTCGCTTTACCAACACGTCATCTTCCAGCGACCGGTTGCCATGGTCCAGGCGATCGATTTTCAACAGATCAAGAGCCTCATAAACATACTCGGGTGGCCCTTCTTCTCCCGCATGGGCAACCGCGAGGAATCCCTCCGACTTCGCCTTTTCAAACACCCGCTCAAACTTTGACGGGGGAAATCCGACTTCGGATGAGTCAAGTCCAACAGCAATAATATGATCGCGATAGGGAAGGGCCTGATCAAGGGTTTCAAAAGCCGCATCTTCACTCAGATGGCGCAGGAAACACATGATAAGCTTTGAGGTAATGCCGTATTTCTTGTGTCCGTCGTCTAAGGCGCGGCTGATACCATTGATCACCGTTGCAAAGGGAACCTCGCGGTCAGTGTGGCCTTGTGGGTCAAAGAAAATTTCCGCATGTATGACATTCTGGTCATGGATGCGGGATATGTAGGCGAGAGTTAGATCATAAAAATCCTGCTCCGATTTCAGAACGCTCATGCCCTGATAATAGATATCGAGAAAATCCTGAAGGTTTGAAAACTGATAAGCAGCCCGAACTTCGTCAACATTTTTGAAGGGTATTTCAACATTGTTACGTCCGGCTAGCGCGAACATAAGCTCCGGTTCAAGGCTCCCTTCAATATGCAGATGCAATTCGGCCTTCGGCATTTTTCGGATGAAGCTATCAAGCTCTGTCATAACGGCGTTCCGTGCATTTCAACACCCGC
Organism: uncultured Sneathiella sp.; assembly: GCF_963973085.1. Lineage (GTDB taxonomy): Bacteria > Pseudomonadota > Alphaproteobacteria > Sneathiellales > Sneathiellaceae > Sneathiella. The sequence continues at coordinate 122,406 of NZ_CAXAXA010000002.1, forward strand.
CACCCGCTGGTCAAGAGAGATCAGCGGGTGGCGGAGTAACTTAAAAAAAGTTATTTTGGAAGCTGACCTTCAACGCCCTCAACATACCAGTTCATGCCAAGCAGCGTTCCGTCATCAAGGGCAGATCCTTCGGCCGCGCCGACGGAACCGTCCTGTTTGTTAAAGGGCCCTGCGAATGGAAGAATGGACCCGTCCTCGATGCCTTTCTGGGTTTCCATGGCAAGGGCGATGACATCTTCCGGAATTGCCTGGTTATAAGGAGCAAGTTCGACCATGCCGGACTTGAAACCGCCCCAGACATCCTCGGATTTCCAGGTTCCGTCAAGAACCGCCTTGGTGCGTTCAACATAATATCCGTCCCAATTGTCGATGATCGCGGTCAGTTGCGCCTTGGGGGCAAACTTGGCCATATCGGAGGCCTGACCAACGGCCCAAACACCACGATTTTCTGCTACTTGCAGCGGGGCGGGGCTGTCTGTGTGCTGCAGTATAATATCTGCGCCCTGGTCGATAAGGGCCTTGGCGGCATCGCCTTCCTTGCCGGGATCATACCATGTGCTGACCCAGGCAACCTTGACTGTTACGTCCGGATTTACGCTCCGCGCGGCAAGGGTCATGGCATTAATACCGCGTACGACCTCTGGGATCGGGAAGGAACCAACATAGCCAATAATGTTTGACTTTGTCATTTTACCGGCAACCTTGCCTACAACATAACGCCCTTCATAAAAGCGGGCGGAATATGTGCTCACATTGTCCGCACGCTTGTAGCCAGTCGCATGTTCGAACTTTACGTCGGGGAACTGCTTTGCAACTTTCAGTGTAGGGTTCATGAAACCAAAAGACGTTGTGAAAATCAGTTTGTGACCATCGGCGGCCATCTGACGAATTACCCGTTCGCTGTCCGGACCTTCTTTCACGCTTTCGACGAAAGTTGTTTTGACCTTGTCTCCCAGTTCGTTCTGAACGGCCTGACGACCAACATCATGGCGATACGTCCAGCCATGGTCACCGACCGGTCCTACATATATAAAGCCGATTTTATCCTCGGCATAGGCGCCACCAGCCAAAAGACTGCTGGCGAGCGCCGCGGCGCCGATCAGGGTCGAAATATGTTTCAATGTCATTATTTTCTCCTTTGTTTTCATGATGTCTTAATTGGGTTTTTCTACGCCGCTGGATGAAAAATCTTGCCTATACAAGCCGGCGCATGTTTTCGAATTCGGGATTGATCTTTCGATATTAGGACGAGAACAAGAATAGTCGCAAGATAAGGTAGCATCGAAAGGACCTGTGAAGGCACGTTAAGTCCGGCTGCCTGTGCGTGCAACTGCAAAATCGTGATGCCACCGAACATATAAGCACCAACGAGGACCAGGCCGGGCTTCCATGTGGCAAACACGATAAGCGCAAGAGCTATCCAACCTCTTCCGGCAGTCATATTTTCCGCCCACATCGGAGTATAGGCGAGGGAGAGATAGGCCCCGCCAATACCGGACATTGCACCGCCAAACATGACCGCAAGATAGCGTATGCCAATGACAGGATAACCGATTGAATGGGCGGCGTCATGGGAATCGCCGACCGCCCGAAGAATGAGGCCCGCCTTCGTTTTATAGAGAAACCAGCTGACCGCAGCGACCATAAAGAAAGACAGGTAAACCAACGCATCCTGGGCAAAGAGGATTGGTCCGACAAACGGGATGTCGGAAAGGCCCGGGATGTTGAGCTGTACCAATGCAGGCACCGGCGTGCCGACGAACTCCTGTCCCATTAATGCACTTAACCCGACGCCGAATAATGTCAGAGCAAGACCCGTTGCGACCTGGTTGGCCATCAGAGAGAGCGTCAAAATTCCGAAAAGAAACGCCATGACAGCTCCCGCCAATGCCGCCGCCGCGACCGCCAGAAAATAGTTTCCGGTCAAGGTGGCGGCGATAAAACCGCTGACGGCGCCGACGAGCATCATTCCCTCTATCCCGAGGTTTAGCACGCCAGACTTCTCGGTTACCAATTCACCTATTCCCGCGAAAACGAGGGGAGTAGCGGCCGTAATTACGGTGAGGATAACCGGTACGATCCAATCAAATCCAGACATTACGACGTAGCCTTTCTAACGATGTTCAAGCGGAAGCGATAATGGACCAGCACATCGCAGGCGAGCAGGAAGAAAAGAACCATGCCTTGAAAAACACCGGTGACAGCGACCGGAAGGCCGAGATTTATTTGCGCGGTTTCTCCGCCCAGATACGTCAGGGCCATCAACAGGCTGGCAAAGAAAATCCCGACTGGGTGCAATCGTCCCAGAAAGGCGACGATAATCGCTGTAAATCCGTAACCGGGTGAAATGGAGGGCAGGACCTGGTCTATCGGGCCACTCACTTCAGATAGTCCGGCAACACCCGCGAGAGCGCCGCCAAAGAGGAGGCTGAACCAGATGATTTTCTTCTGGCTGAAGCCGGCGTAGCCACCGGCCCTCGGGGCTTCGCCAATCACTTTTACCTGAAACCCGACCAAAGTGCGGGCCATCATGATCCAGGCACCAAAAACGGCCAACAGGGCGAGCAAGGTGCCAAAATGCATACGGGTTCCGGAAATAAGAATTGGCATGTCCGCGCTTTCGCTGAATGTCTGCGATTCCGGGAAGTTAAACCCGGCTGGGTCACGCCACGGACCATGCACCAAGACGGACAGCACCAAAATTGCAACATAAACCAGCATCAGGCTGGTCAGGATTTCGTTGGCATTGAACCGGGTCTTCAAGAAGGCCGGGATCGCGCCCCATGCAGCACCGCCAATAGCGCCCAGGATGATCATTGCGGGCAGCATAAAAATACTGTCTGTGTCCGGGAAATAAATGAACAGGCTGCTGCCGACGATGGCGCCCATGGTGAGCTGGCCTTCCGCGCCGATATTCCACACGTTCGCCCGAAAACCGACGGACAATCCGATGGCGCACAGCATCAATGGCGTTGCTTTGACAAACAACTCGGAAAATTCATACTCGGTATCCAGTGGGGCGACGAAAAACTGGTAGAGCGCTTCAATCGGATTTACGCCCAGTAGCTCGAACAGGAGGATGCTGGTAAGGACGGTCAGAGCAAGGGCTATGAGCGGCGTCAGATAGACCATCGCCTTCGAATATTCGCTTCGTTTCTCGATTTTAAGTAACATGGGTCGTCTCCACGTTTTCTCCCATGCCATGGGTGCCGCCCATCAGCAGGCCAATTTCTTCAATGGTTATCTCAGAAAGTTCCCGCCCTACGGACAGTCTCCCTTCCGAAATCACCGCTATTCTGTTGCTGATCGCGAACAGTTCATCGAGATCCTGACTGATCACCAGGACAGCGGCGCCGTTTTCGGCGAGGTTAATCAGTGTCTGGTGAATGAAGGATGCCGCGCCCGCATCCACACCCCATGTCGGGTGCGCCACGATTATAACATTCGGCTTCTGCAATACCTCTCGTCCGACGATGAATTTCTGTAAGTTGCCGCCGGAAAGGCTATTTGCTGTGTGGTTGACACCCGGAGTTCGAACATCGAACCGTTTTACAATATCGGCGGCGTAGGTTTCCGTATTCCCCTTATTGATGAAGCCGTTGTTCATCAGAGTCATGCGGCTGTAACCGCTTAAAAAGGCATTCTCCGTCAGCATCATTTCCGGTACGGAGCCGTGGCCGAGCCGATCTTCCGGTACAAATGCCAGCCCAAGATTTCGTCGTTGATTGGGGCCAAAGTGCCCTATTTCTTTTCCATCAAGGGCAATTGAACCAGAGTTTTTGCTGCGTGTTTCCCCGCTTAATGCAGCAAGCAATTCTATCTGTCCGTTACCGGCAACACCCGCAATGCCAAATACTTCACCGCTACGAACCTCAAAATTGATTGTGCTGAGGTTAATTCCGAATTCTATATCCGCCTCTACATTCAGGTTGTTCACTTTTAATCGAACGGGTCCTTTTGCCGTTTGCTCGGAATGTTCCGGCGCGTGCAAATTCGTCCCAATCATCATCTCAGCAAGACTTTTTGCGGTTTCCTGTGTCGGATCGCATTCACTGATATATTTCCCGCCACGCAGAATAGTCGCCTTGTGACAGAGTGCCTTGATCTCATCGAGTTTATGGCTGATGTACAGGATTGAGACGCCTTCATCGGACAGTCGCCGCAAAGTTTCGAACATTTTCTCGGCTTCCTGCGGGGTAAGCACCGACGTCGGTTCATCCATGATGAGAAGCTTCGGATTTTGCAGGAGGCAGCGGACGATCTCAATACGCTGCTTCTCGCCGACGGAGAGTGTGTGTACCTGTCTATGCGGCTCCAGTGGCAGGCCATAGTTATTGGAAACATCGACTATTTCACGTGCCAGTTCAGCCATGTTTTGCCGATCGGCCATACCGAGCGCAATATTCTCCGTGACCGTCATCGCCTCGAACAAAGAGAAATGCTGAAACACCATACCAATGCCGGTTTTGCGGGCGGTATGGGGGTTGGGAATCTTTACCGGGCTGCCCGCCCAGAAAATTTCCCCTTCGTCAGCTTCCAGGACACCATAAATTATTTTGACAAGCGTGCTTTTGCCGGCCCCATTTTCTCCCAGCAGGGCATGAATTTCACCGGGCATAATCTTGAGATCAATATGATCATTGGCAAGACAGCCCGGATAGGCCTTGGTGATCCCCCGCAGTTCAAGCTGTGGTGTTATGCCGCCATCATTCTTCATGCGGCCATTTCCGATACTTCATTTTCATCCCCCTCCATAGTCTGTCTTAATCGTAGCAGCCGATCATCTGATGGCCCTTATTACGTTCCATGAAGACCCTCCGACTGCACCAAGTTCCCTTTGTGTCGTGATTTTCGATGGCGCTTCATTATGTCGGTCGCGACGCCAAGTGCAATTTCCGCAGGCTGCTTTCCCTCCAGCTCCGGAAGTCCGATGGGGCAGGTAATACGATCGATTTTCGCTGTCGAAAATCCCCTTGTCGCCAGACGTTTATAGAATTTCGCCTTCTTCGTGGTTGATCCTATCAACCCGATATATCTCGCATCAGACCGCTGTTTTAGCAGTGCTTCGCAAATGTCCAGGTCCAGTTGATGACTATGCGTCATGATCAAGTAATAGCCACCAATCGGCCTACCGGGAATTGCACTGATCGGACTTTCGGTCACGATCTTGCGAACGTTGGTCGGGATATAATCGGGAAATTCATTCGGGCGCTCATCCACCCAATCGATGGTGCAAGGAAGTTGGGAAAGGGTCCGGACGACCGCTTTGCCGACATGGCCGGCACCAAAAAGGGTCAGATGAAACTCTGACTCATGAAGGGATTGAATCAGCGTAAATTCCGTCTCCGCTTCTGTTCCAGAGCTGAGAATTTCCACTCCGGGTGATGTGAGCCGTCGTTTGATAGCAGACTGGATCACTTGATCAAGGTAGATCCTGCTGTCGTCTGCTGTGATGATTTGTCGGCGGCAGCTCGATGCAGTCCAGCAAGAAAGCAGAATAGAATTTTCTTCATTTAACTGGTTAAATATATTATACGCATCTTCAACGGCTAGCTTTCCAAGCAGGATATCCACATGCCCTCCGCAGCATTGGGCGAGCTCGGGACCGAGCGGGACATTCAATATTTCTGCCGTTTTTTCGTCCTCACGAAGCATATTCCGGGCGGCATCGATCGCGAGATATTCCAGCCGACCTCCGCCGATGGTGCCCATTGATTTGGAAGACGTCACCAGCATATTTGTTCCCATGTCTCGAGGTGTGGAGCCTTTGACCCTGCCGACGGTCACGAGAACGGCCGCGCCGTCCTGAGCCGGATCGTATGCAGCGGCGATGTCGGTCCAATTACTCATTGTGCAGCTTCCGTAATTTTTTCAGGCTGACTGGCCGCCGACATTTTTTGTACGGCGAACAGGACGCGTTCCGGTGTGGCCGGGGCATCAAGATCCGGATAAAGTTGATAGCCTGACACGCTGGAAATGGCGTCTGCAATTGCATTGAATGCAGAAATGGCGAGCATGAAAGGTGGCTCACCAGTTGCTTTCGATTTGAAAATCGTTTCCTCGACATTTTCACCGCGATCAAAGATTTTCATATTGAACACGGGCGGGCGATCGCTGCAGGCAGGTATTTTATATGTCGATGGCGCGTGGGTTTTCAGGATGCCCTTATCGTCGAAAAACAGCTCTTCCGTCGTCAGCCATCCCATGCCTTGAATATAGCCTCCTTCGATCTGACCGAGGTCAATGGCCGGATTAAGGCTTTTGCCCGCATCATGGAGAATATCCACGGCGACAACTTTATTCTCACCGGTCAATGTATCAACAATAACTTCCGATACCGCCGCTCCATAGGCGAAATAATAGAACGGCCGCCCGCTGTATGTTTCGGCGTCATAATGAATTTTCGGTGTACGATAAAAACCTGTCGCGGATAGGGAAACCCGGTTCATATAGGCGAGCTGGATCAGGTCCTTGAAAGCGACGACTTGCGTTCCGATCTGCACACGGTTTGGCAGGAAAGTAATGTCATTTTCTGTGACCCCATAGTTATGGGCGGCGAAAGCTGTCAGCCGCTTTTTGAGGGTGAGAGCAGCCGCTTCCGCAGCTTTGCCGTTCAAATCCGCACCGGAAGAGGCGGCGGTTGGCGATGTATTCGGCACCTTATCCGTGCGCGTTGCCGTGATTTTGACCCGTTCAATATCGATCTTAAGCACTTCCGCGACTACCTGGGCAACCTTGATATATAGGCCCTGGCCCATCTCTGTGCCGCCGTGATTGATCATCACGCTACCATCCGTGTAAATATGCAAGAGGGCGCCAGCTTGGTTGAGGTGGGAAGCCGTAAAGGATATTCCGAACTTAACCGGGGTGAGGGAAATACCTTTCTTGAGATAGGGACTTGTTTTGTTGAATGCGCGGATCGCCCCCCGGCGTGCCGTATAATTGGCGCTCTTTTCCAGCTCATCAATAATTTCAGGGGCAATATTATCCTCGACCGTCATCTGATAGGGCGTCACATTGCGCTTGGTTTTGCCATAAAGGTTAATCTTGCGCACCTCAAGCGGGTCTTTCTTTAGATAGCAGGCGATGGCGTCCATCATGCGCTCTGGTGCCAGCATCCCTTGCGGGCCTCCAAAACCGCGAAACGCGGTATTGGAAACCGTATGGGTTTTGCACCGATGTGAAATTATCGTCACATTTTCGAAATAGTAACAGTTGTCCGCATGAAACATTGCGCGATCATTGATGGATGCTGAAAGATCGACGGAACGGCCGCAACGGGATGCAAGTATGAAATCGGCGCCACTGACGCGCCCCTTGTCGTCGAATCCCATCTCGACAGTAATGACAAAATCATGCCGCTTGCCGGTCATGATCATGTCATCGTCCCGATCGAGCCGGATTTTCGCCGGGCGTCCGGTTTTATGAGCTGCGAGTGCGGCAATGGCCGCGAACCAGGCACCCTGTGTTTCCTTGCCGCCAAACCCGCCACCCATTCTCCGGATCTCGACCGTGACCGCATGATCGGGCAGATCGAGGAACTTTGCGACGTTGTGTTGCACCTCAGTTGGATGCTGGGTGGATGAATGCACAAACATATCGCCATCTTCGCCGGGCAATGCGAGAGCGACATGTCCTTCAAGATAAAAATGATCCTGTCCGCCGACTTCAAAGCGCTGGGTCAGACGATGCTTCGCATTTTTAATGGCCTTGGAGGCGTCGCCGCGGCGTATTTCACGGCTTGGTAAGACAAATGAGTTCGCTGCTATGGCTTGTTCGACGGTTACAATAGCCGGGAGTTCCTCATATTCAATGTCTGCCAGCTTCGCTGCTGCACGTGCCTGTTCAATACTCTCCGCGGCAACGGCGAACAGGGACTGCCCGGCATATTCAACGGTTTCTTCGGAAAAAGCCGGATCATCTCCGGCGATTGGGGCCGCGTCATTTACTCCTGGCACATCCGCCGCTGTCAGAACAGCGACAACGCCCGGCGCCGTTCTCACTTTTGAAACGTCGAGCTTTGTGAGACGAGCATGAGCCTTTACACTTTGAGCAACATAAAGATGCAGGAGGTCTTTTGCCTCTGGAATATCATCTATATAGAGCGCTTCGCCCGCCACCTGCTTTGCCGCACTGTCATGCGGAGTGGGTGTGTGAACGGTACCCCGGACCACATTCCGGCTAAGCGGCGGATTACGCATAAGCGAGCCCCCCTTCGCCAACGATACGTGTCGCCTGGTCCGGTATGGTCGTTTCGATATGGAATTTCCTGAGGAGGTTTTGCGTGATCACCATCCGGTACTGGCTGCTTGCACGCATGTCGTTGAGGGGCTGAAAGTCTTCGGTCATTTTCAGCATGGCAGAAGCAATAGTGGCATCCGTCCATTCTGCTCCGATCAGTTCCTGTTCGGCTTTATATGCACGCCGCGGCGTGCCCGCCATTCCGCCATAACAAATGCGGATATCTTCAACAGTATTTCCGTTCAGAATTAGATGGAACGCTCCGCAGACGGCAGAAATATCCTGGTCAAATCGCTTTGATATTTTATAGGTGGCAAAATGACTCTCAGGCTTGTGATGTGGGAGAAACACAGCCTCTACAAACTCACCGGATTTAAGGTCCTGCTGTCCATATTCGATAAAGAAATCTTCAAGCAAAATCTCACGCAATCCCTTTTTGGACCTTAGGTGTAACTGCGCACCGAGAGCAATCAGGGCAGGCGGCATATCGCCGATTGGCGATCCATTCGCGATATTTCCGCCAATGGTTCCGCAGTTGCGAATCTGGGTCGAGGCGATGCGCCGGATAAGCTCACCAAGGTCCGGATGCAGTTTTTCAAGGGGGCGCCACGCGTCGCTATAGGTTGCTCCGGCGCCGATATGAAGCCCACTTTCCTTTTCGGTGATACTCTTAAGAGATTCAATTTGCCCTATATAGATAACCGTCTGAAGCTCCCGATGTTGCTTGGTTACCCAGAGTCCGACGTCGGTTGCCCCTGCGAGTAGGACTGCATCTGGATAGGTCGCGAGGAGTTCTGTCAATTCTTCAGTTATTTTCGGCGCGAAATAGGTACGATTTTGCCAGTCTAACTGTAGGCCAGGTTCATTCATGAGCGTTTCAAGTTTTTCAATCGTCGCTTTTTCTCGCGCGTGAAACTGGTCGATTGTATCCGTTTTGGTGACTGTAATCGCCGCGTCTACGATCGTTCCGTACCCTGTGCAACGGCAAAGGTTGCCTGCAAGGATATTGTCGATATGCCGACGATCCGGAGTCTTGCCTGTATGCATTTCAGCGAAAAGGGACATAACAAAACCCGGTGTACAAAAGCCGCATTGAGTACCATTCGCGTCGACCATCGCGCTCTGGACAGGATGAAGATCGCCGTTCGCAGATTTCAGGTCTTCAACTGTGATCAGTTCTTTCCCATTCAGCGTTGGAAGAAACTGGATGCAGGCATTTACGGCTTGATAGCGCAGCTTGCCGTCTTTCAAGTCGCCAAGAACTACCGTACAGGCGCCGCAGTCGCCCTCTGCGCATCCTTCCTTCGTCCCGGTCAGCGCCTGCTCATAGCGGAGAAAATTCAGAACCGTCATCGTTGGATCAATATTTTCCAATTCGACGATTTCACCACGATGAACATATTTTATTTTTTGGCGCATCAATTTCCTTTACTGACTTACCCTAGCTACCGCGGTAGGTGGAGTAGCTGTAGGGGGAGATGAGAAGGGGAACATGGTAATGTGTTTCGGCGTCTGCAATGCCAAACCGAAGCACCACCTCATCGAGAAATTTGGGTTCGGGCAATGTCACTCCGGACGCCTCGAAATATGCCCCGACATGAAACAGCAGTTCATACTGGCCGCGTTCAAATTTTGTACCCTCTAAGAGAGGTGTGTCGCAACGTCCGTCTGAGTTTGTGTGGCGAGTATCTATCAGCGTTCGTTCACTGTCGGCGACGCGATAGAGATCGACCCGGATCCCCATGCCGGGTTTGCCCGCGGCGGTGTCCAGTACATGCGTTGTCAGTTTCCCCATAGTCTTCCTTAAAACCAACGGCCCCTGATAGGGCACAGCAAAACTTTGCATGACAGAATTTATATTGTCCACATAATTAATTAATTTTGTATACAATATTTTTTACTATTGTATAACTAAACTAAGGGAAACCAATAAACTTGAGGAATATTCATGAGCCGGACTGCCCCAACAGTCGCTCTGAACCAGAGCGGAAGCCCGACACGCAAGGGCGTGAATAACGATTATATTTATGAGGAGATGTTTGCGGCAATTCTCGAGCAGAGATTGGCGCCGGGCACAAAACTCTCCGAGGATACCCTTGGTGAAATTTTTAGTGTTAGCCGGACGGTTATCCGCGCTGTGCTGCAGCGACTCGCCCATGAACGGATTGTTCAGATACATCCAAATCGTGGTGCTTTTGTCTCTGAACCGTCGCCTGCGGAAGCACAGGAAGTTTTGCAGGCGCGCCGCTTGATCGAAGCCGGAATTGTTCGGGAGGCCATTCGTAAGCAAATACCTTCAGATATGGAGACGCTCCGCCGTTCTGTCGCGGCAGAACGTGAAAGCCTTGAAAAAGGGGATCACGAATCCTGGGTCAGACTATCTGGTGATTTTCATTTGAAACTGGCCGCGATCGCAAAGAACCGGACGTTGGCGGCCTATGTAAAGGAGCTGGTCTCGCGGACATCGCTGATAATCGTCCAGTATCAGAAAGGGAACGTTTCCCCATGTAGTTGCGATGAACATACGGAAATTATTAAAGCGATAGAGGCTCATGAAGAAGAAAGGGCAGTCGAGCTGATGATTGCCCATCTCAAGGCATGTGAGGATCAGCTGAACCTTAGAAATGGCGAGGTTAAAGTGGACCTTTTCTCAATTTTCGCCAAGCCGGGAAATCGGGCAGTCAAGAAACGGAGCGTCGTATGAGTGGCGGGGAGGTCTATCCGCGTGACATGATCGGTTATGGTGCCGCGCCACCGGATCCGAAATGGCCCGGAAATGCCCGCATTGCTGTACAGTTTGTTCTAAATTATGAAGAAGGCGGGGAGAATTGTATCCTGCATGGAGATGATGCCTCCGAATCTTTTCTCTCAGAGATAATCGGCGCAGCGCCGATCCCCGATGCCCGCCATATCAGCATGGAATCAATTTATGAGTATGGAAGCCGGACGGGTGTCTGGCGGGTGCTGCGGCTGTTTGAAAAATACGACATTCCGCTTACCATATTTGGGGTTGCGATGGCACTTGAGCGGAATCCCGACGTCGCCCGGGCGTTTATTGACCATGGCCATGAAATCTGCAGCCACGGATATCGCTGGATCAATTATCAGAATGTGCCTGAAGCCGTTGAGCGCGACCATATGCATCGGGCGATCGAGATTATCGAGAGATTGACAGGGGAGCGGCCCTTGGGTTGGTATACGGGGCGAACAAGCCCGAACACCCGTCGCCTCGTCGCTGAGGAAGGCGGTTTTCTCTATGACGCCGATGCCTATGATGATGACCTCCCTCACTGGATTGAGGCAGCAGGCCGGCATCAGCTTGTCGTTCCTTATACGCTTGATGCAAATGATATGCGCTTTGCCGCGTTGCAGGGGTTTAATAGCGGAGATCAGTTCTTTACCTATCTTAAGGACAGTTTCGACACCTTATATGAAGAAGGGGAGAACAGCGCGAAAATGATGTCGGTGGGGCTGCATTGCCGGCTCGTTGGGCGACCCGGCAGGATTGCCGCTCTCAAGCGTTTTATAGAATATGCGCGAGACCATAAATCTGTGTGGTTCTGCCGCCGGATTGATATCGCACGACATTGGCATGAACATCACCCGCCAATTGCGAAAATGGTGTCGCGGTGACAAAATTTAAAACATTGCCTAGTAAAATGAACAATGTTCAATTCATAGGAACATTTGGAGAGGTGTATGAGCATTCTCCCTGGGTAGCGGAGCGTGCCTGGGAGTTCGGCATTACGAAAGAACATGATACGGTGGAAGGGCTCGCGACGCTGATGGCTCGAATTGTTAAGGAGGCGGAGCAGCCGCTCAAGCTGGAGCTGATTGCGGCCCATCCCGATCTTGCCGGTAAAGCTGCGATAAAGGGAAAGTTGACGGCCGCATCCAATTCCGAGCAATCGGGCGCCGGGCTTGACGAATGTTCGCGGGAAGAATTCGCTGTCTTTGAAAAGTATAATGCGGCCTATAAATCGAAATTCGGATTTCCCTTTATTATGGCCGTCAAGAACAGCAACCGCCATGACATACTTGCCGGGTTTGAACGGCGTCTTCAAAATTCTATAGAGCAGGAATTTGAGACAGCGCTCGCGGAAATCGACAAGATAGCTTTTTTTAGACTGGCTGGAATATAGTCCAGTAGTTTTTGATTTGAGGAGATGTAAATGAATTCGGCTACCATACCAACTGTCGGGTTTGTGGATAAGTTTATTGACCTTGCATCCCCTCGTCTCGGGACGGAGGTGATCTCTGCAACGGACGACTTTTTTGCCGACAAGTCGCGGTTGATCAATCCTGCGCCACCGGTCTTTATCGCCGATAAATATGATGAGAACGGGAAATGGATGGATGGCTGGGAAAGTCGTCGGAAACGCGGGGAGGGCCATGATCATTGCATTATTCGCCTTGGTCTCCTTGGGATCATTCACGGCGTAAATATAGACACCAGCCATTTTACCGGAAATTTCCCCCCATCGGCTTCAATCGATGCTTGCCTCATCGAGGGGGACCCTGATGAGAAGACGGACTGGACGGAAATTCTCCCTGCCGTTGCCCTTAAAGGCGATAGCCATCATTTGCATGCTATCGGGGATAACAGAAACTGGAGTCACCTCAGGCTTAATATCTATCCCGATGGTGGCATTGCCCGACTGAGAGTATATGGTGAAGTACAATGCAACTGGGAGAAACGGGACCCGGATGAACTGGTTGATCTTGCTGCCCTTATAAACGGTGGCCGCGGTTTTGAAGCAAGTGACCAGCATTACGGGTCGCCTTCACAGATTCTCGCGCCGGGCCGGGGAATCAATATGGGTGATGGCTGGGAAACACGTCGCCGCCGTGAACCCGGTAATGACTGGGCGTTAATCGCCCTTGGTCATCCGGGCATCATTTCGAAAATTGAAGTCGATACGGCGCATTTCAAGGGGAATTATCCTGACCGCTGCTCAATACAGGGGGCACTTGTCGCGGGGGGAACAGAGGACTCGCTTGTGACGCAAAGTATGTTCTGGAAAATGTTGCTGCCTGAACAAAAACTTGAAATGGATGCGATCCACCCTTTCGAAAAGGAGATTATTGATATCGGTCCAATCAGTCATATAAGGCTTAACATTATTCCCGATGGCGGGATAAGCCGTCTTAGACTTTTCGGCCGAATAAAGAGGTAGCGGAATGCCCCTCAAGATAGAACCACTGACCCGGGAGGCCTTCGCCCCATTTGGCGACGTCATCGAAACTGATGGTGCAGAGCATTTTGATATTAACAATGGTTCAACAATCCGCTTTCATGATCTTGCGAAAATTGAGACGGATGAAGGGGGGCGCGTTCTTGTCAATATTTTCCGGGCGACCCCGCTTGAGTATCCGCTCACTATCCGGATGGTGGAGCGGCACCCGAAAGGCAGTCAGGCTTTTGTCCCTCTTAATAACCAGCCTTATCTGATCTTGGTCGCGCCAAAGGGCGAAACTGTGCAGCCCCCGGATTTACGAGCTTTTCGCGCGACGGGACAACAGGGCGTTAATTATCATGTTGGGACATGGCATCATCCGGTATTGGCGCTGGAGGATGTCAGTGATTTTCTGGTTATCGATCGCGGGGGGGAAGGCATGAATTGCGATGAAATTTATTTCACCAATCCTGACCTCACACTCGATCTATGACTTTGTCCGGTAGTGATAGCGATAGAGTGTTTCCTCGAACCCCATCTGTTCCCAAAAGGCTTTTCCGATTTCATTTTCGGCCACAACTTGTAAATAGGCATGAGAAACTCCGGAGCTTTGAGCTTTGGTCAGCATGTGCTGAACGATATGCGCGGCGAACCCCCTGCGGCGGAAATCGGGATGGACGGCAAACTCAAACAGTCCGAGAAGCTTAGGAGATTGTACGCCGAAGCCGCAGGCGACGATTTCCTTTCCGCACAGAATGGCGAGAGCATGTATTTCAAGATCAATGAGAGTAAGCATCTCGCGGAAAACGGCTTGTTTTATCTTATCCTGCCCGGTCAAAGCTGCGACGCCTCTCCGCCAAAAGAAGCTATCACGGTCATAGGTATGGACTTTTGGTCCTTGGCCAGGCCTGATTGCCGCATCGAGTGTCCGTAGCCGTACTTCTGTTTCGCCAAAATAGCCATAGCCGCGCGAGGCTAACGCCGCATCAATTCCGTCATCGGCAAGGGGTGTCAGACGAAAATGACACGGTTGCTTTTCTTGCCTATAAGCAGCTTCGCAATAGTCAATTTTCTCTTCCAGCGGCAGTGTTCCCGATGCCATTACATTGACCGAGTTTGCCCGCCGTGTATGGTTTCTTGCGAAACGCAGGTGCCAGCCATCATAAATCTCTGTTCGAAGCGCAGGGATTGAAGCAAGGGAATGAGACTCTATTTCGGCGATTTGTTGCAACATGATGCCTGATCGGGATTAAACGGGGCTTGTGCAGACAGCCCACCCATACATACTTAACGACATATTGCCACAGGAGAAACGACCTGCCTATGGGTTCTTTTTTTAAGCCGCTAAAACGGCGCCTTATATCTGCCTGCCTTTTGGTAATGGCGTTCGTTGCATGTCTGTTCATGCTATTCGTCGATTTGCAGCCGAAAGTCTCGTCCGATTTCTTCTTTGGCTCCGATGACCCGGAGCTTGCTCAATCCGCTCGTATTCACGCGCTTTTTCCGTCCGACGAGTTTTTGATTATAAGTGCTGCCAGTCACGATATTTTCTCATCGCGTTACTACCAGACCCTTGAGAATTTTTCCGATGATATAGGGAAAATCGCCGGTATCCGGAGAGTCGTGAGCGTTTCAACAGGCCCGGAAAGTGTCGCCCGGGCAAGTGAGAGTCCTTTCTGGAAATCATTGCTGATCGGTGACGATGGCAAGTCGACATTGATTATCGCGTTTATTGATACGCCGACATCCTCTCACATTATAGAAGAAGTGGAGGCGGCAGCGAGGATATTCAATGTCGGTGAAGCTTTCCATATCCGCCTTTCCGGGACACCCTATATTGTTGAGCAGATCCGGCGAAGCCTGGTTGATGATATCAAGATATTCAGTTCCGCTTCCCTGCTGATTTTTGCTGTTATATTGTTGATTTTTTTTAAGTCCCCCGTCATTGCCTTGGGCGCGAGCGCCAGCGGCATCACAGCCATTTTCCTGACTTTACTAATACTCCAGTCAATTGGTCAGCCCGTTGGCATCCTGACGGCGAATCTGGCTATCATTGTGTTTGTGCTGATGCAGTCACAGGTTATCTACCTTACGGCTAACTGGCGTCAGACTAATGCCAAGGATGAAATCGCGGCCGTTCGAAGCGCTTTGGCCCTGACTTTCCGGGCATCTTTCTGGTGTATGCTGACGACCCTCTTGGGATTTGCCACGCTTTTGAATGTGGCTGCGGAACCGCTTCGGCAACTCGGGATGGGAGGTATTGTCGGTGCAATAGTTGCATTAATATGTAGCTATGGCCTTTACCCTGTTTTCCTGCTTTTTGCAGAGCGTAAGACGGAGAAGATGCCGAGAATTAATGGGATTGTGAAGATCCGTAGCTTTATTCGGTATGGGGTCGGAGGCTGTTTACTTTTGGTAGCTCTTAGTGCTGTTCCGGGGCTATCACGGCTCAATACGGACCCGAGCCTGCTGTCATACTTTGATCCGGGGACTGTGCTGGGTGAGGGGCTTCAATATATCGATGAGAACGGAGGCAGCAGTCCCTTGAAGCTGGTCGTCCGCCTTAAGGATGGCGCAAGGCTTGATAATGAAGCCGGATATAACGCCATGTGGCAATTGCACAATAACCTTTTGGCGGATGAAAGCGTTGGAACGGTGATTTCTCTGCCTGCGCTGCTGGCCGAGGCAAACACACATCCGCTGGCGTTTTTGCTGCCCTGGCGGGAGATCGTCACACTGCTTTCCCTCGGGATCAATGATAACGTGGCTGAGAATTTCCTGAATGAAGATCGGGATCAGGTGCTGTTTCTATTGCGGATGAATGAAGTAGGTCGTAACAAGACACGGAATATAGTTATCTCGGAGCTTCAGGAAATCACTGAAAGGGAAGGTTTTGAACCAGTACTGACGGGAGGCGTCTACATGCTGCAGGGTCGGCTGTCCTCGCTCGTATCACAGAGCCTGATTGCCGGTCTTGCCGGTCTTCTGGTTTTATTTGCGATAATCGCCTGGATTGTCAGTCGCAACTGGCGTGTATCCGCCGCCATGACACTGACGGCCGCGTTTATACCTGTCACGATCCTGGGAGGAGTTGGGTGGTTCAATGTTCCGGTGGATATAATTTCGGCGCCAGCGGTCAGTGTCTGTATCGGGATTGCGGTTGATGCGCTTATCCATCTTGCTCTTGCCCTTCGGCGACACGATTACAGTACGAATGGGATTAATGCCTGGACGCGGACCCTTCAGGAACAATCCATGGGAGTCATCGCCTCCAGCAGTCTCATCGCAATCGGATTTCTGATCTTCGCCGGTTCCGCATTTCCGCCGACAGCCCGATTTGGCATGGAGATTGTGCTAGGCGCGATATTCGCGGGCATCGCGGCTCTCACTCTGTTCCCGTTATTGACCTGGTTTCTCGAAAAAGTTACGAGGCGGCCATGACTATTGATTTTCTGCATACGGGACTACCGGTGGAGGGCGTGCTGCCGGTGCTTGCCACGGCACTAACATCTGCACCGGTCGCGATCCTTGAGGCGGCGCCCGGAGCCGGGAAAACCACGCTCGTTCCGTTATTTCTTCTCAAGTCCGGACTAATGGGTTCAGGCAAGATAATCATGCTGGAGCCCCGGCGTCTGGCGGCGCGGGCGGCGGCGCGGCGGATGGCAGACCTGCTGGGAGAAGAGGTCGGTCAGACCGTGGGTTATCGTGTCCGACTTGACAGTAAGGTCAGTCAGCAGACCCGGATCGAAGTGGTAACGGAAGGTATCCTGACCCGGCGCCTTCAATCCGACCCGGAGCTTGAGGGGGTTGATCTGCTGATTTTTGATGAATTCCATGAACGCAACCTGCAAACGGATCTAGGCCTCGCTCTCGCACGGCAGGTTCAGGAAATCCTGCGCGATGACCTAAAGCTGCTGTTGATGTCGGCGACAATCGATACGGCGAGGATATCAAAAGCGCTGGGAGGGGCGCCTGTCATCAGCAGTGCCGGACGACAGTTCCCGGTGGAAACCCGCTTCCTGTCACGCACTGGCTCCAAATCGACCGTGCAGGAAGTCGTAACCGCGATTGAACAGGCAATTCAGGAGGAAGGGGATATTCTGGTGTTCCTGCCCGGAGCCGGAGAAATTACGCGCCTGCAACAGCGGCTTTCACAGTTGCCCTCCTTATCGGATATCCTGATTTTAGCCCTATACGGAAACCTTCCGCCAAAAGATCAGGACGGGGCGATCCTGCCGGATCCCGATGGCAGGCGAAAAATTGTCCTTTCAACAGATATAGCGGAGACAAGCCTGACGATTGAAGGAGTGCGGATTGTCATCGATTCAGGCCTGGCGCGGCGGCCCGTATTCAACCCAAACAGCGGAATGACGGCGCTGGAGACCCGGCGGATTGCGCGGGCTTCTGCAGATCAACGTCGAGGACGTGCCGGGCGACTCGGTCCCGGCATTTGCTATCGCCTCTGGAGTGCTGCGGAAGACAGAGGGCTCATTGAGTTTGCACCGCCCGAGATTATGACAGCGGATTTAACGGCGCTGGTACTGGAATTGGCGAAATGGGGAGTTGAAGACCCTTCTGATCTTTTCTGGATGGATGTGCCGCCACGAGGCCCGTTCGCGCAGGGCAGAGATGTGTTGCAGGCGCTGGGCGCAGTTGACGAGAACGGAAAGATTACCGCCCTGGGGCAGAAAATTGTCAACCTTCCCCTTCACCCAAGACTAGGGGGAATGCTATTGAGAGCACAGAAAATTGGTGCGGGAGGGCTTGCCGTGAATATTTCCGCATTGTTGTCGGAGCGGGATATTTTTCGTCGCGACCCCGATTCTCCAAATGCGGATATTCGTTCGCGACTGGAGATATTGTCTCAGGCTGAACTGAAGGGCGGAAAAACCTTTGGCGCTGCGCAACAGGTGCGACGTACAAGCCAGGATTTACGCCGCCGTCTGAAAATTCCACATGGTTCAGAGGATCAGAATATGGCTGGGCTATTACTGGCCTTTGCCTATCCAGATCGGATCGGGGAGCTGCGCAGCGGAAGTCAGCTTCAATATCGTTTGTCTGGCGGGCGAGGGGCTCGGCTTATGGAGAATGACCGGTTACAAGGAGAGCCATATCTCGTGGTCGCCGACCTTGACGGGAAAGGCCGGGAGGCACGAATTGATCTCGCCGCACCGATCTCGGTAGAGGAGATAGAAGAGAATTTCGCGGACTTGATTGTATCGGTCAGGCGAGTCTTCTGGGATGAAAAGAAATCACGTGTTCTGGCTGTTCTGGAACGTAAACTCGGGGCTCTTCTGATCACACAGCAACGAATAGAAAACCCCGCCCCGGAAGAGGTGGAAGCCGCCTTACTCACCGCGGTCAAGAGTAAGGGCCTGAAAGTTCTTCCTTGGAATGAGGAAAGCAGATCCCTTGCCGCCCGGATCAATTTTGTACGATATCATGAAACCGAAGAGGGCTGGCCTGACCTGTCAGATACGGCACTGGTGAGTTCCGTCGAGGATTGGTTGCTTCCTTATCTTGCAGGAGCATCGTCCCTTGATGATCTCCAAAAAATCAATCTGACGGACATTCTGCTGAATCTTATGAGCCGGGATCAGCGAAAGCAGCTCGAAGAATATGCGCCACCAGCTATAAAAGTACCAAGCGGATCGTATATTCGGCTTAATTTCAATGATCCGGAAAGTCCGGTTCTTGCGGCGCGGTTGCAGGAATTGTTCGGTCTACAGGACGTGCCGAAATTATGTAACGGTCGTGTTTCTGTTTCCATCCATCTTTTGTCTCCGGCACGCCGGCCCGTACAGATTACGCAAGATCTCGCCAGCTTCTGGAAGAATACTTACACCGATGTAAAAAAGGATTTGAAGGGGCGATACCCGAAACATTATTGGCCGGATGATCCGCTGGAGGCAGAGGCAACGAGCCGCGTTAAGCCACGCCGGAGCCAAAAATGACGGCTTCGTTAAATGGCAGCGAGGCAGGCAATCAGGATACAAACTTCTGCAAGTTGCTGGATTGCACCGAGAACGTCCCCGGTTTGTCCGCCAACTTGCCGCATGGCGATTGCTCCCATAATGCTGGCGCCGACAATACCGGAAAGCAATGCAACGGCGCCTATTTGTGGCCCGAAAACGAGAACGGTAATCAGGACAATAAGGACTGTTGACGTCAGGGGCGCCATAATTTCAGGCCGACCAGCTCCGTGTCCCAGCCCATTCTCTCTTGCCGGGGGAAGAAAATAAAGCGCCCATGCAATCAGACCACGGCTGATTGTCGCCGCTACGACGAGAAGGGCAAACCCCTTCAATGGATCGGACAAAGTTCCCAATACGGCGACTTTAAGCCCGACGACTATGATCAGGGTTACGACAGCATAGGTGCCAACCCGGCTGTCGCGCATGATTTCCAGCTTTTTTGATTTGTCCCCACCGCCTCCGAAACCGTCCGCCACGTCGCCGATGGCGTCTTCATGCAGGGCGCCCGTGAGAATAATCTGCGCGGCCACGGCCAATATTGCACAAACGACAAGAGGCAGACCGATAAAGGCCGCAAAAACATAGATCGTTCCCGCAACGCCGCCGACGATTAACCCAACAAGCGAAAAGAAACGGCATGCGGATTTCAGTGCGTTCATTTCAAAAGTAAAGTTTGGGCGTATCGGTAGACGAGTCAAAAAGACGAGTGCAACAAGAAAATCCTGAACCCAACTGCCTTTGTATGCCGGATATTTTTTGGAAGGGGTGTTTGTCATGGCGCCTATTTCAATTTCTGCGGCAAGCCCGCAGTAATAAAATACACCTCTTTCGATATTTCGGCGAGTCGTTGATGGAGGCGTCCGGCATGATCGCGAAAGGCCCGTGCCAGTGCGTTATCCGGTACAATTCCTTGCCCCACCTCGTTGGAGACAAAGACGACCGGCCCGGAAAGTTCCTCGATTGCAGCGATAAGATTATCAAATTCCGCGTCAATCGGCGAGTCGCGTCCCATCAGGTTGCTGAGCCACAGCGTGAGGCAATCAACCAGAACAATATTATCGTTTCGGGAATGAGCTTTCAGAGCGTCGGCAAGTTTCAAAGGCTCTTCGATGGTCATCCAGCTAGCTCCACGATCTTGCTGATGCTGCCTAATTCTATCGTCCATCTCGGAATCATAAGATTCCGCTGTCGCAAGATAAATCCTATTTGCGCGCTGATTAATCACCAAGTCTTCGGCGAACCTGCTTTTGCCGGAACGCGCGCCACCCAGAACAAGGATAATGTCATCGCTCATGTTATCTCCTGTCAATCAGGTGAATAAAGGAACCCGATACAGAGCCGATCGCTGTCCCCGCATTGCCGAGATCAGCGCCGCGTGCATCCTGAATATTGAATAATACCGGCGCGTCGGCGGCCTTGATTATCGACGCATAGTGAAACTCATGGGCGGAGAATATGTCTCCTTTATCTCCAAGAATACAGTCTGTCGCAAGTCTGGCATTTCGATACCCCAAGTGTAATTTTGGCTTGGCAAAAGATGTTTCTATTGGCAGCAGGTTCAGCATTTCATGTGCCGTCCCGCCTTTGTCGAGAATATTTTTCCCGAGTACCATGAAGCCCCCGCATTCACCATAGATCGGTTTGTTCTTCGCTGCCGCGGTTTTTAAAGCTCTCTTGAACTTACCGGCGGCGGCCAGTTGCGCGCCATATAGTTCCGGATATCCACCGGGGAGGTAGATTGCCCCGGCGTCAGTATCGGGTTGCTCGTCCGCCAGGGGGGAGAAAAAAGAGATTTCCGCGCCGCTGGCACGCCAGCCATTCAGCAGATGCGGATAAGTGAAGGCGAAGGCATTGTCTTCGGCGACCGCTATTTTCTGAGCGAAAGGAACAAGCGAGGTGCCGGCCTTTGCCGGGATGTCGCGGGGGGCTTTGGCGATTTCCTTCAATCCATCAAGGTCGCAATGGCGCTCGATTATATCTGCAGCATTTTCCAGAAAAACATTCAGTTCCGGATTTTCCCGCGCTTGAACCAGACCCAGATGTCGGTGATCAATTGCGAGAATGTCTGATTTGGGAATGAATCCGAGGGACTTGACGCCGACAGCTGTGGCGGCTTCCTCAAGGAGGCGGATATGGGCCTCTCCACCAACATTATTGAAGATAACTCCGGCAATTCGAGTGTCGGTACGAAATTTATCAAAGCCCTGAATGAGCGCCGCAACACTGGCTGCTTGTCCTTTCGCATTGACAATGAGCACAACAGGCAGGTTCCATTCTGCGGCCGTATCTGCGGTTGAGCCGGAGCCATCCTGTGCCCCGTCAAATAATCCCATGACGCCTTCCCCGATGACCATGTCCGTGTCTGAGAATACGGTAGACAGGACAGCGGCTTGCGTGTCTCTCCGCATTGCCCATAAATCAAGATTAAAGCAAGGGGTGCCGGAAGCGAAAGTATGAAAGGCGGGGTCAATATAATCGGGACCAACCTTGAATGAGCCGATTTTAATGCCTTGCCGCCGAAATGCCCGCAAAAGGGCAAGTGTCACTGTAGTTTTGCCCGAGCCCGATGCCGGAGCCGCGATAAGCAAGGCAGGTTGATGAAGCGCTTCCACGGTCAGCCCTTGGCTCCCAGCGCGAGAAATTTGCCGTACCAATCAAGTTCAGGCCGAAGCTTGACCACGTCTCCTATAACGATGAGAGCGGGTGGTTTCAATTTGCTTTTATTGAGATCGTCAGCAGCGGTTTCGAGCGTCGTGATGACAACTTTCTGATCCTCTGTTGTAGCCTTGAAAATGATGGCTACACTCTCGGATTTATTGCGGCCGTAACGGATCAACCTTTCGGAAATCGACCGGATATGCTTGACCCCCATATAGACAACGATGACAGGAGAACCTTTTGCGATATGGTCCCAGTTGACATTGGGTATCTTGCCGCTCGCGTCATGGCCGGTCAGGAAGGTGACGGCCGAATTTGTTTCGCGATGGGTCAAAGGAATGCCGGCGTAGGCAAGACCACCCACACCGGATGATATTCCGGGAATGACCCGAAAAGGAACGTTGTGTGCTGCCAGCGTCAGGGCTTCTTCTCCGCCGCGACCGAAGATATAGGGATCACCGCCCTTAAGGCGCAGCACCTTCTTTCCTTCCCGGGCGAGCGCGATCAACCGCTCCGTAATATCGTTTTGCTTCGGAGACGGTTTGCCGCCCCGCTTGCCGGCATACTCCAGAATTGTGTCCGGGCCGGTCAGTTCCAGAATATCCTGACCGACCAGCGCGTCATAGACCAGCACATCCGCCTGCCGAAGCGCTTCGTAGGCATAGAGAGTCAGTAATCCGGCATCTCCGGGGCCGGCGCCAACCAGCCAGACTGAGCCCGCTTCAAACGGGGGCATTTTGTTTAAGATATTCTCCATAATCCTCTTTTACACATCTATCATCTTCGCGCCTAGCCATCTGTCCAGTTGCCGCTTATAAATGTTTTCATGAAGGATAGAAATGCCAAAGAGCTGCGATATGGCTGGACGACGGGAGCATGCGCGACGGCGGCGACCAAAGCGGCATTGATTGCCCTTTTCGGCGACGATTTCCCCGATCCGGTAACAATTACATTACCGCGCGGTCAGACACCGGCGTTTGCGCTTGCAACAGAAGAAAAGGGCGAAGATTTCACCCGTGTCAGCATTATCAAAGATGCAGGAGATGATCCGGACGTTACACATTTGGCCCGGATTATTGCGACAGTGCGTAGAGGCAAAGCAGGAGGCGGCATTGTATTTCGTGGCGGAGAAGGAGTTGGAACGGTTACCAGAGAAGGCCTGCCGATTGCGGTAGGAGAGCCCGCCATCAATCCGGTTCCTCGAAAAATGCTGCGTGAGGTGGTTAACGAAGTCACGACTGCGTATCGGCAGCCGACTGATATCGAGGTTGAAATCAGTGTCGAGAACGGCGCAGAGCTTGCAACACATACAATGAATGGGCGGCTTGGTATTATTGGTGGTTTGTCGATATTGGGAACTACGGGGATTGTTGTGCCTTATTCCTGCGCTTCCTGGATCGCCTCTATTCATAGAGGAATTGATGTCGCCCGCGCGGCGAAAGAACCGCACCTTGCCGCGAGCACGGGCTCAACTTCAGAGAAGGCCGTGGCAGAACTCTATGGCCTCCCCGAGATTGCATTGCTGGACATGGGAGATTTCGCAGGGGGTGTCCTTAAATATATTCGGACCCATCCGGTCCCCCGACTGAGTATTGCCGGTGGTTTTGGCAAGATTACAAAACTTGCGCAAGGCAGTATGGATTTGCATTCCGGCCGAAGCTCCGTTGATTTTATCTGGCTGGCGGATCAGCTGACTGAACTCGGCGCGCAAGAGAAACTAGTAGAGAATGCTCGGAAGGCGAATACTGCATTACAGGTGTTTTCCTGGGCGATGGAGGCAGAGCTATCCCTGGCGCATCATGTCGCCAGAAAAGCCAAAATTGTAGCTGTGGAGGCAGGTGGCCGAGAGACTGATATTGAAGTGCTGATTTTTGATCGTGCGGGCACGCTCGTGGGCCGGAGTGATGAGTGACATGAAGAAAATTCTCCTGATAGGAGGCACAAAGGAGGCGGTCACTCTAAACCGGGAACTTTTCGCCCGTCCTGATATAGATCTGGTAACCTCACTTGCCGGAAGAACAGCCCAGCCAGCGACCTTAAAGGGTCATGTCGTCACTGGCGGCTTTGGCGGGACAGCGGGCCTGGCGGAATTTATTGACCAGAACCGGGTAGACCACATCATTGATGCCAGTCACCCTTATGCCGAACAAATTACCCGGACGGCGATCACGGTCTGTCGTGCGAAGGGTATTCCGTGCCTGAGGTATTTGCGGCCTGCGTGGGAAAAGCAGCAAGAGGATCATTGGATTGCCGCTGGCAACATGGAAGATGCACCAGAAAAAACAAAAAATTTCAATCGCGTATTCCTGTCCATAGGTCGGCAGGAGCTCGCGCATTTTGAGAAAATCCCCAGGAAGTACTTTCTCGTCAGGACGATAGAGCCGATTGAATTTAATCCTGAAAACTCTCAGGCCGAGCTGATACGGGCGAGGGGGCCCTTCACCCTGGAAGATGAAGCACGCTTGATGGTAGAGCACAGGATTGATCTCATAGTCAGCAAAAACAGCGGTGGAGCTGCGACTTACCCAAAAATAGAAGCCGCGCGACAGCTTCGGATTCCGGTAGTGATGATCGATCGTCCGGAAACCACTGAAGGAAAAATATTCAGCCGATTGCAGGATCTTATAGCCGCTATCGATGGCTAGCTCAGTATGAGTTTCTACTAGGCCTTCTTTTTCGGCCGGAGAACATGAACATGATCGGCATGATAAAGAGCGCTGTCCCGATATGTTTCCGCCGTGAGAACCCTTCCGACAATAATCAGGGCTGTCCGGGTGATTTTCTCGGCTCGCACTTTTCCCTGTATATCTTTTAAGGTCCCGCGGATGACCTGCTCATCTGGCCAGCTTGCGCGAAATACCACGGCGACTGGGCAGTCCTCACCATAATGCGGGATTAGCTCCGCCGACACATGGCGCAAATTCCGCACGGAAAGATGTATGGCAAGCGTAGCCCCCGAAGCCCCGAGAGTTGATAAATCCTCCCGGTTAGGCATGGCGGTTGCCTTCATTGAGGTCCGCGTCAGAATAACGGTTTGACTTACCTCGGGTAGGGTAAATTCGGTTTTCAGTGTCGCTGCAACGGCGGCAAAGGCGGGCACCCCGGGCGTGATTGTATAATCGATCCCCAATTCATCAAGTCGGCGCATCTGCTCCCCTATCGCCCCGTAAAGACTCGGATCGCCGGAATGCACCCGCGCGACATGGAGCCCGGCTTCATTTGCCTTGACCATCTCTGAAATGATTTCATCAAGGGTGAGGGGGGCTGTATCAATAACCAGCGCGTCCTTCGGCGCATGGGTGAGAATTTCCTCCGGAACCAGCGATCCCGCATAAAGGCATACCGGGCAGGCGGCGATCAGATCGCGACCGCGTAAAGTGATAAGGTCCGCAGCGCCGGGTCCGGCGCCAATAAAATAGACGGTCATTTCTCTGTTCCTGTTTTGAGCGGCTGGCTTCTCATTTTTCCACTATAGCCTCGCGGCGTATAAACCCAGCTTCTTGCGCCTGAATTTGTGGTTGTAATCTGGCTTTCGCTGGACCCTACCATGACGAGGGTCAGCATATCGACCAACTCCGGATCGAGATCTTCAAGCGCGACAAAGGTCACATTTTCCGTGTCCCTGCCAAGATTGCGCGCAATGATCACCGGTGTGTCCGCCGGGCGATGTTTTAGCAGGATGCTCTTTGCCGCATGAAGCTGTGTCCGCCGCTTCATGGAAACGGGATTGTAGAAGGAAATCACAAAATCCCCCTCGGCGGCGGCGGTTATCCGCTTCTCTATCACTTCCCAAGGGGTTAGCAAATCCGAAAGGGATATGGTGCAGAAGTCATGGCCGAGTGGTGCACCCGCGCGGGCCGCTGCTGCCTGCAGCGCCGAAATTCCGGGCGCTACGTGAATATCAAGTCGGCCCCATTCTGCATTGTCTTCACGATCGATCAGTTCGAACACCAGTGTTGCCATTGCGTAGATGCCGATATCGCCGGAGGATATCAGGGCGACATTCTTGCCCTCCGCCGCGAGGTCAAGTGCCGCGCGAACCCTTGTTTCTTCTTCTCCCAGCCCAAAATCGTGGCGAATTTTACCTGCAATGCCCTCTCCCAGCAGATCAAGATACAGGCTGTAAGCAACGAGATCTGTCGCCTCATTAATAAGGTGACTTGCCTCCGGTGTGCGCCATGCGTCCTGCCCAGGGCCAATGCCGATCACCGAGAGTTTCCCTTGCATATTGCCGACCTGGCCCTGCTCGATCGGGTGACGAGCTCTTGCTATTGCAACGGTTGCTTTCCTGGATTTCTGCTTTGGAATGATAAGGTCACCTTCGGGACCGGCGGCGGAAAGGGCCGCCCCTTCGCTAACACCGTAACAACCGACTTCCTTGAACACGATTTCCGATGGTGTGCTAAGCCGGGGTGTTTCGCGGCTTAATGTTTCCGCGTCCATGAACCGGGCGTCGAGTCCGAAAAATCCAGCAACGGCATGCATGGCTGCCTCATCGGATTTGAGGTCTATCGAGCTGACGCAGCCAACGGAAAGTCGGCTTAAGTCGTGTTTTGCCAATGTCGTTTTTACTAATTCGACAAGCTCTGAAGGGTCTGTCCCACGCTCGCATCCGACACCGACTGACAGTGTTTTAGGGTGATAGACAAGTCGTCCACCGCCGCCGTGAACAACGTTTGTCGTCACCTCAATCGTCAGCGTGCCATCGTCGGAAAAGGGGAGATTGGAATTGGTAAGCCAGCCATGTCCGCCGTTTAGGCGGATTGTCTCGCCACTCAGCAATCGTGTAACGAAACCCTTCACATGTTGCGGATTGGCAAGGGCCAGGCCAGAGGGCGGCGCATCCATCGCAATGTCGAAATGCACATCGCTCGCTGTGGTGATTGCGGCGTGGCTCTCCAGTGCTTCCGCAATTTCCATCGCCAACTTGTTTGCGCCGTGATGCCCGCCAAGCAAAGGGACAATAGTCTGTCCATCATCAGCGATTGCCAAAACTGGCGGCTCCACCAGCTTGTCTTTCAAGACAGGTGCCAGACATCTGATCAGGATGGCAGAAGCGCAAATACCCAGGATCGGTGCACCTGCGCGAAATAGTTCCTGTATGTGTGATGCGGTTTGCTGAAAGGTGATATCAGAGCCTCTAACACGCCCGCTAAGTCCATGGATCAGCGCCTCAGGATAGAGCGCCTGTAATTTTTCAGCGGTTTCCCGTCCGCTATCATTCAAAAGGACAATTGCGATGGGAGGGGTCATTTCCATGCTTGGCCCCGCTTGTGAATAAGGATCATGGAAAAATAGGGCGCAGCATCCTTCGGCACATCCTCAAGCGCCATTATTTTCTCATTCTCCATCGTTGCACGCTCAATATATCGCGCACTTTTCTCAAGCCCGAGATCAAATATCAGTTTCCGTACCCGGTCGAAATGACGTCCGATTTTCATAATGGCAGCACTATCAGTTTCCTGAAGGCGTGCGGTCAGTATATCTGAAGGCAGCGGTGCCGGTAATACTGTGAGAATATCGTTCCGTGCCGATAGCGGAGATTGTAAAGCGGTTGCGCAGGCTGTCAGGGATGATACCCCGGGAATGACCTCCACCGGAAATTTCTCCGCAATACGGCCAAAAAGATACATGAAGGAGCCATAAAAGAAAGGATCTCCCTCACAGAGGACAACAACATCCTGTCCGGCGTCCAGATGCGCACAGAGTTCTTCAGCCGCGACGTCATAAGCCGCCTGAGCCGGCGCTCGCTCAATCGTCATCGGGATACGAATGGCTATTTCCGTTTTCGGGGTTGTCAGATGCGGAGCGATGATAGCCCGTGCGAGACTGTCCCCGTCTTCCAGCACCGGATAGGCAAGGACTGTCGTGGCCTGCAGGCGTTTCAAGGCTTTCACGGTGATGAGGTCCGGATCGCCGGGACCAATCCCGAGGCCGTAGAGAGTTCCTGTCATTCTTTTACCAATCGTAATTGTGTTATTTGTCGGAATGGTTTCCAACTTGTGAAGCCACCGATCTTTTCCGCACGGGAGTAATTAAGCCGGGTAAGCGCACCGTCATATGAGTCATGCAGCTGAAAAAGCCGTTGCTCACCCTCTATCGTGACGGCGTTTGCGACCAGCCTCCCTCCCGGCTTCAAGGCCTTCCAGCTCGCTTCAAAGATACCTTCGACATTTAGTCCCCCGCCAATAAAGATCGCATCGGGGGCCTCCAGTCCAACCAAGGCATCAGGTGCGGTTGCATTTAGGGTTTTAAGCTGCGGGACGCCGAGATTAACGCGGTTCTTTTCAATCAGGTCGAACCGGTCCTTACGCGCTTCAACAGCAATGGCGCGGTTGCGGGGATCGCACCTCATCCATTCGATGGCCACGGATCCGCATCCCGCGCCTATATCCCACAATAATTGCCCGGGAAAAGGACCAAGGGCAGAGAGAGTTGCGCTTCGAACTTCTCGTTTCGTCAGCTGTCCGTCATGCTCGAACGCTTCATCCGCAAGCCCTGGGATGGAAGGATACATTTTTGCATTGGATTGCGGCGGGCAATGTACTGCAATCGTGTTGAAATCACGGAACGATTTCCCCGCAAACTGATCGGCCGTTCCTTGATGGATACCCTCTCTCGCGCCACCCATATGTTCAAGTACAGCCATTACACTTTCCCCAAGCCCTCGGGAAGTCAGCAGATGTGCAACGCGCGATGGTGTCTCGCCGCTATCGGAGAGAGCCAGAATGCGGGCATCCGGGGCAAGGTGCGGGATTATCATTTCAAGTGGCCGCCCATGCAAAGTGATGGTGTCTGTTCGGGCCAGGTCCCATCCCAGTCTTGCCGCGGCAAGGCTGAAAGCAGAGCGGGATGGGAAAATTGCAATTTCCTCCGCGGGGAGGCGCTTGGCGAAGGTAACGCCAATCCCGTATTGCATCGGGTCGCCGGTCGCAAGAATACAGATTTTCTCGCCGCGTCGCGCCATGATTTCATTGACAAGGATCATCAGCGGGCTGGGCCAGGTTTTTCGTTCCCGCTCATCTTCTGGCAGCATGGCGAGATGGCGTTCGCCGCCGACGAGCAGCGTGGCCGACTCAATAGCCCGTGTCGCGGAGGGAGAGATTGCCTCTATTCCATCTTCCCCGATGCCCACAATGCTGAGCCATGCCGTCATTCCGTCTTCCCCGCAAGTCCGGCCAGAGCGTTGAGTGCTGCCGCGGCCATGGCGCTTCCGCCTTTGCGGCCCCGAAGTGTAATAAAAGGAACCTCGTAATTATGCGTTATCAGCGCCTCCTTGGATTCCGCCGCGCCGACAAATCCGACCGGAAATGAAAGAATGGCGGCAGGCTTTGGCGCGCCGGCGTCCAATCGCTCAAGTAAGTGAAAAAGCGCCGTTGGCGCGTTCCCGATTACCACAATACTTCCCTCCAATTGCTCCAGCCAGAGATCAACTGCGGCGGCAGAGCGGGTTGTTTGCAATCGCGCCGCCATTTTCGGAACTTCTTCCCGGTTAAGGGTACAGATCACTTTATTTCCCGGAGGAAGAAATCGCCGGATAATCCCATGTGTGACCATTTCGCAATCGCAGAAGATCGGCGCTCCTGCCTTGAGTGCTTTTGCGCCAGACGATGCGATATCGGCACTGCATACAAGATCGGAGAGGATTTCCGGCATACCGCAGGCATGAATGACCCGGGTAGCAAGGGTTCTCGTCGCCGCGTCAAAGCCGGAGAAATCCGCTTCGGACTCTATGGTCGCGAAGGATTTTTCATAAATAGCTTTTGGATCGCGGAGATAATCGAACATAACTCTATCGACCGTTTTTCTTCATGCTGACCGGGCCGAGTGGATGGTCGGCGTGAGGGTAAGGATGATGGTGATGGTCATGGTCATGGCTGTGGGAATGATCATGACCGTGCGAATGGTCGTGTTCATTGTGATGATGGTGATCATGACTATGGTCGTGAGTGTTATCGCCTGTGCCGATCCCTTCGACATGATGATGATGGCTCTCCTGTTTAAGGCCGACTTCATCCTCGAACCCGAGGGCCTGTTCACGGTACTTGCACATCCCGCAGTTCATATTATTGGTGCCATCAAGGATTTCCGTCACCCTTTCGGCGAAGCAGTCGAGAACCAAGGGATGATCATTGAGATAAGGGGCCTTGATGAATTCGATGTCCGGGTGAGCTGCGGCGACCTTGTCCGTATAATCATAGATTCGATTGACAAGAATGCCGGTGAACAGGAAATAGGGGAAGACGACAATTCGTTTGTAGCCAAGCCGCGCCGCATGTTCCAAGCCCGGCTCAACCAGCGGGAAGGTCACGCCTGAATAGACCGTTTCCCCCCATCCGAAGCCCAATCCTTCCCACAAGAGTCGCATAACCTTGGTGACATTGGAATTGGCATCCGGGTCCGAGGCGCCGCGTCCGACAACCACAAGCATGGTTTCATGCAAGGGGACGTCAGTGGCCGCTTCCGCCAGTGCCTCGCGGATTCTTTCTCCGGCAGCGCGGATCATTTTAGGATCAATACCGAGCTCCCTGCCGTAGGAAATAGTCAATCCTTCATGCTCCGCCGCATACCGATTGAGAACCGACGGAATGTCATTCTTGGCATGGCCTGCGGCAAACAACATGCCCGGAATGGCGAGGATATGGTTGTGATGGCTTTCCCGAAGGCGGTCGAGACCATCGCGGATTATCGGCGTCGCAAACTCAAGAAAACCTGAATCCACCTGATATTGCGGCAGGCGCTTCGCTATGCCTTTTGCAACGGCGGCAAACTCAGTCACCGCACCCTCATCGCGACTGCCGTGGCCGCAGACCATTACGCCATATTTTTCTGTCATATCAAGCTCCGGTTTCTGCACACAGCAAATTGTACGCAGGGAATAGTTTTAGGGGGCTGTGTCGTCTGAGGTCAATAAATTCAAGATTGACGTGTCCACACGACCATATCATGTTGCGCCGATGTCCAGCATATTGTTCACGTCCAGCTCTGCTTTTTTCACACCGCCGCTGATTATCCTGCTGGCGCTCCTCATTGATGCACTGGCGGGGGATCCAAAATGGCTTTATCGAGCTATTCCGCATCCCGTCGTCCTGCTGGGCAAATTGATATCGGTGCTGGAAACCCGGACGAACGACGGTGGAAAAAGTAGCAGGCAGCAGTTTGTATCGGGCGCACAATGTTGTGCAGCCGTCATTATCGTTGCGGTCTTGGTGGGATCTGCCATCGCAACACTTTGCCAGGCCATTCCGGCCGGCATGATTTTGCTGGCGGTTCTGGCGAGTAGCTTGATCGCCTGGCACGGGCTTTACATTCATGTTCGCGACGTAAGGGTTGGACTGGAGTGCAGTCTTGGAGAGGGACGAGCGGCGATTTCCCATATTGTCGGGCGCGATCCTGAGAAACTTGATGAGAGCGCCATTTCGCGGGCGGCCATCGAATCGCTTGCCGAGAATTTTTCTGATGGCACCGTTGCGCCCATTTTCTGGTTTGCCCTGCTGGGACTCCCCGGGCTCTGTGCCTATAAGGCGGTCAACACCCTCGATAGTATGATCGGGCATCACAATACGCGATATGAATTTTTTGGTAAAGCGGCGGCCCGGATTGATGATGTGGCGAACTATATCCCGGCGCGACTGACAGCTATTCTGATAGTTGTTGCAGCTTGTTTCGTGAAAGGCGCGAATGCGAAGGCGGCCCTTAAAGCTATTTTCAGGGATGCATCTTATCACCGCAGTTTTAATGCCGGCTGGCCGGAAGCGGCGATGGCGGGCGCTCTTGGTATCGCGCTGGCCGGACCGCGTATGTATGACGGGATCGAAGTTTCCGACCATTGGATGAACGGGGCCGGGATTCGTGCTGCCAGTTCTGAGCATATTTTTCGCGCCCTCCTTCTCTACCGGGTAGCGGGCGGTTTGATCATGGCGCTGCTTATTGGTCTCGCGTTCGTAATATACTGCTTCAGCTGACATCATTGGCAACCTCCAGCAGGCCATCAAGGTCAAGATGGCGCTCCATATGTTCTGCGAGTTTATCTAAGGTATTTTCTACAAGATATTCAAAATTATCAATTTTTTCATTTTGATTTTTAAACCGGTTAATAAATTTATATCGAAATTCATCGCTTGTGAATAATCCGTGCAGATAGCCTCCCATGATCCGCTTGTTTGGCGAGATTGCACCATCTGGGCCGGAGGAAAGCGTGACAAAAGGCTGTTCAAGGGCTGGTCCATTGGTCCTGCCGACATGCATGTGATACCCCCGGATCGCACTGCCGGTTAGATGCTCCTTGCCATCTTCTTCCACTAGTGTTTTCTCCGCCGTGAGCGTCGTCGTGAAATCGAGAAGGCCAAGCCCGTCAATGGTTCGCGCGGGGCCTTCAATTCCGCCGGGATCGGATAGTTGGCGGCCTAGCATCTGGTATCCGGCGCAAAGACCGATTACCGTTCCGCCCTGTCGGACATGAGACTGTATATCGATATCCCAACCCTGCAGACGGATGAAATCCATATCGGCGAGAGTCGCCTTGGATCCGGGCAGCAAGATTACATCCATGCCGGCTGGAATGGTATTGCCGGGACGCACCATATGAATCGTCACGCCGGGTTCGGCCAGCAGCGGATCAAGATCATCAAAATTCGCAATGCGCGAAAGGATCGGAACGGCAATATTTATGTCGCCAAGTCGAGCAGGCCGTGACGTGATCGAAAAGGCATCTTCCGGGGGCAGGTGATGTGCTTCATCGAAGAAGGGAAGCACGCCGAAATTCCTGAGCCCGGTTTTCTCACTCGTTATTTTGAGGCCATCATCGAAGAGAGAGATATCTCCGCGAAACTTGTTGATGAGATAGCCCTTCATCCGTTGCTGTTCCGACGGGGAGAGTAGCATATGTGTGCCGACAATCTGGGCGATCACACCACCCCGGTCGATATCCCCGATGAGGACGACCGGCACGTCGGCGGCCTCGGCAAATCCCATATTGGCAATATCGTTGGCACGGAGGTTGACCTCCGCAGGGCTGCCGGCGCCCTCGATAAGGACAAGATCGACATTTTCGCCGATCCGGTGGAAGCTCTCCAAAACCTTGGGTAGCAGTTTCTGTTTAATGGCCTGATAGTCGCGCGCAGCGGCGGTGCCATACATCTTTCCCTGCACGATAACCTGAGCACCGATATCGGTTTGCGGCTTAAGCAGAACCGGGTTCATATCGTTTAGAAGCGGTGTTCTTGCCGCTCGTGCCTGCAGGGCTTGGGCCCGGCCAATCTCGCCACCTTCGATCGTCACAGCGGCATTGTTTGACATATTCTGCGGCTTGAACGGTCGGACTTTGAGCCCCCGATTACTGTAGGCGCGGGCCAGTCCGGCAACAAGCAGCGACTTGCCGACATCAGATCCCGTTCCCTGCAGCATGAGGGCCGCTGTCATCAGAATTCTATCCCGACTTGCGCTTTTACGCCGGAACGAAAGGGATGTTTGATCTGGGTCATTTCGGTCACCAGATCGGCAATCTCGATAAGTTCTTCTTTCGCATTGCGGCCGGTCACCACCACATGCAGTTTTTCCGGTTTGTTTTTCAGGAACTCTATGACTTCTCCGAGAGGGAGGCTGTCATACCGGAGTACGATATTCAGCTCGTCGAGGATAACCATGTCATAGGCGGGATTGTCGCCACGGCTCGCTTCGATCATTTCCTTGGATTTCTCCCACGCTTTTTCGGCCGCACGAATGTCCCGCTCCCGATCCTGCGTTTCCCAGGTAAAGCCTTCACCCATGGTGTGAATGTCGATCTGGTCGGGGAAGGCTTCCAGGACTTTTCGCTCTCCGGTCTCCCATTTCCCCTTCACATATTGCACGACGCCAACTCTCATATCATTGCCGATTGCGCGTGCAGCAAGGCCGAAGGCCGCCGTCGATTTCCCCTTACCCTTGCCGGTATGCACAATCAACAATCCTTTTTCGATTGTTTTGGTGGCAAGCATCTTATCCCGAGCAGCCTTTTTCTTCGCGGCTTTTTCATTCGCGCGGGCGATTTCTTCCTGCGTTAGATTAATGCTCATTGCGCTCCCTCCTGTTTCAGTAACTTGAGCTCATCATGGATGGTGTTTCGGCGTGGACGCCAAAGATCTCGGTCTAATGCTTCCTGAAACCGGTCCGCCATTTCCCGCAAGGCGTCCGGATTGTTGTCTTTAAGGAAATCCCGAACCTTGCCGTCCATCATGTAAGCGTCAAACACGGCATCAAAATGATGATCCCTGACGGCCTTGGCCGTCGCGGCAAAGGCGAAAAGATAGTCGACCGTTGCGGCCATTTCAAAGGCCCCTTTATATCCATGGCGCATCACACCCTCTATCCATTTCGGATTAACGACACGGGCACGGACTACCCGGCCGACCTCTTCTTCGAGCGTCCTTATTTTCGGGTTCTCAGGTCGGGAATGATCGTTGTGATACACGATGGGTTGGACGCCCTTGATATGCCGTACTGCCGCCGTGACACCCCCTTCAAACTGGTAATAATCATCGCTATCAAGCAGATCATGCTCCCGGTTATCCTGATTGTGAACGACCGCTTCTACATGCCCCAGCCTTTTCTCGAAAAGGGAGTGTTCGGCCACGCCCTCGTCACCGGCCCCATAGGCATAACCGCCCCAGGCTATATAGGCGCGGGCAAGATCCCCTTCTTCTGTCCAGCCTTTTTCATCGATCAGGGCCTGCAATCCCGCACCATATGCACCGGGCTTGGAGCCGAACAGGCGATGTCCGGCACGCTTTGTCGCAACGTCCTCCGGTAAGCCGGATTTGATGAGCTCAGCCTTGTCACTACGGACACGAGCGGCGAGGGGGTTTGTCTTCTCATCCTCTTCAAGCGCAGCAACATCTCGTGCGGCACTATCGAACAGGGCCATTTGTTGCGGGAAGGCATCGCGGAAAAAGCCGGATACCCGTAATGTTACGTCAACACGAGGGCGGTCAAGAATGCTTGCGGGAAGGATTTCGAAGCCAGTCACCCGGTTGGAGGCTTTGTCCCATGTCGGGCGAACGCCCATCAGCGCAAGGGCCTGTGCGATATCGTCGCCGCCTGTGCGCATGTTGGAGGTGCCCCAGGCGCTCAGGATCATTGTTTTTGGCCAGGCGCCGTTTTCCTGCCGATAGCGGTCAATCAGAAGGCCGGCCGATTTCCAACCTAACAGCCATGCCGTTGGTGTCGGTATAGCGCGGCTGTCGACCGAGTAGAAATTTCGCCCTGTCGGAAGCACGTCACTTCGTCCGCGTGTCGGGGCCCCTGACGGGCCGGGCTCCACAAAGCGTCCGTTTAAGCCCTTCAGTAAGCCATCAATTTCGGCGCGGCCACTCGCTTCAACGGCTGGACGCAATGTATTCTCCAAACCTTCCAGTACCGCTCGGGTTTTTTGCCAATCCGGGCTTGCAACTTTTTCTCCGGCGACAAGCTCGGCAGCGAGGAGTTCAAGCCGTTCAACCGTATCGCCGTTGGATCGCCATGTGCCGTCATAGGCCAGCATATCAGGCCGCGCGCCGGTCCATTTCGCCCCCATGTCACAATCTAGTGGGTCAAAGTCTTCAGATAGTTCCAAGTCTTGCGCCATGCTGCGAATAAGGGATGCATTGCCGAATTTGCCGTCGCCGCGTGGGATGCGCAAAAGGGCGACGAGCAGGTCAGTAAGCTGGCGATCTGTCGGCGAAACACCAAAAACATGCAGCCCATCGCGGATCTGCAATTCCTTCAACTCACAGAGATAGTTGTCGAGTTTGGATAGTTGATTGTCTTCCGGCTCTTCAGCCTCAATGCCGCAATCAATGTCGATGCCAGTCGTTTGGGTCAGCTCCAGTATCTGTTTACGAAGCAGCGCTATACGACGCGGATCAACGCCGGCCGCCTCATAATACTCATCAATCAACCGTTCAAGATCAGCAAGCGGGCCATAGCTCTCTGCTCGCGTCATCGGCGGTGTCAGATGGTCGATGATAACAGCACTTGCCCGGCGCTTGGCTTGTGTCCCTTCACCCGGATCATTGACGATAAACGGATATAGATGAACCATAGGTCCAAAGACCGCCTCAGGGTAGCATTCTTGCGAGAGGGCAACCGACTTTCCAGGAAGCCATTCCAGATTGCCATGCTTGCCCATATGAATAACAGCATGCACTTTCTCAGCTTCCCGCAAGAAAGCATAAAAAGCCAGATAGCCGTGCGGAGGGACCAGGTCCGGATCGTGATAGCTGGCTGCAGGGTCAATATTATAACCCCGGGCGGGCTGGATGCCGACAATGATATTGCCAAGTCTGTGCGCCGCCAGTTTGAATTCGCCCTCTTCTACAAAGGGATCATTTTCGGGCTGTCCCCAACGTTCCAGTATCGTCGATTGCAAGAAGCCGGGCAGTTGTTCAAAAAAGTTTTTGTAAGATGCCATGGAATAGGAAAGGCCTGATTTTCGCTTTATGACTTTGCGGTCATTTGTTGGGCCTTCCAGCAGACTATTGATCAGGTCATTTCCGGACTCCGGAATAACGGAAACATCATAACCGTTTTTTTTCAAAGCCTTTAATACTTCTATCGTGCCCGCAGGCGTATCAAGCCCTACACCATTACCGATACGGCCATTTTTCGTTGGATAGTTTGCCAGGATCAGAGCGATTTTTCGCTCAGAGGCTTTTGCGTTGCGAAGCCGCGCCCAGCTTGCTGCGAGATCTGCAACAAATTCAATGCGATCCGGAACCGATTTATAGGCGATAATATTCGTTTGTGTCGCATCATCGAAACCGTCATCGGCTTTAAAGGAAACGGCGCGCGAGAGGATCCGGCCATCAACTTCCGGGAGGGCGACATTCATTGCAATGTCCCTTGCGTTAAGCCCGGTAACCCCGTCACGCCAGGCCGCTTCATTTCCGCCAGAAAATATAACCTGCAGGATAGGACAGTCTGCTGCGTCGAAGGGTGTTTCTTTTCTCTCCGCTCCCGGGTTGGATATTGCAAAACCGGTTGCATTCAGCAAGACAGACGGAGGCGCTTCGTATAGATGATGAGAGACTATTTCAGCTGATATTCTATCTTTCAGGCTGGAGACGAATATGGGCAGTGGATTTATATCCCGTGCGAGCAATGCAGCGATAAGGTCATTAACCGGAGCCAGATTATTCGCCTGAAAAAGTGCGCGATAGAAAATAATGCCAGCGACGGGCGCGTCCTTTTTCCAATGCTCGCGGAGACTATCTAAATCCGGCCTTTCAAGTTCCGGCCAGTAAAGACCCGCCCTCATCAGAGGTTTGGGTTCCCGCCACTCACCCTCTCCGTCCAGCAAATGCCGCGCATAATCCAGAAAGCCATTATAATTTTCTGCGCCGCCTTCCACCAGATACTGCCAGAGCCGGTGGACAGAATCGCGCGGCAGCGTGTTCAGGCCCGCAAGTTCCTCGTCTGGTTGATCGTCACCGGGCAGGAACGCAAGCCTTATGTCTTTTTGGCGGCAACATTCCGTGATCCTCTCAACCGCATAAGGCCAGTAGCTGACCCCTCCCAGAAGCCGGATTATGACCAGCTTTGCATGGGCGATGACATCCTCGACATAGATATCGACAGAAAGATTGTGCGATAGTTGCATATTATTGGCGAGCCGCAGCGACGGTCTGTTCAGTCCGGATTTTTGCGCCGTTGCAAGACTGGATAGTTCCGTATCTGCCGACGAGAGAAAGACGATGTCTCCCGGCGTCTGGCCAAGATCAATCGCTTCCGATCCATCCGCGATCCCACCCGGTATGGCTGCCAGCAAATGCATGTCAGGTCGTTATCAATCGGGTAACGGCAACCTGATCCATATCATGCTCACCGATAATTACCAGTTTGCTGACCCGGGTTTCGCCGTCTTCCCAGTCGCGATCGAAATAGTGTTGCAGCCGGTTGCCGACACCTTGCAGCACCATCCGCATGTCCTTACCAACCACTGCTATAAAGCCTTTTACGCGCAATATATTATGAGCAGAAATCGCGGCTTCTAGTTTGGAAACCAGGGCCTCAGGAGACGTTATTTCTCCGATATCAAGAACGAAACTTTCAAAATCATCATGTTCATGATCATCGGCGTCGTCGTGAACGGAGGGGCGCGCCGCGAGGTCATCTTCCGCAGCCGCGCCTAATCCTAGAAGCACTCGCGCATCGACCTTGCCATGACTTGACAGGAGCATCTTCACGGAAGGTCGGACCCTTCCTTTTAGCGTAGCAGTCGCCGCTGATATGGATGTTTCGTCCAGAAGGTCAGCCTTATTGAAGATGATCAGGTCAGCGCAGTTGAGCTGGTCATCGAACAGCTCTTCAAGCGGACTGTCGTGGTCGAGATTTTCGTCGGCTTCCCGCTGCGCCTGAACGGCCGCCGGGTTGGCCGCGAACAGGCCATCCCGATAGGCCGGGCCATCAATGACTGTTACGACACCATCGACTGTGACCTGCGTTCGTACTTCGGGCCAGCCAAAGGCACGGACAAGCGGCTTGGGAAGCGCGAGCCCTGATGTTTCCACAATGATATGATCGGGACGAATGTCACGATCGAGTAGTTTCTGAATTGTCGGCAGAAAATCATCTGCGACGGTACAGCAGATACAGCCGTTCGCAAGCTCGACGATATCATCTTCTGTGCAGTTCTCGTTGCCGCACCCCTTCAGGATTTCGCCATCAACCCCCAGATCCCCGAATTCATTAATGATCAACGCAATTTTGCGGCCATCTGAATTCTCAATCAGGTTTCGAATGAGACTGGTTTTTCCAGCCCCCAGAAAGCCGGTAATAACCGTTGCGGGGATCTTTTCGCTCATAATGAGAGTTCCATTGATTGAAAGAGAAAGTCGCAGTGAAGCGATGCTGACGCGTAAAGGTTGTCAGGAAGCAGATATTTAAGACGCGAAGCGATTACGCTCATCATGATCCTCCGTCATGCAGCTGACATTAACACATAATGATGGCAGGTCTCCTGGCTTGCGAATGGCACCGGCACTTGCCTTCCCGATTTCCTCAGTGGCTTTTTGTGCTGGCTAATCGCTTACAGTTGCGGGGACAGCCGCGGCATTGATAAAAATCGCACCGCATTCCCTTATAATCCCGGATTGGGAACCATCGGACCGGACGCTAAGGCGGAAAGCTTCTTCTGTCAATCCGTTAGCGGCTGTTTTCTGACCTAGTCCAGTCATGCAGAGAGGTTTCGAGACGGATCCATTCCTTTTCGGTCCCCGGATGGCCGAAACGCAGAAAATTTGGGCGCTCTGGAAACATCCTGCAGAGAATGGCCGCTTCGCAAAGATGCCGGAATAGATCCTCGGTGTTTTCCGATTCTGTCAGGCAAAATAGATCCGTGCCACCAACAATCTTGAGGCCGCTTTGCGCTAATAGATTGGTCATTCGATGCGCCGAATTGTGAAGCCTGCTGCGGGTCGAGGTGATCCATTCATCGTCGGCTAGTGCTTTTGCCCCGGCCTCTAAGGCGATGCCACTGACAGCCCAAGGGCCTAATTCTCCGCGAATTCTGTCGACGAACGGAGGTGGTCCGATCAGGAATCCAAGCCGGAGCCCGGCAAGCCCGAAGAATTTTCCGAAGGATTTCAGAATGAGGGGGCCGTTTTCATCGACATCCGGCGCAAGCGAAATTTCAGGGTCCGTGTCGGCGAAAGCCTCATCAATAATAAGCCAGCCGCCGCGGGCATGGAGTTTTTTTGCCAATGCCTTCAAGTCTTGCGTCAGATACTTTCGGCCATCGGGATTATTGGGATGAACAAGGATAGCAATTTTCGCGGTCCCACTGATATCCTCAATACCTTCTATTTCACGCACCTGATGCCCCGCTCGTGACCAGCAGGCGGCATGCTCATTATAGGTCGGAGAGATAATTTCTACTTCCGACAGAGGCATCAGTCGAGGCAACAACTGAATAGCCGATTGTGTTCCGGGCAATGCGCAGATTTTTGCGGCTTTGGAAACCGAATAGTAAGTTTTTGCCGCATCTAGAATTGCAGT
Source organism: uncultured Sneathiella sp. (assembly GCF_963973085.1). Taxonomy (GTDB): domain Bacteria; phylum Pseudomonadota; class Alphaproteobacteria; order Sneathiellales; family Sneathiellaceae; genus Sneathiella. Next base: position 162,466 of record NZ_CAXAXA010000002.1, read on the forward strand.
TTCGGCACTCGCCGAAGGGAGTCTCTGCCAAGCGCTAGTCGTTACATCCGTAATCGGATAGGGATATGGGTTTATGCCGGTGCTGATGTCCAGCCATTCAGACATGTCATGGCCGAAATTCGCGCAGGCCCAATGTAGATCACCGCCGTGAAACTGCAGGCCGTTTTCGGGTTTTTGCAAGAAAGTCGGGATCATTGCACCTCGCGTTCTTAAAACTGTCCTCTCTTATCAGAATGCAGTTTGTTTTCGCAAATTTATCCTGTAGTTTCGAAATCATGACAGACACAGTCAAAAATAAGATCGTGGTCAAGGACCTCTGCAAGAGCTTTGATGGCGTTCAGGTTCTGAACGGCATTAATCTGGAGGTTAAAACCGGTGAGATTCTCACGTTGATCGGGCCTTCCGGCTCGGGCAAGACACTTACCCTCAAATGTATTCTTGGCCTTATCAAGCCTGATAGCGGTTCAATTCTGCTTGATGGCAAGGAAGTCAGCGACTTGCCGGAGAAAGAACGGGTCAAGTTTTTTCGTAATTTCGGTATTCTGTTCCAGCGTTCTGGGCTGTTTGATGGCATGCGGGTCTGGGAGAATATCGGTTTTCGGCTCAGTCAGCAGCCGGGCATGAGCAAAAGTGATGTCAAGGAAATGGCGATCAAGAAGCTGCGTTCTGTCGGACTTTCATCCGATGTCGCGGATCTCTATCCGGCTGAGCTTTCCGGAGGGATGCAGAAACGCGTTGGATTTGCCCGCGCCATCGCCGGTGATCCGGCAATCCTGTTTCTCGACGAGCCCACGGCGGGTCTCGACCCGATCATGAGCAACGTGATCAATGACCAGATTTTCAACAACGTGCGGGAGTTGGGGAGTACGGTGATGGCGATTACGAGCAATTTGCTCACGGCACGTATTATCTCTGATCGGATTGCCATGTTGCATGAAGGGCGCGTTGTTTGGACCGGGGATGTCCGCGAGGCCGCGCATAGCGATAACGCTTATGTTTCCCAATTTTGGAACAAGCGAAAAGATGGCCCGATACAAATGTCGGTATCAACGATTTCCGCTTGATTTGATTTACAGGAATTTTTATCACGCAGGCAGCTTGCTGAGCGTCTGAATTGTCACATGCCGACAATCAGGACTGCACAATATCCATGCGTGACAGGGAAATTGATTCTTTCATTGCTTCCGACCTATTAAGGCATCGCAAAAACCTGCCTTGGAAGCAAAATGCATCGTCCCCCGGCTGTTGGGAGCGTCCATATCTCATTGATGACTATATAACACGTGCCCATGCGGAAAACCGGCGCTTAGAAGAGAGTCGTGAATTGGCAACCCTGCGTGATGCGGTCGAGTGTGAACTCGCGCATCTGCCGTCGACAAAACAACGCCTGTGGTTGGCGGAATACCGGTTTCTGGAAAAACTTATGTCCTTTCGTCAGCTCGTAGTATATGCGCCGGCTTTTCTAACCCTGTCCCGTATCATGCCGAAGAAGATGGTGTTCTGCAGACGTGAGGTTGTTCATCGATATCTAAAACTGAATTCTTTGCCAAAAACGCCATATATGGAGAAGCTATCTCGCCAGTTTGTGCGTTCAAGTGTGCTGCTTTATCCTGCGGAGAAGCTTGTCCCGGCGGCCGACAAATTCATTCGCCTTGCCGTGCGTTCCGCAGATCAGAGCAAAAAGCAAAACCGCCATCGGGTGGCCATTTTATTACGTTCTCACCAGATGATGAGTGATAAGGAAATCTGTGAGAGATTTCAATGCGAGGAGATATATTTTGACGAACTGGCGCTTCTTGCGGAACTGGCTGATCACTACCGATTGACTATCGAAGATATTTTCAGGGTCTCCGCGGAGGAAATCAATCGTTTCTGGGATATCCAATATTAATGCTTGAGATCCGGAAATAAAATAGCGAAGGCGGCGCGCGCGCCTTGCGCTTTTGCCCGCGTAAACGTATCCTATTAATTCAAAACATCTTTTTGCAGGTTCCGAAGTACCCAATGCATCAACTCACGGAAATTGCCCTCATTGCGACAATTGCCCTGATTCTCGGGATGATTATGACGCGGCTCAAGCAGCCAGCCATCGTCGGCTACTTGCTGACGGGAATGGTTTTGGGTCGCTCCGCCTTCGGTTTTGTCGAGGACCGGGAAAATGTGGAAATACTGGCCGAGCTAGGTGTGTTGATGCTGCTCTATCTGATCGGGATGGAGCTGAATCTGAAATCCTTTATGCGTATCTGGAAAACAGCAATCGGGGGCGTTTTCCTCCAAGTTGCTGTTGCTTATCTGGTTGTCGGCGTCCTTGCGCTCTATTTGGACTGGCCCTGGCAGTTGACGGTATTGCTTGCTTTCAGCCTGTCCATCAGTTCGACGGCTGTTGCGGTAAAAATACTTGAAGATATAGGGGAACTTCATCAACGCACGGGTAACATTGCGATTGGCCTGCTGATTGCGCAGGATCTTGCTGTGGTGCCGATGTTGCTGATAGTCGGCAGCCTCTCCGGAGAAGCGCTGAATGTCCCGATACTCCTGCTTACGCTGGGCCTTGCCGTTGCATTCCTTATAGGACTCATTCTTTTTCTGAGCCGCCGCGAACGCATTCACCTTCCCTTCTTGCAGGCGATCTCGGGTCATGCGGATCTAGCGCCTCTTTTCGGAATTGTCTTCTGTCTTGGACTTGCAGCAATCAGTGGTCTTCTGGGTACATCCCCGGCCTTTGGCGCTTTCCTTGCTGGGCTTATTATTGGTAACAGCCAGGAACGTAAAAGCATTGTCGAGGCGACACAGCCCATACAGTCTATCCTGCTGATGATCTTTTTCCTCTCGATTGGCCTCTTGATTGACATAACCTATATCTGGGAGAATATAGGCCTTGTCCTGGTTATGCTGCTTGTTGTGATCGTCGGCAAAACGGCGATAAATATTGTTATTCTCAGGGTGACGGGCGTCGACTGGCGTTCAGCCTTTATTGCGGGAACTGCCCTTGGCCAGATTGGAGAGTTCTCCTTCCTACTTATGGCGATCGGTGGCGGTAGCGGATATGTATCGCGCGATATTTCCCAATTGATGATTACGGTCATCGCCTTGAGCCTGATGGTCAGTCCACTTTGGCTGATGACGGCGAGACGTGCGCAGACAGTGGCCGCGGGTCAGGCCAGTAATTTTCAAGCCTTCTGGAATAATGCATATGGCAAGGAAACTGTGGCGGTTGTCAGGGCAGCAAAGTCGACGAAGGGGTATCTCAAATCGTTGACGAAAGGTAAATCAGCGCGATCAAATGTGGCCGCGGATGATGGCGAAGAAAATACTGTCTCTTCTCATACGGAAGGATCCGAGACTCTTATCCAAAGTGAGGATGCAGCATCTTATCAGGCTTTGATGGAGCAGGAGCGCGGAGATAATGACAAGGACAGAAAATAGTCGCTGCGCAATCCGCCGCGTTAACAAGCCTGTTATTATTTTTCGGGCGATGCTTGTTTTCGGCAGTCGGCCTATATAGGTTTCTTCCACACTTCAAATTTTACAAGAGGTAACCTTGGACCGTATTCAGGACATACTGGATTTCTGGTTTTTGCCGGAAAGTGATAAAAATTATGGCAAGCAACGTGAAGTCTGGTTCAAGAAGAATTCTGATTTTGATGCCGAAATTCGTCAAAAATTCCTTGGCGACTTTGAAAAGGCCGAAGCGGGGGAGCTGCTTCACTGGACAGAAAGCGCCCGAGGATCGCTGGCTTTGATTTTGCTGTTTGACCAGTTTACCCGAAATATGTTCCGTGACTCATCCCGCGCTTTCGCCGCCGATGGTAAAGCGCGAGAAATCGCTCGGCATATGCTTTCCCGCGGCTTTTACGATAAGCTCAATGATGTGGAAAAGCAGTTCGCTGCATTACCATTTGAACATAGCGAAGATATGGACGACCAGAAGCTATCGGTTAAATTGTTCGAAGAACTCGGATCGGAAGAGGCCTTGGACTATGCTCAACGGCACCTTGACATTATTAAGCGATTTGGACGCTTTCCGCATCGGAACCAGCAGTTGGGCAGGGAAAGTACGAAAGAGGAAGAGGCGTTCTTGAAAACGCCAAATTCTTCTTTTTAGCAATTAACACTAAGAAACGTCAGGATACTAGATGGGTCAGTTGTCAGATCAGGTCATTTTAGTTACGGGTGCCAGTCGTGGTATCGGCGCTGCGGCTGCCGTGGCGCTCGCGGAATCGGGAGCAAAGCTCTGTTTGAGTGCGCGATCCGCAGCCTCCTGCAGTACTGTCCTTGAGGAAATTAAAAACGCCGGCGGAGAGGCTTTCGCCGCAAGTTGCGACGTATCTGATTTTTCAGCCGTGGAAAAGATGGTAACGGAAACGCTGGATCGGTATGGGAAAATTGATGCCATAATAAATAACGCAGGTATCGTTGACCCGATAGGTCTAATCGCGGAGAGTGACCCGGATGAATGGGCCCGTAATATCTCAGTTAACCTCCTCGGAGTTTATCATGGAACACGGGCGGTTTTGCCGAATTTTCTCGCGCAGCAGTCAGGCGTGATTATCAATATCAGCTCCGGCGCTGCGCACGGCCCCATGGAGGGGTGGGGTGCATATTGTTCTGGCAAGGCCGGGGTATATATGCTTACCCGGGCAACGGCCTTGGAGGCCGGCGAGAAAGGCGTGCGCGTTTATGGTTTTGCACCGGGTGTTGTTGATACTGAAATGCAGGTTGTGATCCGTGCATCCGGCATCAATCCGGTAAGTCAGATTCCCCGTGAAAACCTTGCCGCAGCTGAGGAACCGGCGAAAGCGATTGTGTGGCTCTGTAGCGATGCTGCCAGTGATCTCGCGGGGCAGGAACTCACGATCCGCGACGAAACATTCCGCGAGAGGGTTGGGCTGCCAGTCTGAGGAACAATAGATGAAGCTGTTTTCGCGGCGCTCTTTAAGGCTACAGCAATTAATCGCGCTTGTTCTTGCGTTTTCAGCTGGGGTCCTTTCATTTCAGCCAATTGATCTGCGAGCAGACGAAGCCGATATAAACGTAGCTGATCCCGGTAGGCCTTCGAAAACGCTCAAGGTATTGGGCATCAAAGGAGATGATAACCGGGTGCGAGTGGATATCTCCACCAAACCGTGGCAGATGGTCGGTCGGTTAAATCACTCCGGAAACCATTGCACGGCCGTGCTTGTCGGACCCGAAACCATTTTGACAGCGGCTCATTGTTTCTGGGACAAACGGCGAAATCAATGGTCTGTTGCAAGCGCCTATCACTTCGTTCTTGGATATGACAAAGGAGAAATTGCTGCGCACTCAAAGGTGAAAAGCTTCATTGTGGCAGGTGATAATTCTTCTGTCAAAAAGCAATCTCGTCCTGATTTTATAAATGACTGGACGATCGCGCGACTTGAAAAGCCTCTTGGGAAATCATTCGGTTTTGCCAAGCTTGCCAAGGTAAATCCGCGAAATCTGAATAAGCTTATTGCGGCCGGGTCGACCGTTGTGCAGGGCGGTTACAGCAAAGATATCGCACATGTCCTGACTGCCGATACAAACTGTCAAATTAAGAGCATCCAATCGAGTAAATCCGGTTCTGTATTGATACATCAATGTGATGCCACAAAGGGCGATTCCGGGTCTCCTTTGTTTTTACAGACTGGAAAGCAATATACTTTGCTGGGTATTCACGTTGCGACCCTGCCCCGATCCAATGGGGAGACAGACGGAATTGCCCTGGCTGTTGATATGTTTCAGGACGAAGTATCTGCGGCGCAAAAGTGACGAAATACATAAAATTTTATGAAAAAACGGCAAAATTTGTTATATTCTACTCCAAATGAGGGATGAAATGCTCAATAGCGCGGTTTAAGGTAATATAGAATTAACCAATGGGCCCCTTGAGAGAGCCATGGCTCATGAAGGATGTAGTGACGATGAGTGACGGACAGGCGAAAGACGTCGGGCAGAATACCGCGGATTCCTTGACACAGAATGATACCGACGAAACAGTCGCGGCCTTTCTGGAGCTGGATCAGAGTGGCGCAGTTGATCTGGACGCATTGTTCGATGCATTGAACATCGCGACGGAAAGCGGTGGTACCGCAGTGGAATTTGCATCTGACGATGCTGGCAATGGCGGAACGCTTACAATATCGGGAGCCAATATTTCCCTTGGGAGCGTTGCGCCGGAAGATTTGCCGGACGCGACGGATATGCTCGTCAAAAGTAATATTGTTTCTGACGAATCTTAAGCTTTTCCATCATTCTTTTCGATCCTTGCCTTAAAATCGCGACCTATCTCCGTGTCGAAAAACCGGACCATTGCTTCCACGATTTCAGAATCGTATTTCTCCGGATTATCTCTGAACACTCTGAGCGCTTCGTCAACCGTTGTCGCTTCCCGATATGAGCGCGGTGATATTCTGGCGATGAGAATATCCGCCATGCCAAGTATACGGGCCGGAACCTTGATCTCATTTGCGGTCAAGCCGTTAGGATAACCGCTACCATCGAGGCATTCGTTAATCTGTGTAACTGCATCCAGGACCGGCTTTTCCATATCCGCATTGGTTAGAATCTTCTCTGCGGTCAGAATATGTCCTTGCATGATTTTCAGTTCGTTTTCTGTGAGCCTAGAGGTCTTTACCCGGATTTCGCGCGGGATCGAGATTTTTCCAATCTGCGAAAGATGTGCACTCGTGTTGATCAGCTTACGCGTCTCCGGCGGTAACCCAAGCTCCGTCGAGATATGGTCGGCGAGTTGTGCCATACGTGCGGAGTGATGAGACAGGTAGGGATCATTCGCCTCCAGCATTTGCGATAGAACATTGATGGATTTGCGGTCCATATCTTCCTTGCGGCGCTGGTATTCCGCGTAGTCGGTGATATCACTGCATACAGTCACAATGCCGATAAATGCGCCTTCTTCATTGAGAAAACGCGATTTGGCGACTCGCAACGTCCGCACTCCGTCCCGCGTTTCTATATCGACGAAGGCGTTTACAGTTTGTTCTGTCGCGATGGCCTTGCGATCATATTCTGCAAGTTCCCGCGCAGCCTTGTCGCCAAAAATATCTCTATCAGTTTTGCCGGGTATGGAGCGAAGCGGAAAATCCGCAAGCCGGGCGAGGGATGGATTGGCATATATGTAGCGGCCTTCCGGATCGGTCAGGCTGATTAATTCGTCAATGGTGTTGTTGATGCTTCCCAATAACCGCCGCTGTACGTTGATCTGCGCCGCAAATTCCTTGTATTGATGCGCAAGTGCGCGAGCGTTCTGGCCTTTGAACATTAGCCAGATGGTTGCCAGAACCGTCATGATGACAATAAAAATACATATCGCAAGACCATAGACGAAGATCGAATAACTCTGAAGGGATGCAAGGGCGTGTGCCTTGCTGACAAGCTGGAAAACCATCAGGTTTGTACCGCTTACAGCTGCGCCAGAGGTATAGATATCTCTACCATTGCTATCTTGAAATTCCTGAAAGCCGATGGAGCCGGGGGTGAATTCCAACTCAGCTTGGCTATCTAAAAACGGAGGGTTGAGGGGAGTAATCTGGAAAAATTCCCCATCCCTTTCCTGATAGAGCCGAGTAGAGCCGACTTGCAGGCTGAAAGGCTCTATCTCCAAAAATCTAGAGAGTGGTTTCGAGGCAGGTACAGTGATCAACAGAACGCCGACAACATTATTATTGCTCGCAGGGTCAGTCTGTGCGGCCCGGATCGGCAATAGATAATCGAAAACAAGTCCGTCCCCTGCCTCTCGGAATGGTAAAAACGTAACATCCGCTTTCGAATATTGTTCTTGAGCCATTCTCCGCTGGGTCTCGTTGAGCGCAGGGGCATTGCCGGAGGCGAAATATGCGCGACCGGTCTTACCGATAAGGTAAGCCCCAATCAGCTCGTTCTGATCAGTAAATTTGGTCAGGGCATTTTGCATATAGGGAAGCTGTGCACTCAGAGAATTTTCCAGCTTTCTGTCACCAATAAGGTTTATCTCTGTCGCAAATAACTGAAATAGGTCATTGGAGGCAATCCTGTCCGCATTCTGGATAGTGCCCGCGAGCCAGGTTTCGATCACGCGAGCTTTTCCCGATGCGCTGACGTCTAACCGTTTGTGTAATTCCTCAACCATCGCGTCTTTACGCGATTCAACGGCGTAGTCGCAGATAAAATAACCCAGAACTGCCAGCACAAAGAGAAAAACGGCGGCAAATTTCATAGGCATGTTCCCAGACAGGCCCTTGTCGTCCGGCGATTCCCTGGAAAGAAAGGAATTCAGTTCGAGCTTCAACGATGCATCAGTCATTTTTCTCACTCCCGGACGCTTCCTGTGCAATCAGGTAGTCCTGAGGGATATGTGCCCAGCGTGTCGTTTCATTGACCGAGTAGAGCGGCAGATAATAGTTGATATGGTGATCATCGAGGATTGTATTATTGATGCTATCAAGGATATAGCGCTTTCCACGAAGTTCAACGCTCAGCAAACCGTGGGTTTCGTTGCGCAATACATCATTGGCAATCACGATCCGCATGGTGTCCGGGTCGAAGCCTAGTTCTTTTAGGCTGATGTATTTCATGACTGAAAAGTCACGTGACCCGCCGCCATTCGAAATAAATTCAAGCGGGGCAATCCACTCTGCATCGGACCCATTGCCCGGGTCACTCGCGTTGTGCTTCCAACCATTCAAAAAGCGGTTTATGCCGTGCATCTGGATGCGCTTGTCTTCCCGTTCCAGCTCCGCGATTTTCGTGCGCCACAGCGTCATCTGTTGCGATTTGCAATCTTCGATTTTTGCATCGCAAGCTTTTGCTGCCGCAGCAAGTTTCGGAAAGCTCTCCATAACTTTTTGCCAGCGCGGCAGTGCATCAAGATTATCTGAAGAAATTTCAACCATTCCAAAAAGGCCTTTTTCCGTAACTTCAGCCTGAACAGATACTCCATTTGAGAGACCAATGAGCAAAACACCCGCTGCCAGCAGGGCGAACAAAGATGTTTGGTTCATAACGTGGCGCATCAGCGTTCCCTCAACGCCGTATCCCGAGTCTTCAGGATCGGTTTCAGGATATAATCGAGGACTGTTTTATGCCCTGTCAGGATATCAACGGAAGCGACCATCCCCGGAATGATCGGGTAACTATTTTCGCCTCGCTTCAAGGAATTTTGATCGGTACGCACGATGATCTGGTAATAACTTTCGCCGGTTTTTTCATCGACGATGGTATCTGCGCTGATCCGCTCCAATTTTGCCGGCAACCCGCCATAAATAGAGTAGTCATAGGCTGTAATTTTGACAGTTGCCTCCTGGCCGGGTCGGAGGAACGCGATATCAGCGGGCCGGATATTGGCCTCCACCAAAAGCGTATCATCAATTGGAACGATTTCGATAATATCCTGCCCCGGTTTGACAACGCCGCCAATTGTCTGGATTTTCACATCTTTGACTTCACCGGTTACCGGTGATCGAACATCTGTCCGGGCCACGCGATCTTTGACGCCAAGAATGGCCTGGCGCGCCGCTTCATATTCTGCGCGGGTCTGACTAAGTTCTTGTGAGGCGGAACTCTTAAAACTTAGAATTTTCTCTTCAATACGCTGGTTCGCCTCTTTCAGCGCACCTTCCACCCGCGGAAGGGAGAGTTTGGAGGCGGCGATCTGGCCCTCCAGCTCGTTGATTTCGCGGCGCAGTTTGAGGGAGTCCACTTTTGGCACGATCCCTTTCTTGACCAAGGGGGCCGTAATTTCCATTTCTTCATTGGCAAGGCCAAGACTGGCGCGGAATTGACTCAGTTTCCCATTGATCTCAGCAATTTCTTGCTTCCGCTGTTGCGCTTGCTGGCGCAGGATCTGGATCTGGGATTGCAGAGCCGCCTGTCGGGCATTAAATAGATTCTGTTCGCGGATGGTGATGTCTTTTCGCTCTGCTATCAATTCAGCGGGGAAAGTTAGCGGCTCCCCTGACGCTTCCGCCTCAAGGCGGGCGATACGTCCCATTAGATTGAGGTAGTTTGATTCAATTTCACCGGCACGGGAGGCATATCCTGTAGCATCAATACGAAGGAGGATTTGTCCCTTCTCGACAATGTCGCCTTCACGGACCAGCAAGTCCTGAAGGATACCCCCTTCCAGGTTCTGGATTATCTGAACCTGACTGGAGGGTATGACTTTTCCGTCTCCGCGAGTCACTTCGTCCAGAACGGCATTTTTCGACCAGAAAAAAGCGACGACAAAAAAAGCAACAATTCCGAACAACAACAAAAAGGCGCGCGGATGCGGCCCTTGTATTTTTGCAGCAACGACATCGGAAGCAAAGTCAGTATCGTTCCATTTGAGCTTTGCTGACATCGCTACTCCTCCTTTCTCGGAAGAGGCTTGGTGACAGTCGCCGACACAGTTCTAGAGGCGGCATTGCCACTCTGTCCAAGCTTCAGGATTTCGTCACGTGGACCATCGGCCGCGATTTTACCATTTCCCAACACAATGATCCGGTCAACCAGTGAGAAAAGCGAGGTACGATGGGTTACCAGAAGGACAGTCTTTCCGTCGATATACGATTGCAACCGGTTGATCAGCTGGCGCTCGGAATTTAAATCCATAGCACTGGTCGGCTCATCAAGCATCAGGATGGGCGGATTGGGCAGAAAGGCGCGGGCAAGCCCGATTGTCTGTCGCTGTCCGCCGGACATCGTGGCACCCTTTTCCCCCACATGCAGATCATATCCATGTGGATGCTTGGAAATAAAATCATGAACACCGGACAGTTTCGCAGCATTCAGGATCATCTCATCATCCGCTTGCGGATGCCCCATGGTAATGTTCTGCCGCACGGATGCTTGAAAGAGTGTAATATCCTGCATGACACTGCCAATGCTGCGGCGGATATCGGACGGATCAATCTGCCTGATATCCGTGCCATCTATTAGTACAGCGCCTTCATCGGGTTCATAAAGATTGATCAGCAAACGTGAAATCGTCGTTTTTCCTGAGCCCACGGGTCCGATAATGCCAACTTTCTCGCCCGCGCTGATCTTGAAGGAGACATTATTGAGAGAGGGCAAGTCTGAGCCCGGATATTTGAAGGTGACATTCTTGAACTCGATGTCCCCCTGTATATTCGGCCGGCTGAGCTGACGTTTTTCTGCGCCGCGTTCCACCGGTAGGGACATGATGTTATTGAGACCCTTCAGGGCGACCATTGCCTGATTAAGGCGGGTGAGAAGACCTGCAATCTGACCCAATGGGGCCATTGTTCGGCCTGTCAGAATTGTACAGGCGATCAGAGCCCCAACTGTGATTGTTGAGTTGGGTTCGCCCATAAGTATGACCCCATAAACAACAACCCCGACCGTTACGAGCTGCATTGCGGTGGCAGAAAGATTAATGCCAAGGCCGGCAAAAAACCGGGCCGCCACACCGGTTTCGGCTGTCTTTCCGACAAAGCGTTCCCATTCCTTCTGCATATGCCCCTCAATCCCCATGCTTTTCACCGTATCGAGGGCTGAGATTGTTTCGATGATGACGCCATGTTTTTGTGCGGCTTCTTCGGATGTTTTTGCGACCGCGCGGCGCATCGGCCATTGCAGGAATAGCCCGATGATGAGAACGGCGGGAATAGCAACCGCCGGAATTATAAACAGCGACCCGCCGATCAGGTAGATAATAAACAGGAAGATTCCGAGAAAAGGCAGATCCACAAGCGCAGTCACAGTGACCGATGTAAAGAAATCCCGTAATGTTTCGAATTCACGCAAATGGTTGGCGAAGGCGCCTGCCGATGTTGGTCTCGCCTTGACTTGCAGATTGAGAACCTGTTCGAAAATCCGGCTGGACAGCAGGACGTCCGCCCGCTTGCCCGCATTGTCGACGAAATAGGCCCTGAGCGATTTCAGGAGCAAATCGAAACCGATGACGATAACAACACCAATCGCCAGGACCCAGAGTGTTTCCAGTGCGCGATTGGGAACAACGCGATCATAGACATTCATAATGAAGAGCGGGCTTGCGAGCGCAAAGCTGTTAATCAGGAACGCGGCAACGATGACCTGAAGATATGTCGGCCAGAATTGCCTCATTGTGCCCCAGAACCAGGAACCGGAGCGATTTTGTAGCTTCTCATCCTTGTCGACACGGTACTTGAAGCTTGGCCGTGTCAATATCGTGTATCCGGCGTAAAGCTCTTCGAGCTCTTTTAAGGGAAGGCTATCACTGCCTTCACCCGTCTCGGGGAAAATGACAGTTGCCTCATGGTCATTTCGTGAGAGCAAAATGCAGGCGCGGCGATCTTTCAGTAAAATGACGCAAGGCAGGACAACATCCGGCACTTTGTCAAGGCTGCGGTTGGAAATACGGGCGCTAATCCCTACGCGCTCTGCGGCGCGGACGAACAGTTGCGGCGTTAATCTGTTGCCTTCAAGCGGCAGCCCATAAATAAGGGCGTCCGGCGTTCTGGGATCATCAAAAAGTTTGGTTAAAGCCGCAAGGCAACCAAGCAGGGGATCCTGGTCCGACCGCGTGACTTCGGATAAGTTTATTGTCCACTCGCGTTTCTGTCGGGGTTCGTTCGTCATGGCCGGGCTAATGGCGCCTTTATCTTCGGCCTTCATTGGCTCTTTCTTTCTCTCTGGCTTCGGGTTCCCGCCAGAGGTGGTCTTTTCTCCGCCTTTGGATGCGAAAAGACTACTTGCAGACGCGGTATCCAAGGGTAAAGGATTACGTGATTTATCACTCACTTTCTCGCCCCCATTTTTCCCCAAGATATCATCACGTCGTCCCACAGAGCCTGATTGTAAAATCCGATATGTTCATTGTCCGGATCAATTATTTTCGCCTCATTTTTTTGTCTCGAACGTCGCTTGCAACCCAATTTGCACAGCCTGTCAGGGCATTTCGCTTTTGCGTCTATGACCATACTTAACCCATTCAATGCTCATTTGGTGAAAATGCAGTTAACAAAACGTCTAAAATTATCTATTCCCGGCACATAAGGCCTAGAGTTCAGTCGCTCCAAAATGCTTTTCAAAACATAAAGTGTATGACCGAAACATATATATAAGAATAATTGCGGAGTTTCTTGGCTTTTTTCAACAAAAATTAACCCTGTATAGCCTGCACGGCAAGACATGGGGGTTTAACGATTAGGTCGCGGATTTCCGATGTGTTAGAGCTTCAATGCATTTTTTGAACACAGTTTTATGTTGTCGAGACGATTGCTGTTGTAATTTGGCCACAGGGCGGTCGGGTCCCTGCGAATTCTGGCAAGGTCACGGACATATAAAGTTGATCGTGGGCAAAAAGAACGGGTAGATTACCCAACACATAAAACGATCTTGGACGTTTTGTTAAGTCTTGATAAGCATAATTTAGAGCGAAATGTTGTCATGACGATCAAAACGGACGAAATGGGAGAGGGGCATGAAGTTTAGAAACAGCGCGGTTAAGACAAGGAATGTGCTTTCCGCCAGTATTCTAACGGCAGTATTCGGTAGTTTTCTCGCGGCGGGGGCCGCGCATTCGGAAACCTTGAACGAGGCAGTTCAGCAAACGGTTTCTACCTATCCTGAAATTGCGGAGGCATCTGCTAATCGCCGGGCGGTCGATCAGGAGTTGAAGCAGGCAGAAGGGCTTTATCTTCCAACTCTGGATCTGGCAGCCGGCATCGGCTATGAATGGACCGATACAGTTACCATCGACAATGAAGATTTGCGCCGCACTGAGTCAAGTCTTCTTCTTGTGCAGACTCTGTACGATGGTGGTTTCCGCAGCGCCGAAGTTGATCGGCAGGGAAACCGGGTCGACAGCGCTGCTTATCGTGTGAGGGAGCGCGCAGAAGCGATTGCTCTGGACGCGGTGCGTGCCTATCTTGATACACTCCGGAGTATTGAAATAGTCGAACTGGCCCGACAGAATGTTGAAAAGCATCGCCGCACCTTAAATGAAATTCAGGACCGTGTGAGCGCCGGGCAGAGCGGCATCGGGGATGATCAGCAAGCGCTGGCTCGTCTGGCCGCCGCGGAAGATACATTGGTTGAGACAATGCGGGCGCTGGATGATGCGGAAATTACGTATCAGCGCGTTGTCGGTGCACCGCCTGCAAATCTGACGCAGCCTGAATTCAGCGACGGCACCCTTCCGGACAATATCGATGATATTGTCGCCATTGCGCTTGAGAGTAATCCCGATCTTAAATTTGCTGAATCTGATATCAAGTCGTCTGAGGCGGAAATCAGGGCCACACAGGCGAGCTACTATCCGACAATAAATTTGGAAGTTGGTGCCTCTGCTGACAATAACATCGATGGAGTTGACGGGCATAACGACGATTTTCTTGCCATGGTGCGGTTGCGCTATAATCTGTATCGCGGTGGTATTGATGAGGGCCGCGAGAAGGAAGCGATTGCACGCAAAGCCGAGACCGAACAGCGGAAACTTCGGTTTGAGCGTTTGGTTGAAGAGGAAGTCCGCCGTAGCTGGAGTTCACTTGCCCGTTCGCAAGCCCGTTCGGAAGTTCTTGCGGCCGCTGTTGTTGCCAACCGTGAAGTTGCCTCGACATATGGGCAGGAATTCGAAATTGGCCAGCGGGACCTGCTGGATCTTCTGTATGCCGACAATGAGCTTTTTAACTCCAGAACCTCTTTGGTAACGGTCGAATATTCGGTACGGTTTGCCAAATACCGGCTGCTGGCGACAATGGGACGATTGAATTCAACACTTGGTGTAACGCTTCCAAATGAAGCGACGCCGATGGAAAAAGGCTAGAGTCTCCAAAGACGCTAGCTGGATCTTGGAAATTGACAAAGCCGCTCTATGAATATAGAGCGGCTTTTTCTTTTCTCGGATACATGCTTATTGAGGCTTGTGTCGCCACCAGCCTGCCTCGTTCACTGAATAGATAGGCTTATAGTGACGAATACGTTTTGCATCGACGATCTGACCGATCTGATTATCGAGCACCAGGCTCTTGCCTTTGAATTCAACAACAAGAATTGCGTGAGCTACTGCTAGGTTGATATCTTGCAACACCACTATTTTCATGTCTTTTGCAGACCAGCCGAGTGCGCGCAAAGTAAAATATTTGACGATTGCATAATCTTCACAGTCCCCGAACCGCGCAAAAAACTCCTTCGGAATTTCCCAGTAATCACGAACGCCCCAGTTGATTGGGTCGAGGATATACCGAAATAAATTCATGTGACGGTTAACTTTTTCGAGCTGCTTTTCTTTCGGCAGTAACCTCCATTCGTCAATCAGGGCGGCCCATTTCTGGTAGGCGCAGCGATTGTACTTGTTTGGAACGCATTCCCCCGGTTCGTTTTTGTAGGTGTTGAGTACCTTACGCCATTTGGGAAAAGGTTTAAGGCCGGAATAGGGAGTTGCCTCATATCCGAAAAGACCGACAGCTTCCGCCTCTGTGGTCAGTGGGATGATGACAAGCATGCAGGCGAGCGTAACTGCCCGTAAAACCGTGAATAACTGCTTGCTTGTGCCTGCCACCGAGTTTGTTCCTGTTTTAATTTTATTCCATCTCCGAACGGTGGCATTATGGACAACAAATGGTTAACAAAGGCTAACCAGAGGCCCTATTGTCGTTGCAAGGTACACAGATAATTGCATAGGTTAAATGATAGGAATTTACCTATCTTAAAGGGTTCCACGTCATTCTATGGGCAAGTAGTTTATATGTACCGGGGCATCCATGACAGACACGCAGACTGAAGAACCAGTAAAAGGCAAGACGTACAGAACGCTTGGGATTAGTGTTCTGCTGCTTCTGGCTGTCGTCATTGCCGGAGTTTGGGGCACCTTCAAATTTGTGGAAGAGCAACGCGCGCGTGACATACGGAATTGGGAAATTCGTCTGGGTATTGTTGCGGACAGCCGCACGGCGAGTGTCGAAGAATGGCTACGCAAACAGGAACAGGCGATCGGAACGCTCGCGACGAATGCGTCATTGCAGGTTTATCTTACACAGCTGGTTATCGAAACGTCCGAAAACGGGAACGCCATCACGGAAGTGCCGGAGGCGGGTTACCTCATCAATCTGCTGAATAACCAGGCGGTCATCAGCGGCTTCTGGGAGCCTGAGGAACCGCAGGTTCGGGCAAATGTGTCGCGGCCGGGTCGTGCCGGGATTGCCCTTACCGATGCAACCGGGGATTTGCTTGTTTCAAGTGGCAGCATGCCGCCTTTGAACTCAATGATCCGGGCGGCCATGGCGAAGGCAGGTGAAGGTAGTGCAGCATTTATAGATTTGTATGAAGGGATCAACGGTGATCCAACTCTTGGCTTTGTCTGGCCTGTCTTTGCCGTTCAGGATGAAGGCAGCGCCAAAGATATCATTGGCTATGTCATTGGACTGCGGACAGTAGAGACCTCGCTGTTCCCTTTGCTATTCCAGCCTGGCGACACCCTGCAAACTGCTGAGAATTATCTTGTCCGCCGGGACAGCAATCTTGTGCAGTACATATCTCCATTGGCCGACGGAACCTTGGCGCTAACCAGGAAATTGAGCGCCCAGAAGGATTTGGCGGCCGCATTTGTCATCGACAATCCCGGAGATTTTGCGATTTCAGCAAACTATCTGGGCAATAAGGTTCTGGTGACCGGGCGGGCGCTCTCGATTGCGCCATGGTATCTTGTACGGACAGTATCAGAGCAAGAGGCTCTCTCGGAAACAGACCAGCGGTTGCAAACGATGCTGGGGATTTTTCTGCTCCTGATCTTTGCCATTGCAGGGACGGTTGTTGCGGTCTGGCGCCACGGGACATCAATCCGGGCGGCGGAGCTCGCCGTGCGCTACAAGAATATAGCGGAACGGCTTAAAGAGCGAAGCGAGTTTTTGAAAATTGTCACTGACCAGCAACCGACGGCAATTGCTGTCTTTGACGCTGAGGATAAATATACCTTCGCCAATAGCGTCGCCGCTGAAGAAATTGATATATCTCAGGAAGAGATGATTGGTAAAAAGGCGACGAGCGTCCTTGGACCAAGCTTGGCCCGGGAGATTATTGAGATGACCAATCTCGTCCGTCAGGACTATGAGCCTCGTTCGATCGTCAGTCGTTTGAAGAGTGAAACAGAGGAAAATCCCGATCGCGTTATCAAATCGGACTTCGTGCCATTGCGCTCCGCCCGTGTGAACAGCAAGGAAGTGCTCACGGTATTTCAGGATATTTCCGACGTCGTGATTGCGCAGGAGCGCCGGGAGGATGTCCTGCGCAATCTGGTCTCGACGCTGGTTGCTTTCGTTGATCGGCGGGATCCCTATTCGGCGGACCAGTCACGTCGCGTGGCGAAAGTTGCCGTTGCCATTGCCGGCGAAATGGATGCGTCGGAAGAGCTTGTGCGAACCGTTGATATTGCGGGCAACCTGATGAATATTGGTAAGATACTGGTGCCACCGGAACTCCTGACAAAGACGAAAAATCTGACCAAAAAAGAAATGAGCATTATCCGCAATAGCCTTGTTGCGAGTGCGGACCTTCTGGAAGAAGTGAACTTCGATTTGCCGATTACAACGACATTGCGCCAACTCCAGGAAAATTTTGATGGGAGCGGGCAGCCGAACGGCCTAAAGGGCACGGAAATTACGGAAGCGGCGCGCATTATTGCTGTCGCGAACGCCTTTGTCGGGATGGTAAGCCCGCGCGCTTATCGCAGTGCGCTCGGTTTCAGTGCAGCTGTCAAAAACCTGCTTGAAGATGCCGATATTCGGTATGATCGGCGGATGGTTAGCGCTCTCATCAATTATCTTGAGAACCGGGGTGGGCGCGAAGCCTGGAAGTATTTCTCGGAAAGTGTCGATCAGACTCCGGATAAACAGGAACCCTAGACGCCCGAAGTTATCACCGGCTTACGGATGCCTGTAGCGCGGCCGGTCCTGTAAGGATCAGCTTGACGACTTCACTCTGTCGGCTTGTATCCGTTTTGCGGAAAATCTGCCTGAGTTGGGAGCGGACTGTATGCATACTCACACCCCATTTCTCCGCCAGATCATCGAGTTTGTCTCCATTCGTCAGGCCAAGCGCGAGGCGACCTTCCGCGGGGGTCAATCCATAAAGACGACAAATGCTGTCAATTGAAAGTTCTACTGGTTCTGCGGGATCGGAGACAAACAAAACCGCGCCCTTGCCTGCAACACCTGTCCCGATCGGGGCCACCATGATGTTGAGCGGATAATCGCTTTCCATCCGTGTTATGGAGATTGCAAAATCGCCTTCGGCCTTCGCCTTTTCATCCGGGGAGAGGGTGTCAGACAACAATTTTGCCAACGCGCGGCTTTCGCCCGGCAGTGTGGCACGACATATCTTGTCCGCACCGACGACCAGGCCGTCTCCTTGTTCCAGATACCGTTTGGCCTTGTCATTGAAGAACAGGATCCTTGAATCCGCGGTCACAAGGATGACGCCGATGGGGAGCCTGTTCAGAACGGCAGTGGCAGAATCCAAGAGCGGCGCGGCCTCGGCATTACGTTGATGTCCCTGATGCCTTTGAATGGCATTAAGCAGATTGCGGGACATTCCGTCGGTTGTTAATTGGCTTTTGACGAGGTAATCCTGCGCGCCCTGACGAATGGCTTCCCGCCCGACTGTCTCGTCATCATCGGTCAACACGACAACGGGCGTCTGCGGAATTTTTGCGCTGAGAGTGGAGATCGCGTCGAGATGGGAGCCTGATGTTTCAGTTATGTCGAGAATAATGACATCGCCATTTTGTCCCCGTCCGGCCTCAATGAAATTCTCCAGACAGGAAACATGCTCAAATGAAAAATTTGCACTTGCGGCATTGGAAAGCATCCAGCTAATTTGCTGGGCATCCTCTTCCTTTCGTCCTATAAAGCGGACTGTCGCGGTTGCATTTTCGTCCATTGAGCAGGTCTATCCGGCTTTTTGCCTGATTGTCACGTAATTTGAGCCAGTGATTCATCCACAGCATGGTCAAAATTACCTAAAATTTTGATAAGATGAAGAAAATTGCTCTATAGTCCGACTTCCTTAAACATACTGTACTATTAAGGCAGTAAAATGCCGACCTCGTTGTTCAATGCCAAGATATATTCTTTTCAATAAGCCATTTGGGGTGCTCAGCCAGTTTACGGGAGGACCGGATCAACGCACTTTGGCAGAATTTTCGCTTCCCGCGCATGTGTATGCGGCGGGTCGGCTTGACAAGGATAGTGAAGGATTGCTCCTTCTCAGTGACGACGGACCTTTTATCAAGCGGCTCCTCGATCCGGCAAACAACCATGAACGCAAATATTGGGCGGAACTTGAGGGGGTTCCGACAACGGCCGCAATTGAGAAGCTATCGCGTGGTGTGGAATTCAAAGGCTATCGATCAAAACCATGCCGCGCGAAAATACTTGATCCGCAACCGGACATCGCTGAGCGCGATCCTCCTGTTCGCTTTCGCAAATCAATTCCGACCTGCTGGATTGAATTGGTCCTGACCGAGGGAAAGAATCGTCAGGTCCGCAGAATGACTGCGGCAGCCGGATTCCCTACCCTCCGTCTTATCCGCAAGAAGATTGGAAAACTATCGCTTGGCGATCTTGCGCCAGGGGCATGGCGAGAAGTTCAAAAAACCGATATTTTCTGACCTTCCGCCAAGCTAAATATTTTTATATCAATGGGCGAACAGAACCGGTGCAGTCATGTGCTCCAGGATATTCTTCGTCGCACCGCCAAGAATCATCTCGCGGAGCCGACTGTGGCCGTAGGCTCCCATGACCAGCATATCGGCACTGTAATCAACCAGAGCGTCGAGGATCGCATCTCCGACGCTGAGGTCCGGCCAGCGGCCCGCCTTATACTCGGCCTTGACCCCATGACGTTCCAGATGAGCGAGAATGTGCTTGGTCTCGTCCTCTTCGTCGTCTGTTGCGTTGACGCTTAACAGGGTAACCTTTTCTGCCATTTGCAGAAAGGGCATGGATTCATGCAGGGCGCGGGACGCTTCGCGCGTATTGTTCCAGCCAACAATGACATGCTTGCCGAAGTTTCGATAATTGCCGGCGGCGGGTATAATCAACACCGGGCGAGGTGAACTGACGACGATCTCTTCCGCAATGTATCGGGACTGGGTATTATTCTCCTCTTCCGGGTCGCCCTGACCTACCACTACAATATCAACAGCAAGCGCGTGGTGGTTGATCAGGTCGGGTGCGTAACCTTCCTCGACAATAATCTCAACCTGTTTGTCCACTTTGGCCGCGAGGCTTTCCAATTTGTTTTTTGCTGCGGCGGCATTCTCTTCTTCGGATTTACGGGATTGCTCGATAAATTCCGGCGGGACATAACCCATGAAGGATGTCGGAACAGTAACCTGTGCAATTGTATACAGACCTATCAGGTGGGCATCGTGCTCGACCGCGAGGCCAAGGGCTGTTTCAATGCGGGCATCAAGTTGCTGATCATTGTTAAGATGTAGCAATACAGTTTTTATGGACATTTTGCTTTTACCTCTTTTGAATCCTTAATCCGCGACCGCCAAACTTCATTTTAACGGTTTATTGGGTGCGCGCCATTGATTTGAAACAAACTTCTGCAAGGGTATATTTTAATGCACGCATCGGCGCCCCGTTGTTTATATAGGGTCTGCGGCATGTATAACATCCATACAAACACCTAGCATAGGCATAAGTTCCGTTCTCTGATATGAAGGACACTTGCTTATTAATTTTACGGGCAGGAGATATTTCCTCTGATGAATGCCATTGAAGCGCTTGTAACGCGTAAATCTACCGCACGGCTGATAGAGCCGGCTCCTGGAGCAGAAGATCTGGGTATTATGATGAAAGCGGCCATCCGCGCTCCGGATCATTGTCGTCTGCGCCCTTGGCGATTTCTGGTTGTTGAAGGCACCGCGCGAGAGAAGCTGGGGGACATATTCATGGATGCCCTCAAATCGCGTGACCCGGAAGCAGCGGAGGCGCTGCTTCAGAAAGAGAAAAATAAACCTCAAAGGGCGCCGATGGTTATCGTTGTAATCGCCAAGGTGGAGGAGCATCCAAAAGTTCCGGCAATAGAGCAGATTCTCTCAGCAGGTGCGGCCGCGCAAAATCTGATGCTGGCAGCCCATGCGTTGGGGTACGGAGGAATATGGCGATCGGGAAAGCCCTGTTTTGATCCGAACGTCAAGCGGGCGCTCGGAGCGCGGGAGGCGGACCAGATTGTAGGATTTCTCTATCTGGGAACGGCGGAGCGTCCACCGATCCTCTCCGATGAGTCTCCCGAGGAATATGTGGAAATGTGGAACGGATAAGGCGCCTTCCACTGTTGGATTATTTACTGAATAACAATAATAGGGAAAATTTATATGTCTGAGCTTATTTTACACCATTACGATCCGTCGCCTTATGCGGAAAAAGTCCGCGCTGTCCTGGGGTTCAAGAACCTTGAATGGCAGTCTGTGCAAATTCCGCGCATGATGCCCAAGCCGGAGCTAATGCCACTCACGGGGGGATACCGGAAAACGCCTGTTCTACAGATTGGCGCCCATGTTTATTGTGATACGCAAATGATAATCCGCGAGTTGGAAGCGCGTCATCCCACACCGACGATGTTTCCGGATAACAGTCAGTTTCTGGGATGGGGAACGAGTTTCTGGACCGACAAGCTTCTGTTCAGCACGTCCGTTGCAATCGTATTCGGAACCTTTGGCGATCAGATGCCGCCCGAGTTTATCAAGGACAGGGCCGAGTTTTCCGGCGGCGGTATTAATGTCGAGAAAATGAAGGCTCTCTTGCCAATCTCGCTGCAGCAGTTTGCGGCCATGATGGACTGGGCGGAGCAGGGCCTGGCGGATGATCGCGACTATCTTCTTGGTCCGAAAGCAAGTCTCGTTGATTTTAATCTCTATTTTAATGTCTGGTTCGCCGGGCGCGCGCCTGCGGCGAAAGAAATTATTGAAAGCTATCCGAAGTTAAAGGCATGGGCCGCACGGATGGCGGCATTCGGGAATGGCAATTTTACGGAAATGAGTGCAACAGAGGCGCTGGAAATTGCTAAAAATGATGATGTTTCCGGTTTTCAGGGTGAAATTGGCGAGGAGGAAGAAAACAAAGCCGGTGAAACGGTGACGGTAACACCGAATGATTCCGGCCGTGTACCGGTAAGCGGAACGCTTGTAACCCTCAATCGCCGGGAAATTGCGGTGCGTCATGAGAACGAAACAGTGGGAGAGGTCATCCTGCACTTCCCAAGGGCGGGATTTGTCGTTCGCTGACAATTTGGAAGAGAGGCGAAATCAAAGTTTCGCCTTTATTTCAATCTAGCTTTTGCTCATTGACGACAGTAACTCGCTATGACGCTTCTGGATTTATTCGTCCGGCGATGTTATGTAACACAATATAAATTCAGAATTTTCCGGAGAGACCATTGGTTACAAAATTTAAAGCTCTCGGCTTTGGGGTGTTTTTTTCAGCGATAGTTCTTGCGCTGAACATACAGAGCCCGTCAATTGCGCTCGCCCAGGAAAAGCTGCCGGAAGCCGTGGTTGCGATCGTAGATATCAATCAGATTTTGCAGGTTTCTGAACCGTCAAAAAAAGCGGAAGAAAAAGTGAAGTCGTTTTTAAAAACAAAGGTTGATGATTTGAACAAGCGCGGCGATGCATTGCTTGCCGAGAAAGAGGCGCTCGACAAGCAAAGGGCCATTTTGTCGCCGGATGCTTATCAGAAGAAACTGTCTGAGCTGAATGTCCAACGGCAAAATCTTCAGAGGGAATTTCAGGTCGTCAATGGTAAAATGAACGAAGTCCTAGTTGGTATTCGACTTCGCTTTCGCGAGATCATTGTGCGAATGGCAGCAGACGTGAGTAAGGAGAAAGGCGTTAACCTCGGCATCGATCGGGCAAAAACGGTCTTCTTCAATCCTGGCATGGACATCACTGAAGAGGTGCTGGCAAAATTTAATGCGGAAGATCCGAAAGTCGAGATTACAGAGAAAGTAGATGGCGCGGCGGAAACAACGCAGCCTGCGAAAAAAGAATAGCTATAGACAGGAAAGTAATTTTTCCTTCAGTTCCTCGCCGCAAAAAGCAGCGGAAATGGCATTTCGCGTAATATTCTTCAAATCAGCTTTGGATAATCCGAAGATCTTCGCAGCCTGCTCATATTCATGTCCAATGGATGTGCCAAAATACGGTGGATCATCGGAGTTAAGCGTGACAAGACAGCCGGTATCCATAAATTTTCTGAATGGATGTTTTTCCCAGCTTTTATAAAGGCCGGTGGCGATATTGCTGCCTGGGCATAGCTCAAGAGGGATGCGGCGGTATGCTAACTCTTCGAGCAATTCCGGGTCTTCAATGGCGCGAACGCCATGGCCAACGCGACTGATTGGAAGGGCGGCAAGGGATGCCCGAATGCTTTCCGGTCCGCTAAATTCTCCGGCATGGCTTGTCGTCTGGTATCCAGCCTTAGTCACAAGATTGAAGGCGGCAGCAAAATCATCTGGATGAAAACGGGATTCATCACCGCCCATTCCAAAGCCAACCACATAAGGATGAGGTGTCAATGCGACGAGACGCGCGATTGCGAGCGCACGCTCAGCACCAAGGTGCCGGACACAAGTGACAATGATCCGGCCTTCAATTCCGAACTCCAACCGCGCGTCATCAATACCTGCAGCAATTCCTTCCAAGTGATCCGTATAGCTCATCCCAACCTCGGCGGCGTGGTCGGGAGACGAGAACATCTCGACATAAATCGTGTTTTCTTTTGCGCATCTCGCCAGATAATCATAGGTGATCAGGCGATAGTCATCCTTTGTCAGGATCGTCGCCGCGGCCTTGTCATAACAATCAAGAAACTCCCAAAAATTGGACCACGCGAACTCCCCGCCTGATTTAAATGTTGTCGGATCAAGCTTTGCGCCATTACGTGCTGCCATTTTCCGTACAAGAGCCGGTGGGGCTGTGCCTTCAAGATGCACATGAAGCTCAGCTTTCTTCACCATGATTAGCTCAGAAACGCAGTGCCAAAAGGCAGCGGTGGGAGTGACAGATGCGCGGCAATCGTCTGGCCGATATCGGCAAAAGTCTCCCGCTCTCCTATCGGGCGGCCTTCTATCCCCGGTCCAAATGCCAGCACAGGAACAACCTCCCGCGTATGATCTGAGCCAGGCCAGGTGGGGTCGCAACCATGATCCGCACTCAGGATCACGATATCGCCCGGCCTTAACTTATCAATGAGTTCCGGCAGGCGCGCATCAAATTCCTCTAGCGCCTTGGCATATCCGGCGATATCGCGTCGATGCCCGTATGACTGATCGAAATCGACAAGGTTGGTGAAAATCAGGCTGCCGTCTACAGCGCTATCAACTGCGTCCATCGTGGCATCCATAAGCGCCATGTTGCCCGCTGCCTTGACAATCCTACCGGTTCCCTGATGGGCAAAAATATCACCAATCTTCCCTATTGAAATTACTTGATGACCGGCCTCCGTCAAATAATCGAGAAGGGTTTTTCCAGGCGGGGGAACCGCAAGGTCTTTTCGGTTTGCGGTTCTGGTGAAATTGCCGTTGCTGCCGATAAACGGTCTTGCGATCACACGTCCTATATTCAATGGATCAACGAGCTCACGGGCGAGATCACAAAGTGTGTAAAGCCGGTCGAGCCCAAAGCATTCTTCATGCGCAGCAATCTGGAAAACACTATCGGCAGATGTGTAAATGATGGGCTTTCCCGTTGCCATATGCTCATCCCCGAGCTTTGCAATTATCTCGGTGCCGGAAGCGTGGCAATTCCCAAGAACGCCCTGCAACTCTCCTTGTTCGATCAGCGTCGTTGTCAATTCTTCGGGAAAGCAAGGGATCGTCCGTGGGAAATATCCCCAGTCAAATAACACTGGAACGCCGGTCATTTCCCAATGCCCGGACGGGGTATCCTTGCCCTTGCTCATCTCATGCGCAACGCCATATAGTCCGGTGAAAGGTCCGTCTTTCGGCATTTTACCGTTATAGAGATCATGGGCGGCAAACAGTCCGAGTTTTTCCAAATGCGGCAAATTAAGGGGCCCGGACCGGCTGTCGGTGTCCGCCTTGCCCGCGCTCGCCTCTTCGATTATATGCCCGAAAGTATCTGCGCCTGTATCACCAAAAATGTCTGCATCACGTGCGGCGCCAAGCCCAAAACTATCGAGGACGATCAGAATTGCCCGCATCATAAATCCTCCTTGGTTAATCGGGATCGAACCGGCGGTGTCGGGCTTTGCGTTTCATCAACAAGCGTGATTGCGTTCAGTATACGCATTTCCGCTCGTCTGGCGTCATCTTCACTCCGGGCGAAGATTGTGGCAATAGGCCTTCTCGGCCCAAGTTTTGCTCCAAGACCTGCAATATCTGAAATGCCAACACCGTAATCGATGGGATCCGATGCCTTGTGCCGGCCACCTCCTAAATCCATCACGGCGACACCCATTTCACGGACATTCATTGATCCGATAACGCCACGCTTTGGTGAAATGACATCATGGCGGACGGGTGCAAGTGGAAGATGCTTCCCCACATTCGTCATAAGGTCATGGGGTCCGCCTAGGGCGGCGATCATCTGCGCGAATTTTTCGGCGGCGGTTCCGCTTGCAAGGGCGCCCTGCACCGCATGCGGCGCGGTCACTTCATCCGCGACGTCACCAAGCACGAGCATCTCTGCTGCAAGGGCTGTGACAACACTAAGAAGTCTGGGATCCACATTCTTGCCCATCAGGAAATCGATTGTCTCACGCACTTCGATGGCATTCCCGGCCGACGCGCCAAGAACCTCATTCATGTCGGTCAGAAGCGCCGTGGTTGGAAGCCCGGCGCAATTGGCGATAGTTACAATACTGTGGGCAAGCTCTTGTGCTTCGTTATAGTCTTCCTTGAACGCACCGGAGCCGAACTTAACATCCATAACAAGGGCCTCCAGTCCCGCTGCCAGCTTTTTCGACAAGATCGACGCAGTAATGAGAGGAATGGATTCAACGGTCGCTGTCACATCGCGGATGGCGTAAAACCGTTTGTCTGCGGGGGCGAGGTCAGCAGTCTGACCGATGATGGCACAGCCGATCTGCTTTACGGTTTTTGTTAGCAATGCCGGATCAGGCGCCGTATTATAGCCGGGCACACTGTCTAGCTTATCAAGCGTTCCTCCCGTATGACCCAGGCCGCGTCCCGAAATCATTGGGACCGCCCCACCGCAGGCAGCGACGATCGGGGCGAGCATCAAGCTGACTTTATCGCCTACGCCTCCCGTGGAATGTTTGTCGACGACGGGGCGGCCAAGGTCCGCTTTTTTCCAGTCCATCACTTGGCCGGACTGAACCATTGCGTGTGTCAGGGAGACACGCTCGTCCATCGTCATTCCCTGAAAGAAAACCGCCATGGCGAAGGCCGCAATTTGTCCTTCGGAAATTGAATTGTCTGCAAGCCCGGCCACCATGAACCGGATCTCGGCGTCATTCAACGCGGAGCCGTCCCGTTTCTTACGGATAAGCTCCTGCGGAAAGAAGTTTGCGGGCTTAGTCGCCATAAGGAATCCAAATATTCTTTACCTGGGTGGCCTGATGCAGGAATTCCCGCCCTTCGCCCTGTCGTCTGTCAAACCAGTTTCGCTGGCGTCCATTATTGACCCATGTGCGCTTCATGTTTCCGCTTGATGTGGTTTCAACGATACGGCTCCCCTCAAGCGGACCGAAATACCAGACGGATTTTACGTCATCATGCGCGGCGAGGGTTTTGGCAAGGTCATCGCGATGGCCCGTTACGATGTTAAAGGCGCCACCCGGTACGTCGGATGTTTCGAGAATCTGGTAAAAATCCGTAGATGTCAGCGGATGCCGTTCGGAGGGAATCAAGACAATCCGGTTTCCCATCGCCAATGCCGGGGCAGCGAGAGAAACCATTGACAAAAGCGGGTTCTCGTCCGGACAGGCGATGCCAATCGTTCCAAGCGCCTCTTTCATGGCAAGGGTTACGCCGCGCATCGGTGGTGAATGGACGGTGCTTTCATATTTATCTGCCCAGGCACCGTAGGAGAAAAGGCGTTGGATGGTAGCCGCTACCTCAGCCGCAGCTTTTTTTGCACTGACGCCGGTAGTTTGACGGAGGCGTGCAGCAAACTCTTCCTTTCGGGTATCAAGGTTTTCGGCCATGTAATAAAGAACCTGGGCCCGATTATGGCTGCTCGCTTTTGTCCAGCCGGTTGCCTTGTTCGCGACCTCTACGGCATTGCGGATATCTTTGCGATTGCCATCTCCGACCTCTCCTGTTTTCTCTCCCTTTGGCGAATAGACGGGGAGGCTATAGCCTGAGTCCGGTCGTGCCTGCTTTCCGCCAATATAGAGCTTCGGCGTTCTGTCCAGATGCTTAGGTGAGGGTTTATCGGCGGAAATTTTAGAAGGTGTTGCTGCCGTTTTATACAGCGGTAATTTTGAGATAAAGACAGGTTTCAGGACTTCCATCATCCCTTCAAGGCCGCCTTCGCGTCCATAGCCGGATTCGCGATTCCCGCCAAAGCCGCAGGTTGCATCAAACTGGTTGGTGGAATTGATCCAGACAACACCGCAATCGAGCTTTGGCGCTACATCAAGCGCTAGATTGATATTCTCGCTCCAGATCGAGGCGGCGAGCCCGTAACGGGTGTTATTGGCCAGAGCCACGGCCTCATCCGGTGTTCTGAATGTCATGGCGACGAGAACGGGTCCGAAAATTTCTTCCTGCGCGATGGTCGCGGCCGGGGCGACATTGGTGAAGAGGGTGGGCGGGTAGTAGCAACCTTCCTTCGGTGCCGCCCAGCTCGGTTGCCACATTTCGGCGCCTTCCTCGGTTCCCTTGCTCACCATTTTCTTGATGGTTTCAAGCTGAACCGGGGCGACAATCGCACCCATGTCGATGGATTTATCAAGCGGATCGCCAATGCGCAGGGTCTCCATCCGGGCGCGCAGCTTGGCAATCATTTTCTCGGCGATACCTTCCTGCAGCAGCAATCTGGAGCCTGCACAGCATACTTGCCCCTGATTGAACCAGATGGCATCGACAACCCCTTCGATGGTGCTGTCGAGATCGGCATCTTCAAAGACAATAAACGGGGATTTCCCGCCGAGCTCCAGTGTCAGATGTTTGCCGCTTCCCGCTGTGACTTCGCGAATGTTGCGGCCCACGTCGGTGGATCCGGTAAAGGCAATTTTGTCGACATCAGGATGCTTCACGAGAGCGCCCCCAGTTTTGCCGCCGCCCGTGACAATATTCACCACACCTTTCGGAAGGCCAATATCCTGACATAGTTCTGCAAAATAAAGAGCTGTAAGGGACGTATACTCCGCCGGCTTCAGAACGATTGTATTTCCGGCCGCGATGGCAGGCGCAATTTTCCAGGCGAGCATCAGGAGAGGAAAATTCCAGGGAATGATCTGGCCGATAACGCCCATCGGCTCAAAGTCTGGAAACTCCTGCTCCAGCAGTTGCGCCCAGCCGGCGTGATGATAGAAATGCCGGGCAACCAGCGGAATGTCGATATCCCGAGTTTCCCGCACCGGTTTGCCATTATCCAGCGTTTCAAGGACTGCCAGAAGCCGGGCATGGCGTTGAACAGCACGGGCGAGCGCATAGAGATAACGAGCGCGGGCAGGACCGCCAATAGCCTGCCAGTTTTTCTGGGCGTTTCGTGCGGCGGCAACGGCAGCATCGACATCTTTCTCACCTGCGGCGGCGATTTTCGCCAGCAGTTTGCCAGTTGCGGGATTATAGCTCTCGAACCAGCTTCCGGATATAGGCTTGACCCATTCGCCATTAATAAAGAGGTTGAACTTCCCTTTTCGGGTTGAGATCCAGTCGAGAGCAACCTCGCTGCTCTCCGGGGCAGGGCCATATTCCATGCTGTCAAATTTTTCTGCGATACTCATTGTCGTTCCTCAGGCCATCGGGTGGCGGAAACCGGCAGAATAACGGCCGGTGACGAAATGCTCTATCTGGCGTTCGATATCCCCAAGCAGGCTGGAAGCACCGATGCGGAACAGATCAGGCTGTAACCAGTCATTTCCAAGTTCTTCCTTCATCATGATCTGGTAATTTAGCACATCTTTTGCCGTACTGATCCCACCCGCCGGTTTGTATCCGATCTTGTAACCCGTCATCTCAAGATATTCCCGTATCATACGGACCATGACGAGGGTTACGGGCAGTGTCGCATTCATGCTTTCCTTCCCGGTTGATGTTTTGATGAAATCCGCACCGGCCATCATGGCGATCATGCTGGCTTTGGCGACGTTCCGCAATGTCACAATATCCCCTGTTCCGAGAATGGCCTTGAGATGGGCTTGTCCGGCGGCAGCGCGAAAGGTTTTTACCTCTTCATAAAGCGCCTGCCAGTTCTGCGTCAGCACATGGCCACGGGTAATCACGATATCAATTTCATTTGCGCCTGCTGCGACCGATGCTTCTATCTCTTTCACGCGCAGATCGAAAGGGTTGAGACCGGCCGGGAAGCCAGTCGAGACAGCGGCGATTGGAATGTTTGACCCCTTCAAGGCTTCAACTGCCGTATCAATCATGCTGTGGTAGACGCAAACAGCGCCTGTCGTCAGATTACGATCTCCCATGCCCAAGGCATCAAGAAGGTCAGCGCGTACTGGCTGGCGTGCCTTTGCGCACAGACGTTGGACGCGGCCCGGAGTGTCATCGCCATTTAACGTGGTCAAATCAATGCAGGTAATGGCTTTCAGAAGCCATGCCGCTTGCGTTTCTTTCTTGACGGTTCGCCGACCGCCAAGAGTGGAGGCCCGTCGCTCTACGGCACTCATATTGACACGAATGCGGTCCAGAACGTCCAGATCAAGCGGAATGCCGGAATTTCTCCGATGAGTATCGGGGGCCTGTTGTAGTGAGCTAATTGTCGCCATTTTCGGTGCTCCGTAAATGCGCTTTCAGCAATTCTCGTTTCAGGGTTTCAAGAAACACAATAATGAGAGTCTCCAGATCCTCCGCCGCAAGCTTGGCGCTTTCAAGGGTTTGTTCATGGCTGAGCTCGGTCTTGCTCATTCCAGCGGCGAGATTGGTAATGTTTGAAATCGCCGCAACGCGCAAACCGGCATGACGAGCGACGAGAACTTCCGGCGTTGTGGACATGCCGACGGCATCGGGGCCCAATGCCTTGAAGGCCTTGATTTCCGCTGGGGTCTCGAAATTCGGTCCGAGATAATGCAGATAAATGCCCTCATGCAACGTGATATCCAGTTCCTTCGCCACCGCCTTAAAATGCTTGCGAAGGGTTGGGTCATAAGCATTTTCCATCGAGAAAAACCGCGGGCCGAATGTATCGTCATTCTCTCCGACCAGCGGGTTTAGCCCCGTGAAATTGATATGATCGCTGATCAGCATCAGGCTGCCAGGTCCCATTTTCTTATGAAAACTACCGGCCGCATTGGTTAGCAGCAGAATGTCGACGCCGAGAAGTTTCAGCATCCGCACGGGAATGGCAAGGTCCTGAGGATTAACTCCCTCATAATAGTGGACGCGTCCCTGCAGGCAGGCAATCGGCATGCCGCCGAGCCGACCGAGGATAAGACGGCCTTCATGCCCCTCTACTGTTGATTTCGGGAAGTCCGGGATATCTTCATACTCAATGCTGGCAACGACTTCGACTTTGTCTGCAAGGGGGCCCAGTCCGGACCCCAGAACGATGCCGACGCGAGGAGAAAAGCCTGGCGCGGCCTCTTTAACAAAATTTGCAGCCAGATTTGGGTCTAACGTCATCATCTTTCCTTAATATAGGGCTTGCCAATAGCTTTTGGCGGATGCGCCTTGCCAACAAATCCGGCAAGCAGCAATACTGTCAGTATATATGGGAGCGCCTGAATAAACTGCACAGGAATAACACCAACTACAGGAAGCTCAACACCCTGAAGCCTTATCTGAACCGCATCCGTAAAGGCGAAGAGCAGGCAGGCGAACAACGTCGGCACCGGCCGCCATTTCCCAAAAATAAGAGCCGCCAGCGCAAGATAGCCTTTGCCTGCCGTCATATCGCGCGTAAATGCCGCTCCATGGGCTGTCGAGAGATAGGCTCCAGATATCCCGCAAAGAAGTCCGGTGACGGCCAGGGCCTTGTAGCGCAGATAGTTGACGGAAATGCCTGCCGTATCAACCGCATGAGGATTCTCCCCGACGGCCCGCACGCGGAGGCCGAAACGTGTCTTGTACAATATCCAAGCGCATATCGGTACCGCTGCCGCCGCCAGATACACGATGATGTTATGTCCAGAGATCAGATCGGCATAGATATAACCGATGACCGGAATCTGACGAGCAGCCTCTGTGAACGGTAATTCCAGGGAGCGAAAGCGCTCATCTCCGGCAAGAGCCGGGGTCTGGCCCCCCATCTGAAACCAGGCATAGGCCAATGTTGGAGCAAGACCGGCAACGACGATATTGATTGCCATACCGGAAACAACCTGATTCCCTTTATGTGTGACGCAGGCATAGGCATGCAGCGCGGAAAGGGCAAGCGAAGCCATGATCCCGGCGCCAAGCCCCACCCATGCAGAACCGGAAACAGAGGCGACCGCTGCCGCCGCGAAGGCCGCGCCCAGCATCTTGCCTTCCAGTCCGATATCAACAATGCCGGCGCGCTCCGAGAACATGCCCGCGAGTGCCGCGAGTACCAGCGGCGTTGCGACACGGAATGTCGCATCCATGAGCAGGACAATGATGTGAAATGTTTCCATCACCCCGCCTCCACAGTCCGCCAAGTGGCAAGACGACGGTAAGCGGCCTCGATTCTGGGCCGAAACATATGTTCAAGCGCGCCAGAAAACAGGATGATCAATCCCTGAATAACAATCACCATTTCCTTGTTGATCGTTTTCATTTCGAATGCCAGTTCAGAACCCCCTTGATACAGCGCACCAAACAGAAGCGCCGCAAGCAAAATCCCGACCGGATGGTTGCGCCCCATCAATGCCACAGCAATTCCGACGAAGCCATATTCGTTGGTAAAATCCAGGATTAAGCGATGCTGCACGCCCTGAATTTCATTGACACCGACAAAACCGGCAAGGGCGCCCGAAATCATCATGGCAAGGATAATGTTGCGGGCAGGAGAGATGCCTGCGTAACGCGCCGCCGTTTCATTCTGACCCACGACCCTGATTTCATATCCCCACCTTGTGCGCCAGATAAAGAAGTAAAATCCGCCTGCCAGAACCAACGCATACAGGAAAGAGAGATTGAGCGGGGTTTCCGGCATACTCAGGAAATCATGAAAATAGGGAAGCCAGGTCGCCTCGATAAAGGGACGGCTTTCCGGAGACTGACCTTCCGGATTAATAAGAACCTCTACAAGCAGGTATGTCATTACGGAGGCGGCAATAAAATTGAACATGATTGTCGTAATGACAATATGACTGCCGCGCTTCGCCTGAAGATATGCGGGAATATAAGCCCATGCTGCACCGAACAGGGCCGCCGCAATCATGGCAATGGGGATGATGGCCCAACTTGGCAGCCAGTCAAGATAGAGGCAAACAATGGCGGTTCCAATGCCGCCAAGGGCAGCCTGTCCTTCCGCCCCGATATTGAAAAGCCCGCAATGAAAGGCAATCGCGACGGCGAGGCCGGTAAAGATGAAGTTGGTGGTGTAATAAAGTGTATAGCCAACAGCCTCCGGATATCCGAAGGCTCCATATAATAACACCTCCAATGCCTTTAACGGATTATCGCCGACGATAAGGATGACAATCCCGGAAATCAGCAGTGCAGCCAACAGATTAATCAACGGAACCAGAGCGTAGTTGATCCAACCGGGAATTTTCAAGGGTACGCCGAACTTTGCCTTGCTTTCCGCCATCGGGTTAAACCATTTCCGATGAGATGTTTTCGCGCACACCTGCCATCATCAGGCCAAGCCGGGTTTCCGTGGCGTCGGCGGCGCTTACCTCGCCGACGATTTCGCCATCGAACATGACCGCGATCCGATCCGCAATGGACATGACTTCGTCAATTTCGACGGAAACGACGAGAATGGCCTTGCCTGCATCTCGCATCTGGATCAATTGTTTATGAATAAACTCAATTGCGCCAATGTCGACACCCCGTGTCGGTTGTCCGACCAGAAGAACATCTGGTGACTGCTCCATTTCCCGCGCAAGCACCAGCTTTTGCTGGTTGCCGCCGGAAAAGCCAGATGCCAGCAGATATGCATCCGGTGGCCGGATATCATATTTCTCTATGTAGGTTTCGCAATTCCTGACCATTGTGTCCCGGTCCAGTCTTATGCCCCGATTGTACTCCGGGTTGTCGTGATATCCCAGAATTGTGCATTCATTCGCACTAAAAGAGAGAACAAGGCCGGCACGGTGGCGGTCTTCCGGGACGTGACCTATACCAATTTTCCGGAGATTCCGGGCAGAAAAAGCCTTGCTGCCAACCAGCTCCTGCCCTTTGTATTGGATACTCCCGGAGGTCGGTGACAGCATCCCGCCCAGTATTTCCAGCAGTTCCGACTGGCCATTGCCCGAGACCCCGGCAATGCCAAGTATCTCTCCCGCTTTGAGGTCCAGATCTAAGCTTTTAAGGCGTGGGACGTTATCCATATCTATATAATTCAGGTTCCGTATAGCCATGAGGGTCTCGGCAGGCTTCGCGGGAGATTTCTCAACCCGAAGAAGGACAGACCGGCCAACCATCAATTCAGCGAGGGCATCCCGCGTTGTGTTGGCTGTTTTCAAATGCGCGACCATTTCCCCCCGGCGCATAACAGAGACACTATCGGTGATCGCCATGATCTCACGAAGTTTGTGAGTAATAAGGATGACTGTCTTGCCTTGTTGGCGGAGCGTGTCAAGGATACGGAACAGGTGGTCCGCCTCCTGCGGGGTGAGGACACCAGTAGGCTCATCCAGAATAAGAATTTCCGCCTCACGGTATAAGGCTTTCAATATCTCGACCCGCTGACGAAGCCCTACCGGCAAATCGCCAACGACCGCATCCACATTGACTTCGAGAGAATATTCCTTTTCCAGCCGGATTAATTCTTCACGAGCAGCGGCAAGTCCTTTTGAAAGGCGTGCCCCTCCCTCGATCCCCAGAATAATATTTTCAAGCACAGTAAAGGTGTCAACGAGCATGAAATGCTGATGCACCATGCCGATACCGGCTTCGATAGAACTCTGTGGGTTGTCGATATGGCAGGGCGTCCCGTTGACCAGTATTTCACCGCTATCGGCTTGATAAAAGCCGTAGACGATGCTCATCAGTGTCGATTTTCCGGCTCCATTTTCACCGACAATGCCGTGAATGCTGCCCCGGTCCACTGACAGGGAAATATCCTTGTTCGCATGGACCGGGCCGAAGCTTTTATTGACACGGCGGAGTTCAAGCGCCGGGCGTTGCTCTGACATGATAGCCAGGATTACTTATCCATATAATTCGTGACCTTGATCTTGCCATCGATGATATCGTTTCTAGCTGCGTTCAGCTTGGCGATCATATCTTCCGTCAGCAGATCCTTGTTCCACTCATCAACAGAGAAACCAACACCGTCTTCCGCCAGGCCGAGGACCTGTATGCCGGGCTTCCATGTACCTTCTTTTGCCGTCATCAATGCATTGTAGACTGCGACATCGACGCGCTTCATCATGGAAGTTAGCATCGCACCCGGATGCAGATAGTTCTGGTTGCTATCAACGCCGATGGCAAGTTTGCCTTCATCCGCTGCGGTTTGAAGTACACCTAACCCCGTTGCGCCAGCAGCCGCAAAAATCACATCGGCCCCGCGGTCAAACTGACTTTGGGCAAGTTCGCTGCCTTTTGTCGGGTCGTTCCAGGCGGCTGGAGTTGTGCCGGTCATATTCTCGATAACCTCGGCGTCCGGGTCGGCATACATGACCCCTTCCTTGTATCCGAGTGCAAATTTCCGGATCAACGGTATATCCATGCCGCCGATAAAGCCGACTTTTCCGGATTCGCTGGCCATAGCGGCTGCCATGCCAACTAGGAAAGATCCCTGTTCCTCACGGAATACAACGGATTGAACATTTGGCAGATCAACGACCATATCAATAATGGTGAATTTTGTGTCCGGGTATTTCTTTGCGGCCTTTTCCACTGCAGCTGCCTGGGCGAAGCCAATCGCGATGACAATATCTGCATCTTTCTTGGCCATTCGCTGTGCCGCCTGTTCGCGTTGTGAAACCTGCGTGACTTCAAATTCCATATAATCAACGCCGGTTTCCTTCTTGAACTTTTCGATGCCATTAAAGGCGGCTTCGTTAAAGGATTTATCGGATTTCCCGCCCATATCAAAAACAATGGCGGGATTGAAATCTTCTGCATGAGCCAGTCCGCTGACGGCAAGCGCGGCTGTTGCAACAAGCCCGAGGGCAATTTTCTTCATCATGTCTCTATACCTCTCCCTATTAATGCCCGCCTATCCATGTTCTTCACAGAACCGAGTGGGACAGTCTAAATCCAAATCAAAATCTGACCGGCTGGTCAAGTTGTTATGCTTGGGCTGCCTGAAGTATAGGTAGGAATTTTTCTGACAGCTAGAATTTATCGACTTTTTGATCGCACCATAGTGATTTTAAAAGTGAAGTCGGATAAGGTCAGGCATAAACTTCGTCTGCAATCCAGCTAAGGGCAATTTCTCATGGCCTACGACCCGCGGTTTCCGAATCTTCATATTCTCGATCATCCGCTAATTGTTCATAAACTCAGTCACATGCGGAACAAAAAAACCTCGACTAAGACTTTTCGTCAGTTGCTGAAGGAAATTGCCCTGTTGATGGGGTATGAAATTACCCGGCATATGCCGACGACAATCGAGAAAATTGAAACGCCGATTTGCCCGATGGAGGCACCGGTGCTTGCAGGAAAAAAATCCGCTATTGTCCCTATTTTGCGGGCTGGGCTGGGCATGGCGGACGGACTGTTGGAACTGATGCCCTCTGCAAGAGTAGGTCATATAGGCATGTACCGCGACCCGAAGACAAAGCGTCCGGTGGAGTATTTGCGAAAATTGCCGACCGCAGAAGACCGCTTCTTCATTCTGGTGGATCCCATGCTGGCCACGGGGTATTCTGCTGCCGCCGGTGTGAAGGTCCTGCTTGATCACGGGGTTAAGGAAGAGAATATCCGGTTCATGGCGCTGGTTGCCGCGCCGGAGGGAGTTCAGGTCATGCAGGATATGCATCCGGATGTCGTTATATATGTCGCGGCGCTTGATCAGAAGCTAAACGAAAAGGCTTATATTGTCCCCGGGCTCGGCGATGCTGGAGATCGACTATATGGAACACTGTGACGCCCCCTGCGCCCCTGCCATTCAGGCAGTTTACCATATTTTTGTGCAGCGCGGTAATAATTGGTAACAATGTTTGATTTGTGTGGACGGGGGGGCTTTCGTACATTCAGCTCGAATATTTATGACGAGTAACAATGAGTGGCGGAATATGGTCGTTTTTCAGAAAACATTACGCAATAGTATCAGCTGTACCGGTGTCGGACTGCATGGCGGCACGCTGATCAATATGAAGCTGGCGCCTGCGCCGGTAAATAGCGGCATTGTTTTCAAGCGTACAGACGTTGATCAATCGGTGTCTGAAATCCCGGCGCAATATAATACTGTGACCGATCTTATGATGTGCACAACGGTGGAGAATGGAGCAGGGACAAAGGTTGCGACGGTTGAGCATTTGATGGCCGCCCTTTCCGGCTGCGGTGTTGATAATGTCGTGGTTGAGCTTGATGGCCCGGAAGTTCCGGTAATGGATGGCTCTTCTGCACCTTTTGTTTTCCTCATTGAATGCGCGGACGTCGTTGAGCAGGACAGCCCGCGCCGCTATATCAAGGTGCTGAAAGAAGTTGAAGTCAGTGATGGCGAAGCAAAGGCGATCCTGTCACCTTCTGATAATATATCCGTTGCTTTCGAGATTGATTTCGACAATCCGCGTATTGGCAAGCAGAATTGCAGCTACAGCCTGCGCAATGGCACCTTCAAGAATGAACTTTCCCGGGCTCGCACATTCGGTTTCCTCGGTGAATTTGAGCAGCTCAAAAAACTGGGACTGGCCAAGGGCGGCTCGCTCGATAACGCAATCGTGCTGAGCGGTTCAGATATTCTAAATGAAGAAGGGCTGCGGTACGAAGATGAATTCGTCCGCCACAAAGCGCTTGACGCGGTCGGGGACCTGTATCTGGCGGGTGCTCCGATTATCGGTGAGTTTTATGGTTTCCGTTCCGGTCATGCTTTGAATAACAAGCTCTTGCACGCTTTTCTCGCGGATAAGGATGCTTGGTGCTATACAACGGAAGCACCTGTAAGAATTGCGAATGTTGGCGGGGCCCACTGGCCGACGAAAAAGGCAGCTGCGCCGGCTACGGACTGATCTTGTAGCGTTAGGCAGTCTTTCGAATTTTCAGGCTGAGTAAAATAATTAAGGCGCGGGATTGATTCCCGCGCCTTTGTTGATCTCGACGTGACAGTTAAGCGGTTTTTCGCCGCCTTTCCTTGCCAGCGAGGCTTTTGATAAGGCCGCTGACAGCGGATCGCACAGCCGGTTCGTCAATTTCGCTATAATTGCGGACTAGCTCGATGGTCGATCGGTTCTTGCCACCATGTTCCAGCGGAATACTGGTCGTTGACGGTTCGAGGTTTTCAAAGAAATATGCGACATCTACTTCCAGCCGTTTGGCGATCTCAAAAAGACGACCGGCACTAACACGGTTTGCACCCGTTTCGTATTTTTGAACTTGCTGATATGAAATATCCAGCGCTTTGGCCAGATGCTCCTGGGTTAACCCCATCATAGTTCTTCTTTCACGAATCCGTTCGCCGACATGATCGTCGACTCTTTTCGCGACTTTACCCATTTTTGTTTGGTACCTTTCTTAGACTTTCAATTTATTTTTTTTGTTATGCTAGTATTGAGGGCGATGTCAGCAGTTCAAGATTTTTGGTGATATTTGGAGAAAATTAAAATGCAACTCCACCCTTATAGGTAATATATCACATGCGATTTGAAAAAGAAAACGCATAAAAACTAACACTAATTAGATAAAATAAATTTATCGATAGATGCTTCGATATCCCTTTTAATGGCCAATACTGCAATTTATTTATGGTAATGCTCCAAATCAAACTTATGCGTGCAACCCCTGAAAATGAATTACTGTTAAAGAAGTTAAAGAAAACTGAAACCATACCTTTCCCTTGGCAAACGGATTGGATAAAATAGCGAACTTATTAAGGATTGTCGGCCATGGGCCAAGAGGGATAAGTTGCATCAACTATTATTTTCAAGAATCGCCCGGGCGATCGGCGGTATTCTTTTATTGTTGCTGGTCACGGGATGCAGCTCTAATGAGCCGGAAGCCTATGTCGAGCGCCCTGTGGAGGAGCTGTATAATCAGGCGCTGGCCGACCTTAACAGCGAAAACTATCTTGAGGCAGCTCGTAATTTTGACGAGGTAGAGCGACAGCGCCCTTATTCCATCTGGTCGACAAAGGCCCAGATCATGTCGGCGTTCGCCTATTATCAGAGCAACGAATATGACCAGGCGATTCTGGCCGCAGAAAGATACATAGAACTTCATCCCGGGAACAAGGATGTCGCCTATGCTTATTATTTGATCGCCATTTCATATTATGAACAGATTACGGGGGTGGAGCGGGACCAGAAAGTCACCCGTCAGGCCCTTGATGCCCTGCAGAATCTTGTACGGCGCTTCCCGAATTCAGAATATGCGCAGGACGCCCGCCTGAAAATTGATCTGACGCGGGACCATCTTGCCGGCAAGGAAATGGCGATCGGGAGATATTATCTCGGTCAGAAATATCTGGTTGGTGCGATCAATCGTTTTCGGACGGTGGTCGAGCAATACCAGACAACCACCCATGCGCCAGAGGCACTGCATCGGTTGACGGAGGCGTATCTGATGCTCGGCATTACGCAGGAGGCGCAAACGGCGGCGGCGGTCCTTGGCTATAACTTTCCAGGAAGTGAGTGGTATCAGGATTCTTACGCGTTGCTGGACGCCAACTATCTGAAGCCCGAAGCGGATGAGGATTCCTGGATTGTCAAAGTATGGAACTCCGTGTTTTAGTGCGCTGATCAGAAATGCTGGAACAACTCTCCATCCGCAATATTGTACTGATCGAAAAGCTGGACCTTACCTTTGAAGACGGACTTTGTGTGCTGACCGGTGAAACGGGGGCGGGCAAGTCAATACTCCTTGACAGCCTGGCGCTTGCGCTTGGTGCGAGAGCGGATACAAGCCTCCTGCGGACTGGCGCAGAGCAGGGTTCCGTGACAGCAACGTTCAGCCTTGCGCCCACGCATTCTGTTTTTGAGATAATGGGTGATATTGAAGTCGCGCCGGGAGAGCCACTCATCTTACGTCGGTCACTTGGTGCGGATGGACGTAGCCGGGCCAGCATCAACGACCAGGCCGTGAGCGCCGGATTGCTCCGCGCTGTCGGGGAGGTTCTCGTTGAAATTCATGGCCAAAATGCGGAACGCGGATTACTGGATGCCCGGAGCCATCGGGCATTGCTGGATCAATACGGGCGATTAAGCCGTGAGGTTTCAGCGACGGCTGGGAAATTCGAGACTTTACAGGCGGCGGAAGAAAAGCTGACGCGGGCCCTTCAGGAAATCGAACAGGCGCGCGTAGATGAGGAGTATCTGCGCCATGTCATTGAAGAGCTGACGGAACTGGCGTCGGAAGAAGGGGAAGAGGAGGCGTTGGCGATTCAACGCTCAAACCTGATGCATGCCGAAAAAATCGCTGAAGCTCTCCGGGATGCAGAAAAGGCACTTACGGATCATGGGGGCGTGGAAAATCGTATCCGAACTGCGACACGCGCCGTAGAGCGCGTCATTGAAAAAGCGGCGGGAAAGCTTGATCCTGTTTTAGAAGGTCTGGAGCGGGCAGCCATCGAAATGGCGGAGGCCCAGGTTATTATTAACTCCGTTGCAGGTGATCTTGATATGGATCCGGCTGGCCTGGAAGCGGTCGAGGAACGGCTGTTCGCGCTTCGTGCGGCGGCCCGAAAGCATAAATGTGAAGTTGCTGATCTTCCAAAACTGCTGCAAAGCTTTGTTGCGCGGCTGCAATCGGTAGAGGACGGAGATCGAGAGGTGGAGGCCCTTCGAAGAGCAGCGGCTGAGGCCCGAAAAGAGTTTATGCAGGCTGCCTCAAAGTTGTCGGAGCAGCGCGTCAGTGCTGCGAAGAAGATGGATAGTGCCGTTATGGCGGAGCTGGAGCCGCTTAAACTCGGCGCGGCAAAATTTATGACGGCAGTCAGCGAATTGCCGGAGAGTAATTGGGGTCCTGCCGGCATAGATAGAGTTTCTTTTCAGGTGGCAACCAACCCGGGAAGTGCGGCGGGCCCGCTCCTCAAGATTGCGTCGGGCGGAGAACTCTCACGCTTTATGCTGGCCCTGAAAGTGGTGCTGGCACAGGTTGGCTCTGCTCCGACATTGATATTCGATGAGGTTGACAGGGGCGTCGGCGGAGCAACGGCGGACGCTGTTGGAGATCGCCTGCGCCGACTTGCAGAAGGGCTTCAGGTGTTGGTTGTTACCCATTCGCCACAGGTCGCTGCCGCCGGACAGGCCCATTGGAATATCCGGAAATCGGAAATGAACAATGTCACGATTACATCTGTGGATCGCCTCGATCCCTCTGCCCGTACAGAGGAGATCGCCCGCATGCTCTCTGGTGCCAGCATAACAGCGGAAGCCCGCGCCGCCGCCCTTAGCCTGATTGAAGGGTGATCAATGGCGGACTTGCAAAACATGACATCCGAAGAAGCGAAGGAAGCTCATAAAACGCTCACCAACACCATCAAGGAACATGACGCCGCCTATTATACGGAAGATGCTCCCGTTATATCCGACGCGGAATATGATGAACTGAGAAAACAGCTTCTTGCTCTGGAGGCTCAATTCCCCGAACTGGTGACAGCCGATAGCCCGTCTCAAAGCCTTGGCGTCGCCCCCGCCAAAGGATTTGGCAAAGTCAGGCACAAGGTGTCCATGTTGTCTCTCGACAACGCCTTCAGTAACGATGAACTTCGTGAGTTCGAAGGGCGTATCCGGCGGTTTCTTGGGCTGGGGCCGACAGAGGAAGTCGCCTTTTTTGCCGAACCGAAGATCGATGGCCTTTCCGCGAGCCTGCGGTATGAGAAAGGCAGGTTTGTTCAGGGAGCCACCCGTGGTGACGGACAAGTCGGCGAAGATATCACGGGGAACCTGCGCGGTGTCACGGACCTCCCTCATGAATTCGCAAATGTGAAAACGTCACCACCGGATTTGTTTGAAGTGCGTGGCGAGGTCTACATGTCGAAGGCGGATTTCCTTGAGTTGAACAAGGTACAAGCGGAGAGCGGCGGCAAGATTTTTGCCAATCCCAGGAATGCGGCGGCAGGCAGTTTGCGGCAACTTGACCATTCAATTACTACCTCGCGTAAACTGCGCTTTTTCGCCTATGCCTGGGGAGAGGCGTCCAGCGTGCCGGGGGAAACTCAGGCGGAAGTGCTGGCGACTT
The DNA here is from genome assembly GCF_963973085.1 of uncultured Sneathiella sp. Taxonomy (GTDB): domain Bacteria; phylum Pseudomonadota; class Alphaproteobacteria; order Sneathiellales; family Sneathiellaceae; genus Sneathiella. The sequence continues at coordinate 203,980 of NZ_CAXAXA010000002.1, forward strand.
TCAAGGAGTGGGGCTTTTCGGTGAACCCTTTGTCTGAGGTCTGCTCTAATATGGAAGAGGCGATCGATGCGTATCGCAAGATAGAGGAACTTCGGGCGGAGCTCGATTATGATATCGACGGCGTTGTCTTCAAGGTTAACCGTCTTGAGTGGCAATCAAGACTTGGTTTCGTCAGCCGTAGTCCGCGCTGGGCCATCGCGCATAAATTCCCGGCGGAACGGGCGACAACGATCATAGAGGATATTGAGATTCAAGTCGGTCGCACCGGAGCCTTGACTCCCGTTGCCCGACTTCATCCGGTAACCGTTGGCGGCGTCGTCGTTTCCAACGCCACCTTGCATAACGAAGACGAGATAGTCCGGAAGGATGTCCGCAAAGGTGACACGGTGGTTGTCCAGCGCGCCGGCGATGTCATTCCGCAGGTGGTGGAAGTCAATTTTGAGAAGCGTCCCAAGGATAGCGCGCCCTATGAATTCCCGACCCGCTGCCCCATTTGCGGCAGCCATGCGGTTAAGGAGGTCAACGAGACCACGGGTAAAGAGGATGCCATCCGCCGTTGCACAGGTGGATTGATCTGCCGGGCTCAGGCAGTTGAGAGGCTTAAGCACTTTGTCTCCCGCAATGCTCTCGATATTGAAGGGCTTGGGGCAAAGCTGATAGAGGCATTTTATCAGGACGGGTTGGTCCGGAGCCCCGCAGATATCTTTACTCTTGAAAAGAGGGACGCGGAACCGGGTAACCTGCAACGGATCAAGAACCGGGAGGGTTTTGGTGAAAAGGCGACCCGCAACCTTTTTGACGCCATTGATGACAAGCGCGAAGTGCCGCTTGACCGCTTCGTCTATGCGCTCGGTATCCGGCATATCGGGCAGGGGAACGCGAGATTATTGGCCCGGAGTTACCTGAGTTTCGATAAGCTCAGATCCAGCCTGAGCGATACCGGGGATGATGCTGGCGACGCCTATGCCGAGCTTCTCGACATCGACGGGATCGGGGCTGCGGTTGCCGATGCTGTCACCGAGTTTTTCCGCGAGGAACGTAATCAGAAAATGCTGGATGACCTGCTTGCGGAGGTAACGGTAACGGACTTCGATCCGCCGGCGCAGGACAGCGTCGTTGCCGGAAAGACGGTTGTCTTTACCGGAACGCTGGAGCTCATGACCCGTCAGGAAATGAAGGCAAAGGCCGAGGGCCTTGGCGCAAAGGTGAGCGGTTCGATCTCGGCCAAAACGGATTATCTGGTGGCAGGCGCCAACGCGGGATCCAAGCTCAAGAAAGCCAAAGAGCTTGATGTGACTGTTCTGAACGAACAGGAATGGCTTGATTTAATCAGCAACTGATTGCGCTCCCTTCTAAAGGGGCGCCGTCGCCTCCTGCAACCAGGCCTCTACCTTACCTTCGACAAGTGGTGTTAATTTTTCACGCACCTGCAGGTGATAGCTGTTGAGCCACTCCAATTCTGATGGGCTTAGCAGGTTTTTATCAATTAGCGCCTTGTCAATTGGCGCAAAGGTCAGGGTCTCGAACCCGAAGAGTTCCCGTTCTGCCCCATCTGGAGGCGTGACTTCCCTGACGGTCACGAGATTTTCTATCCGTATGCCATAGGCATCCGTTTTATAGTATCCCGGCTCGTTCGAAATAATCATTCCGGGGACGAGAGCCACCGTGCTTGGTGCCTTCGAAATCCGCTGCGGTCCCTCATGAACGGAAAGATAGCTGCCCACGCCATGCCCTGTACCATGGTCATAATCAAGGCCAGCTGCCCAGAGCGGCGCGCGCGCAAGCGTGTCAAGCTGGCTCCCCGTCGTGCCTTTCGGAAAAAGTGCGGTGGCAATGGCGATATGCCCTTTTAGGACCAGTGTAAACCGATGCTGCATCTCCGGGTTCGGCGTTCCGATGGCGACAGTACGGGTGATATCGGTGGTGCCGTCCAGATATTGCGCGCCGCTATCAACAAGATAAAGAGAGCCCGGTGTTAGCGGTTGGCTGGTGGCTTTGCTGGCGCGATAGTGGACAATCGCGCCGTTGGAACCGGCTCCTGAAATTGTATTAAAACTGAGATCACGGAAATTCTGGCCGGTTTCGCGAAAAGACCTGAGCTTTGATTCCGCTTTCAGTTCATCCACATTTCCGCTCATGGCGTTGTCGGATAGCCAATGCAGGAACTTTGCGACCGCCGCGCCGTCACGAATATGCGCCTGACGGGTACCATTGATTTCAGTCTCGTTCTTGATTGCTTTGGGCAACAAGCAAGGGTCCGCGGCGCGAACGATGATAGCATCGGCGCCGGTCAGTTGATCGACAATATACTGACTGGTGACCGTTGGGTCGATCTGCACATGTTTTCCGCTAAGGCGAGCCAATGCCAGTTCAAATTCTGCTGGTGATTTCACACGCACCATATTGCCAAGATGCTCCCGCATGTTCGGGGCGAACTTTATCTCATCCATAAAAAGATCGACCGTCGCATCTTGATAGGTAATCGCAAATCCAAGGGCGAAAGGCGTACAGGGTAAATCGGCGCCGCGAATATTCAAAAGCCAGGCGACGACGTCGGGCAGAGTATGGACGACGGCATCAACGTTCCTTTCCGCCATTCCGACAGCAATGCGGTTACGTTTGCTTGCGGACTCCTCGCCGGCGAATTGCTTTTCATGCGGCACCACCAGGGCAAGGGGTTTTGGGGGACGGTCATCCCATACCTTGTCGACAGGATTTTCCGGAACGGATTTAAGATTGATCCCAGTATCCGTCACAAGTTTTTTCAAGGATGCCGTACTGTTTTCAGTATGCAGCCATGGATCGATTGCGAGCGTTTCCCCGGCTTTCATGTTCTCGGACAACCAGGCGCTCATCGGTTCCTCGCTGACATGGAGGGGAGTGAAAAGCGTTGTATCCACTTCATTGCGAACCTGAAGCGTGTAGCGGCCATCAACAAAGATCGCGGCCCGGTCTTTCAGGACGGCGGCGACCCCAGCAGATCCCGTGAAACCTGTCAGCCATTTCAGCCGTTCGGCGGCAATTGGGGCGGCCTCACCGTGGAACTCGTCATTGAGAGGCACAATGAAGCCATCAATTTTCTCCCGTGCCATTTCCGCCCGCAATTTTTTCAGGCGGTCTTTTGATGCCGCCGGATTGAGGACCATCGCGTTCATTTCCTCGCGCATATTATCCCTCACTGTTTGTAATTTCTTTAATTCCGTATTTGAAAGATTTGAAAAAAGCTGGTGAAGGAGCGCATCCTCATCGGCCCGCCGTGGTGCGGCTGCGACGGCCCGCAGCAGGTGAATTGTTTCACTATTGTCGGAGCCAGATGTTAGTCCGGCGACGATCTGGTTTAACTCAGCGATTTCCATCGATACTTCCTGAAGTCTGGCGTGTCCCCTCAAAATCAGGGGTTTTGCCGTGGGATATGGCGCTTTTTCGCATAAGTACAACGTGAGCTATGCAATTTATGCAATGCACCGTTACGATCTTAGCGGGCAAAAGTGTGATGTAAGTCATTGTTATTTAATGAATGCAGTGCAATATATTCCTCATCAGAGACGTAGGTAAGGAAAGTCAAATGTACGCAGAAATCGAGAAAGCTGGCAACGCACAGAATTTGCATTATGGGCCCGTTACCGGGACATCGCTTAATACTGTATCGCGAATTCGGCATTTCAGAATTTCGGCGCTCTTGCAGTCTATGCGAAAACATATGCGCCTTGCCAAGGAAAAAACAGATGTCGTCGTTGACCTGACACGAGGTCCGCTCAGCATCGCAGTGAATGATGGTGTTGGATTTGCAAGATGGGCCGCGAACGAGAATTGTCCAGATCCGACGACGAAGAGTTTCACCCAGTGATAACCGTCCGTGCGGGCGATAAAGAATTTTGATGGAGTAGTAAGATGATTAGCTATGGCAAGAAAGAAATGGAAGCATTGGCTTTGATAGAGCCGATTAACGCAAACAATATCGCTATCGATACAGAGAAATATGTCAGGAAAGCGCATGAACTGAGAAGCGAATTCCTGGCCGATACTCTTCAGAAAATGTATCGGGGTACGGTCGGCAAGTATAGGCAACACCGGAAATTAGAGGCGGCTAAGAATGCTTTATATGCGATGTCTGATCGCGAATTGAATGACATTGGTATTACCCGGTCAGAAATTGACCAAGCTGTTGAGGGAAAAAGAGAAATGGAAGCAACGAAGAAAACGGGTTTCTGGCAGAACCTGATGAACAAGTTTGTTGAGGCCCAGAAAGCACGTGCTGCCTATGTCCATTTGATGGCAATGGATTCACGTCAGCTGGCCGACATTGGCCTGACGCGTGGTGAAATTGAAGTTGCCGTCAACGGTAACAAGAAGGACCGTGCCAACGACAATCTGGCGCAGCCAATCAATACGAACGATCACCGTAAAGCGGTTTGATCGTCAGCGGCCGATCCGCCTTTGCCTCCCCCAATGTGAGGCGGATCGGCCGACATACTCTTTAGCCGAAATTCTATCGGCCAAGTACCAAGGCACTCCAACTACCGATATTGTAACCTCGCTTCAGCCTCAGGCCTTGCTGTAAATACGCGCGGCTTACCATTATTTCCTGCGTTTTCAGTAGTCCGGAAAGCACCAATACGCCCCTTGCAGAAAGCGCATTGCTGATATTCGGTGCCATTTTCACCAAGGGCCATGCAAGTATATTGGCAACGATCAGGTCATATGGTGCTGACTTCTGTAATGTCCGGCTCTGCATACCGGCGGCTTGCACCGCGGTAATGAACGGCGCCAGATGGTTTTTTCTCGCGTTGTCGCGTGTTACTGATACCGCTGCGAGATCAATATCGCTGGCGAGAACCGGCTTGCCCCAGGCCTTCGCAATAGCGAGGGCAAGAACACCTGAGCCGCAACCGAGATCCAGCGCATTAGTGAATTTCCTGCTTTTGCGTAAATCATGCAGGGCCAGCAGGCATCCGTAGGTCGTTTCGTGAAGTCCCGTGCCGAATGCGCGGCCCGCATCGATCACGAGGTCATGGCGGGAAACGGCAGGATGCGGCGTGTCGTGGGAGCCATGGATATAGAACCGGCCCGCATCAACTGGCGGCAGCATCTTCTGGCTCTCGCTGACCCAGTCTTTTTGTATAAGTGGTGTAAGTTCGAATGAAAGGTCAGAGGGTAGCTGAACAAGCAGATAGGCTTCCGGTTCGCCGGCAAAAAGTATATCCAGACGCCAAAGAGAGCCATCGCTGACGGCTTCTTCCATCGAAACGGTGAGCGCCTCCTCTTCAAAAATATCTGAAATTGCGTCAGTTTGTTCAAAGGGCAAGGTAACTGTAAGCTGCCAAAAGTCAGGATCAGGTGCTTTGGACAAAATTTTCCATCACTTTCTTGACTCCCGCCTTTTCAAAAGCGATCTCCAGCTTCGGGCCATCTACGCGTATAATTTTCCCATAGCCGAACTTCTGATGGAAAATACGACTGCCCACAGAAAACTTTCCGTCACCGGAAGAGCCGACAACCGGCTTGGCGCTGTTATCGACAAGCCTTTGGTTGGCGCTCGCCCGTTTTTCCAGAATTTCAGTTAAATGCGAACTATCTGGGTTCCGCCAGCTGGTATGGGAAAATCCTTCGCTTTTGCGCGTAGTGCTATAAATTCCCTGATTGGAATGATCACTAATGTGATCAGGCGGAAGTTCATCCACAAAACGGCTGGGGATCGAGGATTGCCACTGCCCATGGATCCTGCGGTTGCTGACATGGCTGATATAGCAGCGTTCCTTCGCGCGCGTGATCCCGACATAGGCCAGACGCCGTTCTTCCTCCAGTGCTTTCAGGCCGTTTTCATCAAGCGCTCGCTGATGCGGGAACAGGCCTTCCTCCCAGCCGGGAAGGAACACAACGTCATATTCAAGCCCCTTGGCGGCATGCAGGGTCATCAGGCTGACCATTTCGCTCGTATTGTCCGCATTGTTTTCCATCACCAGCGAGACATGCTCAAGAAACTGCGCAAGGCTTTCATACTCTGCAATTGCAGGGATGAGCTCTTTCAGGTTTTCGCGTTTACCTTCGGCTTCCGGTGATTTGTCCTGCCGCCACATGTCGAAATATCCGCTTTCCTCCATAACCGCCTCGACCAGTTCGTCGGGCGGGATCAGGTCTTTCTGTGCGCGCCAGTCATCAAAACAATCCATCAGATCTTTCAGGGCCGCTTGGGGCTTCCCTTTGAAGATATTTTTCTCGACCGCAATCCTGGCGGCGCGGGCCAGGGACAGATTTTCCGCACGAGCAAGAACGCGCAATTTTTCCAGCGCTTTGTCGCCCAAGCCGCGTTTGGGGAGATTATAAATCCGCTCAAAGGCGAGATCATCATCCGGTTGATTTATCACGCGTAAATAGGCCAGCACATCGCGAATTTCCCGGCGTTCATAAAACCGCAGACCTCCGATGACGCGATATTTTATCCCCATGCTCAGAAAACATTCTTCAAAATCACGGGTCTGGAAACTGGCCCGAACCAGAATGGCAATCTGTTGAAGGCTTGTGCCCTTGCGCTCCAGATTCTCGATTTCATCGGCGATCCAGCGTGCCTCGTTCTGTCCGTCCCAGAGACCGTTCAGGGTGACCTTGTCTCCGTCATTCCCTTCGGTGAAAAGGGTCTTGCCAAGACGGCCCTCATTATGGGCGATTAGTCCTGACGCCGCACCCAGAATATGGGAAGTGGAGCGATAGTTCCTCTCCAGCCGGATAACCTTCGCGCCCGGGAAGTCATCCTCGAATTTAAGGATGTTGCCAACCTCGGCCCCGCGCCAGCCATAAATCGACTGATCATCATCGCCAACGCAGCAGATATTTCTGTGCCTTTGTGCCAGCAATCGCAGCAGAAGATACTGTGCGACGTTTGTATCCTGATATTCATCCACGAGGATATATTTGAACCGGTTCTGGTAAATGTTGAGAATATCCGGGTTTTTCTGAAACAGCGTCAGCACATGTAGCAGCAGGTCGCCAAAGTCGCAGGCATTCTGTGCTGCCAGCCGTTCCTGATAGAGGGCATAAAGCGCGGCGGCCTTCCCATGGGCGAATTCGGAGCTCTCCGGACCCTGAACCTGATCCGCCCGAAGTCCTTTGTCTTTCCAGCGGTCTATGACGGCGGCGAGGCCGCGGGGCGGCCATTTCTTCTGATCAACGCCTTGATCGGTCATGATCTGTTTCAGCAGGCGAAGCTGGTCATCCGTATCAAGAATATTGAAATTTCGTTCAAGGCCGATCAGTTCCGCATGACGGCGAAGAAGCCAGACGCCAATGGCATGAAAGGTGCCGAGTTTGATCTCTATTGCTTGCGGGCCGACAATATTTGCCGTCCGCTCCTGCATCTCGTTTGCGGCCTTGTTTGTGAAGGTAACGGCGAGAATCTCCCAGGGGCGAACGTCTCGGCAGTTGAGAATATGGGCGAGGCGGGATATCAGCACCCGGGTTTTGCCGGTGCCAGCTCCGGCAAGCACCAGAACCGGGCCGTCCAGCGCCTCAACGGCCGCCTTCTGGCCGCTGTTCAAACCGTCGAGATACTTAAAATTGCCGTCTTCAGGGCGTGCCCCTGCGTCCTCGAAACTGCCGATGTCAAATCTGTCTTCCATGGGTCAAGATATAGACCAAGCGCAGACGGGAGGCTACCGCGGATCGTCGAATTTACCGGAAAACTTTATCGCGCGCGTCGTCCTGTGCAGAGAGCAGGGCCGCGTTATAGGCATGAAGCAAGTCTTTATGATGAAGGATGCCAATCAGGCGCCTCTCAGCTGCCCTGTTAATGACCGGAATATGGTCAATCCCGGCTTTTTCTATAATCTCAACGGCGGATTTCAGGCTGGTGTCGGGGAAAAGGACGGGGCTGTTCTCATGAACAAGATCGAGTGCGGTTAAGTTTTCTCTTGGCTCATCCCCGAAAAGGCCGGTCTTGATATCACTGTAATCTATACGACCGATAAATTCATGGGTTTCCGGCTCGACCACGACGAATTTGTCATGGTTTGTATTGCTGATGATCTTGCGAAGCTCCTGCATCGTCGTCTGTTTGGGGACTTCAATGAATTCCCGATCCATGATGCCGCGCACCTGGCGGAAGCTGAGCGCTCGTAATGCGCGGCTTTCATTGACGTCAACATTGCGATTCAAAAGCTGGGTTTGCCAGATGCTGCGACCGAATAGATGCTTGGTAATCAGAGTTGCTACGGAGACGGCGACCATGACTGCGATGGAAATCTTGTAGTCACCTGTCAGTTCGAAGACGATCAGGATTGTGGAAATCGGCGCACCGAGGACGGACGCCGCTACCGCGGACATCCCGATGATGGCGTAGAGGCCGTGACTCGCCGCCATTTGAGGAAATGCCGTCGCTGCGATCAGGCCAAACGCGCCGCCTGTCATGGCACCGATGAAAAGAGCGGGCGAGAAAAAGCCGCCACCAAAACGGGAGCCGAACGTGATACCCACGGCAATCGTCTTGACCACAATCAGCGTTAACAGTAGCAAAAGCGGGTAATTCCCTTTAAGGGCATTGTCCGTCGCTTCGTAACCGACGCCGATGATATGAGGGAAGAAGACGGCGATGCCGCCAAGAACCAGTCCGCCTGCGGCAGGGCGCAATACCTCCGGAATATGAAATCTGTCTATGGTCTTTTCCGAAAACTTGATGCTCCAGATGAAAATCAGGGAGACAAGCGCCGCGACAGCCCCCAACAGTGCAATTGCCGGAAACTCCCAAAGTGTCACGATCTCATATCGGGGAATAATAAAGGCCGGAAAATCACCGATATAGATCCGGCTGATGACGGTTCCAATAACAGAAGCAATCACGATAGGCGCAAAGGCCTGCGTCGCAAGTGATCCGACCACCACCTCGAGAGCGAAGAACATCCCGGCAATGGGCGCGTTAAAAGAGGCCGCTACGCCGGATGAGACACCGCAGGCAATCAAGGTCAGATAATATTTGGAGGGAAGGCGCATGCGCTGGCCGAGCTGGCTTGCAATCAGGGCGCAAAAATGAACGACTGGTCCCTCGCGACCGCTTGAGCCACCGCCGCCCAGTGTAAGGGCACTAACAAACAGGGCACCCAGTCCCGGAATGAGCTTCATCTTGCCGCGATTTACAATCACGGCTTCTATGACATCGGCGACCCCTTGCGCGCGTTGCCCTGGCAGGATGAATTTCCAGAAAAGCCCGATGATCAGTCCGGCAATTACTGGCACACCCATAATATGCCACCATGGAAGGTCCGCTACCTGTGAAACAACATCGTGGCTGTTGAAGCCATAAAACAGATGTTGTATTTCCGCAATTGCGATACGAAATCCAACTGCGCCATATCCGGCGAGCAGACCAATGGCAATGGCGCAGACTATCAGTTTAACCGGCGTGCTACTTGTCGCGGTGCGGATCGGGCTAAGAATTTTTTCCCCGGTGCGGGAATTTTCAGAGACGGCCATAGGCAGTCATTCATCCAGTCCATTTATTTTTATTGGGCAAATTATTTGCCTGAACACCAGATGTATCGCGAATGTTTTAAAGTTTCAATAATTTCAAGGCTTTTTATCGCTAACGGCCTAAATATTCCCGAGCCCAGCCGAGAGTCTCTGTCGTTCCTGCCGAAGGTGTGTACTCACATCCAATCCAGCCATCATAGCCTTCGGATTCCAGAAAATCGAAAATATAGGGATAATTAATCTCGCCGTTGTTTGGTTCGGACCGGTTGGGCGGATTGGCAATCTGGATATGGCGGATGAGCGGGGCAAATTTCGTGAATTGTCTGATAATGTCGCCATCGGTTTTCTGCACATGATATATATCAAATTGAAGGCGTATTGCTGGATGGTTGATTTCTTCAATGAGCGCCGCCGCCATGCTCACGCTTTCAAGGAAATATCCTGGCATATCCTTGTTGTTGATAGGCTCGATCAGAATGATGATGCCGGCCGCTTCTGCAGCGGTGGCGGCGATGCGTAAATTATGTCGGTAGACTGCAAGTTGCGTGTCATGGGTTATGGTATTGTCACGTATCCCGGCCATGACATGCAGCCGCTTGCAGCCGAGTGCATTCGCATAGTCGATAGCTTGATTGACCGTCGCCTGAAACTCTGCTTCCCGCCCGGTCAGGCTCGCAAGACCGCGTTCCCCCTTTGCAAAATCGCCGGCCCGGACATTGAACAAGACCTGTTCAAGATTATTCCGCTCAAGGTGGTTTCTTATTTCCGCCGGATCGAAATCATAAGGAAACAGGTACTCAACTCCCTGAAAGCCATCACGGGCAGCGGCCGCGAAACGATCCAGGAAGGGCAGCTCCTGATAGAGAAAGCTCAAGTTGGCGGCAAATTTGAGGGCCATGGATTTAGGTCCCGTTCCGGGTTTCTTCGACAATCGGTTTAGCGAAAGAAGGAGCTTGATCCCAGGGGAACAGTATCCATGTGTCCTGACTGACTTCCGTGATAAAGGTATCGACTTGGTCCAGACCTTTGGGCTTCGCATAAATTGTCGCAAAATGGGCCTTGGGAACCATTTTTCTGACGTGCCGCGCGGTAATTCCGCTATCAACCAGATCGTCCACGATCACCCAGCCGTCGCCCTCATCCGGCAGTTCCAGACCCTTTATCAAATTCACTTCGCCAACGGATTTATCATCGCGGTAGGCCGCTATGCAGACGGTATCGATATGACGGATATCGAGCTCTCGCGCGACAATGGCGGCGGGGACCATGCCGCCCCGGGTGACGGCGATGACGCCTTTGAATGGAGCCTTTTCCATTAATCGCCAGGCAAGCGCCCTTCCATTGCGATGGAGTTCCTCCCAGGATACCGGAAAATATTTGACATAGCCCGCACCGATTGACATCTCATCCCCCTTTTTTGTGTCAATTGTTTTAAACCGGCTTTAAAAAGAATAAAAGCTTCGATTTCCGTATCATTGACGTCCGTGACTTTTAACTACGGTGAACTTAGGGTAGGCTTCTTCATGGCATCAAAAACCCCGACCACGGCCCAACTCAAATATCTTCGGCTTGGACGATTTCAGCCAGGGGGCAAGCTGCCGATTTTTGATCCAAACGGACAACAGATCAACAAAACGGTGATAAGAAGCTGCCTTAAAAAGGGGTGGGTGAAAACCTGGTTCGAGAACCCGATCAAGCCTGACTGGCTCGTCTGCAAGCTGACAGAGGAGGGGCTTCGGGTCATTGACAAGCATACAGATCGACATTGATTGCAGAGATACATTTTGTGATCGTGTTCGCATATGTCCTGATTTCTGCTGTAAGGCACTTTTGAAATTCTTCCAATAGTGGCAAGCTTGCCCCATCCGATAATCTACAGGTGAGGCAAGATCATGACAGGGACCTTGGGCGAACTTATTGTTGCGGCGCTGGCCTTTCTTTTAATTCATATTATTCCGTCCAGCGTTCTGCGCGTGCGGTTGGTGTCGAAGATTGGCGAAAAAGGCTATATCGTCGGCTTTAGCTTTCTCTCTCTCGTCATTATTATTTGGCTGGTTACTGCCTATCGCGACGCACCGGTCGGAGATATGCTGTGGAATGCTGGAAATACAGGGCGTTACCTCGGTATCCTGTTGATGCTGATCGCGTCAATCCTGTTTGTCGGCGGCATTACGAGCCCGAATCCAACAGCTGTTGGCGCAGGCAAGCTGATTGAACGCGAAAGCGCTTATGAAGGTTTCAACGCAATTACTCGCCATCCATTGATGTGGAGTTTTGCCTTGTGGTCAATTACTCACGTTGTCAATAACGGCAATGTTTCGGCTGTTATCTTTTTCGGCACGTTTGGAGTGCTTGCCTTGGCGGGGACCGCGCTCATCGATGCGAAGAAGGCGCGGCAGCTAGAGGAAAGCTGGGCTGGTTATAAGGCGCGAACTTCCAACATTCCGTTTGCGGCGATCCTGCAGGACCGCGCGACACTCTCAATCAAACCGCTCTGGTGGCGGATATTGCTCGGCATTGTTCTTTATGCTGTACTTTTCCACTTTCACAACTTTGTTTTTGGCGTTTCGCCCGCACCCAATTAATGGATTGGACATCTAACTCAATAGATGACGCAGGTCGTATTCCCGCTGGCATAGACTTTGCCGTCTTCCCCGACCAGACGCCCTTCCGCAGTCGCGATTTTTCGGCCCTTGTGCACGACTTCCGCCGTTACGGTCACCTTGCCCATCCCTGGGAACATGGCTCTCAAATATTTAATGTTGAGATCGACGGTTGTATATCTCTCCCCCGGCTCCAGCACAGTATGGATGGAACATCCCAATGCGGAATCGAGCAGTGTTGCGGCGTAACCACCATGTACGGTGCCGAGCGGGTTCAAATGCTTTTCACTTGGGATGCCCGTGAAGACAGCTTTGCCAAAACTAATTTCGAAAAGATCGAACTCTAGGGTCTGCGCGATCGGAGGTGGGGTTCCGCCATCGATAAAGGCCTGCATCTGTTGAAGCCCCGTCATCTCCTTGCGGGATTCTTCCAGTTCTTTTTTCCTGCTCAGTGCATTCATCGTCTGGTTCCTTGTCTTGAGAGGGCTATATTGGGCAAGATAAGAATTTTTATTAAAACGAAAATATGCTAATTTTGAATATACTCTATTCAAATATGAATGATTATGTCCTGGGATTTATATCGATATTTTCTGGCAGTCGCCGAAACGGGGAGCCTTTCCGCAGCTGCACGGCAGCTGTCTGTCTCTCAGCCTACCGTTGGCAGGCAGATTGCCGAGCTTGAGAAACGGGTTGAAACGCGCCTGTTCGAGAGAGCTTCCCATGGTTACCTTTTGACGTCGGCGGGACAGCAGATTCGCGCCAGGATAGAAAGAGTGTCGGCGGATCTTGTTGGCGCAGAACAACAGATACGCGGTATGGACAAATCGCTTTCTGGCTTGATAAGGGTCTCCGCCACGGAAGGATTTGGAAGCTACTGGCTGACCCCGAAACTGAGCGAGTTTCAGGAACGCCATCCGAATATCCGGTTTGAACTGATGCTCAATATTTCTGTTGTTGATCTGCGCAGGCGTGAAGCGGATATCGCCCTTCGTCTTGCTAATCCGCGGGTTTCAGACCTTGTGGGCCGAAAGGTCGGGCAGGCCGGATTTGGCCTGTATGGCGCCAAAGCCTATTTTGAGAAGAAGGGGATGCCAAAGACCATGGCCGATCTCATCCATCATGATTTTGTTGGCTGGCAGTCGGGGCCAGGTGATTTTGTTCTAAGTTCTGCTCTTGAGCAACTTGCAACTCCTGCTCAGATAAAATTTCGATGCAATACCGTCGCCGCGCAAATCGCGGCGGTGTCCCATGGAATCGGGTTGTTTCTGGTCCCCCATTATCTCGTGCCGCGCGATGGTCGTTTTATAAGACTGTTCCCTCAGGAAATCGGCCAGAAAATCGATATATGGCTGCTTACCCATCGCGATCTTGTCAAGGCGCAGCGTATGCGCGCGCTGCTCGATTTTCTATATGATAAATTTCAGAGTGATCGAAAGATGTTTCTGGGCGAGGGCTGAGAATTTCTATTCGGCAAAATAGGAAACAGTCAGGAAGATACCGGCGCTGAGCAGGGCCGCCGAAGGCACAGTAATCACCCAGGCCGCCACGATGGTCATTAACTGGGAGCGTCGAACCAGCTTTTTGGGACGGTTTTCGGATTGATCCAGTTCTGTCGCGGGTAAGTTGCTGTCTGGATGAATTTTCTCATCTCGTAAACTTTCCCGTAATTTTCGTGCGCGTCGCTCCGTATCCCATTCACGAAAAAAACCGACACCAAAAACGGCGCCGACAGCAATATGGGTTGAACTCACAGGCAGGCCGAGAGCTGAGGCGATCAACACGGTAATACCTGCCGAAAGGGCAACGCAATATGCCCGCATCGGATTCATTTTGGTGATTTGCTCACCAACAGTTCTGATCAGTTTGGGTCCGAACAGGAAGAGACCCGCGCTTAAACCTGCCGCCCCAATCAACATGACCCAGAGCGGAATGCCGACCTTGGCATCGATTGCGCCAGAGGTGGAAGTTTCCACGATTGCGGCAAGCGGGCCGACAGCATTGGCGACGTCATTTGCGCCATGAGCAAAAGATAGAAGCGCGGCGGAACAGATAAGCGGAATGGTAAACAGGGCGCGAACGGATTTATTCCGGTTTTCCATGCCGACGGAGGCGCGGTGAATGACAGGTTTGACGATTGCGTAGGTGCCGGCAAAAAACGCCAGGGAAATGGCGAAGACGGTAACAGCATCAGGTCTCCAGATACGCTTGAGGCCCTTGGTGACAAGATATGCCGAGAAAACGCCCGCCATAATCGCAACAAGTAACGGAACCCAGCGCCGGGAGGCAGACACCTTGTCGTCCTTGTAAATGACATTGTATTTTATGAAAGCGAGGAAAATTGCAGCGATGGCTCCGCCCATGATGGGGGAAATGACCCAGCTCGCGGCGATGGCGCTCATGGTCCCCCAATCAACGATACTGAAGCCCGCTGCGGCAATACCGGCTCCCATCACGCCGCCGACGACAGCATGGGTTGTCGAGACCGGGGCGCCCACCCAGGTTGCAATATTTACCCAGAGCGCCGCAGCAAACAGCGCCGACATCATGGCCCAGATAAATACTTCGCTATTTTGCATCGAGGCGGGATTTATAATGCCCTTTTGAATGGTGTTGACGACATCGCCGCCCGCAAGAATTGCGCCTGCTGCCTCGAATATAGCCGCAATTATTAGCGCGCCGAACATAGTCAGCGCCCGCGAGCCAACTGCCGGCCCGACGTTGTTGGCAACATCGTTGGCACCGATATTAAGCGCCATATATCCGCCGATTATCGCCGCAATGATAATCAGGGTGGAATGCTCCCCTGCGGCGGTGACACTTGCGGAAAAGGCCCAGACAATCAGCAAAAACAGAACCGCCAGAGCGAGCGCCTTGTATCGGGCGCTGCCATGCATCGCCTCGGTACCAATTGTCTCGATACGACCAAGATCTTTATCGAGTGTTTGCTTTACCATATTGTCACCAAGCCTGTTTTAAAGTAGGGGCCTAACTGTCATAAAACTGTCATGATTTCTAGTCCACCCCGCGACAGAATAAAAGGGTGTTTCCGCGCTGGCCGAATATACCGCCCTAATCCTGACTTTTATTTGTCCGCCGGCTTGTGATAGTGTCTTGTAAAACTGCGCCGGATTTTCCCTCAAAGGACAAAAAGATGAAAATACTTCCTGAACTGAAAGAGCTGCATAACGAGATGACCGAATGGCGTCATCGTATCCACAAGCACCCTGAAACGGCGTTCGAGGAGTATGAAACATCTGATTTCGTCGCAGAGAAACTGGAAAGCTTTGGAATTGAGGTGCATCGCGGCTTGGCCAAAACGGGTGTCGTCGGGACGCTGACGAATGGCAGTGGCAACCGGGCGATCGGACTTCGGGCGGATATGGATGCCCTCGATCTTCAGGAACTTAACAAGTTTGAGCATCGGTCACAGATTGACGGTAAAATGCATGGATGTGGCCATGATGGCCATACGGTAATGCTGCTGGGCGCGGCTAAGCATCTGGCGGAGACAAAAAACTTTGATGGAACGGTCCGGTTTATCTTTCAGCCAGCAGAGGAAAATGTGGCTGGCGGGCGGGTTATGATCAGTGATGGTCTGTTTGAAAAGTTCCCTGTCGACAGTGTTTATGGAATGCATAATATGCCCGGACATGACACAGGAACATTTGCCGTGCGCAAGGGGCCCATCATGGCATCTGCGGATTTCTTCGAGGCGCGGGTTATCGGTGTCGGCGGGCATGGCGCTTTTCCGCACCAGACAACAGATCCTGTTATCATTTCCGCAGAAATTATTCAGGCATGGCAGAGTATTGTCAGTCGCAATGTTGACCCGCTTCAGTCGGCAGTCGTGACAGTCGCCCAAATTCATGGCGGCCACACGGGTAATGTTATCCCGGAGGAAGTGGTCATGAGCGGGACGACACGGGCATTCGACCCGGATGTCCAGGATATGATCGAGAACCGGATGCGGCAGCTCGCTGTCGGCATTGCGGAAGCACATGGCGCAAAAGTCGAATTTAAGTATGACCGGCGTTACGCCCCGACGATCAACACTGCGGACGAGACGGATTTGGCTATCGCGGCAGCGGCTGAACTGGTGGGCGACGCAAATGTGAACAAGGACGTTACTCCGGTGATGGGAGCAGAGGATTTCTCATGGATGCTGCGGGAGCGTCCGGGCTGTTATATCATGATCGCCAATGGTGCTGGTGAGGGAAGCTGTCATATCCACAACCCGAATTATGATTTCAATGACGAAATACTGCCGCTTGGGGCGAATTACTGGGTGCAATTGACCGAGCAGATTCTGACTCAGGAAGCAAATTAGAGGCATTCTTAAGTCACTTTTGGGCCAGATTGGACCAGATTTTCGTGATCTAGGTTACAAAATGGCTATAAACATGGTGGTTTTAATCGTTTGGTGACATCACATTAGTTACATTAATCCTTCCGAAAAGTAAGGAGTGATGTCGACTTAATGGGTATGCATGTGAAATTCTGGGGGGTTCGAGGGTCTATCGCGACACCTTCCGCTGATCATATGAAATATGGCGGGAACACCTCCTGCGTTGAAGTCGTCATCAATAACCGAATTATTATTCTTGATGCCGGAACAGGGGTAAGGTTACTGGGCGAATGCCTTATGAATCGAGGCCTGAAAGATTACCTCTTCTTGCAGTCCCATACTCACTGGGACCATATCAACGGGTTCCCATTTTTCAGCCCGATTTACCGAGATGATGTGAATATCAAGGTTATGGCGGGGCATTTAAGTGAGTTGGGGGGAATTAAGAAGGTTCTTTCCTCGCAAATGTGTCAGCCAACTTTCCCTGTCCCGTTCGCCGAGCTGGCGGCCGACCTCACGTTTGAGGACTTCAAGGCAGGAGACAGTTTCCCCCTCGGAGACGGCATTTACGTCCGTACTGCTCCGATGAAGCATCCGGACGGCGGCACGGGCTACCGAATAGAGTATGAAGGCAAATCCATTTGCTATATTACCGACACGGAGCATGTCATCGGGCATCCGGATAAGGACATCCTGAACCTTATTGATGGCGCCGACCTCGTTATTTATGACTCGACCTATACGGATGAAGAGTATCCAAAGTTCAAGGGATGGGGTCATTCCACCTGGCAGGAAGGGGTACGCTTATGCAAGGCTGCTGACGTCGGCCAACTGGCAATCTTCCATCATGACCCTTCCCATAACGACGCCTTCATGGACCAGATTGCAAAAGATGCTGCTCGCGCCTGGCCGCGGGCTTTTGTTGCCCGGGAAGGTATGACAGTAGAGATCGAAACAGAAAAATATCCAAATAATATTTCGCTGTTGGTTTAACCGGTTCTATCTTGACTCGCTTAGCTGGGTTGCCGTTTCAACGAAAGATGAGATAAGGTGGGAACTCCTCTCCTCGGCAAGGCAGGTGATATATGTCGCCTCCTTCAGGCGTTTATCCCGTATGTCTATTGCGTGAATGCGTTTATCCCAATGAATGTCTTTTTCCGTAAAGAAAGCAATACCTAGATCGTTTGCTACCGCTTCACGACCAATCTCCTTATTTTGCAGGCTTAAAATCTGCTCCTCCTCATACCGAATGAGTTTTGACCAATGTCCCCGTATTTCACGGGCGGTCTCTAGGTCAAAAGGAAATATGATCATTTGGTCCGTTATCTCATCAAGTTTCATCACCTTTTTCGTTGACCAGGGATGCTTTTTTGAGACGGCCAGCTTTAGAGGAGCTTCCTCGATCTTAAGGCAAAACAGCCTCTTGTCTTCCGTCGGGATATGATGAATGGCAATATCGGCCCGAAAGTCCAGAACTTCCTCGTCGATCGTCTCCGTGGAGACTGTGGTAAAGGAAAAATCGATGCCTGGGTACTGCGCTTGAAAGGCGGATAAAATAGAGAGCGATCGCAAGGATGATGTTGCGACGATTTTCAAAAGGCCGACTTCCAGTGAACCAAGGGAGGAGAGGAGCGTATGTGCTTCGTCTTCCAGACTAAAGATTCTCTTGGAGAGATTGAGAAGTAATTTTCCCGAAGCCGTGATTTCGGTCTTCCTGCCACGTCGTTTAAACAGTTTCGTGTTGTAGCTTTGCTCCAGTGCCTGAACCTGCAATGTGACCGCTGGTTGGGTAAGCCCCAAAATTTTTGCTGCATTAGAAAATCCCCCAGATTCTGCCACAGCATGAAACGCTTTTAACTGTACATGGTTCATTGTCGCTTTCCGGCTTTAGGTCATGCAGTGGTATTCCACATTTACGCCCCTCAAACAGATACAAATATACGTACAGACGATTAAGTCATGTTTTAACCCCTGTCAATTGAAATAATTGTATATAATACACCATAATAGAGTATTTATTGTGACTATTTTTGATACTCGCCATTGAAACCATAATAAATTTCCCGTTTATGATGTGGTTTTTAATTTGCGACCGCGATAGTCTGTGGGAACGCCCTGCCTTCGCTATGAAAAGGAGTACATGTGCCCATAACTATATATCTGGTTCGCCATGGCGAAGCCGCCGGTTCCTGGGATAATGCCCTCGATCCGGGATTGAGCGAACGCGGAGCCGATCAGGCTAGCAAAATGGCAGACCGTTTGTGTCAGGAAATACCGGTTACCAATCTATATTGCAGCCCGCTTCATCGAACCAGAGCAACAGCAGAGCCCCTTGCCAAGCTTTGGCACAAGGAAGCAATTATCAAACCTGAGCTGTCTGAAGTTCCCTCAGAGGGCGTCGATTTTGGAGATCGGCGAAGCTGGCTTACCCGTGTTATGGCGGGTACATGGCCGGAACAATCCTCTAGACTGAATAGCTGGCGAACTGCCATCCTCGATTTCACGGTGGCTCAGACGCAAGATGCGGTTTTTGTGACCCATTTTGTTGTTATCAACGCCATCATCGGGGCAATTGAAAAGAGCAATAATGTGATTGTTTTTCGTCCCGATCATTGCTCTGTCACGAAAATACATGTCTCTGCTGACGGCATGAGCCTCATTGAAAAAGGGCAGGAAGCTGTTACAGTTGTGAAATAGCTGCATATGACGCTCCTTTGGCAGCTTTATATCCGGATTCACAATATGGAAACAATGGCAGATATGGCGTATGCGAATACTTCGAAATCCGAGGCGGAAACGGGTCGTACAATTGATGATTATCGGGTTGAGGTGCAAATCGGACATCTGCTCCGCCGTGCACATCAACGGGCCAGCGCTATCTTTCAATCCTACATGGGATATGAGCAGATTACCCCTACACAGTTTGCTGCTCTGGTGAAGCTGAGAGATGAAGGGGAACTCTCACAAAACTATCTGGGTCGCCTGACTGCGATGGATCCGGCGACAATTCAGGGCGTGACCCGCCGTTTGATTGATCGGGGGCTCGTGCAAACTCAACCAGATCAGGCGGACCGTCGTCGGATGTCGCTGAGGTTGACAGAAGCGGGAGAGGAGTTGATCAAAGCGATCATTCCGCACGGATTTGATATTACGGAGGAAACCTTGGCGCCCCTTTCGCACGAAGAGCAGGAGCTGTTTCTTGCATTATTGCTTAAGATATCCTGATCTGTGACATGCAACCTTCTCTGAAATATGTGCAGAGGTCAGCGGGAATAATATGAGCTGGGTCAAAAAGCGAATACTCCTTGGGCGACCGGACCGACAGACGATTGCGAAATATGCAAAGGGAAGTGACAGATATCTGGGCGTTTTGCTCATTGTCTCGGCGGCGTTACTTGGCCTTGCGATAACGCAGCCAATGATTACAACGATGGGGTTTTCAGGGCTGGACGGTACCTATTCCTTGTTAACGGCGATACCGGAATTGTTTAAAGACGGACGGGGTGGGTTGGCCGTACTAATCGCCGTCCTCACTATCATTCTGCCAATTATTCTTCTCTCAACGGCGTTCGATCTTTGGTATAAACATGAGTTGTCAGACAGCAAGTTTCTTCGCAAGTCGCGGTTGCTTAAACAGCTCGGGCGGATATGGCTCATACTCCTCGGGCTCGTCCTGATCGCCATATATTATGCAACACAGGCCGGGGCAGACACGACGCTACATCTTGCCGTCTATTATCTCGTTATATCGCTCGCGCTGCAAAAGCTTATTGCCGCAAGACTCATACCCTTGATCAATGCGGTAGAATTCGTTGAGATCGAGGGGGATATAGACTAAATGAAAGTTAACACTTTGCCCGGATACTTAGTGAGTTCGGTAAGTAGCCAAGCGTTGGGTTTTATAGTTCCGTCATTAATGTTGTAGGTGTATCCGGTGTTGAAGTTTGTTTTTACGAAGACAGCCCGCTATCCGGGGCTTGAAGTAGAGCATTATCAGATTATGCGAAATCTGCGCACCTTGCTCGTCAATTTCAAATACCGCGGGTTCTTGATGACCTTGCTGGGTCTTGCCGCCACTATTTGCGGTAAAGCAAAAATTCCATTCCTTCAGGAGTATCGTTTCAACAAACAGAATCTCAGGGAGAGCGGACTGGACACAGATGGAATTGTAGAACCAGCCATGATGGATATACCGGATGAGTTTCGTGCCTCTGCCTGCCGTTATGAGGCGGCGTCGGATTATGAGTTCCGGCATGTCCTGGAGCGGCTTCACATAGATTACTCGGCCTATCACTTTGTTGACTATGGATCGGGGAAGGGCGCTATTCTGGCGTCTGCCGCCCGCTATCCCTTCAAGTCGGTGACAGGCATTGAGATAAGCGGCGCATTACACCAAACTGCGACGCAGAATATCGCCGAGATGAAACGGCGGGATATGATCCGTGCCAGCTCACTCACTTCTGTTCACAGCGACGCAGCGAGTTATTCCTTGCCGGCGGCGCCACATGTTATTTATGTCTATAATTCATTCGGCCCGGAGGTTCTGCAAGAGGTACTGGATCGGATTTCGGAGGATCTCTGTAATGTGACGGAACCGGTATACTTCCTTTATAACAATCCGATGCATCATAATGTGCTGGAAGAAAGACCGGATTTTCACCGGATGTCGAAGTCCTTTGGCGGAAAATGGCTTATCTTCGTTCGGCCGGGAAATTCTGATGAATTTAGAAAAGCCGGTTAAACTATATTTACCTGCTTAGCTCTTTCATAGCCGCTTCAAGCCCACCGATTGTGAGCGGAAACATCCGGTCCGTCATCAGCTGTTTCATCATCTGGACAGACGGGGTGTAGTCCCAGTATTTTTCCGGCACCGGATTAAGCCAGACCGCCTTGTGATAAATGCCGAGAAGCCGTTCCATCCAGGCCTGACCCGCTTCTTCATTCCAATGTTCGACGCTACCGCCGGCATAGGCAATTTCGTAAGGGCTCATCGTGGCGTCCCCAACGATGATCAGTTTATAGTCGGCAGGATAGGTATGCAGCACATCCCAAGTCGGCATGAAGGACGTATGACGGCGGCTGTTCTCTTTCCAGAGCTTTTCATAAATGCAGTTATGGAAGTAGTAGAATTCCAGATGCTTGAACTCGGTGCGGGCGGCGGAGAAGAGTTCTTCACACGCCTTGATATGATCATCCATAGACCCACCGATATCAAACAGGATCAGGACCTTGACCGTGTTGTGCCGTTCCGGACGCATCTTAAGGTCCAAAAAGCCTGCATTGCGGGCCGTTGATCGAATGGTGTCATCCAGATCCAGCTCTTCGGCGGCGCCTTCCCGGGCGAATTGCCGGAGCCGTTTCATGGCGACCTTGATATTCCGGGTGCCCAGTTCAACACTGTCATCGAGGTTCTTGTATTCTCGTTTGTCCCAGACCTTGACGGCCTTGCGGTTCCGGCTTTCCTTTTGGCCGATACGCACGCCTTCCGGATTATAGCCATAGGCCCCAAACGGTGATTTACCTGCTGTTCCAATCCATTTATTGCCGCCCTGGTGCCGCTTTTCCTGTTCTTTGAGGCGTTCCTGCAGTGTCTCCATGAGTTTTTCCCAGCCGCCCATGGCTTCAACCTGCGCTTTCTCCTCATCCGTCAGGGATAGTTCAGCAAGCTTCTTTAGCCATTCATCCGGGATTTCAACAGTTTGGTCGTCAGCAATAAATTCGATACCGTTAAAGCAATGACCGAAGACCTGGTCGAACTTGTCGAGATTCTTTTCATCCTTTACCAGTGTCGTCCGGGCGAGATAATAAAAGTCATTCACCGAATATTCCGCGCACCCAGCTTTAAGTGCCTCGATCAGGGTCAGGTATTCCCGCAAGGTCACGGGGATCGAGGCCTCTTTAAGCGTAAAGAAGAATTTCGTGAACATGGCTGCTCTATCCTATCGTTGCTCGCGACGGGACAAGAAGGCGAGCCGCTCGAACAGATGCACATCCTGCTCGTTCTTGAGGAGTGCGCCATGAAGCGGCGGAATAAGTTTGGACGGATCCTTTGAACGAAGCACGTCTTCGGGCAGGTCTTCGCTCATCAGCAGTTTCAGCCAGTCGAGCAGTTCACTGGTGGAGGGCTTCTTTTTCAGGCCCGGCGTCTCGCGGACATCGAAGAAGACCTTGAGGGCGTCGCGAACAAGTTCCTGCTTGGCATCCGGATGATGGACGTCGACAATTTTTTGCATGGTTTCCGTATCGGGGAAACTGATGTAATGGAAGAAGCAGCGACGCAGGAAGGCATCCGGCAGTTCCTTTTCGTTATTCGATGTGATGATTACCAAAGGACGATGTTGTGCCTTGATCGTCTGTTGGGTTTCATAGACGAAAAACTCCATGCGATCGAGTTCCTGCAGCAAATCGTTCGGAAACTCGATATCCGCCTTGTCGATTTCGTCGATCAACAGGACCGGGCTTTCCTCAGCCGTAAAGGCTTCCCACATCTTGCCGGGACGGATGTAGTTGGAAATTTCGTGGACCTTGTCGTCGCCAAGCTGTGAATCGCGCAAACGAGAAACTGCATCATACTCATAGAGGCCTTGCTGCGCCTTTGTGGTCGACTTAATGTTCCATTCAATAAACTGCTTACCCAGAGCATTCGCCACTTCCTGCGCCAGCACGGTTTTGCCGGTGCCGGGCTCGCCCTTGATGAGAAGGGGGCGCTGCAAGGTTATGGCGGCGTTGACGGCGATCATCAGATCTTCCGTGGCCACATATGTATCGGTACCTTTAAATTTCATGCCGTACTCTCGTTTTCTTTTTTCTTTTTCTATGGATTGCGAAGGCGCTATTTATTGGAAAATAAGCTCCATGGGCGTTTTGATCAAGCTATTTGACAAAAAGTCAATTTAGGAAGGATCAAAATGCCCGGTTATTTCAAAACTGCAGGGAAGTCCTCACCTTGGGTAACCTTGTTGCCCGCCTCACAGTGGAGGAGGTCTTTGAGCAGGCCATTCTTCACGGAATAGATGATGCCGTGGACAGCAAATTTCTGCCCGCTGTCCCATGCGTCCTGAACGATCGTCGTGGCACAGACGTTCTGAACCTGCTCAATGACGTTCAATTCGCAAAGAAGGTCGGCTTTTTCTTCCTGAGTTTCCGCTTTTTCGATCAGTTTGTTATAGATCCGGGCAGTCGTCCGGATATGCCGGAGCCAGTTATCGATCATGCCGTTTTTCTGAGACGACATGGCCGCCGCGATACCGCCGCAACCATAGTGGCCGCAGACAATGACATGCCGCACCTTCAAGACCTCGATGGCATATTGCAGGACGGAGAGGCAGTTCAGGTCCGAAGGCACGACAATATTTGCGATATTGCGGTGAACGAAAACCTCGCCGGGCGGCAGGTCCATAATCTGATTGGCAGGAACACGGCTGTCTGAACAGCCGATCCATAGATGTTCGGGAGTTTGCTGATGGGCGAGGCGAGAGAAAAAATCGGGATCCGAGGCCGTGGTACTCGCCGCCCAGGCCTTGTTCTTCTCGAATACTTTCTTAAAATCTTCCATCAACCGGTTCCTTGTCAATTTCTTACTTGGCTATTCGTGCCTAATGAGCCGCACAAGGCCGACTATTTAGCATAATTCGAGGGTAGGGAAACTCTTTATTGAGATATCCGTAAACGCAGAAATAAATCTAAATGAATTGACAAATGAGCCGTTTGGACTGAGCGTTAGGATAACAAGAATAATAGTAAGAAATCTGTATGTCCCCGGAACCCAGGCCTCCTGCTGTCAAAAGACGCGCTATTTATATCTTCCTCGTCTGCGCAGTTTTGTTCGGTCTGGGGCAGTTCCATCGGTATTCCGGCGGGGTTGTGATGCTTCCCATTGCCAATGACCTCGGTATTGCCGTTGAAAGCCTCGGCATAGCCGCGGCGGTATTATTCTTTGCCTCGGCGCTGGTGCAGGTGCCAACCGGCATGGCGCTCGATCGTTTCGGACCACGCATCATTATTCCGGCGATCACAATTTTGGGGGTGGTCGGATCGCTTATGCTGGCCATCGCGACGGATTTCCATGAGGTTTTGGCCGCGCGTATTCTGATCGGGGTCGGATATTCCGCCATTATGATGTCATCCTATGTGTTGTTTGCGAAATGGTTTCCGCCAACGAAGTTCTCAACCCTGGCGTCCTGGTTACTGGCGGCGTCCAGTTTCGGCGGTATGATGGCATCCGGTCCGCTGGCCTATATCATAGAAACGTATGGGTGGCGCAGCCCCTTTATTGTCATTGCCGCCCTAACCTTGCTAATGCTGATGATCGGCATTTACATCATCCGGGATGTTCCGCCCGAATATAGATATGATGCAGCGACGCCCGGCACCATGGGACAGAGCGTTCGTGGATATGGTGAAGTCCTGATGCATCCGAGATTCTTCAATCTTCTAGCCATGGGCTTCGTCGCCTATGGTCCGGCTGTTGCTGTTCTGGGTATGTGGGGCGGACCCTATCTGGAAAAAAACTATGGCCTGAACGGAGTTGAGCGGGGACAGATCTTGTTTCTGATGACGGTGGTTGTCCCGATCGGCGCCCTGTTCTTTGGCCCCCTCGATCGCATCTTCAGCAGCCGAAAAAAAATTGTTATCACGGCCGTCCTGACCGAGCTTGTCGCGTTCTGTATTCTCGGCCTCGTCGATAATCTCCCGCTCTGGGCCGTCACCTGCCTCTTCGTCTACATCGCCTTCGTCCAGCAATATTATGTGGTACTGGGCGCCCATTGCCGGAACTCTTTCCCGGATCATCTTGTTGGTCGGGCCAACTCGACATTGAACTTGATCAGTATTACCGGCGTCGGGTTTATGCAGTCTTTGTTCGGTTGGGTTCTCGCGGTAAATGGGGAGACAGGATATGAGACTTCCTTCCTGATTGTCGCCGGATTGCTGATTGTCGCGTTGGTTATCTATGCCGGCTCTTCAGAAAAGCCGGTCTTCCGTCAGATCTGACATTCGATTTTCAACGTTTTGCGGGATGTCATCATTCCAACATAGTTATCTGTTATAAAAGAATAACACACAGGGCTGATCACATTTTCGTCAGCTGGAGGTCAGGGGGATTGCAAATTTGTGGAAAAGCCCTTAAATTAGAACGATTACAATGTGCGCCCAGTTCCACGCCGTCCGCATACGGCCTTATTCCAGTGGGAGGAAGATCACATGAACAAGCAAGAGGCAGCAAATTCTCATAAGCGCAATCGCGCATTTGTCTCAACTGCAATGTCCATTCCGCTTTTATCGCGGGAAAGAGAATTTGAACTTGCATATCTCTGGCGAAAAGAAGGCGATGAGAAAGCGCTGCATGAGCTGGTCTCCGCCTACATGCGCCTTGTTGTCTCCATGGCGTCAAAATTCCGGAACTATGGCCTGTCCATGAGCGATCTGGTTCAGGAAGGGAACATCGGCCTGATGCAGGCGGCCTTCAAGTTTGAACCGGAACGGGAAATTCGATTTTCAACCTATGCCAGCTGGTGGATCAAGTCGGCGATGCAGGACTATGTTCTTCGCAACTGGTCAATCGTGCGTTCCGGTACCAGCGCGTCACAGAAGTCTTTATTTTTCAATCTGCGTTGGCTGCGCGCAAAAATACAAAGTATGGATGATACGGCTTTCTCTAGCGAAACGCTGATCGCCATCTCCAAGAAACTGAAGATCGGTATTGCCGACGTGGAAACGATGGCCCACCGCCTTTCAAGCCGGGACCAATCCCTGAATGCTCCAATCGGTAAGGAGGGCGACGATAGTATTGAGGACTTTCTCCCTGACACCAACCCATCGCCCGAAGAAACGGCGATGCGGACGATTGATGGCGCCGCTCGATCAAGCTGGCTTGAAACAGCACTTCTGGAGTTGACCGACAGGGAACAGATAATTATCCGCGAGAGACGTCTTCAGGATGACAAGACAACTCTTGAAGTGCTCGGCAATCGCCTTGGAATCACAAAAGAACGTGTCCGACAGATCGAGCATAAAGCTTTTGAAAAGCTGCGGAATTCGGTTGTTCGCATTAGTAGGGATGCGGACCGAAACCCGGCGCTTGCAGCGGACAGGAAGCAAATATCCTAGAATAGCTGTCCCTGTGTTCCGCTTGATTTCGTGGGCTCAATCAGTTCCGCATCATCATTTCTGACATTCCCAACACGACTGGAGACTTCGTAAAATTGCATTCGATCTGCATCAAACGGCCGGAGCAGTTGTTCTCCCGCCTTGCCGTTTAACCAGAATTCGTAATCTGCAGGTTCCAGGATCACCGGCATACGGGGATGAATGAAGTCGATGCTTTTCGCCGCGGTGGTTGTCAGGATCGTGCAACTATCGATGCTTTCTCCGTCCGGTGAGGCCCAGTTCTCCCAAAGCCCGGCGAAGGCGAAGAGTGGCATGTCAATAATACCGATGCGCCAGGGTTGCTTTATATTTTTTTCCTTTTTCTGCCATTCAAAAAAACTGTTCGCGGGGATAAGGCCGCGGCGGCATTTATAGGCGGTACGAAATGCGGGCTTCTCGGCCACTGTCTCGCTTCTTGCATTGATCATACGCGCGCTGAATTCCGGTGATTTTGCCCAGGAGGGGATAAGCCCCCAATGCGCATAAAAGTGATGAGGGCTTTGTTTCCCTTTTTCGTCTTCCTGAAGCCGGACCGCTGAGATGCGGGTTGTCGGCGCAATGTTATAGCGTGGCGCAAGATTGGGCCGTTCCGTGTAACCGAAAAGCTTCTGTAGAGCCTCAGTCGGACTCGTTAAACTGAAACGACCACACATCACCTTGTCCTTTTTGCGGTTCTATCCTTTCACCTCACTGTGACCAAGGCTACAGTTTATAACGTTTCCGGACCCAAATACGCCTATTCCGAAACAAACCCCTTGATCAGATTCACAGGATATATATTTCACCAGTCAAGAAAGCAGACTATTGAAATCGAATGGATCTGCCAAGGAAAACGCTTAATAAAGCGGTCCATACTTGAAGGATGAAGAAGATGGGTGATGAAGTTAAGGCAGCATGGATTCTCGCTGTGATGATAGTCAGCTTTTTGGGTTTGGCTTCCTTTATTCTATAGGTCCAGCCTAGCCGAGAGTGGCAAGGCCAGGAAATATCTCCAAAAACCAGTAGGCCAGTATCTGGAACTGTCCGGTAAAGATAAGCAATCCGGTTGCGATCAATATGACGCCGGTTCCGATTTCTACCAGCTTGAAATAGCGGCGAAAGCTACGCATGAAAACAAGGAAGCGGTTGATGGCGAACGCCGAAAGGATAAAAGGAATGCCCAGGCCGAGCGAATAGACGCCCAGCAGGCTGACCCCGTATCCAAGCGAGCTGTCACTGGCGGCGATGGCAAGAATGGTTCCGAGAATAGGCCCGATACAGGGGGTCCATCCAAATCCGAATGCAAGCCCGATGACATAAGCGCCGAACCAGTTTTGCGGCTTGTCGATGTCATTGAAGCGCGCTTCGCGGTAAAGCAGCGGAATACGCAGCAGCCCCGTCATATGAATGCCAAAAATGATTATAACGCCGCCCGCGATCTTCGATAAAATGTCGAGATGTTCGATGATCAATCGATTTATATAGGAGGCGGAGGCCCCGAGGAGGATGAAGACCGTTGAAAATCCTGCCACGAAAATAAGGGACAGTGTAACGACCCGCCAGTTTATTCCTGGAGACGTACCATCACTTTCGGCTTCCGTCAGTTCCTCCAGGCTGGTGCCTGCAATCAGGCAGAGATAGGCCGGAACCAGGGGCAGGACGCAGGGACTCAGGAAACTGATCAGGCCACCACCGGCCGCCGCGAAATACGATACTTCCAAACCCGCCATTACAAAATTGACCTCGCCTTGTCAGGAGCCTCGCCAGAATTACCTCTTTTGTGCAGTGCAATCCAGTCACAAGATTGTATATTGCTCTGTAAAACAGAATATCGACCGGGGCTGCGACAAAATGACCGAGAAATTAGCGACCTATGCACTTTGCCGCGCGCTGAATGGCCCTGGCGCGGTGACACTTGAACAACGTCCAGTACCTTCACTCGAACCCGGGCAACTGCGTATCCGCATGAAGGCTGCGGCGCTCAATTTCCCCGATCTTCTGATGACATATGGAAAATATCAATTCAAACCGACATTACCGTTTGTTCTCGGCATGGAGGGCGCAGGCGTTGTCGAAGAAACCATGGACCCTGCTGCTCCCTTTAAGGTCGGCGATGCGGTGCTCTATAAAAGCAAGACAGGTGCCTTTGCGAGCCATGCGACTGCGACGGCCAATCAGCTTGACCCGATGCCAACGAACCTGGCGTTCGAAGAAGCTGCGGCATTCTCAGTGACATTTTTGACAGCCTATGTCTCCCTGGTGGAGCGAGGCGGATTAAGAGCAGGCGAGACGCTATTGGTGTTGGGTGCCGGGGGCGGGGTTGGTCAGGCAACTGTCACACTTGGCAAGGCTCTCGGCGCAACCGTTATCGCCGCCGCGAGTTCGGATGAAAAGCTGGCTATCGCGAAAGCAAGCGGCGCAGACTATCTCATCAACTATCATCGTGAGAATTTTCCAACGCGCGTTCAGGAAATTACTAAAGGGCGCGGGGTAGACGTAATCCTTGATCCGGTCGGCGGGAAATTCTTTGAGCAAAGCCTCGAATGTATCGCCTGGGCAGGCCGTCTTCTGGTGGCCGGATTTGCCAGCGGTGAATTTGGCGTGCTGAAGACGGACCTGGCGATGGCGCGGGGATGCTCCGTTATTGGGGTGCGGGCCGGCGAATTCGGTCGCCGCGATCCCGATGCGGGACAACGGGCGTCCGCCGCCCTTCGTCGCATTGCAGAAGAAAAAGGTCTGAAGCCGATAATCGGGGAAAGCTGGCCTCTCGACAAGATAGCCGATGCCCTTTACGCCATGGAACGCCGCGCGGTCACCGGCAAGCAGGTTGTTCTGATCGACAACTAACTCATCACGCACTCTCAGTCATGTAAGGACAAAACGATCTGCCCAGACAACATGACGGCATTCTTGAGAGAAATGATCAGGCGACTTCCGCAAATTTTGCCGAATCGCCAACGAAAATATTTTCCAGCAATCGAAGGACGTCGACGACATTTTCATCCTGTAGTGAATAATATATTGTCTGCGCCTCTCGTCGTGTCTTTACAACATCTTCCTTGCGGAGTCTGGCAAGGTGCTGTGACAGAGCGGATTGGCTCAACCCAACTATTTCTTCAAGCTCGCCGACTGAACGTTCTGAATCGACAAGATTACATAAAATGAGAAGACGGTGTTTGTTTGAGATTGCCTTTAAAAAACGGCTGGCGTCATGCGCCTTATTCTGAAGCGGCATTATATTCATCAATAAAACCATACACTTTTGTTTAAATTTAAAATTCTCATTAGCTGATATAACAATTAGGCCAATTGATGCAAGCAAAACAGTTTAAAATAACAACAAAAATCTGTGAAACTCTAATTTATGAGCAGTGAGCACAAATTTTAGGCAGCTAATGCACAGTTTTTGTTAGCTTTTCTTGCTTCGCCTCTGTTTCAGCGTCACTGTTACTTGGCGAATCTAACCTGTGGATTGGGCCAGAAAAGGCCCGCGCGCCGCAAAATCTTGTATATTACGTTAATCTCTGATAAGAAACCTCCGTTCGGTTAAACCTTCATTCTGAGTTTATTGAAATTCTGTATGGTTGGATCTTATACCTCATTTGGGGGATAAGCCTGTCGGCAAGCAGGCTCGTTGATTTCAGGTTAAAAGCAAACATCTTAACTAAATGTTTTGGCTGCCCTTTTTTAGCCTTATCGGAATGATAGCATCGTCAAGTGATAAGATTTTATTAACCAGTAATCACGATCTATAGTTAACAGAAGGTAAAATAAACAAGGGCGCGTCCCGTAAAGGGGGGATGAGGGCTGATTAGTCGATTTGATAGACTCTCTGGATAACAGGAATGGTTCCTGATAATGCAGCTTTGCAATTTACATGGTAATGGAAAAGTGACGATGCAAAAACCACGGAACGAAAAGCTTTCGATGGCAAATTCCCGATCGCATGAGCTTGGCTTGGCCCTTGGGGCCCTCAGCATCATGGCCGCGGTGATCGTTGGCTTTGGCCTTCTGTTCCAAATTGGTGCGTCGGCCAAACCGATGGATAATGTCGCGTTTTCCGGAGCGATAAAGCATGCAAACCTGATGCGGCTTGATAAGAAGTTTGCTGAATTAAATACGTTGCCAGGCAAGGCGATAACTATTCCCAATCTTGATATGCCCTTCGGTGACAATCTGGACAAAAACCTGAAATCGGTTGATCTGTTTGGCCGTGTTTTTACCAGAGAAGAAATGTGCCTCGCTCAAGCGGTCTATTTTGAAGCCCGTAGCGAACCGCTTGTCGGTCAGGTGGCCATTGCCGAAGTCATTTTGAATCGCATCGTAGATCCTCGCTATCCGGATACGGCCTGTGACGTTGTCTTTCAAAATCAGCATCTTCGCAATAAATGCCAGTTTTCCTTTGCGTGCGACGGTCAGTCCGACCGTCCTAAAAATACTGGCGCATGGGAAAAATCCCTCAAGGTTGTCGCTCTGGTAATGAAGGGTGAGCGTAGCGGCGTTGCAAAGCGGGCAACCCATTATCATGCCTCTTATGTTTCTCCGAGATGGAGCGCGCATTTAAGCAAGCTCGGCCAGGTTGGCAGCCATATTTTCTATCGGGAAGAGTCGATCTAGCCTGTGGCAATTCCACGCTGCCTTCTGCGATAGGCATATCCAGTATGAATAAACAATGTGGTAATAACCACGGCTCCGCCTCCTAAAGTTTCCGGGCGGGGTATTTCATTCAGTACAAGCCAAACCCAAAAAGATCCGAAAATACTCTCCAGCAACATCAGCAAACTAACTTCCGGCGCGGATATATAACGCGGCCCGATGGTGATCAGGCCGAAGGCGAGGGGAAGGACGATAAGGCCGAGCAGAACCAGATATGTAAAATCCGAGCCCGTGATGGCAAGCGGGGAGGCGAACGGCAGGGCGAGAAGTGCTGTCAGGAGGCCAGCGAACCCGAGCGAGGGCACCATATCGATACTCCGCGCATGGCGTACTGTCGTGATCTGGCCTGCGATCATAAACGCGCAGGCGATGGCGGAAATATCCCCGTAGCGGCTGCCTCCGCCGATGCTGCCCATGAAAATCAGGCTTATTCCGCCGGTACAGACGGCAATGGCAATCCAGGTGGAAAGCAGAATCGATTCTTTCAGAATCAGCCAGGAAAAAAGCGCGGCAAAAAGCGGTGCTGTTGAGATAATTACAAGGGCATTTGCAACGCTGGTATGGGTGATCGCCAGGACAAAGAAGATGGTGCTCAGGCAGAAAAGAACCGCTGCCAGGAAACCGCGCCGTCCCATGGCACGGACAGTATCGAGAGCGCCAAAACCGTGTCTGAGCATATAAAAGCCGAAAATCCCGATTGAGAACAGCAAACCGCGCCAGAACAGGAGCGTTGCGCTGTCCGTCGCAATGAGCCGGACGAGAAGCCCGTCCGGAGAAAGAATAATGACACCTGCTGCTGTAATCAGAATGCCATATAAATGTGGGGAAATTTTCGCCATTTTATTATCTTCTCATCATTTTCAGACAATCTTATGCGCGATCAGGCTATCGGCGGTTTCTTCAACGGATCGCGTCATCTGCATAGGGCGCCAGTCGAAGTCATCCCGTATTCTGGATGTATCGAATTTCGTAGCGGGGCCAAGCCGGGTAACGACCAGTTTGAATGTCGGGCTAAAGAGCGCAAGGAAATGCACAAGCCAGTCCGGAGCAGGACGCTGTATCACCTCGTACCCTTTCGGCGCGACATGTCGTTTGAGGCACGCAGCGATGTCGCGAAACGACATGGCCTCGGCCACACAGATGTAGCGCTTTCCCGGTGCGGCGGCGTGGGTAAGCGCTGTGACATGCGCGGAGGCCACGTCACGGACATCTACCAGACTGAAGCCGATGTTAGGGATACCAGGGACATCCCGAACAAGTAACCGGCGGATGATTTCATGGGACGCGCTGGTATCCGCATCGAGAAGGGGCCCGAGAACAAAACCCGGATTGATAACGGAAAGTTCCGGCCTTTTCTCGGCAGGCAGGGAACCGATAAAATCCCAGGATGCGCGTTCCGCTATGGTTTTGCTTTTCTGATAAGCACCAATATCCTTTTCAATGTCGCTCCAATGGGATTCATCCAGTGTCGCAGACTTGGCATGTCCTCCGGAGACAGCAGCAATAGAGGAAGTCATGACAATACGCTTGACCCCGGCATCGACGGCGGCCTTGATTGCTCTGAGTGCGCCGTCACGCGCTGGGACAATCAGATCATTTTCGTCCTTTGGCGCCTCGGCAGGTAAAGGGGAGGCCATATGCAAAAGATAGTCCGCATCCACCATGGCGTCTGCCCAGCCGTCATCGTCATTCAACTCTGCCCGCACAAAACTCAAATTCGTCACATCGCAATGATTCGAGAGAGACTTGACCAGGTTCTCCATCCTGCTGACATCACGGAGCGTCCCGCGAACCGAATACCCCTGTTGCAGCAAAAGGCAAATAGTATGAAGTGCAATAAAGCCTGACGCGCCGGTTACCGTAACCAGAGTGGTATTCTTCATTCTTCTCTCCTTGATCAACGATGCCCTACCATAGGGAACTTTTCCACGGTCTACTCTAAAAAAATCCGCCCCGTTTTTTGGGAAGACTTATCTTTTGGAAATACGCAAACTGGTTGCACGACTTAGGCGAAGGAGTAGGACATGAGAAGCGGGGATATTAATTGGCAAAAGACGGAAGAAGATATGGATCGCGACGGCTTTGTCAGGCTTCCGAATCTATTGGATGCCGGGCAATGTCGCAGAGTGATCAATGGATTTGAGGAAGACCGGCGCTATCGCCGTCATATCGTCATGCAGCGGCATGGATATGGTCAGGGTGAATATAAATATTTCGACTACCCTTTGCCAGAACTGGTGGCGGAACTGCGGGAAGAGTTCTATGCACCGCTCGCAGATATAGCGAACCGATGGGCGGAGAAACTGGCGACAGGTCAGCGATTCCCTGAAACACTTGGCGAATATACAGCACAATGCCATGCGGCCGGGCAGGTTAAGCCAACGCCATTGATCCTGAAATATGGGGAGGGGGACTATAACCGCCTGCACCAGGATCTTTATGGCGAGTTGCTCTTTCCGCTGCAGATGGCCATCCTGATGAGTGAGCCAGGGCAGGATTTTGATGGCGGAGAGTTTATCCTGACGGAGCAGCGCCCGCGTCAGCAATCCCGGGCTCGGGTGGTACCGCTTTCAAAAGGCGATGCCGTTATCTTTGCTGTCAATCAACGGCCTGTGCCGGGCAAAAACCGGTTTTCCCGCGTCACGATGCGTCATGGGGTAAGCGATGTGCGCAGAGGTCAACGATTTACTCTCGGCATCATTTTCCATGACGCGAAATAGAGCAGGGAACAAAAAATTCCGCTGATTGCAGCCTTTATTTTGTTTTGACAACCGAATGGAATTGGATACTGTTCTGGAAGCGGCACGCACTCCTATAGTCGTGCCGGTCATGGGTGTGGCCGTTTGGGGAGGCGCCAGAGCAATATATGACCGAAAAATCCAAGCGCTTTGGATTTCTCCTGACCGATCAATCCAGCATGATTTGTTTCAGCAGCGCCATTGAGCCTTTACGCTCCGCCAACCGGATGAGTGGCCGCCATCTTTATGACTGGAACATTCTCAGTGTCGATGGCTTAAGCGTTCAAACCAGCAATGGCCTCAGCATTCTGCCGGATATGGCGCTCGCAGATGCCGCCTGTCTCGATATCCTGTTTGTCTGTGGTGGAATCGGGACAGACAAGATCAGGGATGAACATTTGTTTGCGGAACTTCGCCGGATTGTACAACATGGTACCGAAATTGGCGCGCTCAGTACCGGGGCTTTCGTTCTGGCCGCGGCCGGACTGCTGGACGGGTATCGTTGTACCATTCACTGGGAAGGGGCGATAAGCCTCAAGGAAAGCTATCCCAAGCTGATTTTCACGGGCAGCATCTTTGAGATAGACCGCAATCGCTATACCTGTGCAGGGGGCACTTCGGCAATCGATTTGCTGCTCTACATGATTTCAAAGTCGCATGGCGACAAACTTGCCTATGACATATCCCTGCAATTCATGCATGACCGTATTCGCAGCCATAGCGACAAACAACAGGTCGTGCGAAAACTCCAGCTTGCCGCGAAGTCCCAGAAATTGCTGACCATTGTCGAGATCATGGAGCAGAACATAGAGGAGCCGCTTTCTCCCGAAGAACTGGCGTCTATGGTCGGGATATCCATCCGGCAGGTGGAGCGATTGTTCCGCCAGCATACCGGGCGGTCTCCGGCGCGCTATTATATGGAAATGCGGTTGGAACATGCCAGGTTGCTTCTGCTTCAGACCAGCATGTCGATCACCGAAATTTATGTTGCCTCCGGCTTTTCAACCCATTCGCATTTCGCCAAAAGCTACCGTGAATATTATGGCCTCAGCCCCAGCCGGGAGAGGAAGCCTGTGTTCCCGATGGTTTATTGATTTCCATGAGGCCCTGGCATTTTATCGCAATATCTCAATTATATTGTTTTGCATAGTGAGGCGGGGTAAAACCCTGTAATATGAACGGAAAGCAGGAGCATAAGATGTATTGACTGGTGCGAAGGCAATTGAGTATGGGACCACTAAGATCAGATTCACACTAAGTTTGCTCAAATCCTGAGAAATATGTAGAAAGAACAAATGACCGATAATATTGAAGCCTTCAACTTATCTGTAGAAGATAATATTAAAAATCTTGGTAACTCAAAAGAGATGCAGGATTTAGGCGTTACTTTTTTAAAAGAGACTGCGAAATTCAATTATACATATAATTTTTCCTGGATGGGACTTCCCATAATTCAATGTCCGCAAGATATTATCGCGATGCAGGAAGTCATTTGGAAGGTAATGCCCGATACCATTATTGAAACAGGAATTGCGCGTGGGGGATCCATCGCATTTTATTCTAGCATGATGGATATGATGGGAATTGAAGATGGAAAAGTGATTGGAGTCGATATTGATATCCGTTCCCATAATCGCGACGCGATAGAAAAGCATCCTACATCGAAACGTATTCATTTGGTGGAAGGATCCTCTATTGACCAGCAAACCGTCGACCGCGTCAAGGAAATTTCTGCGGACGGCAAGACAATACTCGTTTGTCTGGATTCAATGCATACAAAAGATCATGTTCTTGAAGAATTAAGACTCTATTCTGAGTTTGTAACACCTGGTAGTTATCTAGTTGTTTTTGATACTACAATTGAATATCTACCGGATAATTTCTATCCTGAACGACCGTGGGGGGTAGGCAATAGCCCTATGACGGCGATTGATGAATTTCTAAAGGAAATCTCGGATTTTGAGATTGATCGAGGGATTTCCGACAAGTTGTTGATCACTGTAGCGCGTAACGGATTCTTGAGAAAAAAATAGAAAATGCCTCATTCGCGTATCTTATATGCCAAACCGTCGATCACTAATCTTGAAGTGCAGTATGCGACTGATGCGGCCGCTAGTGGTTGGGGATCCCATTGTTACGACTATATCATTCGCTTCCGTGATTTGCTGAAGTCCTATTTGGAAGTCCCCTATGTAATTCCAACCTCAAGTTGTACTGGTGCATTGCACCTAGCGCTGGCGGCACTGGACATTAAGGCGGGGGATGAAGTTATCCTTCCGGACATCACATGGATTGCGAGCGTGGCTCCCGTTACGTATGTCGGCGCGACGCCTGTGCTCGTGGATGTATTAGAAGATAGCTGGTGTATTGATCCGACGGCGATCAGACGCGCAATTACGGAAAAGACGAAAGCGATTATTGTTGTCCATTTGTACGGAAATCTTTGTGATATGGACGAGATCATGAGCCTGGCGAAGGAACATGGTATCGCTGTGATTGAAGATGCCGCTGAAGGGTTGGGATCGGTATACAAGGGTCGTAAGGCCGGCGCTATCGGCGATATGGCGACATTTTCATTCCACGGAACTAAAACTGTCACGACTGGCGAAGGTGGCGCTTTGATTGTTCAGTCTCCGGAGTTGTATGAGAAGCTTCTGGTGCTGGAAAGTCATGGTCGTGACCCCAAGATATCAAAGCAGTTCTGGTGCGAAAAGGTTGGCTATAAATACAAGATGTCAAATCTAGATGCGGCAATTGGCACGGCGCAGATGGAGCGAATAGAAGAATTAATCGCCCGGAAGAGAGAAATTTTTTCGGAATATCAAGAGGTTTTGAGCAGAAGACCGGAGTTGCACCTCAATCCGGAACCGGAAAATACATTGAACTCCTACTGGATGACGACTGTAGTATACGACAAGTCAGTGAATTTTGATCGTGACAACCTCCTAAGCGAGATGGAGGCGGCGAATATTGACGCCCGGGTTTTTTTCTATCCAGTCAGCATGATGCCACCTTTTCCATCGAAGCCGGAAAATGCAGTGAGCTATTCCCTGTTTGAGCGTGGAATTAATCTGCCTTGTTATCATGATATTAGCACTGATCAAATTAATCGGGTTTGTGATGTCGTATTGCGCCACCTTGATCGGGAAAAAGCCCGAAAATGAAAATAATGATTGCAGGGATTGGCGGCGCTTCATTGGGTACAGAACTATTGAAGTGCCTTAAATTGGCGGGACGTTATGAGGTCTATGGCTGCGATATTTCGCCTAGCGCTTATGGGTTGTATCAATCAGAATTCGTTAAAACATATCTGATTGATCGCGATCGTTATATCGAGAATGTTCTCAGGGCCTGTCATGATTCTGGCGCCACCTGGATTTTACCAGGTGCGGAGAAAACAACCATTCTGTTGGGGGCTGCTCGAGAAGAATTATCATCGAACGGCGCCCGGCTTGTCGGTAATAACCCGGAAATTGTCCGGACATTTTCTGACAAGGCGGCGTCATTTGAAGTCCTGGCTAATAAGGGGATCCCGATTCCGAAAACAGTAGCCGTCAGTGGTCGACTGGATCTAGACGGGGTTCAAATGCCCTGTATCGTCAAACCTTCGACGGATTCTGGTGGCAGCGCGATGGTCTTTTTTGCGGTGGATATTGAAGAGGCCATGATTTATGCTGAATATATAAAAAGGATGGGTATTGTCCCGATAGCGCAAGAATATATCGACGATAGCGAAGGCGAATTTACGATCGGCGTCCTGTCCTTGCCCGATCAAACAATTACCGGCTCTATTGCGCTCAGACGGAGCCTAGATGCCAAATTATCTGTGATGTTGAGTAATCGTGGCGGTATTATTTCTTCCGGCTATTCGCAAGGATATATTGCTGACTATCCTGATATTCGCCGACAGGCAGAGGAGATTGCGCAAGCTATTGGCAGTACAGGTCCGATAAATGTCCAGGGACGGGTGCGTGACGGTGTGTTTATTCCTTTCGAAATCAATCCCCGGTTCTCTGCGTCGTCGTATTTGCGGGCGATGGCGGGCGCCAACGAGGTAGACGTATATCTTCAATATCTCTCCTCGGGGAAGAAGGCGGCCGGTTACCAGATACGCGAAGGCTGGTATTTACGAACGTTGGCCGAGTGTTACGTCGCACCGGAAATGCAGAAAAAATGATACGCTGGATTACTGATTTTCTCGGGACAGCGCCGGCGTCTCAAGTGGTTCTGGAAGATGACATGCGTCTTCTCGATGTTCGCGATCTCGTTGATAAATTCGGCAATGCACCGGACGAAGTCCGTAAAAAAATAGATGCCGGCGTTGCTCTCCTTAAAGAAGGGCATCGCCTCGTCGTTGCTTGCGATTACGGCATTTCAAGAAGTAACTCCGTCGCAATCGGTTTACTATCGGTATTTGAGAGCATTCCGTTTGACGATGCCGCCTATAGAGTTGTCCAGGCAACCGGCGAGCAGGAAATCAAGCTTGGCCCTCTCAATGCGGTTAGGGCGGCATTGAATGGCAAAGGCCGGTCTGTTTCGCAAGGTGCCAGAATTTTGGTGACCGGCGGAACCGGATTCATCGGCAGCTATTTTTTGTCTCAATTTGAAAAAGAGCTTAATATTTTTGCGCCTACTAGTAACGAAATTGATCTTTTGAGCGGGTCAACCCTGCTTGATTTGTATGTTAAAAAGAATGGGATCACTCATATCGCCCATTTGGCAAACCCGCGAATCTATACTTCCAATCGGGCGATGGGCGACACATTATGTATTTTAAGAAACGTTCTGGATGTATGTGTTTCTAACTCCGTCAAATTAATATTTCCATCAGGTTGGGAAATTTATACAGGTAACAGCGAAAATCTAATTGTTGCGGATGAAAAATTGAAAGCATTGCCTAAGGGGCCTTACGGCGAAACAAAATGGCTTTGCGAAATGCTCATTAATCACTACCGCGCCCACAATAACTTATATTGTACAATTTTAAGATCATCTCCTTTATATGGCGTGCAATCGGACAAGCCAAAATTTATATGGAATTTTATTGGCAAATCAAAAAAAGGTACCGATATTTTTACCCACAAATATCGCAATGCTTTTCCAGCCTTAGACTTAATGCATGTTAGTGATTTTTCTGCCGCAATACATAAAGCAGTTTTCGAATCTTATAATGATGACTTTAATTTAGGGACTGGTAGAGTATGGCAAACAAACGACATAGCGGAAATGATTTGCGAATTTTATAGCTCAAACAGTAAAGTTAAATACCATTTGATTGATGATGACCTCACGAACATAGCCATGAATTATTCATTAGCCAAAGAGAAGCTCGGCTGGTATCCCAGTATCAAATTTGATGATGGACTAAAAGAAATATTGGCTACGGGTGGAAAGCATGAATGATTTAACAGATGAAAAGCAACGGCAAGAGGAATTTCCATGGCAGAGGGCTACCTTTCATACGGACTACAATGGAGTGCTTGCCAAGTACAAAGTAATGTCATGCCTTGAAAATTCACGCGGTGACTCGCTGCTTGATTTGGCTTGCGGAGATGGCCTTATGACAGAAATGTTTACGCGTCATTTTCAGAGAGTTGTCGGCGTTGATGCGTCGTCCAAGCATGTTGCGGAGGCACGGAAAAGGCTCCCGACGGCGGAGTTTCATGAATGCCTGATTGAAGATTTTGAAACAGATGAAAAATTCGATTCCGTATTTCTTTTGGACATATTAGAGCATGTCATTGACCCTATTGCTGTTCTGAAAAAAGCGGCTAGCTTTTTATCAGACAACGGTGTCCTGATTGCTCATGTGCCGAATTGCCAGGCAATTAACCGGCGCCTTAATGTTATCATGGGCTCATTGACAAGCTGTGAAGAGCTCTCCCCTTTCGATATAAACGTCGTTGGTCATAGGAGATCATACGATTTGAAAAGTCTGGCCAGCGAATTCGAAGCTTCGGGTCTCGAGGTTAAGTCGACCGGAGGTATTTTCTATAAAATCCTCTCAACGCCTCAGATGGACTGGTTCCTGAAAGAGGGATTATGGGAGGAGGGCGGTCATGGCTGGGGCCGGACCGGTGCTGAGAAAGAGAAAGACTGGAAGGCTGAATTTTGCCGAGCATCTTACGAACTTGGCAAGGAAAACCCCGGCGATTGCAACATTATCTTTGTCTGCGCTACCCTTAAATAGGCTGTTTTTTAATTGATTTCAACGCTTTGCGCATGCAGATTGACTTTAATAATTGCCAGGCAAATGCCACGGATATTGATTTCTTTGGAAGGTGCGGTCTGCCAGTAACTTTTTGCAGAAACTCAACCACTGCAGCGACATTTTTTGTGTATTGAGCAGGAACCAAATTCGGTTTTTTGACAGATGATTTTCGATCGTTTGATCCCGCCGTGGTTATAGGCGGAGTATCTGTATCGGCCAGCCTTTTTATTTCATAACCTGGATCCATTTGCCTGAAAAATTTTTCGAGAAGGCTCCACGTCCTGAGATCGAATGGTAGCGCTTGCATATCCTTTATCGAAGCGTTACGCCAAGCTTCATGATTTATGGGTTGCTGTTGATTTATATCCAGCGTGTCGTTTACCCTCTTAACATTTGCATATGTGGCAGCAGCAATTGACCGAATCCTCAAATCGAGTTCCGGAGCTATATGATCGTGAAGAGCAAGAGTGGTAAAATTTTCTGATATTTTCGCCTGTTCCGTCGTGATTTTTTTACTGCCGCTCATTGCGGTGCCATTGCTTTTCGGACTGGCGCCGGCGATAGAGATTGGATTGCGAACCCAAATGATAGAATTGGAGACAGTAAGGTTTGAAATCGCCGTATTAATGTCGGGGCTTTGCCCGAGAAAATACTCACCGCCATTTCCTTTGATTTTTTCGATGACGTCGCGAGACACGCAGCCATGATAGATGTTCGCGGCATCTCTATATACTGTCAGTTTCGCAGAGCAAAAATCCGCATAGATTTTCGTCGGATCCAATTGGTATGCCGGACCATTGAAGTCTCTGTAACGGAACTTTAGGAGGCCTTCTCCCATGCCTGCATCCGGATCTGGCCAAAGGTACGTAATATGCCGCCATAGGATAATATCCGGATGTCGGGTGGCAATAAGATGTCGAAGTGTTACGATACCGTTGGGTATAATACCATCGTCATCGCCGATGAAAATAACATAATCTCCCGTAGTCTTTGACAAGGCGAATTCGAAGTTTTGCCGCATACTGAGATCTTTTTCAGTATCAAACCAAATTAGTCGCG
The DNA here is from genome assembly GCF_963973085.1 of uncultured Sneathiella sp. Classification (GTDB taxonomy): domain Bacteria; phylum Pseudomonadota; class Alphaproteobacteria; order Sneathiellales; family Sneathiellaceae; genus Sneathiella. The sequence goes on from NZ_CAXAXA010000002.1 coordinate 245,176, forward strand.
GGTCCGTTATCGAAGATAAAATGCATGCGGTGTCATCGACGCTGTTGTTGTTACTAACAATGACTTCAATATCGCTATCACGGGTTTGCAGGCATGATCGCAGGCAGTATTTTAAGTACTGTGATCTGTTTCTTGTTGGTATAACAATACTGATTTTCATGAAGCGGATCTTCGTATGTTGGGAGAATTTATGTCGCCAAAATAAACTAAACAGTCTCAAGCATTATTTAGTGTTTAGCGGAGATTTGCTGTCCCGTGCAAGCCTGCTATCGATTTTCCTTTTTTGAAGTCCATCGTTTTCTTCCAAAAGTACCTACCAGGAATCGAGAACTGGTGCTTTACAGCATTTCGCTTTTGACAGGAAGAATCTATAAGTGTAACAAAGTCACGAAATTTACTAGGGAACGCTTTATGATCCTAAAATTTTATCTAAAGACGTTTGTGCCATTTTCTGATCTGTTTGGATAGGGCACCATGGAAAATACCGAGCCAGATCTTGAATTGATATATCTTTTTCTGAAAGAGCCCTTTCCAGATGAATTGCTTGGCAAAATGAGATCCGTTCTCGCGATGTACGGTTATTCATTATTAGTAACCCGGAATTTAACAAGCTCTCAAATAAGTGATATGGCTGTACCTGCTGATCGATCACATGGGCTTGCGTTGATTGTTCAAGATATTCAACCCTGTTTTGGCGAAAAATACGGCGACCGCATAAATTTGAATATTTTTAAGGCCGTCAAGGGCATAGTCAGGAAATTCAAGGAGTATGATTTTTTTGTTGTCACTCCGAGGAGTTTATCGGAGCACAAATTATCATTGGATTGGTTGAAATTACCAGATCGTATTTCATTGCAAAAGTTAGCAAAGGAAAATATCGACAGTTTTACGCCACCATATCCCGTGATCTTATGTATAAGTAACGAAAATGGCCGAACCCGTATTGATAAGGTTGACTTTAAGGGAGAGCAGGCTGTTTGCAAAACCTTCTGCGCGACAAATCTGGAAGGACTTCAGAAAGAAATAGAAGCGCGCAGGTTGCTGTCGGATAAAATTCCGGAAATCGCGCCAATTTTGGAATATGGCGAAAATTACATGATGTTGCCGTATTACGAAGCCGCCTGGCGCTGGGATTCTGATAGCTTGGGGTTGATGCCGATTAAATATGCTGAAAAATGCTTGGATATTATACGGCGTATACATGCTGAAAACTGGGCTGTCGTTGATTGGCATCCTGGAAACTTCATTTTCTGTCATGGAAGTGATGTGGTGTTAATAGATTTGGAGGCGCTGTTACCTCAGCCGGAGAGGGTGCCATTTGAGCAAAGCGCCGATATCTTGGGTTATCCGAATTTCCCCTATCAAGGTAAGCCGACAACTTATGCCAATACCTGGCAGTCTGTTGTTGGCCTTCCACTTCCCGCCCTCCTAAATTCGTCGGCGACAAGGAAAAGATTTTTGCGCGGATTTTATTTTGTAACGAGATCTTTGCCCAAGTGGCTTACGAAAAGAACTGAACAGGCGCTACGGAAGCTATATAGGCATTATGTTGGCGTTTCACAAATAAAGTGCCAAGGCCGATTTTTGGTCTATCGATTTTAGGAAGCTTAGAATAAAGGTGAATGATGAAAAAATTTTTGAAGAAGGTGCCGATTTTAGGACCTATGGGATATGCATTATCTCGATGGCTCAAATTCACCGGCCGCAGAATTCGAGGTAAGGATACGCGAGGTCGGAACAAATACCTATTTCGCCGACTCCAGCTGACACATGAACCGCAAAATGGGATGGAGATGCCCGTTCAGCAGATCACCAACCTTTTAAACTATACTAAAGCAAGTCCCTTGGGGCAGGGGCCGGGCCCCAAGGATTTCCCTGCATCTCTTAGCATGAATATACGCGGTTACTATATAGAAGGATCGCGCAATCCCGAAGAGAGGTTGGACTTTTATCCACAAGACTGGACCGGAAAAACCGTCTTAGATCTTGGTTGCAATCATGGCGGCATGCTTTTATCGATAGCGGATAAAATAAAATATGGAATAGGGGTTGATTACGATCCGACAACAATTAACGTTGCCAATAAAGTTAAATCCTGTCTGGAAAATAATAATCTGGATTTTTACGTATTTAATTTAGAAAATGAAGATATTAACTTAATCAGGGACTTTATTCCCGATGAACAAATCGATGTTACCTTGTTATTAGCCGTTTGCGCATGGATAAAAAATGGCTCGGACGTCATAGATTTTGTTTCCAAGATATCGAAAACGTTATTGTTTGAAGCGAATGGTACTGAAGACGCTCAACAAGATCAAATTTCAAGTTTGCGCTCAGGATATAAAAATGTAGAGCTTTTGTATCAAGTCCTGGGCAGTAAAAATGGCCAGGAGTATGTTCAGCGTCGCCTGTTCTTCTGTTACTAACTTACTGGACTGGATATCGCTTTCACTCGGTAAAGACCGTTGCGCGGGTCACGACACGAGGCGGCTATCGTTCTGCCGCCTTATCAAGGAAACCCAAGCCCTGCATCGCGCGCCGAAATCACCTTTGGCTCCGCCGGCCATTTAATCCCTATCGCAGGGTCGTTCCAGCGAAACCCTCTGTCATGTCCGGGTACATAGGCGGGGCTCATCTGATAGAAGACTTCGGTTTCGTCTTCCAGGGTTAGAAAACCATGTGCGCACCCTGCTGGAATAAAGAGTGCACGGGCGTTTTCCCGGCTGAGCTCAAACCCTACCCATTTTTTGAAGGACGGTGAGTTTGGACGGATGTCCACTGCGACATCGAAAATTTTTCCGGCGCTGCATCTCACGAGTTTTGTTTCTTCGTAAGGCGCCGCAAGAAAATGCATTCCACGCAATGTATATGCTTTCTTATTATAGGAAATATTGCATTGAATGGGCAGGAATTTGATGCCTGCGTCGGCGAATTCTCTCTCGCAGAAACTGCGGGTGAAGTAGCCGCGCTCATCTTCAATAAACTCGGGCTCGACAAGATGTACACCGGAGATTTCTGTTTCCAAGAAAATCATGAAAGGACCTTAAGTTTCGGGATGGGAATAACGAAACGACCGCCCCAGTCGGCGACATCGGCCATTTCCGCGGCGATTTCGCTGGCGAGGTTCCAAGGCAGGATGAGAACATAATCCGGCTTTTCCGCGTGTATTTTATCAGGACAAAAAACCGGGATATGGCTGCCCGGGAGGAGCGTGTTCTGCTTCTCGGGGTTGCGGTCGACGACATAGTCAATCAGTTCCGTTCCGATTTTGCAGTAATTTAACAGCGTGTTGCCTTTTGCGGCGGCTCCATAGGCCGCAACCTTCTTGCCTCGCTTCTTGGCATTGTTCAGGAAATCAAGGAGGGCGGCGCGGACCCCCTCGACTCTTGGCGTGAAATCACTGTAGGCGTCAAGAGACGCGAGCCCCGCAACATGTTCCTTTTCCCGCACCGCCTCAAGCTCGCCGGTGGGTGGATAGAGCATGCATTCCTTGTGACAGGCATATATGCGGAGCGATCCGCCGTGAGTCGGTAATTCCTCAACATCGAACACCGCTAACCCATGCGCGCCCAGTATTTTTTCAACAGTCAGAAGCGAGAGATAGGAATAATGCTCATGATAGATGGTATCAAACTGGACCTTCTCGATCAGATTGAGAAGATGCGGAAATTCTATGGTGAAGACGCCAGATTCACCAAGCAGGATGGGAACGCCTGCAATAAAATCATTGATGTCGGGAACATGCGCCATCACGTTGTTTGCGGCCATCAGATCGGCCTGAAGTCCGTCTTTCGCAAGCCGGGTCGCCGTTTCAACACCGAAAAATGCGACCTCCGTTTTAACGCCAGCGGCTTCCGCGGCTTTGGCGACATTGGCCGCCGGCTCTATTCCGAGAACCGGAATACCTTTGGCCAGAAAATGCTTCAGCAGATAACCGTCGTTGCTGGCAATCTCGACAACGAGGGAATTGCCGTCAAGTCGGAGCTTCTGCGTCAATTTATCGGCGAAAGCCCTCGCATGTTCAACCCAACTGCTGGAGAAGGACGAAAAATAGGCGTAGTCGGAAAAAATATCCTCCGCCGGAACCACGTCCTCGACCTGCACCAGAAAGCAGTTCCCGCAAACCCGCGCATGCAGGCGATAGGACTTCTCCGCCGCGATATCGCGCTCTTGCCTAAGGTAACTGTTGGCAAGCGGCGTTGATCCCAGATCAACGAAAGTCTGGGTCAACGCGTGATGGCAAAAGCGGCAGTTCAAATCGGTATTCATCGGCTAGGTCTCATAATCTTCAATCTGCGTGAGGGTAAGGGCATGAATATCCTGATTATCGCTGAAGGCCTGATACCAGTCGACCGTCTTTGTTAATGTCTCATCGCCGTTCCATTTTGTCCGCCAGCCGAGCGTTCGCGCCGCAAGACTGGCATCCAGCGCCAGAAAGGATTTTTCCGGAGGTTGCTCATTATTGATTAGCCCCCAGTCGCCCTCAATACCAAAGGCTTTCTGCACCTGCTGGGCAATCCGGCCAACGGTGACGACCTCGCCGTCCGCGGGACCGAAATTGAGGGATTTCGGCAATTCGGCGCCTTTTTCTCCGGCGAGCGCCTGCAAATAGATAAGATAACCGGAGACGGATTCCAGCACATGCTGCCAAGGGCGAGTCGCGTGCGGATAGCGGAGCGTGACCGTTTTGCCCTCTCGCGCCGCGCGCCAGATATCGGGAATGAGCCGATCTTCAGAAAAATCACCGCCGCCGATTACATTGCCTGCGCGGGCCGTGGCGACCCGGACATTTCCGTCGGCGAAAAAGCTTTTCGCAAAAGATGCCGTTGCAATTTCACAGGCCGCCTTGGAAGAGGAATAGGGATCATCTCCACCAAGCGGGTCCGTCTCTTTGAAGGCCCGTCCGTCCTCATTGTTCAGGTAGACTTTGTCGCTTGTGACAATTAGCGCGGCGCGAAGGTCGGGGAGTTCAAAGAGGGCTTGCAACAGATTGATTGTGCCCATAACATTGGTCTCGAAGGTGGAGACTGGCTCCCGGTAGGACCGTCGGACAAGCGCTTGGGCCGCCATATGTAGGACAATCTCGGGATTGCTCTCCTGAACGACCTCTTTAAGCCGCTCCCGCTCACGGATATCGACGAAATGGGAATTGAGCGCAAGTTTTTCTGCAATGCTGCCGTAAAGTGAAAACTCACATTCCGGCGGCAGGGAAAGGCCCGTGACCTCTGCTTCCATCTTGCAAAGCCAAGCTGCCGCCCAGGACCCCTTGAAACCGGTATGGCCGGTCAGCAATACCCGGCGCCCTTTCCAGAAGCTGGGATCGACGTTTGCGGATTTCACCATTCGATCCTGACCTTAATCCCAAATCCGCCAAGGCGCTCTGCCGCTTATCCAGAGATTTTCAAGATATATCTTTTCACGAAGCGTATCCATCGGCTGCCAGAAACCCGTATGGTGAAATGCAGAAAGCTGCCCGTCCGCGGCCAAGCCCATGAGGGGCGCGCTTTCCCATGGCATATCGTCTCCGGCAATTCTGTTAATGACGGAAGGCTCCAAAACGAAGAAGCCCCCATTGATCAAGCCGTTATCGCCTGCCGGTTTTTCAATAAACTTCTTGACTTCTCCACCTTCAATTATGGTTGCGCCAAAACGCCCCTGCGGCGCGACGGCAGTTAAGGTGGCCTCTCGACTTTCCGATTTATGAAATTCAATAAGATCCGAGATATTGATGTCGGCAACACCGTCGCCATACGTCATGCAAAAAGGTTCGCCGGGATCAAGATAGGGGGCGACGCGCTTTAATCGTCCTCCGGTCATTGTCTTGTCACCGGTTTCCACAATCGTTACCCGCCATGGCTCGACGGTCGCGTGATGATAGGTGATCTGGTTGGTTTCAAGATCGAATGTCACGTCAGAGCGATGCAGCACATAATTGGCGAAATATTCCTTGATCACATAGCTGCGATAACCCACGCAGATAATGAAATCATGGATGCCGTGATGGGAATAAATCTTCATGATATGCCACAGGATCGGGTATTCACCAATTTCGATCATTGGCTTCGGCTTAAGGTGGGATTCTTCCGAAATGCGGGTGCCGAGTCCTCCGGCCAAGATTACTGCTTTCAACGATATCCCCTTGTATTTCCGCGATGACGTCATCTTAAGCAAGCGGCGCCCTGTTGGTAAGTCTTATTTCAATATCAGCTGCCGCTGTCAAGTTATGCCCTTTGTATGTTTTCGGATGATTTTACGGAAAACGGCCTTATGCTGTGCCTTCGTATAAAAATAATAAAGCAGTTGTGATGAAACAGGAAAAATACGGTCTTGCAGCGTTGGAAAGACAGATTCAACGTGAGTTGAAATATTTGAATTATCCGACGGAAAACTGGGTCAAACCAGTGGTAGGGTCAAAAGGAGAAGCCGTTCTGGATGTGGCCGTCATTGGTGGTGGCATGTGTGGTATGGCCGTTGCGTTCGGTCTCACACGCGAGGGGATTTCAAATTTCCGGATATTCGATGGCGGAAACGAGGGGTGCGAGGGGCCTTGGGTCACAACTGCACGGATGAGGACTTTGCGATCCCCCAAGCACTTGCCCGGTCCGCATATGGGGCTGCCCTCGCTTACGTTCCAGTCATGGTACCGCACTCAGGTGGATGACAAAGCGTGGGAAGAACTGGAACACATTCCCCGGGAAACATGGATGGAGTATCTGCGGTGGTATCGCCATGTGCTAAAAATTCCAATTGAGAATTATAGCACCCTCAAGAAGATAATTCCCGATGGCGATCTACTGCGGCTTCAGTTGTCACACCCGGAGGGGGAGTTTGACGTCCTTGCCCGGCGGTTGGTTTTGGCAACAGGGCGGGCGGCGTTCGGCGGCGTTCGGGTACCGGATATTTTTAAGGACGTTCCGAAAGAGTTATATGCCCATACCGAGGAGATGATCGATTTTACCGCCTTGAAAGGAAAGAATGTTCTCGTGATCGGAGGGGCCGCTTCGGCTGTTGATAATGCCGCGGTCGCCCTCGAAAACGGGGCGAGTGAAGTGCATCTTCTGATGCGCTCAGAGACAATTCCGAGGCTGAATAAATTCAAGAGCATTGCCTATGCCGGTTTCTTGCGGGGATATCACTATCTGAATGATGAGATGCGCTGGCGGTTCCTTCACCATGGGCTGGGATCGCAAGTTGCTGCCCCGCGCCGATCCATGCTGCGGCTAAAAGAGTATCCGAATTTTCACATCCATACCGGTGCTGGTGTTAAGAATGTCAGGATTGGTGATCGGGACGTCACGCTTGTCACAGATAAAGCGGAGTTTACCGGAGACTTCGTCATTCTCGGTACGGGGTACGCAATTGATATTAAACAGCAGGCAGAACTTGCGGATTTCGCTGACCAGATATTGCTTTGGCAGGATTGCTACACCCCGCCAAAGGATATCGCGAATGAAGAGTTGGGCCGCTTTCCCTATCTTGGGCCGGGCTTTGAATTTCTTGAAAAGGAAAAGGGCAGCGCGCCTTATCTTGGTCAGATTCATCTGTTCAATGCAGCGACGACACTTAGCCATGCAGCGGTGAGTAGTGATATTCCGGGCGTCAATGTCGGCGCGGACCGCCTCGTGAGCGCGCTCTCCATCCAGTTTTTTACGGAAGGCGCGGAGGCTCACCTGAAAGATTTCTACGCCTATAACGATCCGGAGTTGCTGGGAGATGAATGGCGGGAAGAGGATTCCGCCACTCGCCATGTTTAGCGCAGGAACCCTGAACCCGCTTCGTTCAGCGCTTATGATGCTTGGCGCCTGCGCGCTGATTGCGGCGACAACGATCCTTGCAAAGGCCTTGGGAACCGGATTTCTGGGCGAGCCCTTGCATCCGCTCCAGGTAAGCGCCGGTCGTTTCATCTTTGGCTTCTCCGGGCTCCTCTGCGCGTCGGCCTTCCTGCGCCCGAAAATTCACGCGCCGGCGATCAAACTCCACTTCGGCCGGTCTTTTTTCGGCTGGGCCGGGGTCAGCCTCATGTTTGCGGCTGTCGTAAGGATCCCGATATCCGATGCGACGGCCATCAGTTTCCTGAACCCTGTCTTCGGCATGCTTCTCGCCATCCCGCTTTTAGGGGAAAAGGTGGGACCTATCCGCTGGCTCGCCGTCTTCATCGCCTTCATAGGAGCCTTGATACTGCTTCGGCCGGGCACAGCGGCCTTCGACCCCGCCGCCTTTATCGCGCTGCTGGCCGCGTTCTGCATGGGTGTGGAGGTCATATTGATCAAAAAGCTGACGGGTCGCGAACCACCACTACAAATTCTGTTGATCAATAACGGCATCGGCGCTGTTATCGCCTGTGCGGCTGCAAGTTTTGTCTGGTCAGCGCCGTCGTTTCTGCAATGGGGAGCGCTGATTTCAATCGGTCTTGTCATGATATCGGCCCAGTCGCTGTTTATCCAGTCGATGCGAAGCGGCGATGCGAGCTTTGCCCTGCCGTTCTCCTATTCCACTTTGATCTTTGCGGCAATATACGATTTCTGGATATTCGGTGCGATTCCGGGTTGGGTCAGCGTTCTGGGCGCGATCGTTATCCTGTCCGGGGCACTATTGCTGGGATGGCGGGAAATTGTTCGTGCTCGGAAGAATGCTGTGAAGTAAGTATATATCGCCGAATAAATTTGATTGTCATCCCGCCGTATCCCGCATCCCCTCCCGGATAATCCTATGTGTCACCTCAAAGAATATTTGTGCCGATCGTAGACAGAGTTACTTGAGTTGCTTATCCCATACGGTGCAGGGCGCATATTTTATTGCCCGATGGATCACGTAGATAGGCGAGATAAAGATTACCGTTGGCGCCTTCCCGAACACCGGGAGGGTCCTCGCAGGTAACGCCGCCGTTTGCCAGGCCGGCGGCATGCCAGTTGTCTACCGCCTCGCTGTCAGATGCCGCAAAACCGATCGTACTGCCGTTACCGTTACAGGCGGGCTCCCCATCGATAGGTTTGCTGATCGCAAACACGCCTGTTTTTGTGCGGTAAAAATACCGGCCTTTACTGTCAATCACACCCGGTTTATGCCCGAGTTCTCCAAGGATTGCATCGTAAAAGGCCCTTGCTGTCTCAACGTCATTCGCTCCAACCATAATATGACTAAACATTCTAACTCCTGATAATTTGGGTACATGCAATCGGTTGTTCGTTGGTCATGTTATTCTGATTACTCGTGTAATTCAAACAACAACCCGTCGGCCCATATTAAGGTCCATGCTTGACCCAATTGGCCCGCATTAGAATAGTAAAATAGGATTTAGTAGGTATGACTCTCGCTTTCCTCGCCACTGCGGATGTAAAACACAGATCAAGGTTTGATCGCGACAGTGTCAATACTGGATGGGAGAATGTCGAATTACTAATACTCCTCAGAAAGTTAGATTCTGCGATAAACTCTACGTTGAAGATCCATATATTAGCAGAAAATTCAAACGCCCTCTAATTCTTTTATTAAATATCAAATAGATAGAGCAGCAGATTTTTATCTACTAAAAAATTAGTTGACAAAATACGCGAACTACCAAAACCTTAGTTGGCCGACAAACTCGGCGCATTGAAACCTTGGGAGGAAGAACGATGCGTAAATACCTTATCTCTGCTGTGGCAGCTTGTGCTGTCATGGCGGGAACAGCAGCGGCACATGCAGATGAAGCCGCCGCGAAAAAATGGATCGATAATGAGTTTCAACCATCTACACTCAGCAAAGAACAACAAATGGCTGAGATGCAGTGGTTTATTGATGCATCAAAACCTTTTTCCGGTATGGAAATTAACGTTTTGTCTGAGGGTATCCCAACACATGGATATGAATCAGAAGTTCTAACCAAAGCGTTTGAAGAAATAACCGGCATTAAAGTCAATCACCAAATTCTCGGTGAAGGTGAAGTTGTGCAGGCTGTGCAAACACAGATGCAGACAAAAAGGAATCTTTATGACGCGTATGTAAATGATTCCGACTTGATCGGTACGCATTCTCGTCTACAGCTTGCATATAACCTTACCGACTTCATGGCAGGTGATGGCAAAGATGTAACAAATCCAATGCTGGATCTTGAAGATTTCATGGGTACGCAGTTTACTACTGGTCCGGACGGTGATTTATACCAGCTCCCTGACCAACAGTTTGCCAACCTATACTGGTTCCGCAAAGACTGGTTTGATCGTGAAGACTTAAAGACCGCATTCAAAGCAAAATATGGTTATGACCTTGGCGTGCCGGTAAACTGGTCAGCCTACGAGGACATTGCAGAGTTTTTCTCAAAAGACGTCAAAGAAATCGATGGGACGACGATTTACGGTCACATGGATTACGGTAAACGCGCTCCCGATCTCGGATGGCGTATGACGGATGCATGGCTGTCAATGGCGGGAGCGGGTTCGAAAGGTGAGCCAAATGGCGTACCTATTGATGAATGGGGCATCCGTATGGAAGCTGGTACATGCAATCCTACCGGCGCATCTGTCTCACGTGGTGGCGCCGCAAATGGTCCCGCTGCAGTCTACGCTATTCGCAAATGGGATGAATGGCTGCGGTCTTATGCGCCTCCAGGTGCAGCATCATATGATTTTTACCAGTCATTACCTGCACTTGCGCAAGGAAATGTCGCTCAGCAAATTTTCTGGTATACGGCCTTTACGGCTGACATGGTAAAACCTCAATCCGAAGGAAATAATACTGTTGATGCCGATGGAAAGCCTCTATGGCGCATGGCTCCTTCACCACATGGCCCCTATTGGGAAGAAGGGCAAAAAGTCGGGTATCAAGACGTGGGTTCATGGACAATCCTGAAGTCAACGCCTCTTGACCGCGCAAAAGCGGCGTGGCTTTACGCACAATTCGTTGTGTCTAAAACTGTTGACGTGAAAAAATCTCATGTTGGCTTAACATTCATTCGTGATAGTTCCGTCAACCATGATTCATTCACTGAACGCTCAGAAAAACTTGGCGGCCTGGTAGAATTCTATCGCTCGCCTGATCGGGTTGCATGGTCACCAACAGGTATCAATGTTCCTGATTACCCAAAACTTGCTCAAATTTGGTGGCAACAAATTGGTGATGTGAACTCCGGTGCTTTTACACCACAAGAAGCGATGGATCGTTTAGCCGAAGAAATGGATATTACAATGGCTCGTATGCAGCGCGCTGACGAAAGCGCAAATGTATATGGCGGTTGTGGGCCTCGCTTGAACGAACCGAAAGATCCATCCGAATGGTTGGGTAAAGGTGGCGCAAAAGCGAAACTTGACAATGAAAAACCTGCTGGTGAAACAGTGAATTACGACGCACTTGTTAAACGCTGGCAGAAATAGATTAGCCCAACACCAAGCAGAGCAAAATGACTCTATCTAAGCTGAGGTCCCTCGGGACCTCAGCACTTCAATTGCGAATAATCTATTAGTTTATTAATATGCTTGATATGTAGGGGCTAATTGTCACATGGCACTTGAGTTAAGAAAAGTTACCAAGAAAGTTGGTATCCATACCTATATCAAGCCTACAAGCCTAGTGCTTGAGCCCGGTCAATTTAATGTTTTACTTGGGAAGACCGGTTCTGGAAAAACCTCTCTTATAAAATTGATGGCCGGACTTGACCCATTGGCCTCCGGCCAGATTATTATGAATGGCAAGGATATATCTTCGGTAAGTACCCAAAAACGAAATATCAGCCTTGTGCACCAGTTTTTTGTTAATTATCCGCATATGACAGTGTTCGACAACATTGCGTCACCATTGCGTGTGGCCGGCATGGCACGGTCTGAAATAGAAGGCAGGGTAGAAGAAGCAGCGGATATTCTGCAGCTTCGTCCATTCCTTAACCGGCGCCCGCACCAGCTTTCAGGCGGGCAACAACAACGTTGCGCACTTGCCCGCGCGATCGCCAAGAATAGCGATGCGGTTTTTCTAGATGAACCTCTGGCAAATCTTGATTATAAATTGCGTGAAGAACTTCGTGAACAATTACCAGAACTTTTTGCCGGCCGCGGTGCCGTTGTTGTCTACGCGACATCTGAACCTGAGGAAGCCCTTTTACTTGGCGGCAAAACCGGCCTTATTGACGATGGCCGCGTGACACAGTTTGGTCCGACCTCTGAAATCTATCGAACGCCATCAAATCTGGCGTCCGCACGCGTCTTTTCAAATCCTCCTATTAACTGCGCCCAGATTAAAAAGAAGGGGGACCTCATTAATATGGGGGAAGTGGCAAAATGGCCCGTGAATGAGCAGACGAAAGATTTGGCAGACGGGGATTATCTAATAGCGATCAGGCCATATTATGTGCGGCCTGAAATGTCAGATCAGAGGAATGTTGTTCTGAAGGGGTTGGTAAAAGTCACTGAATTAAGCGGTTCCGAAAGTAGTGCCCATTTCGAAATGGAGGATGAGACATGGGTATCTCTCGCACATGGAGTCCATAATTTTGAAATCGGCACTGAGCACAAATTCTATATGGATATTTCGAAATGTTTTTATTTTGATTTAGACGGTCAGATAGCGGGAGGATAATATGGCAAAAATCTCACTCTCGCATCTTAAGCATAGCTATGAACCCAATCCTAAAGGCCCGCAAGACTATGCGTTGCAGGAAATTAATCTGGATTGGCAAGATGGCGGGGCCTATGCCTTGTTGGGGCCATCGGGTTGCGGCAAATCGACCCTTCTCAATATTATTTCAGGCCTGTTGATCCCCTCTGAAGGAAAGATACTGTTTGACGACAGGGATGTGACGGCGCTGTCGCCTGATCAACGTAATATAGCGCAAGTATTCCAATTTCCCGTCATCTACGACACGATGACAGTATATGACAATCTGGCGTTTCCTCTTAGAAATCGCGGTGTTGATGAAACAACAGTAAAAAGGCGTGTTTCGGATATTGCGGCAATGCTTGAGGTCGAGGACATTCTTACGCGCCGCGCTTCGGGCCTGTCTCCCGACAATAAACAGAAAATTTCAATGGGACGCGGTTTAGTACGAGACGATGTAAATGTTGTGATGTTCGATGAACCGTTGACGGTAATTGATCCACACCTCAAATGGAAACTGCGATCCAAGCTTAAAGAACTGCACCACCGTGTGAATGCAACAATGATCTATGTCACCCACGACCAGACCGAGGCCCTGACGTTTGCTGATCGTGTGGTTGTTATGGATGAAGGTCAAGTTGTTCAAATCGGCACGCCTGTTGAGTTGTTTGAACGCCCAGAACATACGTTCGTTGGTCATTTTATCGGCTCCCCCGGAATGAATATTATTCCGTGTTTGGTTGAAGACGGTGCTGCAAAGTTTTTGGATCAATTCATTGATCTGGAGGGTCCAATTAAGACTGGCGGTTCTGCGAATTGCGAAATCGGAATTAGACCGGAATTTGTATCCTTTGGAGAATCTACTTTGCGGGGAACGGTCATGAAAGTTTCCGATATTGGCCGTCATAAAGTAGTCGAGGTAATGTTAGGCGAGTATAAGATTGCCAGCATCGTTGAAGATATTGCTCCACAGAGGGGAGAGAATATAGGTGTCGTTTTTCAGAAAAATCAGACACGCATCTACCGCGATGGCTGGCTAGCAACAGAAAAGGCAAGCTAAGATCATGAGAGCGTATAATCAAAAAGCTTGGTTCTTCGTTTTACCAGTCCTCCTCCTGGTTGCCTTCAATGCATTGATCCCGATTATGACAGTGGTAAATTACTCTGTTCAGGAAACATTTGGAGACAATGTGTTTTTCTGGCAAGGGTTAGATTGGTTCGAACAACTACTGCGTTCTGACAGGTTTCATGCGGCCCTCGGGCGCCAGTTCCTGTTTACAGGATTGATATTGTTGATCGAAGTCCCCTTGGGGGTAGCCGTTGCCCTTTCTATGCCGCGAAAGGGTATTTGGGTTCCAGTATGTCTTGTTACCATGGCGCTGCCAATGTTAATTCCATGGAATGTTGTTGGTGCGATGTGGAACATATTCACTTTGCCTGACATTGGGCTTCTTGGATATTTCTTCAACAATATACTGGGTATTTCCTACAACATGACCCAGGATCCGCTTGCAGCCTGGATCACGATTGTAACAATGGATGTCTGGCATTGGACGTCATTGGTGGTATTGCTAAGCTATGCTGGGTTGGTTTCAATCCCTGACGATTATTATCGAGCTGCGCGAATTGATGGGGCCTCCAATTTTTCAGTATTCAGATATATTCAGTTACCGAAAATGAAGACGGTTTTGACGATTGCCATATTGCTTCGCTTTATGGACAGCTTCAATATCTATACGGAGCCGTTCGTCTTAACGGGCGGGGGGCCTGGTAATTCAACAACATTACTATCGATCGATCTGGTGAAAATAGCACTTGGCCAATTTGATTTGGGCCCGGCGGCGGCAATGTCCCTCATCTATTTTGCAATAACCTTGTTAGTGAGTTGGGTATTCTATTCTGTAATGAATAATCAACCGAAAGAGGGATAGAAAAATGCGGAAGCGAAATATTGTTCCAATTCTTTATATCCTGTTTCTCTTGCTGCCAATTTATTGGCTTTTGGCGATGAGTTTCAAAACAACCAACGAAATTCTCGCAGGTTTTTCTCTCTTTCCACAAACCTGGACCTTTGAAAACTATAAGACGATTTTCACTGATCCAACCTGGTATTGGGGATACATAAATTCGATTATCTATGTATCAATGAACACTGTGATTTCGGTATGCGTCGCGCTTCCAGCAGCCTATGCATTTTCACGCTACAGGTTCTTGGGCGACAGAACATTATTCTTTTGGCTTTTGACGAACAGAATGGCGCCAGCCGCAGTATTTGCTTTGCCATTTTTCCAGCTTTATTCATCCATCAGTCTGTTTGATACTCACCTAGCCGTCGCTTTGGCGCATTGTTTGTTTAACATTCCGTTGGCCGTCTGGATTTTGGAAGGCTTTATGAGCAGTATTCCCAAAGAGTTGGACGAGACAGCCTATGTTGATGGCTATTCGTTCATGCGCTTTTTCACGACAATTTTTATTCCAACAATTAAATCTGGTGTTGGCGTTGCCGCATTTTTTTGTTTCATGTTTTCGTGGGTAGAATTGCTTTTGGCAAAAACGCTAACTGCTGTGGCCGCAAAACCAATTGCGGCTACCATGACCAAAACCGCGTCTTCTGCAGGATATGAACTCGGGCTACTTGCAGCCGCCGGGACGCTGACAATTATTCCCGGCGCGATCGTCATCTATTTCGTTCGCAACTATATTGCCAAAGGGTTCGCAATGGGGAGGGTCTAATGTGCAGAGTAACTGATTTTGTAACTAAGGCAATGGGGTGCCCGGCATGTTAAGTTGGATGGCTTGGACCTGGCCCACGGCTGTCGGTTTTATCGCTCTGTTTTCTGCAATGGGTATATTGACAGTGTTGGAAATCAGAGCCCCGGGGCGAAGTGAGAGATGGGGGGTGCTTGGGCTTAAAACCACCCGTGGGGATCGTTTGTTTTTGACACTCTTGGGGTCGGCATATATTTTTCTTGCCTGGCTTGGCCTTGTCGGGCAGCCGCTCTGGTGGCCACTTGGCATCGCTATTCTTTGGGGTGTTTTTTGCTTTCGTAAAGTGTAAGCGGTTGGTGGAAGTTGCTCGCCAACTAAAATATTAGTATAGTGAACAAAAGCACCCTGAAAGTTCGGATAAACCGCTCAAGTCGCGATTTTCTCGTTTTAATTTGTGGATATATTTTAGATGCGGCAAAAGAAAGCTAACACCCTCCTGACTGAAGTAGAGTTAGAGTTTATGAACGCGGTCTGGGCAATAGGGAAAGGCACTGTCCGGGAAGTGATGAATAATCTTTCGCCGCCCCGTGAGCTTGCCTACACTTCCGCATCGACAATTATCCGTATTCTGGAACAGAAAAAGTTTCTTACCAGTATTAAAACAGAAAAGTCGTTTGTTTATTACCCAACTATCGAAAAGGCTGACTATCAATCTAAAACCTTGCAGCATTTATCAGCAAAATTATTCAATAACACGCCTTCTTCACTTGTGGCGCGATTGGTTGATGATGAAAACTTATCTGATGATGCCTTGCAGGAGATAAGGGATTTACTTGACAAAAGGCTGAGGACAAATGACACCTGAAACCGTTCTAAATGTATTTATTGATGCCAATATACTTCTATTGGTTGCATGTTTAGTATGGACTGCTGTTTTGGCAATATTTCCGTTTATCGGATTGAGAGGTACTTTTAGAACCCAGCTTTTTCTTCTTAACGGTAGCATAGGCACCATTATTTTATGTCCGATTTTTGTCTATTTGTTTAGTGGTTGGACATCACAGCATTCACTCAATATATCCGATCTTGTTGTCTCGAATTATCTTAATGGAAATTTTCACATGGATGCCGTGCGGTTAGAATTAGCGCTCGGATTTCGTGAAGAAATAGTGAGAGAGATTACAAGCTTAAAATCTCTAACCGCCCAGATTCTGGTCGGGACATTTGCCGCCATTTCCGCCGCATTGTTTTTCCGACTGCTGTGTCAGGGCCGCAGGCTTTTGGCTCAGCTTAACGATAGTTATCTATTAAAACGCATAGGCAATGTATATATTTTAGTGAGTGATGAAGTCTCTGTTCCTTACTCTACCCGTGGCTTGACGCGCCGCTATATTGTAATCCCGGAAGAAACTTTGACGCGCCAACTTGACCTGAAAATTGCTATCACGCATGAATTGCAACACTTTAGGCAAAAGGACATTGAATGGGAGTTTTTCCTGGAAGCATTGAAACCATTATTCTTCTGGAATCCTGTTTATTATATATGGTGTGCCCAAGTACGGCGATTGCGAGAATATGCTTGTGACCAGACTATAGTCAATCGCTCCTCTTACGGCATAAGAGCCTATTGCGAATGTCTTTTGAGAGCAAGCCGCTCCCAAGCCAAATCAAATCTTAGCCGTCGTACCCGGTTGCCATCCGTTGCACTTGTCGACATGTGCGATTCTGAGAAATCGAAAAGAAGCCTCTTGCGCAAACGCATTTTAATGATGACGAACGAGCATGGAAATAAAGGCTCAAAATTAGTATCCGCCCTTGCCTCTATATCAGTTTTTGGAATTGTATTCACGACATCCGTTCTAATGCAAAATCCAAAGGACTGGTCACATGATCGATTAATGCTGTCGACCATAATTAATTTGGAGCGTATGAATACAATTAATAGGGTTTCTCGGTAAATCGGCTCAACGACGCAAATGGGATGCGGTTAAGTCGAGCTTGTTTAGTATATAAGTCCCATAGTTTTGGTCATCGGGAATGCAGAATTAATGCCGGGCGCTAGGTTTTGCAGTGAGATGGAACCGCGATCACCAACCGTGTATATCATAGATGTATAAGGTGTATTCAATACTAGAATACGCGACCTTAGCAGCTTTTAGCAAGTTATCCATAAACAGATAGGCCCTCGAAAACGATGTGTTTTCAAGGGCTTATGTGGTGCCGCCACCAGGAGTCGAACCCGGGACCTGATGATTACAAATAGCATGATTATGATCAAAGAGGATAGGCGATGAGCCTCAAGGATAGAGAAAATATGGGATTTTATAGAATCGAGTATCCTCGGTAATTACGGTCTGCCGCCAATTTTCATGGGCAATTGTGCCTGAAACTCTATTAAATATTGGTACATAATATTAGGGCTTTACGTTTGTGGAAAAGGATCCGGCGTTGAATTAGTCTTCTTCGGTGAAAAAATCTTCTATCGGCATCATCGTTGCCCACCCGGTCATGACTGCGCGGCATGCTCGTCAGGCGGTTGAAGAAGAAATCGCGCGGCGACAAAGAAAGTGCGCGGCTCCGGTCAGGTTCGAAGAATTTGTGGATGAATGGCGTGAAGAAGATACATAGTGTGAAGAAAAATTCCTTGCAGAATGTGTTTCGCTTAGTAGACGCCTGAAAAGACAACACTGTTCTGTAGCTGCTCAACTATCATAATGCCGCAATCAGAAATTAAATTGATCAAATTCAATACTCGCATTAATGGGCGCGACGTCTGATAGGCAATAAATTTGCTCAATAAACCATGCCCATTTTTGGTGCATTGCGCTTCATTTCTGTCCAAATTTCCTACATTATTTAAGAGTTTATAGGCTATTTCAATAAAAAAGTAGTTACTATAGTAGTAGTTACGACTTTGGCATGTCTCTTGCTTTCATATTCAAATGGCCAGCCCTGACAAGGCTGTCTTTGGAACCCTTTGAACAGGAAGGATGGTGTTGATATGGAACAGGGCTTTTTGAGAAGACTTCGATTAACGGTGATGGCAGTTGCTATGTTTACCCTGGGATCGGCAGGGCTTGCGATGGCGGCCGATGGCGTGGTTAAAATCGGGGCGCCGCTAGCACTTTCAGGTGGACTTGCAGCGGAAGGGGCGAAGCAGAAGTTGGCATATGACCTGTGGCTGGAACGAGTCAACGCGGCAGGGGGTATCAATGTTGGCGGAGTGATGATGCCGGTAGAACTGATCACCTATGATTATCAGACGGATGGCAAGCGGGCGAGCCAGCTGGCCGAAAAGTTGATTATTGACGACAAGGTCGATTTCCTCACCGCGCCTTTTGGATCCGGGCATTCCAAGATTACAGCGGGTGTAGCAGAGCGCTATGGTGTGCCGATTATCGCAGTTGCGTCTTCCGAGCCGGTTCATAACCAAGGGTTCAAGAACCTGTTCGGCACGTTGGCGCCGTCCGGCGGTCTTATTGACGGCATGCTAAAATTGTTCCTTGAGAAAAAACCAGATACAAAAAAAATTGCCATTTACGGTCGTGATGACGTCTTCCCGAAAATCATGGCGACCTTGATGTCAAAGGGTGCGAAGGAAAGCGGACTTGAAGTCGTGTATGAGGAGCTGTACCCGGTTGGAACGCTTGATCATGCAACGGCGACGGTCGGAATGCGATCTGCCGCTCCGGACTGGATATATGTAACCGGCTACACGGAGGATCTGGTTCTCGTCCGCAAGCAGATGGCGGAGCAGGGCCTAGAGGCTCCCATCGTGACAATGATCACCGGTCCGGCCTATCGCGAGTTTGTGGAAAATCTTGGGCCACTCGCCGAAAACGTGACCAGTGCGACTTGGTGGCACTATTCCGCAGGGTACTCCGGAGATGATGTATTTGGTACCTCACAAGCATTTCATGAAGCGGTTCAAAAGGCCTCTGGTGAGGATCCGGACTATGTCCATGCATCTTCTGCGGCAGCTATGATTGCACTGCAAAAAGCGATTGAAACTGCAGGAACGCTGGATCGTGATGCCGTGCGTACGGCACTTCAGAATCTCGATATCAAGACATTCTATGGGCCTATCAAGTTCCGCGAAGATGGCCTGAATGATAATCGTAACTTGCCAATCATACAAATCCAGGGCGGCAAGCCGGTGATTCTGTCTCCAGCGGAACTGGCAACAACGGAAATGCTTTTGAACTAGCAATGCGCACTCGAGGAGTATGAAGATGAGCGGATATTTGACGCCAGATGAAGTTACGGCTTTTCAGCGTGACGGATATTTCATGAAGCGGCGGGCCATTTCAACCGCCCATGCCTCTGATTGTCGGCGCCGACTGGAAGCCATGGAGGATAGCCTTCAGGAGGACTGCAACAAGCGTATGAAAATCAAAGCGCATGTTGTATCCCCCTGGATGGTCGATCTCGCCCGGAACCCGGTTATTCTGGACGCTGTGGAATCTCTTCTTGGGCCGAATATTATGCTTTTTGGTTCTTCCATGTTTGCCAAGGCTGCCCAAAGTGACAGGTTCGTGTCTTGGCATCAGGATTCGGCTTACTATGGTCTGAAGCCCAATGATTCTGTGACGGTCTGGCTTGCCTTTACGCCCAGTAATAAAAGCAATGGCGGTTTGCGCGTGCTTCCGGGATCGCACCTCGGCGATGACCTTGAACACGACGAGACGTACGATCCTAAGAACCTGCTTGCCAAAGGCCAGACAATCCGTGGCGTGGATGATAGTCAGGCTGAATATCTTGAGCTGGAACCCGGTGAGTTTTCCATGCATCACGTCCGGACGGCTCATGGCAGTTTGGGTAATTTCTCTGATGACCGCCGTATCGGGCTGGCATTCTTCTACATCGGTGCGCATGTCGATTCTACATTGGGCCGGCGTACAGCGTTGCGCGTCCGTGGAGAGGATAAATTCAATTACTGGGATGATGATCCATTGCCGAGGTACGATCTTGATCCGATCACACTCGATTTCCTTACAAATATGTGGTCGCGGTATCAGAGCAAAGAAGTTCAACAAGCGGCGAAAAGTGGCAAACTTTGAGTATCTTTAGTAGAAAAATCAGAATGTGTTTTGCTGTGACCGAGCTTGAAAGACTGCGTGAGCCTTCTTCCGGCGCTTAATGACGAAGTCTGTCTTTGCAGTAGGAGGGCGGTTCCGGATTGTTCGGGCCGCCTTCTTTATATGTCCGGGATATATATGCCGCCTTTTGGCCTGCCTATTTCCTAATCAGGTTCTCTCTTAATGGTTAAAAATTAAACAAATTTAGGGACTTGTGTCCGCTCATTTTCAAAATTGTAGTTACAATAGTTATAGTTACGACTTTGGCATATCTCTTGCTAGCTCCTACTGGAAGAAGCCGCCTCGGGCATGGCAGTCGGGGACTTAAAATAAACTGGAAGAAAGGGATGGTTATGAATATGATACTGAAAAGGCAACTGAAGGTTGCTGCTGTGACAATAGGACTGGCGATGGCCGGCAATATTGGAGCAGCCTCTGCGGCAGATGATGTCCTGGTTATCGGCGCGCCGTTAGCCCTGACAGGTGGTCTGGCGGATGAAGGTAAAAAGCAGCAGGATGTCTGGAAACTCTGGCTTGATAAAATCAACGCCGCCGGTGGTATCGATGTCGACGGTAAGAAAATGCAAGTCAAATTCGTTGAGTATGATTACCAGACGGATGGCAAGCGGGCCGGCCAACTGGCCGAAAAGCTGATTACCGATGATAATGTCGATGTGATCATGGCGCCCTTTGGTTCTGGTCACACGAAAATTATTGCGGCGGTCGCCGAGCGTTATCAAGTGCCGATGCTGGCATGTGTTGCATCTTCTGTTTCCGTGTATGATCAGGGCTTCAAGTATCTTTTCGGTACTCTCGCCCCGAATACCGGCATGACGGAATCCATGGTGGAGTTTTTCAAGGAAAAGTCGCCTGATCTTAAGACGGTGGCTGTCTACGGCCGAGATGACGTGTTCCCAAAAGCGATGGCGACGGCTTTGGCGGCGTCTGCGGAATCCGGTGGCCTTGACGTTGTGTATAACGAGCTTTATGCCGTCGGTACCATGGATCATTCGGCTGCGGTGTCCGCCATAAAGTCAGCAAACCCTGACTGGGTGTACATGACCGGATATACGCAGGACCTGATCCTGGGTCGGAAACAGATGGCAGACATGGGGGTTACTACTCCGATTGTTACCATGGTAACCGGCCCGGCTTATCGAGAGTTTACAGAGGGATTGGGTGATCTTGCAGACGGGGTGACGAGCTCAACCTGGTGGCATCACTCGACTGCCTATACCGATGCTGTGGGCCCGTGGAGCGCAACAGCAGATTTCTACGCTGATTTTACAGCTGCCTACAAGTCTGACCCGGATTATGTGCACGCTTCCTGCGCTGCCGCTGCGGATGTGCTGGTAAACGCGGTTCAGACTGCAGGGTCCAAGGATAAGCAAGCTGTCCGGGAGGCATTGGCGGCAACTAATATCCTGACATTCTACGGCCCGATTGATTTCGGAGACAATGGAATGAACCAGGGCCGCGAAATGCCAATCATCCAGGTTCAGGGTGAAGAGATCAAAGTTCTGTATCCAGGATCAATCGCTAATGCCGAAATGAAAATGATCAAGTAGGTCCTTTTTCAAGCCTGGAGGATCGGGGGTGGCGCTGGGAACAGTTGCGGCCTCCGATCGTCAGAAATCCGCAACAGTATATTTCGCCCAATTGAGACCATTTCCGGGAACCAATCACAGTGGATATCATTCAAATACTACTAAATGGCATAGTCTTAGGATCGCTCTATGCCTGTATTGCGATCGGGTTTTCGCTGGTATGGGGGGTCCTGAACATTATCAATATGCTTCATGGATCCTTCATTATTCTCGGCGGTTACCTTGCTTTCTTTGCATGGCAATATTCGAATGTGAACCCAGTCTTCCTGTTGCCAATAATTGCTACTGCTTTGTTCGGTCTGGGCTACCTCCTTCAGTATTTCTTTATCAACAAAGTGGTTATGTCACCTGTGCTAACAACCCTGACCCTGACTTTTGGTCTGGACATGATCCTTTACAACCTGATGACGGTCTTTTTTACCGCTACGCCGCGTCGTGTGACGCTGGATCTGGGGACGGTAAATCTTGGGGAAATGTATCTGCCGGTTGATCGTTTGATGGGCATGGGGCTGGCCTTGTTGCTCACCGCCTTGCTTTTCGTAGTGATGCGGGCATCAAAGATCGGCAGGGCCATAGTCGCCGTTCGCATGGACCGTCAGGCTGCTACCTTGATGGGAATTCGTGTGAACAATGTTTATGCGATTACCTTCGGGATCGGTGCCTTTATGGCTGGTGCGGCAGGGGTTATTTTTTCCATGGTTTTTCCCATAACAACAAATCTGACCGGAACTTTTCTGGGCAAGGCATTCGTTATCTGTGTGATTGGCGGCTTGGGCAGTGTCCCCGGCGCTCTAATTGGCGGACTTGCTCTTGGGCTGATTGAGAGTGTGGCTGGCTATACGATTGGTCCGCAGAACGCGACGACCGTTGGATTTGTACTCATGTTGTTTTTGCTGGTTGTGCGGCCCACGGGTCTTGTCGGCGTTAAGGGGTACGAGTAATGAGGCAGTTCCTATATTTCGGGGCTTTTGCGCTTTGGGTCGCGATGATCGCCGCCACGCCGACACTTGCCGATAACTATACAATCCGGATTGCGATCTCCATCGCTATGTTCTCCGCTATGGCGGTTTCCTGGAATTTTATCGGCGGCTTTACCGGCTATCCATCTTTTTCGACGGCAGCCTTTTTCGGGTTGGGCTGCTATGCGGGAGCGATCGCACAGCGAAATGGCATTCCACTTGTGGTCGCCTGGATGTTCGCGACCTTGTTCGTTGGTGTTTTTGCGGCATTGCTTGGGACAATTATCCTGCGCCTTAAAGGTCATTATTTTGCCATCGGATCAATCGCGATCGTGGAATTGACGCGCCTGATCACATCGTCATGGGGAAGCCTGACGGGCGGTGGAGATGGCCTGAATGTTCCTCTATTGCAGGGTAACCCGCAAGAAGTTTCGGCTCTCGTTCTTTATGTCATGCTTGGAATTCTTGTCGTTGCGTTCTTGACGTCGGTTTATGTGGATCGCTCCCGGTTGGGATTCGGGCTGAAATGTATCAGTCAGAACGAAGATGCCGCGGATATGGTGGGTGTTAATACCACATCTTTCAAGATTGTAGCCTATACGCTATCAGCGGTTTTCTGCGGTGCAATCGGTGCCGTATATGCTTCCTGGGTCGGATATATCGACCCAACAGACAGCTTTTCTATTCTCTTAACAGTGAAGGTGCCGGTGATGGTTCTCCTGGGTGGAGCGGGCACGTTACTTGGTCCAGTTTTGGGGGCCGGCGTTTTTGTTCTGCTCGAAGAAGTATTCTGGGCCAACTTTCTCGAATGGAACCGCGCAATCCTTGGCGGTATTATTGTTTTCCTGATCTTCTTCCTGCCGAACGGACTGCTGAAAATCCAGTATCGTACTCTCTATGCGAAATTGATGCAGCAGTTGCGCGCAGAAGCTAAGCATGTGGAGAAAAACTCATGACTGAAATTCTCAGGCTTGAAAATGTCAGCAAAAAGTTTGGTGGTATCAACGCGGTCAATGACGTTTCCTTCAGTCTGAAAGAGGGAGAGATCATCGGTCTGATCGGTCCCAATGGGGCCGGAAAAACAACCTTGGTCAATCTGATTACCGGGGTTCATTCTCTGACATCCGGTAAAGTGGTTTTTGCAGGGGAAGATGTAAGCCGTCAGCATGCTTACCAGGCAGCGCGGCGCGGATTGGCAAGAACCTTCCAGATAGTCCAGCCTTTCCCGAATATGACTGTGCTGGAAAATGTCGCAGCTGGGGCGCTGTTCGGTGGCGGAACCGTTTCCGTACAGGGCGCTCTAGCGCTGGCTCGAGAGGAATTGAAATTTGTCGGTTTGGATGCAGTGGCAGATACATCTGCTTCCTCGCTGGCCTTGCCCAATAGAAAACGTCTGGAACTTGCCAAAAGTCTGGCCATGCGACCAAAAGTCCTCCTGCTTGATGAGGTGAATGCAGGTCTGAACGCCGCGGAGATTGACGGTGCACTTGAGCTTATCCGCAAGATCGCCGCGCGCGGTGTCACGATCCTGATCATTGAACATTTGATGAAGGTTGTGCTTTCGATTTCTCAGAGAATTCTGGTGCTGCATCACGGGGAACTGATTGCCCAAGGTGATCCACGGACCGTCATTGAAGATCCGCAGGTGGTAGAAGCATATCTCGGTTCAAAATTTGCAGCGCGTGTGAAAGCGGAGTCCCATCATGTCTGAGTCCTACCTTGAAATCAGCGGTGTACAGGCCGGCTATGGCGATGTGCGTGTTCTCTGGGACGTTTCCGTTTCGGTCAACAAGGGTGAGATTGCCTGTATAGTTGGATCCAACGGGGCCGGAAAAACAACGTTGCTCAACACCATTTCCGGCATTGTGAAAGCAACAGCAGGCAGCATCAAGCTGGATGGGCAGGAATTAGTAGGCAAGCTGCCAGACGCAATCCTGAAAGCGGGTATTGCTCATGTGCCAGAGGGGCGGCGCCTTTTCAAGGGGTTATCCGTGCAGGATAACCTCATGCTGGGGGCGTATTTGCGTGATGACCGTGACGCGATCCGGGAAGACCTTGAGTTTGTGTATGATCTATTTCCTATTCTGAAGGAGCGCGCGACACAGGATGCAACAACGATGTCCGGTGGCGAACAACAGATGTGCGCTATTGGGCGTGGTATCATGTCAAAACCCCGCCTTTTAATGATCGATGAACTTTCCCTTGGCCTGGCACCACGTCTTGTTGACCGTCTGGGGGAGACATTGTTGGAAATCAATAAAGCCGGGTTGTCCATTCTGCTGGTTGAGCAGGATGTGATGACGGCCTTTGAAATCGCCCAGCATGCGTTCGTCATTGAAACCGGCCGTGTCTCGATTTCCGGCACGACAAATGAACTCGGCGACAATCCGAAAATAAAGGAAGCCTATATGGGGATCTAGGGAGTATCGGTATCAATTGTTTCAGTAATTGGCATCCATCCGTCCGGGCCAACTTCAAATAGGGGCGCCGCAATTACACTCCTGACCAGAGCCGATGACCTGGGATGTTCGCGATCAAGTGTGGATTTCCATTTAATTCCCTGTCGCATGGCAACAAGGATACCAATGACTTCACAATCGAGGCGATGCAGCAGTTTTAGGACGGAAAGGATCGTTGAGCCGCTGGAAATGGCATCGTCTACGATTACTATACGCTTCTTTTCCAAACGCGGTAACATGTTCGGATCAAGGAAAATTTTCTTGGTACGGTCCGGGCTGGTAATTGAATAAACAGGTTCGGAAAGGTCGTCAGAATACCAGAATTTTCGGGAATATCCCAGCGGGATGAAATTCTGATGCCCTAACCCCTCTGCGACCATCGGGGCGAACGCAAGCCCCAGGGTTGGCAAGCCGACGATATGATCCGGATGGAAGGATCTCGCAATGTGAACCATTGCCTTAGACAGGGCGGCAATTACAGGAAAGCTGGCCTGATTTGCAATAAGGGAGGCAACGGCTCGCGTGTCATCGGGAAGTTTGCGTAGGGGTAGGAGCAATGCACGTCCGTCTGGTAAGATGGCAGGGTATCCATATTGATAAGGCGGTTCCTGCATTGCTTTTGGGTCAGTGGCCGAGATCAATTCCTGCCAGAAATGTGTCGTCGGCATGGTATAGTCAGGTGATGCAGGTGGCCGTTGGGTCATGTCAGGAACTCTTTTTCGAATCCGGCAGTATGATGATGAAAGATAAGTTTGAATGGCATGAAGTTGCCAATATTGCCGATACTTCTTCCGATCGACCACTGGAAGTTATCGTCGGGGATACTGTTGTAATCCTGGTTAAATTTGGGAAAGATGTCATGGCTTATCAGGGGTTGTGTCCACATCAATTTGCAAGATTGTCTCAGGGAACCATCGCGGGAGACTCATTGCACTGTCCCCGGCACAAGGCGTCTTTCGATATTCATGACGGTACATGTGGTCCCGGTTGGCAGTTGCCAGCGCTGCGCCAATACCGCGTTCGCATTAAAGCAGGAGTGGTCTTGCTGGCGTATCCTCTGGCGGTCAAGGCCGGGCAAGACTGAGAACACCCCATTAATCCTCGGGCCAGGGTGATACACCGCGCCCGATCAGGCCATTTTTCCCTGTTGCCTCTACCATACCAAGGTTAATTCCAAGGCATGTTCGGGGCCGGGCCAGGTCGAGACCGAGCATTAAGCTGCTATCCGACAAGGCGGGATGCGGTCCTACAAACGGCGCATGGGCGGCGTTTGTAAGGTAGTCTGGATGAATATGTCCCCGATAGCTATCTGTTAGGCTGGGTGATTTGCGTAAAGAAGCAGCCCCAAACCCAAGGGCATCAATGACGGCGCTATCGCCAATTGCTTGCAATGCGCTTGCGGCCTCTTGTCCGGGAAACTTCGGTCCCACTGGGGGCGCAGCCGGACGCGTTATCCATGTCTTCGGATCTGAGGCCAGCTTATACCCAATTTCCTGTCCATTCCCGCCGCACGCAACAACCATATTGCTGTTAGTATCCCCTGAACCCGCGCCGATCATAAGAGATGCTGCCGCCATAATGATGTTAAGACAAAACTGATTGGCGGATGCCAGATAAGCGGACGTTTCAGGGTCGCTTGAATCCGGGAAATAGGTTCGTATTCGCTCCTGCGCCGCGGCGACTTGACCATGCAGGTCATCGCCATTGCAAAGACCGTGGTCTAGAATGGGTAACAGCGGGATGGGCTCGGACAACATCTCTGCCAGCTCGGGTCCGATATGTTCTGTCAGCCGATGCAAGAGTTTATGTCCGTCCGGATGCCCGTTTCCCAGCCGCAACGCATAAGGAAGAGGTCCGTCATTCAGGGGGGAGAAACGTCGACGGGTTGGTGCAGCCATATCCTTGACTTCCAGGGAATAAGCGCAGGGGCCGACAACAAAGGCGAGGGGAGTGACCACATCGAAATCCTGCGCCGGACGTAGATGTAGCGTCCCATTTTGTAGTTGGGAAAGGGCCTCTTTCTCGTCTGCGGCCCAGCCCTCAAGCTTCGCTGCGGCAATCAATGAATTGATCATTGGCCTGGGAAGCTGGTCCAGATTACGAAAGGGAGGGCCCGCGTGCAGCAATGTTCGATCTGGCAGGTTCGGCAGCATTTCCTTAAGTTTTGCAATACGCGTCAGCGCCGGAATGACAGCTATCAGCTTTTTATAAGATACTTGTGTCGCGGCGGAGGAACGGGCCAAACTTGCTGAGCCATTATCGTGGGGAGCAGTAGATGGAGTTTGCCCTTCTGCATCCGGACTATGCGCGTTGATAATCTGGGTCATCATTTCGATGAGGCGGGGGCGGTCTTCCGGAGCAAGGCTCTCAATCGTTCGCTCATGCGCCCGCTGTGCCCGTTCATCCAGCAAGTCCAGCATGTTCTTTCCGTCCTCGGTAAGCGAGGTGAGGCGGACGCGTCTATCGCTGCTGGAAACACGTCTCTTGATGAGGCCACGTTTCTTGAGGCGATCAAGAATGTCGGTCATGTTTGTTTTATCGATTGCCACGGCCTTGGCTAGGGTTGTCTGGTCCACAGGGCCGCATTGCTGGAGTGCAGATAACACCGAATACATCACCGGCGTGATATTCTGCTCACCACATTCAAGTGCAAAAAGGGCAGTATGGATTTGGTGTAACCGACGTATCAACACGCCGGGGCGAGAGGTGAGGGATCCATTTCGCCAGGGATCGGAGGATGTTGCTAGCGTGTTATCTGGTTTCATGAACTTGACCGTTGAACTGTTATCATTGTTACTTTTTTATAAGACTGAATCACAATCAACGAAACCCCAAGGTTTTTTTGATCCATCCTAAAAAAGCTGAGGTCAGCAGGGAGAGCCCGTTCAGGTCAGCATTTTCGATAAGTTCCGGATTTCTCCCTTCCGCCTTCGCTTCAATAGAGGCGGCGACCTGATCGAGGATACGATCTGCGATCTCGGCGACGAGTGAAGGTCGACTGAATTGCGATAACGGTCCGGTAAGTTTGTATTGCATATCCAGACTTAGTTCCGATCCACCTTCGGCGTGGTCTGTGATCTGAAAATCAAGTGCACCATCCAGTTGGGATCGACTAAGGCCGTCCTTGCCGCGACCAACAACCTCACCAGTCTTGCTCATTTCGTCGAGTTCCATCCGAGCGACGCCTGTAAACGCAGCCTTTATTGGCCCCATGGAGATCGCACATTGTCCCTGCAACAGTCCATCATCAGCAACATTGTCAAGTCGCGCGCCCGGAATACAGGAAACAATCTTTTCTGGGTCCGACAGTATTTCCCATATTCTGGATGGTGACACATCAAAGGTCAGCCTCCGAGAGAGAGTGGGTGCGTTGGCAAGTGATTGGCGTGACGGGATATCCGCTGGATCAGCAAACTTTGACGAAGAGACGGGCGCGATCTTCGAATTTTTCTCTAATGCCGCAGCCGCACTTTCATCAGGGTATTGCCGCAACCTCGCGTGGGGTTGAACGCGCGCGGAGGGTGGATTGTTTTCCAGCACATCGGCAATTGCGGCAACAATTCCGGCGTAACCTGTACAGCGGCATAAGTTGCCAGATAGCTCCTTGCGGATGCGCGCCGTATCGGCGTTGGGAAGCCGCCGGACAATGTCATAGCCGGTGACGAGCATCCCCGGTGTGCAGTAGCCACATTGCAGACCATGATGTCTTTTGAAGGCATCCCTCAAAGCCTGCATCAGCGGATCGTCGTCAAACCCTTCGACACTTTGCACATTTGCGCCTTTGCAGGCGGCAGCGAGAGTTATGCAGGATCGTGTCGGTCGTCCATCAACAAACACCGTACAGGCGCCGCAGACACCTTGCTCGCACCCCAGATGCGTGCCTGTCAGCAACAGGTCTTCCCGGAGGAAATCAGCCAAATGTGTGCGCGATTCCGTCTTTTCAGAAACCGGCCTGCCGTTGACGGTAAGATCGACAGTCGTATCGGTCATGTGGAAAACTCCTCAAAGTCTTTAATCTGGTCGAGGGCTCTAGATAAGGCTACGGTATGCATATGCAGGGCGTCTGCAGGTTGATCCGGTATCGCCTCTGCCAAGGCTTCCAACGGAGTTTGCGCTTCCGTCAGAAGTGATTGAGGGTTAGGCAACAGCGCAGGTTGTCGCCCTAGTGCTCCGATTGCTATTCGCGTTCGATTGTTCGCCGGATCAATCAGGATAGCTGCGCTTGCCTTGGCAAATTCTCCGACTTGTCGAGAATATTTCCAATAGGCCCAGCGTGCCCCGTTTCCCGGTCTAGGAACATCGACGGCAGTTAGAATATCCTCTGGGCTAAGGGCGGTGCTATAGGGCCCGATAATGAATTCTTCCATTGGGATTTGGAGCGGAGGAGAATTGCCCCCGGGCTCCCGTACGATGACTGTTGCACAAAGCGCGGTCAATACAATCACCCAGTCTGCCGCAGGATCAGCATGGGCGAGGCTGCCTCCGATCGTGCCGCGATTGCGGACTGCGCGATAGGCGATGTTCGCAGCCGCGTCCCGCATCCAGTGGCCGGTTGGATCCGGCACCACCCCATCCTCGATTTCGGCATGAGTAATAGCGGCACCAAACCGAATATAGCCATCATGTTCTTCAACTTTGCACAATTCCGGTAGCTGAGACAAATCAACTAACGCGGCAGGCCGGGCTAAACGTAAATTCATCATTGGCCCAAGGGACTGATTCCCGGATACGAATTTACTCTGTCCGTTCTGAAGAGCGCTTTGGGCATCGTTCAGAGATTGAGCTACGGCATAGTCAAACAAGACGGGCTTCATGCTGCGCCTCCCGCTCGCCTTGCGGGAGGCTCCACTTTCGCAATAGCCTCCAAAACCCGTTCCGGAGTCATCGGTACTTGCGCGACTTCTGCGCCAATATGGGCGAGGGCATCATTGATTGCATTGGCGATCGCCGCCGGGGGACCAATGGCGCCACTTTCCCCGATTCCCTTCTGGCCGAACCGGCTCAGCGGGGAAGGAGTTTCCATATGTTCAATGCGGATATCCGGTATATCGGAGGCAAGCGGCAGATGGTAATCCACAAGAGTTGAGGCAAGTGGCTGACCGGAGTCATCGAAACACATTTCCTCAAACAGGGCCGTGCCGATACCTTGTGCCGCGCCGCCATAGACCTGTCCATCAACAATCATCGGGTTTATCATCGTGCCGGCATCCTCGACGATGACGTAATCCAGCAGTCGGACATGCCCAAGATCCATGTCAACTTCCACTTTTACCGCATGGCAGGCGTAGGAAAACGTGCCGGTGTCTTTTGTTGTTTTATAACCCGCGACAACATCCAATCCTCGTGGGTCCACATCATCGGGTAGGAGCTGCGGTTTCAGATACCAGGTGCGGGCTACATCCTCAATGCTGATGGCGCTATTGCCACTCAAGGCCATGCCGTTTTCAAGGATGATTTTTTCCGGATCAGCCTGAAGCAAATGACCCGCTATTTTGCGAATGCGCTCGCCCAGCGACTCACAAGCGGTGCCCACTGCGCCGCCCGCCATTACGATGCAGCGTGATCCCCAAGTGCCAGTGGAGTATGGGGTGTAGGCCGTATCGCCATGAACCAGCTTTATTTTTTCTGGATCAATTCCGATTTCGCTATTGGCAATTTGCGCGAGCGTTGTTTCGAGGCCCTGGCCATGACTGTGTACGCCAACCCGAAGTTCAAGGCCGCCATCGGGTGTGAGTCGGGCTGTTGCCTGCTCGAAGCCAGGTACCATCGGAATGCCCCAGCCATGATAAACGGATGTTCCATGCGCGCCCTGTTCGCAGAAGATAGACAAGCCGACGCCAATCCGGGTGCGCCCATTTTGGTTTTGCTGCTTTTCCCGGATACCCGCCATATCGATGGCGGCAACAGCACGTTTCAGAGCTTCGGGATAGTCGCCACTATCAAAGAATTTGTTTGTGATGTTGGTGAACGGCATTTGTCCCGGCTGGACCAAATTGCGCGCCCGGATGGCTTCGGGTGTAATTTCAAGTTCCCGAGCTATTCCATCGAGCAACACCTCTATTGCGAAGCAAACACCGGTTCGCGCTACACCGCGGAATGGCAGAATAGGCGGCTTGTTTGTTGCCACCGACCAGGTTTTGCAGCGGTATCCTTGCATGATATAGGGGCCGGGCAGGATGCTGGCAACCTGCGCTGCTTCCAGGCAGGCGGAGAAGGGGTAGCTGGAATAAGCACCGGAATCAACGATGGCGGTACAATCCACCGCCAGCAATTCCCCGTCCGCTTTTGCATAGCCGGTTATTTCGTAACTATGTTCGCGGCAATTTGCCCCTGCGGTCAGATGCTCTCTGCGATCTTCAATCCACCGGATAGGACGATCCAGCTTCATGGCAAGATAACAGGCGCAAACCTCTTCCGCCAGAAGTATGCCCTTATATCCGAAACCGCCGCCGACATCCGGTGCAATCACGCGAATTTGTCCATGATCCATATTGAGACAGTCCGCGAGTCCGGTTCGAACAATATGGGGCATTTGAGTTGCGGAATGAAGGGTGAGGATTTCCAGATTTCGATCCCACCATGCGATCAGACCACGACCTTCAATTGGCGCCATGCATTGGCGCGCTGTTTTGAAGCTTCGACTTACGATTACATCTGCCTCTGCAATGGCCGCGTCGAAATTGATGTCGGCATTGCTTTCCAGAAATGAATTTTCATCCCAATCCTCATGCAACAAGGGAGCATTGGCATCGCGCGCCTTGGTCATGTCGTGGACCGCCGACAACTCATCAAATGTGATATCAATAAGTTCTGTCAGGTCTTCGGCGCGGGCGCGGTTTGATGCGAGGCATGCGGCAATAGGCTCCCCGACATGGCGAACCTTGTCCTCTGCGAGTATGGGCTGGATCGACGGGCGAAATCCGGGAAGACCGGACACGGCACGGATTCCCGAAACTCCCTTAAGGTCAGAAGCAAAAAAGACGGTTTCCTCAGTATCATCAGGTTTGGTTCGCGATGTAATTCGGGCATGAGCTAGCGGACTTCTCAGAAAGGCAAGCTCCAGCATACCGGGCATTCGCATATCGGCGATATAGCGCCCCTTGCCGTTCAGATAGCGATCATCTTCTTTTCGTATAAGGCGCGCACCAATACCTTTCGCGCCTTCCTTTATTCCTTGATCGTTACTCATTGCAACCTTTCCCAATGGCCTTCATATCCGGCATCTGGATTAGTTAGAAGGGCATTTTTCAAACTTCCCGCCGCCAAAATGCTGCGCCGCACAACATCACAATAATAGAATTTCAAAAATAATTGTAGATATAATTTTTGCTATTACAACTTTTTTGCTTTTCCGATTGTGCGCTGCGGGATATATTCTCTTTAAATCCAGTGAAAATGATTAGGGACACCAGCGATGAACGAATTGAAACCATTTGATGTCGTATTGGAAAACGGGACGTTGATTGATCCAGTTACCGGATTGAATGGATCTTACGACGTCGGGGTTCGTGATGGTGTGATCGCCGCGGTGGATGCTAGTCTGAAATCCGAGAAAGCAATTGAGCGGATAGATGTGACAGATCATCATGTCATACCGGGGATGATCGACACCCATGCGCATGTTTATGAGCATGTCACTGGTAAATTTGGACTGTCTCCTGATCTGGTTGGTGTTTACTCTGGAGTGACAACCCTGGTTGATCAGGGCGGCCCGAGTTGCATGACGGTCGGCGGATTCCGGAAATTCATAGCAGAACCATCCGCCAGTCGCGTCCTTGCCTTTTTATCAGCCTACCTCGTTGGCGGGCTGGAGGGGCATCTGTATCCTGAGTTGTATGGGCCCAACGGCGTCAATGCAGAACATACAATCACCGCAGCAAAGGTAAACCGGGACCTTGTTAAAGGTATTAAGGCGCATGCTGAGATTGGGGGCCAATCCCGCTGGGGGATGGAGGTTATCAAGATCGGGCAGGAAATAGCGACCGCCGCTGACCTTCCGCTCTATATCCATCTGGGCCAGTTGTGGCCGACAAGCAGCAGTGCGCCTATCCCGTCTTCGGAAGAACTGATCCGTGAGTTGTTGCCCATCATGAAGGAAGGGGACGTGCTGGCTCATCCTTTTACCCGACATCCCGGCGGTTTCGTCTCAAGCGAGGGGGAGATACATCCGATCCTGCTGGAAGCCGTTCGTCAGAAGCAGATTCTCGTAGATGTCGGTCATGGATCTCATTTCAGTTTCGACGTTGCTCGCCGGGTTCTGGATGCGGGCATTATGCCTTTCACGCTCGGGGCGGATATGCATGGCTACAATGTTACAATTCCCGATGCCACCGACAAGTCGGAGAGGGCGGCAAATCCGTTCTCTGGCGTAGCGCCATTTAACCTGACGATCGCCATGTCGGAGCTATTACATTTAGGTGTTCCTTTGGAGAAGGTGATTGAGATGGTTACCTGTAATCCTGCCAAGTTGTTGCGAATGGAGGGAGAGCTAGGTTCTATTGCCGTCGGCCGTGAGGCGGATATTTCAGTCCTCAAGATTGAAACGGGTCGGTTTACGCTTTCCGATAACAGCGGTGAGAATGTGACAGCTGAGAAATTGATACGCCCCGCTTTTTGCCTTCGCGGCGGCGAGAAGTTTGACGCAAATTCGGCTTTTGTACCGGCGGCTATTGTCGCCTAACCGTTTTTCCATACATAGCTGGCGCGAGACTTGACGCGGATTTAGGTCGTCAGCAAACACGACGTGCGGGCGCCTGCAAATACATATGGTTGCTTGGCAAGTTAGCGGAAATTAAATGGCCCAATTTTCGTGACCAACGTCTAGATTGACTCCTGCCATTTTTAACACAGGGACCATGAACCCGCTTCGTTCGGCGCTTACGATGCTTTGCGCCTGTGCTGCTGCAAGTTTTATTTGGACGGCGCTCTGTGGGCGATCTTTATTCTGTCCGGCGCCCTGTTACTGGGATGGCGGGAAATCATTCGTGCTCGGGAAAACGCCGAGGAGTAAGTATAAGCCGCCGCATAATTTGATTGTCATCCCGATATATGCCGTCACATCCCGCTGTATCCCGCATCCCCTTCCGGTTAATCCTAAGTGTCACCTCAAGGAATATTTGTGCCATGTGGAAAGGTGGGGAAAGGTTTTGAAACAGATAAGCCCTCGAAAACGATGTGTTTTCAAGGGCTTATGTGGTGCCGCCACCAGGAGTCGAACCCGGGACCTGATGATTACAAATCAACTGCTCTACCAGCTGAGCTATAGCGGCCTATGGTGCCGCGCAAAATAGTCAGCTTGCCGAGCTTCGACAAGTAAAAAATTAAGTTTTTTTTGCGGGGTGTTGCCGCGCTGATTCTAGTAGATAATTAGCAGCTTCGTTTGCCACGTGTCAGTTCATAAAAGGTGATCGCTGCGGCGTTGGAGACGTTGAGACTCTCGACCCGGGGGCTGATCGGCAATTTGGCGATCAGATCACATTTCTGAGCGGTCAGCTGG
This sequence comes from uncultured Sneathiella sp., assembly GCF_963973085.1. Taxonomy (GTDB): domain Bacteria; phylum Pseudomonadota; class Alphaproteobacteria; order Sneathiellales; family Sneathiellaceae; genus Sneathiella. Next base: position 280,045 of record NZ_CAXAXA010000002.1, read on the forward strand.
CGAAGCCCTTTTCCCTCCGCGCCGAGAACAATGGCGATCTTCTGAAACTTGTCGGCGACTTGCTCCAGCTCCCCTGTTGCATGGCCGTCAAGGCCGATTCGCCAAAACCCGGTTTCCGCCAGCTGGTCCAGGGCGCGGGATAAATTCCCGACACGAATGATCGGAACCATTTCCAGTGCACCGGAGGCCGCTTTCGCCAAAACACCCGTGACAGGCGGAGAGTGTCGGTCCGGCATGATCAGGGCGCTTACATTAAAAGCCGCGGCGGATCGCAAAATAGCCCCGACATTATGGGGGTCCGTTACCTGATCAAGGACGGCAACGACAACCGGTATAGATGCAATGGCGTCCGGAAGGTCTGCAATCGTCACTTCCGGCAAGGGGGTGGGTAGGAGGGCAATACCCTGATGAAGAGCATTTTCAGGCAGCAATGCGGTAATTGCGTCCTTGTCGACCACTTCTGGTGCAACTATTTCTTCAATTCCGCCTCGCGTGTCGATATCCAGGGCTTCGAGCTTTGCCCAAGTCATGACAAGTCGGCGAACCTTGCGTGCTGGATTTGCGAGGGCGGCCATGACAGCATGATCGCCGTAAAGCCAGCTATCTTGGGAGGTTGCGGCGTTCCCTTGGCGGAATGAACGCGGGTTCTTGCGGCCTGAATTAGCCGTATCCCTTTGCGGTTTGCTGCTCCGCCTATTTGCTGGCTTGCTTCTTGACATGGCGTTGCTTATATTGCGCTTCGTATCTTGCAACAAGTCGCCATTTCCAATGCAGTCGAAAAAAATTGAACAAATCAGTCGGATTTGCTCTTTTTCGGTTGACTTTATTTGGGAATTTTCGATAGTGCCGGTCACCTTCGGTGCGAGCCGGGGGCCTGATGCATGCGCGGAGGGGTGCCTGAGTGGTTAAAAGGGACGGACTGTAAATCCGTTGGCTATGCCTACGTTGGTTCAAATCCAACTCCCTCCACCATCTGCATGTTGAAATATATAAGATGTCGCGGGAGCTGACATCGACTGATGCGTGATAAGGCGGGTGTAGCTCAATGGTAGAGCAGCAGCCTTCCAAGCTGAATACGAGGGTTCGATTCCCTTCACCCGCTCCAAGCGCTGGTCAGCGCGATATAAATAGGCCATGAAATTGTGAATGCCGGAAAATGGATTTTCGGTGTTTTCGGGCTGTGTAATTTATTGCTTCGGGACGACGGAAAATGGCCAAAGAGAAATTTGATCGTAGTAAGCCGCATGTTAATATTGGGACGATTGGTCATGTTGACCATGGGAAGACGACGCTGACGGCGGCGATTACGAAGGTATTGTCGGAAGCGAGCGGCGGCAAGTCGTTTGCGTTTGACGAGATTGACAAGGCGCCGGAAGAGAAGGCGCGCGGGATCACGATTTCGACGGCCCATGTTGAGTATGAGACGGCGGACCGTCACTATGCGCATGTGGACTGCCCGGGCCATGCTGACTATGTGAAGAACATGATCACGGGTGCGGCGCAGATGGACGGGGCGATCCTTGTTGTTTCTGCGAACGACGGCCCGATGCCTCAGACACGGGAGCATATTCTTTTGGCCCGCCAGGTGGGTGTTCCGGCGCTTGTTGTGTTCATGAACAAGGTTGACCTTGTGGATGACGAGGAGCTGATCGAGCTTGTCGAGATGGAGATCCGCGAGCTTCTGTCTGAGTATGACTTCCCGGGTGACGACATTCCGATCATTGGCGGTTCGGCGCTTGCGGCGCTGGAAGGCCGGGATGATGCGATTGGCAAGGAAGCGATCCTGAAGCTGATGGCGGCGGTTGATGAATCGATCCCGCAGCCGGAACGCGAGATTGACAAGCCGTTCCTGATGCCGATTGAGGATGTGTTCTCGATTTCGGGTCGTGGGACGGTTGTGACGGGTCGTGTTGAGAGCGGCATTGTCAAGGTTGGCGAGGAGATCGAGATTGTCGGCATTCGTCCGACGACGAAGACGACCTGCACAGGCGTTGAGATGTTCCGCAAGCTCCTGGATCAGGGTCAGGCGGGCGACAATGTGGGTGTTCTGCTGCGTGGTACGAAGCGTGAGGATGTTGAGCGTGGCCAGGTTCTGGCGCATCCGAAGTCGATCACCCCGCATACGAAGTTCAAGGCGGAAGCCTATATCCTGACGAAGGAAGAAGGCGGTCGTCATACACCGTTCTTCACGAACTATCGTCCGCAGTTTTACTTCCGGACGACGGACGTGACGGGTGTTGTGTCGCTTCCCGATGGGACGGAGATGGTGATGCCGGGTGACAATGTGACGATGGATGTCGAGCTGATCGCACCGATCGCCATGGACGAAGGCCTGCGCTTCGCAATCCGCGAAGGCGGCCGCACCGTCGGCGCCGGCGTCGTCGCAAGCGTAACCGAATAAGGAAAATGGCTGTCGTTTGTTTTCGGCAGCGAAAAGATTACATGTAGATTATGGTCAGTCCCGGGCGTCGGAAATTGATTTCGGCGACCCGGGATTGCCCGTTCAGACCGGAGGAGTGTAGCTCAATTGGTAGAGCACCGGTCTCCAAAACCGGGGGTTGTGGGTTCGAGTCCCTCCTCTCCTGCCAATCTGGTTGATCTATGTGTAAAAGTCTTGTATACCGCCGGGTCATTCACCGGATGAAGGAATTTTGAAGAATTATGGCAAAGGTAAACCCAGGAGCTTTTATCCGCCAGGTGCGGCAGGAAGCCTCGAAAGTCACATGGCCGACCCGCAAGGAAACGCTGGTGACGACGGGGATGGTGTTTGTCATGGTCTTTCTGGCGTCCATGTTCTTCTTCCTGGTAGACACCGGCATACAGTTCGTCATTAAAACAATCATGTCCCTGGGATCCTGATCACATGGCAAAACGTTGGTACATCATTCACGCCTATTCGGGTTTTGAGAAAAAAGTCGCTCAATCCGTCAAGGAACAGGCCATTGTCAAAGGTATGGCAGACCTGTTCGAGGATGTTCTGGTACCGGTTGAGGAAGTGGTTGAAGTGCGGCGTGGCCAGAAGGTCAATGCGGAGCGCAAATTCTTTCCCGGTTACGTGCTCGCCCATATGGAAATGAATGACGAGACATATCATCTTGTGAAAAACCTGCCGAAAGTGACAGGTTTTCTCGGGAATGGTAACAAGCCGACGCCGATCTCCGAGAAGGAGGCGTTGGCGGTTCTCAACCAGGTGCAGGAGGGGATTGAACGGCCGAAGCCGTCGGTCACGTTTGAGCTGGGTGAGGAAGTGCGCGTCAGTGACGGTCCGTTTGCGACCTTCATGGGCCAGGTCGAGGAAGTGGACGAGGAAAAGGCGAAGCTGAAAGTCTCGGTATCCATTTTCGGACGTTCTACGCCGGTTGAGCTTGACTATTCGCAAGTCGAGAAGAACTGAATATTCGAAATTTCCGCATGGTGCGGATCGTTGTGGGAGGCCGGCCATGGTCGTACCACAGCCCCTTAAGATGAAGAGGGTTTAAAATGGCAAAGAAGATTAAAGGCTATATCAAGTTGCAGGTCCCGGCGGGACAGGCAAATCCATCCCCGCCCATTGGCCCGGCTTTGGGTCAGCAGGGCGTGAATATCATGGAATTCTGCAAGGCGTTCAATGCCTCGACAGGAAATATGGAAGGCGGTATGCCGATCCCGACCGTTATCACGGTATATGCCGATCGGTCGTTCAGCTTTATTACCAAAACGCCGCCAGCGTCCTATTTCCTGAAGAAGGCTGCCAACCTTAAAAAAGGCGGCAGCACGCCAAGCAAGGAAGTCGCGGGCAAGGTAACGGTTGCGCAGGTTCGCGAAATTGCCGAAGCGAAAATGGTAGACCTGAATGCCAATGATATTGACTCGGCTATGAATATTATCAAAGGCTCTGCCCGGTCTATGGGCCTGGAAGTGGTGGAGTAGGATCATGGCAAAACTGACGAAAAGACAAAAAGCCGCAGTCGACGTAATTGACCGCGAGAAATTCTACGGACTTGAAGAAGCCGTTGACATCATCAAGACCCATGCCAAGTCGAAATTCGATGAAACCGTCGAAATCGCGATGAACCTGGGTGTCGATCCCCGCCATGCGGACCAGATGGTTCGTGGCGTGATCCAGCTGCCGAACGGCACGGGTAAGTCCGTCCGGGTTGCTGTGTTTGCGCGGGGTGACAAGGCGGACGAAGCGACCGCCGCAGGCGCGGATCTTGTTGGTGCGGAAGACCTGATGGAAAAAATTCAGGCAGGTGAAATGAATTTCGATCGCTGCATTGCAACGCCGGATATGATGGCCGTTGTCGGTCGCCTCGGTAAGGTGCTGGGTCCGCGCGGCCTGATGCCAAACCCGAAGCTGGGAACGGTAACGCCGAACGTTGGTGAGGCCGTTGCGGCCGCCAAAGGCGGGCAGGTTGAATTCCGGGCTGAAAAGACCGGTATTATTCACGCCGGCCTTGGTAAGTCCAGCTTCACGAAGGAAGCCTTGAGCGAGAATATCAAGGCCTTTGTTGAAGCAGTTGCGAAATCCAAGCCAAGCGGAGCAAAAGGAACATTTATCAAGAAGATCGCTGTCAGCTCGACAATGGGCCCCGGCGTGAAGCTTGAAATCGGCGATGTGATCTAACGCTGAATACCGAATTTGCCGCATTTCGGTGCGGCAAGTGTCGGGCTGGTTCGCCAGTCCGTCTGTCCAAGACTGCAGGTGTTCCCGGAAAATTTATTTTTCGGGAATTTAAAAGCAAACCGTTGCCTGCATAGACAGGGAAGCTAAATAATTCGCTGCGTGTCAGCAATTCAGGTGGACCTGGGACAGTTTAACCGGACCCGACGCAAGTCAGGTTCAAATGTAAGCGGAATGTCTTGCGTAATTATGACATTCCAAACACTGGAGACGACGAGTGGACCGATCGCAAAAAGAAGTGGTGGTTACCGAGCTAAACGGTGTCTTTAACGAGGCAGCGGTTGTTGTTGTCGCCGAATACAGTGGTCTCACTGTGGCGGAAATGACAGACCTGCGTGTAAAGATGCTTGATGCCGGAGCCAGCTTCAAAGTGACTAAAAATCGGCTTGCGCGTCTCGCTCTTGACGGCACGGACTACAGTTCCCTGTCCGGTAAACTCAAAGGCCCGGTCGGTATCGCCTATTCAAGCGATCCGGTTGCGGCTCCCAAAGTTGCCACGGACTATGCAAAGGGAAATGACAAGTTCATCGTTATCGGAGGTGCCATGGGGGTAACGGAGCTCGATCCTGACGGGATCAAGTCTCTTGCCAGCCTGCCATCTCTTGATGAACTTCGTGGAAAACTGGTCGGGTTGCTTCAGGCCCCTGCGACAAAAATCGCAGGTGTCCTTCAGGCTCCCGCAGGTCAGTTGGCCCGTGTCCTGTCGGCGAAAGCCGAACAGGGTTAGATGTAATAGCCAGTTAATTTTAAACGAAACCAATAGGTTTACCTGAGGAGAATAGTACAATGGCCGATCTCGAAAAGATTGCCGAAGACCTTTCCAGCCTGACTGTGCTGGAAGCTGCAGATCTTGCAAAACTTCTGGAAGAAAAATGGGGCGTTTCCGCTGCCGCACCTGTGGCTGTTGCCGCTGCTGCTGGTGGTGGTGCAGGTGAAGCTGCCGCCGCTGAAGAGAAAGACGAGTTTGACGTTATTCTTGCCGCTGTTGGCGACAAGAAAATCAACGTCATTAAAGAGGTTCGTGCGATTACCGGCCTCGGTCTTAAGGAAGCAAAAGACCTCGTTGAAGGCGCACCCAAGGCCGTTAAGGAAGGCGCTCCCAAAGACGAAGCAGCCAAGATCAAAGAACAGCTTGAAAGCGCAGGCGCAACTGTTGAGCTTAAATAAGCGGCGCAGATGCGGCGACCTTCGGGAAGCTGAAATGTTAACGGGGAAGGCGGCTTTTGCTGCCTTCCCCGCAGCCGCTTTCTAAGCAGGCAAGCGGTAATCCGGCGGGATTTAAACGACGCGGCTTTTCCGGTAGTCCGCAAACCGGAAGAAAATTTGTCGGATACCCCGCTTTCGCCGTCTGTCGGTGCGGATATGGGGAATTCGGCAGGCAGCCTTTTTGATAAAGGTTGTTTTTTAGTTGGCCAATAAACATACGGGGATTTGGCATGGGCATATTGCAGTCGTTCACCGGTCGCAAGCGCGTTCGTAAAAACTTTGGAAGTATCGAGGCGGCCACTGAGATGCCGAACTTGATTGAGGTTCAGAAAACCTCGTACGATGCGTTCTTGATGAAGGAGACGCCGCCAGATGCGCGTGGCGATGAAGGTCTTCAATCCGTTTTCAAGTCCGTTTTTCCGATCAAGGACTTCGCCGATACAGCCAGCCTTGAATTTGTTTCCTATGAGTTCGAAGCTCCTAAGTATGACGAGGAAGAGTGCCAGCAGCGCGGCATGACCTTTGGCGCACCGCTGAAAGCGACGCTGCGCCTGATCGTCTTCGAAGTGGATCCGGATACGGAAGCAAAATCTGTCCTCGATATCAAGGAACAGAGCGTTTACATGGGCGATATGCCGCTCATGACCGATAAGGGTACCTTTATTATTAACGGTACCGAGCGTGTCATCGTTTCCCAGATGCACCGTAGCCCGGGCGTTTTCTTCGATCATGACAAGGGCAAGACCCATGCGAGCGGCAAGCTTCTGTTCGCGGCGCGCGTGATTCCCTATCGCGGTTCCTGGCTCGATTTCGAGTTTGATGCAAAAGACATTGTACATGTTCGTATCGATCGTCGCCGCAAGCTGCCTGTTACGGCTCTCTTGCAGGCGCTCGACATGAGCCATGAGGATATCCTTAACTATTTCTATGATCGGGTAGATTACAAACTGGAGAAAAAGGGCTGGCGCACGCCGTTCAATGTTGATCGCGTTCGTGGCAGTCGTCTGATCCGCGATCTTGTGGACGCGGATACCCAGAAAGTCGTCGCCGAAGCCGGCACGAAGATCACCCAGCGCCTCGCCAAGAAGCTGATGGATGAAGGCCTGAAAGATATGCTGGTGGGTCATCTCGATCTGGTCGGCCGATATATCGCGGAAGACCTGATCAATGAGAAAACCGGTGAGGTGTTTGTTGAAGCCGGTGAAGAGCTTACAGAAGCGCTGATTGATCAGCTCGAAGCGGCGGGCTTCAAGGAAATTCCGACTCTCGATATCGACAATGTGAATGTCGGACCGTATATCCGCAATACGTTGGCCGTCGACAAGAGTAGTTCACGTGATCAGGCCCTGATCGACATTTACCGGGTTATGCGTCCGGGTGAGCCGCCGACCGAGGAAACAGCGGAAGCGCTTTTCAACGGGCTGTTTTTCGATTCTGAACGCTATGATCTCTCGGCTGTCGGCCGGGTGAAAATGAACCTGCGTCTTGATCTTGATGTGGAGGATACGGTCCGTGTCCTGCGTAAGGAAGATATTCTGGAAGTCGTAAAAACGCTGGTTCGTCTCAAGGACGGCCATGGGGAAACCGACGATATCGACAACCTTGGCAACCGGCGGGTTCGCTCTGTCGGGGAACTGATGGAAAACCAGTATCGCATTGGCCTGCTGCGTATGGAGCGCGCCATTCGCGAGCGGATGAGCTCGGTCGAGATTGATACGGTCATGCCTCATGACCTGATCAATGCGAAACCGGCAGCTGCCGCGGTGCGTGAATTCTTCGGCTCCAGCCAGCTCAGCCAGTTTATGGACCAGACCAACCCGCTTTCGGAAATTACCCATAAGCGTCGCCTGTCCGCGCTCGGACCGGGCGGATTGACCCGTGAACGCGCTGGCTTCGAAGTCCGCGACGTGCATCCGACCCATTATGGCCGTATCTGTCCGATTGAAACACCGGAAGGGCCGAACATCGGGTTGATCAACTCATTGGCGACATTTGCACGGGTGAATAAATACGGCTTTATTGAAAGCCCGTATCAGCGCGTCGAAAATGGCAAGCTGACCGGGGATGTCAAATATCTCTCGGCAATGGAAGAAAGCAAGCACACGATCTCTCAGGCCAACGCGGCACTGGATGAAAACGGTATGTTCACCGAGGATTTCGTACGCTGCCGGGCGCAGGGCGAATATATCGTTGCCAAGCCGGAAGACGTGACCTACATCGACGTGTCGCCAAAGCAGTTGGTCTCCGTTGGCGCGGCACTTATTCCGTTCCTGGAAAATGACGATGCAAACCGCGCGCTTATGGGATCGAACATGCAGCGTCAGGCTGTGCCTTTGCTCCGCGCCGAAGCCCCGTTTGTGGGCACGGGTATGGAAGAGCGGGTCGCTCGCGACTCTGGCGTCGCGACGACGGCCAAACGTGCCGGTATTGTTGATCAGGTTGATGCGACCCGCATCGTGATCCGGGCAACGGACGAGACTGATCTTAGCCGCTCTGGAGTTGATATCTATAACCTGCTGAAGTTCCAGCGCTCCAACCAGAATACCTGCATTACCCAGCGTCCATTGGTTAAGGTAGGTGATATGGTCGAGGCAGGGGATATCATTTGTGATGGTCCATCGACGGATCTCGGTGAGCTGGCGCTTGGCCGGAACGTGCTGGTCGCCTTTATGCCGTGGAATGGCTATAACTTCGAAGACTCTATCCTGATCTCTGAACGGATCGTTAAGGATGACGTCTTCACCTCGATCCATATCGAGGAGTTTGAGGTGATGGCCCGGGATACGAAGCTCGGCCCGGAAGAAATCACCCGTGATATTCCGAACGTCGGGGAAGAGGGACTTAAAAACCTCGATGAAGCCGGTATCGTTTATGTGGGCGCGGAAATTCAGCCGGGTGACATTCTCGTTGGCAAGATCACACCGAAGGGTGAAAGCCCAATGACGCCGGAAGAAAAACTCTTGCGGGCGATCTTTGGCGAGAAAGCGTCTGACGTTCGCGATACGTCCCTGCGCTTGCCGCCGGGGGTTGCGGGAACCGTGGTTGAGGTGCGAGTCTTCAACCGTCACGGCGTTGAGAAGGATGAGCGCGCGCTCGCCATCGAACGCGATGAGATTGAGCATCTGGCAAAAGACCGTGACGATGAAAAAGCGATCCTGGAGCGGACGATTTACGACCGCCTCAAGGGATTGCTTAATGGTGAAAAAGTTGCCTCCGGTCCAAGTGAGTTCAAGGCCGGTGAAGAGATCAAGTCCGAGAAACTTCTGGATCTCCACCCGGGTGTCTGGTGGCAGATCAGCGTCAAGAATGACGAGGCGATGGAGAAAATCGAACAGCTCAAGAAGCAGTATGACGAGGCCATTGGCGGACTTCGTGCGCGCTTCGAGAATAAGGTCGATAAATTGCAGCGTGGCGACGAGTTGCCACCTGGAGTGATGAAAATGGTCAAAGTCTTCGTCGCGGTGAAGCGTAAGCTGCAGCCAGGCGACAAGATGGCGGGTCGTCACGGCAACAAGGGGGTCATCTCCCGGATTTTGCCGGAAGAGGACATGCCCTATCTTGAGGATGGCAAACCTGTCGATATCGTGCTTAACCCGCTGGGTGTGCCGTCGCGTATGAACGTCGGTCAGATTCTGGAAACACATCTGGGTTGGGCCAGCCATGGTATTGGAACCCAGGTTACTGAAATCATGAACCGTATCCGTCATGGTTCAAGTGACCTGGCGCCGTTGAAGGCGAAGCTGAAAGAGGTTTATGGCGACGAGGAATATGAGGAAAAGATTTCCGGCATGTCCGACGAGCAGTTCCTCGAACTCGGCGGCAACCTGCGTAATGGCGTTCCCATGGCAACGCCAGTATTCGATGGCGCGAAGGAGGATGATATCAATCGCCTTCTGGAAATTGCCGGACTAGACACCTCCGGTCAGGTAACCCTGATCGACGGCCGGACGGGCGAGACATTTGATCGCAAGGTGACTGTGGGCTATATCTATATGTTGAAGCTGCATCATTTGGTCGATGATAAAATCCATGCGCGGTCGATTGGTCCGTACAGCCTCGTGACCCAGCAGCCGCTGGGTGGTAAGGCGCAATTCGGCGGACAGCGGTTCGGTGAGATGGAAGTCTGGGCCCTGCAGGCCTATGGCGCTGCGTACACACTGCAGGAAATGCTGACCGTGAAGTCGGACGACGTGGCAGGTCGGACGAAAGTCTACGAAGCCATTGTTCGCGGTGACGATACGTTTGAAGCCGGTATCCCGGAAAGCTTCAATGTTCTGGTCAAGGAAATGCGGTCCTTGTGCCTGAATGTGGAGCTTTCGCAGATCGGCTACTGATCCAAAGGTCCCGGCTTCGGCCGGGACCAGTTGGAGCGTTGGTCACAGACAGTTATTTTTTTAAGGCTGCTTTAACAAGCGCCTCCCGGGGACCCCGGGGTTTAAAAGGAGAGATGGTCCATGAATGAGTTGATGAACCTTTTTGGTCAGCCACAGGGCACTCAGGCTTTTGATGAAATCCGAATTTCGATTGCGTCGCCGGAACGGATCCGGTCGTGGTCCTTTGGCGAGATCAAGAAGCCCGAAACCATCAATTACCGTACTTTCAAACCGGAGAAAGACGGCCTTTTCTGTGCACGGATCTTTGGCCCGATCAAGGATTATGAATGCCTGTGCGGTAAGTACAAGCGGATGAAATATCGCGGAATTACCTGCGAGAAATGCGGTGTCGAGGTTACGCTCTCAAAAGTTCGCCGCGAGCGCATGGCGCATATCGAATTGGCGTCACCGGTTGCGCATATCTGGTTCCTGAAATCGCTTCCCTCCCGTATCGGGCTTCTGCTTGATATGACCCTGAAGGATCTGGAGCGGATTCTTTACTTCGAAAACTACGTCGTTGTTGAGCCGGGTCTGTCGCCGCTCAAGCAGTTCCAGCTGTTGAGCGAAGAAGAGTATCTGGATGCGCAGGATGAATATGGTGAGGATGCCTTCACAGCCGGCATCGGCGCCGAGGCGATCCGTGATATTCTGTCCTCCCTTGATCTGGAAACCATTCGCGATGAAATCCGTGAGGAAATGGCGACGACAACGTCGGAAGCCAAGCCGCGCAAACTTGCGAAGCGCCTCAAAATCATCGAAGCCTTCATGGAATCGGGGAATCGTCCGGAATGGATGATTTTGCAGGTTGTTCCGGTCATTCCGCCGGAACTGCGCCCGCTGGTCCCGCTTGATGGCGGCCGGTTTGCAACCTCTGACCTCAATGATCTCTATCGCCGGGTGATCAACCGGAACAACCGTCTGAAACGTCTGATCGAATTGCGCGCGCCGGACATCATTGTCCGCAACGAAAAGCGCATGCTTCAGGAATCCGTTGATGCGCTCTTTGATAACGGGCGCCGCGGTCGGGTGATCACGGGTGCTAACAAGCGGCCGCTGAAATCCCTTTCCGATATGCTGAAAGGCAAACAGGGTCGCTTCCGTCAGAACCTTCTTGGCAAGCGCGTTGACTATTCCGGTCGTTCGGTGATCGTGGTGGGGCCTGAGCTCAAGCTCCATCAATGCGGATTACCGAAGAAAATGGCGCTGGAGCTGTTCAAACCCTTTATCTATGCCAAACTTGAACTCAAGGGTATGGCGGCAACTGTCAAGATGGCGAAAAAGCTCGTCGAGAAAGAGCGTCCGGAAGTCTGGGATATTCTCGAAGAAGTCATTCGCGAGCATCCGGTGCTCCTCAATCGTGCGCCGACGCTTCACCGCCTCGGTATCCAGGCGTTTGAGCCGATCCTTATCGAAGGCAAGGCCATTCAGCTTCATCCGCTCGTCTGTACTGCCTTCAACGCTGACTTTGACGGCGACCAGATGGCTGTGCATGTGCCGCTTTCGCTGGAAGCGCAGCTTGAAGCCCGCGTCCTCATGATGTCAACGAACAACATCTTGAGCCCGGCGAGTGGCAAGCCGATCATCGTGCCAAGCCAGGACATCGTTCTCGGCATCTATTATCTGACCATGGATATCGCCAATGAGCCAGGTGAGGGAATGGTGATTGCCGATGTGGCGGAAGCCCAGCATGCGATCGATAACAAAGTCCTGACCCTGCACAGCAAGATCAAGACCCGCATCACGGTCGTTCAGGAAGATGGAACACAAGTTCGCAAGCATGTCGAGACCACACCGGGCCGGATGCTGATCGAGGAAATTCTGCCGAAGAATGCGAAAATCAGTTTTGATCTGATCAACCGCCTTCTGACGAAGAAAGAAATCACGCAGGTTATTGACGAGGTTTACCGTCATTGCGGTCAGAAAGAGACAGTTATCTTTGCGGACCGGATCATGGGCCTCGGCTTCGCACATGCCTGTCGCGCCGGTATTTCCTTCGGCAAGGACGATATGCGTATCCCGGAATCAAAAGACAAGCTGGTTGAAGACACACGTAAGCTCGCCGAAGAATATGAACGGCAGTATTACGATGGTCTGATCACGCAGGGTGAGAAGTATAACAAAGTCATTGATGCCTGGTCCCAATGTACGGACCGGGTCGCGGATGAGATGATGAAAGTCATTGAAGCCGTGGAGATGGATGAGAACAACCGTCAGGTTGGCATTAACTCCATTTATATGATGGCGAACTCCGGTGCCCGTGGTTCCGCGGCCCAGATGAAGCAGCTTGCTGGTATGCGTGGCCTGATGGCCAAGCCGTCCGGTGAAATTATCGAAACGCCGATTATCTCCAACTTCAAGGAGGGCTTGAGCGTTCTTGAGTACTTCAACTCTACTCATGGTGCTCGTAAGGGTCTTGCGGATACGGCGCTCAAGACGGCCAACTCCGGTTACCTGACGCGTCGACTGGTGGACGTTGCCCAGGACTGTGTCGTGATCGAGGAGGATTGCGGGACTGAAAAGGGTGTTACTGTTCGCGAAGTTGTCGAGGGTAGCGATATTATCGCGACATTAAGCGATCGCCTGCTCGGCCGGACAGCGGCCGTCGATGTTGTCAATCCGACGACGGGTGAGGTCATTGTGCCTGGCGGGGAAATGTTCGATGAGGCAAGTTCGCTGCTTGCGGAAACCTCTGGTGTTGAGCAGGTGTTGATCCGCTCGGTTCTGACTTGTGAAACCAAGGGTGGTATCTGCGGAAAATGTTATGGCCGTGACCTCGCGCGCGGAACTCCTGTCAATATTGGTGAGGCTGTCGGCGTTATTGCGGCGCAGTCCATCGGTGAGCCGGGCACACAGCTGACCATGCGGACCTTCCATATTGGTGGTACAGCACAGGTCGCGGAGATTTCCTCCATCGATGCGTCGCATGACGGCACGATCAGGCTTGAAAACCGCAATGTTGTTGTCAACAGTAGCGGCAATCCGATCGTGATGGGGCGGAATTCCGAGCTGGTTCTGGTTGATGACAATAACCGGGAACGGGCGCGCCATCGCATTGCCTATGGTACACGTTTGCTTGTTGACGAAGGATCAAAAGTCAAGAAGGGCGATAAGCTGGCCCAGTGGGATCCGTTCACCACACCAGTTATCACTGAACTTGAAGGGACGGTCAGCTATAAAGATTTGGTTGGCGGCGTCTCCATGGCGGAACAGGTTGATGAAGCCACGGGTATTGCCCGGAAGATCGTCGTCGACTGGAAAGCCCAGCCGAAGGGCAGCGATCTGCGGCCACGTATTACCCTGCGCGGCACGGACGGCGAGCTTCTGACGCTCCCAAGCGGACATGAAGCGCGTTACTTCCTGCCTGTTGACGCTATTCTCTCGGTTGAGGATGGTGCAGATGTTCAGGCGGGTGACGTGTTGGCCCGTATTCCACGCGAAGGATCCAAGACCAAGGATATTACTGGTGGTCTGCCCCGGGTGGCTGAGCTTTTCGAAGCACGGCGTCCGAAGGATCATGCCATTATCGCTGAGGCGGACGGCTTTGTCGAGTTTGGCAAGGACTACAAGTCCAAGCGGCGCGTGTCGATACGTCCGGAAGAAGAAGGGGCGGAACCTGTCGAGTATCTCATCCCGAAAGGCAAGCATCTTTCGGTCAATGAAGGCGACTATGTTCGGACTGGAGACTACCTTCTCGATGGTAACCCGGCACCGCATGATATCCTGAAGGTTCTGGGTGTGGAGGCGCTCGCTAACTTCCTGATCAATGAAATTCAGGACGTTTATCGTCTGCAGGGCGTGAAGATCAACGACAAGCATATTGAAGTGATCTGCCGTCAGATGTTGCAAAAAGTGGAAATCGAGAAGCAGGGCGAGAGCACCTTCCTGATCGGCGAGCACATTGATCGTGAAGAGTTCGACGAGCAGAATGTGAAGTTGGTTGATGCGGGTAAGGCTCCTGCAGAAGGCAGCCCGATCTTGCTCGGTATCACGAAAGCGAGCCTGCAGACCAATTCCTTTATCTCGGCCGCGTCCTTCCAGGAAACAACCCGTGTTCTGACGGAAGCGTCGGTCGCTGGTAAGAAGGACACGTTGCTGGGCCTGAAGGAGAATGTCATTGTTGGTCGACTGATCCCAGCGGGAACCGGATCGCAGATGAACCGCCTGAAATTGATGGCAGCGAAACGCGATCGGGAGATTCAGGAAAATTCGGAGGCAGCGATAGACATGCTGGAACCCGAAGGAACCGAAGAGACCTCTGCCGCCGAGTAATTGATTGGCGGGAATCAGTATATTCTTTCGCCGTAACAGCGGAGAATAATGTGAAATTAAGAGCGGCGCCTGATGTCGGGCGCCGCTTTTTCTTTATTCATGGCAGTAAATAGAAGGCCGCCGTGAGGCCTGTTTTACTATTTGGAGCCAAATATGCTAGAAATTGGCCAAAAAGCGGGGAGACGGGAGTGTGAAAACAGGGTCGCTAAAAGATTAACAAAAAGGCAACCTTTTCTGCTTGACTGCGCCGGACCTCACCCATATATTGCGCGCTCCTGACAGCAGTCGTGTACTTCATTTTCCGTGTGTCGTCAGGATTTTTTTAAACACACACGTGTCAAGTCTATTCGGGTGGACGCAAAAAACCTGACCGCGAGCAGAGCCGCAGCTGCACGCGGCTGTTCTGTTTGCGGCAACGCATGATAGGAAGAAGAATGCCTACTATTAATCAGCTGATTAGAAACCCCCGCAAGGCGCCGGTTTCGCGCAATAAAGTGCCCGCCATGGAGGCGTGCCCGCAAAAGCGTGGTGTTTGCACAAGAGTTTATACGACGACTCCGAAGAAGCCGAACTCAGCTTTGCGGAAAGTTGCCCGTGTTCGTCTGACCAATGGCTTTGAAGTCACGAGTTATATCCCTGGTGAAGGCCATAACCTGCAGGAGCATTCGGTTGTCCTGATCCGTGGTGGTCGTGTAAAGGACTTGCCGGGTGTTCGTTATCACATCATTCGTGGCGTGCTGGATACGCAAGGCATTGCGGATCGCCGTCAGCGTCGCTCCAAATATGGCGCGAAGAAGCCGAAATAAGGGAATTATCGAATGTCACGTCGTCACGCAGCTGAAAAGCGCCAAGTTCTCCCTGATGCGAAATATGGGGATGTTGTTCTGACAAAGTTCATGAACTCCCTCATGTTTGACGGGAAAAAATCTACTGCCGAAGGCATTGTTTATGGTGCTTTTGACATCATCGAGAAGAAAACCGGCTCTAGTGCCGTTGATGTCTTCCATGAAGCTCTCGACAAAATTAAGCCGGACCTTGAGGTGCGTTCCCGCCGTGTGGGTGGTGCAACCTACCAGGTGCCCGTTGAAGTGCGTTCGGAGCGTGGGCAGGCCCTCGCCATCCGTTGGCTGATCTCAAGTGCCCGCAAGCGCTCTGAAGTTACAATGGTTGATCGCCTTTCCGGTGAAATTCTCGATGCTTCAAATGAGCGCGGAGGCGCTGTCAAGAAGCGCGAAGACACACACAAGATGGCAGAGGCGAACCGCGCTTTTGCTCATTATCGCTGGTAATCGAAATATTTACGCAAGCTTGATCTAGGATTTCAGACATGGCACGCAAAACGCCCATCGAAAGATACCGCAACATCGGCATTATGGCCCATATTGATGCGGGCAAGACAACGACCACGGAACGTATTCTGTACTATACAGGTGTGTCTCACAAAATCGGTGAGGTGCATGATGGTGCGGCGACTATGGATTGGATGGAACAAGAGCAGGAACGTGGTATTACTATTACCTCGGCTGCGACAACCTGTTTCTGGAAAGATCATCGTATCAACATTATCGATACACCGGGCCACGTTGACTTCACGATTGAGGTTGAGCGTTCTTTGCGCGTTCTCGACGGCGCGGTTGCTGTGTTTGATGGTGTTGCCGGTGTTGAGCCGCAGTCAGAGACTGTTTGGCGCCAGGCTGACAAGTATCGTGTGCCGCGGATGTGTTTCGTCAACAAGATGGACCGCACCGGCGCTGACTTCTACCGCTGCGTGGAAATGTTCAAGACCCGTCTTGGTGCGAAGCCGCTCGTTCTCCAGCTTCCGATTGGTTCTGAAGCCGATTTTGAAGGCGTTATTGATCTGATCAAGATGAAGGAAATCGTCTGGAATGGCGAAGAGATGGGCGCGTCGTTCGAGTATCGCGATATTCGTCCGGAACTCGCAGATAAGGCAGCTGAGTATCGTGAAGTGATGCTGGAAACGGCAATTGAATCTGATGAGGCCGTACTGGAGGCGTATCTGGAAGGTGAAGAGCCTGATGAGGACACGCTGCGTCGCTGCATTCGTAAGGGAACGCTGGCCGCAACATTTGTTCCGGTCTTGACCGGGACGGCGTTCAAGAACAAGGGTGTGCAGCCGCTGCTCGACGCTGTTATCGAATTCATGCCGTCCCCGACCGATATCGGCGGTACGCATGGGATTGATGTCAAGACAGAAGAAGACATTGAGCGTCTGCCGTCTGATACAGAACCGTTTGCCGGCCTTGCCTTCAAGGTGATGACCGACCCGTTTGTTGGATCGCTGACATTCGTTCGCGTCTATTCCGGCGTGTTGGAAGCAGGTACGCAGACGCTGAACTCGGTCAAGAACAGCCGTGAGCGGGTCGGCCGGATGCTTCAGATGCATGCGAACAGCCGGGAAGACGTGAAAGAAGCGCGTGCGGGTGACATTGTTGCCATTGCCGGGCTGAAAGACACGACGACAGGTGATACGCTTTGTGACTCTTCCAAGCCTGTTATTCTGGAGCGGATGGAATTCCCTGAGCCGGTGATCGAGATCGCTGTTGAACCAAAGACCAAGACCGACCAGGAGAAAATGGGTGTTGCCCTGAACCGTCTCGCAAAAGAGGATCCGTCTTTCCGTGTGACCTCCGATCACGAAAGTGGCCAGACGATCATTAAAGGGATGGGCGAGCTTCACTTGGACATCATCGTGGATCGCATGAAGCGTGAGTTTGGTGTTGAAGCTAACGTTGGCGCACCTCAGGTGGCGTATCGCGAAAGCATCACCAAGCAGGCCGAACTTGATTATACGCATAAGAAACAGTCGGGTGGCTCGGGTCAGTTTGCGCGCATCAAACTTGTCGTGCAACCAGGTGAGCCGGGTGCCGGATTTACTTTTAGCGACACGATTACAGGCGGATCGGTGCCGAAGGAATATATTCCGGGTGTCGAAAAGGGTGTCAAGGATATCATCGAGACAGGCGTACTCGCTGGCTTCCCGCTGATCGATGTGGATGTAGTGCTGGTTGACGGTGCATACCATGACGTTGACAGCTCGGTCATGGCGTTTGAGATTGCCGGTCGTGCCGCAACGCGTGAAGTTGTGCGCAGTGCCGGTCTTCGCTTGCTGGAGCCAATGATGAAAGTCGAGATTGTCACGCCGGACGAATATATCGGCGATGTGATGGGAGACCTGAACAGCCGCCGCGGTCAGGTGACCGGAACGGAACCGCGCGGTGTTGCGCAAGTTGTCAACGCGATGGTGCCGCTGGCCAACATGTTTGGCTATGTGAACAATTTGCGCTCCCAGACGCAGGGTCGGGCAACCTTTTCCATGGTGTTCGACCATTATGAACCAGTGCCACAACACGTATCAGACGAAGTTCTGGCGAAGTTGGCGTAACGAAATAAGCTGAGGCAGCCGGAAAAAACGGAGAGATAAAATGGCCAAAGAGAAATTTGATCGTAGTAAGCCGCATGTTAATATTGGGACGATTGGTCATGTTGACCATGGGAAGACGACGCTGACGGCGGCGATTACGAAGGTATTGTCGGAAGCGAGCGGCGGCAAGTCGTTTGCGTTTGACGAGATTGACAAGGCGCCGGAAGAGAAGGCGCGCGGGATCACGATTTCGACGGCCCATGTTGAGTATGAGACGGCGGACCGTCACTATGCGCATGTGGACTGCCCGGGCCATGCTGACTATGTGAAGAACATGATCACGGGTGCGGCGCAGATGGACGGGGCGATCCTTGTTGTTTCTGCGAACGACGGCCCGATGCCTCAGACACGGGAGCATATTCTTTTGGCCCGCCAGGTGGGTGTTCCGGCGCTTGTTGTGTTCATGAACAAGGTTGACCTTGTGGATGACGAGGAGCTGATCGAGCTTGTCGAGATGGAGATCCGCGAGCTTCTGTCTGAGTATGACTTCCCGGGTGACGACATTCCGATCATTGGCGGTTCGGCGCTTGCGGCGCTGGAAGGCCGGGATGATGCGATTGGCAAGGAAGCGATCCTGAAGCTGATGGCGGCGGTTGATGAATCGATCCCGCAGCCGGAACGCGAGATTGACAAGCCGTTCCTGATGCCGATTGAGGATGTGTTCTCGATTTCGGGTCGTGGGACGGTTGTGACGGGTCGTGTTGAGAGCGGCATTGTCAAGGTTGGCGAGGAGATCGAGATTGTCGGCATTCGTCCGACGACGAAGACGACCTGCACAGGCGTTGAGATGTTCCGCAAGCTCCTGGATCAGGGTCAGGCGGGCGACAATGTGGGTGTTCTGCTGCGTGGTACGAAGCGTGAGGATGTTGAGCGTGGCCAGGTTCTGGCGCATCCGAAGTCGATCACCCCGCATACGAAGTTCAAGGCGGAAGCCTATATCCTGACGAAGGAAGAAGGCGGTCGTCATACACCGTTCTTCACGAACTATCGTCCGCAGTTTTACTTCCGGACGACGGACGTGACGGGTGTTGTGTCGCTTCCCGATGGGACGGAGATGGTGATGCCGGGTGACAATGTGACGATGGATGTCGAGCTGATCGCACCGATCGCCATGGACGAAGGCCTGCGCTTCGCAATCCGCGAAGGCGGCCGCACCGTCGGCGCCGGCGTCGTCGCAAGCGTAACCGAATAAGTTAATTCTGGCAGCCCTCCGGGGCTGCCTTGTTTCTCTTCTGGAGTGACCAGAGTAATGGAAAACCAAAATATCCGCATCCGCCTGAAAGCGTATGATCATCGTGTTCTCGATGCTTCGACAGGTGAAATTGTTAATACGGCCAAGCGCACAGGCGCCCAGGTTCGTGGCCCAATTCCACTGCCGACGCATATTGACAAGTATACGGTCCTTCGCGGCCCGCATATTGACAAGAAGTCACGGGAGCAGTTTGAAATCCGGACCCATAAGCGGCTTCTGGATATCGTAGAACCGACGCCGCAGACGGTGGACGCGCTCATGAAACTGGACCTCGCTGCAGGCGTCGATGTGTCCATCAAGTTGTTGGGGTGATCGAAATGCGTAGTGGATTGATCGCAAAGAAACTGGGTATGACCCGGGTTTTCGCGGAAGACGGGACCCATATTCCGGTAACCGTGCTGGCCGTTGATAATTGCCAGGTCGTTGCACACCGGACGGCTGATCATCATGGCTATAACGCCATGCAGCTCGGCGTTGGCAAAGCCAAGGTCAAGAACGTGACCAAGGCGATGCGCGGCCATTTTGCAAAGGCCGAAGTTGAGCCGAAAATGAAGCTGGCAGAGTTTCGGATTCAAGATGACGCTTTTGTCGACATCGGCGCAGAACTGACGGCGGATCACTTTGTTAGCGACCAGTTCGTTGACGTTGTTGGAACCAGTATCGGTAAAGGCTTCGCCGGCGCGATGAAGCGGCATAACTTCGGTGGTATGCGCGCCTCCCATGGTGTGTCGGTTTCCCATCGGGCGCATGGTTCCACGGGGCAGTGTCAGGATCCGGGCAAGGTCTTCAAAGGCAAGAAGATGGCGGGTCACATGGGCGCGGCACGGGTAACGACGCAGAATTTGAAAGTAGTCTCTACAGACAAGGATCGCGGACTTGTGCTTCTGAGAGGCGCAGTGCCCGGTTCCAAGGGATCGTGGGTATTTGTCGCGGATGCGGTTAAGAAAGCACGTCCCGACAATGCTCCTTATCCGGCGGCATTTGTTGGAAAAGGTGGCGCGGATGCTCCGGTCGAGGATGTCGCGGCGGATACTCCTGTCGAAGAAACCTCCGCTGCCGATACGGCAACGGAAGAGTAAAGGACGGCTGAGATGAAGGTAAATGTAATCAATCTCGATAACAAAAAGGCCGGCGATATCGAGCTTGCCGATGAGGTTTTCGGCTTGGCGCCGCGCGCAGATCTGCTGCAGCGTATGGTGCGGTATCAGTTGGCGGCCCGTCGGGCCGGCACGCATAAAGTAAAGGGCGTTGCAGAAGTTTCCGGCACGGGTCAGAAGCCGTTCAAACAAAAGGGCACAGGTCGCGCCCGTCAGGGTCAGAAGCGGGCTCCGCACCAGCGTGGCGGCGGTGTCGCTCATGGTCCGGTTCTGCGCAGTCATGCCCATGACCTGCCGAAAAAAGTTCGCAAGCTGGCGCTGAAAACTGCCCTGTCCACCAAGCAGGCCGAAGGCAAGCTGATTGTTGTGGATGAATTGAAAGCCAAGGACGTGAAGACCAAGGTCATGGCCGGTAAGTTCAAGGCACTTGGCTGGGCATCGACATTGATCGTTGACAGTGATGAGATGGAGAAGAACTTTGCTCTATCCGCGCGTAACCTGCCGATGATTGACTTGCTGACGTCGAACGGCGCCAACGTATATGACATTCTTCGCCGCGACGTGCTCGTTCTGACGAAAAGCGCCGTGGAAAGCCTGGAGGCACGACTGAAATGAACCAGGAAAATTTATACGATATCCTGCTGGGCCCGGTAGTCACCGAAAAGTCCACAATGGGATCAGAGTTTAACCAGGTGACATTCCGTGTCGCTCTGGATGCGACGAAACCTCAGATCAAGCAGGCAGTTGAGAAACTGTTTGATGTCAAGGTCATGAACGTGAATACCAACCGTACAAAGGGTAAGGTCAAGCGTTTTCGTGGTCATATTGGCAAGCGATCTGATTACAAGAAGGCAGTTGTGACCCTTGCTGAGGGTCAGGCCATCGATGTGACGGCGGGGATTTAAACTATGGCGTTGAAGAATTATAAACCGACAACTCCTGCGCAGCGTGGATTGATCCTTGTCGATCGGTCGGATCTGCATAAGGGCAAGCCGGTCAAGACCCTTACGGAAGGGTTGTCCGGAAATGGCGGTCGCAATAACTACGGCCGGATCACCGCGCGTCGTCGTGGCGGCGGACATAAACGGACATACCGGATCGTTGATTTCAAGCGGCGGAAGTATGACGTTTCTGCATCCGTGGAACGGCTGGAATATGACCCGAACCGGTCGGCATTTATTGCACTTATCCGGTATGAGGATGGCGAGCTTTCCTACATTCTGGCGCCGCAGCGGATTTCCGCAGGTGACAAGGTTATCTCGGGCACCAATGTCGATATCAAGCCGGGCAATGCGATGCCGCTGAAAAACATGCCGGTCGGAACTATTGTCCATAATGTGGAAATGAAGCCGGGCAAGGGTGGCCAGATGGCCCGCGCAGCCGGAACCTATGTTCAGCTGATCGGCAAGGACGCCGGTTACGCACAGCTTCGTCTCGCTTCGGGCGAGCAGCGGATCGTGCCGGCGGAATGCATGGCGACGGTCGGCGCGGTTTCCAACCCGGATCAGAAGAATACCAAGCTCGCGAAAGCCGGTCGGTCTCGCTGGCTCGGCAAGCGCCCGTCGGTACGTGGTGTTGCCATGAACCCGGTTGATCATCCACATGGTGGTGGTGAAGGCCGGACCTCGGGTGGCCGTCATCCGGTATCCCCATGGGGTGTGCCGACGAAGGGCAAGCGGACTCGGTCAAACAAGTCCACGGATAAAATGATCATGCGGCGCCGTCCGCTAAAGCGGAAGAAGTAGGAGCGCATTATGTCACGTTCTGTTTGGAAAGGCCCTTTTGTTGACGGATATCTGCTGAAGAAAGCAGAAACCGCGCGCGATAGTGGCAGAAAGCAAATTATCAAGACCTGGTCCCGCCGGTCGACAATTCTCCCGCAGTTCGTGGGGCTTACCTTTGGCGTGTATAACGGCCAGAAGTTTGTTCCCGTCCTGGTGGATGAAGACATGGTGGGCCATAAATTCGGGGAATTCTCTCCCTCGCGGACATATTACGGCCATGCGGCTGATAAAAAGGCTCGGAGAAACTAAACATGGGTAAACAGTCTCTCAAGCGGCAGTTACAAGATACGGAAGCACAGGCCGTTGGAAACCGTATTCGCGTCAGCCCCCAGAAATTGAATCTGGTGGCGGGCCTTATTCGCGGTAAGTCTGCACAGGCGGCATTGCATGAACTCACTTTCTCCAAGCGCGGTATCGCACCGGAAGTCAGGAAAGTTCTGCAGTCAGCAATTGCCAATGCGGAAAATAACCATCAGCTCGATGTTGATCAGCTGTATGTGTCCGAAGCCCATGTTGGAAAATCGCTGGTGATGAAGCGCATGCGGCCACGGGGACGGGGGCGGTCGAGCCCGATCCTGAAACCTTTTAGCAATATCACGATCGTTGTTCGTGAGCGCGAGGAGCAAGAGTAATGGGTCAAAAAGTAAATCCAATTGGCCTCAGGGTCGGCATCAACCGGACATGGGATTCCCGTTGGTACGCTAAAGACGATTACGCCAAGCTGCTGCATGAAGATGTTCGCATTCGCGAATATCTGGAAAAACAGCTGGAACAGGCCGGCATCAGCAAGATCGTGATTGAGCGTCCGGCAAAGAAAGCGCGGGTCACCATTTATTCGGCTCGCCCTGGTGTGATCATCGGTAAAAAGGGCGCGGATATTGAAAAGCTGCGCGCCGCGATTGCAAAGATGACCAATTCTGAGGTTCATCTGAATATCGTTGAGGTACGCAAACCGGAAATCGATGCGAAGCTGGTGGCCGAGAATATCGCGCAGCAGCTGGCGCGGCGTGTTTCCTATCGCCGGGCCATGAAGCGGGCGGTTCAGTCGGCGCTGCGTCTTGGTGCTGAAGGTATCCGGATAAATTGTGCCGGTCGTTTGGGCGGTGCGGAAATTGCGCGGACGGAATGGTATCGCGAAGGCCGCGTGCCGCTCCATACGCTGCGCGCCAATATCGATTACGGGACGGCTTCGTCTCTGACGACATACGGGATTATCGGTGTCAAGGTCTGGATCTATAAAGGTGAGATTCTGGAACATGATCCGATGGCTCAGGACAAACTTGCAGAAAAACAACAGGCTGGTGGCCGTCCTTCGGGTCGTCCCGGCGCCCGTCGGAATTAAGTAAAGGGGTGAGGTCATGCTTCAACCGAAGCGCACAAAATTTCGTAAAGCGCATAAAGGGCGCTTGAAGGGAACAGCAACTTCAGGTACAACGCTGAACTTCGGCGCTTATGGCCTGAAAGCTGTGGAGCCCGGGCGTATTACTGCGCGGCAGATCGAGGCGACTCGGCGTGCTGTAACCCGCCATATCAAACGTGCTGGACGTGTCTGGATTCGGATATTTCCGGATGTTCCCGTGTCTAAAAAACCCACCGAAGTCCGGATGGGTAAGGGCAAGGGATCACCGGAATACTGGATGGTGCGTGTTCAGCCTGGAAAAGTTATGTTCGAACTAGACGGTGTTCCGGCCGAAATTGCCCGTGAGGCGTTCGAGCGGGGAGCGGCCAAATTGCCGATCAAAACCCGTTTTGTGACCCGTCTTGGTGAAGGGAATTGATCATGAAAGCGCAGGATTTACTGGGCAAAACGGCTGATGAGCTGAAGACGGAATTGATGCAGCTCAAGAAAGAGCAGTTCAATTTACGGTTCCAGAAAGCCAGCGGCCAATTGGAAAATACGGCGCGCCAACGCCAGGTGCGGCGGGATATCGCCCGCATTAAAACGGTGATGTCAGCTAACGCTGCGTCTTAGGAGAGAGAACGATGCCAAAGCGTATCCTGCAAGGAACAGTTGTCAGCGACAAGAATAACCAGACTGTCGTTGTCAAAGTCGATCGTCAAGTGATGCATCGGCTGTACAAGAAATACATAGGCCAGTCTAAAAAGTACCACGCCCATGACGAGAAAAATCAGTTCAAGGAAGGTGACACCGTCCGTATTCAGGAATGTGCACCACGCTCCAAGCTGAAGCGTTGGGAAGTGCTTTATACCGGTTAAGTAAACAGTGTTGATACCAAACGAAGGTAAACGACTATGATTCAGATGCAAACCAACCTGGATGTCGCCGACAACTCAGGCGCGAGGCAGGTGCAGTGCATTAAAGTTTTGGGTGGTTCCAAACGGAAAACCGCTTCAGTCGGGGACGTTATCGTCGTCTCCGTCAAGGAAGCCATTCCGCGCGGCCGCGTCAAAAAAGGTGATGTCCAGCGGGCTGTCATCGTACGCACAAAAAAGGAAATCCGTCGCGCCGATGGCACGGCGATCCGCTTCGACTCAAACGCCGCCGTGTTGATAAACAAGCAGGGCGAGCCAGTCGGAACGCGTATTTTCGGCCCCGTCACACGCGAGCTGCGGAGCAAGAACTACATGAAGATTATTTCGCTCGCGCCGGAGGTCCTCTAATGGCTGAAAAATTCGCAGTGAAAAAGGGCGACAAGGTCGTCGTGCTCACCGGCAAGGACAAGGGGCGCAGCGGTGAAATCGTTCGTGTTCTCCGTGCCGATCGCCGCGTGGTCGTGTCGGGCATCAACATGGTCAAGCGCCACACAAAGCAAAGCCAGACAGAGCAGGGCGGTATCGTCGAGAAAGAAGCGGCGATCCATATTTCGAATGTTGCGTTGCAGGATCCGAAGGATGGCAAGGCGACCCGTGTTGGCTACAAGAATCTAGATGACGGCCGGAAGGTTCGCTTTGCTAAGCGTTCCGGCGAAGTCATTGATATATAGAGGGCAGATCGATGACGACGCCAAGACTTAAAACGCTATATAATGACGAGCTGCGTACGCGGCTCCAGGAAAAATTCTCCTACGCCAATGTGATGCAGGTTCCTAAGCTGGAAAAAATTGTCATCAACGTCGGGTGTGGGGAAGCGGTCGCCGATTCAAAGAAGATCAAATCGGTTGAAAGCGAACTTGCGAAGATTTCCGGGCAGAAGCCGGTTGTCACCAGCGCGAAGAAATCGGTTGCTACCTTCAAATTGCGTGAAGGGATGCCGATTGGAGCGAAAGTGACGCTCCGCAAGAACCAGATGTATGAGTTTCTGGACCGGTTGATCAACATTGCGCTCCCGCGGGTACGGGATTTTCGTGGTGTGTCCGCCAAGAGCTTTGACGGCCGTGGGAATTACGCCATGGGCCTGAAAGAACAAATCGTCTTCCCGGAAATCCATTACGATGATGTAACGGATGTACGGGGAATGGATATCGTGATCTGCACGACTGCAGAAACTGATGAGGAAGCCCGCGAGCTTCTGAGCGGTTTCAGCATGCCGTTCAAGATCAATTGATCCTAGGAGTGAATTAGAATGGCTAAGAAAAGTGCTATCGAGAAAAACGAAAAGCGCCGCCGCATGGTCGTAAAATATGCGGACAAGCGGGCAGAGCTGAAAGCGATCAGTAAGAACGAGGAGCTGCCGCAGGAAGAACGGTTTGCGGCACGTCTGGCGCTGGCGTCGCTGCCACGCAATTCGTCACGGACCCGCGTTCGCAATCGCTGCGAACTGACCGGTCGTCCGCGCGGTGTTTACCGTAAATTGAAGCTATCCCGTATCGGCCTGCGCGACATGGCGTCCAATGGTCAGATTCCGGGCATGGTTAAGTCGAGCTGGTAGGGAGATACAGAAATGTCTTTAAGTGATCCCATCGGCGATATGCTGACCCGTATTCGTAACGGTCAGCGGGCCATGAAAAGCTCGGTTTCGAGCCCGTCTTCAAAATTGCGTCTGAGTGTCCTTGAGGCACTGAAGCGAGAAGGCTACATCCGCGGTTACGATGTGACGGAGCCGGAAAAGGGTAAGCCGGAAGTCAGCATTGAACTGAAATACTACCAGGGCAAGGGCGTTATTGAACATGTCAGCCGGGTGTCGAAACCCGGTCGGCGAGTCTATAAGGGTGTGAAAGACCTGCCAACCATTCGTAATGGACTTGGCGTTGCCATTCTTTCCACACCAAACGGTGTTTTGTCGGACAACGAGGCACGCGATGCCAATGTTGGCGGCGAAGTGCTTTGTAAATTGTACTAGGAGGTATTATGTCTCGTATTGGAAAACATCCGGTGACGATCCCTTCTGGTGTGGACGTGCAGCTCACCGGTAGCGACGTTACCGTAAAGGGTAGCAAGGGCGTGATGAGCATGACCTTTGTTGATGACGTTGTGGTCAACCGTGAAGATGACAAAATCTGGGTTAAGCCACGTGGTAACAATATCCGTGGACGCCAGATGTGGGGCATGCAGCGGACATTGCTGAGTAATTTGGTGGAAGGCGTTTCCGATGGTTTTACAAAGACCTTGGAAATCGTGGGCGTCGGTTATCGTGCGGCAGTGCAGGGTAAAATGCTCAAACTGAACCTCGGGTTCAGCCATGATGTGGATTTCCCGATCCCTGACGGCATTGACATTAAATGTCCGCAGCCGACAGTGATTGAGATTTCCGGTGCCGACAAGCAGCAGGTTGGCCAGGTTGCAGCGGTTATCCGGTCTTACCGGAAACCAGAGCCTTACAAGGGCAAGGGTGTCAAATATGCGGGCGAATATATCTTCCGCAAAGAAGGCAAGAAGAAGTAGGAACCGACCATGGCAAACTCAAAAGAATTGTTCGACCGCCGTCGGCGGAGGAATCGGACCCAGCTTCGCAAGGTGTCTTCAGGCCGCCCTCGGCTTTCTGTGCACCGGACGCTTCAGCAGATCTATGTCCAGGTTATTGACGATGCCGCAGGCAAGACGCTTGCGTCGGCCTCAAGCCTTGAAAAGGATCTGCGCGCAAAGCTGAAAAACGGTGGTAACAAGGAAGCGGCCGCTGAAATTGGCAAACTTATTGCCGAGCGGGCCATCAAGGCCGGCGTTAAAGAAGTCGCATTTGATCGCGGCGGGTATAAATTTCATGGCCGGGTCAAAGCCCTTGCCGATGCTGCCCGTGAGGGCGGCTTGTCCTTCTAGGGGAATTGACAATGTTGAGACCTGATCATAACGACAAAGGCGATTCGGAATTCGTCGATAAACTGGTTTACATCAACCGTGTTGCCAAAGTGGTTAAAGGTGGTCGCCGGTTCGGTTTTGCCGCGCTGGTTGTCGCAGGCGACCAGAAAGGCCGCGTTGGCTATGGCCACGGTAAAGCCCGTGAAGTGCCGGAAGCCATTCGTAAGGCAACGGAAGCGGCTAAACGCAACATGGTGCGGGTGCCTCTCCGGGAAGGCCGGACCTTGCATCATGATGTGCAGGCCCGGTTCGGTGCCGGACGCGTTGTTCTTCGTTCCGCTCCTGCCGGTACCGGTATTATCGCGGGTGGCCCGATGCGTGCAGTTTTTGAAACCCTGGGCGTTCAGGATGTCGTGACGAAATCTATCGGCACCTCCAACCCCTACAACATGGTGAAAGCAACCTTCGAGGCCCTGAAAAGCATGAGCTCCCCGCGTATGATTGCGGCGAAGCGCGGCAAGAAGGTATCCGAGGTGATTGGTCGCCGTGGGGCGGACGCAGGAAAGGAAAAGGTCGATGGCTAAAGCAACGATCAAAGTGACCCAGACGGGAAGCCCGATCGGCCGTCCGAAGAACCAGCGCGCGACGCTGGTCGGCCTCGGGCTGAACAAAATGCACCGAACGGTCGAACTTGAGGATACAGATGCCGTTCGTGGCATGATTCGCAAGGTAAATCATCTCGTACAGGTTGACGACGCCAAATAAGGTGGCAGCCTGTCTGACTAAGGAATTTTGAACATGCGTTTAAATCAACTCGCTGACAATAAAGGCGCTACCAAGGACCGGATGCGTGTTGGCCGCGGTATCGGTTCCGGGAAGGGCAAGACCTCCGGAGCGGGCCAGAAGGGCCAGAAGTCACGCTCAGGCGTCGCCATCAAGGGATTTGAAGGCGGCCAGATGTCGATCTATCGTCGTCTGCCAAAGCGCGGCTTTAAAAACATTTTCAGCAAGAATTTTGCTGTGGCCAACCTTGGCCGGGTTCAGGCCGCGTTTGATGCGGGCAAGCTCGACCCGAAAGCTACAATTACTGCCGCTTCCCTGCAGGAAGCCGGTGTGGTTGGCAAGGTCGTTGATGGCGTTCGGTTGCTGGCAAAAGGTGAGCTGAAGACTAAGGCGACTTTTGAAGTTGCTGGTGCATCCAAGTCAGCGATTGAAGCTGTTGAGAAGGCAGGCGGCAAGGTTACCCTTTTGGCTCAAAGCGCGGCAGCGAGCGAATAAAGAAATCGATAGGGACGGTATAATGCCGCACCTTCGGGAGAAGTTTTAGATGGCGTCAGCAGCAGAGCAAATGGCTTCCACGATGAGTTTCGGTGCCTTTTCCAAGGCGACGGAACTCAAGAAGCGGTTATGGTTCACGCTCTTTGCCCTGATCGTTTACCGGATCGGGACATATATTCCGATCCCGGGTGTTGACCCGACGGTGCTTGCCGATGTCTTCGCGCAAAATTCCGGGGGCATCCTTGGCATGTTCGACGTTTTCGCGGGCGGTGCGCTGGGGCGGATGACGATTTTCGCCCTCAATATCATGCCCTATATTTCGGCATCGATTATCATGCAATTGATGACCTCGATCTCGCCGCAGATGGCACAGCTCAAGAAAGAGGGCGAGGCCGGACGCAAGAAGATCAACCAGTATACCCGTTATGGCACAGTGCTGCTTGCGGCGTTGCAGGGGTATGGTATCGCCGCCGGTATCGAGGGGTTGACTCTGTCGAACGGGCAGTCCGCGGTGATCGATCCGGGAATGCAATTCCGTCTGATCACGGTGATCACCCTGGTCAGCGGCACGGTTTTTCTTATGTGGCTGGGTGAACAGATCACGGCGCGCGGTGTTGGTAACGGTATTTCGCTGATTATCTTCTCTGGCATTGTCGCAGCGTTGCCAAGCGCTCTGGTCGGGACATTGGAGCTGGGTCGCACAGGCGCCCTGTCGACAGTTGTTATTCTGGTGCTGTTGGTTATGGCCGTTGCTGTGATCGCCTTTATCGTCTTCATGGAACGGGCGCAGCGGCGGATATTAATCCAGTATCCGAAGCGGCAACGCGGCAACAAGACATATGGCGGGCAGAATTCTCATTTGCCGTTGAAGCTGAATACGGCCGGGGTTATTCCGCCGATTTTTGCCTCATCGCTTTTGCTGATGCCAACCACAGTTGCGAGTTTCAGCGCGGGTTCCGGTCCGGATTGGCTCAATAGCCTGACGGCCATGCTGGGGCATGGTCAGCCAATCTACCTGATGCTGTATATTGCAGGGATCGTATTTTTCTGTTTCTTCTACACGGCCGTTGTCTTCAATCCGGATGACACGGCGGATAATCTGAAGAAACATGGCGGCTTCGTGCCGGGTATTCGTCCTGGCAAGCGGACATCGGAGTATCTGGACTATGTCCTGACCAGATTGACAGTTGTCGGTGCGGCATATCTCTCTCTGGTTTGTATTTTGCCGGAAATCCTTGTGTCCCAATGGGCGGTGCCTTTTTACTTTGGCGGAACCTCGCTCCTGATCGTTGTCTCGGTGACCATGGATACCGTTGCGCAAATACAAAGCCATCTTGTCGCCCATCAGTATGAAGGGCTGATCAAGAAAACCAAGCTTGGGGGGCGACGTAAATGATCTTGATTCTTTTGGGACCTCCCGGTGCCGGCAAGGGAACGCAGGCGCAGCGTTTGGAAAACAAGCATGGTTTGGTTCAGCTTTCCACCGGTGACATGTTGCGCGCGGCCGTTGCCGCCGGCACGGAAATCGGCAAGAAAGCCAAGACAGTGATGGAACGTGGCGAACTCGTTTCCGACGATATCATGACGGGCATTATTTCTGATCGGCTGGATGAGCCTGATTGCAAGAATGGCGTTATTCTCGATGGCTTCCCTCGTACAGAAGCGCAGGCAGAGGCGCTTGATGAGATGCTGGCGGAGAAAGGCCTCAAGCTTGATGCCGTTATTGAGATGAAAACTGACGACGATATACTGGTCGAACGGATTACAGGGCGCTATACCTGTGCGAATTGCGGCGCTGGCTATCACGACAAGTTCCTGAAACCCGAAGTTGAAGGGGTTTGCGATAAATGCGGCGGAACCGAGTTTACCCGCCGGAGTGACGATAATGCGGAAACCGTGATTTCCAGGCTTGAGGCCTATCACGAACAGACAGCGCCACTGCTTCCCTATTACCGGAAGAAGGGAATATTGAAGCAGGTAGACGGAATGGCCGGAATTGATGAAGTGACGGCAGAAATAGAAGCGGCTTTACAGTCAATCTAAACGGTTGACTAGGTAAAACAAAATTATATAATCGCGCGCTTCTCAGAGGCGCTTGAGATAACCGGGTCAGGACGACCCGAATTGGTATTGAGGAGAGACTAGCGTGGCTCGTATTGCTGGTGTAAATATTCCGACGAACAAGCGGGTATTGATCGCACTGACCTATATTCATGGAATTGGCCCGGCAAAGGCCAAGGAAATCTGCGCGGCGGCAGGACTGGCGTCGGAAATTCGCGTTAATGCGTTGAGCGATGCCGAAGTGGTTAAAATCCGCGAAACCATCGACTCCGACCATATCGTTGAAGGTGATTTGCGTCGTCAAACTTCGATGAATATCAAGCGCCTGATGGACCTTGGTTGCTATCGTGGCCTCCGCCATCGTCGCGGTCTGCCGGTCCGCGGACAACGTACACATACCAACGCCCGCACCCGTAAAGGTCCGGCCAAAGCTATCGCTGGGAAGAAGAAGTAATATGGCACGTGAGAAGACACGCGTTCGTCGTCGCGAGCGGAAAAACATTATTTCAGGCGTCGCGCATGTAAGCGCTTCCTTTAATAATACGAAAATCATGATCACCGATGCGCAGGGCAATGCCATTGCTTGGTCTTCTGCCGGGTCACAGGGCTTCAAGGGGTCGCGTAAATCGACACCGTTTGCCGCTCAGATCGCTGCGGAAGATGCTGGCAAGAAAGCCATGGATCATGGCATGAAGACACTTGAAGTCGAAGTGAAGGGTCCGGGGTCCGGGCGCGAATCGGCACTGCGGGCATTGCAGTCCGTGGGCTTCAATATTACGTCCATTCGGGACGTATCGCCAATACCGCACAATGGATGCCGTCCGCCGAAACGCCGTCGCGTTTAACGGAACCATCCAGTTCAATGCGGGCTTTTCAGCCTGTATTGTCGTTTGTCAAGAAGTCGCAGGTCCATGGTGGGCCTGCAAAACTATGAGGTCAATACCGTGATTCAGCAAAACTGGAAAGACCTGATCCAGGCGAACCTCTCTGTAGAGCCAGGTGAGCAGAGCGATCGGGAAGCCACGATTATTGCGGAGCCGTTGGAAAGAGGGTTCGGTTTGACGCTGGGGAACGCACTTCGCCGCGTTTTGCTGTCGAGCCTGCAGGGCGCCGCAATCACCTCCATTCAGATCGATAATGTTTTGCACGAATTCTCGTCGATTGCCGGTGTGCGCGAGGACGTAACGGATATCGTCCTCAACCTGAAGACGCTGGCGATCCGCGCGCATTCCGATGGCCCGAAGCGCATGGTGCTGAAAGCCTCCGGTCCGTGTGAAGTGACGGCAAGCATGATCGAAACCGGCCCGGATATTGAGATCATGGATCCTGAACTGGTGTTGATGACACTGGATGATGGTGCTTCTATTTCCATGGAAATGAATGTTGATACGGGCAAGGGATATGTCCCGGGCGTCAACAATCACCCGGAAGATGCTCCGATCGGTCTGATCCCGATGGACAGCCTTTACAGCCCCGTGCGCAAGGTTACCTACAAGGTGGAAGCGGCGCGTGAAGGCCAGGTTCTCGACTATGACAAGCTGACCCTCAAGGTGGAAACCAACGGAACGGTGTCTCCAGAAGATTCAGTGGCTTTCGCCGCCCGTATCCTTCAGGAGCAGTTCCAGCTCTTCGTCAACTTTGACGAACCTGAGGAAGTGGTCGTCAAGGAAGAAAGCCAGGAGCCTGAGTTTAACCGGAACCTGCTCCGTAAGGTGGATGAACTTGAACTCTCTGTCCGCTCGGCGAACTGCCTGAAGAATGACAACATCGTCTACATTGGCGACTTGATCCAGAAGACCGAGGCTGAAATGCTGCGGACACCGAATTTCGGCCGCAAGAGCCTGAACGAGATCAAGGAAGTTCTGGCGCAAATGGGCTTGCATCTCGGCATGGAAGTGCCGAACTGGCCGCCGGAAAATATTGAAGACATGGCCAAACGGCTCGAAGAACCCTTTTAGAACAGCCTTAATCGCTGTGGAGTAAGACAAATGCGGCATCGTAAATCCGGGCGTAAGCTCAACAGAACATCTGCACATCGCAAGGCGATGTTCGCCAATATGGCGGCATCCCTGATCAAGCATGAGCAAATTCAAACGACCCTGCCGAAGGCAAAAGAACTGCGGCCGATCGTGGAAAAGCTGATCACGCTCGGTAAGCGCGGCGATCTGCATGCCCGTCGGCAGGCGCTGTCCCAGTTGAATGAAAAGTCGGCAGTGGACAAGGTCTTTTCGACTCTCAGTGAGCGTTATGCCGAACGTAATGGCGGCTATACGCGCGTGCTGAAAGCCGGCTTTCGGACTGGCGATGCGGCGCCCATGGGCGTGATCGAGCTGATTGATCGCGATGTGGATGCCAAGGGGCAGGACTCCGGTCCTCTGCAGGATGTGGATGAGGACGAGCTGGAAGCTGAAGCCGCCGCGTAACGTAGCGCCGGACAAGAGTTAGGAAAGGCAGTCCTCGGGGCTGCCTTTTTTTTCGCGCAACCTCCTTATGGTCTGACAGCCGCTTGAAAAAGGACTAATATGGCCAATCTAAGAGGAGGGCAGGAGGGAAACTTCACGCCATTGGTTTTGAGGTCATGAACAGGTATTTTTGTAATTTAGCGGCCGGACTGGCTTTTGCGGCAGTTCTTGTTGCTGGTGGTCCGGCGCTCTCTAAAGATGTGGTGCCGAGCAATCAGGCTCAGATCATGCTGTCTTTTGCGCCGTTGGTGAAAAAGGCGGTTCCCGCTGTTGTCAATATTTTCACGAAAACCCGCGTGACCCAGACCCGCCCGAGCCTGTTTGACGATCCGTTCTTCAAGCGGTTTTTCGGGGGAAACTTTGGCCCGCCCCGGCAGAGACAGAAAATTCAGAATTCTCTGGGCTCCGGCGTCCTTGTGGACGGGGACGGCGTTATTGTCACCAACTATCACGTGGTCGGCGGGGCGGATGAAATTACGGTCGCGCTATCTGATCGTCGAGAATTCGATGCGCGGGTCATCGTCTCGGATGAACGCACGGATCTCGCCATCCTGAAAATCGACGTTGAGGGGGAACAGCTCCCGTTTCTGGAATTTGCGGATTCCGATGCGCTTGAAATTGGCGACCTTGTCATTGCGATCGGCAACCCGTTCGGTGTCGGACAGACGGTAACCAGCGGGATTGTTTCCGCGCTTGATCGTAATGCCGGGGTGAGCAATGACATTCAGTCCTTTATCCAGACCGACGCAGCGATTAATCCGGGTAACTCCGGGGGCGCGCTCCTGACCATGGACGGGAAGATTGCCGGTATCAATTCCGCCATTTTCAGTAAAAGCGGCGGCTCTCTCGGTATCGGCTTTGCCATTCCGGCAAATCTTGTGAAGGCCGTCCTCACAAACGGACTTGCGACGGGCAAAGTTGTGCGGCCATGGCTTGGCGCGGCCGGGCAGGAAATCACCGGCGATGTTGCGGATGGGCTCGGGCTCGAAAGGCCTGGCGGTGTCCTGATCAACAAGGTTCACCCCTATGGCGCGGCCCAAAAGGCGGGGTTGCGCGTCGGTGATGTGGTGGTTTCCATTGATGACAAGGAAATCCTTGGCCCGGATACCCTCATTTACCGGATTGCTTCGGGCGTGATTGGCAAAACCGCGCGGCTTGGCGTTTATCGCGACGGGAGGCTTATGCCGCTGGACATGGATCTTCAGCCAGCGCCGGAAACGCCACCCCGCGGCATTGAGACACTGACCGGTCGTCATCCTCTTTCCGGGGTGGTGGTTGGTAATTTATCCCCCGCTTTTGCGCTGGAGCTCGGAATGCCGGCCTTTTCTGATGGCGTCGTTGTGACGGAAGTCGTAAAAGGCAGTGTGGCAGAGCGGTATGGGATGCGGCCGCGCGATATCCTGTTTCGGGTGAACGGAGCGAAAATACTCGACATCGGTCAGGCGAAAACAGCCTTACAGGAGGCGGGAGGGCGCTGGCAGATCAGCATTCGCCGGAATGGCCGAACCCTCTCCTTCAAAGTTAATTTATGAGCACTCTCTTCGAAGCCTCCGGGTCGGGCGATGAGATGAACCGGCCGCTGGCGGACCGGTTGCGCCCGGCGCGTCTGGATGAGGTGGTCGGGCAGGATCATCTCTTGGATGCAGGTGCGCCGCTCAAGCGCATGTTGGAGGCAGGCTGGCTCGCCTCGATTATTTTCTGGGGACCGCCCGGTTCGGGGAAGACAACCATAGCCCAGCTTCTGGCCAAGGAAGTCGGGATGCATTTCGAGCAGATTTCCGCCGTGTTCTCAGGCGTTGCGGATTTGCGTAAAGCGTTTGAGGCGGCGAAGATGCGCCGCCAGGACGGCACGAAAACCCTCCTCTTTGTCGATGAAATTCACAGGTTTAACCGGGCGCAGCAAGATGGCTTCTTGCCCTATGTGGAAGATGGCACGATCACCCTGGTCGGGGCGACGACGGAAAATCCGTCCTTTGAGTTGAACGGCGCACTTCTTTCTCGCTGCCAGGTTCTTGTTCTCAATCGTCATGATGAAGCCTCACTGCGCGTCCTGATGGATCGGGCGGCAGCTTTGGAAGGGCGAAACGTGCCGCTCACGGAAGAAGCGAAGACTGCGCTTGTCCAGCTTGCCGACGGGGATGGGCGGTTTTTCCTCAATATGATGGAGGCTGTCTTCCATTCGGGAGAAAATGAGCTTGGTGTTGAGGGACTGTCGAAAGTCATCTCAAAACGCGCCCCTGCCTATGACAAGGACCGTGACGGCCATTATAACCTGATCAGCGCGCTGCATAAATCGATGCGTGGGTCGGATGTGGATGCAGCGCTCTACTGGTTTTCGCGTATGATGGACGGAGGGGAGGACCCGCTGTACATCGCCCGTCGGCTTGTGCGGTTCGCGGTTGAGGACATCGGCCTGGCGGATCCGAACGCGCTGGTGCAGGCCAATGCCGCGAAGGAAGCCTTTCAGTTTCTGGGCTCTCCGGAGGGTGACCTCGCCATTGCCCAGTCGGTCATCTATCTTGCAACGGCGCCAAAATCCAACGCGGCTTACCGTGCTTTCAGCGGATCGAAATCCGCTGCCCGAAAGTATGGATCGCATATGCCACCAAAGCATATCCTGAATGCACCAACCGGTATGATGAAGGATATGGGCTATGGCAAGGATTACACCTATGATCACAATGCGGAAGATGGGTTTTCAGGGCAGAACTATTTTCCCGATGAAATGAAGCGCGAGCAGTATTATTCTCCAGTTGAGCGCGGGTTTGAGCGCGATATCAAGAAGCGCCTGGAATACTGGGCGCGGCTGCGGGCGGAAAAGCAATCCGGAAAGACGGAAAAATGAATATGTTTCTATCGGTGGCAATTGGCGGTGCGTTGGGGGCTTGCGCGCGCTATGGCGTAGCGCAAATCATGCTGCGGCAATTGGGACCGGGTTACCCTTACGGGACCCTGTTCGTGAACATTGTGGGCTCCTTACTGATGGGGGTATTGATCGAACTGATCGCGTTGCGCTGGTCCCCGTCGCCGGAGCTTCGAGTTTTGCTGGTGACGGGCTTTTTGGGTGGCTTTACGACCTTCTCTGCCTTCTCCCTCGACGTTGCCCTTATGGTAGAGAAGGGAGAAACTCTTCCGGCGGCGGGCTATATCCTGATGTCCGTGGCGCTGTCCATCGCGGGATTATTCGCCGGGCTGCATCTGATGCGGGCGGTATTGTCATGAGCCGTGTTCAGCATCTCATCGTCAGTGAAGATGAAGCGGATCAGCGGCTGGATCGCTGGTTCAAGGCGCATTTTCCCAGCATGACCCATGGCCAGCTTGAAAAGCATTTGCGCAAAGGCGATATCCGCGTTGACAAGAAGCGCTCCAAGGCGGGTGACCGGCTGGAGGCCGGGCAGACGGTCAGGGTGCCGCCGCTCTCTGATGATGTGCTCAGGCCCGTCCCGATGGACAAGGGGCGGACGCCCGAGCCGGCAAAGCTTTCCGATCAGGATATCGCGGAGATTCGCAAGATGATCCTGCATATGGACGACGCCGTGATTGTCCTGAACAAGCCAGCGGGGTTGCCGGTACAGGGCGGCAGCGGGCAAAACCGTCATGTCGATGGCCTGCTTGAGGGGCTGCGGTTCGATTTTCCGGAAAAGCCGAGGCTGGCTCACCGGCTGGACAAGGATACCTCCGGTGTTCTTGTGCTCGGCCGCACGCGCCAGGCGGCCAAGCATCTCGCAGAAGCATTCAAACGGCGGACAACACGGAAGATTTACTGGGCTCTGCTCGCGGGCGTTCCCAAGCCAAAGGAGGGGACGATTAGCTACAACCTTGCCAAAGTCGTGACGGCGAATGGCGAAAAGGTTGTCGTTGATCGGGACGGTCAAAAGGCCGTCACGGACTATTCCGTCGTTGAAATGGCAGCGCAGAAAGCCTGCTGGGTGGCGTTCAAACCGCTGACCGGGCGTACCCATCAGCTTCGCGTGCATGCGGTAGCGCTCGGTACACCGATTGTCGGAGATGGGAAGTATGGCGGGTCCGAGGCTTTTCTTGACGGCGTGATCAGCAAGAAAATGCATTTGCACGCGCGAGAGATTACGATTTCCCATCCCGATGGCAGCGATCTTACCGTAACGGCGCCGCTTGACCGGCATATGGTGGAAAGCTGGAAGCTCTTTGATTTTCATGAAAATGACTAGGAAGACCCGTTTCTGGATA
Source organism: uncultured Sneathiella sp. (assembly GCF_963973085.1). GTDB lineage: Bacteria > Pseudomonadota > Alphaproteobacteria > Sneathiellales > Sneathiellaceae > Sneathiella. Next base: position 317,271 of record NZ_CAXAXA010000002.1, read on the forward strand.
TCGAGTTCTGATAACAATAAGGCAGAAAAGCCGCTTTTGGCTTGACTAATGAGGTTGAATGGCTAGATTTTGACCCATGATAAATTCGAACCGGCTTTTGAACCTACGACTTATTGGCCCGGCACTCTGATTCTGGTGCCGGGGCGACTAATGTCCTTTTGTCAAAATTGTCGGATAAGCGAATGTATGTAACGAAGACCTGCGGGTCCTCCATTTCAAGGAAAATTTACGGTTTATGGCAGGAAGAGCTGGCTGGCTCCTCCGGGGGGCTCTCTCGACTTCCTGGCGGTCGCTCGGGTATGAGTAGCGCCCCGCGACCGTATGTTGGCTGCAATAAACCAAAGATATAGCGAAATAGAGGCGCCATGCGCCCGCCAGGAAATTAGAGGAATTCGACATGACATTTATCCCCGGAGAAAAATACAAGGCATTCGAACCGATCAATTTGCCGGACCGACAATGGCCGACGAAGGTCATCGACAAGGCCCCGATCTGGTGCAGCGTGGACCTGCGCGACGGAAACCAGGCGCTGATCGAGCCGATGGGGCATGAGCGCAAGCTGCGTATGTTTCGCCATCTGGTCGAGCTTGGCTTCAAGGAAATTGAGGTCGGCTTCCCCTCTGCGTCCCAGACGGATTTCGATTTCGTCCGCTTCTTGATAGAGGAGGGGGAAATCCCGGATGATGTCAAAATTCAGGTCTTGACGCAGGCGCGAGAAGAACTGATCCGCAAGACCTACGACAGCATTCGTGGCGCCAAGCAGGCGATTGTACATCTGTACAACTCCACATCCACGCTACAGCGACGCGTTGTGTTTGATATGGACCGCGCGGGCATCAAGGAAATTGCCACCGACGGGGCAAAGCTGGTGCGGCAACTCGCCGATGAAATGCCGGAAACCCATATCCAGATGGAATATTCCCCGGAAAGCTTTACCCAGACCGAGCTCGACTACGCCTGCGAGGTCTGCACGGCTGTAATGGAAATCTGGAAGCCGACGGTTGATAACAAGATCATCTTTAACCTGCCGGCGACGGTGGAGGTGGCGAGCGCCAACATCTATGCCGACCAGATTGAATGGATGCATCGCAATCTGCCAGAGAGGGAGAAGATCATCCTGAGTTTGCATCCGCATAATGACCGGGGTACCGGCGTTGCCGCGGCGGAATTCGGGATCATGGCCGGGGCGGACCGGGTGGAAGGCACCTTGTTCGGAAACGGGGAACGTACCGGCAATGTCGATGTCGTGAATATCGCCATGAATTTGTATACGCAGGGTGTTGATCCGAAGCTTGATTTCAGTGACATTAACGAAGTCGTCCGCACGGTTGAATATTGCAACCAGTTGCCGGTGCATCCTCGCCATCCCTATGGTGGTGATCTGGTGTTCACAGCATTTTCCGGCTCCCACCAGGATGCCATCAAGAAAGGCTTTGCGGCAATCCGGCAGGCCAACAGTGAATTATGGGAGATCCCGTATTTGCCGATCGACCCGGCGGACCTTGGCCGTAACTATGATGCAGTGATCCGGGTCAATAGCCAGTCCGGCAAAGGCGGCGTCGCCTATTTGTTGGAAGAGGATTACGGTATTGAGTTGCCGCGCCTCTTGCAGGTTGAGCTCAGCAAGATTGTCCAGGCCGTGACGGATGAGACGGGCAAGGAGCTTTCCTCCGCGACTATTTATGACATTTTCGAAAAAGAATATCTGAACGCAAATGGCGGTCTGGAGTTCGTCAATCATCAGACCACGTCAGAATCACCCACGTCGGAGCGGCGGAAGCTGATTGCGACGATCCGCGACGGCGGCCAGGAGAAAACCCTGGAAGGGGTCGGAACCGGTCCCATCGATGCCTATATGTCCGCATTAACGAAGTCATATAACATTGATCTGAAGGTTAATGACTATCGCGAACATACGACCGGCTTCGGGTCTGATGCCGTGGCGATTGCTTATGTGGAAATGCGCGATGCGAAAGGCGAACCGATTTTCGGTGTCGGGCGTCACGCGAATATTGTGACGGCGTCGCTCAAAGCCATTACGAGCGCGGTCAATCGCTCCAAAAAGCAATAATAAACAGGGCTGGCGATACATTGCGCCAGCCCTTTTTCTTTTCTGTGTAATACGTTTTACTGAAAGATGGTGGATGGCAGAAGCAGCGCCCGACATCCTCGTGGTTTTTGACTGTGACGGCACATTGGTGGATAGCCAGCATAATGTGGTTGCCTGCATGCGTTTGGCGTTTGAGTCCTTGTCTATGCCGGTCCCAGAAGATTTGGCAATCCGCAGGACAATTGGGCTTAATCCCGATACAGCGGTACGTCATCTTGCGGGCGTAACTCTGGACGATATACAGCTGGAAAATATCGTGTCGGGATACAAGAATGCGTTTTTCAAAAGACGCCTGCTCCCCGATCATCATGAACCGCTTTTTCCGGGCGTGAAGGAGACACTATCTGCTCTCGCGGCGCGCAAGGCGGCAATGGCCGTGGCAACGGGAAAATCGCTTCGGGGCCTTAACGCGGTCATCAACCAACACGGCCTTCACGACTATTTCACTTCCCTGCAAACGCCAGATCATAATCCCGGAAAACCTCATCCGCAGATGCTGGAGCGGGCGATGATGGAGGCAGGTACATCGCCGGAGCGAACTTTCATGATCGGCGATACCACTTTCGATATTATGCTGGCGAAAAATGCCGGGTGCCGGGGAATTGGTGTTACCTGGGGATATCATGACGCAGACGAGCTTACGGAGAGCGGGGCTGAGCGACTTATTGACCGGGTCGAGGATTTGCTGGACATTATCGATACGGCCTGATGGATTGAGGAAAGCAGAAAGTCAATCCTTGATTTTTTATGAGTATCCGTTATAAGCCAAACGACTGTTTGGTTAAGATGGAAAAACGAACGGCGATGAAACGCTTTTACAATAGGGTGACGGCGGAGGAAGAAGGCGGGGGTTACTCCGTTTTTCTTGATGGTCGGGTGATCAAAACTCCTGCAAAGGCGCATCTGCGTCTGCCGACCCGTGCGCTGGCCGAGGCAATCGCTGGGGAGTGGGACGCCCAGAGTGAGAAGATCGATCCGGCCAATATGCCCCTGATGCAGGCGGCGGCAACGGTGATTGACCGTGTCACCCCGCAACGGGAAAAAGTGATAGATGAGATTGCGTCCTACGGCGGAACCGATCTGGTCTGCTATCGGGCCAGCCACCCGCCCAGCCTTGTCGAAAAGCAGTCCGCGGCGTGGGATCCGATGCTGGCGTGGATAAATAAGCGGCATCAGGTTAGTCTGCACGTTGTAGAGGGTATCATGCATATACAACAGCCCGGAGAGTCGCTGGCGAAGATGCGGGCGCTCGTCTCCGGGCAACAGGATATGACGCTGGCGCCGCTTTACAACATGACGTCCTTATGCGGATCTCTTGTAATCGCGTTGGCGGTGCTGGATGGGAGAATCACGGCGGAAGACGCCTTTGAGATCAGTGAAATTGATGAAACCCACACAATGGAATTCTGGGGTTCGGATGCGGAGGCCGTGAAACGGCGAAAGAATAATAAGGAAAGCCTGGCGGCAAGCGCACGCTTTCTGCAACTAAGCGGCATTATAGCCTGAGGAGGGTACATGCAGGATATCATTCAGCAGCTTGAGGAAAAGCGGGCGAAGGCGCGTCTTGGCGGTGGACAGAAGCGTATCGACGCGCAACATAGCAAAGGCAAGCTTACGGCACGGGAGCGGATAAGCCTGCTTCTCGATGACGACTCTTTTGAAGAGTGGGACATGTTTGTCGAGCATCGCTGCGCTGATTTCGGTATGCAAGAAGAAACGGTGATAGGTGACGGCGTTGTGACTGGCCATGGCACCATAAATGGCAAGCTCGTCTTCGTTTTCAGTCAGGACTTCACGGTCTTTGGCGGGTCGCTGTCGGAATATCACGCGAAGAAAATATGCAAGATCATGGATAAGGCCGTGCAGGTCGGGGCGCCGGTTATCGGTCTGAATGATTCCGGTGGTGCGCGCATTCAGGAGGGCATCGACAGCCTTGCGGGCTACGCGGATGTGTTCCAGCGCAATGTGATGGCGTCCGGTGTCGTGCCGCAAATCTCGGTGATTATGGGGCCCTGCGCAGGGGGGGCGGTCTACTCCCCGGCGATGACCGATTTCATCTTCATGGTGCGCGACAGTTCCTACATGTTCGTGACCGGCCCCGATGTCGTGAAGACCGTCACCAACGAAACCGTGACGGCGGAAGAACTTGGCGGGGCGGGAACGCATACCAGCAAGTCGTCTGTTGCCGATAATGCCTATGACAATGATGTCGAGGTACTGACCGAGGTGAGGCGTCTTGTTGATTTCCTGCCGTCCAGCAATCTCGAACAGTCGCCGATCCGCAAGAGTTTCGACGATCCGGATCGCAAGGAAAAGTCGCTTAACACGCTTGTCCCGGCTAATGCCAACAAACCCTATGACATGATGGAACTGGTGGAAAAGCTGGTCGATGAAGGCGATTTCTTTGAAATCCAGCCGAATTTTGCGAAAAACATCATCACCGGCTTTGGCCGGATGGAAGGACAGACAGTCGGCATCGTCGCCAACCAGCCGATGGTGCTCGCGGGCTGCCTCGACATCGACAGCTCCAAGAAGGCGGCGCGGTTCGTTCGGTTCTGCGACTGCTTCAACATCCCGATCGTTACCCTCGTTGATGTGCCCGGCTTCCTGCCCGGCACGTCCCAGGAATATGGCGGCATTATCAAGCATGGCGCGAAATTGCTTTATGCCTACGCCGAGGCGACAGTGCCGAAAGTCACCATCATTACCCGCAAAGCCTATGGCGGCGCTTATGACGTGATGGCATCGAAGCATTTGCGCGGGGATGTCAACTATGCCTGGCCGTCTGCGGAAATCGCGGTGATGGGATCGAAAGGCGCGGTGGAGATCATTTTCCGCTCCGAGATTGGCGATGCGGATAAAATCCAGAAACGCACCGATGAATATCAATCCCGGTTTGCCAACCCCTTTGTCGCCGGACATCGCGGTTTCATTGACGATGTGATCATGCCCAACAATACCCGTAACAGGGTGATCAAGTCGCTCCGCATGCTGAGAAACAAACATCTTGAAAATCCGTGGAAAAAACACGGCAATATTCCGCTGTAGGGTCGAGAGAAAAGGGAAGAAAAAATGTTCAAAAAGATCCTGATCGCCAACCGTGGGGAAATTGCCTGCCGGGTTATTCGCTCAGCGCGCGCCATGGGTATCCAGACTGTCGCCGTTTATTCCGACGCCGATGACGGCGCCGTGCATATGCAAATGGCGGATGAGGCGGTTCATATCGGCCCGGCTGCTGCTTCGGAAAGTTATCTCGTCATTGAGAAGATTATCGATGCCTGCAAAAAGACCGGTGCGGAAGCCGTTCATCCCGGATACGGTTTCCTGTCCGAGAATCAGGCCTTTGCCGATGCGCTGGATGAGGCGGGCATCGCCTTTATTGGCCCGGGTAAAAAAGCCATTGCCTCTATGGGAGACAAGATCGCCTCCAAGAAACTCGCGCTCAATGCCGGGGTCAATACGGTGCCGGGGCATATGGACCTGATCGAAGACGCCGATGATGCGGTGAAAATTTCCAAGGAGATCGGCTATCCGGTGATGATCAAGGCATCGGCGGGCGGCGGCGGCAAGGGCATGCGGATCGCCCATGATGAGGCGGAAGCGCGCGAAGGGTTCCAGTCGGCTAAAAACGAAGCCATCAGCAGCTTTGGCGACGACCGTATTTTTATCGAGAAATTCGTCGTCGATCCGCGCCATATCGAAATTCAGGTTCTGGCGGACAAGCACGGGACCTGCCTGTATCTCGGGGAGCGGGAATGCTCCGTGCAGCGGCGACACCAGAAGGTCATCGAGGAGGCGCCAAGTCCCTTCGTGGACGAGGAACTGCGAAAAGCCATGGGCGAGCAGGCCGTCGCGCTGGCAAAGGAAGTGGATTATCACTCCGCCGGAACCGTCGAGTTTATCGTCGGTAGTGACAAAAGCTTTTATTTCCTGGAAATGAATACACGTTTGCAGGTGGAGCATCCGGTGACCGAACTGATCACCGGCATTGATCTGGTGGAACAGATGATCCGGGTGGCGTATGGCGAAAAGCTCACGCTCACGCAAGAAGACATCACGCTCACTGGCTGGGCGCTGGAAAGCCGTCTCTATGCCGAGGATCCCTATCGTGGCTTTCTCCCCTCCATCGGCCGCCTGAGCCGCTACAAAGTGCCAAAGGGCGACAATGTCCGGGTCGATACGGGCGTCACGGAAGGCTCCGAGATCACCATGTTCTACGATCCGATGATCGCGAAGCTGGTAACTTATGGTGCGACCCGCACGGAAGCTCTGGAGGAAATGGGGCGGGCGCTGGATGCATATGAAGTCAAGGGCATCGCCCATAACATCAATTTCCTGAATGCGGTTTGCAATCATCCAAGGTTCAAGGCCGGCGAGCTGACAACTGGCTTTATTGCCGAAGAATATCCGGACGGGTTCCATGGCGCACCGCTCGATGCGGAAACCTACGAGAAGCTTGTTGCAGTCGCTATACTTGTGTATGCGCGCCATAGCAGCCGGTCTCTCTCTGATGTCATTGAGAAGACGTCGGAAAAGTGGATTGTCGGAAATGGCAAGGAATCCAGCACGGAAGTCTCGGCGGAAGATGCAAAGGCAGGTATTGACGTGACCATTGGCGATCGGGTTTTCGCCGTTCGCAGTAAATGGAAGCCCGGCAAGCGCCGGATCAAGGCCAAGGTAAACGGGGATGAGATGATTGCCCAGCTGGAATTTTCCCGCGGCTCTATTCGCTTGACCCATGGCGGAGCGATGGTCGAGCTGGCTGTCCGCAGTCCGTCCGCTGCGAAGCTTGCCGAGTTGATGCCGGTCAAGGAAGCCGCAGATTTGTCAAAACTGCTGCTTTGCCCGATGCCGGGCATGATCGTTGCCGTCAACGTCAGTGAAGGGGATGAGGTCAAAGCCGGACAACCGCTTGCCGTGGTCGAGGCAATGAAGATGGAAAATATTCTCCGGGCCGAACAGGACGGGGTGGTTTCCAAAGTCAACGCCAAGGCCGGGGATATTCTGGCTGTGGACGACGTTATCCTGGAATTCGAATAGGCGGGGGGGCGGCTTCCGGTATCAGTAAACCGAGGTCGCCGTCCTTTAAAAAGATTTTATTGAAGCTTGCCTTCAGTTCGACATCAAATTCCGCCATGCTCACGGGAATCCCGAGATCGACGAGGGATGTCACGCCATGTTCAGCAATACCGCAGGGGACAATCCCCTCGTAATGGCTGAGATCAGGGTCAACATTGATTGAGATGCCATGAAAGCTGATCCAGCGGCGAACACGCACGCCGATGGCGGCAATTTTGTCCTCACGGAAGCCGCGATCGACCCAGACGCCAACGCGCCCTTCACGCTTTTCACCCTTGACCTGATACTGGGCGAGAACATCAACCACCCAGTCTTCAAGATCCTGAACAAACGCCCGGATATCTGCATTACGCTTCTTTAAATCCAGCATCACATAGGCAACCCGCTGTCCGGGACCGTGATAGGTATATTGTCCGCCGCGCCCGGCCTTATGAACGGGGAAGCGATCTGGGTCCCTCAAATCTGACAAATTTGCGCTGGTCCCGGCTGTGTAGAGCGGCGGATGCTCCAGCAGCCAGACAAGCTCCCGTGCACTTCCTTCGTGGATCGCCGCCACGCGCTGCTCCATCTCGGCAAGGGCGAACTCGTACGCGACCGGCTCGTCGGAGATTTTCCATTCAATCTGCTGCATGACCGGTTTATAGCAGCTTTCCCTGAAACAGCAATATTCTGCTGAAGGGCGGTTCCGTTAAGGCCCTGTTAACCCTGATCGCCGATACTGGCCTTCCTGACAGCCATAGGAATGACGGGCATGAGTGAGGAAGACAAGGCAATTGAAGGCGTGGACGTGGAAATCTCGGTGGTACTGGGAAAAGCCATCATGCCAATTCACCAGCTTTTAAAGATGGGCCGCGGCGCGGTCATCGAGCTGGACGCCGGTGCTGATGACGATGCTATTGTCCTTGCGAACAACAAGCCGATTGCCTATGGCGGCATTATTATTGTCGATGATAACATCGGGATTTCCATTACCGATAATGTAAAAAGCAACCTGCCGGAATTTTAATTCACCCTTTTCGCAATTCAGTTGTTGCGCCCTTAGCAAACATTTGTTATTTCCCTGCTCCATTGTGCGGTCGTGGCGGAATTGGTAGACGCGCAGCGTTGAGGTCGCTGTCCGGTAACACGGGTGGAAGTTCGAGTCTTCTCGACCGCACCACTTAATCTCTTGCCCCAGACGGGGTGAATGAAAAATTCTACAACAATTTCATGAAACTTTCCCCAACTGCGCTATGATGGCGTGGTATGGATGCATTCGCGTATTTTCTTAATGTGCTGATACGCTTGCCGAAATTTTGATGGCATCCTGTTTCGTCATCAGGTAAATGCAGGCATCCGGTTTATTTGAGAGAGGTTTCGGGGAATGGCGAAGGATATTTCGGAAAAGGCGATGGATTATCACCGGTTACCAAGGCCGGGGAAACTGACTATCGCGCCGACCAAGCCGATGGATACGCAAACGGATCTGGCGCTCGCCTATTCACCCGGCGTCGCCCATCCATGCCTTGCCATCGCAGAAGATCCGGCGCAGGCCGCGGAGCTGACGGCGCGGGGGAACCTTGTCGGCGTGGTCACCAATGGAACGGCAGTTCTCGGCCTTGGCGCAATCGGGCCACTTGCTTCCAAGCCCGTGATGGAAGGAAAAGCCGTGCTTTTCAAGAAATTTGCCGGGATCGATGTTTTCGATATCGAGCTTGCCGAGCTGGATCCGGAAAAGCTCGTTGATATTATCGCCGCGATGGAGCCGACGTTTGGCGGGATCAATCTGGAGGATATCAAGGCGCCGGAGTGCTTTGTCGTGGAGAAGCTCTGTCGGGAGCGGATGAATATTCCGGTGTTTCATGATGATCAGCACGGCACCGCTATTTGCGTAGCGGCTGCAGTCTATAACGCCCTACGCGTTGTGGAAAAAGACATAGCGGAGGTGAAGCTGACAGCCTGTGGTGCGGGAGCAGCGGCGCTTGCCTGCCTCAATCTTCTGGTCAGTTTGGGACTGCCTAAGGAAAATATCACTGTCTGTGATATTCACGGGGTGGTCTATGAAGGGCGGACTGTCGAGATGGACCCATATAAGTCCGTCTTCGCTATCGAAACGAACAAGCGCACTCTCGCCGATGCGATGGTGGGGGCGGATATCTTTCTTGGCTGTTCTGGACCAGGGGCGCTGAAATCAGAGATGGTTGCTACCATGGCGGGGAAACCAATAATTCTTGCGCTGGCCAATCCGACACCGGAGATACTGCCCGAAGAGGCAAAGGCAGTCAGGCCAGATGTGATTATCGCGACGGGGCGGTCCGATTATCCCAATCAGGTGAATAATGTTCTGTGTTTTCCATACCTCTTTCGCGGCGCACTGGATGTCGGGGCGACGGAAATCAATGAGGAGATGAAAATCGCGGCCGTAAAGGCGATTGCCGATCTGGCGATGGCAGAGCAATCGGATATCGTTGCCAAGGCTTACGGCGGAACTCAGGCAAGCTTTGGGCCGGACTATCTTATCCCGACACCCTTTGACCCCCGATTGTATCTGGAAGTCTCCTTCGCGGTTGCCAAGGCGGCTATGGACAGTGGCGTCGCCAGCCGTCCGGTAGAGGATCTGGATAAATATTACCAGAATCTCTCTCACTTTGTCTATCGCACGGGTTTTGTGATGAAACCTTTGTTTGACAGGGCGCGTCAGGAAATCATGCGCGTTACCTACGCCGAAGGGGAGGAGGAGCGCATCCTGCAGGCGGCGCAGACGGTTGTTGATGAAGGACTTGCAAAGCCTATTCTGATTGGGCGGAGTAAGGTGATTGAATATCGCCTGCAAAAGCTTGGCCTCAGGATCAGGCCGGGCAAGGATTTCGAGATTGTCGACCCGGAAGACGATCCACGCTATCGGGAATATTGGCAGGCCTATCACAAACTGCGCGAGCGATTTGGCGTTGATGTGGAAACCGCCAAGGCCCGCATTCGCACCAATACAACAATTATCGGCGCCATGATGGTGCATCTGGGCCATGCCGATGCAATGATTTGTGGTACCTTCGGAAAATATGACCAGCATTATCGGCGTGTCTCCGATATTATCCCCTTCCGCGAAGGAGTTCGCGACGCTTCCGCGCTTCATCTGTTGATTTTGCCAGAGCGTACCCTCTTTTTTACTGACACCCAGATTAGCCATGAACACACGCCCGAGGAACTTGCGGAGCTGGCAATTCTTGCGGCGGATGAAGTCCGGCGGTTCGGGATCGAGCCCAAAGCGGCGCTCTTGTCTTATTCAAATTTCGGCTCGACCGACATGCCCTCAGCATTGCGTGCCCGCGAGGCTCTGAAGATTATTGAGAAACTGGCACCTGAGCTTGAAATCGAAGGGGAGATGAAGGCGGATACGGCGCTGATCCCGGCGATACGCGAAGCGATCTTCCCCAATTCACGGTTACAGGGTTCCGCCAATCTTTTGATCATGCCAAACCTCGATTCGGCAAATATCAGCTACAATATTGCCAAAAGCATTGGCAACGGAATTGCAGTGGGCCCGATCCTTATCGGGATGTCAAAGTCAGTGCATGTCACTGCCGCCTCGATTACGGTTCGTGGTCTCGTCAATATGACGGCAATTGCAGCGGTAGACGCCCAGGATCACAAGGCCGGCAAGATGATGCCTGGGCCTATAGCCCGGAAAGAACGCCTGTTGGACGAAGGCTGAATATGACGGATGTGCAAGACAAACCGCAGGATGAACCCTTAGAAGATGAGGAAAGCGCTGCGCCTGCCTATGGCCTGAATGACGAAATCGTTCAGGAGATACAGGATGCGATAGAGCGGGAAGACGCGGCGTTCATTCATGAGCAGCTTGAAGACTGGTATTCGGCAGATACCGCCGACCTGATTGAGCAGCTGAAGCCAAAGCTCAGGTTGCCGTTTTTGCAAATCATGGCAGGGCGCCTCGATCCGGATGTGTATTCGGATCTCGATGAAAATGTCCGCGATCATCTTGTAGATGATATGGATGCTGCTGAAATCGCCGCTTTCGTGAATGAGCTGGAGATTGATGACGCCGTTGATGTCCTTGAGGATCTGGAGGAAGACGAGCAGCGCGATGTTTTAAGGGAAATTCCGGCGGACGACCGGGCGGCGCTGCAGGAAGGCCTGTCCTACGGCGAGGACAGTGCCGGTCGGTTGATGCAGCGCAACCTCATCGCGGTTCCGGAATATTGGAATATCGGGCAAACGATCGATTACCTGCGTGATACGGACGACCTGCCGGACGAATTCTATGAAATCTTTGTCGTCGATCCGCGTCATCATCCGATTGGCACAATCCCTTTGAACCATGCCATGCGAAGCAAGCGCCAGGTTGCGGTGCGTGATATCATGGACGAGGAGCAGAAACTGATCCCTGTCGATATGGACCAGGAAGATGTGGCGTATCTTTTCCAGCAATACCGACTGACTTCCGCCGCGGTCGTTAATGCGGATGGGGCGCTTATCGGTGTGATTACAGTTGACGACATCGTTGATGTTATCAGCGAAGAGGCGGAGGAAGATATCCTGCGCCTCGGTGGTGTGTCGGAGGATGATCTTTTCGGCAGCATTTGGTCAACATCGCGGTCGCGGTTTCTCTGGTTGTTTGTCAACCTGCTTACCGCCATTGCGGCCTCAGTCGCCATCAGCTTTTTCGATGCCACGATGGAGGCGATCATTGCACTTGCCGTATTGATGCCGATCGTCGCCAGCATGGGCGGCAATGCAGGAACGCAGACCATGACTGTGGCAGTGCGGGCGCTCGCAACGAAAGAGCTTACCGCTGCAAACATGTTTCGCATCCTCAGCAAGGAAACTGTCGTTGCCTTGCTGAACGGGGTTGTGTTCGCTGTCCTGATCGGCGCCATTGCGTGGGTCTGGTTCGAGAGCAGCCAAATCGGGATGATTATTGCCACGGCCATGGTCTTCAATATTCTGATCGCGGGTATTGCCGGAATGCTGGTGCCGGTAACACTGGATCGCATGAATATCGATCCGGCCATCGCGTCCAGCGTCTTCGTGACGACGGTAACGGATATCGTCGGTTTCGTCGCCTTTCTCGGATTGGCGACTTTCGTGCTGCTTTGAGCTGCTTATCGCGCCCAGTCAAGATTCTTCGCGCCTGAGCGATGCGGACGCCAGTCATGGCTGTTGGCGAACATGCGAAATGACTGGATCAATTCATTTTCCTGTTCCTTCTGCCAGATGAGACCGATCGTCCGGCCGATATCCAGACCTTCCACGGGGACTTGCGCCACATCGGATGCACTCAGAAAATCCGGGATCATACATAACCCGAGACCGGCACCGACGAAGGCGAGGGCCTTGTCATCCTGATCCGTTCTGAAAACGATATGCGGATTTGTCCCGGCATTGGCAAAAGTGCGAGTGACATCCGTCTCGGCCTCGCAATGGGTACGATGAACAAAATCGAGCCGGTCAAGTTGATTGAGCGGGATCGAGTTGCGACTTGTGAAGCTATGGTCCTTCGGCACCGCGAGGACATATTTCCAGCTGAACAACCTATCAAACTGTATGCTGCTCTCCGGCTCCGGCATAACGGAAATGGCAAGGTCAACACGCCGGTCCCCAAGCCAGCTTTGAAGCTGGGCGACGCTTCCGTCCTTGATAGAGATCTGGATATCCGTATGCGCCTTGCCGAAATCACTGATCAGTGCAGCAAGTCGCTCCGTTGACAGGCTCCGCAGCAATCCAAGTTGAAGGCGCTGGACCGGGTTTTGCCGGGTCAGTTCCTGTTTTGCGGCGTTACATTCATAGATGATGGTGCGGGCATGCGGTAACAGTCTCCTGCCTGCCTCGGTAAGGGAGATTTTTCGCGTATCGCGGTTGAAGAGGAGGGCGCCCAGCTCGGTCTCAAGCTTCTTGATACCGGTGGAGAGAGTGGGCTGGCTGACAAATGCCCGCTCGGCGGCGCGGGAAAAGTTGCTGGTTTCTACAACGTTGAGAAAATAACGGAGCTGGTAAATATCCATACTATTCACATTATCAATAGTTATGATCAAAATAAATGATTTTATCTATGGTAATTTTTTGCTTATATTCGGGGCAAATCAAACACCGGTAACAGGTCTGTTCTCCGGGAGGGCAGATGGGAGTAGTGAGTGTGTTTCACCCAAAGAATGCGGACTATGACTGCGTTGTGTGCGGCGCACTATCGACATGACCTGCAGCCCACGCCATATTGAGATTAAGTGTATTCCGTGAGGTAACTGAAAATCCGGATTTCGATCCCGTTGACCTAACAAGGATAACAGAATGACAGCAATTCATTTTCCGAGCCTGAATTTTGGCCTTGGTGAAACCGCCGATATGCTCCGTGAAACGGTGGCGAGCTTTGTTGCCAAAGAACTTGCGCCTCGCGCCGCCGAAATCGATGCCACCAACCAGTTCCCCATGGATATGTGGCGGAAGATGGGCGACCTTGGCTTGCTCGGGATGACGGTTGATGAGGCTTATGGCGGATCGGGGCTTGGCTATCTGGAGCATTGTGTCGCGGTGGAGGAGATCAGCCGTGGTTCGGCGTCCGTCGGCCTTTCCTACGGGGCGCATTCCAACCTTTGCGTCAATCAGATCCATCGCAACGGAAATGAGGCACAGAAGCAGAAGTATCTGCCAAAGCTGGTGAACGGAGAACATGTCGGCGCGCTGGCCATGAGCGAGCCGGGCGCGGGATCAGATGTTGTCTCCATGCGGCTCCGTGCCGATAGAATGGGCGATCGCTATATCCTGAACGGCAACAAGTTCTGGATTACCAATGGCCCGGATGCAGATGTGCTGGTGGTCTATGCGAAAACGGATCCCGATGCGGGCCCACGCGGGATTACTGCTTTCATCATCGAGAAGGATTTCAAGGGCTTTTCGACGGCACAGAAGCTCGACAAGCTGGGCATGCGTGGCTCCAACACCTGCGAACTGGTGTTTGGGGATTGTGAGGTGCCGGAAGAGAATATCCTTGGCCCCTTGAATGAGGGCGTCCGCGTCCTGATGAGTGGTCTTGATTATGAGCGGGTTGTGCTGTCCGCCGGACCCCTCGGCATCATGCAGGCCTGCATGGACAGCGTCATCCCCTATATCCATGACCGGGAACAGTTTGGACAACCTATCGGCACATTCCAGCTGATGCAGGGCAAGGTGGCGGATATGTATTCCACAATGAATGCCTGCCGTGCCTATGTCTATACGGTTGCCAAGGCGTGCGACCGGGGCGAGACGACGCGAAAGGACGCCGCCGGTGTTATCCTGTATGCGGCCGAAAAGGCGACCTGGATGGCGCTGGAGGCGATACAGGCGCTGGGCGGAAACGGATATATCAATGAATACCCGACGGGACGCCTGCTGCGCGATGCCAAGCTTTATGAGATCGGCGCGGGTACCAGCGAGGTGCGCCGCATGTTGATCGGGCGCGAGCTGTTTAACGAGACAGCCTGATTAGATATAATAACTTCTTGAAAATGGAGAATAATAATGAGTGATGATCCGATTGTAATTGTTGGTATGGCAAGAACGCCAATGGGCGGCTTTCAGGGCGATCTGTCCGATGTGAAGGCGCCGCAACTTGGATCCATCGCCATCGAGGCCGCAATGTCCCGCGCCGGTGTGACCGGTGAGGATATCGATGAAGTGATTATGGGCTGTGTCCTGCCGGCAGGCCTGGGCCAGGCACCAGCACGTCAGGCGTCTTTCGGTGCGGGTATTCCCGACAGCGTTGGCTGCACGACCGTGAACAAGATGTGCGGTTCCGGCATGCGGGCGGCAATGTATGGCTTTGACGCCCTGATGGCGGGCAGCAACAATATTGTCGTCGCAGGCGGGTTTGAGAGCATGACAAATGCACCGTATATCCTGCCGAAAATGCGGACCGGATTGCGGCTCGGTCACGGGGAGGTCAAGGACCATATGTTCCTTGACGGTCTCGAAGATGCCTATGAAGAAGGCCGCCTGATGGGCAGCTTCGCTGAAGAAACTGCGGGTCTGTATCAGTTTACGCGCGAAGCACAGGATTCATACGCAATTGAATCCTTGAAACGCGCGAAGCAGGCAACAGAGGACGGCAGCTTTGCTGCTGAAATCGCGCCGGTAACCTACAAGAGCCGCAAGGGTGATGTGACGATCGACAAGGATGAGCAGCCGCTTAAAGGCAATCCCGATAAAATTCCTACCTTGAAACCGGCCTTTGCGAAAGACGGCACGGTCACCGCGGCGAACAGCTCCTCCATCTCCGATGGCGGGGCGGCGCTTGTTTTAATGAAGGAGAGCGAGGCGAAGCGGCGCGGCTTGAAACCGATTGCGAAATTCCTCGCCCATTCCACCCATGCCCGCAAACCATCGGAATTCACGATGGCGCCAATCGATGCGATCCAGAAGGTGATGGACAAGGTCGGCTGGACGAAAGACGATGTTGATCTGTTCGAAATTAACGAAGCCTTTGCCGTTGTCACCATGGCGGCGATGAAGGATCTCGGCCTCGATCATGAGAAAGTCAATATTCACGGTGGTGCCTGTGCACTCGGCCATCCGATTGGCGCGTCCGGCGCGCGGATTGTCGTGACCCTTCTTTCAGCCCTGCAGAAATATGGCAAGACACGTGGTGTTGCCTCTCTCTGCATTGGGGGCGGTGAAGCCACGGCCATGGCGCTCGAAATCGTCAACTAGTAACTCGGCTGCGTGCAACCGAATGAGGGGAATTCGATGATTTTATCTGAAGAACAGACAATGGTCCGCGATATGGCACGGGATTTCGCCGCCCGGAGTCTGGCCCCCCATTCGGTTGAATGGGAAAGTAAGGGCGCCATTCCGGTGGGTGTTTTCTCCGAAATGGGAAGCCTCGGCCTGATGGGGATGACCGTGCCGGAAGCCCATGGCGGCGCGGAGACGGACTTTGTCTCCTATGCGCTTGCCCTGATGGAAATCGCCGGTGGGGATGGCGCGGTTTCGACGGTGATGAGCGTGAATAACTCGCCTTGTTGCGCAGCCCTGTTGAAAGAGGGAACGGACTTGCAGAAGGAGACATTCCTTGTCCCGCTGGCAAAGGGTGAGAAAATCGGTGCCTTTTGCCTGACGGAGCCGCAGGCGGGATCCGACGCCTCGGCACTCAAAACCCGGGCGCGAAAGGACGGTGATCATTATATCATCAACGGGACCAAGCAGTTTATTACCTCCGGCCGGATCGGCGGCGTCGCGCTGGTTTTCGCGGTGACGGACCCGGAGGCGGGCAAGCGGGGGATAAGCTGCTTCATCGTGCCGACGGACAGTGAGGGCTATCGTGTTGTCTCGGTCGAGAACAAGCTCGGGCAGAAAGCCTCCGACACCTGCCAGATCGCGTTTGAGGATGTCCGTGTTCCGGCCGTGAATATGCTGGGTGCGGAAGGCGCGGGCTACAAGATCGCGCTCGCCAACCTGGAAACGGGGCGCATCGGCATTGCGGCGCAAAGCGTCGGCATGGCGTCGGCGGCGCTGGCCCATGCGGTCACTTACGCGAAGGAGCGTGTGGCGTTCGACAAGGCGATTATCGAGCATCAGGCCGTCGGCTTTCGTCTTGCCGATATGGCGACAAAAGTGGAAGTCGCGCGTCAGATGGTTCTCCATGCGGCAAGCCTGAAAGACGCAGGGTTGCCGTGCCTGACGGAAGCGAGCATGGCCAAGCTGTTTGCATCTGAAATGGCGGAGGAAGTCTGTTCCGGTGCGATCCAGACGCTTGGTGGAAATGGCTATATCGCTGATTATCCTGTTGAGAAGATTTATCGCGATGTACGGGTCTGCCAGATTTATGAAGGCACCTCGGATATCCAAAAGCTGGTCATCGCCCGCAATCTGGCGGCGGGTTAAGAATGCGATGACAATGTCCGGACCCATAGATTTCTATTTCGATTTTTCCTCGCCCTATGCCTATCTCGGCAGCCACCTGATTGAACCGGTCGCAAAAAAGCATGGACGGGAAGTGAACTGGCATCCCTTCATGCTGGGTGTTGCCATGAAAGGGGAGAAGACATTCCCCCTCACGGAATATCCGTTGAAGGGCGATTATTCGCGGATGGATTTCGACCGGACGGCGCGCTATCACAATATTCCCTTCATCATGCCGGATGATTTTCCGAAAGTGACATTGGCGGCATCGCGGGGGTTTCTGTGGATTTCAAAAAATGATCGGGCACAGGTCATTGAATTCGCCAGGGCGGTTTACGCGGCGTATTTTGTGGAAGGAAAGGATATCTCCGATCCCGAGATCGTGGCGGATATCGCCGCGGGCGTTGGTGCGGGCCGGAGCGCTTTTCTTGCCGCCATTCAGGATCCGGAGGTCAAAGAGGCATTCAAGAAATCGGTCGAAGAAATTGTCTTTGATAGAAAAGTCTTCGGTGCCCCCTTCTTCATTGTTGATGGCCAGTCTTTCTGGGGCGCCGATCGCGTCGCACAGCTCGATGAATGGCTGACAACGGGCGGATGGTGATGGACGCGCGCCGCCTTCATAATAGCAAGCCCAGCCCCGCCGTTGCGGGACCGGACATTATTTGCGGCCTAGAACAGGAAGTACCCGCCGTCGATCAGGAAGGTATCGCCCGTATGATAGCTGCTGGCGCCCGACATGATATACACTGCGGTACCGCCGAAATCCTCCGGCTTGCCCCAGCGGCCAGCCGGGATGCGCGGCTTAACAGCATCGGAGAATTTCTGCCAGTTCATGGCATTTTCCGTCATCGCGGTTTCGATCCAGCCCGGCAGGATCGCATTGGCGGTGATATCATATCTCGCGAATTCGACAGCGAGCGCGCGGATCATCGAGATAACACCGCCTTTGGTTGCCGCGTAATGCTCGTTGCGTGCAGCGCCGGAAATCGCAGCGAGGCTGGCTGTGCCGACAAGCCGTCCGCCAAGGTCTCCATTCTTGGCGCGCTCCACCATATGCTTCGTCGCGGCCTGGAATGTATAAAAAACACCATCCAGATTAACGCTGAGCACCCGCTGCCATTCCGCGTCATCAATATCGAGGAAGGATTTCTTGCCCGAGCTGACACCCGCATTCGCAAAGCAGCCGTCAACACGGCCATATTGCGAAAGAGTCTCGGCAAAGCAGTCCTTTACCTCCGCCTCGTCGGTGACGTTGCAATTGAGCGACGAAACCCGCGTGCCATGGGCCTTGAGCTGTTCAACAGCCGCGGCGTTCTTCGTGTCGTTCGTGCCCCAGATACAGACATCGCCACCGGCTTGCGCAATCGCGTCCGCCATACCGAGGCCGATCCCTCCGTTTCCGCCTGTGACAAGGGCGACCTTACCGGTCAGGTCAAAAGCATTATAGGCCATTTATGGCTCCCTTTTTGTTTCTTGATTAGAGGCAAATCCGTACCACATAGGGCGACTTTCGCCAAGCAATCGATTTCTGCGCGCTGAGAAGGAAGTAAGACAGATGTCCGTATTAAAAAGTGACCTCAATACCCGCAGCGATGCCTTCAGGACGAACGCCGCGCAAATGACAGCGCTGGTTGAGGATTTGAAAGAAAAAGTTGCGACCATAAAGCAGGGCGGCGGCGAGAAGGCACGCGACAAGCATCTGTCTCGCGGCAAGCTGCTCCCGCGCGAGAGGGTTCGCAAGCTTCTCGATCCGGGATCGCCCTTTCTTGAGTTCAGCCAGATGGCGGCGTGGGACATGTATAGCGGCGACATTCATTCCGCCGGGATCATTACCGGTATCGGCCGGGTTGAAGGCCGTGAATGCGTCGTCATCTGCAATGATGCGACGGTCAAGGGTGGTACCTATTATCCGTTGACGGTCAAAAAACATCTCCGGGCGCAGGAGGTGGCGCTGGAAAACCGGCTTCCGTGTATTTATCTCGTCGATTCCGGCGGTGCGAACCTGCCGAACCAGCAGGATGTATTCCCGGACCGCGATCATTTTGGTCGGAGCTTTTATAATCAGGCGAATATGTCGGCGCTCGGCATCCCACAAATCGCCGTTGTCATGGGGTCCTGCACGGCGGGCGGCGCCTATGTTCCGGCCATGTGCGATGAAAGCATTATTGTGCGGAACCAGGGCACGATCTTCCTGGCCGGACCGCCATTGGTGAAAGCGGCAACGGGAGAGGTTGTCTCTGCAGAGGATCTCGGCGGAGCGGAGGTGCATTCACGTATCTCCGGTGTGACCGACCATATGGCCGAGAATGACCTGCATGCGCTTCAGATTGCTCGCCGCTGCGTTGCCACCTTCAACCGGCCGAAGCCGATGCAGTTGGAAGTGCGCAAACCAGCCCCACCGCTCTATGATCCGAAAGAAATTTACGGCTTGATCCCGAAGGATATGCGAACGCCTTTCGACGTGCGGGAAATTATCGCCCGTATCGTGGATGGCTCGGATTTTGACGAATTTAAAAAGAACTATGGCACAACGCTGGTGACGGGGTTCGCCCATATTCATGGATATCCCGTCGGCATCCTCGCCAATAATGGCATTCTTTTCTCTGAATCCGCGGTAAAGGGTGCGCATTTCATTGAGCTTTGCTGCCAGCGGAATATCCCGCTCGTTTTCCTGCAGAATATTACCGGCTTCATGGTCGGTCAGAAGTATGAATCGGGCGGGATCGCCAAGGACGGCGCCAAGCTGGTAACGGCGGTGGCGACCGCTAAAGTACCGAAATTCACGATGATTTTTGGTGGTTCTTTCGGCGCCGGAAATTATGGCATGGGCGGGCGGGCCTATAGTCCGCGCCTCCTCTGGATGTGGCCGAATTCACGGATTTCCGTGATGGGCGGTTCGCAAGCCGCGTCCGTGCTGGCCACAGTCAAGCGCGATGGCATGGAAGCGCGCGGCGAAAGCTGGAGCGCGGAGGAGGAAGCCGCCTTCAAGGCGCCGATCGAGGCGCAGTATGAAAAGGAAGGGCATCCCTATTTTGCCAGCGCGCGTGTCTGGGATGATGGTATTGTCGACCCGGCAGAAAGTAGGACGGTGCTGGGTCTTGGCCTATCCGCGTCCCTCAATGCCCCCATCGAGCCGACGAAATTCGGCCTGTTCAGAATGTAGGAGACTTTTATGAGTGAAGAATCAGCGGTATTGCACTTTTCAACAGACGGCATCGCGACCATCACCCTCAATCGGCCGGAGGTGCATAATGCCTTCAACGAGGAACTGATCGAACGTCTCGGCGATATGTTCGAGGATGTCGGCCATCAGGATGGCGTCCGCGCCGTCGTGGTTGCAGCCGCAGGGAAAAGTTTCTGTGCCGGGGCGGACCTTAACTGGATGAAACGCGCTGCGCATTTCACTGAAGAGGATAACCGTGAGGACAGTCTCGCCCTGGGCCGGATGCTGAAAAACTTGAATGATATCCCGAAGCCGACCATCGCGCTGGTGCAGGGCGCGGCTTATGGCGGTGGGCTGGGCCTTGTGGCGGCCTGTGATATTGCGATTGGTGTCAAGGCCGCAAAATTCTGCCTCTCTGAAGTCAAGCTCGGACTGCTGCCCGCTGTGATCTCTCCCTATGTGGTCGAAGCGATTGGCGTGCGCGCCTGCCGCCGGTATTTTCTGACAGCGGAAGTCTTTGATGCCGAAGCGGCCCATCGACTCGGTCTGTTGCATGAGGTTGTTGAGGACGTCCATCATCTGGCGGAGGCACGGGACGAGATGCTGGACAAGCTTATCAAGAATGCGCCGGGTGCCATGGCCGATTCCAAGGACCTGATTTATACGGTCGCCGGCAAGCCGATAGATCAGGATATCGTTGAGGAAACGGCGGACCGTATTGCTGCGCGGCGGACAACGGAAGAAGCCGCCGAGGGAATCACCGCCTTCCTGGAAAAACGCAAGCCATCCTGGCATATTATCTGAACCTCCATTCGAAAGAGGGACCTAATACCGTGTTTAAAAAAATACTTATCGCGAACCGGGGCGAGATTGCCTGTCGGGTCATGGAGACCGCAACCCGGCTTGGGATTAAGACGGTTGCCGTCTATTCCGAAGCCGATAGCGGCGCGCGGCATGTGGAAATGGCGGATGAAGCGGTACTAATCGGTCTGGCGGAAGTTTCTGAAAGTTACCTGAAGGCGGATACCATCCTCGACGTCGCACGGCAAACCGGGGCGGAGGCAATTCATCCCGGCTATGGGTTTCTTTCTGAAAATGCCGGGTTCGCCGAAAAATGCGAGGCGGCAGGTGTCGTGTTTATTGGGCCTCCGGCAAAGGCCATTCGGGCGATGGGCCTGAAAGATGCCGCCAAGGCCCTGATGGTGGAGGCCGGGGTTCCGGTCGTGCCCGGTTATCACGGCGAGGGCCAGGAACCGGACATGCTGGCGGAGGAAGCTGAGAAAATCGGTTATCCGGTTCTTATTAAAGCGGTGGCAGGTGGTGGTGGCAAGGGAATGCGAAGCGTGGACTCAGCAAAGGAGTTTCCGGCGGCGCTGGCGTCGGCCCAGCGCGAAGGTCAGTCCGCCTTCGGTGATGCGCGCGTTCTGATCGAGAAATTCCTCACCAAGCCGCGCCATATTGAAATCCAGGTATTCGCAGATTCCCATGGCAACGCCGTTCACCTGTTCGAACGGGACTGCTCCTTGCAGCGGCGGCACCAGAAAGTGATCGAGGAGGCTCCGGCGCCGGATATGCCGGAGACGATGCGCGCCGCTATGGGCGAGGCGGCGGTTGCGGCAGCGAAGGCCATTGGCTATGTCGGCGCGGGGACGATTGAGTTTATCGCCGATGTGTCCAATGGGCTCAAGGAAGATGCCTTCTATTTCATGGAAATGAACACCCGGCTTCAGGTTGAGCATCCGGTGACCGAGATGATCACGGGGCAGGACCTCGTGGAATGGCAGTTGCGGGTCGCAGCGGGGAGTGAGCTCCCTTGTGCGCAAGAGGAGCTATCTATCTCCGGCCATGCATTTGAGGTGCGGCTTTATGCTGAAGATCCCGCCAACGACTTCTTGCCTGCGACGGGTAAGCTGCTGCGGCTGCGACCGCCAAAGGTAAGTGAGACGGTGCGTATTGATACTGGTGTACGGGAAGGGGATACGGTCACACCCTTTTATGATCCGATGATCGCCAAGCTGATTGTCTGGGATGAGGATAGAGAAAAATCACTTCAGAAGCTGAGTGCTGCCCTTGATGACTATCAGGTTGTAGGCGTCGCGACAAACCTGGACTTTCTTGGCAAGATTTCAGGGCATCCGGCCTTTGCGGCGAAAGATCTCGACACCGGATTTATCGAGCGGTTCAGGGCAGATCTCGTCCCGGCTCCGGCACAGCCAACGGATCAGGATGTTGTCCTTGCTGCATTACAAATTGTATTGGAACGAAAGCGGGATCATTTCGCGGCACGGAGCGTGACCAACGACCCATATTCTCCTTGGGATAGTATGGAGGCGTGGCGACTGAACGATGAAGGGCATGATGACTTCATATTTAATATTAATGATGAAGATATTATTATTCATGTTATCTATGAGGACGGTGGGTTCCGGGTGAAGCTTCCTTCGTTCGAAATTGAGGCGAAGGCAGAGCTCACGGAAGCGGGCAATTTGTATGCGAATCTCGGTGGACATAAGTTCATGGCTGCCGTTGTTCTGAATGGCCCCAAAGTCACCGTCCTGAATCAAGGGCGTCAAGTGGAATTCCTTCGCGTTGTTGACGATTTTGATAATATGGCAGTTGACAGTGGCGCAGGCGCCATTACGGCACCAATGCCCGGAAAGGTTATACAGATTTTCACCAAGGCAGGCGCCACGGTCAGCAAGGGCGACCCGCTGGTGGTTCTGGAAGCGATGAAGATGGAGCATACGCTCACGGCTTTCGCGGACGGGGTCGTCGGCGAGATTTATCATGAGGTTGGCGATCAGGTGGATGACGGCACCGTCCTTGTGCGCATGGAAGAAAGCGAGGAGGCATAATGGCTATTCCCTCTAGGGTGCGTATATTTGAAGTCGGGGCGCGGGATGGCCTACAGAATGAAAAGCAGATGGTCCCGTCGGATATCAAGGTGGAGCTGATTGAACGGCTCGTTGACGCTGGCGTCACCTCGATTGAAACCGGCAGCTTCGTCTCGCCGAAATGGGTGCCGCAGATGGCGGACACCGCCGAAGTCATGTCGAAAATCTCGCGCCGCGACGATGTTACCTATGCGGTATTAACCCCGAATATGAAGGGGTATGAAGGCGCCGTTACCTCGAAGGCGGACGAGATCGAGATTTTCAGTGCCGCCTCCGAGATGTTCAATCAGAGGAATATAAACTGTTCTATCGCGGAAAGCCTGGAACGCTTTGCCCCCGTGACGGAAGCTGCGACTGCCGCGGGCATCCCGTATCGCGCCAGTATTTCCTGCGCCCTCGGTAGCCCGTTTGATGGCGAAGAGATTACACCCGCCGCCGTCGCCGACGTTGCGAAAAAGCTTTATGACATGGAGGCCTATGAAATCTCATTGGGCGATACCATTGGTGTCGGCACGCCGCTCCGCACCAAGGCGGTTATAGAAGCTGTGGCCAAGGTCATCCCGCTTGAGGCAGTGGGCGTGCATTTCCATGATACCTACGGTCAGGCACTTGCCAATTATCTGGCGGCGTTGGAAATGGGCGTTTCCCGGCTCGATAGTTCCGTTGCGGGACTTGGGGGATGCCCTTATGCGCCCGGTGCGACCGGGAATGTCGCGACGGAGGATGTGGTCTATATGCTGGACGGCATGGGGATCGACAGCGGGATCGATTTGAAGAAGCTTGTCAGAACCGCGTGGTTTATCTCTGATTATCTCGGTCGCCCGCCCGTCTCCAGCGTTGCCCGCGCTCTCAAGGGAAAACTCGATTAAACCGCGATTTCTGGACAAACAGGGCCTAATAGGAGTATCTATAGTCTATGACTGTACATTTACTCATCGTCAGCGTTGGAATCTCCTCGGTTGAGCAGCTCCGCTCCAATCAATCCCGCCGGCTGATCGCGGGCCCGCTTTGTCATGTGACGAAGCAGCGTCCGACGCGGGAAGTCGAGCTTCTTGGCGGCGGTTCAGTCTACTGGATCATCAAGGGGCATATCGCGGCGCGTCAGGTGGTGACAGGACTTGAACGATTGTACGACCACGAGGGTGAGAAATGCGGCATCATGCTGGAATCCGAGCTGATAGAAACCGAGCTTTTTTCACGTGCGCCGCATCAGGGCTGGCGCTATCTCGAAGAAGAGGATGCGCCCCGGGATTTGCGGGACCTTGTCGAAGAAGGCAATGACGATGAGGATAGCGAAGGCGAGCTTTCCGAGGAAATGGCCGCCGAGCTCCGTTCCCTTGGCCTGATCTAGGCTCAGTCCTCTGCGGTGATCCAGACGGCAGTGTCGTGGAAGACTGCTCCACCGTTGGGCTTGGCGGCATCGGCGCTAGTCAGTATATTGATCCCTACCTTTTCGATAAAATGCTTTCCGGGCCAGACGCCTTCTGAAATCACGGTTCCGGGCTGAACGCCGTCAAAAACTTCCGCGTGAATGAGGAGCGAACCCAGTCTGTTACCAAGGCGGACAATCGCGCCATCCTTGGTTCCAATCTTTGCGGCGTCCTGGCTATGCATTTTGACCGTTGGCCGTTTTTCCCGTTTGAGGGACGTCGGTGTTGCCGTGAAGCTTGAATTCAGGAAATTTCGCGCCGGCGCAGTGACCAATCTGTAGGGATGTGCCTCGTCCGTCTGGTCGATCACATCCCAATGATCAGGCAGCGCGGGCATGTCCGCGAAGTCCGGTCCCATCCGCGACCAGTCCGGCGTAAAATGAAACCTCCGGTCTGCATGCGCGAAACCATTAAGATAGTGCGCTTCCTCAAACGGGATCTGGCAGTCATGCCATTTGCTTGCGGTGAGCTGCTCGGCATCGGGCCAGCCGGACAGTTTCAGGGTATCATCGATGATCTCCATCTCCGTCATCTCGAACCCGCGGTGCCTTGCCCCCAACCGTTTCGCAAGATCGCAGATGACCGCGTGATTAGAACGGCATTCACCGAGCGGTTCGATAATTTTGCCACCCATCATGATATGATTCTGCCCGCCACCCTGATAGAAATCATGATGTTCGACAAAGGTAGTCGCAGGGAGAAGAATGTCCGCCATCTTCGCGGTCTCGGTCATGAACTGTTCATGGACACAGACAAACAAGTCATCCCGCGCAAACCCGGCATGGACCTTGGAGAGATCAGGCGCCACATCCATTGGATTCATGTTCTGGATGAAAAGACCAGTGATGGGCGGGCCGTCCCCGAGGTCCTGTTTATCCCCCGTTAAAACCGGTCCGATGCGGGACATGTCCAGAACCCGGACGGAGCTGTCCATCGCGTCCAGCCCCTCGATCAGGGTCTTGTCCCAATGGTAGATGCCGCCGTTGTTGTGAAAGGCGCCACCGCCTTCATATTGCCAGGAACCGCTTACCGCCGCGAGACAACTTGCCGCATGCATATTGACGCAGCCGTTGCGGCTGCGCGAAAAGCCATAACCCAGCCGCAGAAAGGATTTTTTCGTTTTGCCATAAAGCCGGGCGAACGCATAGATTTCCCCAACGGACAGGCCGGTTATCTCTGCGGCCCATTCCGGCGTCTTTGTTTTAAGGTGCGCCTCCAGCTCTTCTGTGCCTTTGGCATATTTCTCCATATAGGCCCGATCCTCCATACCTTCCGCAAAGAGGATATGCATGACCGCACAGGCAAGGGCGCCATCGGTGCCGGGGCGGAGGCAGAGATGCATGTCCGCCGCGATTGCCGTTGCGTTACGATAGGGATCGATCACAACGATCTTCGCATTCCGCTCCTTGCGGGCGCGGGTGGCATGGGTCATCACATTGATCTGCGTGTGAACCGCATTGGTTCCCCAGATGACAATAAGGTCCGATTTTGCCATTTCCCGGGGATCCGCCCCGTAAAGGGCACCGGTTCCGACGTTCCAGCCAGTCCATGCCAGCATTGTGCAGATTGTCGACTTTTGCCGGGAATATTTTTTCACATGCCGGAGACGATTGATGCCATCGCGCTGCACCAGGCCCATGGTTCCGGCGTAGTAATAGGGCCAGATGGTTTCTGCACCATATTCCGCTTCCCGCTTCAGGAATTCTTCCGCAACCTCATCAAGGGCATCATCCCAAGAAATCTGCTGCCATTTCCCAGATCCTTTCGGACCGACACGCCGCATCGGATGCATCAGCCGGTCGGGATGGTGTGTCCTTTCCGCATATCGCGCGACTTTTGCACAGATAACCCCAGCAGTATAGCTGTTGTCTTCGGCCCCGCGAACGCGTCCGATCAACTGATCCCCCAGCTTTTCGACTTCGAGGGCACAGGTGGACGGGCAGTCATGAGGACAGGCAGAGGCGTGAATTTCGGGAGACGTAAAGTTCGTCATAATTACGGTTTTCGTTGTTCTAGCCGCAATGGCAAATGTTGAAGGTCTGATCTTCAGACTAGTGAGATATCGCGCGCACGGCAATCGGCGGTTTGGAAAAATAGTCGTTTTTTGGTGAATAGGCTGGAATTGCCGCGGCGGGCAAGATATATCGGGGCGTGGAGAAAACCCGGTGAAAGCTGAGATATTTGACGGTTATCAAGAAAATACTGAAAAGTGATGGCGCAAAGGCGGTCATCAGCTTTCTGGCGGCGGGATATATCTGGTTTGTCTATCGGACAAGCCGCTGGCAGGTGATCAACGGGGAGGCACCGCATCGGCTGATGACGGAGGGAAAGCCCTTTATTCTTGCCTTCTGGCATGGCCGCCTGCTGATGATGCCGATTTCCGTACAGAAACAGACCCGGGTCAATGTCATGATCTCCCATCACGGGGACGGGGAGATTATCGCCCGCACCATCAAGCACTGGGGGCAGGACAGCATCCGGGGGTCCGCCAGCAAAGGCGCGGCGGCGGCCATCAAACAGATGCTGAAAGTCCTGAAAAAAGGGGATGTCGCGGTGATTACACCGGACGGGCCGCGCGGGCCCAGAATGCGGGCGCAGGAAGGGGTCGTCCGTCTTGCCGCAATGGCCGGTGTTCCGGTTTACCCTGTCAGCTATTCGACAACACGCGGCAAGATTCTCGGAAGTTGGGACCGATTTTTTCTGGCCGCGCCGTTCAGCCGTGGCGTCGTTATCTGGGGGGACGGGATCGAGGTGTCGCGACAGGATGAAAACAGCGCCTTTTTGAAAGCCCGAGATGCGATTGAAAACAGTCTGACGCAGATTACTCAAACGGCGGATGCTACCTGCAATCGTGACACGGTGGAGCCGGAAGCGCGCGATAAGCCCGTCAAGCCGCACCGCAAAGTGGCGGAGAGCTGATGCAGCTGGCTTTATATAACGGCCTTCTATATCTGGGTGGGCCTTTGTTGCGTCGGCATCTCAAGAAACGGCTGGCGTCAGGCAAGGAAGATCCGGACCGGTTCCAGGAACGTAAGGGCCATGCCGCCCTCCCGCGACCGGAGGGGCCGTTGATCTGGATTCATGCGGCGTCGGTCGGTGAGTCTGTCTCGGCCCTTACCCTGATTCACGGCCTTCTGGAGAAAGTACCGGAACGGCATGTTCTGGTGACGACAGGCACCCGCACCTCGGCAGCGATCATGACGGCCCGCCTTCCTGCGGGCGCGGTTCACCAGTATGTCCCCCTTGATATGAAGCGGGCGGTGTGCCGTTTTCTGGATCATTGGCGGCCCGATCTCGCGATCTGGATGGAATCGGAAATCTGGCCGAACCTCATCATGCAAAGTGGCAAGAGGCATATTCCGATGATAATGGTCAACGCGCGGATTACGGAAAAATCCTTTGAGGTTTGGCGAAAATCCTTTGGCCTCTCCCGCACGCTTCTCCGGAACTTCGATTTCTGTTCGGCGCAGTCGGAACTTTCGGCGGATCGTTTGCGGCAACTGGGTGCCTCGCCGGTTGAATGCCTTGGCAACCTGAAATTCGCGGCCGAGCCGCTTCCGGTCGATACCACTGCGCTGGAGATAATGCAAAAAGCAGTAGGTGGCCGCCCACTCTGGCTCGCGGCCAGCACTCATCGCGGAGAGGAAGCACATATTCTGACGGCGCATCAGCAGCTTTCGGAAAAGCGACCTAATATCCTTACCCTCATCGCTCCGCGCCATCCGGAACGCGGAGAGGAAATCGCAGCCCTTTTTGCGGAGGCTGGGCTTAAACCGGCGCGACGTTCTCTCGAACAAGTGGTGACGGATGAAACAGCGGTCTATGTCGCGGATACCATCGGCGAACTTGGCCTGTTCTACCGGCTGTCTGAAATCGTTTTTATTGGAGGCTCTCTCGTGCCAAACGGGGGACAGAATCCGCTGGAAGCGGCTCGGCTCGGCTGTGCCTTGCTTCATGGGCCGCATATGGATAACTTCGCCGATGTGATGACGGTGTTTTCGGATTTTGACGCAGCAATGGAAGTTGACGATGCAGCGGCGCTCGCGGAGGCGGTTGCGCATCTTGTCGGTCAACCGGCGGAGAGGGACGAGATGGCGGCAAGGGCAGCAAAGGTCGTGGCGACGGGGCAGGAGACCCTGACACGGACCCTGGCGGCGATTGAAGGGCTGCTGGCGCGGAGGCGGGATGAAAACTCCTGACTTCTGGCGGCGGAACAGCAAAAGTCTCCTGCCTAATATACTGGCGCCTGCCGCCTGGGCCTATGGCTGGGTGAGCCGCCTTCATCGCTCGTTCCAGAAAAGTCACCGTGTGGAGGTACCGGTCATTTGTGTCGGGAATGTCGTGGCGGGGGGCGCGGGCAAGACCCCAGTTGCCATTGCAATCGCCCGTTTCTTCCTGGCGGAGGGAAAGCGGCCACATTTCCTGACCCGTGGTTATGGGGGTCAGTTAAAGGGTCCGGTGCGTGTTGTACCGGATGTCCACAAATTTACCGATGTCGGGGACGAGGCTCTGATTCTCAGCGCCACGGCAACGACATGGGTAGCTCAGGATCGGGTACTAGGCGCCCGGGCTGCCGTCGAAGCAGGGGCGGATGTCATCATCATGGATGACGGATTTCAGAATCCGTCCCTTGCCAAGGATCTCTCCCTTCTTGTGCTGGACGCGGACTACGGGGTGGGGAATGGCCGCCTGCTGCCAGCAGGGCCATTGCGTGAAACGCTCGCCTCCGGACTGGAGAGGACGGATGCAGTCGTGCTGGTCGGGGGCAGCTGCGATAGTGATATATATAACTGGTTAAAAGAAATTAAACCGGTTTATAATTCTATACTTCTACCGCAACAGAGTTCAGACGCAATTGCGGGGGAGACTGTTGTTGCCTTTGCAGGGATTGGCCGACCGGAAAAATTTTTTGACAGTCTTCGTCAGGCTGGCTGTGAGCTGATAAAATGCTTTAGCTATGAAGATCATCATATTTATAATAAACAGGAAATTATGAAAATGGTCGAGACGGCAGCTGCTCAGAATGCCGCTCTTGTCACAACCCGAAAGGATTATGTCCGGCTTTCTATGGATGCCAGAATGATGGTGAGCGTATTTGATGTCGAGATGAGCTTTGAAGCGCCCGCCGAGTTTCAGAAACAGCTCCTGTCCTTGCTGAAAGACGGTTCTACATGAAGGACGTATCGTTAAAATACCGACTGGAATGGATTGGCGTCCGGATCACCATCTGGATTTTCGGGTGTCTGGGACGACGCCGTGCGGCAGCATTCGGGGGCTGGCTCGCCCGAAAAATCGGATCGCACATGAAGGTGCATTCTCTCGCCCGGACAAATATGGAACAGGCGCTTCCCGACCTCAGCCCGGAAGAGATTGATATCAATCTGATGCAAATGTGGGACAACCTTGGCCGCAATATCGGTGAGCTACCGTTCAACAAGTCGATCATGGCCGACCCGAAGGCCGTCGAGATTATCGGGGGCGAACATATGGAGGCGTATCTTGAAAGCGAAAAGGCCGCTTTCTTTGTGACGGCGCATTATGGTCCGTGGGAACTGGTGGGGCTCGTCGGGCAGCGGCTGGGTGAACGGGCGACAGGCATTTATCGGGCTGCGAACAATCCGCTTGTTGAGGATTTCTTCCAGGAAATGCGCGCCGATCCGCACTATAAGTTTGTGCCCAAGGGTCGCGAAGGGGCGCGGGCGATCCTTAAGGCGGCGCGGGCGGGTGGGGCGATTGTCCTCTTGAATGATCAAAAGCTGAATGGCGGTATGGCGGTCCCTTTCTTCGGTCGCGAGGCCATGACGGCGCCTGCCGTTGCGGAAATCGCCTGCAAAATGGATGTTCCGATCTATCCCATGCGGACCGAACGGCTTGCAAGCGGCAAACGCCGGCTAACGATTTATCCGGCGATTGAAAGGGCAGACACAGGCGACAAGACAGAGGATGTCTACGCACTTTTAAAGGCGATTAACGAAACCTATGAAGAGTGGATAACCGAGCGGCCGGACCACTGGTTCTGGGTCCATAACCGCTGGTCATAACATCGAAGGATTAGCTGGCAAGCGCGAGTTTCGCTTTTTCTTCCCGCACTTTCTCAATCCGTTCCATCGCGATCTTGTCGGCGACTTCCGCAGTGGTAACTCTCTCTCGGGCGGCACGGATAAAGATTTTCTGGCAGGTGTCATAAATACAGCGCACATGGGACATCGCCCTTTCGCGATCGAAACGCCCTCCTTCATGGCTGATGACGATGATCCCGCCGGCATTGATGGCGTAATCGGGCACATAGAGAATGCCCTTTTGCATCAGATCGCGCGCATGGCGGTCCTCGGCCAGCTGGTTATTGGCGGAGCCCGCGACGATCTTGACTTTCAGGCGGCTGATCGTGTCGTCATTGAGGATGGCGCCAAGGGCGCAAGGGGCGAATACATCCACCACCTGATCATAGATTTCATCGACCCCAACGGCTATTGCGCCAAGATTTTGCACGGCCTTTTCCACTGCCGCGTCATGAGTATCTGCAACAATCAGTTCGGCCCCGGCATCCTTCAGCAATTTGCAGAGACCATATCCGACATTGCCAAGGCCCTGTACCGCAACCTTTATCCCGTTCAGCCCTCCTTTGCCGATCTTGAAGTCAACCGCCGCCCGCAGGCCATAAAAAACGCCATAGGCGGTCGCCGGTGAGGGATCACCGCAATTGCCTTCGCTGATACCGGCAATATGCCGAGTGGTGCGGCGGGCAATCTCAAGATCTTCCACAGTCGTTCCGACATCTTCCGCTGCGATATAAGTGCCGCCCATCTGATCGACAGCGCGGCCGAAGGCCTCGAACAGCTCAGGTGTCTTGTCGGTGCGGGAATTGCCGATAATGACGGATTTTCCGCCGCCGAGGTTGATCCCCGCCAGCGAGGACTTGTAGGTCATGCCGCGGGACAGACGTAATACGTCGGCGAGGGCTTCTTCTTCATTTGCATAATCCCACATACGGGTTCCGCCGAGCGCCGGTCCGAGGGTCGTATCATGAACGGCGATAATTGCTTTCAGTCCTGATTTTTCGTCATGAAAAAACGACACGTCCTCGTGATTATCAAATTCCTTTGCAGAAAAAACGCTCATATCTGGCCTCGGTTATATATTAAAAAATTCGCATGTTAATAATGATATTTTCCTAAAAGGGAGGAAAATCAACCCCAATTTTGTTTGATATCAAACTTTGCAGCTTCCTTTCGCTAAATTGGCGAAAGCAATTGAAAAATTTCGGCGGCGGTTATTGCGGCGCAACAAAAAAATAGGGGCCAGCGGGGCAAGTCGGAAAATGCTGCCCGAAAACAGATGATTCACAGTCGGTCTGTCGTGCGCAGGCTCTCTGCGATAAAAGTGCCGATTGCTAGGCTAGCGGTAAGACCAGGGCTTTCCATGCCAAACAGATTGACCAGCCCGGGCAGACCGTGATCTCGCTCGTCCATGACCATGAAATCCGCCGCACTGCCGTCCGGTGACTGGACTTTGGGGCGGATGCCGGAATAGGCCGGGATGAGGCAGTTTTCCGGGAGGCTCGGGAAATAACGACGGATCGCCGCATAAAAATCATTTGCTCTGTCTGGATTCACCGCATAGTTGATTTCTTCCACCCATTCCTGATCAGGGCCGAAACGGATCTGCCCGGCGAGATCGAGGGTGATATGGATGCCAAGGCTTGCAGTATTCGGCACCGGATAGATCAGCCGTGAGAAGGGTGAGGGGGCCGTCATGGTGAAATAGCTCCCCTTGGTAAGGTAACGCGGAGGAATATGCTCCTTAGGGAGGTCCGGTATCTGCGCAGCCACCGCCTGAGCTTCCAGTCCGGCAGAATTGATCAGGTTCCGGCAATTGACTGTCGTGCCGCCGGCCTCCACCGTAAATCCTTCCGGCGATTTCTTCGCCATCTCGAACGGGGCGTTAAAGGCAATGGCTCCGCCACCGTCTTCAACCTCCCCGACATAGGCGAGCATCAACTGGTGACTGTCAATAATGCCCGTCGAGGGGGAAAGAAGGGCGGCGGTGCAGTGAAGCGCCGGTTCCATCTTTACGGCCTCTGCTCCGGACAGGAACGTGATGTCCCTGACGTCGTTTGCTGCCGCTTTATCCGCAAGCGCTTCGAGGGTTGGAATCTCCTCCGGCGAGGTGGCGACGATCAGCTTGCCGCAACTGCGATGCGGGACATGATGTGTTTTGCAGTACTCATAGAGCCTGTGTTTGCCCTCGACACAGTAAATCGCCTTCAGGCTTTCTTTCGGGTAATAGATACCGGCATGGATAACTTCGCTGTTGCGGGACGAGGTGCCGTCGCCGAAATGAGCGGTTTTTTCCAGCACCAGCACCTCCCGGCCGAGGGTCGCCAGCGTTCGCGCAATCGCGAGGCCAATGACCCCCGCGCCGATTACGATATTTTCCACATCCACTGCCATGGCCGTCCGTAGCAGTTTTTAATGCTTTTCACAAAGGGTTGATTTTCGCTTCACTGATACGGCGGCTAGGATACCCTTATGAACCGAATTCTAATTATTCTGGCGGTCGGCGTGGGGCTTGCGCTTGGCCTTCCTGTGCTGGCTTCAGCGAACCCTTCCGTATGGAAAAGATTCTGGCCCGAGACCGATTTCAGCAAGAGCGCAATAGACTTTTCGGAAATTCGCAATGGCGGCGTCGGAAAGGATGCTATTCCGTCCATAGATAACCCTAAATTCATTCCTGCTGCGGAAGCGGACCATCTCAATCCGACGGAACCGGTCATCGGGGTCGCCATAAACGGTGAGGCGCGAGCCTATCCATTGCAGGTCTTGATGTGGCACGAAATCGTCAATGATGAACTTGGCGGTGTTCCGATTGCTGTGACATTCTGCCCGCTTTGTAACGCATCAATCGTTTTTGACCGGCGGATAAATCATTCGGAAAACGGGGAAATACGCCTTGAGTTCGGGACAACCGGCAAACTTCGGAACTCCGATCTAGTCATGTATGACCGGCAGACAGAAAGCTGGTGGCAGCAGTTCACGGGGGAGGCAATTGTCGGTGAACTTATGGGCGTCGAGCTTGATATGATTCCCGTCAGAATCGAATCTTTTGCAAAATTCCGGGACCGCCATCCGGAGGGGCAAATTCTTATCCCTCAGGATGAAAAGTTTCGTCGTTACGGCATGAATCCGTACCAGGGCTATGACAGCTCTTGGCAGCCCTTTCTTTACGATGGTGACTTGCCTCCAGTCGTTCCGCCACTCTCCCGCGTAGTTGTCGCCGAAGGACGCGCCTGGGCACTGGATTTTTTACGCCGGAAAAAGCGGGTAGAAACCGACGATGGTCTGCTGATAGAATGGGAGGAAGGGCAGAATTCCGCGCTTGATGCGGCGGTAATAGGCGAGGGGGTGGATATCGGCAACGTGACCGTCCGCAAAAAGACAACCAATGGTTATCAGGACATTCTCTACACTGTCGACTTCGCATTTGCCCACCATGCTTTCCATCCGGACCAGCCAATCATCCATGAATGACCGGGATTAACGAATTCCGTCAATGATTTGTAAATTCGAACCCGATATGATGCTTGTCATGTTCCGGTGGCTGGTTTACTTAACTACGGCATCATGAATAGATGTTGGCCAGTTGGCGGCGGTGAAAATTGCTGGGGGCGAATTGAACGTGTCAGACGTGACGGTGACTTTGGACGAAAAAAATCCGGATGAGGAAGATCAGCCAACCCGCGCACATATAATTGTGGTCGGGAACGCCAAAGGCGGATCGGGCAAATCGACGACCGCCATGCATATCGTCATCTCGCTGCTGACGATGGGCTTCAAGGTCGGCGCCATCGATCTGGACGGCAAGCAGAAAACACTAGGACGGTATATCGAGAATCGGGAGGCTTTTATCGCCAAGAAAAAGCTCACCCTCCCAATGCCGATGCTCAGGGTGATCGAGCCGAGCCCGAAAAAGAATATGGACGAGGCGCAGTCCGATGAACGATCCCGGTTCGTCGCGGCCTTGCAGGAATTGGTCTATAAAAATAACTTTGTCGTCGTCGACTGCCCCGGCGCGGACAGCTTTATTTCAAAGCTCGGTCATTCGTTTGCCGATACCCTTCTCACGCCCATGAACGACAGTTTTATCGATCTTGACTTGCTGGCAACGGTCAACGGGACCAGCCTTGAGGTTGAAAAGCCGAGTTGGTACAGCGAGATGGTCTGGGAGCAGCGCAAGCGCCGTGCCTTGATCGACAACCACAAGATTGACTGGGTGGTGATGCGGAACCGGCTTTCCCATACCGACGCTCACAACAAGCGGCATATTGAGAAAATCCTGAAAAAGCTCTCGTCGCGCATTTCCTTTCGGGCGGCGCCGGGTTTCGGTGAACGTGTTGTCTTTCGCGAGTTGTTCCTGAAGGGGCTAACGATGCTGGACCTGAATAAAAAGGGCGTTGGCGTGAAGATGTCCATGAGCCATGTGGCCGCGCGGCATGAACTTCGCCACTTGATCAAGTCGCTGCACCTGCCCGGCGTTGAGGATAAAGTCGAAAAGCTCTAGCCAGGGGCTTGGAATAGAGGCCCGAAATGATGGAAACAGAGGAAGCCGCTGTCGCTCTCGCAAAGCTGGGGCATCCTATCCGCCTGCGGATCGTGCAAATTCTGGTCCAGGCCGGGGAGGAGGGGCTTTCCGTCGGTGAGATACAGGCGCTTCTCGATATTCCCGGCTCCACCCTTTCCCACCACATCTCCCATCTTGTCAGCGGCGACCTGATTCGACAGCAACGCGAGAGTCGGACTCTGCGGTGTTTCGTCAACTACAAGAAGGTAGAAGGCCTTGTCGAGCTTCTGACGGATAAATGCTGTATGGGCGTAGATTTGACTCATATTGAGCAGGCCCCGGAGAAAAACTGAACTCCCAAAAATCTATATTTCGACAATTATCGAAATAAATTCTTGAAATACGCTGTGAGAGATGTTATTTCATTTATTAATTCGATTAATCTGGAAATATAGATATGTCTCTAAATGAAGCTCTGCACAGCCTGACATCGACCCGCTCCCGCCTCTGGGCGCTGCTGAGTGACCGGGTTATCCTTGCCTGTCTTGCGATTATCCTGTTGCTGGCAATTATTGATCCCTCGAACCTCCCCGTCAGCCTCGTCTTCCTCGGAGATGCAGTACTCGGCATGGCGCCATTTTTCGCGCTTGCCATTGGCCTTGCCGCCTACTTTTCCGCAACCGGCGCCGATAATCTTATCGCGCGGGCCTTTTCCGGCTCCCCCGTTTCCGCGATTGTTGCGGGGTCGCTGGTAGGAGCTTTGTCGCCTTTTTGTTCTTGCGGCGTTATTCCGCTTGTTGCCTCCCTTTTGGCGGCGGGTGTGCCGCTCGCGCCGGTGATGGCGTTCTGGATTGCCTCCCCGATCATGGACCCGGAGATTTTTGTTCTGACGTCGGTCGGCATTGGCTTTGGATTTGCCAGTGGGAAAGCCGTGATCGCCGTACTGCTTGGGCTGTTTGCCGGATTCACCGTATACCTGCTGCAGCAGCGCGGCTGGGTTCTCGATCCGTTGAAAGGGGAACTGAGCGGTTGTCGGAAGAAAGTTTCCCTTTCCGGTCCGGTCGATGTGCAATGGAAGTTCTGGCAGGAACCGGAGCGGATCAGCCAGTTCCGGACGGCCGCCGCTTCAAATGGCTGGCTGATTGGCCGTTGGCTGCTCCTCGCGTTTCTGATTGAGAGCCTGATGATCATCTATATCCCCACCAGTTTTATCGAAGGACTGGTCGGCCAGGATAATCTTCTTGCCATCCCGCTCGCGGTCCTGATCGGCATCCCGAGCTATCTCAATGGCTATGCGGCGATTCCGCTGGTGAGTGGCCTTATCGACCTTGGCATGTCTCAAGGCGCCGCCATGGCCTTTATGACGGCCGGGGCGATCTCCTCTATTCCGGCGGCGATTGCGGTTTTCGGGCTGGTTAAAAAGCCGGTTTTTGCCCTTTACCTCGCTCTCGGGATCACGGGATCGGTGGCGACGGGCATTGGCTGGCAATTTTTAAGTGAATTTTTTTAAAAAAGCAGCGGCGCGCAGACAGACGTAAGTTACTGGAATAGTAATTTTTTTTCGCGCCGTTGATACTATCCGTGCAGCGGGCCCTCGCAATTCGGCCCTTTTTTCCCTGTGCCTAATCTAAAATTAACCTTTGCTGTTTACGCTTTTCACCATAGCGATAGGTCTCCTTATTTACCCGCCGGGTTCATGACGGGGCGTTCTCGCAGAAAAGGAGGAGCGTATGTTAAGCATTTTCGATCATACCAGGCATTCAATTGCCCGTTTTGTCGGCATGCGCTCTGTCATTTCTTTTGGACTTGCAGTGCTCTTTATCGCAGCCACAGTGGTTTCATTCCAAGTGACAGACGCATCCGCCCAAAGCGTATGTTTTGAGCGAACGGCATTACTTAAGCATTTGAACGGTAAATTTGAGGAAGCGCCGGTTGCTGCGGGTCTTGCCGCAAACGGTAGCATGCTTGAAGTGTTTTCAAGCCCTGACGGTGTAACCTGGACCATCGTTCTGACCCAGCCAAATGGCGCGACATGTGTCATGGCATCGGGTGAATCATGGATTGGCGTGAAGAAGCCTAAAAAAGGCAAAGTAAGCTAGGGTCAGGACTCACTAATCTATTCCTTACCACCTATACATGCGTTTTAGCGTCATGTTGCGTATGGATTAGTTTTATGATGTATAAGGTTGGAAAGAGCCGGGTCGGATGATCCGGCTCTTTTTTATGCGCTGAGCCCCTAGTCTATCTATCCAATAAATAAAAATTCACTCGACCGGAGTCCGAATTCGATGCCATAACTCATCTCGTCATACCACAAGCGCCGCGATGAAGAACGGCAAGAAAAGAGGAAATACAAATGATCGGCTATGTGACTCTCGGAACCAACGATATTGATAAAGCGACAGAATTTTACGATGACCTGCTCGGGGAGATTGGGGCGAAACGCGTTCTTTCAAACGACCGCCTGCGGATGTGGAGCGTCGCCCGTGGGCAGCCCATGCTGGCGGTGATCAAGCCCTATGACGGGGAAAAGGCAACGATCGGCAATGGCACTATGGTGGCTATTCTTCTGGAAAATGCGGAGATGGTCGGAAAAATGCACGCCAAGGCGCTATCGATGGGCTGCAAGGATGAAGGCCCGCTCGGCCCCCGGGGCACAGGGCAGTCCGTGTTTGCCTATTGTCGCGATCTTGAAGGACACAAGCTGGCGTTCTACGCTCCAGCATAACTGCCACATATTCGGCTAGAATGTTGGCGCGTCGACTTTCGCATCCAGCAAAGCCTGTTGAAGCTGGGATTTGAGGCGGTTTAACCCCGCCTCATCCTTTGCTTCGCAGCGGGCAACCAGCACAGCCTGAGTGTTGGAGGCACGAAGAAGCCACCAGCCGTCGTCTGTATTGACACGCACACCGTCGATGTCGGAGTAATTCGCGCCCGCCTTTGCTAACGCCTCCTGAATGCGTGTCACGGCCTGGAATTTTTCTTCGTCCGGGCAGGGGAAGCGCAACTCCGGTGTATTGATCATCTCCGGCAGTTCGTCGCGCATCTGTTCCAGCTTCTGGACGCTGGCACCGAGAATATTGAGCAGGCGGAGCGCGACATAGGGCGCGTCATCATAGCCGTAGTAATGATCGTTATAGAAGATATGACCGCTCATCTCGCCCGCCAGCGGGGCATTGACTTCCTGCATCTTCGATTTGATCAGGGAATGACCCGTGCGCCACATAATCGGTTCCCCTCCGAGGTTTTTCACGGCATCGAAGAGGATCTGGCTTGCCTTTACATCCGCAATTATCGGTGCACCGGGATGATTGGCGAGGACTTCCCGCGCCAGAATGGCGAGCAATTGATCGCCCCAGAGTATCCGCCCCAACCCGTCAACAACGCCGATCCGGTCACCATCACCATCGAAGGCGATGCCAAGGTCGGCGTTCACGCCTTTGACCGCCCGGATCATGTCATCGAGATTTTCGGCTACCGTGGGGTCGGGGTGATGGTTGGGGAAACTACCGTCAATTTCCTCATAAAGCAGCAGATGACGCCCGGGAAGTTTGGCAACGATCTTTCGTAAAACCTCGCCGGTCACGCCGTTACCGCAGTCCCATACCACAGAGAGTTCATGCCCCGGCACAAAATCCTGCAAGAGCCGCGCGACGTAATCCTCCATGATCGGCTTGTCGATCACCTCACCGTCGCCTTCCGAAAACGGACCGGTCGCGCTCAGCACGCCGAGGTCCTGAATCTGGCTTCCATAGAATGATTTTCCGCCCAGCATCATCTTGAAGCCGTTATGGCTTGGGGGGTTATGGGATCCGGTAATCATGATCCCACCCCCGGCGTTGAGGGCATAGGTCGCATAGTAGAGCATCGGTGTCGGACCCATGCCAATATCAAACACGTCTATACCTGTGGATGTCAGGCCCTTGGTGAGCGAGGCTTTCAACTTTGGGGAAGTTGTCCGTCCATCATATCCAACGGCGGCATTCTGATGCCCGTCCCGCTTCAGCAGAGTACCCAGACTGCGCCCAATGGCTTCCGCGTCCGCTTCGAAAAGAGTTTCATCAATGATGCCCCGGATATCATACTCACGCAGGATAGTCGGGTTAAATTCATGCTTGGTCATTGTAACATTGCTTTCCAGAAGTCGATGGCGCGGTCTACATGGGCCGACCGATACTGCTATAGGCGAACCCTTTGGCCGTCATATCATTGGGATCATAAATATTCCGTAAATCGATGATTACAGGTGTTCTCATCAAGGATTTCACCCGGTCGAGATCCAGCGCCCGGAATTCATTCCATTCCGTGATGAGAACAAGAGCATCCGCCTCTTCCAATGTCGCGTAGGAGCTGTCGCAAAACTCGACATCACTCAGTAATCTCCGGGCTTCGCCCATCCCCTCCGGATCATAAGCCCGGATCGTCGCCCCTCTTTTGATCAGTTCGGACAGAATATCAAGGCTCGGGCTTTCCCGCATATCGTCCGTATTGGGCTTGAAAGTGAGGCCGAGGACGGCAATGCGCTTATTGGTAAGTGATCCGTTACAGGCATTGATAACCCGCGTGGCCATTGCCTTTTTACGCTTCTCATTGATCTCGATAACGGTTTCGACAATTTGAAGCGGGGCATCGGCGGCCAGGGAGGTTTCAAAAAGCGCCCGCGTGTCCTTGGGAAAGCAGGAACCGCCAAACCCCGGACCGGGATGGAGGAATTTGGCGCCTATGCGACGGTCAAGGCCGATGCCGCGGGCGACGTCATGGACATCCGCGCCGACCTTCTCGCAGAGATCCGCAATTTCATTGATAAAGGTGATTTTCGTCGCGAGAAAGGCGTTTCCGGCATATTTGGTCAGTTCGGCGCTCTCAAGGCTCGTGAACACAAGAGGGGTCTGAAACAGGGAGAGGGGGCGGTAAATGGCCGACATCACTTCTTGTGCGCGGGGCACCATGGTGCCGACGATAACGCGGTCCGGGCGCATGAAATCCTCGATCGCGGCGCCTTCGCGCAAGAACTCGGGGTTCGAGACCACGTCGAAATCCGCCTCCGGGTTCGCGTCATGGAGAATGCGGGAAACTTCCCGCCCTGTGCCGACCGGAACCGTTGATTTCGTTACCACAACCGTATAGCCGTTCAGCGCGCCGGCGATTTCGGCGGCCGCGGCATAGACATAGCTCAGATCTGCCTGGCCGTCGCCGCGACGGCTGGGGGTTCCGACCGCAATAAAGACGGCATCAGCGTCAGCCACCGCACATTTTAGTTCAGTCCCGAACTTCAGATAGCCGGATCGGGAATTTTTCTCGATCATAGCCTGCAATCCGGGCTCGAAGATCGGGACTTCACCATTGTTCAGGCGCGCGATTTTTTCCTCATCCGTATCGATGCAGATAACGTCATGACCGAATTCCGAAAAACAGGTGCCCGAGACCAGCCCGACATAGCCTGTTCCGATCACAGCAATACGCATGGCAAAATCTCCGTCCGTTTAGCCGTGAGAAGATATACTACAGCTTATTGGCAATTTTTTTGACAATATCGCCCATGTCGCCCTTCATGTCATCGCGGTTCAGGGCAAAGGCGATATTTGCTTCAAGAAAGCCGATCTTATCGCCGCAGTCATAGCGGGTGCCATCAAATTTCAGGCCATAAAAAGGATCGCCGCCCAACAGGGAGGAAAGTGCATCCGTCAGCTGGATTTCATTTCCCGCGCCCCGACTCTGGTTTTCGAGTAGGTCAAAAATACCCGGCTCCAGAATATAGCGGCCGATAACCGCGAGGTTGGAGGGGGCCGCTTCCGGTGCCGGTTTTTCGACAAGCCCGTTAATCTCGATCAGTTTCCCGCTTTCCTTTCCCGGACTCAGGATACCGTAGCGGGAGGTATGTGCTTTCGGCACTTCCATAACGGCGAGCATATTCCCGCCGCCTTTTTCTTCGCGCGCCGCCGTCATCTGGGCGAGGCAGGGCGTGTCCGCCAGGATCAGGTCATCGGCGAGAATGACGGCGAACGGCTCGTCTCCCACCAGTCTTTTCGCGCACCAGACCGCATGGCCGAGGCCCAGCGGCTCTTGCTGCCGGATATAGGCGATAGTCCCGGCCTTCGGGACGCTCGCCTGTAGTTCCCTAAGCAAGCCGTCCTTTTGCCGTTCGATCAGAACGCTTTCCAACTCGTAGGAGCGGTCAAAATGATCCTCGATAATGGTTTTCCCGCGCCCGGTGACAAATATAAACTCTTCAATCCCAGCGTCGCGCGCTTCTTCCACCGCATACTGGATCAGAGGCTTGTCCACGACAGGAAGCATTTCCTTCGGCATAGCCTTTGTCGCCGGCAGAAATCTTGTTCCGAGGCCGCCGACGGGGAATACGGCTTTGCGAACTTTTTTAGGCATATATATTTGACCTGCTGTTTATTGGTTTGAAATTTATGGCATTTCGCCCGCCGTAATGGCAAGCACTGATTTCTGCGATCCGTTTCAAGTTTTCAAAAGCAGGTCTTTTGCCTCGTTCAGCTTTGCGGCCATATAGTCCGACCCGTTATGGTCGGGGTGGAATTTTTTCATAAGACGCCGATGGGCGGATTTAATCTCGGCAACCGTTGCGTTACTCTCAAGTTCTAGTATCTCGAACGCTTCCTTACGGGTCATGGGGCCGTTGTCAGACGTATTGCGGCGGCCGCTGTTTTGCGAACTCCCTGTGTCGGTGCCTTCCTCCGAAAAATCTTCGCCAAATTTCCGGCTGATAAAACTTTCCAGAATGGCAAGAGTCTGATCATCCGCGATCGCTTCCTGATGAAACTCGCTGAGTTCCACGCGGGTGAGGGAGGATAATTCCCGATCTCTAAATTGGCCTTGCAGGATTGTGGCGTCCATCTCGCCACTGTCGTGATTGAGCGTGGCTTGGAGCCAGGCGGTCTTGACATCCGATTTCTGTCCCTCAGACGGGTTTCGTCCGCTAAAAAGGGACTTGTTGCGCAGAAAAAACAATGCGGCGAGCGCAAGCGGCATCGCATAGGTGAACCGGCCGGTCAAGGCAAAGAAACCTGCCAGAAGCGCGAAGAAAATCACGGCTGCGATCCGAAGACCCTTAAGCACTTTTTTCGGATCTGCCGTCGCCAGGCTCTGACTGCCGATGATTACGGCGATCAGGAGAGAGACGCCAATGATGAAATAAGCCAGCATCGGGGGCTACTTGATCTGTTCGAGAAGCAACCGCGCTTCACCACCGGATTTTTTGCTGAGATCGCTGAGGGCCCGGCGGCCCCCGGCGGCGTACGCCGCCACTGCGCGGAGGAGGTTTCGCAATGTTGAGGCGCTGGCGCTGTCAAACCGGCAATAAGCGCCGCCCGACAATTTTGCAATCTGCCGGAAACAATTTTCCGCGATGCCGTCATATCCCTCCTGAAACAGAAAAACAGGCACTCGCAACATGCCGAGCTGTCCGGCGAGATGACAAAGCTGGTCTGCGTCTTCTTCCATGCAGTCGCCCACATAGACCAGCGCGTTGACCCGCTCCTTCTTCGTCTGGCGCAGCGTATGCTTCAAGACCTTCTCGATCTGGGTATGGCCACCAAGACAGAAAACCCTTGACATCGGCTTGATCAGGGCCTGACTGTCGGTCGTCCATTTCGTTGCCTTGAATTCACCAAAGCCGCGAAAAAAGGCGACCTGAAGCGCAAGCCCGCCGATAGAGGCGGCCTCCTCGAACATTTCATGCTGAAGATGCGACGCCCGGTCCCAGCTTGGCTGGCGACTGGCGGTGGCGTCAATGGCGAAAATCAGGCGACCATCCTTGCCTGCGGGTGTTTGCACAGGCGTAGACGCAACTTTCTTAAGAAATTCTGTGATGTCGTCTTCGCCGGATTTCTCTGGTGTATTTTCGATATCTTTCGCCAAACTAAACATTTCCCCTTGGCTGCTTTCCATTCTTTTAAATAGGGGTTTTTACAGAAAAATACAATTCAGGACCAATTGCACTTGCCCTCCCGCTCCGGCTCTGCTCAGAATGCCGGAGGAGTACAAGCAGTTGAAAGTATCTTGCAGATGAAAACCGAACCCTTCTGGTGGGACGCCGCGCGCCCTGAACCGACCGATGTGACCCTGCCCGAGACACCCTCCGATGTCTTGATCATCGGCGGCGGTTATACGGGGCTGTCCGCGGCACTGACACTTGCGAAGCGGAATGTAAGTGTCACGGTTCTGGAAGCGGAAATGCCGGGCTTCGGCGCCAGCAGCCGCAATGGCGGCATGGTCGGCAACCTGCTCAAGCCCGGCCTTACGGGATTGATCGAGAGCTACGGGGTTGAGAAGGGCTGCGCAATCTATAGGGAGGCGCTGGCCTCGGTCGAGTTCATCAAGGCGCGTATCACTGAAGAAGGAATTGAGTGCGACCTGGCTCTCACCGGACGTTTCTATCCCGCCATTCTCGACAAAGATCTTGCCGGCATGACCCGCGATTTCGAATGCCGTCAGAAATATCTTGATGTCCCGGAGGAAATGGTCGGCGCGGAGGGTTATGGCGAAGACGTGGACAGCCCCGGTTACAAGGGGGGCCTGCGCCAGCATCATACCGGCGGCCTGCACCCAGCGAAATATGTCAGGGGGCTGGCCGCTGCGGCGGCGCGCGCGGGGGCGGTGATCATTGCCCCGCTGCGGGCGGAAGCGATTGTGAAAACGGCGGACGGCTTCTCCGTGACGACAGCACGGGGGGAGCTTCGCGCGCGCGCCCTGATGATGGCGACAAACGGCTATACCGGCGGGCTGCTTCCGTTCCTGCAAAAGCGCATATTCCCGGTCGGTAGCACGATGATCGCAACGGAGGAACTCTCGGAGAATCTGGTGTCCAGCCTGTTTCCGACAAAGCGGATGATCACCGATACCCGCCGGATGCTGAGCTATTATCGCCCGTCACCGGATGGAAAGCGG
The DNA here is from genome assembly GCF_963973085.1 of uncultured Sneathiella sp. Classification (GTDB taxonomy): domain Bacteria; phylum Pseudomonadota; class Alphaproteobacteria; order Sneathiellales; family Sneathiellaceae; genus Sneathiella. Next base: position 361,293 of record NZ_CAXAXA010000002.1, read on the forward strand.
GTGTTGCTGGGCGCGCGGCCAACAGTATTCCCGTCCTCCCCGGAGGTGCAGGCCCGTTCCCTGAAACAGACTCTCGACGGGATTTTCCCGGCGCTGGAAGGGGCGGCGGTCTCCCATGTCTGGTCCGGCTATGTCGCCTATGATTTCGCGGCCATGCCGACAATCGGCGTGCATGAGGGCATTTATTATGCAATGGGATATTGCGGCTCCGGCGTCGCCATGTCCGGCTATCTCGGCCATAAGGCGGCGCTCAAGATCCTCGGGGACACAGACGGGGAGACGGCGTTTGATGACCTTCCATTTGACGGACGGTTTTATTACAGCGGCAAGCCTTGGTTCCTGACACCGGCGATGATCGGCTACCGGCTGCGCGATTATTTCGGTTTTTGATGTCGGTTTCTTCGTTTTTCGCGCTGCCGAGCCATCGGGAAACATGGCGGCTTGCCTTTCCGATTATCCTGTCCAATTCCTCCGTCCCGCTGCTGGGCGCGGTGGATACCGCCGTGGTCGGGCATTTGCCGGATCCGCATTATATCGGCTCTGTCGCCATTGGGGCGCTGATCTTCAGCTTTCTCTATTGGGGATTCGGCTTTCTGCGCATGGGAACCACCGGTTTCGTCGCCCAGGCCGTGGGGGAGGAGGATGCCACCGAAGTCCGTTCTGTGCTCGCCCGGGCCCTGATTCTCGCGGCTGTCATTTCGGTTTTCGTGCTTGCTCTGCAAGGGTTTGTCCTGTGGATGGCGCTTTCCCTTATCGAAGGCTCCGCAATTGTTGAGGATGGGGCCTCATCCTATTTCAGTGTGCGGGTCTGGGGCGCGCCGGCGGTCCTTGGAAATTATGCCCTGATGGGATTTTTTATCGGCATACGAAATACGCGGGCGGCGCTGGTTGTTCAAATTTTCATGAATGGCCTGAATGTGATCCTCGATCTTCTGTTCGTGATCGGTTTCAATTGGGATGTGGTCGGTGTGGCGGCGGCCACGGCGATATCCGAGACCCTCGCCCTTGGCCTCGGGCTTTTTCTGGTGCGGCGGGAACTGGCGAGGATTGGCGGCCAATGGCATGTCTCGGCGATTAGGTCTTTACAGAAAATGGCGCGGCTGCTCGCAGTTAATCTCGATATTTTCATCCGGACGATCCTGCTGATCTTCGCCTTTGCCTATTTCACGGCAGAGGCGGCGAAGGAAGGCAATGTCACGCTGGCGGCGGTGGCGGTGCTGATGAACTTCATGCATTTTATCGCCCATGGACTTGACGGCTTTGCCTTTGCGGCGGAGGGAATGGTCGGCAATGCCATCGGCGCCCGCAAGGTCAGCAAGCTCCGTGAAATTGTCTGGGTCACCGGCTTCTGGGCATTGATCGTCGCCTGTCTCTATTCTCTGGTGTATCTGATTTTCGGTACAGCGATTGTCAATCTCCTGACCGGGATAGAGGAAGTGCGCGAGCGGGCCTATGAGTTCCTTCCCTGGCTGATTGCGGCGCCGCTTATCTCCATCTGGTCCTATCAGCTTGACGGGATTTTCATCGGTGCTGTGCAGTCAAAGGAAATGCGGAATTGCATGATTATCTCCTTCATTGCCTATATGCTCTGCATGCAGTTCTTCGGCGATATATGGGGTACACACGGGCTTTGGGCAGCGCTGATGGTCTTCATGGCCACGCGGGCGGTGACATTGGCGCTGGTTTACCCGCGGGTTGAGCGCCGCGCGGCGGGATAACGACAGATTACTTGGTTTGCTTCAACCAGATACGCTCGATCGCCGAAAAAACCGTCGGAACAAATGCGATAACCAAGCTGATACGGACAACCTGCATCGTCGCGACAAAGGCGACATCTATCCCGAGCGCAAGGGCAACGAGCGGCATTTCGGCAAGTCCGCCGGGGCTAAGCGCAAGGATAATACCAGCAACGCTTACGCCGATGGTCTCCGCGAAAATGAAAGCGAAGATTGCCGCAATCAGAACCATCACTGTCGTGGAAATGAAGCTGAGCCCGATGACATTCCGGACTTCATGCAGGCGGGTGCCGAGAAAGCGTGCGCCGATGGCGGTTCCAATCACGAGCTGAGCGGCATAGACAAGGATCATCGGCGGCGCAACGTCGGTTATTCCCGTCATTTGGAAGATGGCCGTGGCGAGCAGCGGCCCCATCAGGTGATAGGCGGGCAGGCGGCAGAGATAGCCAACACCGTAGCCCAGAAGCGCCGCCAACAGCAACCAGCCGTCCCCGACGATATCATGGATGGAGCCAAACAGGGGAACCGCCTCCAGATTCCCAGTGAAGCCGACACCATAGCGGAAGATCAGCGGCACCGACATCACCAGGATCAGGATGCGCGACGCATGGATCAGGGCAATGGTCGGACCGTTGCCGCCCTTGGCCTCGCCAACTTCATACATCACATTGAGGCCGCCGGGCGCGGAGGAGAAGAAAGCGGTGATCGGATCGAACTTGCCGACCTTGCGATAGAAGAAATACACAATCAGCATCGAAAGTATAACACTGATGACGAGAAGGGCGAGCCCGCCGCTCCATCGGCCCATCGCGGCCCAGGTGTCTGTCGAAAAGCCGCTGCCGAGCATCACGCCGAGGATGGCAGTCATGATTTTGCGCAATGTGCCGTTGACTTCAAGGTCGAAGCCGCGTAGCGCCGCGATGGTCGTCACGAACATGGAGCCAAGCATCCAGGCGAGCGGAAGATCGGCGATAAAGAATATGCCACCCCCAACCGCGCCGAACAGGAGCGCCTTCACAGTCTGCACCACGTTATTTCAATCCTCTTGTATTTATTCGAGCAGTATTTTCATGCCGGGATGGTCGAAGGCCTGCGCATGACGATCGAGAAGGGCGGTTCTTTCGGCGCGCAATCTGGCATCGGAGACATTTTGGCGGATAAAGTCGTAAAGGTCCATCCCGGGCGCCAATATATCCCGCAGGCGGCGTTGGATTTCCCTCTGGTCGAGAATCGGGAAGGGCGCATCAACGCAGTCAATACCGCCCAGCGCAACGGGCGCACCGTCAAGCAGAAGTCTGCCGCGAAGGCTGACATAGGCGAAAACGGATTGCATGTTGCCGTTCTCGCTGCAGTGCAGGTTGAGGCCCGGAATTTCCACATACCGGTAGTTCTGGCCGACTGCCTCCGTTTCATGCATCCGTGTGAGTTGATCCGCTGTGAGCCAGTTGAGATGCACAAAGGAGCGGGCGCCTGGCGCCGCGCAGAGGGCTGCGGCCACAGAGCCGTAACCGGTGAAATGCGCGGAATAGACACAGACGACATCGCGCAAAGTTGCGGCGGTGACCGGAATGGAAGTTTGCGGAAATTTCTCATACTTTCGCTGAAGCTGCGCCGGCGATCCGTTTGATCCGCAGGCGAGCACCGGCACCCGCCCGGCAAAATCACTTTCCGGCGGCAACTCCTTCGCGCCGCCCCCGCAAAAGAGATAGGAGTGCGTCGGGCGCGGATAGGGATAGCCCAGCGCGCGGGCAATAATGTCATCCGGCTCCGGCATGGACGGCCGCCTAGCGGCCGAGATGCATGCCGCCATCAACAATAACAATCTCTCCGGTCATCATACCCATGCCGTCGATAAAAGAGACAGCCGCCTCGGCAATATCTTCAGGTTGACAGACGGCCTGCAAGGGCACATCCCGCACTAGTTTCTTCTTGTAGGCCTCATATTTGTCCTCGCCATATCCTTGCAGCAGCCAGCGGGTCTCGATAAAGCCCGGACAGATGGCATTGACACGGATTTCCGGACCCAGCACCCGCGCGAGGGACATTGTCATGGTATTCAGCGCCCCCTTGGAGGCGGCATAGGCGATGCTGGACCCGTGACCGTGGGTTCCGGCGACGGAAGAAATCATGACGATCGACCCTTTGCCAGTCTCTTTCATATAGGGAGCGGCGGCACGGGACATCTGGAACGAGCCGACGGTATTTACAGCGTAGATATCCTGAAAATCCTCGGCGCTCAGGCCATCAAGGTCGCTATGGGCAACGAATTTCGTCCGGCCAGCGTTATTGACCAACCCGTCGATGCGTCCCCATTTGTCCATGGTTGCCTTGGCCATCGCCCGGCAATCCTCATCTTTCGAGATATCGCCCTGAAACAGGAGGGTCTCCACACCCTTCGCAGCGCAGGCGGCCTCAGTTTCCTCCGCCTCTTTCAGGCTTTTTGTGTAGTTGATAACGACGTTATAGCCCTTGTCCGCGAGCGCAAGGGCGATGGCGGCTCCGGCCCCAGTGGCGGAACCGGTGACAATAGCGACTTTATTGGATGATGGCATGATACTTCCCGTTTGTTTTTATTTATATCCCGACCATAGAGTAACGAAGAACGGCTGGAACATAAATGAGAAAATATCCGCTGCTTTTTCAGCCCGTTTTCTTGAAAGCGCCGGTTGCAAGCTTGGCGATGACGATGCCGCCGATCATCGAAAGAACGAAGACCGCGACCTTCATGTTGCCATAGGCGAGGGAACTGAGCGCCGGGCCCGGGCATAAACCACCGAGGCCCCAGCCGAGGCCGAACAGGATCGCGCCACTCACCAGATACTTATCAAGGTCTTTTTTGGTCGGCAGCTTGAAGTCCTTGCCAAAGAGAGGGGAGGACTGCTTCAGGATAAAATGAAAGCTGATTACTGTGACCAGAACGCCGCCGCCCATCACGAAGGCGAGGCTGGGATCCCAGTTGCCGGTGAGGTCCAGAAACCCGATGACTTTCCCCGGGCTGACCATGCCGGATAACGCGAGGCCGAAGCCGAACAGAAGGCCGGAAATGAGACTTATAATATTGAACATGATCAGCCTCCCGCCAGGTGGCGCATGATAAAGACAGTGACGATCGCGACCGCCATGAAGATCATGACCGCGGAGAAGGACCGGAGGGACAGTCGACCAAGTCCGCAAATGCCGTGCCCGCTTGTGCAACCGGCGCCGATATAAGTCCCGCCGCCTACCAGAAGACCCGCCATGATCAGGAGGATAAAGTGTGCATTGTCCGAGAGTTAATAGGGGTTGAGGGTTACAAAGGAGATATCCCCCCCGAAAAGGGGATAAGCCGCTGCGCCGAGGATAAGTCCGGCGATGAACAGGATCCGCCACAGGGAATCACCTGATTGCGGCGGCACAAGATTTGATAATATCCCGCTAACCCCCGCAATGCGGCCCGACATCAGCAACAGGGTCGCGGACAGCCCGAGGATGATGCCCCCGATCAGGGAACTTATTGGCGTAAAATTTTCCATGACGTGAATTTCCAGAGTTATGTTGACTGACAATATAAGTCGTAAAGGACCGAGATGACCTGCTTTGCTTCCTCGCCATCCAGTGAATAGTAAATCGTTTGGCCCTCGCGTCGGGTTTTGACCAATCCATCCTTTCGAAGCAGGGAGAGCTGCTGTGAAACGGAAGAGGGGCGCATCTCAAGTGTCTCGGCCAATTCATTGACGGAGATCTCTCCCTCAATCATCCGACAGAGCAGGAGGAGCCGGGTTTCGCTCGATAACGCTTTCATGAGCGTGCTGGCCCGAACCGCAGAATTTTTCATTTCTTCAATATCCATACTTGTATAACTACGTATCTATAGATATATTGTCAAGCATGATTAATAGCAACGTAATAAGAAACGGCGTGCCGCCGGGGCAGGAGCGAAACATGAAACCAGAAGTAAAAGCATTTTTTCATAAGCCGACCTTCACGGTCAGCTATGTTGTGATGGATCCGTCCTCCAAGAAGGCTCTCATCATCGACAGCGTGCTGGATTATGACAACGCCTCCGGCCGGACTGCAACGACGGCTGCCGACGAAATTATCGACTTCGTGAAAGAGCGTGATCTAGAGGTCGAGTGGATTCTGGAAACCCATGTTCATGCGGACCACCTGACCGCCGCCCCTTATCTTCAGGAGAAGCTGGGCAGCAAGATCGGTATCGGCAAGGTGGTCAAAACGGTTCAGGCGACCTTCAAGAAAATATATAATTTTGGCGATGACGTCTCAGCTGACGGATCGCAGTTTCAGCATCTGTTTGAGGATGGGGAGCAGCTGGAAATCGGCGGTCTGACCCTGGAGGTGATCGCAACACCTGGCCATACGCCCGCCTGTATTGCCTATCGTATCGGGGATGCGATATTTATCGGTGATACCCTCTTCATGCCTGATTATGGTACCGCCCGGTGTGATTTCCCGGGAGGCGATGCGCGCACGCTCTACCGATCGATCCGCAAAATCCTCTCCCATCCGCCTGAAACACGACTCTTTATGTGTCATGACTACGGGCCCGACGGGCGCGAATTTGCTTGGGAGACGACGGTCGCCGAACAGCGTGAGAAGAACATCCATATTCACGACGGCATCAGTGAGGAGGATTTCGTCAAGATGCGGACGGAGCGTGATGCGACGCTCTCCATGCCGGCGCTGATCATTCCGTCAATTCAGGTGAATATGCGGGCGGGCCATTTGCCTGAGCCTGAGGCGAACGGGACGGCCTACCTGAAGGTGCCGCTGAATGTTTTATGATGGATCAGGAGGCGCTTTTCTGGGCGATATAATTGGGCAACCGTAAATCCGGCGCGACCACAAAGCAGGAGAAGCGCCTTTCGGCCAGGTTGCTGCAGGCCTGCCGGGCTTCCGTTTCATCGAAGCCGAGGACCTGCGCCCGATAGAAGGGCTTGCCGTCCGAAATCGCCTTTTCAATATTGACCTGGCGGCCATCAAGAACGCCCCGGGCCTCTGCCGCTGCCTTATGGATTTGGTCGCGCGCTGTTGTCACCAGACTATAGGCGCCTATCTGGATGGCCCAGCCGGTTTTCTCGATCCGGTCCATTGTCAGTGACGCGGGCGTAATATTCGAGGCCGTCGAAGAACTGACATTGCGAATATGGGACGTGCTGGCGGCCGGTTCTATTTTTACCGGAAGAGGAACCGGCGCTGTGGAGGCAACCTGAATTTCGGTGTCCGCCATAGCGGGTTCGCTGTGAGGTGAGCCGAGGGCGATTTGCACGGGTTTGCCAAAGGGGAGCGGGACAACTGAAGGATGGGCTTTCTCAATCTCGTCAAAACCTTTATCCAGAAGCGAGGCCATGTGGATATCACGACTACGGGCCGTGCGTCCGCCGAAAACGACGGCGACCAACCGATTGCTGCCCCGTTTGGCCGAGGCCACGAGGTTAAATCCGGAGGCGCGAATGTACCCGGTTTTGATGCCGTCCACCCCCTGGTATTTTTTCAGCAGGTTGTTGTGGTTCTTGTAGGACTTGCCGTGATAGTCGAATTCCTCCAACGAGAGGAACTCATAGTATTGCGGAAAGTCATGTATGAGGGCCGCGCCGAGAATGGCCATGTCCCGCGCCGTACTTTTCTGGCCCCTGTTGGGCAGCCCGCTGGCATTGCGAAAGCTTGTCCGCCGCATGCCAAGGCGTTTGGCCCTTTCCGTCATGTTGCGGGCGAACTCCGCTTCCGTTGGCGCCATGCTCTCGGCGAGGACAGTGGCAGCATCATTTGCGGATTTCGTGATCAGGGCAAAGACAGCATCCTTGACTGTGATGCTCCCGCCTCTTTTGAGGCCGAGCTTGGTTGGCGTCTGCCCTGCGGCGCGCGCTGAGACCGGAAGCTTCTGATCCATGCGCAGCTGGCCGCGATTAAGCGCTTCGAAGGTCATGTACAGGGTCATGATCTTGGTGAGCGAGGCCGGGTAAAGCCGGTTGTCGGCGTTTCGCGAATAAAGCACTTCGCCGGTACGGCTGTCCATTACGATGGCGGCATAGCGTGCCTCGGCCGTAGTCGGCAGCGACACAATGGTGATCGCGAGCAACAGCATCAGCGTGCAGAGCAAACGAAACGGCGCCCGATTATCATGCGTGGCATGGGGTCGGAAGTGTGATTTTCCGAAAACAGAAGATATTTTTGATTTATGTGAATCCTGTGCCAAATGTTGCCCTGCTTCACTGAAAATACGGATACAATTACGCGCAGGTTTCCCCACTCGCGAGAGAGTGTAAAAAAAATGGCGAATCATGTCTATAAAAATCCGGACAAAAATTTTATCCCTGGATATCAACAAAGCACTTTATCTCCTTGAAGTTCGTATATAATCACATAATGTTGATTTCCCTTTTGATCTTACAGGCCGATGGTTAATATCTGGTAAGCATCTGAAATTTCTTTTTTTGACGCGCGAGGGCTCCATGTTCTTCATCCAGCGATTTCTACAAATAACCTGTCTCACGGCTATTCTGGCGGCCTGCACGGCGGATGGGGGAACGAGCAATCAGGTTTTCAGGCCATTCCAGTGGTTCTCCTATGCCAATGGAGATGATATCCGCGAAAATTGTGCGCCGGGCCGGAATGCCCGCTACCGCATGATATACAACGCCATCTATGACAAACAGGTGCGAACCTATGACATTCTTCAGATAAACACATCCAAGTCGGCGACACAGACCACGAGGGTCTTTCGGGGCGGCATCAGTGTTGACTGGCTGCTCGGATCGCTGGGGTCGGGGCCTACGGGAACCCGTGAAAGCAAGGTTGTCATCAGCCTTGATGATCTAGTCGCGATCGAGCAGGCGTTGGTCGCCTCCGGATTTGAGAAGCCGGCCATTGACGGGCAGATACTGCATTCTGACAGTTTCTACTGGATTGCCATGGTCTGCCGGGGCGGAAATTTCAAATATTATGCCTGGAATGATGAGAATGCGGATATCGCCAAACTGCCGTTTCGCGAAGTCCTCTCTAAAGGAGACGAAACCGGTGTGCCTTTCCAGGAGCCTTATGTTCCCGTTACCTTTAGCCGTACATCGAGATATTATAACGGCGGTGAGGGCAAGACATATTTCACCTTGCAGGTTCGCGACAACGGGCTGGACCTGTAAAACCGCCAAACGGGGGCGGATTTGAAGTGAATTTTTTGTTGCAGGGGCGATATTTTTTTCTGAATTAGCTATCTATTATATATAAATATTAATGAAAACAATTAGTTAATTAAAATCCTGTATTTTGTTGCACTGCACAAAAAAGGTATTGACATCTATGAGTGCATCATTATATACAGGGTCATTGTTGCAGTGCAGCAAAGAAATTTAGAGACGCTAATCAGAAAGGTTAAGTCAATGACTACGAAGAAAGCAACGACAAACGCAACTGTTGATCCGACTGTCGTTACAAAGGAATTTGAAGACATGGTCGCAACTGGCCGCAAGTCGCTTCAGGACGCTTTCATCAGCGGCACCGAAGCTGCCGAAAAGGCGTTCAAGTCCAACACGGAATCTTTCAAAACCAATTACGAAAAGGCAGTTGCCGAAGGTAAGACCGGTTTTGAAAAAGCCATCAAGTCACTTGAAGGCTCCCAGTTCTATGACAAGAACAGCGCAGAAGCCTATGTGAAGGCGAGCAACGCTGCTGTCGAAAAGAGCGAGAAAATCGGTTCGGCACTTATTGATTTCGGAACAATCCGTTTGCAGGAAGCATTCAACGTCACGAAAACGCTTGCTGAAACAGATGATGTCACGAAGGCTGTCGAGATCCAGACCGAGTATGCCAAGACTTCCATGCAGAGCTATGTCTCTGAAATGGGTAAGTTCAATGCTCTGATCGCCGATGCCGCGAAGTCTGTTGTCGAGCCGTTTGGCGCGCAGTACGCTGCCAACCTCGATATGTTTTCCAAGCAGGCTTAACGCAAGTTCAGTTTACAAGCGTCTTGAAAAGGCCCGGATTTTTCCGGGCCTTTTTTCGTGCCTGAGTGCCTGCCGATCACTTTTTCAAGATTTTTTATCTTAGGTAATAATATTTTTTGAATTTCCTGATAAGATATATACTTAAATAACAGGACCGTGCAGTGCACAAGAACCGGTTTGCAAAGCGAAATGGAGTGAAAGAAATTTTAGTATCTGGTCGGACAATGATGACGATGAGCGGTGATGATAAGAAGGACAAGGATGACCAGGGAACGGGCACCGGTCTGGTCACCAAGACCAAGCCGAAAACCAAAAAGCCTTCCCTGTGGCGCGTATTATTGTTGAATGATGACTATACGCCGATGGAATTTGTTGTTTACGTTCTGCAGAAATTCTTCAATATGGATGAACAGATGGCGGTGCAGGTTATGTTGCATGTTCATCAGAAGGGCGTCGGTAATTGTGGTGTCTTTCCATATGAAATCGCCGAAACCAAGGTCGCGCAGGTTATCGATTATGCGCGGGAGAACCAACACCCTCTACAATGTACGATGGAGAAAGAATAGTGCCGGGATTTTCCAACTCACTTGAAGAAACTCTACATCGTGCGATGGCGCTCGCTACGTCGCGTCGTCATGAATTCGCGATGCTGGAGCATTTATTGTTCTCCCTGACCGAGGATCAGGATGGGGCCGCTGTAATGCGTGCTTGCAATGTCGATGTCGAGTTGCTGCGGCGGGACCTTGAAACCTTTATCACGGATGAACTTGACGATCTAGTCATGGACGGCTTCGTTGAGGCCCGTCCGACCTTGAGCTTCCAGCGCGTTGTGCAGCGCGCCCTCATCAATGTGGAAAGCTCCGGCCGGGAAGAAGTGACCGGCGCCAATGTGCTTGTTGCCATTTTCTCGGAGCGTGAAAGCCATGCCGCCTATTTCCTCCAGAAACAGGAAATGACCCGGCTTGATGCCATCAGCTATATCAGCCATGGCGTTGCGAAGGCCCCCGGAAAGGAAGCAGCGCGACCTATTCGCGGAGTTGACGGGGAATACAAATCCGAAAAAGAGGCAACTCCGCCACCGGAAGACAAGGCGGAGGCCCTTGAGGCCCTTGATGCCTATTGTGTCAACCTGAACGAAAAGGCCGCCGCGGGCAAGATCGACCCGTTGATCGGTCGCTCTGACGAGGTGGACCGGACGATCCAAATTCTCTGCCGCCGGTCCAAGAACAATCCGCTTTATGTCGGTGATCCCGGCGTTGGCAAGACGGCTATTGCCGAAGGGCTCGCCCGGCGGATTGTCCATGGCGATGTGCCGAGCGTGCTGCTGCCTGCCGTGATCTACTCGCTGGATATGGGCTCGCTTCTTGCGGGGACCCGTTATCGCGGTGATTTTGAGGAGCGGCTCAAGGCAGTGATTTCTGAGCTGCAGGGACTCGACAACGCGATCCTGTTTATCGACGAAATTCACACAATCGTTGGGGCCGGGGCCACCAGTGGTGGCGCGATGGATGCCTCCAACCTGCTGAAGCCGGCGCTGGCGAGCGGTGATATCCGTTGTATCGGCTCGACTACCTACAAGGAATTCCGCAGTCATTTCGAGAAGGACCGCGCCCTCCTGCGCCGGTTCCAGAAAATCGATGTGCGCGAACCCACAGTTGAAGACAGCATCAAGATCCTGAAAGGTCTGAAGCCCTATTTCGAGGAATATCACAAGATTCGCTATACGGCCGAAGCGATCCGCTCCGCCGTGGAACTATCTGCGCGCTACATTAATGATCGTAAATTGCCGGACAAGGCGATCGATGTGATCGACGAGGTCGGTGCAGCGCAGATGCTGAAAGCGGAAAGCAAGCGCAAGAAAACCATCGGCGTCAAGGACGTTGAGGCTGTGGTGGCCAAGATTGCGCGCATTCCGCCGAAATCCGTATCGAAGGAAGACACAGTCAACCTGCGCAAGCTCGATGTTGACTTGCGGCGTGTCGTCTTCGGACAGGATGAGGCCATTGATGCGCTGGCAAGTTCGATCAAACTCGCCCGCGCCGGATTGCGGGAACCTGAAAAGCCTATTGGCTCTTATCTTTTCTCCGGGCCTACCGGCGTCGGCAAGACCGAGGTTGCCCGCCAATTGGCGTCCATCATGGGACTTAATCTGGTGCGCTTTGATATGTCGGAATATATGGAACGGCATACGGTCAGTCGCCTGATCGGCGCGCCTCCGGGTTATGTCGGTTTTGATCAGGGCGGTCTGCTGACCGATGCCATTGACCAACAGCCGCATTCGGTCTTGCTGCTCGATGAAATCGAGAAGGCGCATCCGGATCTGTTCAATATCCTCCTGCAGGTCATGGATCACGGCAAGCTGACCGATAATAACGGCAAGCAGGTGGACTTCCGCAATGTGGTCCTGATCATGACGACCAACGCGGGCGCCCATGAGATGACCAAGCAGGCCATCGGTTTTGGCAATGACGTGCGCGAAGGCGAGGATGAAGAAGCGATCAAGCGACTCTTCACGCCAGAATTCCGCAACCGTCTGGATGCCGTTATCCCGTTCGCGGCACTGCCGCCGGAAGTTGTCTCGCGAGTTGTCGAGAAGTTTGTGTTGCAGCTGGAAACGCAGCTGGAGGACCGTAACGTGACAATCTCGCTTTCCGATACGGCGGCGACCTGGCTGGCCAAGAAGGGGTATGATGTAAACTACGGGGCCCGGCCTCTTGCGCGCGTCATCCAGGACAGCATCAAGAAGCCACTGTCCGAAGAGTTGCTGTTCGGCAAGCTCGCCAAGGGTGGCCATGTCTCGGTCGGTGTGAAGGCCGGGGAGCTTACCTTCAAGATCGAGAGCGCGGCGGATATCGGCCGTAAGGACGATGCCGAGAAGAAGGCGAAAAAAAAGGGCCCGAAGAAAAATACGGAAATGGTCGATAAATAGGCTGTGCGGAATGTAAAAAGGCGGGAAATGCACCCGCCTTTTTTATTGAATTAGCTGAAGGGGCAGCCCCTCATTTCTGCCCGATAACCCGCCGCCCTTCGTTCAGGGTTTTGAGGTAGGCAATTCCCTCATCGGCAATGGCGTAGCCAACCATGTCTTCATTCTCACCAGCCATCTGGTCCATATCCACCCAGTGCGAATAGATCGGCCGGGTGCGATCGGTGATAATCCCCGACTTGAGCAGTGTCTTGACCAGTACCCGGAAAATATTGGTGGATTCCTTCAGGGTGTCGCGCCGGTCCTCATCGGTGAACACTTCGCGGCAGGCATCGCGAACCCATTGCCAGTCGAGGCCGAACTGCTCATAGATCACCTGTTTCTGGCGGATATTAATAAGGTTGAAAAGGACAGTTTCAAAGCATTGCGCCGCCCAGTCTTCGACCCGGTTATGCTCTTCCGTTCCGAGTTTCGGAATGGTCTTATCGGCCCATATCTTGCCGAATTTGTGGTGGAAGGCCTCATCCGTCATGACAAGCTGCGTGAGCCGTTTGAGAAGTGGATCATTGGCTTTCGCATGAAGATTGGCAAACGCACCCATGGCAAGCCCTTCAACCAACATCTGCATGCCGACCAGCTTCTTGTAGACTTCCTCTGCGCTGACCAGCTCTTCGAGCAATCCACCGAGCGCTTCTCCGACCGGGTAGGGACGGCCCCAATGTGTGCTGATGTAGCGGCTGAAGGCAGTGACATGGCGCGCCTCTTCGCGGGTCTGGTTGGACGCATATTCCTGCGCCCCCGGATCAACGAGGATATGGCAAAGCCCGGCGCTTAAGGAAAGCGCGCCTTGCTCTCCGTGCAATATGCTGGACAGGCTCCATCGGGTGCTTTCATTGGCGAGGCGGATTTTCTGCCCTTCATCAAGTTTGTCTGCCACGGCGCTTTGCAGCTCCGGAATAGTTTCCGGCGGCATCAGATATTCATTCTCGATGTCAAACGGTGTGCTGAAATCCAGATAGGTTGGGTCCATCGGGTCCCAGAAATGGTCATGGGTTGCCGAGATAATGCCATCAAAGGCATCCGTTCGCGTCCCATAGCGGTCGACATCCAGCATTGTCGGAAAGTCATCCCTGCTTACCGTGTTATAAATGGGATCCTGCGTAATATGTTCAGTCATAGTTATCCCTTTAGCCGTTATTTCGGGCGGCATCTTGCGGCCTGCCTTTACGTTTACGTAAACGTCAATATCAAAATACACTAAAGCAGCAGCAAATTCAACAGCCGATTTTAACCATTTGAGGGAGGGTGGTGATTATTCTCGGCTGTCGTTTCGAAATGGCGAATGACCGGCGAGATACTCGATTTCGGCAGAGACCTGACGGGTTTCGGCCTGAAGATAATCCGCAACGGCGTCATGAAAGCCCGGATCGCGCAGCCAATGGGCGGAGTAGGTCTCCGTTGGCAAATAGCCACGGGCCAGTTTATGTGGCCCTTGCGCGCCGGCCTCAACGCGGTTGATCCCGTGCTGAATGGCGTAATCAATGGCGCGGTAATAGCAGGTTTCAAAATGCAGGAACCGGTGATCCTCGATACAGCCCCAGTAGCGCCCGTACAGGCAATCACTGCTTTTCAGGTTCAGCGCGCCGGCGATATAACGCCCGGCACGCTTGACCATAAACAGTACGACCGCCTCCGGCATTGCCGCGCCGAGGAGACTGAAAAACCGGCGGTTGAGATAGGGCGTGCCCCATTTACGGTTCCCTGTATCGATATAGAAATGGAAAAACGCATCCCAGTGTTCCTCAGTGATAGCATCGCCTGTGATTTCTTCGAAGGTGAGGTCGTTTTCCGTCGCGCCCTTTCGCTCCTTCCGAATTGCTTTACGTTTGCGAGACGAAAGCTGTGCGAGAAAATCGTCAAAATTCTCGTAAGTTTCGTTCACCCAGTGGAACTGCTCTCCCGTTCGGATTAGCAGGCCATCAGCTTCCATCAACATGCGTTCCTCCGGTTGCAGAAAGGTCGCGTGCACGGAGGAGAGGTTAAGTTCGGTGGCGACCTGCTTCGCCCCTTGCAGTAATAACTGCTGGTGCATCTCCCGGTCCGGTCCTTTCGGGACAAGCAAGCGCGGCCCGGTCACCGGGGAGAAGGGGACGGAAAGCTGGAGTTTGGGGTAATATTTCCCGCCCGCGCGCTCATAGGCATGGGCCCAGCTGTGATCGAAGACATATTCGCCCTGGCTGTGCCCTTTCACATACATGGGGGCGACGCCCTTGATCTCGCCGTTCAGTTCAAGGGCGAGGTGATAGGGCATCCAGCCGCTATTGGCGCTGACGGAGCCGCTGTCTTCCAGCGCCTTCAGGAACTGATGAGTGACAAAGGGATGATCGCTCGCAAGACAGGCATTCCAGTCGGCCTCACTCACCTCGGTAGTGGATTGAAGGGTTCTAATCAAGGGGGCGTCAGACATCCTGTCCGGAATACTCAGAAAAATTCGTGGAAACCATAGTCTAGCAGATATCCTTTTGTTACGTGGGGTCAAATCAAAAAATTCACAATAATCTTTAAAAGAAAATAACTTTAAAATAATTCAACTTATATATGTATAATAGGAGTATATTCAAAATTATTTGACGCTGCTGCGGCAGATTATTACGGAGATACATCATGGATTGGATAAAAATCGGGGCCGGCGCACTCATCGGCGGGGCTGTTGCTGCCGTGATTACGGCGCTGCTCGTTATATATTTCGATAAACCGGCGGCAAGTCCCGGCGGCGATGGGACCGGCATTGAAAGCGGTGCCGTTGTCGCCTTTGAGGGGGCGTCTAGCTGTCCGTCAGGCTGGAGTGTTTACACCAAGGCGGAAAGCCGGGTGATCGTCGGGGCGGCGGGCAGCTCGCCGGGCAAGGGAGCGGACGGCAAGTCGCTGAGTGCGCATAAGGCCGGAACAAATGGCGGACAGGAGACGGTGACGCTTGCGGCAGACAATCTTCCGCCGCATACGCATCAGTATAACGATATCTACTTTTCGTCGGATGGTGGGACGGTGACCGTTCCCAAGAACTTTGGCAGTGGCAGCAAAACAGACAACAATAACAAAGGGTATCAGATCACCCGAACGACAAATGCCGAAAAAACCACACCGGCGGCAATCAGTAATTTACCGCCTTTCATCGCGCTCACCTATTGTGTGAAAAGCTGATGAAGGAGGGGAGCGTTTATCGCGCTCCCCATTCCGCTCAGTTGATCTCGAACACCGCGTCGATTTCGACGGCCACATTCATGGGCAGGGCGTTGGTGCCGACCGCGAAACGCGCGTGGCGGCCCTTGTCGCCGAAAACTTCGACCATCAGGTCGGATGCGCCATTGATAACGGTCGGCTGCTCGCCGAAGCCATCGATGCAGTTTACGAACCCGCTCAGCTTGACGCAGCGCACGACCCTGTCGAGATCGCCGCCACAGGCATCCTTCACCTGCGAGAGGATATTAAGCGCGCAGATGCGGGCGCAGGCGACGCCGTCTTCCGTCTTGAAATCCTTGCCGACCTTGCCCTGATAGGTGAGCTTGCCGTCAACGAACGGCACCTGCCCGGAAATGAAGACGAGATTACCGGTCTTGACATAGGGGACATAGTTCGCCGCGGGCGCTGTCGCTGCCGGAATTTCAATGCCGAGTTCCGCCAGATGGGCGTCAATTTTACCTGCCATGTTTCACCTCTTGTTTAAATTTTGCAGTATGTTATCCGCCGGGACGACCGCCGCCGCCGCCGGTAATGCGAATGCCGACATTTTTTGTCTGCACATAGTTCAGAAGCGCCTCTTGACCTTTTTCCCGGCCATAGCCGGACCGCTTCATGCCGCCGAAGGGCGTCTCGATACCCCCGGCGAACCATTCATTGACGAAAACCTGACCCGCGATCAGCCGGTCCGCCGCCCAGTGGGCTGTCGCCAGGTCTTTCGTATAGATCCCGGCGCACAGGCCATAGTTCGTTCCGTTGGCGAGCGCAATGGCTTCCTCTGGATCATCATAGGTGAGAACCGATAGCACGGGGCCAAACACCTCTTCCCGGGCGATTGTCATATCCGATGTAACGTTGGAAAAGACCGTTGGTTCGATAAAATGCCCGGGCAGGCCCTCATGCTTGCGGCCACCGGTCACGGCTTCCGCCCCGGCTTGCGAGGCGGCGAGGCACATGCCCTCGATCTTGTCGGCCTGCGAGGCGGAGATGACCGGCGTCAGGTCATGGCCGTCAATCCCGGGTCCGATGGAGAGGGAGTTGGCCTTGGCCACCAGTTTCTCGATGATTTCATTTTGCAAGGCCTTCGGGACAATCAAGCGCGACTGGGCGGAGCAGACCTGCCCGGCATGGGAGAATATTCCGCTCGCCGTCGAATTGACCGCCTGGTCAACATCTGCGTCCTTGAAAAGAACTCCGGCCGATTTTCCGCCGAGTTCCATGACGCACGGGATGACCCGTTCCGCCGCCGCATGCAGGATCGACTGTCCCGTCGCGACGGAACCAGTAAAAACGATATGGTCGATATCCGGATGGGAGACGAGCGCGGCACCGCAATCATGGCCATAGCCGCAGAGAATGTTGACGGCTCCCTTCGGAATGCCGGCCCGGTGGCAGGCCTCGCCAATGAAATAGGTGGAAAGCGGGGAGAGTTCCGGCGATTTCAGCACGACCGTGTTGGCCGTCGCGAGGGCGCAGGCAACCGAACGTGCCGCGATCTGCAGCGGAAAGTTCCACGGCACGATTTGCGCCGAGACCCCGAAAGGCGTGGGGATGGTATAATCCACATAATCCGCGCCGAGCGGGATCATCCGCCCTTCCAGCTTGTCGGCAAGCCCGCCGTAGTAGGTGAAATAGCGCGCCGCCGCCATGGCTTCATTCTTGCCGCCGGCGAGGGTTTTCCCGTTATCGAGGCATTCGGCCAGGGCAATCTCGTCCGCCATCTCCGTCAGATGCCGGGCGATGTCGAACATTAACTGACCGCGGTTGGTCGGGCGCATGTTGTAAAGCTCCCGGCTTTCAAAACAGGCGCGGGCAGCGGCAACGGCCCGGTCAATATCATCCTTCTGCGCGCGGGCAACTTCGGCAATAATACCGCCGGTCGCCGGGTTTTCTATCTCTATGCGGCCGCCGTCCTCGGCATCCACCCATTCGCCATTGATATAGTTCCGCCAGTATTTCTTTATGTCACTCATGCCCTGCCTTCTTTCCGGAGCCCGCCAGCGATGTCTATCATGGCCGGATGGAGAGGGCCAGCCTGTGTCTTATCCGGGCGCATTTTTTTCGCTTTTTCCTTACACTATGAGTAGATTGAACCTATATGATCTGAACGGGAAAAGCAGCAGGTATGTCGATGGGTATGGATAGCGTAAATTTGGACAATCGTTGCGGCCATTTTCAGGCCACGAACGAGCAGGAAGAGCTGTTCGCCTGGCTCATCGATGCCGGGCTGAAGGGCGGCACTGTGCGCGAGCTGTTCACCGAGTTCTGTGAACGGCTTAACCAGCAGGGCGTCAAGCTCAAGCGCGGGAATATTGCACTCAGTGCCATTCATCCGCAGGTAAGTGCGTTCATGTATACCTGGCGGCGCGGGGAAGGGCTTGTGACCAACACAAACTTCCTGCACTCCGAAGAGCCAGGCGAAGGTTGGTTCGCGAGCCCGTTCTTCTTTATGCTGACAAATAAGCTGACATTCCTGCATCGCCCGCTCAATGACGAGACGGAGCTTGATTTTCCGGTTCTTGTGGAGTTCAGGAATCAGGGATTAACAGACTGGTTCTGTCAGATATTCGATTTTGGCTGGGGCTTTGAAAGTCAAACTCTGGAGCGAACCGCGGGATTGATTACAAGTTGGGCGTCAGATCGTCCAGATGGGTTCTCGGACGAAGAATTCCGGATACTCAGCCGAACCATCCCTGTGTTTGGGTTGGCGGCGAAGGGGATCGCCTCCTTCCGGACGGCGCGTTCGGTACTGGAAACCTATATCGGGAAGGAGACCGCACAAAAGGTTCTTTCCGGCCAGGTCCGCCGCGGCTCGGTCGACAGCATCAACGCCGTTCTTGTCTATGCCGACCTCAAGGGGTTTACCAGTCTTTCCGATATTTCTGGGCAGGGCGATCTGGTGGAGATGCTGGATCAGTATCTGGATTGCATGGCTGGCCCGATCGAGGCAGCGGGCGGAGAGATTCTGAAGTTCATGGGCGATGGCCTGCTTGCAACGTTCGAGTTGTCATCGACGGATCCGGATGACATGCAGAAAATATGCGAAACCGCGCTTCGTTCGGCTGAGCAGATGATGTCCGGGATTGCGTCCCTTAATCAGAAGCGGCGCCAGTCTGACAAGCCGACCATGGGCCTCGACATTGCACTCCATGTGGGGGAGGTGATGTACGGGAACGTCGGATCGGAAACACGGCTTGATTTCACCGTGATTGGCCCCGCGGTGAATGAGGTCAGCCGGATCGAGGTGCTGTGCGATGTTCTGGGAACGGGTCTTATCGCGTCCGGCGATTTCGTCCGCGCCGCCCGGGAGGCCGGATCAGCACTCACTTCTTGCGGCTTTCACGAACTGCGCGGGGTGCGGGAGCCTATCGAGCTTTTCTGCCACGGGTAGGCGTGGCTTTATGGTGATTTTTTTGTCACCAGTTTATTCGCCTTCTTGTTGTCATACATGGCCTTGTCGGCGGTGGTCATCAGGTCATTGAATGAACTGTCGCCGCCATAGAAAGCCAAACCCATGCTGGCTGTTAGGAAGATTTTTCTGCCGCGCACAGAAATAGAGGTTGCACTTACTTCTCGCTGGATGGTCAGGGCGCGTTTGCAGCCGTTTCCTTCATTCGCCCGGGTCAGAACAAAGACAAATTCGTCTCCGCCGAGGCGTGCGACAAAATCGGAGCCCCGAAGGTTAGTCCTGATCGTGTCGGCAAAGGCACAAAGCGCTTGATCGCCGGTGTCATGGCCATATCGATCGTTGATTTCCTTGAAGTCATTCAGGTCCATAAAGGCGAGGACGCCGGTTTCCCCGTGACGGCGGGATGTAATAAGCGTCCGGGACATGAAGTCCTGCAATCCACGGCGATTATGTAGCCCGGTCAGCTCGTCGGTGGAGGAGAGCGCTTCGAGTTCCCGAATGCGCTCCTGCTGTTCGCTGATATGCTGTTCCGCACTGGCCGCATAGGCGATGACTCGATTGATCAGCTGCCAATGCTTTGCAGGGGCTTGGCGTCTGACACTTGTTTTCAGGGCGGACGCCAGATCTTCGAGTTGGGCACCGATCTCGGTGTTAACGCCTATTGGGAAAACGGCTTGAGGGGACGGTATGTTTGTCATGGGTGATGACATTTTTCTTACTCCAAGGCTGAGCCGACCCGGCGTCTTTGACCAAAATTACACATTGGTACCGGACTGGCAAAATTAACTGACCTTGGATATGCAGTAACTATGCCAAAAATAGATGTCTGGAAAATGTAATAATAACAATGGGTTAGATTTTATTTTAAAGAGTTTGTTCATTTTTATGTTAATTTGAATGGAATTTTATGCCTTTTCGCGGGGAATAAATGACCGGGAATATCCGCCCGGAGAGCTTTTTGTGTTATGTCTTCACAGCGCGGCGATTGGGGTATATTACTGATCCGTGAAATTATGCGGAAATTTTTTGATTAAACTGGGTTGTTTATTTTAATGAAATGGAAAATTTTTATCCGGGCTGTCATCGGCATTGTTGTGCTGGGACTTGCTGCATCTGCCCTGGCGGCGCCCCTGCAACTCGCTTCGCATCAGGCCGTATATGATCTGAAGCTCGACATGCTGAAAGAAAATAGCGGGATTGAGGCCGTGCGTGGGCGCATTGTCATGAAAGTAGAGCAGCAATGCGACGGACTGATTGTCAATCAACGCATGGTTCTGGAAATGGTCAATTTCGAGGGTAATGTGATTGTCTCCGACTATAGTCAGTCGACATGGGAGGACAATGCGGGCCGGATGATGCGATTTGATATGTCCAACATGCTGAACGGGCAATTGATTGAGAAATACAGCGGTGTCGCTGAGCAACGGGAAGAGGGAACCGTTGTCGAGTTCAGCGAGCCCGAACCGGACGAAATGAAGCTTCCCGACGGGGTTATTTTTCCTGGGGAGCATACCCGTCAGGTGATGAAAGCCGCCGCCGCCGGACGCAGCCTGCTTTCGGCGAAAGTCTATGATGGCAATGGCGAAGACGGACTGTCCGACACTCTGGCGGTGATTGGCAAGGCGCAGACGCTTCTCTCGCCTTCCGCGGAGGTTGAGGCTCTGGCCGGACGCACCTTCTGGCCGCTACAGATTTCCTTTTTTGATCTCACCCAGCAGCAGACAGAGCCGGACTACAAGATCAGCATGAAGATTTTCGATAACGGAATTGCGACCGATCTCCATCTTGAGTACAGCGATTTCTCCCTGAATGGCGAGGTGTCGAACCTAACCATTTTAGAGAAGGAAAAATGCTCATAATCCCGTAAGGATTGCTTTCTCCGGGCGATGGCAGGTAATATGTCTCGGAGAAAAGGAAGGTTGCGTATGTCGTCTGATACTGATTCTATTCCCACAGCCAGGGGCACTCCGATTACGACCGTTGCGACGGACGATGCGGGGATGGGGCGTACACTCTCCTACGATATCTCCCGCAGGCAGGTCTTGGTCCGGTTGGTAAAGAATAAGATTTTCGGCCTGCTGACGTTGGGTATCTACCGCTTCTGGGGCAAAACCTATCTCCGTCAACTTCTCTGGCAGGGGCTGAAGATCGGTACAGACCGTCTGGAATACAGGGGCACCGCCAAGGAGCTTTTTATCGGCTTCCTGATTGCCCTGATCATCCTGCTGCCGTTGCTGCTGCTATCCAGCTTCGTGATCGAGTTGCTTGCCCTGACGAGCGAGACTATCGCCATTTTCAGCCAGCTACTCAATTTTGCAATTCTGTATACGCTGTGGCAGTTTGCCCGCTATCGCCTCTGGCGCTACCGGTTGTCACGGACCGCGTGGCGCGGCATTCGCTTCTACCTGTCGGGCCGGGCCACCCTCTATGCCTTGAATGTCCTGGTGCGGACGGTTGCATCCTTTGTCACGTTGGGCTGGGCCTATCCCTGGCTCCGGTCTTACCGGTTGCAGTATCAACTCAACAACACCCATTTCGGTGACGGCCGCTTTACTTACGCCGGGCGGACTGCAGGCTTGTACAAAATATACTGGCCCGCCATTTTAATAACCCAACTGGTGATAGCCAGCGCGCTCGGTTATCTGGCGACGTCGGATGTCATGACTCTCTCTACGGAGGCGATCACGGAGATTGGGGATGGTAACTTTACAATGGCCGGGAAGGATCTCGGCCCGGTCTACCTTGGCGGTTTCATTGCCATGTGCGCGCTGACGGCCTTTATTTTTGTTACCCGTGTCTGGGAATTCCGCTATCTTGCGGAGAATACTTCCTTCATGGGCGCCCGCTTTTCCTCCAGCCTTCGGTTACGCTCGGTTCTTTTTATCTCCCTGATTTTGATTCTGCTCATCATTGGCGGCCTAATCGCCTTCGGCGTGATGATCACCCTGGTGATTATGTGGCAAAGCGCGCTCGCGGCTATCCTGCCTTTCGCTTTTCTGCTGATTGCCTGGATCGGCATAGACATCCTGAAAACCTTATTTTTTCTGGTGCCGCTGGTGAAAGCGATCTGCAAGTCAACAGAGATAGACACGCTTGTCCCCTTCGAGGAGGCCGCCGCGAATGCCGAGAAATCACCAAGTTACGGGGAAGGATTTGCCGATGCCATGGATGTGGGGGCCTTCTAAGCGATGCCCGTAGCCGCCCGCCTGTTTGATGGAAAAACCGCGAAAGCGCAACCGGTCCTGCTGACCCTGGCCGAAGACCGGCTTTATGTCACGGCGGAAGATGGTGCGCCGGTCGGGGATTGGGCGCTGGCGGAGTTCCGGGATGAAAACCGCCCGCCGCGAAAGGGTGAACTCAGACTTTCCCTCGACCATGAGGAAGGCCGGATTGTCGTTACCGATATTGCCATTGTCGAACAATTGCGCCATCTCTGCCCCATGCTGCAAAAGCGTCGTTCGGCCCCCGTTGGGTGGTGGCGGCCCTATGCTTACTGGGGCGGCGGGGCGGTGCTGTCGGTGGTGCTTATCTTCACTTTCGTCCTGCCGCTTCTGGCCGGGCAGGTCGCGCGCCTCCTGCCCATGGAAACCCGCGAGCAGATCGGCAGTCAGGCACGGGATTTCGTTGTGCAGTCCATTGCAAGGAATAACAGAACAACACCGGAAACCGTTATCTGTACCAAACCGGAGGCAGAGGTTATTCTGCAGAAGCTGGTGGGCCTGCTGCAACTCAACACTGACGCGGATGAAAAAGTCCGGAAAATTACGGTTGTCAGAACGAAACAGGCGAACGCCTTTGCGCTTCCGGGCGGAGAGCTGATCATTTTTTCAGGTCTTTTTGACCTTGCGGAACATCCGAACGGCTTCGCCGGCGTTCTTGCCCATGAAATCGCCCATGTGGCGCATAATCATCCGACCCGCCTCTTCGTCACCAATGCCGGGGTGGCGACCGTCTTCAGCGTCCTGCTTGGCGATGTGACCGGAGGGACCTTTCTCGCGGCACTGGGGCAGATGACCCTCGGGTCCGGTTACAGCCGCGATTTTGAGCGCGAGGCGGACCAGTCCGCCATTGAACGGATGCAGGGGGCGGGATTTGATGTGTCGCCAATGGCGGGTCTCATGCAAAAGCTCGGTGAGCAGTCGGACTCTGAGAGTTTCCTTTCCTTCCTCGACAGCCATCCGGGTTTTGAAGAGCGTATTGCAGCGCTGACCGAGGCCGGGAATAGGGGCGGGGCGGCCCTTAGCGAAGCGGAATGGGCGCAGCTTCAGGGGTTCTGCAAATAAATCAGCGTTTGGCGTTAAGCCCGCGACCCTTGGAAATTACCGCATCGCCAAACTTCTGCCGGAGCTTGTCCATTGCCGTCTCGACATCCTTGTCATGGCCGCTTTTCCCACTGAGGAGATCCGGCCGGTCGGCGTCTTCGAGTTCACCGAAACTGCTGATTCCGACGCCGATAAGGCGAAAGTCATGCGTTGGCGCCGCCTTCTCCAGTAGTGGCTTCACTTCGCGGTACAGGGTTTCGGCGAGCTGGGTTGGCTGGGAAAGAGTTTGGCTGCGGGTAATCGTTTTGAAATCCCCGGTTTTGAGCTTGAGGGTGACGGTTTTTCCGGCTTTGTTTACCGCTTTCAGCCGTTTGGAGACTTTCTCGCAGAGCGGCCAGAGGCGGGCGAGAAGGATATCAATGTCATCGATATCGGTGCTGAAGGTGGTCTCCGCCGAGATACTCTTGGCCTTGAGATCGGCTTTCACCCGGCGGCTGTCCTCCCCGCGGGAGAGATGGTAGAGCCGTTCCCCCATCACACCGTAGCGCGCCACCAGCTCAGCCTTCTCCCGATGTTGAAGCTGTCCGATGGTGGTAATTCCCTCGCTCGCCAGCTTGCGGTTGAGGGCCTTGCCGACGCCCCAGATCTGGCTGACCGGGCGGGGGGCGAGGAAATTGAGGGCTTCCGCCTGTCCGATCACCGCGAAGCCGTTCGGCTTGTCGAGATCGGAGGCAAGCTTGGCCAGATATTTATTGTAGCTGAGCCCGACGGAGACAGTAATGCCAATCTCCCGTTCGATCTCCCGGGCCAGCCAGGCCATGGATTGTGCGGCATTTCGGTGATGCAGCATCTCCGTACCGGCAAGATCGAGGAAGGCTTCATCCAGCGACAGCGGTTCCACATCCGGCGTCAGCTTGTCATAAAGGGCGCGAATGTCCCTGCTGACGGCGGCATATTTCGCTATGTCCGGCGGGATGATCGTTGCGTCGGGGCAGAGCTGTTTCGCCTTGAACAGGGGCATAGCCGAGCGGACGCCAGACATGCGCGCGATATAGCAGCAGGTGGAGACGACGCTGCGTGGACTGTCATGGGCGATAATCAGCGCCTTCGCGGCAAGCGCCGGATTATCGCGCTTTTCCACCGCCGCATAGAAGGCGTCACAATCGACATGGGCGAGGGTGAGGGAGAACAGTTCCGGATGCTGCAGGGTGCGGGGAGAGCGGCAGTTCGCGCAGCGTCTGTCACTGCGCAACTTCGCATCATCAAGGAGAGTCAGGCAGTTGCGGCAGAGACTGGCGATGTCCCCCTCCCGTCAATACTCACCCGTCTCTATATGACGGATGATATGAGCACATATGTCCGGCCAGCCATAGAGACGGGTGTGGCAATGCTCCGCCGGACCGAGCAGTTTCGACAGCCGGTCATCGGCGATATAGTGCAGCCGATGGACATGCGCCGCATGCTGGTTGACCGAGCTGTGGTTATGCGGGATATCGTCGATGAAGTAGGCGGATGCCTTGAGGTCCCGGGTGAGGTAGCGGACCACTTCCCCCTTGCTGCCGACGTTGGCGATCAAGGGAAAATCCATGCCCTTGTCCTTGAGGCCTTCCAGGCGCTTGGCGGCATATTTCGGCGGGACATTGCTGAGCACGACAACCTGCGCATGTTTGCTGAGGGAGGCCAGTCCTTCCGCCGCACCCTCGACCGCAGGAAGGACGGCGCAGCGCTGGTCAAAGAAGTCAGACAGCAGGTCCCAGACTTCCTGTTGCTCAATCGGCTGCTTGTTACTGATCCGGCGGATATTCCCGGTCAGCGCGAAAGAGGCCCAGTCGAAGAACAGCTCTCTTGTCTCCAGGAAATCCTCAAGGCCGACCATGAAATTGAACAGCACTTCATCTGCGTCGGTGATGACCAGCGGGCGGTTTCTATCAATTTCCAGCATCTCTAGCTGGGGACGCACGTCTTCATGAATACCGCTAAACATGTTCAGTAATCCTCCACCGGGGCACCGGGCATGAACTGCCGCGCGCGCGCCGGGCTGGTGGCATCCAGATTCGCCTCCGCGCAGAAATCGATGAGAATTTCTTCATGGGCCAGCAAAAAATCGAGAACGCCGGCCAGAATTTCCGCGTTGTCGGCAGAATGAGATAGATTCCGGGGATCCACGCCCGTTTCCGCCAGCATCCAGCTCATGATTTTCTCATTCCCTGCAATAAAGGCAAGTGCCTGAAGTGCAATAATCTCGGATTTTTCGTAATTCATGAAACTTTCTATGCCCTGAAACCGTTAATGGTAAGGAAAACTTAATCATATTTCTGTTTATTGGTGACCAATGATAGTCTCAAGTGCGGTAAATTGAAAACAGGAACCAACCTACGCCCTGTATTAATCATATCAAGGCAACTCTTGATGTCGGGAATTGGATGAGTTGAACATGAAGACAGTGTTGATTGTCGAAGATAACGACTTAAATATGAAGCTCTTCCACGATCTTCTGGAAGCGCATGGATATAATACGATCCAGACTAAGGATGGAATGGAAGCCTTGGGGCTGGCGCGGGAGCATTCGCCGGACCTGATCCTGATGGACATCCAATTGCCAGAAGTTTCCGGACTGGAAGTGACGAAATGGATCAAAGAGGATGAGACGTTGAAGTCTATTCCTGTTATCGCCGTGACTGCATTCGCCATGAAGGGGGATGAGGAAAAAATTCGCGAAGGGGGTTGTGAAGCTTACGTCGCAAAACCTATTTCCGTTGAAAATTTTCTGAGCACTGTTAAAGAGTTTTTGAGCTAGATTATGTCTGCACGCATTCTGGTCGTTGATGATATTATACCGAACGTTAAAATCCTCGAGGCAAAACTGTCCGTCGAATATTATGACGTTGTGACTGCCAATAACGGCATGGATGCGCTCGAAATCGCACTGGAACAGCAGCCTGACCTTATTCTTCTCGATGTGATGATGCCGCAGATGGACGGGTTCGAGGTATGCCGCCGTCTGAAGGCTGATATTCGCACGGCGCATATTCCCGTGATTATGGTTACCGCGCTCAGTGAAGCTGCGGATCGGGTACAGGGCCTGGAATCGGGCGCCGATGACTTCCTGACAAAGCCCGTGGATGACATTGCCCTTTTTGCCAGGGTGAAATCCCTTCTCCGTCTGAAGATGATGATGGACGAATTTCGCCTGCGTGAAGAAACAAGCTCAGAGCTTGGTGTTATAAGCATGTCTGATCGCAAGGAAGAGGCAATCCAGCGCGCCCGCATACTGGTGATTGACGATAACGAATTTTCCGTCCGCCTGATGAAGGAAATCTACGCGGAGACTTACGACGTCACGCTTGAGCCGGACATGCAGGAAGCGCAAGTGCTGTTGCGCGGTGGTGACTATGATCTTGCCGTCATCAGCCTTGATTCTGCAACGCATGACCCCTTGCGCCTTTGTTCTCGCATTCGCAGCTCGGACGAGACGCGGCATCTGCCGATCCTGACCCTTGTCGATGAATCGGATAAGGACAAACTGCTGCGGGGCATGGATATCGGAATCAATGACTATGTTATGCGCCCCATCGACACCAATGAATTGATCGTCCGGACCCGGACGCAAATCCTGCGCAAACAGTATCAGGACAGGCTCAGGGACAATTTCCACCGCAGTATGGAGCTGGCGGTAACCGACAGCCTAACCGGCCTTTACAACCGGCGCTATATGTCGAGCCATCTGAATGCGATGCTGCAACGGGCAAAAATGGATTACAAGCCGGTTTGCCTGATGATCATGGATATCGATTTCTTCAAGCCGGTGAATGACACCCACGGCCATGATGTTGGCGACGATGTCATCAAGGAGTTTGCCAGCCGTATAGGCATGAGCATCCGGGGCATTGATCTCGCCTGCCGCTATGGCGGAGAAGAATTCGTTGTCGTGATGCCGGATACGGATCTGTCGATGGCCTCTACCGTAGCCGAGCGGCTGCGCCGTCAGATGGCCGACAAGCCCTTTGCTGTCAGCAATAAAGGGTTGGAACTTGATCTGACCTGCTCCATCGGCGTGACGGTATCGCAGGAGCAGGAGGAGGCGGACAGCCTGCTGAAGCGGGCGGATGAGGCGCTTTACAAAGCGAAAAGAGACGGTCGCAATCGTGTTGTTGTTGCGCCATGTCCTGTGACGACCTTCGTAAAAACCGGCGCGGCAGCGCGATAGAGGCGGCCTAGTTCTTTACCCACAAAAAAGGCCGCGAATTCTGCGGCCTGTTTCATTCATGTGGCAGCAAAGCTACTTGATCTTGGCTTCCTTGAAGTCCACATGCTTGCGCACAACCGGGTCATACTTGCGCACGACCATTTTCTCCGTCAATGTCCGCGGATTTTTCTTGGTCACATAAAAGAAACCCGTGTCCGCTGTGCTTACCAGCCTGATTTTCAATGTTGTCGGCTTAGCCATGTCCGAAACTCCAGTCATCTTCCGCAAAAGCGCAGAAGTAAATAATATCGAAGCCCGGAAAATACGGATTTAATTGACGAAGTCAAGCGCGAGCTTGTTAATCACGCGTTTTTTATCCCCCGCCGGCCCGACGGAGCTGCAGGGCGGCAATAACGACAAACGCGGCACAGGCGGCGGCAAAGGTGAGCGGCATGCCATGCGGCTCATACACTTCCATGGCTGTCCCCGCCATAACCGGCCCGAAAAGCCCGCCAAGGCCCCATAGCATGTTGACGGCGGCCGTTGCCGTGATCAGGTTGCCGCCTTTGAAATGCTGTCCCATGACGACCAGAGCGATGGTATAGGTACCGACCACGCCGCCACCCCAGATAACCAGCAAGGGCCAAAGCAGATAGTGGTTCAATACTACGAACGGCAGGAGTAGCGCTCCTAGCACCCCGACGATCCCGCAGCCGAGAATCACCCAGCCGCGGTTGTAACGATCTGCCAGCCAGCCGATGGGCAACTGAAGCAGAATATTCCCGGCCAGCAGGGCGCTCGTCATCAGCACCGCAGTTTCGAGAAGTTGACCGTTCTTGACGCCATATACGGGCATCAAGGTCAGGACCGAGCCATCGAAAAAGGCAACAAGCAGCGTTGCGGCGCTGATCATCGGGGCGATCTTGACGAAGGAGAAGATCGAATAGTTGCCTTTCTCGCTAAGATCGGGAAACTGCTTTCCTACGGGTAGGAAAGCGAGCCCGCCGGCAAGGACAATGAGCGCCGAGATTATGAAGGGTCGGCCTCCCTCAGCGCCGATAAAATTGATGAGTACAGGGCCGAAGGCAAAACCTAGGGTGATGCAGGAAACATAGATCGCCACCGTTCGCCCGCGACTTTTCTCATGGGCGATTTTGTTCATCCAGGTTTCGCTGATCGTGAACAGGACGGCCATGGACAGGCCGATCATCAGGCGCAGGAAAAACCAGAAATAAATATTGTCCGAAAGCGATAACGCCCCGATCGAGAAGGCCGCGAGCAGCAGGGAGGACCAGAGCATCTTTCCCGAACCTACGTGGCGGGTGAGCGCTGGCAGTATAGGGGAAACGAATAGAAACGTCAGGGACGGGAGGGAGCCCATCAAGCCGATCACGTCGCTGCCATAGCCCCATTTCTCCATATTCAGGGAGACAAGCGGGATGGACAGGCTCAAGGACACACCCATGATGGTTGCTGCGGCCATAATGGCAATCAGCGCGCGTGTGTTGTCGGCCGGTGCCGGTTCAGTCATCGCCGTAATTGCGAATGAACGGCTTCCCGCGGTAATAGCTGAACAACGGCACAGTCTCCGGGCTCTGCCGAGCCTCCGCCGCAACGTTCTTGATGGTGCGGTTGATCTCCTCGAGGACGAATTCTGTCACATCGATGAGCGGGACTTCATGCACCGCGGACAATGGTATCCAGCGCAGGTCCACCAGTTCCCCCGAACCGCCAAGAGTGCCGGAAGTGTGCCGCGCGTCAATGCTCAGAAATCGGGTGTTGAAGCGGATCGGGCTGACCGGCGGCGTAATAGCGCGGGCAATGAAATCAAGGTTGGAGAGATCAGGGCGTAGCCTGTCATTGTGGACATCTCCGATGACGAGGCCCGTTTCTTCATGGGTTTCTCGCACTGCAGCCGTGGCAACGGCATGGGCCATGCCCGCCGGATGGGACAGCATTTTCTCGATATCCGGGTTGAGCGGGGCGAGCGGCGTCGTGGTTGCATCCGCCGGATCAACGCGGCCTCCCGGGAAAACATAGACATTCGGCAGGAATCTATGAGTTTTGGCGCGGCGACCCATCAATACGTAAAGGTCATCCGCCCGCTGTTCATAGATGACAAGGCTGGCGGCATGCCGCGGCGTGACCGGCCGCAGCTTTGGGGTGCGGGAGGTCATTCTTCCCCGAAAATCCGTTTGCCATGGCGCATCTGGAACATCGGGACAGGGCGATTGGCATCCCGCTCCGGGCGGGTTTTCAGGAACCTGTCGACATGACCGAGAACATGTTCCGTAATCAGGGGAATATCGAGGTTGAGCGCCTGCGGGATCGTGACCCAGCGCAAATCCAGCAGCTCGCTCGAATCCTTCATATCGCCTTCCAGCGTTTCCGCATCGGCCACAAAAAACCGCGTGTTGAAGCGCTTCTTGCGCGACGGCGGCGTTACCGCCCGGACAATATAATCGAGCTTTGAGAGGTCCGGGCCGCAGGTTGCCGTGCCGAATTCATTCCAGATGGCAACCCGGGAGCGGCGCGGCATGGGGTAGGTTTCCGCAAGCCTCAAACCCGTTTCCTCGAAGGTTTCGCGAATGGCAGCGACGGCGAGTGCACGCGCACGCGCAGGCGAGCAGCCGCCCCGGACAAGCCGAGCCATGACATCGTCGCGCAGATCCCGCGCTGGCGGAATGCGGCCGTCGCTGGCGTCCACACGGCCACCCGGAAAAACATAAGTGTTAGGCATGAAGCTATGCCGCGCACTCCGCTCTCCCATCAGGATTTCGGTATTCTTGCTGCTTTGGCGGTACAGGATAAGGGTTGCGGCATCTTTCGGGCGGGGGGCTTTACTGCCGTCGGTCCGGCTCTCCGCGACGGATCGTTTCTTTTCGGTCGTCATCTCTGGCACTTTCACTTTTTAACCGACTATGCACCGGGCAACGCGCCAAGTCCAGAGTGATTACGTGAAATCGCCGCCGAAGCCGTGCATCTGTCGTGCCCACTGGATACCGATCAGGGCCCCCTTTATCCGCGGCAACATCCAGAGCGCAGAGACGAGCGAGACAGGAAGCCAGATCGTCAATTGAACCCAGGTTTCCGGGCTGTATATCTGCTCCACCGTCAGCAGGCCGGACATGGCAAAATGTAGTACGATCAACATGGTGAAATAAGGCGGCGCATCGTCCGCGCGCTGATGATGCAGTTCCGTTCCGCAATTCTCACAGCTATGGTTGACCTTAATATATTTGTTGAACATCCGGCCCTTCCCACAGTGGGGGCAGCGCTGGCGCAGGCCGTTCAACATGGCCTGCCCCACGGATCTTTCTTCTTTTGCAACAGCTGTCATCGGCATCATTTCTCTACTTTCAATCGGAAGATACCATTATCTGGAGACGGAAAGCATGAAGAAAAAGGCTTTGCGACACTCTGCCGCAGATATCAGCCCTGTTCCTTGCGCCGCAGAGCCCGCTTTTTGCCCTTGGGCAGGGTCCGCTTCTTTTTCTTCGTCTTCCGTTCGGCATTTGGTTTGGCGGCGCGGCGCGGGGCGGGAAGACTGGTGGAGCGAGGCTTGGCATCTCCGCCATCGCGGCCATCAATGACTTCCGCAATCATGCTGCCGGTCACGATATCGACCTCGCGCAGACGGACAGAGAGGCGGTCCGCCAGGCGAAATGTTTCCCCTGTGCGCTTGCCGACGAGCCTGTGCTTGTCCTGATCGAAATTGAAAAAATCATTGCCGAGCGTGGAAATCGGCACCAGCGCGTCGGCACCTGTGTCATCGAAGCTGAGGAACAGTCCGGCCCGGGTGACGCCCGATACTTTCGCCTGAAAAATCTCTCCGACCTTGTTGGCGAGGAAGACTGCGGTGAAGCGATCGTTGGTTTCCCGCTCCGCGACCATGGCGCGGCGTTCCGTTGTCGAAATATCCGTGCCGATGTCCGTGAAGGCTGCGGCCTCTTCCTCCTTCAGCCCGTCCGTCCCCAGTTTCAGCGCAGCGATCAGGCTGCGGTGGATCAACAGGTCGGCATAGCGGCGGATCGGTGAGGTGAAATGTGCATAATTGCTCAGATGCAGGCCAAAATGATGGAGGTTTTCCGGGCTGTAGACGGCCTGCGACTGGCTTCTAAGCACCAGCGAGCTGACCAGCTCCCGGTCGATCTCGTTGTCGGCCTGCGCGAGGATGCGGTTGAAGCTTGCCGTCGTTACAACCTGCCCCTTGGCAAAGCGGATATTCATTTCGGCAAGGGTTTCATGCAGCCCGACCAGCTTCTCGGCGCTCGGCGGTTCATGGACACGGAACATGCAGGGCCGTTTCATTTTGACCAATGTTTCCGCCGCCGATACATTGGCCTGTATCATGAACTCCTCAATCAGGAGATGGGCGGCGAACCGCTCCTTTTTATGGACTGCCTTGATAAAACCATCGTCGCCGAACTCGATTTTCCGTTCCGGCAGGTCAAGGTCCAGCGGTTGCCGTTTTGCGCGGGCTTTCTTCAGCGCCTCGAAAGCCTGGAACAGCGGCTCGATCACCTCGTCCCGCAGCGCTTCCGTCGCGTCATCCGGCTGGCCGTCATGGGCAGCCTGCGCTTGGGCGTAGGTGAGGGAGGCAACGCTGCGGATCAGACCGCGCATGAATTTATGGCGAAGCTTGTTGCCCTCCGCATCGAACCACATCTGCACCGCCATCACAGGGCGATCGACATTCTCATGCAGGGAGCACAGGTCGCTGGAAAGTTCGTGGGGCAGCATGGGCACGACGCGATCGGGGAAATAGACGCTGTTGCCGCGCTTGCGCGCTTCCTTGTCCAGAGCCGAACCATGGGTGACATAATGGGCGACATCGGCAATGGCCACAATCACCTGCCAGCCGCCCTTGTTTTTCGGATCGTCATCCGCCGCGGCCCAGATAGCGTCGTCACGATCGCGCGCATCCGCCGGGTCTATGGTGAGCAGCGGCAGGCCACGCAGGTCCGTCCGTTTGCCGAGAGTGACAGGTTTGGCAGCCAATGCCTCCTTGATGGTGGCGTCGTTAAATTCATCGGGGATGCCATGGGCATGGATGGCAATCAGGCTGAGGGACGCGGCATCATCCATCGGGCCGACCCGTTGCTTGACGCGACCTTCGGGTAGCGCATGGATCTTGCCCGGCAGGATATCACAAAGCACGACTTCACCGCTTTGGGCGCCCAGTGAATTCTCGTCTCGGACAATGATTTCCTTCTTCAGCTTGCGGTTGGTCGGCTGGACACGCCCGTCCTTGCCAACTTTTGTATAGACACCGAGAACAGGGCCGGCGTTGGCCTCCAGATGGCGAATGATGCGGGCTTCGTAGCTGCCATCCTTCATCCGGTTGAGGCGTGCCAGCAGGCGATCCCCGACGCCCGGCGCATGCGCACGGCCTTTGTTATCCGTCCGGGCGAAATGGATGACTGGCGACGGACTGTCTCCGGCGTTGATGGGGCGGGCGACGGCCTCGCCATCATCGTTCAGGTGATCTACCTCAATCACCGTGACGGAAGGTAGCGCCCCGACCGGCGCCAGTTCCCGCTTCCGCCCGCGCTCAAGCTCGCCTTCCTCGACCAACTCTTTCAGGATTTTCTTCAGGTAGATGCGATCGGCGCCCTTGATGTTGAAGGCTTTGCCGATTTCCCGCTTGCCAACCGGCGTTTCGCTCTCTTCAATAAAGGCGCGTACCTGCTCCTTTGTCGGCAAGTGCGATTTATCTCCGGTTCTTGGACTCAAAATATCCTGTTTTCTGCCAGTTTCCGGCCAGTCATTCCGCGGCTTCGGTGGATTTTTTCGCCGGCGCTTTCTTTTTGGCCGCTGTTTTCTTCGCGAGTTTCGGCTTTTTTCCGCTCTTCTCCGCCCGCTCGGCCAGTAGCTTGACCGCGTCGTCAAGCGAGATTGTCAGGGGATCGGCATCTTTCGGGATCGTCGCATTGATACCGCCATGGGTGACATAGGCGCCATAGCGGCCATCCTTCACAGCGATATCCGCTCCGTCCGCCGGATGCGCGCCGACAACCCGCAGCGGGGCCGCCGCCCGTCCGGCGCCACCACCGCGCGTTTTTGCCGCCGCGAGCAGTTCAACCGCACGGTTCATGCCGACGGTCAGTACTTCCATCGCGTTGGACAGCTTACCGTATTTTCTCTCACTCTCGACATAGGGGCCATAGCGTCCGAGCCCTGCCGTGATCATCTTGCCGGTTTCCGGATGCGGTCCGATTTCCCGCGGCAGGCCGACAAGCTGGACCGCCAGGTCAAAGTCGATGGACTCCAGCGGAATATCCTTCGGGATCGAGACTCGTTTCGGCTTTTTCTTCGGCTCCGGCTCCCCTAGCTGCAGATAGGGGCCATAAGGGCCCTTGCGCAGGGTGATCATCAACTCGGTTGCCGGATCAACACCGATTTCCTTCGGTCCTTCATCCGCGGTGTCTACATCCTCCGCGCTATCGCCCAATTTCCGTGTCATGCGGCACTCAGGATAGTTTGAGCAGCCGATAAAGGCGCCGAACCGTCCGGTTTTCAGGCTGAGGCGGCCGTCCTCGCATTTCGGGCAGGCCCTGGGGTCCTTGCCATCCTCGGTTGGCGGGAAGACATGCGGCGCCAGAACACGGTTCAGTTCCTCCAGCACGTCGGTGACGCGCAGTTCCGCTGTCCCCTCGACCGAAAGGTTAAAGTCGTACCAGAAGTCGCGCAAAACCTGCTTCCAATCTACATTCGCCGCAGAGACATCATCGAGCCGCTCCTCCAACTGCGCGGTGAAGTCATATTCCACATAGCGTGTGAAGAAGGACGAGAGAAACGCTGTGACCAGCTGTCCCTTGTCTTCGGGGATAAAACGTTTTTGGTCGATCCGGACGTAATCGCGATCCTGAAGTACCGAAATGATGGAGGCATAGGTTGACGGTCGCCCGATCCCGAGCTCCTCAAGCTTCTTCACGAGGCTGGCCTCGGAATAGCGGGGCGGCGGCTCGGTGAAATGCTGGTCCTCGCGGACGATATCGGTGCCGACCTTCTCGCCAGAGGTGACGGGCGGCAGTCGATTGTCGTTCTCGTCATCCACCTTGGCGTCGTCGCGACCTTCTTCATAGAGCTTGAGGAAGCCCGGAAAACGGACAACGCTGCCGGTCGCGCGGAGGGTCTGGCCCTCTCCGTCACTGAAATCAATGGTGGTGCGCTCAAGCCTGGCGCTTTCCATCTGGCTGGCAACGGTGCGCTTCCAGATCAGCTCGTAAAGGCGCAGATGCTCGCTATCGAGATATTTCGCAACCATTGCCGGTGTCCGGGACAGGTCGGTCGGGCGGACAGCCTCATGGGCTTCCTGCGCATTCTTGGATTTTGCTTTGTAGTAGCGGGGTTTCTCCGGCACATATTCCTTGCCGTATTCCTTGGCGATAACATCGCGGGCGCCTTCAACTGCCTCATTCGCGAGGCTGAGGCCGTCCGTCCGCATGTATGTAATCAGTCCCTGCGTCTCGCCGCCAAGGTTAAAGCCCTCATAGAGTTTCTGCGCGACCATCATCGTGCGCTTGGCCCCATATCCGAGCTTGCGGGAGGCTTCCTGTTGCAAGGTCGAGGTTGTAAAGGGTGGGGAGGGATGACGTTTGGCCGGCTTCTGCGTGACGTCGGAGATCGAGAAATCCCCGGCGCGGACTTTCTCGGCTGCGGCCTTGGCTGTTTCGGCATCGGGAAGCGAGAATTTATCCAGCTTCTTGCTTGCCAGATGGGTCAGGCGCGCCGTGATCTTGTCTTTCTTGTCGGTCAGGAAATCCGCATCGATCGTCCAGTATTCCTCCGGCTTGAAGGCGTCGATCTCCAGTTCCCGCTCGCAGATCAGGCGGAGCGCAACGGACTGCACCCGGCCTGCCGATTTTGCGCCCGGCAGTTTGCGCCATAAAACCGGCGACAGGGTAAAGCCAACGAGGTAATCAAGCGCCCGGCGCGCCTGCTGCGCATTCACGAGGTTCATGTCCAGCTCGCGCGGATTCGCTATACCCTCCAGCACGGCGCGTTTTGTAATCTCGTTAAAGACAACGCGGCTGACTTTTGTGTTGCTGAGCTTTTTCTTCTCCTCCATCACCTTCATCACATGCCAGGCAATGGCTTCACCCTCACGATCCGGGTCGGTGGCGAGATAGAGATTGTCTGCATCTTTCAACGCATCGGCGATGGCCTTGATATGTTTCGCGGATTTCGCATCATTCTGATAATGCATGGCAAAATCCTGATCGGGCTCCACCGATCCGTCTTTCGACGGCAGGTCGCGAATATGCCCGTAGGACGCCAGAACGGTGTAGTCCTTACCCAGATACTTGTTGATGGTTTTGGCTTTTGCAGGTGACTCGACGACAACTACGTTCATAATAATATCGCAGACTTTCTAGTTTTTAAGGGCCATACACACGGCCGCCATTCCGTCCTATATAGAGACGCTATGGCACGATGGAAACCCTGTTTCCGAAATGGCGTTCTATTCTGCCTGCTAGTTCGAGTTCAAGTAAAATCGTTAAAACCACTGCAGGCGGCTGATTTGTCAGGCGGACGATTTCGTCGATTGCGACGGGCGTAGGGCTAAGAAATTCCAGGACATTCGGGCGCACCCGGTCGAGTTCCTGCTCTTCGGGCTGCACGGGATCGCCAAAGGGTAAAAGGGGTTGGTCCGGCTCCTTCAACGGTCGCGTGCGGATGCTTTGGAGTGCTTCCAGAATATCATCGGCGCTTTCCGTCAGAATTGCGCCGCTCCGGATCAGATTGTTGGTGCCCCGGGCGCGCGGGTCCATCGGGGAGCCAGGTACTGCAAAAATTTCCCGACCCTGCTCCAGCGCCATGCGCGCCGTGATCAGGGACCCCGATCTTGGCGATGCCTCAACCACCAGGACGCCGAGCGCCATACCGGAGATAATCCGGTTGCGGCGAGGGAAATGCCGGGCCTGCGGGACAATGGCGAAGGGTTGCTCGGCGATGACGCAGCCCTGCTCATATATCTGTTCCTGCAGTGCCTTGTTCTCCCGCGGGTAAGGATAGTCGATTCCGCCGCCGACAACCGCAATGGTGCCGCCGGTAAGCGATGCCTGATGCGCCGCCGTATCAATCCCGCGGGCAAGGCCAGAGGCAATGACAATATTTTCCTGGCTCAAACTCCCCGCGATTTCCTGCGTCAGCCGGATGGCGACGGCAGAGGAATTACGGGCGCCGACAACGGCCAAAATATCGCGATTGAGAAGCTGCGCATGCCCCTTGATCGAAATGACCGGTGGCGGGTCGGCAATCATGCGAAGGGCCGGGGGGTAGTCGGGTTCGCAGGCTGCCAACAATCGTCCGCCAAATGCGGACACCGCTTCTGCCTCCCG
Source organism: uncultured Sneathiella sp. (assembly GCF_963973085.1). Taxonomy (GTDB): domain Bacteria; phylum Pseudomonadota; class Alphaproteobacteria; order Sneathiellales; family Sneathiellaceae; genus Sneathiella. The sequence goes on from NZ_CAXAXA010000002.1 coordinate 398,333, forward strand.
TTTCGCTTCAGCCAGCGGGCAGATGCGGATCGGCTTTTTTCGTCCGCCCTTGCGGGCAAGCTCGGGCAGGGCATCAAGGGCGTTCTGCGCCGTTTTAAATCGGCCCAGTAACTGGAAAAAGGTAATCGGTCCGACGTTTTCCGACCGGATCAGGCGGAGCCAGGCCAGACGTTCATCAGATGAGAGTTCACGTTTTTCATCCATCGGTGGAAGATGGCAGAAGTCCGCCAATCGCGTCAATTGAATTTTATGCGACATTCTGCGCGTTTAGGAAGTTTCTGCCAGATTTAATCTTCCCAGCCGTCTGTCCGATCGTCTGAAAATTGTGGTGACAGGTCAAAAATCCCGCCGAAGAACGATCGGCTTTTTTTGCCGGTCTGCGAAGAAGGCGGAGATGGTGGCGGGGTCTCGCTGGCATCTTTCTTTTGCCACAGGGCTTCGAAAATCTCGATCTCATCAAGGACTTTCTGTTCCTCGACGCTCAGCTCCTCCTCCGGCTCTGACGGCGGCGGAGCGGATGTCGCTTTCGGCGCCGGATGATCGGGTTCCGGCTCCGCTCTCTCCCGCGTTCTCATGGTGGCGGGTGGCGTGCGGCGGGTGCGCATTCGATGGCCGCGGCGCCGGGCAAGACGGTCGCTTTCCACTCTCGACGGTGAGCGGACTGTTTCCGGATGGTCAGTTTTCTCTTCTGGCAAGGCGTCCTCCTGTAGTGCGTCTTCCGGTGCAAGGGAGGTCGGCATTTTCGTTGCCTCCTCCAGAAAGACCAGATCGGAGAATGCCCCATCACTCTCGGTGGGTGCAGACGGTTCCGATATCTCCGTCGGTCCGGCTATCTCGTCAGGATCGCTTTCGGGGGGAGCAGGGGGCGCGGACGCGGCCATCGGTGGTGGGAAATTCTCCCGGAAATCGTTCTGCCGGGCCACAACCTCGGCCCTGTGACGGGTGATCTGCTCGCGAAAGGCGAGTTGTGCATCCTGCTGCAACTTTCTCAGGCGGCGGATATTTTCATCTGCGCTATGTGGTTTCCCGGCGGTGTCCATTGTCCTCTCCCCACCATAGTTTCCCTTTTAAGTAAGTGGTGAGGAAAATATATTCAACCTGTGGTCAGGATTTCTTTTTGCCGATTTTCGGCTCTTTTCCTTTCAGGAGACGGGCAATATTCTCGCGGTGTCGGATAAAGATCAGCACCGCCATGAAGAAGGCGACTTCGACGCGCTGGGTATCGCCGTAAAAGACGCCGCCGATCGGCAGGTTGGTCTTCAAAAGATAGATATAGACGGGCGCGAGCGCGGCGGCGACAAGCGCCGAGAGGGAGGACATGCGGAAAACCAGCGCCGTCAGCAGCCAGGTCAGCGCGACGGCAAGCCCGGCGGGCCAGCTCAGCGCCAGCATAACGCCGATAAAGGTGGCGACGCCCTTGCCGCCCTTGAATTTCAGCCAGATCGGGAAGAGATGGCCGATGAAGGCACCACTACCGGCCAGCACCGCATAGTCCTGTGTGAAGAAGATGTTGGCGAGGATGACGACAACGGCGCCCTTGCCACCATCGAGAAGAAGCGTGGCGAGTGCGAGGCCTTTGTTGCCGGTCCGGAGGACATTGGTCGCGCCGATATTGCCCGATCCGATTTTCCGAACATCGCCGAACCCGGCCATTTTAGTGAGCACCAACCCAAACGGAATGGAGCCGATCAGATAACCGATGAGGGCGGCAGCGTAAAAAGGCCAGGTCAGGCTGAAATCACCAAGCGGATCGGGCAAATCATTCCCTCCTATAGCTCAAAAACGGGGGTGCCGCGCACGAACGTCTTGAGGACGCGGCCTTGTAGCAAATGGCCGTCGAACGCGGTGTTCTTGGATTTTGACTTGAGCAGGTCACCGTCCACCTGCCAGGGCCGTTCCGTATCGAAAAGGATGATATCGGCGTCCGCGCCCATTCGGAGTCGTCCCGCTTCCAGGCCGAGCAGTTCCGCCGGGGCGGCCGTCATGGTATGGAGAAGCCTGAGCAAATTGACATCGCCGTTATGATAGAGCCGCAGGCTGACCGGCAGCATCGTCTCCAGCCCGATCACCCCCGGCTTCGCCTGCGCAAACGGCACGCGCTTGCTGTCGGCGCTTTGGGGTAGGTGCTGGGATGAGATGACATCGATGGTGCCGTCCCTGATCGCCTCGATCACGGCAAGGCGTTCCTCCTCCTCCCGGAGCGGCGGCGAGACGCGGGCGAAGGTGCGGTATTCGCCAAGCTCCAGATCGTTGAGCGCGTGATAATGCGGCGCGGTTCCGGCGGTGACGTTCAGCCCGTCATTTTTCGCACGGCGGATGGTATCGAGAGCGTCCCGGGTGCTGAGATGGGCCGCATGCCAGCGTGCACCAGTCATTTTTACCAGCCGGATATCGCGTTCCACCAAAATCGCCTCGGCGCAGGAAGGGATGGATTTGAGTCCCATGAAGGTTGCGGTGCGCCCGCCGGTAATGACACCGCCCGCCGCCAGTGCCGGATCTTCGGCATGGACGATGATCGGCAGGTCGAACATGCTGGCATAGGCAAGCGCGCGGCGCATCAGATTAATGTTCTGGATCGCGAACTGCCCGTCGCTGACAGCGACGACGCCAGCCTCCTGCAGCAGACCGAACTCCGCCATTTCCTCGCCGTTCAAGCCTTTGGTGAGGGCGCCAGTAATACATACATTGACCGGACAAGTGGATTTGGCCCGCCGCCGGATCATTTCAACCAGTGCTGGATCGTCAATCACCGGTTCGGTCGCAGGGAAGGCGTTGATGGTGGTCACCCCGCCCGCGGCTGCCGCCAGTCCGGCGGTCGCCATGGTTTCGCGATGCTCCTTGCCGGGCTCGCACAGATAGGCATGGGCATCGACGAGACCGGGAGCGAGGCAATGCCCGCCGCAATCTTCGGCGCTTGCGCCGTCCGGCAGGGCCTCCGCCGTGATATGGTTGCCCCAGTCAAGAATGGTTCCGTTTTTGATCAGCACGCCGCCCATGACATCCGTATTCGTTGCCGGGTCGAGCAGGCGGGCGTTGATCAGGGCATGCACCGGTCCCGTCATGGCGCGCCCTCCCGTGTCAACAGGTCGAGGCAGGCCATGCGTACAGCGACCCCCATCTCCACCTGCTCCGAAATGGCGCTGATATTCAGGTCGTCTGCAATCTCACTATCGATTTCGACACCCCGGTTCATCGGCCCCGGATGCATGATCAGCGCGTCGGGCTTGGCGACGGCGAGCTTTTGTGCGTTCAGCCCGAAGAAATGGAAATACTCGCGGATCGACGGCACGAAGGAGCCCTGCATCCGTTCCGTCTGCAACCGCAGCATCATGACGATATCGGCATCCTTCAGTCCCTCGGACATCTTGTTATAGACCTCCACGCCCAGTTTCGCGGCGTTGGAAGGGATCAGCGTCGTCGGCCCGACGATGCGCACCCGCGCGCCCATGATATTCAAAAGCGCGATGTTGGAGCGGGCGACGCGGCTATGCTGGATATCGCCGCAGATGGCGACGATCAAACCTTCCAGCCGTCCTTTGCGGCGCTTGATGGTCAGGGCATCGAGAAGAGCTTGGGTTGGATGTTCATGGCTGCCGTCGCCGCCGTTGATCACGGCGCAATCGACTTTCTGCGCGAGCAGATGCGGCGCGCCCGAATCGCCATGGCGGATCACCAGTACGTCCGGGTGCATGGCGTTGAGGGTCATCGCCGTGTCGATCAGCGTTTCGCCTTTCTTCACGGAGCTGTTGCCAACGGACATATTGATCACATCGGCACCGAGGCGCATGCCCGCCAGCTCGAACGAGGTGCGCGTCCGCGTTGAATTTTCAAAGAAGAGATTGATCTGCGTCTTGCCGCGGAGCAGGTCCTGCTTCTTGTTCGGGGTCCGGGTGAGTTCGGCGTAATGTTCCGCGAGAGTGAGAATCTGATTGATATCGGCCGCGTTGAGCCGCGCGATATCAAGGAGATGCGTATGGGCAAATCGTATGGAATCTGTATTTGTCATTAAAAGCCAACTGTATAGCGACGGAACGAGGGCCGGGCAAGCGCAAGATGATTTTTTTAGCGCATGGCGTCGAGCGCGCCCTGCAGGACATAGGCGGCGGCCATTTTATCCACTGCTTTCGCCCGCTTTTTCCGCGACGCGTCGGCGTCCAGCATGGTGCGGGTTACAGCAACGGTGGAAAGGCGCTCGTCCCAGAAACACATCGGCAGGTCGAAATATTCCTCCAGATTTTTCTGGAACTGGCGAATCGACTGGCACCTTGGGCCTTCACTGCCGTCCATATTGAGCGGCAGGCCAATGACGAAGCCACCGATTTTCCATGACTCGATAATTTTGCCGATTTCCCCCGCATCCGCCTTGAACTTTGTTCGCTTGATTGTCATAAGGGGCGTGCCTATTTTCAGGGCGGCATCGGAGACGGCCAGGCCGATTGTCTTTGTGCCGGGGTCCATGCCCAGAAGCCGCGCGTCCTTGGGGACAAGATGTTTCAAATAGGTGGGGTTGCCGAGGAGCATTGCTTACGCTAATTTGCAGCCAATGTCGGTTTGGTGCCTGTTTTCAAATTGGAGACGATCCCGGGCCGACCTTCCGGAAAGCTCCTTATTATAGCAAAGGGTGACAGATGTCGCTTGATAAAGCCACTGTGGCGAAAGTAGCCAATCTGGCCCGCATTAAGATCGAGGAAGAAGACCTCGAACCGATGGCGGCCGAACTCAATAACATCCTGGGCTGGGTTGAGCAGCTCGGTGAAGTTGATACCGAGAATGTCGAGCCGATGACCTCGGTTGCGGAAATGAGTCTGCGCTGGCGCGCAGATGAGGTGACTGACGGCGGTTATGTCGAGGATGTGGTTGCCAATGCTCCCAGCCGTGAAGACGGCTTTTTTGCCGTGCCGAAGGTGATTGAATAATGAGTGATCTGACGATGCTGGGGATTGCCGCCGCTCGGGACGGCCTCAATGCTGGCGATTTTTCCGCACGCGAGTTGGCCGCCGCCCATATCACGGCGATGGTGGCCGCGAAGCCGCTGAACGCCTATATTACCGAAACACCGGAGCAGGCCGTCGAGGCTGCCACCGAGTCGGATGCGCGTCGCGCGAAGGGGGAGGCCGGGAAGCTTGAAGGCATTCCGCTTGCTATCAAGGATCTGTTCTGCACCGAAGATGTACTTACGACCGCTGCCTCGCATATTCTCGACGGGTTCAAACCGCGATACGAATCCACGGTAACCGCGAACCTCTGGAAAGCGGGCGCGGTGATGCTGGGCAAGGTCAATCTTGATGAATTCGCCATGGGGTCCTCAAACGAGACCAGTTATTACGGCAATGTGGTCAATCCTTGGCGCCGCGAAGGCGATAATCGCGACCTCGTGCCGGGTGGTTCCTCCGGCGGTTCGGCAAGCGCCGTCGCGTCCTTTAGCGCCATGGGCGCGACGGGCACGGATACTGGTGGTTCCATTCGCCAGCCCGCGTCCTTTACCGGCATTGTCGGAATCAAGCCGACCTATGGCCGTTGTTCACGGTGGGGTGTCGTCGCCTTTGCGTCCAGCCTCGATCAGCCGGGACCGATGGCCCGCAGCGTGCGTGATACCGCGATTATGCTGGAGGCTATGGCCGGATTCGATCCCAAAGACAGCACCAGCGTCGATATGCCGGTGCCGAATTTCGAAGCGGCGCTGACCGGCGATATCCGTGGGCTGAAAGTCGGCATCCCGAAGGAATACCGCACCGATGCGATGAGCCCGGAAATCGATACGCTGTGGCAGAAGGGCATCGACTGGATGAAGGCCGCCGGGGCGGAAATCGTCGAGATCAGCCTGCCGCATACGAAATATGCACTGCCCGCCTATTATATCATCGCGCCCGCCGAAGCCTCCAGCAACCTGGCGCGCTATGACGGGGTGCGCTTCGGCCTCCGGGTCGAGGGCAAGGACCTCAACGATATGTACGCAAGCACCCGCGCCGAAGGTTTCGGCGATGAGGTGAAACGGCGCTTGTTGATTGGGACCTATGCGCTTTCCGCCGGGTATTACGACGCCTATTACCTGAAGGCCCAGAAAGTCCGTACCCGCATCGCCGATGATTTCCGCGACGCCTATAAAAACGTCGATGTCATCCTGACGCCGACCGCGCCGTCCGCGGCCTTCAGCTTCGGCGAGAAGAGTGACGATCCACTTGCGATGTATCTGAACGATGTGTTCACCGTCCCCGCCAGCCTGGCCGGGTTACCGGGTATTTCCGTTCCGGCAGGTCTGTCGGAAGAGGGGCTGCCGCTGGGGCTTCAGCTGCTGGGCCGACCGTTCGATGAAGAAACCGTGTTTCGCGCGGCGGGCGTACTGGAAGAGGCGGCGGGCTTTACCGCCACGCCGACCGACTGGTGGAGGGGATAAGATGGGAATGATTATTCAGGGCGCCACCGGTGATTGGGAGGTTGTGATCGGCCTCGAAATTCATGCGCAGGTGACCAGCAAATCAAAGCTTTTTTCGGGTTCTTCCGCTGAATACGGGGCGGAGCCCAACAGCCAGGTGTCCTTCGTCGATGCAGCGATGCCGGGCATGCTTCCGGTGATCAACGAGATGGCGGTGGAACAGGCCGTGCGCACCGGTCTTGGCCTCAACGCGAAGATCAACAAATTCTCGGTCTTCGACCGCAAGAACTATTTCTATGCCGACCTGCCGCAGGGCTACCAGATCAGCCAGTATCTCCAGCCGATCGTCGGGGAGGGCAAGATCCTCATTGACTTGAAAGACGGAGAAACCCGCGAGATCGGGATCACCCGCCTGCATTTGGAGCAGGATGCGGGCAAGAGCCTGCATGACCAGAGCCCGAACCAGACCTTTGTCGATCTCAACCGCTCCGGTGTGCCGCTGATGGAGATCGTGTCGGAACCGGACATGCGCTCGCCGGAGGAAGCAGCGGCCTATGTGAAGAAAATCCGCAGTATCGTCCGCTATCTTGGCAGTTGCGATGGCAATATGGACGAAGGCTCGATGCGGGCCGATGTCAATGTCTCGGTGCGCAAAGCCGGGGAGGAGTTTGGCACACGCTGCGAAATGAAGAACATCAACTCCGTGCGCTTCATGCAGCAGGCCATCATCTATGAAGCCAACCGTCAGGTGGATATTCTTGAAGCGGGCGGCACTGTCGATCAGGAAACCCGGCTCTATGATCCGGACAAGGGAGAGACCCGATCCATGCGCTCCAAGGAAGAGGCGCATGACTATCGTTATTTTCCGGACCCCGATCTGTTGCCACTAAAGTTCGACGATGCGTTTATCGAGGCCATCCGCGCGACCCTACCGGAATTACCGGATGACAAAAAGACGCGCTTTATCAATGAGATGGGTCTGTCTCCCTATGACGCCAGCGTGCTGGTAACGGAGAAGGAAGTCGCCGATTATTTTGAGGCGGTGGCCGAAGGGCGTGAAGCAAAACTCGCCGCCAACTGGGTGATCGGGGAACTCTTCGGCCAGCTGAACCGCACGGGTAAGGACCTGTCCGAAAGCCCGGTCGAAGCGACGGCGCTGGGCGAACTCATCGATCTGATCTCGGATGGCACGATCTCCAACCGGATTGCGAAAGAAGTCTTCGAGGAGATGTTCGATACCGGCAAGAAAGCCGCCGATATTGTCGAGGAAAAAGGCCTTAAGCAGGTCTCCGATACCGGCGCGATCGAGGCGGCGATTGACGAGGTGATCGCGGCCAATCCGGACAAGGTCGCGGAATATCGCGGCGGCAAGGACAAGCTGTTCGGCTTCTTCATGGGACAGGTGATGAAGGCGACGCAGGGCAAAGCCAACCCCGGCGTTGTCACCGGCATCTTGAAACCCAAGCTCGACGGATAGTTATCAGGGCGCGATGCGGCGGGGTTATCTCGCCGCATCCGGCATTTTCCCTAAGCTGCGCTCGTCAAGGAAGCGCCATGATGGCGCACATCCGCGATGCATTTATCGATCGTCTTGTGAATGACGGCGGAGGTTTTGATGACGTGGCCCGTGTGGTCGCTGATCTGCCAGACCCAGCTTTTCTTGGTATAATCCTCATGCTCGGCGAGAATTTTCACCTCCGCATGTCCGGCGATATCGGCAATACATTCTTCGAAAGTTTCGTGAATCTTCGTCGTGCTTTTAACGAGTGTTCCACCGTCGTCCGTCACATGCCAGATCCAGTGGACCTTGGTGATATCCTCGCTGACCGTGATCATGCGGATATGCAAGGTGAGGCCCTGGTGCAGATGTCGATGGTTATGTGTGTGATGATAATGATGGTGCTGCACATGATGCGTTGTCACCGGATGATGATGTGCCGCTGCCGGATGCTGCTCAAACCTCTGGTAGGGGTGAGGATAGCTGTAGATATCATGCCCGGGACCCGCATGGGTCACATGATCGACGAGCGGTGGATAATGTGGGTGCACCGGATGTTGCGGCGCGAGTGCTGGGTAATGGGGGGGACCCATATAGGGGTGGGCCGGATGATGGTTCCCCGGATGATAGCCCGGATGGCCGAGCGTTGGAAAATAACGGTCCGGCAGATTCAGGGGATTATGCGGGTTGGCATCTGGAGCTGTTGGCGGGTAATGGCCATAGTTTGTCCAGTACGGGTGAGGGATGGTCATGAAAATCTCCGTCTTTGATCGAAAAAAGAAAAACGCTCGCTCAGCGCTATTCTTCAGACGACTGGGGACGGAACCTGTGAGACCAAAATCCTATCACACGTAAGACTGTACGGCCCAGATCAGCATCAGCACCGGAAAGATGAAGATATAGGCGGCCTCTCTGGCCTGGGACATTAGCTCGCCACGTGACTTGGACTTGCGAAGGGACATGAATTTATCCTTTAAACCGACATAAAATATGAACTTCCAGCCCCCAAATGGCATCATTTCGCATATGCAGCATTGATTTAAATCAATGGATTAATCGATTTATTTCGCAAGTGCAATATAATTTCCCGCGGACTCAGATCATGACGATTTCAAGCCGGTAGGGGGAGCTGTCGGTGATCTGGATAATCTCCATATCCTGATAAGTCGGTGTCGACTTGCGGTAGGTGATCCCCCAAGCTGTTACATCGATGCGGCAGATCAGACCGTCATATTTAAGCGCGATCTGATAGCCCGATGTCGGTCCGCTGCATTTGCAGCGGTGATATTTGAACGGCGTGAGGACCTCCGGCGGCGGGCATGGCCATTCGATTCCCTCGGTTTCCAGCGCCTGATACTGGAGATCTTTGTTATCGATGGTGCTGATCAGTGCGATGTGGGTTTCCAAGGGCATATTTCCTTCCTCTTTTTTTCCCTTGTGGGACGCACGTGAGGCATGGCTTGTGAGAAAATTGCGGGCGAATTCTGTTCTGATCGGCGCGCCGGTCTGATAGGCTTAAAAAATGCAATGGACAGACAGCGGCCTCATTCTCAGCGTGCGCAAACATGGCGAAAACAGCGTGATTATCCATGCCTTTTCCCGTGAAAAAGGGCGCTATGCCGGTCTGGTACGTGGTGGGGTGGGTCGCCGCCTGCGCGGTATCCTGCAGCCCGGCAACGAGGTGGAGCTGACCTGGCGCAGCCGTCTTGCCGACCAGCTCGGCTCTTTCACCGTTGAGGCCCGGAAATCCCGGGCCAGCATGCTGTTCGATACGCCGGGCGCGCTTGCGGGCGGAAGCTCGGCGCTGTCCCTGCTCGATATCGTCCTGCCGGAGCGCGAGGCCCATGCCACACTGTATAAGGCAACGCTGCTGCTCTTTGATGCGCTGGCCGATGCGCCGGACATCTGGCCGCTCCTACTCGCCCGGTGGGAGCTGGGACTGCTGGGAGAGATCGGTTACGGCCTTGACCTGTCATCCTGTGCGGCAACGGGGGCGACGTCGGGGCTTGTTTATGTCTCGCCGAAATCGGGACGGGCGGTCAGCCGGGAGGCGGGCGCGCCCTACCATGACAAGCTTCTTCCGCTCCCCGGATTTCTCCGCGCCCGCAAATTGGATGAGGACGCGGGGGAGGAGGTGTCGCCCGGGGATATACTCGACGGGCTTATGCTCACCGGTTACTTCGTCGAGAAATTCATCAGCGAGCATCATCCGGGCGTTCATCTGTCGGCGCGCGGGCGGATGATGACGGTGTTGAAACGTCGGTATGCACCGGAATTGAAAGAAAAATCGCGGGAAAATGATCCCACTTAAATTTTCCCTCCTCAAACGAAAATCAGGTGGTATATAGGGGGCATGAGTGACCATTCCCCGATCAGACCCGGCGAGATCGTTCCAACCTCGCTGAAGGACGCCATAAGCGAGCGCTATCTCGCCTATGCGATGTCCACCATCATGTCCCGTTCCCTTCCCGATGTGCGTGACGGGCTGAAGCCGGTGCACCGGCGCCTTCTCTACGCCATGCGGATGCTGAAGCTGGATCCCGGTTCCGGTTTCAAGAAATGCGCCCGTGTTGTCGGCGATGTGATCGGTAAATATCATCCCCATGGCGATCAGTCGGTCTATGACGCGCTTGTCAGGCTCGCGCAGGAATTTGCGCAGCGCTACACGTTGGTTGAGGGGCAGGGCAATTTTGGCAATATCGACGGGGATAATGCCGCTGCGATGCGGTATACCGAAGCCCGGATGACGGTGATCGCTGAGATGTTGCTCCGTGATATCGATCAGGATACCGTCGATTTCCGCCCGACCTATGACGGGGAAGAATCGGAGCCGGTCGTGCTTCCCTCCGCCTTTCCTAACCTGCTTGCCAATGGCTCCGCCGGGATCGCGGTGGGCATGGCGACCTCGATCCCGCCGCATAACGCCACCGAGCTTGCCAACGCGCTCCTGCATCTAATCAAGTTCCCGAATGCGGGGATCGACAAGCTGATGGAATTTATTCCCGGGCCCGATTTCCCGACTGGTGGCGAATTGGTCGAGAAACCGGAGAGTATGCGGGAAGCCTATCTCACCGGGCGCGGCAGTTTCCGTCAACGCGCAACATGGGAAGTTGAAGACCTTGGACGCGGCACCTATCAGATCGTTGTCACCGAAATTCCCTATCAGGTGCAGAAAAGCAAGCTGATCGAGCGGATTGCCGAACTGATCCAGACCAAGAAGCTGCCGTTCCTCGCCGATGTGCGCGACGAATCGGCGGAAGATGTGCGCCTCGTGCTGGAGCCACGCAGCAAAAATATCGAAGCAGATATGCTGATGCAGGGGCTGTTCCGCCTGACCGATCTTGAAAACCGCTTTTCGCTCAACATGAATGTGCTGGACGCGACCCAGACGCCGCGGGTGATGAGCCTGCGCGACGTGCTGCTCGCCTTCCTCGATCACCGGTTCGAGGTACTTGTCCGCCGCTCAAAGCACCGCCTTGGCAAGATTGAGGCGAGGCTGGAAGTGCTGGATGGTTATCTCATCGTCTTCCTTAATCTTGATGAGGTGATCCGGATTATCCGCGAGGAGGACCATCCCAAGCAAAGCCTGATCGACACTTTCAAACTCACTGAGAATCAGGCTGAGGCGATCCTAAACATGCGGCTCCGGTCACTCCGCAAGCTGGAGGAGATGGAACTTCGGACCGAGCATGACAAACTAAGCGAGGAGAAATCTGGGCTGGAAGCCTTGCTCGGCGATGAGGAATTACGTCGCGCCGCGATTTCAGAAGAAATCCGCGACATGAAGAAGGCACTGCAAAAGCTGCCGGAAATTTCTGAGCGCCGCACCCGCATCGGCGAAGCGCAGGAGCTTCCGGATATGCCGCTTGAAGCCATGATTGAGAAGGAGCCGATTACTATTATCTGTTCCGAGAAGGGCTGGATCCGGGCGCTCAAGGGGCATGCGGAAGAAAACGGATCCGAGAAATACAAGGACGGCGACCGGGGTCGTTTCTGGATCACGGCGGAGACGACGGACAAGCTGGTTCTGTTTGCCACCAATGGCCGGTTCTACACCATCGGCTGCGACAAGCTCCCGCGCGGACGCGGCCATGGGGAGCCGGTGCGGCTGATGATCGACCTTGGTAATGATCAGGACATTGTCTCGTTGTTTGTACACAAGCCGGGCCGGAAGCTGCTGGTCGCCTCAAGTGACGGACGCGGCTTCACCGTCGATGAGAACAGCGTCATCGCCCAGACCCGCAATGGCAAGCAGGTTCTCAACGTCTCCGGTGATGTCGAGGCGGCGTTCTGCGTCGATGTGGAAGGCGACAGCGTCGCGGTGATCGGCGAAAACCGACGGCTCAACTGCTTCGCGCTGGAGGAAATTGGCGAGATGGCTCGCGGGCGCGGGGTTACCCTGCAACGCTACAAGGATGGCGGGCTGTCCGATATCAAAACCTTCACCAAAGAAGAGGGGCTCACCTGGAAATCAGGAGAGCGGACCCGCACGGAAACCGATCTGACCGGTTGGTACACGCGCCGGGCCAACGCCGGAAGGCTCCCACCGAGAGGGTTCAACAAGAACAATAAATTCAGCTAGGCAAGGGGAGGATGCCGTGACAACTGTCTACGAGGCATTTTGTGATGCCGCGACCCGATTCCGGGATCATGCCTTTGTCTGCGTTCCGGCCTATAAGAAGCGGAGCTATCACCCTGAGGGGGTCGAGTTCACCTATGGCGAGGCTGCAGGGGAAGTCGAGCGGTTGAAAAGGATATATAAAACCGCCGGCTATGGCCACGGCCACCGTATCGCCTATCTGCTGGAAAACCGCCCCGATTATCTTCTGCATATGCTCGCGGCCAACGCGCTCGGGGTGTCCGTTGTGCCCGTCAATCCTGATTATTTACAGGACGAGATGCAGTATCTGCTGGAGCATTCCGATGTTGATCTGGTTGTCTCGATCGGCGAGAGAGCGCTGGATATACAGAAGGTGGCGTTGAAGCGGACGAGGCCGCTGCCGGTGGTCAAGCTTGAGGAGTTTGCCGGATGGATTCCTCGGCCGCGACCGGCGCCTCTCGCGGGCTCGCCAGGATTCCTGAGCGAGGTCAGCCTGCTCTATACTTCCGGCACGACCGGGCGGCCCAAGGGCTGCATCCTCACCAATGACTATTTCCTGACTGCGGGGCGCACCTATCTGTCGCTGGGCGGCGTGGCGACAATTCGCCAGGAGCAGGAACGCATCTACAATCCTCTGCCGCTTTTTCACATGAATGCGGCGGCGGTTACCTTCCTCTGTGTAATCCTGTCAGGAGGCTGCCTGATCATTCCCGACCGCTTCCACCCGACAACCTGGTGGCAGGAAGTGGTGGAAACCCGCGCGACCGTCATCCATTATCTCGGCGTGGTGCCGCCGATGTTGATGAACCAGCCGAAAAGCGAGTATGAGACGGCACATTCCGTGCGCTTCGGGCTCGGTGCCGGTGTCGAGCCGGAACTGCATGAGCAGTTCGAGACGCGCTATGGTTTCCCACTGGTCGAGGTTTGGGGGATGACGGAAACCGGGCGCGTCTTCGCGGACAGCAATGAGCCCCGGCAAATCCACACCCGTGCCTTTGGTCGCCCGACGGACGAATTCCTCGCCCGTGTTATCGATGAAAACAATAACGAGGTGCCACCCGGGACGGAAGGGGAGCTGCTGGTAAAATGCGGAGGCGGCGATCCACGTCGCGGCTTTTTTGCCGGCTACCTCAAGAATGAGGAGGCGACAGAAGAAGCATGGAAAGGCGGGTGGTTCCATACCGGCGATACAGTGCGTCAGGATGAAAGCGGCATGCTCTATTTCGTGGACCGCAAGAAGAATATCATTCGTCGCTCCGGCGAGAATATCGCCGCTGCCGAGGTCGAGGCGGTGCTGCAGGCTCATGAGGACATCGCGAAGGTTGCTGTTATCGCGGTCAAGGATGAGCTGCGCGAAGAGGAGGTAATGGCCTGCATTGTGCTGTTGGAGGGCGTGGCCGCAACGGAGGAAACGGCCGAAGGGTTATTCTCATATGCGGATGAATGCCTTGCCTATTTCAAGACGCCGGGCTGGATATTGTTCCTCGATGACCTGCCAACAACCGGTACTCAGAAGATCCAGAAAACCCGGATTTTCGGTGCCGATGTCGATCCACGAGAACAGGCGGGGGCCGTTGATTTCCGTGAAATGAAAAGGAAGAAGAAGTCGCTTTTATCATAATAGGCATAATTTAGGGTTGATAGGCAAACGTTTGTTTGGTAAGCCGGAATTTCTTTATTGCCCCTTCGGGCATCCGTAATTGAAAGGAATTTTTTATGTCCAACGGAACGACTCCTTCTCCCCTTATCAATGGCATATGGGCTGTGGGCACGGACGTCTCCCGCTCGGCAAAGCTTTTTCGTCTTGTTATGCTGGCGGTCGCCGGGACCATGCTGATTGCCCTGTCGGCCCAGCTGTCCGTACCGATGTGGCCGGTCCCGATGACCATGCAGACCTTCGCCGTGACGATCATCGGCGCGACCTATGGCTGGCGCCTCGGCGGGGCAACGGTAGCGTTGTATCTGGCGGAAGGGGCGATCGGCCTGCCGGTTTTTGCCGGTGGCGGCAATCTCGCCTCGCTTGCGGGCCCGACGGCTGGCTATCTCTTTGCGTTTGTTGCCGCGGCAGCGCTTGTCGGTGCGCTGATGGAAAAGGGCTGGGGACAATCGATCCTCAAGACGACTCTGGCGATGGTGGTCGGCTATGTGGTGATCTTTGCCGGTGGCCTTGCCTGGCTCGCGACGTTTACCGGGTTTGAAAAGGCGCTGGTCGCCGGTCTCTATCCCTTCATGCCGGGCGCCGCAGCCAAGATCGCGCTGGCGGTTGCCATCCTGCCGATGGTCGGCAAGCTGGTCCAGAAACTTCGTAAATAACCGAAAGAGCTGCGCGGGAGGGGAAATCCTCCCGCGTTCCCCTAGTAGGTTGAGCCGTTCAGAATCGCGGGCAGCCAGGTGGCCAGCGCCGGAAAGGTCGCAAGCAGGGCAAGCGCGACGAGCTGCAACAGAACAAAGGGGATAACGCCCCTGTATATCACCCCGGTCGTGACTTCCGGCGGAGCGACGCCGCGCAAGTAAAACAGTGCGAATCCGAACGGCGGCGTCAGGAACGACGTCTGCAAATTCAGCGCAATCATGATCCCGAGCCAGATCGGGCTGATCTCCATCAGCAGCAGAACCGGCGCGACGATGGGGACAACGACAAAGGTGATCTCGACGAAATCGAGGAAAAAGCCGAGAATAAAGATCACGGCCATAACGACGAGCAGCGCGCCGAACTCCCTACCCGGCAGGTCCCTTAACAGGCGATAGACCAGCTCATCGCCGCCCAGCCCCCGAAACACGAGGCTGAAGATGGTCGCGCCGATCAGAATGACGAAGACCATGGCGGTCATCTCCATGGTCGATTGACAGACATCCCTGAGAATGCCGCGCCTCAGCAGCCGTCTCAACCCGATGGCGAGCCCGGTGACGATCACCGCGAGCAGGATAAAAGCGAGCAACGCCGCCGGACCAACCCCGTCTACCGCGATCCGCTTGAGGTCGGTAAGGTTTGCCAGCAGCAGAAGCAGCGGAATGGCAATCCCGGCAGCATAGATGGGCAGTCCCGATCCCTCATCCCCTTTCAGTGCCGCGAGCAGGATTGCCCCGATAGCGCCGACTGAGGCGGCCTCGGTCGGGGTGGCGATCCCCATCAGGATGGAGCCTAGCACGGCGATAATCAGGATCACTGGAGGCAACAGGGACCGGAGCAGCGTCAGCAGCAGATTTCTGTCGCTTCCCGTCACGTCTTCGCGTGCGAGAGCGGGCGAGCTTTCAGGTTTAAAGACGGCCATAAGTATTTGATACAGAATATAAAGCCCGACGAGGCAGAGCCCGGGAATTAGCGCGCCCGCGAACAAATCGCCGACGGAGACCGGCTCCGGCGACCAGTTGCCCTTTAGCGACTGCGCCGCCATATAGGCGTTGGAGATTTGCTCGCCGAGGATGATCAGCACGATGGAGGGCGGGATAATTTGCCCCAGCGTTCCTGCGGCGCAAACGGAACCCGCGGCCAGACGCGGATCATAGCCGCGTTTCAGCATTGTGGGTAAGGACATCAGACCCATGGTCACGACTGCCGCGCCGACAATGCCCGTGGAGGCGGCGAGCAGCGCGCCGACGATAAACACCGAAATCCCGAGGCCACCGCGCAGCCGCCCGAACAGCAGGCCCATGGAGTCAAGTAATTCCTCCGCTACCCGCGATTTTTCAAGCATGATCCCCATGAAAACGAAGAGCGGGACCGCGAGCAGCGTCTCGTTCCACATGGCACCACCGAAAATCCGCGACGGAATCGCGCCAATGAGCGATGGGTCGAACACGCCCAGCATCCAGCCGACACCGGCCATAAAAAGCGCTGATCCGGCAAGGGTGAAGGCAACGGGGAATCCGGCCATCAGGCTGAGTATCGTGACGGCGAACAGCCCGACCGCCAGGTATTCAGCAAGGCTCATGCCATGTCCTCCCACCGAAGCAGGACACTCATCGACCTAAGGATAGTGGCGATTCCCTGCAGGATCATGGTGATGGGAAATACCAGCAGCAGGGATTTCAGCAGAAACAGGAACGGCAGTCCGGTCCCCTCGCGAGAGCCTTCCATGATCTGCCAGGATCCGGAGACATAGGGCCAGCTTAGGATCAGGATGACAAGGCAGACCGGGATCAAAAGAAACAGGCTGCCCAGGAAATTGATTGCCGCCCGGCCTTTTTCGCCCAGTTTTTCATAGAGGATATCAATCCGGACATGGCCATCGCGGCGCAAGGTATCGGCAGCACCGACCATAAACAGCAGGGCAAAGCTGTAAATAACGCTCTCCTGCAGAGCGATGAGTCCGATGCCGAAGACATATCTTGCGAGAACGAGCAGGAACTGGATCAGCACCATTGCCAGCGCGAGCCAGGAAATGTACTTTCCGATGGTCGCACTGAACCGGTCGAGTAACTGGGCGAGGGCAGTCAGACGGGTCACGCAAATTTCTTCCACACTACAGGGCCTTGACCCCTGATATTACAGTATCAGCGTTATAGGCGAGCAATCGGTTTGGCGCAACGCCTTGCCAATGGCATGCCGATCTTGCGATAGGGGATGCGCACCATGCGGATTCGATGTTGCTGTTAACCATAAAATGGTCGACTAACCATTCGCTTTGATGAATTTTTGCCGGGCGTTTCTTGGGGATGGAAAGCCGTTTTCATTTTTTGCAGGACCATGAAATCGCTATACTATTTTATATTTATATAATATTTTTCAACACGTTATTAAGTTTATCTAACTTTGTAAGTTAATAATTATCAGTAATATTCGCATTTTGGAATATGAAAATTTGCCTTGTATTTGATCTGTCTTCCTGCAAAATTGCCAGCAACAGGGAGAACAAGCGTCCATACAACTGACCGCAGATGTCAGAATAATAATAAGACTTGCATCAAAGCAGCTACATGTATTGACGCGAAGTTTCTGTTAGATGACAGCTATCTTTGATAGGGGGACTTTTTCCGTCTATCGATTTGAAACGGGAGGAATATTTTATGGAACGACGCAAGTTTTTGACAGGCGCTGCGATTGCTGGCGCAGGTGTTGCCGCGGCCCCCTTTGCCGCCCCGGCAATCGCTCAGGAACGCCAGGAAATCACAGTTGTCTCGACATGGCCAAGGGATTTCCCGGGCCTCGGGATCAGCGCCCAGCGTCTTTGCGCCCGCATCACTGAAATCAGCGAAGGCCGTCTCACGGTCAACTATTTCGCCGCTGGTGAACGTGTCGGTGCGTTTGACTCTTTTGACGAAGTCGCATCCGGTAATGCGCAGGCCTATATCGGCGCCGACTATTACTGGAAGGGCAAGCACCCGGGCTTTGCCTATTTCACTTCCGTGCCGTTTGGCATGACGACGGTGGAATGGAATGCCTGGATCAAGTTCAAGGGCGGCCAGGAACTCTGGGACGAAATGTCCGGTGAATTTGGCCTGAAGGCACTGCCATGCGGTGCAACAGGCACTCAGATGGGTGGCTGGTTCAACAAGGAAGTGAATTCTGCGGCTGACTTCAAGGGCCTGAAATTCCGTATGCCGGGCCTCGGGGGTGACGTGCTTGCCAAGCTCGGCGCGTCAGTTGTCTCGCTTCCTGGTGGGCAGATTTATGAAAACCTTGTTTCTGGCGCAATTGACGCAACGGAATGGGTGGGACCATATAACGACTACTTCCTGAAGTTCTACGAAGCCGCCAAGTACTACTACTATCCTGGCATGCATGAGCCAGGTGGGGGACTTGCCTTCGGCATGAACAAATCCTGGTGGGAAGGTCTTTCCCAGCATGACAAGAATCTGATCACTGTCTGCTGCATGGAAGAACATGCCGCACAGTATGAAGAAGCTCAGGCACTCAACGGTGAGTATCTCAAGAAAATGATCAACGAGAATGGCATTATTCTTAAAGAATTCAGCGATGACGTTTATGATGCCTTCGGTGAGGCCGCCGTTGAGGTCTTTGAAGAAACGCGTGCCCATAGCGCGCTTGCAAACAAGATCGACGAAAGCTTTCAGGTGAACCTCCGCGAAATCGGCGGCTATCAGAAGATTGCTGAAGTCGCCTTCTCCAACAAGCGGAACCGGGTTCTGGGGATTTAAGTTGCAAAAGATGCGGACAGGGGCGGGACAACGATCTCGCCCCTTCCTCTATGGGAGGCATATATGACGACTGCGGGAGATGTGTATGCATCAAACCGCGGACTGCAATGGTCAGTCCGGGTCTTTGGGTGGTGTATGCTGGCGGCGCTGCCGATTTATTTTTTTAATAATTACCTGTCATTTGTTCTTGGCTGGCCCGGAATAGAACCGATCTTTGCCTCTGGCGAGGTGACGTACCAGTCATGGATACAGCTTGCGCTGTTTGTCGCCGTGGTTGTGTTTGCTGTAGTTTTGGTTCAAACCACAACTCAGCGCCATCTGAGGGATGACGCGGCGATTATTACCCGCGTGAATACCTATCTTGTCCGGGCGGCCTTCTGGGCCGTTTTTTTGGTCGGTATTGCGGATATGACCTTATCCTTTCTCCGGCTCGAAGGACTGCTGCCCTATCTTGTAGGCGCCCAGCTTGACGGTGACCTCGCGCGCGTCCATTTTCGCGGTCCCTATGTTCATATCCCGCTGATTATTCTGGCGCTCCTCATCGCTCTGCGGTCGCGTACGCTCGGGTTCCAATGGCTTGCGCTGCTGGTTGTCTTTGCCGAACTGCTGATCGTTATCACGCGGTTCATTTTTTCCTATGAACAGGCGTTTATGGGCGATCTGGTGCGCTTCTGGTATGCGGCGCTCTTCCTGTTTGCCAGTGCCTATACACTGGTGGAGGAGGGGCATGTTCGAGTTGATGTTTTTTATGCGGGCTTCACAAATAAGACCAAGGGTTTCGTCAACGCGATGGGCAGTCTGTTTATGGGTATTACGCTGTGCTGGACAATCCTGCTTGTCGGCATGGGAAGCAGTACGTCCATTCTCTACAGCCCGATGTCAAACTTTGAAGTGTCGCAATCAGGCGTCGGGATGCAGGTGAAATATCTGATGGCCGGGTTTCTGGCCGTTTTTGCCATAACGATGATGGTTCAGTTCGTCAGCTACCTGATGGAGGCAGTTGCCGACTATCTGGAGCAACCGGGTCATGTTGACCATGAATCGTCATTGACAGGGTAATGTAAAATCATGGAACTTCTTTTTCTCGCCCTTCTCGTTTTCCTGATGGCATTGGCCTTGGGCTCCGGTTATCCGGTGGCGTTCGCTTTGCCCGGCTCGGCCATTGTGACCGTGGCAATTGCCGCGCTCTGTGGTTATGTCGCGACCGGCAATCCTGATGCCTATTTTTCCCATGGCGGTCCCTGGCAGTGGCTGAGCGCCGGGGTTACCAATCTTCGCGGCGTCTATTGGGAGGTGGAGCGAGATACGCTGATTGCCATTCCGCTCTTCATCTTCATGGGCATCATGCTGCAACGCTCCAAGATCGCGGAGGATCTGCTGGTCACCATGGCACAGCTGTTCGGTCCGGTCCCGGGCGGGCTTGGTATCTCCGTGGTGTTTGTGGGCGCGCTGCTGGCGGCAACCACCGGTATTGTTGGCGCGACCGTAGTGGCGATGGGGCTGATCTCGCTGCCGGCAATGTTGCGGAACAACTATTCGAAATCTTTGGCAACTGGTACAATCGCAGCATCGGGAACGCTCGGCCAGATTATCCCGCCGTCGATCGTGCTGATCATTCTGGCGGACCAGCTGGCGAGTGCCGTGGATCAGGCCGGAACGGCGCGAAAGGCACTGCACAAGGCAGCGACGGGCGAGCTTTCCATGCCGTCTTCCTTCGGCGTGGTGTCGACCAGCGCGGGCGAGATGTTTTTGGGCGCGCTTGTGCCGGGCCTGTTACTCGTCGCCATCTACATGGTGTTTATCCTGATCTACGCTCTGATTAACCCGAAGGTCGCTCCGGCTGTTCGTGGCGGCACCTTCGACAAAGCGTTTTTCGCCAAGCTGGCATTGGCGCTTTTCCCGCCGCTTGGTCTTATATTCCTGGTGCTGGGGTCCATTCTGGCTGGTATCGCAACGGTCAACCAGGCCGGCGCCATCGGCGCGGTGGGAGCGATCATGATGGCGGGTTATCGCCTGAAGGACGGCAGTAAGGATGCTTATGCGCCGGTCGTTCTCGGGCTGGCGTCGCTGATTGGAATTATGGCCGTCCTGTTGTTGTTCGAACCCAACGTCAAGGCGATCAATACGACTCGGGATGCGCTCGGTGTTTTCCTTGGCGTTGTCGCGACCTTGGGTCTGATAATCGCAATCGGCTGGAGCAGTTGGCGCGCCTTTAAAATCGAAAATACCCTTCAGGAAGTGATGATCGAGACGGCGAAGACAACCTCTCTCGTCTTTATCATCCTGCTCGGTGCCGCGATGCTGACGGCGGCATTCCGCGCTTTTGGCGGGGAAGAGCTTGTCCGTGATTTCCTCAACGGCCTGCCGGGCGGGTTCTGGATGAAATTCACCATCGTCATGGCGGTGATCTTCGTTCTCGGCTTTTTCCTCGATTTTATCGAGATTGCGGTGGTGGTCGTGCCCATTGTCGCGCCGATCCTGCTTGCTGACCCTTCTGCGAATATCACGGCCGTCTGGCTGGGGGTGATGATCGGCCTGAATATCCAGACGTCGTTCCTGACGCCGCCCTTTGGTTTTGCGCTTTTCTACCTTCGCGGCGTTGCCCCGCCCATCGTCAAGACGCTGGATATGTATAAAGGGGTGATCGCCTTTATCTCGCTGCAGCTGATTGCGCTTGTGGTTGTCGGGCTCTATCCACCGTTAGTGAATTATCTACCGAACCGGGCGTCACTACTCTCGGAAACGGCACCGCCGCCGCGAAATCCGCGCCTGGACTATTGCGTTGACAAGTATATTCAGGATCAGTTTATCACCCAGGGGGTCGCGATCAACAGTGCCATTGCGGAGGCGCGTCAGCTTAATCTTGATTATCTGCCGGACCGCCTGAAGACTAACCTTGAACAGAGCTTCGATGCCGCCGAAGAGGCTCCTGCCCTTATGGCGCAGGCCTGGGAGGCGGATGACCGGATCAATGACGCCGTTGTCGATTATCTGCCGGTACAGCAGCAGGTGCGGCGCATAGAAGCGGAGATTCGGGAGCATGATGAGGAAATTCGCGATCTGAAGACCACCATCGGACGGATGCGCAGTGAAGACCAGGTAGCTGCAAAGCAGAAGCTGCAAGATAAGGTCGCCGAGCTTGAGGCGGAGCGGGAACTGCTCGTCGCGGAGATTCCGGCGGACTGGAAGGAAACCTACAAATCCTTCAAGGCATTGCTGAAAGAGGAAACTATTCTCAGTGGCAAGTTCCGTCGGGTGGCCGGGGACGGCTATAAGCCGGTTGCCGAGATTGTCGCTACTCTTAAAGATAATGCGGCCTATGCCGAGTTGCAGTCAGGCCTGATGCAAATCCGGTCCGATCTTGCCGATGCGGATGCCGAACAGCTTGTCGCATCAATTGAGGATCTCAGCAGTCGCGCCGGCAATGTGGAAGGGGCGTCCGACATTGCGTCCGGTCTTTCCAAGGTGCGGCGCAGCCTGAGAAACGATACGCCGGATTTCGAGAAGGCGATGGAAGATATGGCCGAGGTGGTCGCCGACTATGAAGCCCAGCTTGATTGGCGCAATCAGGCGGAGATTAATATGCTGCCTACCCTTGAACGCTATGAAATGGCGATTCGCGGGACACTTGGCCTCAGAGAACAGCGTAAGCTCGACGATGAACAGGCGCTCTTCGTCGCGTCCTGCCAGTCCGATCACCGGGATGTATCGCATTACTTCTAGGGAGTAGGGCAGTATTGCGAGAAAAAGCGGCGGTGGATTGTAAAAGACCCCCGCCGTTTTTTTGAGCGCAGAAGGTTTTCTGAAATTAGCGGGTCACGGCTCAGGCGTCTATTCGGAGATAAGCTGCCATCCGTCGCGGGTCAGGATTTCGGACGGATAGAACCGCTTCTTGTAGGCCATCTTCGGGCTCTGGTCGATCCAGTAGCCCAGATAGACATACGGAAGCCCCTGGCGTTCCGCCTCGGAGATATGCCAGAGGATGAGGAAGCTGCCCGGGCTTCGTTTGTCTTCCTCCGGATCGAAGTAGCTGTAGACGAGCGACAACCCATCCTCCATCAGGTCGATCAGGCAGACGGCGAATAGACTGCCGTCGTCTTTTCTAAATTCCACCAGCCGGGACCGGACAGGGCTCTCCTCCACCATTGCCTGATAATCAATGTAATCCATGTCGACCATCCCCCCTTCGGAATGGCGCGACTGCAGATAGCGATGGAACAACTCGAAATGTTCTCGGCTGGCCCGCGATGGCAGGATGCGGGCCGTGATGTCCGAATTCGCCTTCCAGATACGCCGGAAGGACTTCTTGAGCCTGAAATCCGTTGCCCGAACCCGAATCGGAATACAGGCGCTACACCCGTCGCAGGCCGGTCGGTAGGCAAGGTCCTGGCTACGGCGAAAGCCCGCATGGCTGAGCGTGTTGTGAAGACCATCGGGATCTTCCCCGGC
Source organism: uncultured Sneathiella sp. (assembly GCF_963973085.1). Taxonomy (GTDB): domain Bacteria; phylum Pseudomonadota; class Alphaproteobacteria; order Sneathiellales; family Sneathiellaceae; genus Sneathiella. The sequence goes on from NZ_CAXAXA010000002.1 coordinate 421,352, forward strand.
GAGCAGGGTCACTACCTTGCGCTCCAGCCGGTTTTCAAGATACGGACAGGGGGCAGGGGGCGTCGAGAAGAAGAAGCGCGACGGTATTTCCACGCGTTTCATGTCACCATATGTCTCGTTATTTTTCCCATGCCATAAAGGTAGCGCGAATTAGGGAGTTCGCAAATAGGGCGGCGTCATAATTTTCCGTGATTTCACATCAATCCATAATAAAACGGGGCGAAAAGCGAAAAAATAACCCAAAGCAGGACGACGAGAGGGGCACCGGCTTTGAAAAAATCCGCAAATTTATAGTGTCCGGGCCCCATGACGAGAAGATTCGTCTGATACCCCATCGGCGTCGCAAAGGAGCAGTTGGCGGCGAAAATGACCGCATAGATGAAGATCATCGGGTCGACCCCCATCTCCTGCGCCATGCTGATCCCGATCGGGGTGAACAGTACGGCGGTGGCGTTGTTGCTGAGAATATTGGTGAAGAACGCGACCAGCAGGAAGAAAACCGAGAGGATAACCGCCGGTCCGGCCCCTTTCATCAGCGTGAGAACGCCATGGGCGAGATAGCCCGCGCCCCCCGTTGCCTGCATTGCCGCCCCAAGACCGAGCGCGGCGGCGATGAGCAACAGGATCCGGCGGTCGATGGCGCGGCTCGCCTGATAGACATTGAGGCAGCCGCTGACGACCATCGCGACGGCCCCGCAGACGGCCGCCACGACGATGGGGAGCACCCCGGTGGCGGCGCAGACGACCACGGCGCCGAAGATGATTCGCGCGCGCCAGGCGAGAGCAGTCGCAGGCAATTCGCGCGCCGACCATTCCAACAGCAGCACGTCCGGGTTGTTGCGCAGCCGCATGATATCGGATCGCTGTCCGAGGATAAGCAGCACATCGCCTGCCTCCAGCCGGATATCCGTCATCCGGTTGGTCCTGATCATGCGCGAGCGGCGCTGAATACCGACGACGACACAGCGGGTGCGATAATGAAAGCTGATCTGGTAAAGCGCCCGCCCGATCATCCGCGATGCCGGGGCAACAACGGCCTCGGCCAGCGTCTGTTCCTGCACTGAGGCGAGTTCCTCGCTCACCTCTGTGCTGGCGCTGTCCGGCTCCAGGAAGCCTTGCAGGATCTGCGGGTTATCGGCGAAGGCCTCGGTGATGGATTTACGTGTTCCGGCAAACACCACGGCGTCGGCGGGCTTCAGGGTAATGCCGTCAAAAGGCGGCAGCAGGATATGTTCCCCGCGCTGGATGAAGCGGATAGTGATATTGCGCAGGCTTGGGAACTGTCCGGCAATGGCTTCCTCGCCGACCAGCGGGCTATCGGGGGCAACTTCCATCTGGACTATGAACTGCTTGCCCGACACATCCACCATATCGCCCTTCATTGAGCCGCGATCGGGCAGGATGCGCGGGATGACGATCAGGGCGTACACAAGCCCGGCGGCGGCCAGTACGGCGCCCGGAACGGTGAAGTCGAAAAAGCTGATCTGTGGTTGCCCGGCCTGAACCGCGGCGGCCATAACCAGAAGGTTCGTCGAGGAACCGATCAGCGTCGTCATCCCGCCAAGGATGGAGGCATAGCTCAAGGGAATCATCAGCGTCGAGGTGGAGCGGTGCAACCGTTCGGCCAGCGCGGTCATCAGCGGAATAAAGATAACCACCACTGGCGTATTGTTCATAAAGGCGCTGATCAGCAGCACGGTGGAGAGCACCACCGCGATGGCCAGAACCGGGTGATGGCGACGGAGTGCAACAAGACGGCGGATGGGTTGTTCCAGCGCGCCTGTCCGCACAATGCCTTGCCCGACGACCAGAAGGGACAGCACGGTGATCAGCGCCGGGTCGGCGATACCGGCCAGAATCTCCCGCGGTGTCAGGAGGTTTTCTCCGGCCTGGTTGACCAGCGGGTAGAAATGGAACAGCAGCAACAGCCCCGCAATCACCGCGATGGAGGAGATTTCCAGCTCGACCCGCTCGTTGGCGAAGGCGACAATTGCGACGGCAATGAAAGCAAAAACCGCCCAGATATGAAATGTTGATCCAACTATTTCCATTGACTGCAAATAAATCCTTGCTGTTTTGCCGCGTCGGAGTAAAAGCGTCGCGAAGATTATGCACCGACAGCTCCATCATGAAGATTGTCGTGAATCTTGCAAGCCCGTTGTTGTCGGCGGATGGCCATAAACCTTTGAAGAAAAACCACGATGAGTGTTTCCTATTATGATGCTTCGGCGAATACGCGCGCCGATTTTCCGCACCTCGCCGGTGAGATGCGCGCCGATGTCTGCGTTATTGGCGGCGGCTATACCGGGCTCTCTGCCGCCTTGGAGCTGGCCGAAAAGGGATTCGCCGTCACGCTGCTGGAGGCGGAACGGATCGGCTTCGGCGCCTCTGGCCGCAACGGCGGACAGATCGCCACTGGCTATACACCCGGTATGGTGGATACGCAAGAGATCGTGGGGCCGGATGAGACGGCCCGGCTGTGGAAGTTTTCTATCGAGGCGACACGGCTGCTCAAGGATCGGATCGCCAGTCACAATATTGATTGCGATCTCCGGCATGGGGAACTTTATGCGGCAGTAAAGCCGCGCCACCGGGATTGGCTGCTGGAGGAACTGACGCATTGCGAAAAGGCTTATGGCTATGAGCGATATAAATGGATCGACCGGGAGGATTTGGGGAATCATCTCGCGACGGACCGGTACTGCGGAGCGCTTCTCGATGAGGAGGGTGGGCATCTGCATCCGCTTAACTATGCGCTGGGGCTGAGTATGGCGGCGACGGCGGCGGGTGTCACGATTTATGAGAATTCCCGCGTGACGGAAGTAACAGATGGCAGGACGGCGCGTGTCATAACGGCGGCGGGGTCGGTGACGGCGGATTATGTTGTTCTTGCGGGCAACGCCTATCTTGGTGACCTCAGCAAGACATTGGCGGCGAAGATCATCCCGGTCGATACCTGCATCATAGCGACGGAACCGCTCGGCGCGGCGCGGACAAAGACGCTGATGATGACAGATGCCTGTGTCTCGGATACCAATTTCAACCTCGATTACTTCCGGATGTCAGCGGATTATCGCCTGCTCTATGGCGGGCGGGACAAGCTGATCAGTGACGGCAACGTCACGGGCGCGGCGCTTCGGCGGAATATGCTGGCGACCTTTCCGCAGCTTGAAGATGTTAAAATCGACTATGCCTGGGGCGGGAAGGTGGCGATAACCCGAAACATGCTGCCCGATGTCGGCCGCTGCGGGAGTATTTATTACGCCCAGGGCTATTCCGGGCAGGGGGTGCCGCTCTCCGCCATTGTCGGTCGGGTCATCGGCGAGGCGATTGCCGGGGATGCCGGGCGCTTCGATGTATTCGCGCGCATCCCGCACAAACCGTTTCCGGGCGGAACGGCGCTGCGAGTGCCGCTGCTCACGCTCGCGCGGCTCTATTACGGGTTGCGCGATGCCCTATGAGCGCAGCGGCACCCGGCGGATCACCACATCGATCACGAAGTCATGCAAACAGCGCCCGCGCGGGTTAAAGAGGGACACCAGCAGGATCAGGGATGAAGTAGCGGCCACGCTGAGATAGAAGATTGCCGCATGGATGAAGGCGATCAGATAGTCCGGCGGACCGCCCGCCGTCCGCTCCATACGAATATTCAGGAACCGCATGCCAAGAGTGGCGCTGCCCGGTCCGCCAACCAGCACTGTATGATAGGCCAGCGGGATAAGCGCGAGGATCAGCAACAACAAGGGCGTCAGCACGCCAAAGGTGATAACGCCGAGGATTGTGGCCGCAAATGTCGCTACCACGGAGATCACCGCGATGCAGATGACATCGATGGCATAGGCGAACACGCGACGCAGGCGGATCGATTCGAAATCATCGGGGTTGAAAACCTCCGCCTCGGTGCGGTGTCCTTCGTTCTGGCCCTCCAGGGAGCCAAGCTCGATCAACGGGCCGTCAGGTTTACTCATGGCTGGACAGTTCCTTTGTCAGTATAGAAACAACTGGTATCAGTCATAGGAAGTAAATGGTACTTGTTGGATTAAATACAATAAGACATAAACTCCTCCTGGGCGCGCCAGACAGAACAACTGTTGTGAAGGATTGAACAATGGCGTCGAGATCTTTTCTCATTCTGATCCTTGCGGGCGGCCTGATCAGCCTGGTCGCCATGGGATCGCGCGCGGCCTTCGGGCTGTTTCTTGAACCGGTTTCCTCCGATCTCGGCTGGGGGCGGGAGGTTTTTGGCCTCGCCCTTGCCATCCAGAATATTGTCTGGGGCCTGTCGCAACCCTTCGCCTCCGCCATTGCCGATAAATATGGTTCCGGCAAGACGCTGCTTGTATCCAGCCTCGTTTATGCGGCTGGTCTTTTCCTGATGTCGCAGACCAGCAGTCCGACGGAGCTACATATGTCGGCGGGTGTGATGATCGGCCTGGGCCTGTCGGGCACCGGTTTTGGTGTCGTCATCGGCTCGGTTGGCCGGGCGGTAGCCGAGGAAAAACGCTCCATGGCACTCGGGATTGTGGGCGCGTCTGGCAGCCTCGGGCAGTTCCTGATGGTCCCGCTCGGGCAGGCATTTCTCTCGGGTTATGGCTGGTCGATGGCGCTGGTCCTGATCGGGCTATGCTCGCTCCTGATGATTCCCGCCGCTGCCGGGGTGACGGGCCGGGCGGAGGACAGTGGCAGCATCGGCGCCGCCAGTCTTTCGGCGGCGATCCGCGAAGCCGCGGGCAACCGGAGCTACTGGCTCCTGTTCATGGGATTTTTCGTCTGCGGTTTTCATGTGACCTTCCTCGCCGTGCATCTGCCCGCCTATATCGTCGATCAGAACGTCGCCGCGAAATATGGCGCGATCGCACTTTCCATCGTCGGGCTGTTCAATGTCATCGGCTCGCTGTCGGCGGGGTATCTGGGCGGTAAATACTCGAAGAAATATCTCCTGAGCGGGCTCTATTTTGCCCGCGCCGCGTTGTTCGTCGCCTTTATCCTGGTGCCGATCAGCCCGCTGACGGTGATCATTTTCTCCGCCATCCTCGGGCTCCTCTGGCTTTCGACCGTGCCGCTCACCTCTGGGCTGGTCGCGGTATTGTTCGGGCCGAAATATATGACGACCCTGTTCGGCTTCGTCTTTTTCGGGCACCAGATCGGCGCCTTTCTCGGCGCATGGCTCGGCGGTTTTGTGTTTGACCTCTATGGATCCTATGATGTGGTCTGGTGGATGAGTGTGGCGCTGGGCCTTATCTCCGGCCTTCTCCACTGGCCTATTCAGGAAAATATGCCGGTGCAGCGTGCGGCGGCGACAGGCTAAAACAGTTTATGTGGAACATGGACGGAACAGACAGATCGCCGGTTTTCGGCGCCCTCGCCATTCAGGCGGTGGTGTTCGTCGGTCTCTATCTGCTCCGCCCGCTTGTCGAGGAAGCGACCGGCCATGCCGTTCCGCTGCTCTGGGTGATGCTGGCGCAGGGCGTTATTGCGGGTATCGTTAGCCGGGGGTTCCGTTTTTCCCTGCCGTGGGTGGTGGGGCAGGTGATCGCGCCGCCGCTGCTCCTGTTCGCGCTGGCTCTGGATTTGCCGACATGGGTGTTCCCGGTCATATTGCTGCTGCTGGTGCTGGTGTTCTGGAATGTGGCGGGCAACCGCGTGCCGCTCTATCTGACCAACCGCGCGACATCCGAGGCTATCTCGAAGCTGCTGCCGCGCGGCAAGGCCGTTCATTTTGTCGATCTTGGAAGCGGCCTTGGCGGCACGCTGCGATATCTTGCGAAAGCCGCGCCGGAGAGCCGGTTTACCGGGCTTGAGACTGCGCCGCTGCCCTTTGCGTTGTCATGGCTGCTCGGGAAACTGAGCGGCGCTAAAAATCTCGACTTCCGGTTTCGCGATATTTTCAAGGAAGATCTGGGGCAATATGACGTTGTGTATTGTTTCCTCTCCCCGGTGCCGATGGCGCGGCTCTATGACAAGGCGCGGGCCGAGATGAAACCCGGCAGCCTGTTTATCAGCAACAGCTTCGCAGTGCCGGATCAAAAACCCCACCGGGTCGTCACCGTCAAGGACGGACGCAGGACGAAGCTGCTCATCTGGAAGATGTAGGTTATTTAAGATTCGCGGGCAGGACCGGCGTCTCCCGCAGAAGGATAATGCTGATCCGCCGGTTGCCGGGGTTGGAGGGGTCGTCCCGGATCATCGGGTCTGTATCGGCGCGTCCGGCGACCTTCTCTATGCGTTCCGGATCAAGCCCGGCATCGAGTAGGGCACGGCGGCTGGCGTTTGCGCGATCGGAGGACAGCTCCCAGTTAGTATAGGTGCCACCGTTGAAAGAGGCGCTGTCTGTATGGCCGCTGATGGACAGGCTGTTGGGAAGTTCCTCGATGGATTTGGCGATCATGCCGACAAGGCCCTTGATCTTTGGCGTGATCGTGGAACTGCCGCTTTCGAACATGCTCTCATTGAACTGATCGACAATCTGGATGCGCAGTCCTTCGGGCGTCATGTCGATGATGATGTTGTCCTGCAGGCCTGACAGCTCTGGGTCCTTGTTGATGGCCTGGCGGATCTGGTCCTTTGCCTGCTCGAAGCTCATTTCCTCGATTTTCCGGAGTTTTTCAAGCAGTTCCGCCTCTTCCAGCTCACGCGCTTCCCGGGCGTCCTTGCCTTCGTTTTTCTGACCCTGTTCAGGTGGTGTGATGCTGGAGACAACGGAGGGAACACCAAGGTCCGAGATACGGGAGCCTTCGGTCTGCATGCTTTGGCCGCCCAGCATTCCACCGGCGCCCGACTGGCTGATGCTGGCAGTCGTCGGGGCAAAATAATCAGAAAGCCCTTCTTTTTGTTCGGTTGTCGTCACATTAAGCAGCCACAGCAGCAGGAAGAACGCCATCATTGCCGTTACAAAGTCGGCATAGGCGACCTTCCAGGCGCCACCATGGGCGCCGTGGCCGCCTTTCTTGACCTTCTTGACGATTATCGGGGCAATGTCATCTGCCATAGGGCACTCTTAACCTATCGGGAAACATGTCAGACGGTTGGCGCTTCATTACAGGCTTCTTCCACCTCGATGAAGGACGGACGTTCATGGTTATAGAGGGTCTTGCGCGCAAACTCGACAGAGACAGCGGGAGCATAGCCCTGCAAATGGGCGAGCAGTCCCTGCTTCATGCATTCAAAATATTTGGTGTCGGCGTCTGCGAACTGTTCCAGGTTCTTGCCCATGGGAGAGAACAGGCCATAGGCGACGAAAATGCCGAAAAAGGTGCCGACCAGCGCGGCCGCGATGAGCCCGCCGAGAATTTCGGGCGGCTCGGCGATCGAGCCCATGGTAACGATCACACCCAGAACGGCGGCCACGATACCGAAGGCGGGCAAGGCCTCACCCAGGGCGGTGACGGCACCGGAAATCGCATGCCCCTCGTTGTGATGGGTTTCGATATCCTGATCCATCAAGGCTTCCAACTCATGCGGATTTTCAGTCCCCATGGTCATTAGCCGGAGATAGTCACAGATGAAATCCACCGCATGATGGTTCTTGGAAAAGGCCGGAAAATGCTGAAACAGCTCACTTTCATGCGGATTTTCGATATGCGGTTCCAGTGCGATCATGCCCTTGGTCTTGGACAGCTTAAACAGTGCATAAAGCAGGGTCAGCAGTTCGGTATAGGATTTTTTGTCATGGGGCGAACCCTTCATCAGCTTTCCGAATGACTTCAGAAAGCCGAAAATCACCCATTTCGGATTGGCCTGCAAAAAGGCGCCCGCGGCGGCACCGAGGATGATCAGGAATTCGAGAGGCTGGAACAGCACAGCAAAGCTGCCGTGCGGCGCATAGCCACCGGCCACGGAGCCGAATGTCACAACAATACCAATAATCCAAAACATTCTTACACAGACATCCTTACGGGTTTTATCCAAGGAATTAGACAGGGATTTTGACCTGAAAATGGTTAATAAAGCGTGTGTAATTTTAGGAAGTTTTTAAAGAGCGGCGGGGACTTGCGGGTTCTTATATATTTTAGGCCGATACGGCAGGGTTCAGAAAATTAATGATTTTGATAATCATTTATGGGAAAGTGCCGCCGTTTACAGGTAAAGCGGGTTCTTGATGGCAGGTAATGGTTACGCATGAGTTTTAACGCAAGAGAATTCAGGAACGCCCTTGGTTGTTTTGCCACGGGGATCACTGTTGTCACGTCGCGCAGCGCGACGGATGAACCGCTTGGCGTAACAGTGAACTCCTTCAGTTCCGTCTCCCTCGATCCGCCGCTGGTATTGTTCAGCCTTGCCCATGTTGGCGGCCATTGTCAGGAATTTCTTTCCAGCGGAAAGTTCGCGGTCAATATCCTGACCCCTGAGCAGCGGCATCTCTCCGATCGCTTTTCCATGGCTCGCGACGACCGGTTCGACGGCATTGACCATTATATCTGCGAGAATGGCAGCCCGGCATTTGAGAAAAGCCTTGCTGTCTTCGAATGTGAGACCTACACCGTTCATGAGGCGGGGGACCATGCGGTTTTCATCTGCCGTGTGACCAACGTTACCGTGGGGGAAGAGGAGAAGGCGCTGCTGTTCCACAAGGGCCAGTACCACGATCTCTAGCCAATATATTCCGTCAGCCGAAAAATAACCGCCGGGGTCTTTCGCGTGCCGCTGCGAGAGGGTACAACGGACAGAACTTTTTCCTGAGGGAGGCGATAGAAGATGGCAAAGAAGGCAGCGTTCATTGGGCTTGGCGTCATGGGATATCCGATGGCGGGCTTTTTGCAAAAGGCCGGCTATGACACCACAGTCTACAACCGGACAGGCGCAAAGGCGGAAAAATGGGTCGCCGACTATGGCGGAAGCCATGCCGATACCCCGGCAAAGGCCGCAGAGGATGCCGATTTCGTCATGGTCTGCGTTGGCAATGATGACGATTTGCGCAGCGTTGTCTTAGGGGAGACCGGCATTCTCGCCACCATGAAATCCGGTTCGGTTTTTGTTGATCACACAACCGCCTCCTCCGATGTGGCGGAGGAGCTTGCCGCCATCGCGAAAGAAAAGGGCGTCGGTTTTGTCGATGCGCCGGTTTCCGGCGGCCAGGCCGGGGCGGAGAATGGCAAGCTGACGGTGATGTGCGGTGGCGTGGAAGCGGATTTCACCCGCGCGAAGGACCCAATCGCGGTCTATTCCCAGGCCTGCATGCTGATGGGCGGCGTGGGCGCCGGGCAGCTGACGAAGATGGTCAACCAGATTTGCATCGCCGGGGTCGTTCAGGGCCTCTCGGAGGGGATTCACTTTGCCGAGAAGGCGGGACTTGATGCGGAAAAGGTGATCGAGGTGATTTCTAAGGGCGCGGCGCAAAGCTGGCAGATGGAAAACCGCTACAAGACGATGATCGCCGACAAGTTCGACTATGGTTTCGCCGTCGACTGGATGCGCAAGGATCTTGGCATCTGTCTTAAGACGAGCGACCAGATCGGCGCCAGCCTGCCGAACACGGCGCTGGTCGACCAGTATTATTCCGACATCCAGAATATGGGCGGGAATCGCTGGGATACCTCCAGCCTGATCAAGCGGCTGCGCAAGCTTGCCGATTAGCTTAGCGGCGCGGCAAGGGAGAGAGACCAGTAACGCGTGACGGTCGCATCCTCCGGCTCGACCGGGGAAATGCCGAGGCCGACATCGCAGACCTTGTCATTCAGGATATTGGCGCGGTGCGGCGGGCTGTTCATCCACATCTCAACCACACCGGCCGCATCCACCGCACCGAGTGCGACATTCTCCGCGGCGGTGGAGAAGTTATAACCGGTCGCGCGGATCCGCTGATCGAAGGTCGAGCGGTCCTTTCCCATATGCGAAAGGGCTTGTTTTCGGTCCATGAATTCCGCATGTTGCTGGGCGGTTTGCATGAGAAGGCTGTTCGGGGTGAGCGCGGGCAGGTCGGCTTTGGCCCGCTCCGCATTCAGGCAATCGATAACGTCGGTGATAAGGCTCAAGAGTTAGCTCCGATCCGGTGAAAACAGTTTCAGTATTGAAGACGCGCGTCCTTGCGCATTTGTGAGGAATTCCGGCCATGACCAACAAAAAGAAATCACTGAACCCCGAAACTTTGACGGCGCAAGCGATGGGCTGGCTTGACCCGGCGCATAAGTCGCTTATTCCCGGCATATTTCCCGGCACCACCTTCGAGCGCGAGACGGACGGCAGCTATGCGGCGGGGCGCGTCTATACCCGCGATCATAATCCGGGCTATGACCAGCCCGAAGAACTGCTTCGTCATCTGGAGGGCGGCAAAAAGGCGCTTCTCTTTTCCTCCGGCATGTCGGCGGCGCTCGCCGTGGTGCAGGCGCTCCGTCCCGGCGATCACCTGATTGCGCCCGAGGTGATGTACTGGAGCTTTCGCAACTGGCTGCTGACCGTGGGGCGGGAATGGGGATTGGACGTGACCTTCGTACCGAATGGCGATCTCGCGGCGGTCGAAGCGGCGGTAAAGCCCGGCAGGACGAAACTTCTCTGGCTGGAAACCCCGGCCAACCCGACCTGGGTTGTGGATGACATTGCGGCCTGGGCGGCGGTGGCGAAGGAGGCAGGCGCGCATCTTGCCGTCGATAACACCGTGGCGACGCCGCTCCTGACCAATCCGCTCAAGCTCGGCGCCGATATCGTCATGCATTCGGCGACGAAATATCTTAACGGCCATTCGGACGTACTGGCGGGGGCGCTGGTCACGACGAAGGAAGATGATTTCTGGGCGCGGGTCAAGGTGAACCGCAGCGCGGGTGGCGCCATTCCGGGCCCGTTCGAGGCCTGGCTGCTGCTCAGAGGTATGCGGACCCTGCATCTTCGGGTCGCGCGCGCCAGCGAGAACGCCCTCGCCATCGCCCGGCATTTCGAGGGCAGGCGGGGAATTCGTGCCGTGCTCTATCCGGGGCTTGAGTCCCACCCCGGATATGAAATCGCGGCGCGGCAGATGACGGGCGGCTTCGGCGGCATGCTCAGCCTCTGTATTGAGGGCGGAGAGACGGCGGCAATGGCCGTTGCGGCGCGGCTGCAACTGATCAAGCGGGCAACTTCGCTCGGTGGGGTCGAAAGCCTCGTCGAACATCGCGCGAGTATCGAGGGCGCGGGTACGCCCTGCCCGGAGGACCTGTTGCGGCTTTCCATCGGAATTGAACATGTGGATGACTTGATCCGGGATATCGATCAGGCGCTGGACGGGAGGAACAGCTAATGGAACGTTCAATCATTGTGACCGGGGCAAGCCGGGGCATCGGCCGGTCCATCGCGCTCAAAGCGGCGGAAAAAGGCTATCAGGTTTGCGTCAACTACAAGGGCGCGGCGGACAAGGCGGAGGCTGTCGTCCGCGAGATTGAGGCGGCGGGCGGCACGGCCATCGCGGTGCAGGCCGATATGGCAATCGAGGCGGATATTCTCCGGATGTTCGAAACCGTCGATACGAAGCTGGCGCCCTTGGCTGCGCTGGTCAATAACGCCGGAATCGTCGACAAGGCCGCGCCGGTCGCGGATATGAGCCTTGCACGGCTCAACCGTATGTTCTCCACCAATATTACCGGGCCGTTCCTCTGCGCGCGGGAGGCGGTGAAGCGCCTGTCCACGGCGCGCGGTGGTCCGGGCGGCGGCATCGTCAATATCTCCTCCGTCGCGGCGAGGCTCGGCAGTCCCAATGAATATGTCGATTATGCCGCCTCCAAGGCCGCCATCGACGCCATGACCATCGGCCTCTCGAAGGAAGTCGCAAACGTCGGGATTCGCGTCAATGCGGTGCGCCCCGGCGTGATCTATACGGAAATTCATGCGAGCGGTGGCGAGCCGGACCGGGTTGAGCGGGTGAAGTCCATGGTGCCGATGCAGCGCGGCGGCGAGGTGGAGGAAATCGCCGATGCGGCGCTCTGGCTGCTGTCGGAGGAGGCGTCTTATGTCACCGGTGCGCTTCTGGATGTCTCCGGCGGGCGCTAGCCTTACCCTTGCAAATTCTTCGCGGCCTCGACGGCGAAATAGGTGAGGATGCCGTCGCAGCCCGCCCGCTTGAAACCGAGCAGGCTCTCCATGACGACTTTCTCCCGGTCGAGCCAGCCGTTGTTGGCGGCGGCGGCCAGCATCGCATATTCGCCCGAAACCTGATAGGCGAAGGTCGGCACGCCGAACTCATCCTTCACCCGGCGGCAGATATCGAGATAGGGCATGCCCGGCTTGACCATGACCATGTCTGCGCCCTCGTTGATATCGAGTGCCACCTCGCGCAGCGCCTCGTCCGTGTTGGCGGGGTTCATCTGGTAGGTGCGCTTGTCGCTGGTGCCGAGATTGCCGGTTGAGCCGACCGCATCGCGGAACGGGCCGTAAAAGCCGGAGGCGTATTTCGCCGCATAGGACATGATGGCGGTGTTGACATAGCCCTCGCGCTCCAGTTCTGTGCGGATGGCACCGATGCGGCCGTCCATCATATCGGAGGGGGCAATGATATCGCACCCCGCCTCGACCTGATTGAGGGTCTGGCCGATCAGCACGTCGATCGTCGCGTCATTGACCACATAGCCGTTTTCGACAAGGCCGTCCTGCCCATGGATGGTGAAGGGGTCGAGTGCGACATCGCAGAGGATGCCTATGTCCGGCACGGCATCCCGTATCGCCCGGATCGCCTTGCAGATGATATTGTTCTTGTTGAGCGCCTCCCGCCCGTCGTCAGTCTTGAGCGATTGTTCGACCGCCGGGAACAAAGCAATCACCGGAATGCCGAGATCAAATGCTTCCTTCGCCGCAACGACAAGCAGGTCGGTGCTGAGCCGCTTCACCCCCGGCATGGAGGGGATGTCAACGGCGAGGTCTTCCCCCTCATGCACGAATACCGGCCAGATCAGGTCATCCGTTGTCAGTTTATTCTCGGCAACCAGCCGCCGTGACCAGTCGGATTTGCGAACCCGGCGCATACGCGTTGCGGGAAAATGGGGCGCAAGGGTTTTCATGAGGTCGATGTCCTGCTTTTTGGCATTGATTGGCGTAATTTCGCGCATATTATCCTTATGGAGGCCGTGCCGCAAATGATTAAACCTAACGGTCGTTTGCCTAATCATTGACAGCCTTTGTACAAGGTCGTATCAACAGGGAACGAAATAAAGAGGCAACCACCCATGGACTTTAACCTATCGGAAGACCAGGCCGCCTTTCAGGGCATGGCCCGCAGTTTCGCCGCCGAAGTCTTCGCCCCCAATGCGGAGAAATGGGACGAGGAGAAAATCTTCCCCGTCGCGGAAATGCGCAAAGCGGCCGAGCTTGGTTTCGCCGGAATATATGTCGGCGAGGAGCATGGCGGATCGGCGCTCTCGCGGCTCGATGCGGCGATTATCTTCGAGGAGCTGGCGTCGGGCTGCCCCTCAACCGCGGCCTTTATCTCCATCCATAACATGGCGAGCTGGATGATTGACCGGTTCGGCTCAGATACCGTGCGGGAGAAATTCCTCTCCCGACTCACGACGATGGAACATTTCGCGAGCTATTGCCTGACGGAACCGGGATCGGGCTCCGACGCGGCGGCGCTCCGCACGAAGGCAGTGCGGGACGGCGATCATTATGTGCTGAACGGCGGCAAGGCGTTTATTTCCGGCGGCGGCAAGGCGGATGTCTATGTGACCATGGTCCGCACAGGGGATGCCAGCGCGAGCGGCATAAGCTGTATCGCCGTGCCGACAGATGCGGATGGCATAAGTTTTGGTGCGCAGGAACGTAAGATGGGCTGGAACTCCCAGCCGACAGCGCAGGTTCTCTTCGATGATTGCCGGGTGCCAGTGGAAAATCTTGTCGGCAATGAGGGCGATGGTTTTAAGATCGCGATGATGGGCCTTGATGGCGGCCGCCTCAATATCGGCGCCTGTTCCATTGGCGCGGCGCGGGCGGCGCTGGAACTCGCGCAAGACTATACGGCCGACCGCAAGCAGTTCGGTAAGCCCATCGCTAGCTTTCAGGCGTTGCAGTTCAAGCTCGCCGACATGGCGACGGAGCTGGAGGCGGCGCGGCTGATGATCCGGCAGGCGGCGGCGAAGCTAGACGCGAAAGACCCGGAAGCCACGCTCTATTGCGCCATGGCAAAAAGGTTCGCGACCGATGTCGGCTTCAATGTCTGTAACGAGGCGTTGCAGCTCCATGGTGGGTACGGTTATCTGCGCGACTTTCCGCTGGAGCGGCTGGTCCGAGACACCCGCGTGCACCAGATACTGGAAGGCACCAACGAGATCATGCGCGTGGTTATCGCGCGCAAGCTGGCCGACGGGCAGGGGAGGCAGTAAGTCATGAGTACAGAAGAAGAAATCCTGTTTGAGGTGAAGGGTGCCATCGGCCTCGTCACCCTCAACCGGCCGAAGGCGCTGAACGCGCTGACCCATGAAATGTGCCTCGCCCTCAAGGCGAAATTGCAGGAGTGGGAGACGGATGCGGGCGTGGGCGCCGTGCTCGTCGAGGGGGCGGGAGGTCGCGCCTTCTGCGCTGGCGGTGACATCGTCAAGCTCTATAACGAGGGGAAGGACGGCGGCGACTATCCCTATCATTTCTACCGCGATGAATATCTGCTCAATCTCGCGGTCAAGCATTTCACCAAGCCCTATATAGCCCTGATGGACGGGATCGTCATGGGCGGCGGGGTCGGTGTGTCGGTCCATGGCAGTCACCGCATCGCCACTGAGCGGACCCTGTTCGCCATGCCCGAGAGCGGGATCGGCCTGTTTCCCGATGTTGGCGGCTCCTATTTCCTGCCGCGGCTTGCGGGGGAGCTCGGGCTATATCTCGGCCTCACCGGCGCGCGGCTTAAGGCGGCGGATGCGGTTTATACGGGGATTACGCCGGTTTATATTGAATCAGCGAAAATCGATGAACTCAAGGGCGCGTTGAGCGGCCATCGTTTCGGCAATGATGCCCATTCGGAGGTCAGTTCGATCCTTGCCCGCTTCGCCAGCGATCCCGGCGCGGCGCCGATTGCTGAGGTGGTAGGTGCGATTGATACGCATTTTGCGAACCCCTCGGCAGAAGCGATTCTCGCCAGCCTGGAGGGTGACCCGGACCCCTGGGCGCAGAAAACCGCCGAGACCCTGCGCGAGAAATCACCGACCAGCGTCAAGCTCGCGTTTCAGCAGCTCCGGCGCGGGGCGAAGCTTGATTTCGATGACTGCATGCGCATGGAGTTCCGCATGGTGGGCCGGGTGATTCAGGGTGTCGATTTCTACGAGGGAACCCGCGCCGTCGTCATCGACAAGGATCAGTCGCCGAAATGGAACCCGGCGACGCTGGAAGAGGTAAGCGACGCCGAGATCGAGGCCTATTTCGCCCCGCTGCCGGACGGAGAATTGTGCTGACGCCGGCCACCATATTACTTTACAGTTTTCTGATATATCCGTATCCTTTGAGATCAGCTTTGAAGGAGCAGGATATTGTCAGAAACCTATGGCCTTGACCGTTATATAGACGACCTGCGGGAAGTTTCTTCGAAAACCGTGGATCAGGATGAGATATTCCGTCTGCTTACACCACTGTCCCGGCGTTTGGCCCTGGACAAGAGTTGGGTAACGCAGAAACATTATGAAATTAATCCGGACATGGGATACGGCGTTCATTTGTTGCATGAAGAAGCGGATCATTCTCTGGCTATCATGGCAGTAGCCTGGGAACCGGGCGGGAGCGCCCCGCCGCATGATCATGGAACCTGGGCTGTGGTTGCCGGAATCGACGGGATAGAGAGAAACATACGATATAACCGCGTCGATGACGGCTTGCAGCCGGGATATGCCAGATTGGAAGTCAAGCATGAACTCCATGCTGGCCCGGGGGACATCATATGTATGAAAAATGGCGGCATTCATTCCGTACTTAACGAAACCGATGCGGTGACGCTCTCACTTCACACCTACGGCAGGCATTTCAATTTCACGGATCGATCGCAGTATGATCTGGCGACAAACGAGAAACGGGATTTTATCGTTCCAATTGCCTAGCTTCCACTACCAGAGCGGCGCATCAAGTCCTTCGAGCAGGACAAACTGCCCGTCCGCGGCGTTCTTGCGGGCGTCGCGCGCCTTGCTATATTCCGGGCTGTCATAGAAGGCCCGCGCCGACGCCATATCCGGGAATTGCAGGATCACCATCCGTTGGGTCTCCTCCGGTCCCTCGATCGTTTCCATCGCCCCGCCGCGCGTCAGATACTGCCCGCCATATTTTTTAATGGCGATCGGGGCGAGAGATTTATAGACTTCATACTGTTCCGGGTCCTTCACGGTTATCCGGGCGATGACATAAGCGGCCATTGATCGTTCCTTTCCGGGGGTCTGGCATAAGAAGAACAATAAGGGAAAAAACCATGAGCTACAAATATGTTTCGGTCGAGAAAAAGGGCCGCATCGCCACGGTGCGCTTCGATCGCGGGATTGACGTCAACCCGCTCTCCATCGACGCGATGAAGGAACTGACGGAGGTCGCAAAGTCGTTCGAGGGGGATACGGAGACCAGCGCCATCATCCTCACCGGCAACGGCAGGAATTTCACCGTCGGTTTCGACCTCAAGGACCCGGCCGCGACGGCGCGCATCAGCGCCCCGGTGATGGAGCGGCGGGAGATGCTCTCCGTCGGCCCGAAGATGAGCAAGGCGTGGGAGGATTTGCAACCCATGACCATTGTCGCGGTGGATGGCTACTGCATCGGCGGCGGCGTCGCCCTTTCCGTTGCCTGCGACATGCGTGTCGCGTCAAAGGGCGCGATCTTCTGGGTGCCGGAAATCCGCAACGGCATGAATATGAGCTGGCAGTCGGTGCCGCGCATGGTCAACCTGATGGGCCCGGCGCGCACCAAGCAGCTCTGCATCGTCGCCGATCAGATCAGCGCCGAAACCGCCGAGAAATGGGGCCTGATCGAGGAAGTGGCGGAAGACGGCGGCGCCTATGAACTCGCGCTGGAATTCGCCGAGAAAATCGCCGCCATGCCGCCGCTCCCCGTCCGCATGATCAAGCAGGGCGCCAGCGTCGCCGCCAATGCCCTCAACCACGCCGTCAGCTATATGGACATCGACCAATACACCGTCGCCATCACCTCCGAAGACCACGCCGAGGGGATCAACGCCTTCCTCGAAAAACGCGACCCCGAGTTTAAGGGGCGGTGAAGGGGTTATAGTTTAAGATTATCTATAACTTGTTGTGACGGTCCGTTCGTTATGGTAGTGAAATTAGCATGTCAAAAAATAGGTATGGTAGGATATGAGACTGCTAATTTTACTATTCGGATGTTCATTTTTATTGGCTTCCTGCGCAACACCGTCCCCACCTACTTCAAAGAATTTCCCGGGTCCGTCAGTCAGTGAATCGGAAATCAGAGATTCTGAAAAACTTCTCGCCGACATTGGTGCTGTTTCAAAAAACGGGTCGTCACCTGATGATCAGGAAAAGATGGCATATCGGGCATTTGATAACCTGAAGCAAAGCGGTAATCCGATATGCGCCCTTGTTTATCAGGGGATATATCCGGATTGCAGATACTTCAATTTGTTTCTACGTGATCGGCCTGCTCTCAATGCATTTCCCTATGGGAACACCAACATTAGTGTTCATCGTGAAATTCTATCCTATCTAAAAAATGAAGATGAAGTGGCTTTTTTAATTGCTCACAATATGGCGCACCATCTGGCCGACCACTATTACGAAGTGCGGGATGATACTTCGTTTAGTTTTGTTGTTTCCGGCTATCAGAGAACAGCTGACGGGAAAAGCACCTATATTAACCGTCGGCCAGGGCCCGGCTTCGACGAGAATGGCCCTCACAAGTATATTGTTTCACAAGAGTACGAAGCCGATTATATAGCGGCATATCTGTTAGCGGCGGCAGGATATGACGTGGGGGCAGCAATTAAATTCTACAAAAAAATGCACTCTTTAAACCCGAGCAATGGAAAGGCGGAAAAATCCGAAGCGGGGTTTCTCGACACGCATCCCTTTACTTCTTCGAAGATTATCCGTCTGCAAAAAACTGCAAAAGAAATAGCGGACAAAATCTCTAAAAATCAACCGTTGCTGCCGAATGAAATGGTGTCTGAATAAGGTATGGCGTTCGATTTAGTATGTTGTAGGTCTGGTTAGCAATATATAAGGAAATTCACACTTGATTTGGGAATCTTATTATTGGAAACAACCTCTCTTGGAGAGTGCGAAAAGATTGCAAAAGCTTTCTGAATTATGTTCATTCGAAGACGCGGAGATGGTGCGGCTTGAAAAAGACATATTCATAGGCTTTTTCTCTATCCGGAAGTTGATGGATACATTTAAAATTAGTGATGCAACGAAGAGCCACGAGATACTAATACATTGGTTTCCAAACATCAAAAAAGTAGATTATTTAAACAATCATCGTATTGACGACTTATATGATTTAGATAATAGAAATAGCGAAAATCGAACGTTACGATTTATTTGTGATCAAATCGTGCATAGCTATGTATTTGTACCATTAGATAATGAACATGATGGACTAGACGGATTTTACATAGCTTCAGATCGTACAAAGAACAGCAGAGTGTATTTTTTATCGATTCAGGATGTTATATCTATTTTTACCTTAGTGGGAAATGACTATCCGTCCAGTTCAAGATTTGTAAGAGATGCTGAAACAGGGGAGTTTAAAGCTAAGGTATGGTAGTCTGCTGAATTTGTATTTTCGGAGACATTTTTAATTTAAATCGAGTATAAAACATCCCCATGTCTCTCCCGCGTAAAACAATTCTCCGGCTTGTTGCCATCTTCATTATCTTTGGCGTGATCCCCTTTACGGGGATTTATGTTGCGCAAGGCTCGTTCGTGTTTCCCGTGCCAGAGGGGGAGAATCCGGGCGAGACGGTGCGCGGGTTTGCGCCGCTTTCCCTTGAGACGCCGGACGGGGAGACGCTCCGGGCGTTCTATCATCCGCCCGCCGAGGAAGGCGCGGCCAGCATCCTCGTCTTTCATGGCAATGCGGAGACGGCGGCGGCGGCGATCCCACGCGGCGGCTCGCTCGTGGCGGCCGGGTTCGGGGTCCTGCTCGTGGAATATCGCGGCTATGGCGGCAGCACGGGCACGCCCTCGGAGGCGGGGCTGATCACCGACGGGCTCACCGCCTATGATTACCTCCGCGCGCAAGGGAACGCACCGATCGGCATTCTCGCCTTTTCGCTTGGCACCGGGGCGGCGCTCCCGGTCGCGGCGGCGCGGGAGACCTTCGCGGTGGTGCTGGAGGCACCGCCGACCTCGCTCCTCGATATCGCGCGCTATCGCGTCGGCTGGGTGCCGTTCGATTTCCTGATGAAATATCCGTTCCATAATGACCGGGTGATCGCCGAGGTGGACGCGCCGATCCTGATCATCCATGGCGATAATGACCTGGTGATCCCGGTCGAGCAGGGACGCCGCCTCGCGACGCTGGCCGGGCCCGGTTCTGCCTATATCGAGATCAAGGGCGCGGGCCATAACAATCTCACCCAATATGGCACGACCGCCATGGCCCTCAGCTTTTTCCGCAAATCCCTCGCCGCCGAATAGGGCGGGCGGCTATTTCACGTAAGCGTCGCGGAGCTTGCGCATACCCTTGAGCCAGCGGTCATAGTCGCCCGCTTTTCGCATCATATATTCGCGCACCTGAGGGTGGGGGAGGATGAGGAATTCTTCCTTGTCCATGGTGTCGACCACGCAATCGGCGAGCTGTTCCGGCTCCAGTACCCCATCGACCGAGGCGACGCCGTCAAGACGGCTGGCCGTCATTGCCGTGCGCACGGACTGCGGACAAAGGACGGAGACGCGCACGCCCTTGTCGCCATAGCGGATCGACATGGTCTCGGCGAAGGCGACGGCCGCATGTTTGGTGGTGGCGTAGGTGGCGCTGTCGACCTGACTTAAGAGACCCGCCGCCGAAGCGGTGTTGACGAGATAGCCACCGCCGTTGGCGATCATCTTTTTCACCACCGCGCGCGCCGCGTAGACATGGGCCATCACATGGATATCCCAGTTCAGCTGCCACAGGTCATCGTCGGTTTCTTCCCATCCGTAGCGGGCAATCCCGGCATTTGAGACGAAGATATCGATGGGGCCGAAGGCCTCCTCAGATTTCGCCACGACGTTCTGGATATCGGCTTCGCGTGCGACATTGCAATGCACCGAAAGGCCGTTCACCGATTTCGCCACCTCATTGAGCGGCCCTTCCTGTAGATCGGCGACGGTAATGCCCTTCGCCCCCTCCGCATGGAAGCGTTCCGCCAATGCCTTGCCAATGCCGCTTGCCCCGCCGGTGATGACGATATTCTTGCCCGCAATTTTCATCCTTTTCCTCCCGCAGCTTTTTGCTGTTCTGGTTTGTCAGGAGGTGATTGTGGCGTTATTTCACGCGCCGGTAAAGGACTGAATGCCGGTCTGCGCGCGGCCCAGGATCAGCGCATGCACATCATGGGTGCCTTCATAGGTGTTGACGGCCTCCAGGTTCATAACATGGCGGATGACGTGATACTCGTCCGAGATGCCGTTGCCGCCATGCATGTCGCGGGCAACACGCGCGATATCGAGGGCCTTGCCGCAAGAGTTGCGCTTGATCAGCGAGATCATTTCCGGCGCGGCGCGGCCTTCGTCCTTCAGGTGCCCGACGCGGAGGCAGCTTTGCAGGCCGATGGAGATTTCCGTCTGCATGTCTGCGAGCTTCTTCTGGATGAGCTGGTTGGCGGCCAGCGGTCGGCCGAACTGCTTGCGGTCCATGGTGTATTGAAGCGCCGCCTGCCAGCAGAACTCCGCGGCACCGAGGGCGCCCCAGGCAATGCCGTAGCGGGCGTTATTGAGGCAGCCGAACGGTCCGGCGAGGCCCTTGACATTGGGCAGCAGGTTTTCTTCCGGCACGAAGACATTGTCCATGACAATCTCCCCGGTGATGGAGGCGCGAAGGGAGAATTTCCCCTCGATCTTCGGGGCGGAAAGGCCCTCCATGCCTTTTTCGAGCACGAAGCCACGGATGACGCCATCGTCTGTTTTCGCCCAGACGACGAAGACATCGGCGACGGGGGAGTTGGTGATCCACATCTTGGCGCCGCTGACACGATAGCCGCCGTCGACGGTTTTCGCCCGGGTCACCATGGAGCCGGGATCGGAGCCGTGATCGGGCTCGGTCAGGCCGAAGCAGCCGATCCATTCGCCGCTCGCCAGTTTCGGCAGGTATTTCTCGCGCTGTGCTTCCGTGCCGTAGGCGTGGATGGGATGCATGACGAGGCTCGACTGCACGCTCATCATCGAGCGGTAGCCGCTGTCGACCCGTTCCACTTCGCGCGCGACAAGTCCGTAGGAGACATAGCCGAGACCGGCGCAGCCATATCCGTCGATGGTCGAGCCGAGCAGGCCCAGCGCGCCCATTTCCGGGAAGATCGCCCGGTCAAATGTTTCATGGCGGTTGGCTTCCAGCACCCGGCTCATCAGCTTTTCCTGGCAATAGTCGCGGGCGGTGTCGCGGACCAGCCGCTCCTCCTCGGTGAGCTGGTCGTCCAGCAAAAACGGATCGACGGGATCAAAGACGGGTTTGGATGAGGCGCTGCTCATGGGTAATCTCCAGCATTTAATATTTGTTTTTTGGTCAGGGAGGTGACATTTAATCGTTTGTTTAGCGGCTTTGCGCTGCAACATCAATATGCTTCATGCTGATTTCCGCGATATGTGGTAGGCTATGGCCCAGTTTTATCAGGATCGGGCAGGCGGGAAATGGCGTCGGAAGAGAGCAAGGGCGAATATATTGTCGAGTTCCAGCAGCATGGCACGTCCGTCAAGGTATCGGTGATCGACCCGGTGACGATGACGGAAGTCTCCCTCGTCGGCCCGCGCTCCGCCGGTCAGGAAGAACTGCAGCGCGCGGCCCTTGCGAAGCTGCATTATGTGATGAAGAAGAAGGCGGGTGAAACGAAACCGGACGACGCACCGACGCAGCCACCGCAGAAAAAGCCCGGCATTATTGTCTAGATTCTATGTTACCCGCGGGCGCGCATGTCTCGGGCGTTTTCGGTCGTCAAGATATTTCCGGCATAACCCCAAGAGCCGCTGCGCACTTCATGTATACGGACGGAGGTTCCGGCCTTGATCGTTTCACCGGCGACTTCGCCAAATGCATCTGTAACTTTTCGTATTATTTTGGCTTTATCCTCGGCCGAAAAAACATCTTCGAGTACCTGGATATCGATTGAAGGCATAGATTACTCCATTTTCTGTGGCGTCCCAAAATACAGATAACGCGACAGTATATGCTTTCATAGGTCTTATCCATAGCTTCGCTGTCGACCCAATTGCCAGCATCATAAATTTTTTTATGCTTCGGGCGGTTTTTTGGTTTAGGCCGACTTCTTTTTAGGCCGACTTCTTTTTACGTCCGAGACCGAATTCCTTGGCGAATTGTGACCGCCGCTTCGCGTAAGAGGGCGCGACCATCGGGTAATCCGGCGGGAGGTTCCACTTGGCGCGGTAGTCGTCCGGCGTCATGTCGTAATTCGACCGCAGATAGCGCTTCAGCATTTTCAGCTGCTTGCCGTCTTCCAGACAGACAAGATAGTCATTCTGCACAGACCGCTTGATCGGAACAGCTGGCTTCAGGTCTGATTCCTCCGGCGTCGTTTTGGAATCCAGCGATGAAAGCGACGCGTAAACTGTCTTGATGACTTCAACCAATTCTGAATTTTCAAGCTGGTTATTACTGACATAGGCGGACGTAATATCCGCTGTCATTCTCAACAGCTCTTCCCGTTCAGACTGGGTGTGGGTGTCTCCTTCGTTCGTCAAAGATTGTGCCATTTCTTATTTTTACTCATGTTTTGAGGATTTTAGGATGCTCTTACATGTTATGAAACGCCCTAAATGTCAATACTTGCTAACGCGAATGATTTGAAAAATATGTAAAAAATCATCCTCGTCAATTTGCGGGAGTAGATAATACTAGGCAATAACCGACTTTGAGTTGTTCGAAGAACAATTAAATGGCGAATCATTATTTGATGTGACACCTTGTATTCTGGGAATTTCTAGGAATTAAACTAAATCTGGTCAAAAAATGTTGAATAGCGGTATTTTTTTGCAACTTCTTGTATGTATCATCTACGTCACTTCCATCTGCTCTCAACAAAATTGACTCAGGTCAAGAGGGACAGACGCGGCTCCATTGCCGGGTTTCACGAATAGGCGTTGCCGCCGTAGCAGCGGCGGAAATAAAATCTTCCGGAAAAAGGCTCTTCGGCACAGGGTTTTTCTAGGCAGCCCGGCCATCCTGTGCTATCCAACCGGCGCGGATTCTACGCATGGGCGAAATGCAAAATCAAATACTGGTTTTGTCGACACCATGTGATCGCGCGGCGACGGAAAACAGGCCGGAACGGGGAGGTTTGACCCGCCGGCCGCATCGGATTATCAGGTGAAGCCGGGATTTCAGTGTCGAGTTCCCGGACAGGAAATGGAGTTCTTACAGATGACGATACAGAGTGCCGAGCTGGCCAGCTTCTTCAAGGCCGACCTTGAACGGAATGATCCCGATATCTTTCGTGCCATCGGGCTGGAACTCGGACGTCAGAGGGACCAGATCGAGCTGATCGCCTCGGAAAATATCGTCAGCCCCGCCGTCATGGCGGCGCAGGGCTCCGTCCTCACCAATAAATATGCCGAAGGCTACCCCGGCCGCCGTTATTATGGTGGCTGTGAATATGTGGATATTGTCGAGGAATTGGCCATTGAACGCGCAAAGGAGCTGTTTGGCTGCGGTTTTGCAAATGTCCAGCCGAACTCCGGCTCCCAGGCAAACCAGGGCGCCTTCATGGCGCTGATCAAGCCGGGCGATACCATCCTCGGCCTGTCGCTCGCCGCCGGGGGACATCTGACCCATGGCGCCGCGCCGAACCAGTCCGGCAAATGGTTCAACGCCGTGCATTACGGCGTCACTAAAGACACACACCAGATTGACTTCGATGAGGTCCGCGCGCTCGCCAAGGAACATCAGCCGAAAATGATCATCGCCGGTGGCTCGGCCTATCCGCGTCACATCGATTTTGCCACCTTCCGCGAGATTGCCGATGAAGTCGGTGCCTTCCTGATGGTCGACATGGCGCATTTCGCCGGTCTCGTTGCTGCTGGTGTTCACCCAAGCCCGTTCCCCCATGCGCATATCGTGACGACGACGACCCACAAGACATTGCGTGGACCCCGCGGCGGCATGATCCTGACCAACGACGAGGCCATCGCCAAGAAAGTAAACTCGGCGATTTTCCCGGGTATTCAGGGCGGTCCGCTGATGCATGTGATTGCGGGCAAGGCCGTCGCCTTTGGCGAGGCGCTGACCCCGGCGTTCAAGACCTATGCCGCGCAGGTGGTGGAAAATGCCGCCATACTCGCGAAAACGCTGGTTGGGCATGGCTTCGATATCGTTTCCGGCGGCACCGACACCCATGTCATGCTGGTTGATCTCCGGCCGAAGAAGCTCACCGGCAATATCGCCGAACATGCGCTTGAAAACGCCAATATCACCTGCAACAAAAACGGCATTCCGTTCGATCCGGAAAAGCCGATGGTGACCTCTGGCGTCCGTCTCGGCACTCCGGCGGCGACAACCCGCGGCTTCGGCACCGCAGAATTCACGAAAGTCGGTGACCTGATTGCCGAAGTCCTTGACGGGCTGGCTGCAAACCCGGAGGATAACGCCGCCGTGGAGGAAAAAGTGCGCAAGGAGGTCAAGGCCCTGTGCGATGCTTTCCCTCTCTATCCGGATTTATAGGACGCGGCAGGGGGATGTTGGGATCGATCAGGAAATAAGGGGGCATTCGGATGCGCTGTCCATTTTGTAGTAGTGAAGAAACGCAAGTCAAGGATAGCCGACCGACCGAGGATAATACCGCGATCCGGCGGCGGCGGGCCTGCGCCACCTGTGGCGCCCGCTTCACTACCTTCGAGCGGGTCCAGCTGCGGGAACTGATCGTGCTAAAAAAGGACGGTCAGCGCAGTGTGTTCGAGCGTGACAAGCTGGAACGCTCCATCAGCATCGCGACCCGCAAGCGCCCGGTCGATCAGGACCGTATCGACCGCATGATCAACGGCATCGTCCGCCAGCTTGAAAGCAGCGGCGATCAGGAGATCCCGTCGGAGCGGATCGGCGAACTGGTGATGGACGGGCTTGCGGAACTCGACAGCGTCTCTTACGTCCGTTTTGCCTCCGTCTATAAGGACTTCCGCGAGGCCAAGGATTTCGAAGAATTTATTGGCGAGCTCAGCACGACCGTCCCGTCGGAAAGCTGACAACGCCTGATCTGAAAAGCCGGTATCCATGACTGCTCAGTTTAACAGCCGCGATGAACTCTTTATGCGGGCCGCGCTTCGGCTGGCCGCGCGCGGTCTCGGCCGGGTAGCGCCAAACCCTGCCGTTGGCTGTGTGCTGGTGAAGGACGAGCAGGTGGTCGGTCGCGGCTGGACACAGGATGGCGGGCGTCCCCATGCAGAGGCAATGGCGCTTGCGATGGCCGGGGCGGCGGCAACGGGATCGACGGCCTATGTCACGCTGGAGCCCTGCGCCCATCACGGTGAAACCCCGCCCTGCGCCGACAGCCTGGTCGAGGCCGGGGTGCGCCGGGCGGTTGTCGCGCTCAGGGATCCCGATGAGCGGGTCAATGGTGGCGGCATCCGGATTTTGCAGGAGGCGGGCGTCGAGGTGACAGAAGGTCTTTTTGGCAATGAAGCGGCGGAGGTGAACGCGGGCTTTATCCTGACACGCCTGCATGACCGGCCGCTGATCACCCTTAAAATGGCAACCAGCCTTGACGGAAGGATTGCGACGGCGACCGGCGATAGCAAATGGATCACGGGCGCGGCAGCGCGGCGCTTCGGTCATATGCTGCGGGCGCAGAACGATGCCATTATGATCGGCGTCACCACTGCCCTTGTTGACAACCCGGAGCTGACCTGCCGGATTGGCGGGCTGGAACAATACTCCCCGATCCGCATTGTCGCGGATTCGCGGTTGCGGTTGCCGCTCACGTCGAAGCTGGTGCAGTCCGCCAAGGAAGTGCCGCTCTGGATTCTCACCGTCGCCGGCAATGACGCAGATCGCTTGCAGGCCTTCGCCGATGTCGGCGTGAAGATCGTCGAGGTGCCGGCCAATGCGAGCGGTCTGCCCGACATGACCGCCGGTCTCAAGGCCTTCGCCGCGCAGGGAATAACACGAATACTTGTCGAGGGTGGTTCCCATCTTCTGGCAACGCTGATAAAAGATGAGCTGGCGGATCGTCTGATGTGGTTTCGCGCAGGCACGATTATCGGCGGGGACGGCATTCCGGCCCTGCAATCCATCGGCCTTGAGAAACTTGAAGACGCACCGCAAATTCGCCTGATCGAGGAACGTCGGCTGGGCGACGATTTATTGGAAAGTTATTTTCTTCGGAACTGAGCAATATGTTTACGGGCATTATCACGGATGTCGGACGGGTGCGCGGGATTGAAAAAACCGGCGATACCCGTTTTGAAATTGAAACCTCATATGACACCGATACGATCGATATCGGTGCGTCCATCGCCTGTTCAGGCCCCTGCTTGACGGTGGTTGAGAAAGGGGAAGGGTGGTTTGCCGTCGATGTGTCGGACGAGACTCTCTCCTGCACCAATCTCGATGAATGGCGGGAGGGAACGCGAGTCAATCTGGAACGGGCGCTGAAAATCGGCGACGAGCTCGGCGGGCATGTAGTCACCGGCCATGTCGATGCGGTGGTAACGGTCCTGCATCAGGAGACGGTCGGCGACTCCACCAAGCTGATTTTCTCGTTGCCCGCGAAATACGCCGGCCTTGTCGCCGCCAAGGGCTCGATCTGCCTGGATGGTATTTCCCTGACAGTGAATGAGGTCGGCGACGATACTTTCAGCGTTAATATTATCCCACATACGCAGGATCATACGTCCTTTGATAAATTGACGATCGGACGACGGATCAATTTTGAAATCGATGTACTGGCACGCTACGTCGCCCGCATGACTGAGGTAAATAACAAGAAATGAGCTATAAAGAATATCTCTCCCCTACAGAGGAAATCATCGAAGACGCCCGTAACGGCAAGATGTTCGTGCTGGTCGACGCGGAAGACCGCGAGAATGAGGGGGATCTGGTTATCCCCGCGCAAATGGCAACGCCGGAAGCCATCAATTTCATGGCCAAGAACGGCCGCGGGCTGATCTGCCTGTCGATGTCGGAGGAGCGGGTTAATCATCTTGGTCTGCCGCTGATGGCGCAGGATAACGCGTCCCGTCTCACCACCAATTTCACGGTCTCGATTGAGGCGAGGGAGGGCGTTACCACCGGGATTTCTGCGGCGGATCGTTCCCATACAATTGCCGTTGCCATCGATCCGACCAAGAAAGCACAGGATATCGTATCGCCGGGGCATGTCTTTCCACTGGTTGCGCGCGAAGGTGGCGTGCTGCGTCGCGCCGGCCATACAGAGGCCGCGGTCGATATCTCTCGCCTCGCAGGGCTGATGCCTGCCGGGGTCATCTGTGAGATCATGAATGACGACGGAACCATGGCGCGGCTGCCTGATCTTGTAAAATTCGCGCAGTTTCATAATCTGAAAGTCGGCACCATTGCTGACCTGATCGCCTACCGCCGCCGTCATGACAGCCTGATCACCCGCGAGATCGAGGCGGATATCTCCAGCAAATACGGCGGTGACTGGAAGATGATCGTCTTCTCCAACAAGCCTGAATATGCCGAGCATGTAGCGCTGGTCAAAGGCGATGTCTCCGGCGAGGAACCGGCATTGGTCCGCATGCATGCCCTTAATCTGCTCGGAGATGTGTTGGGCGAACTGGATGAAAATCCCGACATGCTGCATGACGCGATGGCGCAGATTGATGCGGCAGGCAAGGGCGTGGTTGTCCTGATCCGCGAGCCACGGCCAATGGCGCTCTCCGATCGGGTGCGCCGCAAGCTCGGCAAGCCGTTGAAAGAGCAGCAGGAACTTCGCGACTACGGCATTGGCGCGCAGATTCTTATCGACCTTGGCATCAAGAACATGATCCTCCTGTCCAATAACCAGCGCACCGTGGTCGGGCTCGACGGTTATGGCCTTGCGATCACAGAAACCCGCGCTATCGCGACGAGAGGCTAAGCCATGAGCAATGACAAACATGTCCTGATCGTCGAAGCGGACTTTTACCGAGATATCTCCGATGCGCTGCTCGACGGCGCAAAAGAGGTGCTGGAGGTGGCGGGCGCTACTTATGAGATTGTGCAGGTGCCGGGCTGCCTTGAAATTCCGGCGGCGATCCGCTTCGCCCTCCGCTCGATGGAATTCACTGGCGGGCGGCGGCGCTTTGATGCCTATGTTGCACTTGGCTGCGTGATCCGCGGGGAAACCTCTCATTACGATACGGTATCGGAAGAGAGCGCGCGGGCGCTGATGGATCTGTCGACGGACTATTGCATCGCGCTTGGTAATGGCATCATCACCTGCGAGGATGAGGATCAGGCCTGGGCGCGGGCTCGCAAGGAAGAGAAGAATAAGGGCGGGGGTGCGGCAGAAGCGGCGCTCGCCATGCTCGGGCTGAAGGAAAAATTCGGAATGTTCCCCAGATGAACGTACGTAGCGAGAAGCGGGGCGACAAGCATAGCCGCCGCACATTGGCCCGGCTCAATGCCGTGCAGGCCCTCTATCAGCTGGAGCATGACAGCAAGTCCCCGCGTGAGGTGGTGGAGGAATTCCTGCTGCATCGCGTCGGCAAGGAGCTCGATGGCGATCAGTTTAAGGACAGCGACAAGCCGTTGTTTGAGGATATCGTCCTCAATACAAATGCGCGTCAGGCGGAAATTGACGCCCTGATTGCCGCGCGGCTGGAGAAAGATCGGACAACAGATCGGCTGGAAGTCGTGCTGCTGTGCTTGTTGCGGGCGGCGACCTATGAATTCCTCGCCCGCATCGATATGCCGGCCAAGGTCCTGATCAAGGAATATATCGGCATCGCCCGAACCTTTTTCACCGGCAAGGAACCGGCGCTGGTTAATGGCGTGCTCGACAAGATTGCGAAAGAGCTGCGCCCCGGCGAATTCGAGTAAGATGACGGACGCGGAGACAGACAATGGGAACGGCGAATTTGCGCTGATTGACCGGCTCCTGAAGCCGCTGGCCGCTAAAACCCCGGCTGCCCTGGGCCTTACCGATGATGCGGCGGTGCTTTCACCGACGCCGGGCAGGGATCTGGTTCTCGCCAAGGACGCTATGGTGGCGGGCGTGCATTTCCTTGAAGACGACGCGCCGGAGGATGTTGCGCGCAAGCTGCTCCGGGTGAATTTGTCCGACCTTGCGGCTATGGGGGCAAATCCGGTTGGCTATCTTCTCGCGACCTTCTGGCCCGAAAAATTACCGCGAGACTGGATCGAGGGATTCGCGGCCGGCCTTCAGAAGGATCAGGATGAATTCGGTGTTGGCCTTCTGGGCGGGGATACGGTGCGTACGCCGGGACCGCTTTCGCTCTCCCTGACGGCGGTCGGCGAGGTAACGGCGGGGCAGGCGCTTCGGCGCAATGGCGCAGCGGAAGGCGACCTGATTGTGGTTTCGGGCACAATTGGCAACGGGGCGCTCGGCCTGTTGGCCCTGAAAGGCGCGCTTGTCGGTCTTGATGAGGATTTGCAGAAGAAACTTATCGATCGCTATCACCTGCCTCAGCCACGCCTTGCCCTTGGGAAGTTGCTGACGGAGAAGGCGACGGCCTGCATCGATATTTCCGATGGGCCGCTGGCGGATATCGGCCATATCTGCGATGAGTCAAGGCTCGGCGCCGAAATCGAATGGGAACGGATACCGCTTTCCTATGCCGCCCGCCAGGCGCTCGCGCAAAACGCCCGCCTGAGGGACGTTGTCCTAACCGGCGGCGATGACTATGAGCTGGCCTTCACCTTGCCGCCTGCCATGGAAGAAGCGCTTGAACAGTTGGCAACGGAAAGCGGCCTTGCCCTCACCATCATCGGAAAAATGACAGCGGGAAACGATGTGCGCGTTTTTCACGAAGACGGAACAGAACTTACGCTTGATACGCGTGGCTGGCAGCATTTCTGAGCTGCTGATGAGAAATTGCATAATAGCTATGCATATCTGTAGGTTGTCTTTGTGACATATTCTTGACATATTCCACGAAAATTTGATGTAGTTTTGGGAGAGACGCATGCTGGCGATGCAATACTCGGTTCGCTTGCCACAGGATTTTGATACGGCGCAGATCCATAAACATGTGGCGGCACGCAGTAGTTTGTTCGACGGCTGTCCGGGATTACGGCATAAATTCTACCTTTATGATCCCGAAGAACATGTCTACGCCCCCTTCTATATCTGGGAAAACGCCCAGTTCGCCCAGGAATTCCTTCTCGACAAGTTGTTTAACGGTGTTATCGAGACGTTCGGGCGGCCGAGAGTGAGAAGCTGGCAGATCATTTCCTTCGATTATGGACCTGCACATGGGAAGACGCCGACATTCCTTTCCAGTGCCGTTGACAAGGTCCCGGCCGGGCGACCAGTCGGAGAGTTTATGCGTAAGGAGAAGGAGCATCACCAGGAGATGCTGGAAACACCCGGCCTTTACGCGCATATGGTCCTGCTTGATCCGGATCGCTGGGAAAAGGGACTATTCAGTCTCTGGCAACGGCAGCAGGATGCGGTGCCGGTTAAGGCTGATTGCGTCTATAGCTACGACATTTTAAAGAGCTACGAACCACTTCAAGGTGCGGCATAATCCGTTTCGTCCGCAAAATAACAACAGTCAGGTAAGGGCGACAGGATGATGGACCGACGTACAAAGATCAGTATTTTATTGATGTCGGGCTGTCAGGCCCTGATGAACAGCACCACCTCGATCATGATCTCGTCCGCCGCGCTGGCCAGCCTTCTCCTGCTCGGGGATGACAAGTCGCTGGCGACCCTGCCGGTGACGGCGGTGGTGACGGGCACGGCGATTGCCACTATCCCGGCCTCCTTCTTCATGCGCCGGGTCGGCCGCAAGATGGGTTTCATGTTCGGCGCGGTGATCGGCATGACCGGCGCCGCGATTTGCAGCTACTCTGTCTGGGTCGGCCATTTCTGGGGGTTCGTTTTCGGCGCCATCCTCGTCGGGATGTATACGGCGTTTGGCAATTATTACCGTTTTGCCGCCGTTGATATCGCTGGCGACAAGAATCGGAGCAAGGCCGTTTCATACGTGCTGGCGGGCGGTGTGATCGCCGGATTTATCGGCCCGCAGATCGCCAGCCACAGTAAGGATCTGTTCGCGCCGTTCCTTTATATGGGGTCTTATCTGTCGATCGTTCTGCTCGGCTTTCTCGCGCTAATCTTCATCAGTTTCGTGAAAATCCCGAAAATGCAGATACCGGATCATGAGCAGGCGCAGCGCCCATTGTCGGAAATTGTCCGCCAGCCGACTTTCATTGTCGCGGTGCTGAGTGCCATGATCGGTTACGGCGTGATGAGCCTGGTGATGACGGCGACGCCGCTTGCCATGGTCGGCTGCGGCCACCAGCCAAGCGATTCCTTCAATGTTATCAGCTGGCACGTGGTCGCCATGTTCGGCCCGAGCTTTTTCACTGGCAACCTGATTTCCCGCTTCGGTGAATATAAGATTATCCTGCTCGGCGCGCTGCTCGGTGTGGCTAGCGTGACGGTCTCCCTGCTCGGGCTGGAGCTGGCGAATTTCTATATTGCTCTGGTCCTGCTCGGCTTATCTTGGAACTTTATGTTCATCGGCGGTACGACACTGGTGACGACAACCTACAAGCCGTCGGAAACGGCGAAGGTACAGGGGCTGAATGATTTCCTCGTCTTCGGGACGGTGGCGACGGCCTCTCTCATGAGCGGCCAGCTGCAGGAGCGTTTCGGCTGGGACGTCGTCAACTACGGCGCCCTGCCGCTGTTGGCGTTTGTTATCCTGCTCGTGCTCTGGAGCCTGCGCACGGGCAGTCGGCGGGTGGCGGCGGGATAACCCGCCACCGTATCGCTGCGTTTTCTAGCTAGTTACTCGGAGACCAGTGCCTTGACGATCATGTCGGAGGCTTCCTCCGCATCGCCCCAGCGCACGATCCGCACCCATTTGTCTTCCTCGAGATCCTTGTAATGCTCGAAGAAATGAGAGATCTGGTCCAGCAGGATCCCGCGCAGGTCGCTGTAATTGCTGATGTTGGAATAGTAGGGGTGGAGGTCGTCCACCGGCACGCTCAGGATTTTCTCGTCCTGTCCGGCTTCGTCCTCCATGATCAGGACACCGACGGGGCGCGCCCGGATGACGGCGCCCGGCATCACCGGGATCGGTCCGGCGACCAGCACATCGACCGGATCGCCGTCGTCTGCGAGGGTATGCGGAATAAAACCGTAGTTGCACGGATAGAACATGGCCGTATGCAGGAAACGGTCGACGAACATGGCCCCGCTCTCCTTCTCGACCTCATATTTTACCGGCACGCCGCCCAGCGGAATTTCGATGACGACATTAACATCCCGGGGCACATCCCGGCCCGCCGGAATTTTAGATATATCCATACTCGCAGTCTCCTGAAATTGCTGGCGTTCCGATAGCATGTTCCGAAAAAATATGCCACCGGCTAATGGAAAAAAATGCTGAAAAAGCATCCCCTAAATTAGGCAATTCCAATAGCTTGCGAAACCAAAGGTAATCTGGCATTCTACCCCCGACTTTAGTCTAATTTAGCCGAGTTGAATATCCATGGGGGTACTTGGCGACAACAATAACAACAAAAGTACGGCCATTTTCGTAATGGCTTTTTTCGTAACATTGATGGGGAAATAAAGAATGTCAGTAGAATTATGGATACCGATTATCTGCGGGCTGATAGCCTTGGGCTACGGTGCGTATGCAGGTCGGTCGGTTCTGTCACGTGATGCCGGTACCGAAAAGATGCAGCAGATCGCTGCCGCCATTCAGGAGGGGGCATCGGCCTATCTGAACCGGCAGTATCTGACCATTGGACTGGTCGGAATCGTTATATTTATCATCCTGTTCTTCCTGCTCGGCCTGAAAGTGGCGATCGGCTTCCTGATCGGCGCGGTTCTCTCTGGCGCCGCGGGCTTTATCGGCATGCATGTTTCTGTCCGGGCTAACGTCCGTACGGCCGCCGCGGCCTCCAAGAGCCTGAGCGACGGTCTGGACGTATCCTTCAAGGCGGGCGCGATCACCGGTTTGCTGGTGGTCGGCCTCGCGCTGCTGGCGGTGGCCGGCTATTACGGCTATCTGACAGCCGCGGGCGTTGACGGTCGCGATATGGTCAACAGCCTTGTTGCCCTCAGCCTCGGCGCCTCGCTCATCTCCATCTTCGCCCGTCTCGGCGGTGGTATCTTCACCAAGGGCGCCGATGTCGGTGCTGATCTGGTGGGTAAGGTCGAAGCCGGAATTCCGGAGGATGATCCTCGCAACCCGGCGGTGATTGCCGATAACGTCGGCGACAATGTCGGTGACTGCGCCGGTATGGCGGCCGATTTGTTCGAGACCTATGCGGTGACGGTTGTCGCGACCATGGTGCTCGGCTCCATCTATTTCGCCAATGACGCGGCGCTGATGTCCTACCCGCTGATGATCGGCGCGGTCTGCATCCTCACCTCCATCATCGGCACTTTTTTCGTCAAGCTTGGTGCGAACAACAGCATCATGGGTGCGCTCTACAAGGGCTTCATCGTGACGACGGTTCTCTCCGCCATCGCGCTCTGGCCGGTCACCATGCTGACCATCGGCATGGATACGGTTTACAATATCGGCGATAAGCAATTCACCGGTATGAGCCTGTTCTTCTGCGGTCTTGTCGGGCTGGTTGTCACGGGTCTGCTGATCTGGATCACGGAATATTACACCTCGACCGAATACCGTCCTGTCCGCAGTATCGCGGCGGCGTCGGAAACCGGTCATGGCACTAACGTCATTCAGGGCCTCGCTGTCTCGATGGAGGCAACGGCGGTTCCGGCAATCATCATCTGTGCCGGTATCATTGTGTCTTATAACTTTGCGGCTCTGTTCGGGATTGCCATCGCCGTAACCACCATGCTGGCCCTTGCCGGCATGATTGTCGCACTCGACGCCTACGGTCCGGTCACGGATAACGCGGGCGGTATCGCGGAAATGGCGGAAATGGACGAGGATGTCCGCAAGACAACCGACGCCCTCGATGCGGTTGGTAACACCACGAAAGCGGTCACAAAGGGCTATGCGATCGGTTCTGCCGGTCTCGGTGCGCTGGTGCTGTTTGCGGCCTATACGGAGGACCTCAAGCATTTCATCAGCGAGGCAACCCCGACGGAGTTCAGCTTCTTCCAGGGCGTCACCCTCGATTTCAGCCTGCAGAACCCCTATATCGTTGTCGGCCTGATCCTCGGCGGACTGCTACCCTATCTCTTCGGGGCCATGGGGATGATGGCGGTTGGACGGGCAGCGGGTGCCGTGGTGCGTGAAGTACGCCGTCAGTTCAAGGAGATCCCCGGGATCATGGAAGGCACGGGCAAGCCTGACTATGGCCGGGCGGTTGACATGCTGACCAAGGCGGCGATCAAGGAAATGATTATTCCGTCCTTGCTGCCGCTGCTCGCCCCGATTGTCGTCTTCTTCCTGATGTATCTGGTGGCGGACAAGTCGGCGGCCTTTGCGACCGTCGGCGCCATGCTACTTGGCGTAATCATCACCGGCCTGTTCGTGGCGGTCTCTATGACCGCAGGCGGCGGTGCGTGGGATAACGCCAAGAAGTATATCGAGGACGGCAACCACGGCGGCAAGGGTACGGATGCCCATGCAGCGGCGGTGACCGGCGATACGGTCGGCGATCCGTACAAGGATACGGCGGGTCCCGCTGTGAACCCGATGATCAAGATCACCAACATCATCGCACTCCTGCTGTTGGCGGCGCTGGCCCACTAAGCTGTTCGCTGTTATAGCCTAAAACAGAAAACCCCCGGTCATCGATCGGGGGTTTTTTTCTTTTCCGGGCAGGGCTTTATCAATCTGGTGATGGCGCGCACAGACGTCGTGAAATGGCTTACTTATCTTTACCCCGTCATTAATCCGTTCCGTGAAAGTTTATGTAAACAGGGCGGGGCGGTTTCGGGGATACGTGAAGAATGTCGATCATGGACATTATTATCTACACTCCGGTTTGGGTTTGGCCACTTTTTGCCTTTCTTGTTCTGAGTGGAATTACTGCGCTGCGCCCGCGTAAAGCGCGACCGGCGCGCATGCTACTGCTTCCAGTACTCTTCTTCGTATGGGGTCTTTATGCGATCTTTTTGAAATTGCCGGGCTGGCCGATTGCACTGGGTGTGTTTGTCGTGGGGCTCGCTCTAGGTTTTGGAGTGGGCTGGCTGCTCGCAAGTCGTTATCCCGCGGCAACCTACGACCACGAGGCAAAGCGGATACTGCGCCCGGGAACCCCGTTGACCCTGATCCTCATCATGATCGCCTTTATTACGAAATACGTGCTGTCGGTTGTGATAGCCACTAATCCGCAACTGAGTGCGGCGATCGGATTTTCCGTTTTCTACGGCATTACTTCGGGCCTGATAAGCGGTGCCTTCTGGGGCATCATGGCCCTTCAGCTTCTACAGGCGTTTAATTACATCGGGCCGGGCGCACATCCACCCGCATAAGCGGGGTTACCGGCACCGCCGTTAGTTTGAGATATACTACTGGCCTTCGCCCGCGGTGTTGAACCGTCCGAGGTTGCCGAATAGTTGTTCCAGCAGGCCAAGCTCGCGTCCGCCTGTTGGGGTTTCGCGCTCGACAATTTCGATTTCCTGACCGTCCTCAAGGCTGAGATCGGCGACTTCCGCGACGACATCATCAATATCGAACAGGACGATCACGACATTACGGGCCTTCACTTCCTTCTCAAAGAAAGCGTAATGCTCGGTCTTGCTGCTGATATAGTACCAGGCGTCGCCCTCGGTCTGGAAGGTTGCAATACTGGAAGGGGAGCCCATGATCTGCTGCACGGCGTCCTTGCTTGTAACGCCCGCCTCAATCAGCGCCAGCTGCTCCGGATCGAGGTGATATCCCTGGTCGGTCTTAATGGGCTCGCAGGCGCTGAGCGCGAGGCCAAGAACGGCAATGCAAAGTCCTGTCTTCAATTGTTTCATGGTCACGATGCCCCGGCGCCGCTTTAAGTTGACTATGCGTCGCGAAATGCTTAATTCAGGGACAATAAATGGCTTGCCAGTCGGCAAATGTCAAATTTTCTTGGTGAGGCGGCGTCGATATTGTAAAGAAATCGCCGCGGTAACCAAAGAGCAGGAGCCGCCGAGTGGTCTTTGCAAATTTATTCCGCCGCAATCCGCAGGAAGCTGCCGCGACGGCACTGTATGTGGAAATTGTCCGTCAATCCCGTCTGCCCGCCTTTTACATGGTTGCCGCCGTTCCCGATACGGTCGACGGTCGGTTCGAGATGATCTCGCTTCACGCCTTTCTTGTCATGCGTCATTTGAAAGGACGAGGCGAGGCGGCGCAAAAACTCTCGCAAACCCTGTTCGACCAGATGTTTGCAGATATGGACCAGAGTTTGCGTGAAATCGGCATTGGCGATCTGAGCATTGGCAAGCATATCAAGAAGATGGCCAAGGCTTTCTATGGCCGGGTCGCCGCCTATGAGGCGGCGCTGGATGGCGGCGGGGAATCACTGGAGGATGCGCTGAAGCGGGATCATTATGGCTCTGTCGACGAAGTTCCGGCGGACGCGGTGCGACGGCTCGCCGACTATGTCCGGGCGGCGGATGCGCGGCTTGCCGCAGCGGGTCTTGATCCTCTGATGGCGGGCAAGGTGGAGTTCGGCGACTTCGATGGCTCGGCGACAACGGCGGAATAGCGGGGGTTCGCGGCGGCTTTTGGCCCCGAAACGGCGCATTTCTGGGAAATGACAAAAGCCATTGACCGCGGGCATCTAAACCAGTATTTTCGCGCCTTCGAATCGCCGCGGCCATCGGAAGCCGCCCCGCCGGTTTGGCCGGAACGAATTTAGGAAGGAAGTGTCGCGATGACGAAAGCCGGGGGTGGTTTCGCTCGGTTGATGAATGTTGAACGCCTCGGACGGGAACCGATGAGCTTCGACATCCGGGCGACGGAAGAAGAATGTGTCGCCTTGGCCGCAGCCCTTGATATACTGGGTGTATCGGACGTGAAAGCCAGCGGATCGCTCATGCGCGAAGGCGCGAATGGGCTGGTCGCGGTTTCCGGCCGGATTTCGGCGATGGCAGTTCAGGCCTGCGTGGTGACGCTGGACCCGGTAGAACAGGCGATTGACGAGGAATTCACGGTGTTCTACACCTTTGACCCTCGGGATATTACCGTTGAGGAGACGGAGAAGGTGGTCGGGCTGGATGAACCGGACCCACCCACGCTTATCACGGGCGGCCGCATCGATTTGGCCGAGGTGATACAGGAACAGATCGCGCTGGCGCTGGATCCCTATCCGCGACGCGATGATTTGCCGGAAGCCCCGGTGGAGGCGGAACTGGACCTTGAGCAGGCAAAGAAGGAGCAGGGGGTGCACCAGCCTTTTGCAAATTTGAGGGACTTGATGAGCAAGAAGTGATATGAAGGCGTAACGCAATTTCATATCGATATGATTTATATGTCGCCCTTATCCATAGGGCATCAAGAGTGAGAGACGAGAAAATGGCAGTACCAAAAAGGAAGACCACCAAATCCAAGCGCAAC
This sequence comes from uncultured Sneathiella sp., assembly GCF_963973085.1. Taxonomy (GTDB): domain Bacteria; phylum Pseudomonadota; class Alphaproteobacteria; order Sneathiellales; family Sneathiellaceae; genus Sneathiella. The sequence goes on from NZ_CAXAXA010000002.1 coordinate 459,049, forward strand.
ATGCGCCGGGCCCATGACGCCTTGCCGGGAACGCAGGTGCAGGAATGCCCGAATTGCGGTGAGATGAAGCGCGCCCACCATATCTGCGGTGAATGCGGCCATTATGGTGATCGCGAAATCCTGGAAACAAGCGACATTCTCTAGTCGGCTTCAGCTGATTAGGATGGCCGGACCCGGACAGAAATATGCCTGAGAATATTGTCATTGCCCTTGATGCGATGGGAGGAGATCATGCTCCTGACATCGTGGTTAAGGGCATCGACATTGTGCGCATACAATTTCCGCAGGCCCGGTTTCTCTTGTTCGGGGATGAAACGCGGCTGGAACCGTTGCTGAAGGCCTATCCCGGCGTGCGCAGCGTCTGCGAGTTGCGTCACACCGATGAAGCAATCAAGTCAGAGGACAAGCCCAGCCAGGCCCTCAGGAAGGGCCGCAAGAGCAGTATGCGCCTTGCGATCGACGCTGTGCGCGATGGCGAGGCCGGAGCTGTTGTCTCCGCCGGGAATACCGGCGCGCTGATGGCGATGGCGAAATTCTCTCTCAGGATGATGGCGGGCATCGACCGCCCGGCCATTGCCTCCGTTCTGCCGTCCCCGCGCGGGGAGACAGTGATGCTGGATCTCGGCGCGAATGTCGAATGCGATGCCGACAACCTCGTGCAGTTCGCCTTCATGGGCGCCGATTTCGCCCGCGCCGTGTTGGGCCGCGTGCCGCCACGGGTCGCGCTCCTCAATGTCGGGAGCGAGGAACTCAAGGGCCATGACACCATCAAGGCCGCGGGTGACCGTCTCCGTTCCCTTGAAAATCCGCCCTTTGAATATCACGGCTTTGTCGAGGGCGATGACATCACGCGCGGCGTTGTCGATGTGATCGTGACCGATGGTTTCACCGGGAATGTCGCGCTGAAAACCGCCGAGGGGGTGGTGCGGCTCTTTACCGACTTCCTGCGCGCCGGGTTCCGGAGTTCCGTGATGTCCAAAATCGGCTACCTATTTGCCCGTGGCGGACTCAATATCTTGCGCGAACGGCTGGACCCGCGGGTCTATAACGGCGGGGTGCTCCTCGGCCTCAACGGCATTTGCGTGAAAAGCCATGGTGGCACGGATGAGACGGGCTTCGCCAATGCGATCGGGGTTGCCGTTGAGATGGTTTCCGACGATCTGGTCGAGAAAATGCGGGATCACTTCGAGACCTTTGATATGGCGCAGAAAATGAGTAATAATAGCGCCGGGTCCGCGACGGAAGCGGAGAAAATGGCGAAGGCGGCGGAGACGCCTGCAAAAGCCGCCCCAAAAATGGATCAAGCCTCCAGCTCTGCTGAAGATGCCGGATAGAACAGGAAATTTATGCGCCGCTCAGTTATTACCGCCACCGGGTCCTACCTGCCGAAACGAATCCTCACAAATGAAGAGCTTTCGACGATGGTGGATACCACCGACGAGTGGATCGTTGCCCGCTCCGGTATCAAGCAGCGCCATATCGCGGCGGATGGAGAGCTGACCTCCGATCTCGCCACTCATGCGGCGAAGGCGGCGCTGGAGATGGCGGGCCTCATGGCTGATGACATCGACCTGATCGTGCTCGCGACTGCAACGCCGGACGAGACATTTCCGGCGACTGCCACCGTCGTGCAGAAGAACCTCGGCATGACCCACGGCTTCGCGTTTGACATCCAGGCTGTCTGTACAGGTTTCCTCTACGCGCTGGCGACGGCGGATAATTTCATCAAGGCCGGGCAGGCGAACCGCGCGCTGGTGATCGGCGCCGAGACCTTCTCGCGCATTCTCGACTGGGAGGATCGGACAACCTGCGTCCTGTTCGCGGACGGTGCCGGGGCGATCGTGCTGGAGGCCGAGGAAGGGGCGGGTAACTCCGATGATCGCGGCGTCCTGACCAGCCATCTGCATTCAGACGGCGACAAGCACGATCTGCTCTATGTCGATGGCGGACCGTCCTCCACCCAGACAACCGGGTATCTTCGCATGGAAGGGCGCGAGGTCTTCCGCCACGCGGTCAACAACCTCGCCAGCGTCGTGCATGAGGCGATGGAGGCGACAGGCCTGACCACGGATGATATCGACTGGCTGATCCCGCATCAGGCGAACAAGCGAATCATCGATGGAACCGGACGTAAACTTAAACTCGATCCTGAGAAAGTTGTCCTAACTGTCGATAAACATGGAAATACTTCCGCTGCATCTGTTCCGCTCGCACTGGATGAGGCGGTGCGCGACGGGCGTATCAAGCGCGGCGATCTGCTTTTGTTGGAGGCGATGGGCGGCGGTTTTACCTGGGGCTCGGCGCTCGTGCGCTGGTAATTTTTGCGAATCTCTTTTTCCGGCGGCTCCCGCAGGTCGTCAATTCCGTGATCAATTTCAATCAGTTATCGCCCTTTTTTGCCTAAAAACCGACTTTTAGGCGGGTAACAGGCGGAAATTGCACCTTTATGATTGACGGCGCGGGCCGCTTTGATAATCCTGTTAGGTCTAATGGGGTAAAATCATGACAAAAAACACATTGACCAGAGCAAATTTGGCAGAGGCTGTCTATCAGCAGGTCGGATTGTCGCGAAATGAATCCGCGGACCATGTTGAGACCATCCTGTCAGAAATTTCAGATCGGCTCGTTGCCGGCGAAACAGTAAAGATTTCCTCTTTCGGCAGTCTGCAGGTGCGCCAGAAGTCCGGCCGCATCGGCCGCAATCCGAAAACCGGGGAAGAGGTGCCGATCAATCCGCGCCGCGTCCTCGTCTTCCGTGCGTCCCATGTCCTGAAAGACAAGATCAACGAAGGTAACGGTGGCGCATAACGTGGCGAGAGAGGCTCAAAAACTGCAAAAATCGCCGGATGCCTTTCGCACCATCAGCGAAGTCTCGGCAGAGCTGGATGTGCCGCAGCATGTCCTCCGCTTCTGGGAGACGAAGTTCAAGGTCGTCAAGCCCTTAAAGCGCGGCGGCGGGCGGCGCTACTACCGCCCCTCGGATATCGAGCTGATCCGCGGCATCCGCGACCTTCTCTACAAGCATGGCTTCACCATTCGCGGCGCGCAGAAACTCTTGAAAGAGCAGGGCGGGCGCATCGACAATGTCGACGCCATGGTTTCCGCCGCGCGGGCCGAGGGCAACCCGGCGCTCAGCCATGGCGCGGGCGACGGCACGTCGGGAGAGCCGCTCACGAGCGATGACAAGGCGCAGATCCGCCACGTTCTCGGCGAGCTGAAGGAGCTGAAGGAGCTGCTCGCCTGAGCCGTGCTTAAGGGGATTTCGGCGGGCACAAAAAAATGTGCCGATGCCGCAGAACGGGCGTTGCCAACACGCCTGACCGTCAGTATAGTGCGCCAGCCTCGGGCCGGGAACGGCCCCACCAGGACATGGCGGGCAGTAGCGCAGCCTGGTAGCGCACTTCACTGGGGGTGAAGGGGTCGTCGGTTCAAATCCGGCCTGCCCGACCAATTGAGAGAGCCTCGAAGCCGGACGGTTTCGGGGCTTTTTTAGTGGCTAGCTAAGCATCGGCAGGAGTTTTTCAATCAACTCCCAAGATTGATTTACCAATGTGACCAATGCCGCATATTTCTCTATTTTTATGCCTGTCAGATAGTTAGCGATAGACTTCAAATAGAGCATAAGTTCCCTAAGAGCATTAACGATCTCGGGTGGGAAGCTCGGGAAGTTATGAATGATTATTGATAGTTGGACTGATTGCTTCAAGACTTCCAAATTATCTCTCGAAAGCGGTATCTCTTTAGAATTTGGCGGCGCGCTGAACTCTTCGTCATTTCCATGAAATTCTTTCAACTCGTCGCGAAGCTTTTCCAATTGCGCGATGCTAGTATTCTTAGCTGCTAATGCCGGGCCAGATGGTATTTTTCCACCACGATAACCAATTCTGTCTTCTGGGTTGGCCTTGAGTGTTGGTGCGGATTTATTGGTATCTATGTTGGACTCCGCGACTCGATCTTGGAACTCCGCTGTCTCGTCACTGAACTCCGCCTCTTTATCTTCGGCTTGTTTGGTTTCATCGCCGCTTTCGACAATACTTTTTTCTTTGCGGAGGAGAATAATTCCTCCCGTAATATGATATTCCTCTGGTAGGTCGATAGTGGTTTCATCCGTAACTTTTGATTTGTTTAATTTGATCTTATCAAGATTCGCGCCCGCTAGATTGGTCTCTCGCAAATCGGCTTTTCGTAAGTCGGCTTCCCGAAGATCGGCCCTTTGCAAATTTACGCCTTGTAAATCGGCTTCCCGAAGATCGGCCCCTTGCAAATGTGCGTCTTGTAAATCGGCTTTCCGAAGATCAGCATTTCGGAGGTCAGATCCCCGCAGAATCGGGCCGTGCATATCGGCAATGTCGTGCATATCGACAACATTGTGCATACCGGTCGTCCGTAAACCATCTAGGTGTGCTGCTTTTAGATTAGCTGCTTGTAAATTGGCTCCTCGTAATGCAGCACTTTTAAGATTTGCATTTTCCAAATTTGCATTTGACAGGTCCGCGCCTTGTAACTCAGGATTTTTCCAAGTTCCGTCCCGGATTTTCTTTATAAGTTCTTCGTCCGCCATCCGCCTTCCCCCTCATAAAACAACAGGCACGCAATAGGCGAAGTTTAGACGGTTAATTTCCCTAGTCAATTAATCCCGCAGGTGGCCGAGCCGCCCCCTGCGACGGAGTGCCGCAACGCTTCGCGCTATATTGCTTTCGGGAAAAATTGGGCTATGGTGCGGGCCATGACGACGGAATTTCAGGATAGGAGCGCCGTGCCCGCGAGTGACGGGCGCAAACTGGTGATTGGCTGGCTGGTGCTGGTGGCGCTGCTGGTGTTCGCGATGATTGTGCTGGGCGGCGTCACGCGGCTGACCAATTCGGGCCTCTCGATGACCGACTGGAAACCGATTACAGGCTGGCTGCCGCCGCTTGGCCATGAGGCCTGGATGGCGGAGTTCGAGCGGTACAAGGCCTTCCCCGAATACCAGAAGATCAACAAGGGCATGAGCCTCTCCGAGTTTCAGGGCATCTACGCCTTCGAGTTTGCCCACCGGGTGCTCGGCCGCATCATCGGCATTGCCTTTTTCGTGCCCTTCGTGCTGCTCCTGCTCTTCAGGAAAATACCGCGGGCCATGGCGCCCCGGCTGGCGCTGCTGTTCGTGCTCGGCGCGCTGCAGGGCGGCATGGGCTGGTTCATGGTGATGAGCGGGCTTGTCGATAACCCGGACGTGAGCCATTATCGCCTGACGGCGCATCTCGCGCTCGCCAGCCTGATTTTTTCGGCGCTGCTGTGGACGATATTCGATCTCCTGCGCGGGCCCTACGCGGGCAGCCCGTCCGCGCATGGCGCGGTGCGGCGGACGGCGTGGGGGCTGCTCGCGCTGATCGCGTTGCAGATCGTCATCGGCGGCTTCGTCGCCGGGCTCAACGCGGGCTTCATTTATACGGACTGGCCGCTGATGGGCGGCACCTTCCTGCCCGCCGATATGTTCGACCTCGCGCCGCTCTATCATAACTTCCTTGAGAACCCGTCGACTGTGCAGTTCGTCCACCGCATGGTCGGTTATGCCATCGCCGGTCTCAGCATCTGGCTCTACCTCATCAGCCGCGGGCGGGATTTGAGCGCGCCCGCGCGGCTCGGCATTGCCGCCCTGGTGACCATGGTGTTCGTGCAGGTCTTCCTCGGGATATTGACATTGCTCTATGTGGTGCCGGTCACGCTTGGTGCGGCGCATCAGGCGGGCGGCATGCTGGTGCTGGCCTTCGCGCTCTTCGTGGCGCATGAACTCCGGGCGGAGCGGGCGTGAAAAAAACCGGCCAGCCCTCAGGCTGACCGGCGGCGGGAGATTGCTTGACCCTAGACGGAGCCGGGAAAAGCGAATGGATTAATCGGCAGCTTCCGACGGCGTCTACAGCTCGGGATCTTCAACCTCTACCGGATTGTTCCCGATACCAACGCCCACACCGGCAACAGCGCCCGCATCCGCGGAAGACGCATCGCCGGGGAAGATCACAAATGGGGAAAGACCGCCTGACGGTCCCGAAGAGGCACTCGCTCCGGCAGCAGCAACGGCAATGACGCCGACGTTAACATCTACCGGGTCGGGGTTGGTGGTCGTGTCATTTCCGCTCAGCTTGTGAAAATCGAAGTCGGGCCGCTCGAAATGGGCATAGGCCTGAATCGTGTAGACGTTCTGCGGAGTGTAGTTCAGGTCACCCGTCGGGCTCGCATTGAGGGACGAGAAATGGAAGGGGGAGTCGTTGATATTCTGCGCCGACAGGGCATTACCATTGTTGTTATTGTTCATATTGATGGAGTTGTTGCCGGTAAAGGAGACGGAGTTGTTCCCGCCGGAAACCAACATTTGGGTTCCATTGGCATCGACTGACAAATCCGGCGTTCCAGCACCGCCGCCGGTGCCACCGACACCGCCACCACCACCGGAAGAGGGGCCACCCCAGCCAGCCATCGCGGGCGTGGCCAGCATGGCCAGAGCCACTACACTTAAAGTAAGTTTTTTCATCGTACTATAATCCTTTGTCTGAAGTTGAGTTATGGGTTTTGACGCCCGGCCTGTTGGAAAAGTTCAGCTATTTATTTAGCTGTTTGTTGGGGTATCTTCGACACCTTCGACGGTATCGACGATTTGCTGGCAATTCTTTCTAAGATCGGGGTTGAGTTCTGACAGCATTTCATAGAGCCCGAACTGCAGCATGGACCGAAGAGAGAGTTGCAGCGGTTCGCGGCTCTGGTCGCTGATATCGAGGTCGACCAGCGTGTCCCCAAAAAAGCGCCCGAGACCAAAGCCGGCTTCATCCGCAAAGATCTGCTTTGAGATATTCACCGCCGCCAGCACTTCCGAGGTGCGGGCATCGGTGAGATGCAAATCGAGCCCGACAATGGCGCGGTTTTGTCGATAGCGCGGACCGATCCCGGCAATGGTCAGCTCGGCGGCCGCGCCGGGGATAAAGTCCAGCGTATTGATCGAGCCGGTAATATAATAATCCATCAGGGTGAACTGCTTCGCGTCGCGGATGCCGAGCTGGATTTCCGAGATGACGGGGCGCGGGTCGCGCCGGTTGACGACACGCTCAGCCTTTGCCTTCATCAGGGTTGTCAGCATCATGTCACCCGCGCCCTGGGTAACATATTTTCCGGTGCCGGATAATTCGGCGCTGAACTTGCCGGTGGCGTCTGTAATCTCGCCAACCGACCAGACGCCCCGCAGCTTGCTTTTCTCCGCGACACATGTCACCAGCCTGTCATAGGGCGTCGCAATGGTTTGTACCGGCGGGCCATCTGGCAGACTTACATTCTCGCTACTCGTTGCGACACAACCGGTCAAAAAAACGGGCAGCAATATCAGTGATTTAATGATTGCTTGCATTGTTCACTCTTACCCGGCAAGGGGCACCATTCGTGGTAGAGGTATTGGTGGAGTTCTTGTTGATCGACGTTGAGTCAGTCGTGGTCGAACTGACTATCTCACCGCAGTTGTTCGTAGTGATAAAGACATTGTCGAGTTTGCTTTCGGTGAAGATCGTCTGTGCGCCGATGGAAGTGGTCTGCGCGCCGATATTGTATGTATTGTACTGACTAAAACCGTCATAGAACCCGTTTTCCTTTTTCTCGATCAGTTCGGCGATGACAGACTTCGTCAGCTTGTCATAGGATGTCTGGAAGCCCGCGCTGTCGTTCCAGCCCTCCGCTGCTGAGACCGAACCATCCTTGGCCGATGCGACGGCTGAAATAGTAAGCAATAATGCTGATACTATTAAAATTGAATATTTCATAATTTTGCCTTAATAATTTCGTTTTTACTTAACTGGTGATAAATAATGAATGTTCAATAAATAAATATGGAAATAATAAATGATAGAGAAACTGGATCATTTCGTGTTGACCGTTGTCGATTTAGAACGAACGAAAGTGTTTTACTGTGAAATACTGGGAATGATTTTTGAGGAATTCGCAAAAGATCGTCAGGCGCTGAAGTTCGGATCGTCGAAAATCAACCTGCATGTCGCGGGGCGTGAACTGACGCCGCGAGCGCATCTGGCGAAGCCCGGCACGGCGGATTTGTGCTTTATTATCGAGGGGGAGCTGGCGGAAATGCAATCCCGGCTGCGGGCAGCCGGGATCGACATTCTGGAGGGGCCGGTCAAGCGGACGGGGGCGCGGGGAACGATCACGTCCCTTTACGTGCGCGACCCCGACCTTAACCTGATCGAGCTATCGGTATACGATAGCTGAGATCGCTTAGCTGGCGGCGAGGGCCTGGTCGAGATCGGCGATGATATCCTCGACATTCTCGATGCCGACGGAGAGGCGGATAACATCCGGTCCGGCGCCTGCGGCCACTTGCTGGTCTTCGTCCAGCTGGCGATGAGTGGTGGAGCTCGGGTGGATGATCAGGCTGCGGGTGTCACCGATATTGGCAAGATGGGAGAACAGCTCGACGCTCTCCACCACCTTGACCCCGGCGTCAAAGCCGCCCTTGATCCCGAAGGTGAGCACCGCCCCGGCACCGCCGTTCAGGTATTTCTGAGCGAGGTCATAATAGTCATCGCCCTTGAGACCGGCGTAGGAGACCCAACTGACCTTGTTATGCTTTTGCAGATACTCCGCGACTTTAAGTGCGTTGGAACTGTGGCGTTCCATACGCAGCGGCAATGTCTCGATCCCGGTGAGGATCAGGAAGGCGTTGAACGGGGAGAGGGCGGGCCCGAGATCGCGCAAGCCCAGCGCGCGGCAGGCAATGCCGAAGCCGAGCTCGCCGAAGGTCTCGTGGAATTTCAGGCCATGATAGGAGGCGTTCGGCTGGCTCATGGTCGGGAACTTGTCCGACGCACTCCAGTCGAACTTGCCGGAATCGATGATCAGCCCGCCCATGGAATTGCCATGGCCGCAGAGGAATTTTGTTGCCGAATGCACCACGATGTCCGCGCCCCATTCGATCGGGCGGCAGAGATAGGGCGTCGCCAGCGTGTTATCGACGATCAGCGGGATACCGGCCTCATGGGCGATATCGGCGATGGCCTTGATGTCGGTCATCACGCCGCCGGGATTGGCAAGGCTCTCGATAAAGATCGCCTTACATTTCGGAGTGAGCGCCTTCCTGAAATCCTCGGGGTCTTTCGGATCGACAAAGGTCGCGTTCCAGTCGAACTTCTTGAAGGACTGGCTGAACTGGGTGATCGAGCCACCATAGAGCCGGGTGGAGGCGAGAAACTCGTCGCCGGGTTGCATCAGGGTGTGAAAGACAATCAGCTGCGCCGCATGGCCGGAGGACACCGCAAGGCCGGTCGCGCCGCCCTCAAGGGTGGCCACCCGCTCTTCCAGCACCGCGTTGGTCGGGTTGGTCAGGCGCGAATAGATATTGCCGAACGCCTGCAGGTTGAACAGCTCCGCCGCGTGATCCACATCGTCGAACACAAAGCTGGAGGTCTGGTAAATGGGTGTGGCGCGGGCGCCGGTGGTCGGGTCCGGCTTGGCACCGGCATGGATGGACAGGGTTTCGAATTTTGGCGTGCTCATATTATTTATTCCCTACTAGTTTGGATCGTTTTGAAGAAATCATGCCGGACCGGCCGCCCATGAAGGCAATCTCGCCGGACAGGCGTCCATATTCGATTTTGGGGCAGCGGTTCATCACGACCTTCAGCCCCGCCGCCTCTGCTGTCTTCGCCGCCTCGTCATGGCGGACACCAAGCTGCATCCAGATGACCTTTGCGCCGACCTTGATAGCCTCCTCGACAATCGGCGGTATCGCTTCGCTTGCGCGGAAGCAATCGACCATATCGATGGGCACGGGGATATCGGAAAGGGAACCGTAGGCCGTCTCGCCGAGCAGTTCCTGACCCGCGAGGCCCGGATTGACCGGAATGCAGCGATAGCCCTTGCGCTTGAGATATTTCATCACATAGTAGCTTGGCCGCGAGGAGTTACTGCTCGCGCCGACCACCGCAATGGTTTTGACGTCATTGAGGATGCCGCCGATATATTCATCGGCGTAGGTATCATGATTCATGCGGCTTATTTTCCTCGCCAGACAGGTGTGCGTTTTTCCTTGAAAGCGTGCATACCTTCCTGTCCGTCCTCGGAGGCGATATTTTCCTGCATGACGCCGGAGGTGAATTTATAGGCCTCATCCAGCGGCATGTTGAGCTGTTTATAGAAAGCGGCCTTGCCGAGTTTCAGCACATAAGGAGATTTCGAGGCGATTGTCGCCGCCATCTTCTTGAGATGCGCATCCAGTTCACCTTCGGGCAGGGCGGCGTTGACCAGCCCGATTTCCACGGCCCGGGCAGCATCGATAAAGTCGCCGCTGACCAGCATTTCCATCGCCTGCTTCGGTGCGACATTGCGGCTGAGCGCGACCATCGGGGTCGAGCAGAAGAGCCCGAAATTAACGCCGGAGGTTGCGAATTTCGAGCTGTCCGACGCATAGGCCAGATCGCAGGAGGCGACAAGCTGCGTCCCCGCCGCCGTCACCGCGCCATCGACGCGGGCGATCACCGGCTGCGGCAGGTTCACGACGCCCTGCATCATGGTGCAGCACTGGGTCAGCAGTTCGCCGATGGTATCATCCTCATTGGCGGCGATGACCTCTTTCAGGTTATGGCCGGAGCTGAACACCGGACCCGTCGCTTCGACAATCACGACATGGATGTCTTTTGAGGCGGCAATCTCGTCCAGCACTTCCTGGATCCGCCCCATCATCGCGCGTGAGAGGGAATTGCGGCTTGTCGGATCGTTGAGCGTGATGGTGGCGATATGGTCGGCCACATTCAGCCGGATGATGTCTTCATTGTCCTTGCTTGTTATTTCTCTGCCAGACATAGGGAATTCCTCGCATTTTTATTCTCGACAAATACCATAATCCTTTCTGGCGGCGGATCAATGGTCATCGGGTAATTTTCTGCGGGCACTGCGAAGGGCTTGCGGCGCCGGGGGAGGGCGACTATCTTGCCCGGGTCCATAAGAGGAGAAACCGCCCGTGCCCGTCATGACCGCCGAAATGCTCGAAGCCTTCAACCGGGAACATTTCCCGCAGATCAACCACATGAACCTGAAGGTCGACCATGTCGATGACAGTTCCATCACCGTTCATATGGCAACGAAGGACCGGCATCTGCGCCCGGGCGGGACGGTTTCCGGCCCGACGATGATGGAGCTGGCCGACGCCGCCATGTATCTGCTGTTGCTGGCGCAGATCGGACCCGTCGCCCTCGCGGTTACCACCAACCTCAACATCAATTTCCTGCGCAAGCCCGAGCCGGGAACCCTGCGGGGGGAGGGGCGGCTGCTCAAGCTCGGCAAGACCCTCGCCATCGGGGAATTCAGCCTGTTTGCGGGTGATCTGGAGGAGCCCGTCGCCCATGTCACCATGACCTACGCGATCCCGCCGAAACGCTAGGGTATGCGCTGTGGATAAAAATAAGGTATCATAATACCACACCGATAAAAGGGTGAAATAACAGCATTATTTCGGTTGACTTGGGGCGGGAGTGATATTATACCCCGCATCAGACCGGGGAGCCATTTGCTCCCTTTATTTTGTTGTGGCACGCTTGATGCGAAGGCTGGAAGTTACATGAAAACCTATTCTGCGAAACCGTCCGAGGTGGAGAAGAAATGGCTGCTGATCGATGCTGAAGGGCTCGTTCTCGGTCGTCTCGCCTCGATTATTGCGACCCGCCTGCGCGGCAAGCATAAACCGATGTTTACCCCGAATATCGATTGCGGCGACAATGTCATCGTCATCAACGCGGAAAAAGTCGCGCTGACCGGCAAGAAGATGACCGACAAGGTCTTCTACTGGCACACCGGCTATCCCGGCGGCATCAAGAGCCGGACCGCCGAAAAAACTCTCGGCAGTGCGCATCCTGAGCGGCTGATCCTGAAAGCGGTAGAGCGGATGATCCCGCGCGGCGCCATGGGGCGGGAGCAGTTCAGCAACCTCCGCGTCTATGCCGGTTCCGAACATCCCCATGCCGCGCAGAACCCCGAAGTGGTTGATGTCGCGTCGATGAATTCCAAGAACGTAAGGAGCGCCTGAGTATGGCCGATGAAGCAAACTCCCTTGAGGATTTGAAAGACCTGACCACAGGCGCCGCTGCCGACGCTCCGGCCGCCGCTGAAACGGGCGCCGAGGTGATCGAGGCTGCCGAGGTTATCGAAGTGGAACTGCCCGATCCGGTGATCGATGCGCAGGGCCGCGCCTACGCCACCGGCAAGCGGAAAAACGCCATTGCCCGCGTCTGGATCAAGCCGGGCTCCGGCAAGGTCACCGTCAACGGCCGTGATCAGGACGTTTATTTTGCGCGCCCCGTGCTTCGCATGATCCTGCTGCAACCGTTCGAGATTACCGACCGTGTCGGCCAGTTCGATGTTGTCTGCACCGTGAAGGGCGGGGGACTTTCCGGCCAGGCCGGCGCCGTCCGCCATGGCATCTCGAAAGCCCTGACCTCCTACGAACCGGCATTGCGCCCGGCGCTGAAGGCCGAAGGCTTCATCACCCGCGACAGCCGCGTTGTGGAACGGAAAAAATACGGCCGTGCGAAAGCCCGCCGCAGCTTCCAGTTCTCCAAGCGTTAATCGCGGGAGAGAGATACGACAACGAAAGGGCTCGCTTCGGCGGGCCCTTTTTTTGTTGCAATGTTATGCCTCATCCTCATAACATCAATAAAGTGATGTGCTGTATAATTCATAATAGCATTTGGCGAGAAAGCGAGCGATAACATTCGATTTACTAATATAACTTGTTAGTAGTTGGGGGAACAATTGTGTCTATTTTCAAGAGAGAGAATCCGTACGATCCATTATTTTGGAAAGTAGAAAACGGTACTGACATTGATGAATTCGACGATTTTCTCGATATTCTAGAAAAAAATACAACTCTAAAAAAACTAATTTACAAGCCGGATTTGCTGGATGGAAAACAGAAGTATCAATATAACTTAAGTATAGAAGATAAATATTTTTATAATTTCAGCTTCAATTTTACGACTATAAGAAATGTAGTTTTTGCAAACTGCTCATTCGAATATGTAAAATTTAGAGAAGCTAAATTTGTGGATTGTCAATTTCGTAATTGTAAATTTATAAAATGTAATTTTTTAGATGCAAATTTTGTTAGAGTTCTCATTGACCCTACATCATTCAAGGAATGCTTGGACAAAAAACTGCATTCAAATATTGGTGTAAAACTATATCAAAAATTACTCAAAAATTATCGAGACGAAGATCAGCCAGAATATGAAAGGTACGCTCAATATCAGTTTTATAAATGGAAACGCTATCAAGATTGGCGTGATATTTCAGACGACAAAAAAAGTCCTTGGGAGCGATTTCTTAAATTCTGTAATTGGGGGGCTAAATATTTTTTGGATTACTTCAATGGATTTGGATTAAAGTTTTGGAGAACCTTTCGATCATTGTTGATAATAATATTAGTTTTTAGTTACATTAATTTTTATTTTAAATTTGAGTTTGGTCTCTGCTTGGAAACATACTGGGATAGTATTTATTTTACGACTATTAGTATGACAACTCTAGGTTATGGCGATATTACGCCCTCACAGTTGGCTGGAAAATTGTTCGCGTCATTTCAAACAGTTGTTGGATTTTTGTTCTTTGGTCTTGTGGCATCTGTTTTGTTTAGGAGAGTTGCTCCATGAAAAATGATTTAGTTGCCAGCATCTGCATTTTTGGCTCATCAGCGCGTAGAAATGTTGACGAGTTAAGTGACAAGGATGTTCTAATTGTTTCAAACGACATCGATTTTCTGGACGCTGAAAAGAAAAAATGGGCAGGACGAGGATGGTCAGTAGCATCCTATACAGTAAACCGATTTGAAAATTTAATTAATTCGAAAAGTTTGTTTATTCAGCATCTAAAAGTTGAGGGATTAATAGTTTCAGACTTCGGTGGATGGCTTGAGCGGAAATTGGCGGCTTTTGTGCCGAAGTCTTCTTATATGGATGAATGTTATAGATCAGTTGATCTAATCAGGCCGATAGAACGACTACTCAATAGCCACGTTTCTTCCTTTTTCGCGGCAGATACATTGTATGTTGGCATTAGAAATATTGGGGTAAATTTGTTAGCCTCAAGAAACGCTTATGTTTACGATTTTAATGAAATTATTTTGGAGTTGCAGGACCATTATGGTTTTAGCAATGATGTGGCTTCAATACTTAAATCACTCCGGTCTTTAAAGGTTGCCTATCGCAATAGGAATTTCAGTGAGCATACTGTTCCGGACCTTGATGAGCTTATTGCTGTAGCAAAAGCAGCTGTGCCTTGGCTAGTATTAGACACTATCAAACCGAATGCACCAATACGTCCGCTTAACTGCGGTTACGCAAGGATTAGGGAGGTTGAAGCGTGGTGCTTAAACAATTTTTCAATTGTTGATTTGGATGAAGAATCTGCTCCAAAAATCGTAAATTCATTATGGCGTCAAATCAAGAATCCTAGCGGATATAGCTGGGCCATTAACCGATTTGATGAGCGGACTGCTAAAAAGCTTTCGAAAGTTCAACCAAGCTTGCGAACTAGTAAAACCCTGACTGACGAAAAGAAAGTTCCTGCCCGATCGTTTCTCCCGTAAACTCATCCCATGGAAAGTCGTGAGTTTATAAAATCCCTGACGCGCGGGCAGCGGGAGATGCTGACCGCTCGCTCGGATGTAAAGGGGCTGGTGCAACTCGCCGGGCATGTCGGGCTGATCCTTCTGATCGGGGCGCTGATCGCGCTAAAGGGGCCGGGCTGGCCGCTGTTGATGCTGCCGCAGGGCATTCTCATTATCTTTCTCTTTCCCGCGCTGCATGAGAGCGTCCATCGCACGGCGTATCGAAGTCTTTGGCTCAACAAGGCGGTGGCGAAGGTGAGCGGCATTGTGATCCTGCTGCCGGCGGAGTGGTTCCGTTATTTCCATATCGAGCATCACCGCTTCACGCAGGACCCGCTGCGCGACCCGGAGCTGCAATCGCCGAAGCCCGAAACCGTGCTGCAATATATCTGGTATATCTCCGGCATTCCGATCTTTTTTTCGCATGTAAAAACGCTTCTTAAAAACGCGATCGGGCGTATCGATGCCCCCTTCGTGCCCGGGCATGCAAAGGCCGCCGTTCAGCGGGAGGCGTGGGAGATGCTGGCGGTCTACGCGCTGCTTCTCGCCGGGTCGATCGTGGCGGGCTCCGCGCTGCTTCTGTATGTCTGGGTTCTGCCCGCCTTTATCGGCCAGCCGTTTTTACGGGCCTATCTGCTCGCCGAGCATAGCGACTGCCCCGAAGTTGAGAATATTTTTGCCAATACCCGGACGACGCTCACCAACCGCCTCGTGCGACGGCTCGCCTGGAACATGCCGTTTCATGCGGAGCATCACGCCTTTCCGGCGGTGCCCTTTCATGCGCTTGAGAACTTTCACATGCTGACGCGGCCGTATCTGCAGGTGACGGAGACGGGCTATATCGCCTTTCACCGGAAATATATCGCAACGCTCAGGCGCTGATTACGCCGGACGGGTCAAGGCGTTTCCTTCATTGCCGCGATTGCCTTGTCCATTAGGTCAAGGAACGCCACCCGTTCGGCCTCTGAAAGCTGCGCAAGCACCACATTATTCTGCGCCGCTGCGGCTGTTGTTGCCGGAGCTTGCAGGGCGCGGGCCTTGTCGGTGAGCCAGACCCGCTGCACCCGCCCGTCCGTCGCATCTTTCCGCCGGGTGACGAAGCCATCCCGCTCCATCCTGTTCAGGGTGTTCGCCATCGTTGCCTGCTCGATATCGAGGCGGGTCACCAGCTCCTTCTGCGTCAGGCCGTCATTCTCCCACAGCTCCAGGAGGGCCGGGAAAATCCCCGTGCTGAGGCCGAGCGGGCGGATTCGAGCGTCCAGCCCGCGGGCAAACAGCCGCGCCATATGGTTGGCGAGATAGCCCGCCGATTGTTCCTTTTTGAATGTCATGGTTTCTTTTAGCACTTGCATAGCATGCTATGCAATATTATATAGCTAACTATGTAAATAAAATGACTATCGAGGAGGAACTGATGTTGAAACTTCTGCACCCTGTCGCCGGCAGCCTTGCGATTGTGATGATTTTAACTTTCTGGATATCCACGGCACTGTCCGAGCTGTTCGCCTCAACGGCGGTCGTGACGGTGGTCAAGACGGCAATCCCCTGGGGCTTTCTAGTCCTGATCCCGGCAATGATAGGGGTGGGCATATCCGGGTTTCGTCTCGCGAAGGGGCGGGGTGGGGCAATGATCGCGAGAAAGCGCAAACGGATGCCCGTTATCGCCGCCAATGGTCTCCTTATTCTGGCGCCCGCCGCGCTCTTTCTGGCGGACAAGGCCGGGGCGGGCGCGTTCGATACGGCTTTCTATACTGTGCAGGCAGTTGAGCTTGTGGCCGGGGCGGTTAATATCTGCCTGCTGGGGCTCAACATGCGGGACGGGCTGCGCTTGCGCCAACGGCGGCGTGCCAGCGTTTGAGGAGGCTTGCGGCCTTACGCCACGTCCTTCAGCGAGCGGGTCTCGCCGATCTTGAGGATCCAGGCGTTGTCTGCGCCATAGTCCTGATCGATGGCGGCCTGGCGGAAGCGGATCGGGGCCTCGAACGGGTCTTCAGGCGTGAGCAGCACTGTTCCCCAATGCATGCCGAGGGCGCGTCTGGCGCCGACGGCGCGGGCAATCTGGACCGCATCCTCTGGCGTTGCATGGACCATTTTCATGATCTCGCGCGGCTCATAGGCGCCGATGCCGACGATAGCAAGGTCGAACGGCGCTTGTTTCTCACCGACCTCATGGAAGACGTCGCCATAGGCGGTATCGCCGGAAAACCAGATATTCTCCGCCGCTGTCCTGATGCCGAAGCTCGCCCAAAGGGTCTTCTTCTGGTCATGAACCCCCCGGCCGGAAGAATGCACGGCGGGCAGGGTCGTGATGGTCAGCCCGTCCTCCGACCAGCTGTCCCACCAGTCCGCCTCGATCACCTTCTTGTAGCCGCGCTTACGGAAAAAATCAGCGTTGCCGAGCGGGACGATCACCTGCGTGTGATCCTTATGGGGATAGGCGCGGACCGTGCGGGCATCGAGATGGTCGTAATGGTTATGGCTGACTAGCATGACATCGGCGCGGGGAAGTTCCTCTGCGGAGAGGGCAGCGGGCACATAGCGTTTCGGCCCGACCCGGCCCGGTCCGGCATTTTCGGACAGATACGGATCGGTCAGGATCACCTTGCCGCCGGTGCGGATGATGAAGGCCGCATGGCCGAGCCAGGTCACGCTCGGGTTGCCGCCGGCGGTGATGCCCGCCTCGACACCGGAGCGGTCCAGAGCATGGCCTTCGGGCAGGTCGGGAACCTTCTTCTTTTTCATCTGCCGATAGATAAACCGCATCAGGCCGCGCTTGCGCATCTGGAGGTTGGGACTCCCCTCCGGGTTTCGAAAACCGCCGCGCGGATTATGGTGATAGGGTTTTGCTGTCATATATAGGTCTCATCAGGCACAGATACTTACCTGTAACATTGCGCATTTTGCAAATATTTCAAGAGCCGCGGCCATATGTTGCGCCTGTCCCCATTGATCTGGATCATATCTTCCCTCTCGTCGATCCATCTATAACGGTCGACTTTGCTGGCGGCAAGAGACGGACAGGATGACAAGAGCGTTCTTTCGTGCCACTGTTTATAAAAAACGGGAGTATAAAAATGACAAAACTCGAAGAATATTATGATTGGGACGCGATTCTCGACGGCCTCACGAAATATCTGCGCATCCGCGCGACGCCGATCGGCATGAAGCTGTTCGAGACGAAAGAGGAGATGGAGGCGGTTGAGAAAATCCGCCGACCGAGCTCCATCCATACCGCCGACCAGATCGTGGCGCAAGCCTGCCGTCTTGGCTGGACCGTTGGCGCGACGGCGGAGGATTTTGTCGGCGCGCAGTGCGGCGCGGTGATGGGCCTGCATCCGCAGGATGCGGAATGGCGCGAAGGCGCGCGCTACGCCGGGGTCTGGTACCAAACGCCGGAGGATGCCCGCAATCACCAGTCGGCGATGACCGTGGTGCCCTCGGGGCAGTTTCAGGCGATGGCGGTCTCGCCGCTTGCTTCCAAACGGCTGAACCCGCCGGACATCTGCCTGATCTATGCCACCCCGGCGCAGATGATCCTGTTCATCAACGGCCTGCAATGGGCGGGCTATAAAAAGCTCGATTTCTCGGTCGTGGGCGAATCCTCCTGCGCGGATAGCTGGGGGCGGGCACTGTCCACCGGGGAGCCGAGCCTGTCGCTGCCCTGCTTCGCCGAGCGGCGCTACGGCGGTGTCCTGGAGGACGAGCTGTTGATGGCCATTCCCCCCGCCTATCTGCCGAAGGTGATCGAGGGGCTGGCGGCGCTCTCCAAAAACGGGCTGCGCTATCCGATCCCGCAATATGGTATTCAGAATGACGCGCGCGCCGGTCTGGGCGTAAGTTATAGTAAATAATCGGCTTATTCCGGATTTTTATGCGGAAATATTGCCTGCTCCTTATGTATTCGCCGGCTCCCGGCTGGCGAATAAACAAATTGCTTGTTGGCATACAATGAATATGCCGGTATATTTTATGGACCTAATGAAACAACAATTAATATATTTCGCTGGCTTTGCCTATGCGCGAGCCCAACCATCAAGCCTGCTACTTAATCGGGAGACAAGAGTAAAGCATGGTCTATGAGAAGTTCGACGACATCGACTGGGTGACGCCGGATGCGAGACAGTTTGCAGAATATTGGCGCAGTCTTGATCGGGATCATCTCGTGCCCCATCGAAGCAGCTTCGATCCGACCAAGATTCATCGTCTGTTGCACTCTATCGCCATTTACGAGGTCGTCTCGAAAGAGGAGATCATCTACCGTCTTGCCGGTACTGCGATTGTCGATCGCATCGGCATGGAGGTGACGGGACGAAATTTTCTGGATTTCTGGGAAGGGGCTGGCCGTGAACAGGCGGGCGCGGCTATGTATGAATGCGTCACGAAACCCTGTGGTATGTTTACGAGCCTGACGGGAAAGACTCATGACGGGCATATTGAAAACAGCTATGCGGTTGGGTTCCCGCTCCTTGATGACCGGGGCGAGTGTAACCGACTTGTGTTTTATTCCAGCGAATTTCAATTCAGCCATGAGCGGCTTACCCGTGAAGACCGGATCAAGACCTTAACGGCGGCGAAAACCATTTTCGTTCTGCTGGACTAGAATTTCAGCAGATTTTCCTGAAGACCTTCATAGAATTTGGCCGCGTGCAGCCCGTCCATCAGGGCGTGATGGGCCTGGAGATTGACGGACACCCTGGCGCGGTCGTCCTCCTCGATGATCTTGCCCCAGGCAATGCGCGGAATGCAGTCATCTTTGTTTTGCAGCGGATGGGTCGCGCCGGTGAAATCGAGCCACGGCATGCAGCTCAAGTAAATCCACTGATCCTCACCTGCGATGCCGTCTGAGAGCTTTGTCTGCCGGCTTGCCTGTTCCTTGGCGGCGGTCACTTCTGCATCGAAGGTCGGCCAGTCTTCCTGATATAGCGCCTCGCAGAAGGCGAAATGATCATTTGCGATGGGCACGGTGAAGGAGGGGTGTACTACCCGATGACGGATCACCGCCTCACCGCGAAATCGGGTGCGGAATTCGGGAATGCCGTTGACCGTGAGCATGATGCCATAGAGCACCGCATTGAAGAGGGAGCGCTTGTCTTTTCGCGCCTTCTCCACGAGTGGCATTATCTCAACCGGGGCGGTCAGGCTGAAATGCGGCACGTCCATGCTGCGAAAGAGGAGATATTGCTCCCGCCGTTCCCATGTCTCGATGTCAATCCGCTCTGCGCTCATTCTCAGTCCTCGTCATCCGCGGGCAACCCCGGCAGCATCTTCGGCGTGACGAAATGCAGCAGTTCGCCGCGCCCTTTAAGCTGGCTCCAGTCGTCGATATCGAACCTGATCTGCGTCAAGGCGGCGGTCGGGTATTTTTTCTCGATCAGGGAATAGCCGTTCTCCGGTGTCGGCGTCGTCAGGTCGAGCGCCATCTGCTGCATGGTCGGATTATGGCCGATAATCATCACATGCGCCTCCTCGATGGCAGAGCTTTTGAGATAGCAGACGAGCCCGTCACCGTGACCGGCCGAATAGATGGATTTCTCGATCTGCACGTCGATGCCGTCGGGCAGGAATGGGTTGATCTGCGATAAGGTCTCGCGTGTCCGCCGGGAGGGGGAACAGAGGATCAGGTCAGGAAAGATTTTATTCTCTGCCATAAACGTCCCGATTTTGAGCGCGCCGCGCCGTCCGCGCGATGTCAGCGGACGGTCGATGTCGGCCGTGCCATGATCGGACCAGCTAGATTTGGCATGGCGCAGCAATGTCAGTTTACGCATGAAATATCTTTCCCGTTATCCCTGGAGCAACGCGATGTATCAGGCGTGCATGGATTTATTATGACATAAATCTGGCCATATCCGGGCTAACTTTCAAGGCCGAGCCTCTGGTGCCAGTCGGCGAGGGATTCATCGGGATATTCATCGAACATCTTGTCATCGGGACCGGCATCCACGGGCACCCACGCTTTCTTCGAGCCGACCATCAGGTGGGTCCGTTCCGGCGCGGTGGGCAGCTCCGTATCGATCGCGGAGGCGAAAGGATGAACAAGCTCTGGCCAGCGCGGATCGTAGACCCAGAGCGCGCTGCCGCAGCTTTTGCAGAAATGGCGCTTTGCCGGGCTGAGACCCTCTTCAAGCTTTACCTGATAGACGGAGATATTCTCCTCTCCCTCGACAGTCAGGCTGCCCGCATCGCCGCCGAGATTGATGGCGAACCCGCCGCCGCCTTGCGTCTTCCGGCAGATAGAGCAATAACAGTAGTTGAAAGGGTAGGGATGGGCGCAGGTGAGGGAGAAGGCCACCGCGCCGCAATGGCAGGATCCTTCCAGTTTCATTTGCCCTCTCCTTCGCTGTTTTTCGGATCGCCGGGGTAGGTGTCAAATTGTGGCAGGCCGTCGGTGATGTCGTAATAGCCTTTGCGGCCCTTGACGAAGATATGCGCCTCCGCCGTCAGCGGGACATCGACGTCGAACGATCCGGCGAGGATGCTGATATTATCGTCCCCCTCCATGCGCCAGAACAGGCTGCATCCGCAGTCGCCACAGAAACCGCGTTCCGCCCAGGGTGAGGATTTGAACCATTTCAGGCCGCGGTCCTCGGTCAGGGTGAAATCGCTGCGCGCGGCGGCGGTGGCGGCAAAATAGTGCCCACTCGATTTCTGGCACTGGCCGCAATGACAATAGGAGATTTTGCGAAGCGGGCCGTCCACCACAAACTTAACTGCGCCGCAGAGACAGCTTCCACCGGTTTTCTGGTCGTCATTCATTCCGGATTTCTCCCGATCCAACATCATTGAGCCGGGAGAATATCCCGTTCGCGGCCCGTCGTCAGCATCAAAACAGGCGCCCGGGAAGAGCCGGGAGGGGTTGTTTTGCGGCCCCGAAGCTAAACGGTATCATTGTGGCTAATCTAAGGAAATGCATAAAAAATAAGCGGTTTTCCAGCGAATTGTTGCAGCAAGCGAACGCCTATTCACAAAAAGTTGAATTTGCTAAAAACTTTCTTGCAAAAAGACAAATTTTCAATTACGCGAGTCTTCGGGAGTCCATTTTTCTGGCTGAAAATCGCTGAAGGCGGCGCTTCCAAGGTCGACCGGTCGCTGCTATTGGGCACTTCGACGGCGCTGTAGACCTGATATATAGACGAGTGTCCAGGAGACTAAACATGGCAAAAGGTACAGTAAAGTGGTTTAACCCGACCAAAGGGTACGGTTTCATCGCACCAGAGGACGGCGGGTCAGACGCTTTCGTGCATATTTCGGCTGTTGAACGGGCCGGTTTGACGACCCTTCAGGAAAACGCGAAAGTTCAGTACGAACTGGTTGAAGGGCGTAACGGTAAAGCATCAGCGGAAGAACTCGTGCTGCTGGACTGAGATAAAGGTTCCGATACGAAAGAGAAAAGGCGGCGTTTGCCGCCTTTTTTTGTGGGAAATTCCGGTGGCGATGTATCAGAAAACTTTGCCATGGGGTGAATTTCGTGTAAGAAATCGCGCTGGACCACGCCCCAATCGGCGACAGGATGACAGGAATGGTATATTCGATCACAGACCCGGACGACATCAGTGTTGAAAAACTGGATATCGAGCTGGACAAGGCGGGCGCCTTCCGGTTCCATATCAAGGAGTATGTCCATGAGCTGACCGGAGAGGAGCTCGTCGCGGAAATGCGCGACCAGCTCGATGTGCGCGGTTCCGTTCGCGCCGCCCTCCTGCGCAAGGCCCAAAAGGTTATTATGGCGGGCCTTAAAAAGGGCCGTTTCCGATTAAGCGACGAAGCCCGAGAGGAATTCGATCTGAATGTGCTGATCTGGTTTGCGGACAAATGTCTCAGGGACGAACACCGCGACTATCTGACGCCATAACGCTTGACGGGGTCCGACCCCAGAGGAGTCCGGTGCCTATCCCGCCCGGAAGGAAAAAATGACGAAAACAACACAGAAAATCAAGGCCGGCGTGCTCGGCGCGAGCGGCTACACGGGGGCGGAGGCCATGCGGCTTCTGCTCCGGCATCCGAATGTCGAGATGACCCTGTTGACCGCCGATCGCAAAGCCGGACAGCCGTTGGAGGATGTCTATCCCCATCTTGGCGGCTATGGCCTGCCTGACATGGTCGGGGTGGAGGAGGCTGACTGGTCCGCTGTCGATGCCGTCTTCTGCGGCCTGCCCCATGGCACCACGCAGGAGATTATTGCGGGCCTGCCGAGCTCGGTGAAGGTGATCGACCTCTCCGCCGATTTCCGGATCGAGGACCCGGCCACCTATGAACAATGGTACGGCCATCCGCATCAGGCGCTAGATCTTCAAAAAGACGCGGTCTATGGTCTAACTGAATTGAACCGTGAGAAGATTGCCGGCTCCCGGCTGGTCGCCTGTCCGGGCTGTTACCCGACGGCGGTGCTGCTGGCGCTGGTGCCGTTGGTAGGCGCTGGGTTGATCGATGCCGATGATCTGGTGATCGACGCGAAATCCGGCATTACCGGCGCCGGACGGGGCCTGAAGCAGAACACGCTCTTCAGCGAGGCGGGGGAGGGGCTCAGCCCCTACGCCATCGCCAGCCATCGTCATGCGCCGGAGATCGAGCAGGAGGTGGCGAAGGCCGCCGGACGGAAGGCCGCCGATATCCGGGTCAATTTCGTGCCGCATCTGATCCCGATGAGCCGGGGCGAGCTGATCACCGCCCATGTCCGGCTGGCGCCCGGCAAGACGGCAGCGGACCTTCGGGCTGAGATCGCGAAAAGCTATGCGGGCGAGCCCTTCGTCCGGCTGTTGAAGGAGGGGGCGATCCCGCAGACGCAGATGGTGCGCGGCTCCAATAAATGCGTGATCAATGTATTCGCAGACCGCATCAAGGGCCGGGCCACCGTGATCGCCGCCATCGACAATCTGGTCAAAGGCTCCAGCGGGCAGGCCGTGCAGAACATGAACCTGATGTTCGGCCTAGAAGAGACCCTCGGCCTTGAACAGGCGCCGCTGTTCCCTTAGGCTCCTGACTTTAAATAAAAAGAAAAGAAACGGAAAATCATGAGCAAGAACATTATGCCCTTCAAAGGCGTCCTGCCGGAAATTGCGCCGGATGCCTTTATCGCCCCGTCCGCCGATGTGATCGGCCGCGTGACGATCGGCGAGAAATCCAGCATCTGGTTTAACTGCGTTG
Source organism: uncultured Sneathiella sp. (assembly GCF_963973085.1). Classification (GTDB taxonomy): domain Bacteria; phylum Pseudomonadota; class Alphaproteobacteria; order Sneathiellales; family Sneathiellaceae; genus Sneathiella. The sequence continues at coordinate 482,816 of NZ_CAXAXA010000002.1, forward strand.
TGCGCGGCGATGTCTACACCATCGATATCGGCAAGCGCAGCAATATTCAGGACGGTACGGTTATTCATGTCTCCGGCGGCACCCATCCGACGAAGATCGGCGATGACGTGCTGGTCGGCCACAACTGCCTGATCCATGGCTGCACCCTGGAAGACGGGAGCTTCGTCGGCATGGGCACGATCATCCTAGATGGTGTGGTCGTCGAGAGCGGGGCGATGGTCGCCGCCGGGGCGATGGTCACGCCGGGCAAGCGCGTGCCCCGTGGAGAACTCTGGGGCGGATCGCCCGCCAAATGCCTCCGCAAACTGTCAGAAGAGGAACAGGCCACCCTCACCGAAGGGGCGGACCATTATGCCGAAATGGGCCAGATTTACCGCAAGGAGCTTGGAATGGACAGCAGCGGGGACTGACCGACACCCTCCATGCCTTATGTGCTGCCGCCACCGTCTTTCTTGCCGCCCGTATAGGGTTTTGCCTTGATCTTGACGTAGCTGCCCGGCGCGTCCTCGATTGGTTTGAGCTTGCCTTTTGATGGATCGCGTGCCGGGACCTTGGGGCCGGATTTCTTCGATAGCCACTTGTCCCAATAGGGCCACCAGGAGCCGGGATGCTCCGTCGCATCGGCCAGCCATTCCTCCGGCGTGTCGTATTTCTTTTTCTTGGTGTTCGTCCAGTACTGGTATTTCTTGGCCGCCGGATGGTTGATCACCCCGGCGATATGGCCCGAACCCGCGAGCATCAGCTCTGTCGGGCCGCTGAACATTTTCGTATTCTTGAACACCGACTTGAACGGCGCGATATGGTCTTCCTTGCTCGCCTGGATGAAGATCGGCGTTTTCACCTTCTTGAGGTCGATCGGCTGGCCGCCGAGGGTGAGCGCGCCCGGCTCCTGCAACAGGTTCTTCTGATACATATTCCTTAAGTAAAAGCTATGCATCTTGTGCGGCATGTTGGTCGCGTCCGAATTCCAGTAGAGAAGATCGAACGGGAAGGGCGACTTGCCGAGCATGTAATTATTGATCACGAAGGACCAGATCAGGTCGTTGGAGCGCAGGAGGTTGAAAGTATTGGCCATCTCCTTGCCTTCGAGATAGCCGCTGTCCTTCATCCGTTCCTCGACCATCTTGATATGATCCTCGTCGGTGAAGACAAGCAAATCTCCTGCCTCCGTGAAATCGAGCTGGGTGGCGAAGAAGGTGCAGGCCTTGATCCGGTCCTCCTCGATTGCGGCGAGATAAGCAAGGGTGGACGCCATCAACGTACCCCCGATGCAATAGCCGATGGCGGTGACTTCCTTCTCGCCGATGGTTCTCTCAATAGCGTCAAGGGCCGCGAGGATCCCCTCAGACATATAACTTTCGAACGTTTTGTCCACATGCCGCTCGTCCGGGTTGACCCAGGAGATGACGAAGACGGTGTAGCCCTGCTCGGTGCACCATTTGATGAAGCTGTTTTCCGACTTGAGGTCGAGGATATAGAATTTGTTGATCCAGGGCGGCGTGATCAGCAGTGGCCGCTTGTAGACTTCCTTCGTTGTCGGTTCGTACTGCAGGAGCTGCATCAGGTCATTCTCGAAAATCACCTTGCCCGGCGTCACCGCGATATTGCGGCCCACCTCGAACGCGCTATCGTCGGTCATCTTCGGGCTGATCTGGCCCTTACCGCGCTTGAGATCGTCGAGCATGTTTTCGAGGCCATGGACGAGATTTTCGCCCTTGGTGTCCATGGTTTTCTTCAGCACATCGGGGTTCGACCAGAAGAAGTTGGAGGGCGACAGCGCCTCCGTATAGATCTTCGTGTAGAAGTCCGCCTTCTTCTTCGTCTGCTCGTCCAGCCCGTCAACATCAGCGACGGTGTCCTGAATCCAGTTGGCAGTCATCAGGTAGGACTGCTTGATATAGTCGAAGATCTGGTTCTGACTCCATTCCTCGGACTTGAATCGCTTGTCGCCGGATTCCGGGGAGACGAGGGGTTTTGTTTCCTCGCCGCTTGCGCGGCGGGCAGCGTTCTGCCAAAGGTCCATATAGTTCTTCCAAAGCGCCGCCTGCGCCTCGACGATTTTCGCCGGGTCCGCCATCATCCGGTTCATCAGATCCATGAAGGTCTTGCCGACATGGGCGGGGTCGGGGTCGATAGGTGTCTTGGGTTGGTTGTTCAGGAATTCAGTGACGAGCGCCTGACTCTGGGCGGCAATCTTGGCAAAATTCTCGGCGAATTCCTTCGACGCCTCAAGCGCTTCCTGATTGCTTTCCAGTGGTTCCTTGTTTGGCATCTCGACGAGTCCTCCGTTACTTGCATTGGGCATAATCGATTGGCAGAATTATGGCTCGGAAATTTCGCACCGTCGTCATCAAGCCTTCAGAAAACGTTGCGAAATTATCCACCATATGTTTTATGATAGCTTGATTTATTAACAGATTATATCAAAACCTTGCCAATCTCAATGCGGGGCTTTGGCAGGCGGTCGAGAGGACAGGACGGACGTTTCGATGAACAGGTTGTTTAACGCTTTCGAAAATCGTTTTTTACGGGGCTTGCGCACGGGCGCTGGACTGTTTCTTGTGCTCACGCTGCTGGCGGTCGCGGGTTGTTCCACCGATGGCGCCGAGGAGGAGGCCGACGCGGAATATCCGAATATCAATGAAGTGCCGGAAACGCCGGAAACAGCCGTTGCCCTGAGCGAGGCGGAGGATATCGGTGAAGGCTTGCGTGCCGATCGCGAGAATGCCCGCTATACCGATGAGACCCTGCGCGCCGACACCTCTGTTCAGCCACCGCCCGCCCAGCCGGCGAAACCCGCCTCCGCTGAAATCACCGAGACTGTGACCGAGACCGTCACCGAAACGGCAGAGGAGAAGGTGACGACGGTTACCGAAGAAGTGACCGAGAAGGTTGAAGAGAAGGCGCCTGAAGTCGCCGCTGTTGCGCAAACGCCGGTGACCGAGCAACCGCTGCCCGCACCGGAAGTGACGGAGACAAAGGACACCACGCCGCCTCCCGCGCCGGTCACGGAAACAATAATTACCGGTGAGAGTGCGAAAGGGCCTGAAGTCGAAAGCGTGTTCCAGCAACAACTCGCCGCCTCCGGCGCGACGCGCTTGCCGGAAAGCTCTTCTACGCAGGGAACGGAGAGTTCCGGAACGGCTTCGTCTGTGGCATCTAACTCGTCCTCCGGGACGCAAGGGCAGTCTTCCGGCGGGATAACCCTGACGCCGCCGACGACGGACGGAGGGCGCGCCGTTCGCAACTATGCCGCGTCGGACGGCTCCTCACCGATCGAGACAATCTATTTTGCGCAAGGCTCGCACCGCATCAACGCGGCCGATCGGCAGGTTCTGGACCGGATTGCCCGGGCTCAGCTGGCGGCTGGCGGCACGCTTAAAGTCGTCGGCCATGCTTCGAAACGGACCCGGCAGATGGGCGAGGCGGAGCATATGATTGTCAACCTCAATGTCTCGCAGGCTCGTGCAACGGCAGTTGCGGAATATTTGCTCAAGGCCGGGGTGGCGCCCGGCGATATGATTGTCGAATCCGTCAGTGACGCGGAGCCTCTGATCGATGAGCCGATGCCGAGCGCGGAAGCAAAGAACCGGCGCACGGAAATCTTTCTTCTAAATTAACACAAAGTCGTTTAAATACCCCGTTTAGGAATAGTTCCAGGAACCCGGCGCCCGAGAAAAGCGCCGGGAACCGCCGTATCAATTTAACAGGAAGAGGCCGATGGATCCCGATTTCCACCGCATAAAACGCTTGCCGCCCTATGTCTTCGAAGAAGTCAACCGGATGAAAGCGAAAGCGCGAGCGGCGGGTGAGGATATCATCGATCTCGGCATGGGCAACCCGGACAGCCCGACGCCGCAGCATATTGTCGACAAGCTGGTGGAAACCGCCCGCGACGGCCGCACTCATCGCTATTCGACGAGCCGCGGCATTCCCGGCCTGCGCCGCGCCAACGCCGCCTATTACAAGCGCCGTTTTGGTGTCGAGATCGACCCGGAAACGGAAACCATCGCGACGCTGGGCTCCAAAGAGGGCCTCGCCAACCTCGCCATGGCGATCACGACGCCGGGCGATGTGATCCTGTCGCCGAACCCGAGCTACCCGATCCACCCCTATGGCTTTATCATTGCGGGCGCGGTCGTCCGGCATTTCGAGGTTGGTCCCGGCATTGATTTCTTCGCCGCGCTCAATCGTGCCGTGCGCCACTGCATTCCGGCGCCGACCTGCCTGATCCTCAACTTTCCGTCGAACCCGACGGCGATGACGGTCGATCTGGATTTTTATAAAGAGGTCGTGAAATTCGCCAAGGATCACGGCATGTATATCCTCTCCGACCTTGCCTATGCGGAGATCTATTTCGGCGATGCACCGCCGCCGTCGATCCTGCAGGTGGAGGGCGCACGTGACATCGCGGTCGAGTTCACGTCGCTCAGCAAGACCTATTCCATGCCCGGCTGGCGCATCGGGTTTGCAACCGGGAACAAGCGGCTGGTCGGGGCGCTGGCCCGCATCAAGTCCTATCTCGACTACGGCGCGTTCACGCCGATCCAGGTGGCGGCGACGGCGGCGCTCAACGGCCCGCAGGATTGCGTCGAGGAATTCCGCCAGCTCTATAAGCAGCGGCGCGATGTGCTGATTTCCGGCTTTGCGGCGGCGGGCTGGCATGTCCCTTCACCGGAGGCGACCATGTTCGCCTGGGCGCCAATCCCGGAACCGTTCCGGCACCTCGGCAGTCTCGAATTCTCCAAGCTTTTGTTGCAGGAGGCGAAAGTCGCTGTGGCGCCGGGGCTCGGCTTTGGCGAGCACGGGGATGACTTTGTACGTGTCGCCATGGTCGAGAATGAGCAACGCATCCGTCAGGCCAGCCGCAACATCAAGAAATTCATGGCCGGTGCCGATCAGCATCTGGCAAAACGCGAGGCTTCGTAGATTGTGACGACTTTAGTAAAAATCGGAATTGCCGGACTGGGGACTGTCGGCAGCGGCGTTCTCAAGATTATCAAGGAACATGGCGACTTGCTTGAGGCTCGCTCTGGCGCGCGGCTGACGGTGACAGCAGTGTCTGGACGCGACAGGACGAAGGATCGCGGGGTCTCCCTCGATGGGCTGACCTGGTATGACGATGCAACGGCGATGGCCGAGGATCCGGATGTTGATATCGTGCTGGAGCTGATCGGCGGCAGCGACGGGGTCGCGCGGGAGCTCTGCGAGAAGACCCTGCGTCTTGGCAAGTCTGTCGTGACCGCCAACAAGGCGCTGCTTGCCATTCACGGGAACGAGCTGGCGGAGATCGCCGAAACCCATGGCGCGCAGCTCGCCTATGAGGCGGCAGTCGCGGGCGGCATCCCGATTATCAAGGCGCTGCGCGAGGGGCTGGCGGGCAATGCCATCTCCCGTGTCTATGGCATCCTCAACGGCACCTGCAACTATATCCTCACCGAGATGGAGGAGACGGGCGGCGAGTTCGACGCGATCCTGAAGGATGCGCAGGACCTGGGCTATGCGGAAGCCGACCCCGGCTTTGATATTGACGGCGTCGATGCGGCGCACAAGCTCGCCCTGCTGACCAGCGTCGCCTTCGGCACCCCGGTCGATTTCGCCAATGTCTATATCGAGGGGATCCGCAATGTCACCGCCGCCGACATCGCGGCGGCGGGGGAACTCGGCTACCGCATCCGCCTGCTCGGCGTTGCCCGACGGACCGAAAAAGGCATCGAGCAGCGGGTCCATCCCTGCATGGTCCGCCACGAGACCACCATCGCCAATGTGAACGGCGTCTTTAATGCGGTCGTCGTCGATGGGGACTTTGTTGATGAGACATCCTACGTCGGGCGCGGCGCGGGCGAGGGGCCGACCGCCTCCGCCGTGGTCGCCGATATCGTCGATATCGCGCTCGGCCGACATACGCCCACGTTTGGCGTACCGGTTGCGAAAATGGCAGCGATCCCGAAAATCTCGGTCGAGGATCATGTCGGCGCCTATTACGTCTGCCTGACCGTCTATGACGAGCCGGGAGTGATCGCCGATGTCTCGGCCGTGTTCCGGGACGAGAATATCTCCATCGAAAGCCTGTTGCAGCGTGGCCGGTCGAAGCAGGAGGCGGTCTCCGTCATCCTCGTCACCCATGAAGTGCAGGAGGCGGCGCTGGTCCGCGCCCTTGGAAAAATTGAAAAATTCACCCATAGTGTGGCAAAGCCGCGTATGATTCGCATCGTCTCGCTTTAGCGGGCCGTGCTGTTTATTGAAGTAACGGAAGAAGAAATATGACTAAATCCTCGTCTTTAGACAGAAATCTCACATTGGAAATTGTTCGTGTGACGGAAGCCGCGGCACGCGCCGCCTGTAACCTTGTTGGTCTTGGCGATGAAAAGGCCGCCGACCAGGCCGCTGTCGATGCCATGCGCACGGCGCTGAACCTGCTCAATATCGATGGCACCATCGTCATCGGCGAGGGCGAGCGGGACGAGGCGCCTATGCTCTATATCGGCGAGAAGGTCGGTTCCGGCAAGGGCACGAAAATCGACATTGCGCTTGATCCGCTGGAAGGCACGACCCTGACCGCGAAGGGCGGGCCGAACGCGCTCGCCGTCATTGCCTTCGCCGAGGAGGGGAACTTCCTCAACGCGCCGGACACCTATATGGAAAAGATCGCCGTTGGCGGCGGGTATGAAGAGGGGATCATCGACATCAACAAATCGGCCGGGGAAAATCTCCGGGCGATTGCCAAGGCCAAGGGCGTGCCGGTCAACCAGACTATGGCCTGCGTCCTCGATCGGCCGCGCCATGCCGATATCATCGCCGATATCCGCAAGACCGGCGCCCGGATCAAGCTGATCTCCGACGGCGACGTGGCGGGTGTCATGGCGACCTCCAATCCCGATACGGGCATCGACATGTATGTCGGCACCGGCGGCGCGCCGGAAGGTGTGCTGGCGGCGGCAGCGCTTCGCTGCATCGGCGGCCAGATGCAGGGCCGGCTGGTCTTCCGCAATGATGACGAGAAGGCCCGCGCTGCAAAATGGGGGATTACCGATCTCACCCGCGTCTATAACCTGGAGGAACTGGCGGCGGGCGACGTGATCTTCGCGGCCACCGGGGTCACCGACGGATCGATGCTGCGCGGCGTGCGCCAGAAGGGCAACCGGATCTTTACGGAGAGCATCGTCATGCGGTCCCATTCCGGCACGGTCCGCTATATCCGGGGTGATCACAAGGTAAAGTAGGCAGGCCCGTTATGGATGCGCCGGTAGTTCCCGCCTTTCTCGATGTGGAAAGTTCGCTCAAGGGTAAGCGATGGCGTCTTCGTTCCGAGAATGAGCGGCTTGGCCTCGCCATTTCCCAGCGTCTCGATGTGCCGGAAATTGTCGGCCGGGTGATGGCCGGGCGCGGCGTTGCGCTGGAGGAGGCGGAGCAGTATCTCGACCCGACGCTCCGCAACCTGCTGCCCGATCCCTCCAGCTTCAAGGATATGGACAAGGGCGCGGCGCGCATTGCGGCGGCCATTGAGGGGGCAGAGAAAATCGCTGTCTTCGGCGACTATGATGTCGATGGCGCAACCTCCTCGGGCCTGCTCAAGCGCTTCTTCAATGCCATTGGCGCGCCCGTCATCATCTATATTCCCGATCGCATGAAGGAGGGCTATGGCCCAAACAGCGCCGCCATGGACACGCTCAAGTCGCAGGGCGTCGATCTCGTCATCACCGTCGATTGCGGCATTGTCTCCTTCGATGTGCTGAAACATGCGAAGGATATCGGGCTGGAGGTCATCGTCGTCGATCATCATCAGGCGGAAACCCGGCTGCCGGACGCCGTCGCCGTCATCAACCCCAAGCGCCATGACGAGAGCCAGCAGTTCACCTATCTCGCCGCCGTCGGCGTCACCTTCCTGCTCGTCGTTGCCGTCAACCGCACTTTACGTGAGGCGGGCTGGTATAACGACACGAGACGCGAGCCGGACCCGCGCTACTGGCTCGATCTCGTGGCCCTCGGCACGGTCTGCGATGTGGTGCCGCTGATCGGGCTCAACCGCGCGTTCGTCGCGCGGGGCCTTAAGGTCATGGCGCGGCGCGGCAATGCGGGGCTTGCGGCGCTTGCTGATGTTGCCGGCCTTGATGAGGCGCCGGGCACTTATCATGCGGGCTTCCTGCTGGGCCCGCGCGTCAATGCGGGCGGGCGCGTCGGGCGGCCGGAATATGGGCCGGAGCTGCTCTCCCTCGATGATCCTGTGCAATGTCGCAAGCTCGCGCAATTTCTCGACGGCTATAATCAGGATCGCAAGGCGATCGAGGCTGAGGTGCAGGACGAGGCCCTCAATATGGTCGAGAATAGCCCGCTCAAGGACGATGCCGTCATCGTTGTCGCCGGGGAGGGCTGGCATCCGGGCGTCATCGGCATTGTCGCCAGCCGTCTGAAAGATGCGTTTCAGCGCCCGGCTATCGTGATTGCGCTCGACGGGGCGGCGGGGAAAGGCTCCGGCCGCTCGGTCCCCGGCGTCGATATGGGTGCGGCCATCGGCGCGGCGCGGCATAAGGAGATAATCACGGCGGGCGGCGGCCATATGATGGCGGCGGGCCTCAGCATTGCCGCCGACAGGATCGATGATTTCCGCACTTTCCTCAACGACCGGCTGAAAGGCGCGGTGAGCGAGGCATCGAAAACTGCCAGCCTCGGCCTCGACGGCGCGCTCTCGGTGGCGGGGGCGACCACAGAGCTGATCACCCTGCTGGAACAGGCGGGCCCTTACGGCGCGGGCAACCCGGAGCCACGCTTCGCGCTGCAGAACGTCCGGCTGGTGCAGGCGAGTATCGTCGGCGAGAATCACGTGCGCTGCATCCTGACCAGTGTGGCGGGGCAGGGCCGCCTTGCGGGCATCTGCTTCCGGGCGCTGGAGACACCGCTCGGCGATGCGCTGCTCGGCCATCAGGGCGCCAGTTTTCACATTGCCGGTCATCTTCGCAAGAACAGCTGGCAGGGCAAAGTCTCGGCGCAATTGATGATTGAGGATGCCGTCCGCCTGACTTAGGCAACAGCCTGCGTGGCGGCTTTGCAACGAAATATGATTTTTCACATTTTTTACTTGATATATAAGGACAGAATAGGTAAATCCTGCCCCTGCGACAGGATGTATGTCCCCTTCGTCTATCGGTTAGGACGCCAGATTTTCATTCTGGAAAGAGGAGTTCGATTCTCCTAGGGGATACCATCCGGTCCGGGCCGCGCGAAGAAGCGCCTGTAGGTAAGTGCCCGTTTATTGCGTCCCCTTCGTCTATCGGTTAGGACGCCAGATTCTCATTCTGGAAAGAGGAGTTCGATTCTCCTAGGGGATACCACCCCATCGCACCGCGGCCAAACGGTGAGGATGTCTTTTCTTTTCCGCCAGCCTGCTTATATTTAGATAACAGGAGGACAGCCATGAACTTGCGACTTTGCTTCGAGAACAAGGCCGGGGTGAATATCGACGAGGCCGACGTGTTCCGCCATTACGCGGAGAATTACCTGAGCGGCTTCGACGTAAAATGGGCCGGATCGGTCAGCGTGCCGCATGTCGACACCAAAACCCGCCCGATGGAGCCGCTCTGGCAGTATCTGATCAGCGACGCCAGCACCGCCTGCCGCGACTACCTGATCGAATATCTCGATCGTAACCCGATGGCGGGCTACTTCGTCCATGTCTATGAGTTCGAGAGCGGCACCGGCGACCAAAAGATCCACTAGGCGCTGATTTTCTTGTCGAACTTGGCGTCTTCCATGTCGGCGTCGGTGAAGATGGCGCCGGTCAGGTTGGCGCCCTTGAAGTTGGCGTCGATGAGGTTGGCGTCAGTCATGTCGGCGTTTTCCATATTGGCGCCGGTGAAGTTCGCCGCTGAGAGGTTGGCGGGCCAATTCTTGCCGAGCGATTCCCCCTTGGAGTCCTTGAGGTCCACCGCCGTCATAATTGCCCCTTTCAGGCGCGCGTTCTTGAGGTTGGAGCGGGACAGGTTGACCCCCTCCATGATCGCGTCGGAAAGATCAATATCCTCCATGATGCATTGCGACATGTCGCTCATCACCGTCTGGGCCTTGCTGAGGTTGGCGCCCTTGAGGTTGGCACCGCGCATGGTCGCGCCGCTGAGGGCGCAGCCCGAAAGATCCATGCCCGAGAGGTCCATGCCGGAAAGATCGGCACGTTCGCCCTTCAGGCCGTTGGTCTCCACCCAGAGGAAATGCTTTTTCAGCAATGCCTGAAGATTGGGGGGAAGCGGTGTTGATTCAGGCTCCTGAACCAGATGTGTTGCCCCGGATTTCGCCTTGGAGAAGTCGACATTCTCAAGCTTCGCGCCGTCGAGCTTCACATCCTCGAAATTGCAGCCCTCTACCTTGGCGCCAGAAAGATTTACATTGGAAAGGTCGGCCCCGGCCAGATCGGCGCCCGTAAGGTCGCAGCCGGCCATGTCCGAACCCGTAAAGCCCGCGCCGTGCAGGTCGGCCTTCGTCAGGTTCGCCCCTTTTAGCTGGGAATAGGCAAAGTTCGCGTTGCCGAGCGCCGCGCCGGAAAGATTGGCGCCGTTGAGGTTGGCTTTCTCCGCGACCACATTCTCCATTTCCGCATCGGAAAGGTCGCCGGCGGGGAAGGTGACAGTTTCGCCGCCTGAGAGGATCAGGGAGCCGCCACGAAAATCCGCTTCCTGCAGATTGGCGCCGTTCAGCTTCGCACCCTTGAGTTCGGCGCCGCGCAAATCCGCCCGGATCAATAGGGCATCGCGCAAGTCGGCCTTTGTCAGGTCGGCGGCGTAAAGATCGGCGGAAATCAGGTTGGCGCCGCGAAAGATCGAGCGCGAGAGCTTGCAGCCCGAGAGGCTGGATTTCTGGAGCTTTGCCCCGGCGAAATTCGCCCCGGTAAAATCCGCATGCTTGAAATTGGCCCGAGCGCCCTTTTTGGAATTGACGAGCCATTTGCCATGCTCGGCGAGCATTTCCATAATTTCTTGCGGCGTCATCATTGTCATGCGTCTCTCATCTCCGGGCTGAGCCTCTAACCTTGTTGTAAGACAAGATTAACGTTTTTCTCTGATACTTCGCGTCTATTCGTTGGCCTGTTCTTGTTTATAAACAGACAAGGTTAATAGATAGTTGCAGTTTACGTTTAATTGCCGAAACAAAACCGGGACGAGGATAGATGATACAGGTAACCCAGGAACAGGTAGATGCCCTTGAAGGGTGGGTCAAAAACCGTCAGGACGCCTATTTGCGCAAGGGATTTAATCTTGCCGCGAATTCGGGCGCGTCCTCGCTGATCGAATATGCGGTCGATGGCGGTCTCAACACGGCGGACCAGGCGAAATCGATTGCGGAGCTGAAAAAGGAATATGAACTGGCTGAGCAGTTTCACAAAGACGCCAAGCAGCTGATGTTCGCCGGACGCCAGGGTGGCTGAGCAGGCGAGGTCCTTTAACTCACAACAAAGAATTGCTCGCGGCGCTTCTCGGCGACAAGCTTGGTGATCTGGCGGATAAACATCTGTTCGCGCTCCGGCGAGAAAGTGAACTTCACGCCGACCCCGTCCTGCATCTGGCGGACAACCTGCGCCGGAACAATCCCGATATTATCGATCTCGACGGTAATTTCCGTCTGATCGGGCAGGCGAACCTCCAGCTGCAGGCCGGCGCCGCCAGCGGAGATATTGAGGATGCGGCCCGTCTCTTCGCCGCCGTCATGGCGGACGCGGGTTTTCTGGACAATGACGGACCGGCGATGGGCACGACGATTGTCGTTCAGGGGGGTATGCATTGTCTCTCCTGCGGATGAAAATTTTGTGTTTCGCCCCAGTGTCGCCGGGAATGGTTAAGAACTCGTTTGCCTCGACCGGATGTCCCTGAAAATTTTGCGCGGGCCGGTGCCCTTAACCTTTCATTTACCTCACCGGCTTATTCTGACGATGTAATTTTCAGGAAAGGCTTCGCCATGCGGCAAACTGAACTGGCGTCTATTGTGGACGGATTGAAAATCGAATTTTCCAACGCCTGCGAGCTGGATCGAAAATCCATTGCCGAACGTGCCAGTAGCGCCAGTCTGGCGGCGCTCGATCTGCTGCTCGATGATGTGGAGGCGGTGGATGACATCCCGACTCTCCACGAGCAGGCGAAGACCATGCGCACATTGTCCGACGAATTCCGCGATATCACCGGTGTGATCGGAAGCCTGGCGACGCGCTGATCCCGGCCGCCTAAATCTCACGACAGTTTGTGTGAATTTCGGGTTTGGCATTGCGGGGGAATATGATACATCTGGGCCGCGCCATCGGGCGGGGCGGATGTGGCCGCGTTTCAACTGAAATCATATCTTGTGAAGATCGTGCAATTGTCTGATTTAAAAGCGAAAATCAAGCTCTATTCGAAGCTGGCCCTGCGTCGGATCCGGCGTAGCAGCCGGCGCGAGCGGATCAATTTCTCGGCGCCCTTCGTCGCCGCGCTGTTGTTCGCGGGCGCCACGGTCCTGCTCGATATTTATCTCCGCGGTGCGCCGGTCAGAGGCTATCTCCTTGAATTGCTTGGCGTTGCCGGAATGCTCGCCTGTTTCTTCGTGCCGCTCACCTATGTCAGTCTGCGGCTTTACCGCAAAGTCTGGCCGCGCCTGCGGCAGCGACGGTTCTCCGATGCCTTTCGCGTCGGGCTCTATTTGCCCCACGCCTTCGCGGTGCTGGTCATCCTCGCCGCCGAGCTGGAGGGTTCGGAGAATATCACCAGCCTTGGCGGCGCGATCATCCTCTGGGCGATGCTGAGCCTGCTGCTGACCCCGTTCAGCGTGCTCGTGACTATGCTGGTCTGGTCCTACCTGCCGAAGGAACTCCGTGTGCCGAACGGCCTGTTGCAGATCTCCTCCCGCCTGAACCCCCGCGGCCAGAACCTCCTCAGCGCCCCGGAAACACATGACGAAGGCGACGCTGACGCTGTAAGGACTTAGGCAGAGCGCCTTTCCATCAACTCTCCTTTTTCTCCGCGATTACAAGATGGGCGGGGGCGGAAAATTCGACGCGGCCCTCCCCTGTCGTGAAGCGGGCAAGATGCCGTTTCGCCTCGCCGAGAAGCCTCTGGTACTGCGCTTCATCGATGCTCTCTGAGAGGGTCCAGCCCTTGATATCCGTATAAACCCAGCCTTCGATGTCGGGGAATCGGGCGAGGCCGGGGCGGGTCCGGATCACCGGGTCTGAAATACCGGCATCTTTGAAAATTTGGATAAGCTCGTCGCAGTCCCCAAGGTTATAGGGCGCATGCAGGGCGCTCGCGATCTTTTCGCCGAAGAGCCGCTCAAGCAGGGCTGCCATGGCATCATAGCCCGGCGAATGGGCGAGGCTGTCCCAGGTCGCGACCACCAGTCGTCCACCGGGTCGCAGCACCCGCCACATCTCCTGAAGCGCTTTTTCTCTGTCGTCAAAGAACATCAGGGCGAACTGGCAGGTGACAACGTCAAAACGGGCGTCCGCAAACGGAATATCCTCCGCCACGCCGCTTTTCCAGTCGATATCGGGGGCGAGCCGCGCCGCAACGGCGAGCATGCCGTCATTGCAATCAAGGCCGGTCACCGCGCCCGTGTCACCGAGCCGGCTTTTTGCCTCCCGCGCGACCAGTCCGGTCCCGCAGGCAACATCCAGGAGCCGCTCGCCCGGTGACAGCCGCGCCGCATCACATATCCGCGGCGCCCAATCCGCGAACAGGGCGGGGACGAAGAAATTCTCATACACCTCGGCGGCGCTGTCCGATACCTGGCCGGTTTTTGTTGTCTCGTTTATGGCTGTGCTCATTTTTTAACTCCTTTCCTGATCCCGCGCTCGGGAATTGAACGCGAAAAGGGCTAGGTTAGGCAGGCGGCTCCGCGCCGAATAGTCCAGAAAATGTAGTTTCCCGTAATTTCATATAATGCTAATATAACATCAAAGGAGGCGGGAATGAAATCCTATGGCCAGTTTTGTCCGGTAGCAAAGGCGTCCGAGCTGTTCTGCGAACGCTGGACACCTCTCATCATCCGCGATCTCGCCCACGGGGCGAGCCGCTTTTCCGAATTGCAAAAGGGTGTGCCGTTGATGTCGCCGACCCTGCTGTCGGCGCGCCTGAAGCAGTTGGAGGCGGAGGGCATCGTCGAGCGGCGGGCGGCTCCGGGCTCGAAAATCCGCAGCTATCACTTGACCGAGGCGGGCGCCGAATTCATCCCGATGGTCGAGGCCCTCGGCATCTGGGGGCAGCGCTGGTCGCGGCGGCAACTGGTGGAAGGGGAGGTCGATCTCGGCCTGCTCGTCTGGGCGCTGGAACGTGGCGTCGATCCGACGGCATTTGGCGAGACGCGAAGCGTCGTGCAGCTCCACCTCACCGACCAGCCCGGCAACAAGCAGCTCTGGTGGTTCGTCAACCGGGAGGGGGAATGCGAGCTCTGCGTCGACGATCCGGGGTTCGAGATTGACCTTTATCTCGCCTGCAGCCTGCCCGACATCATCTATGTCATCCGCGGCGACCTGCCGCTCGCCGAGGCGCTGGAAAGCGGCCGCCTCGACGCCCACGGCCCCCGCCGCATCACCGAAAAAGTCGGCGCCTGGCTCAACCTCAGCCCGCTCGCGGCGGTGAAATCGGCGCGGGGGTGATCTGAATCAATTTAATAGGCTGGCCGCCGAAGCTGGATATTAGTCCAAACTTACGTAAGTCAGATTACAGTTGTCTGGAAATTTCGCACCGTCATATTGCTCCAAACACCAGGTTATCGACGCAATATTCAACATATGTGCCAATCGAGTGGCGATCCTTGCGTGCTGCCACATCATTCCGCCCCAGTTATTTTTGATAACGACTGTGCTTGCAAAATCTCTATCTAAAAGAGGTAATGCGTCGCCTTTTTTTCTAAATAAATAGTGAATTGTTGTCGTCAGCGCGAAGAAGTCGTTCTTTATATAATTTACATCGAGAAAATACTTCGTGTTCTCGTTGTCTTCGCTTAGCAGGTTTGAATCCCGAAGCGTATTTCGAAGAGCAATTTCAAATTGAACCGAAGACGCGATCGCAATATTTATATTCCGGATTACCTCCGGAACCTCTTCCACATTTCCAAAAGAAACTGATTTATATAGTTGATGATCCGGCCCCACCGGGTTTGGAAAAGCAGGATCATACGCAATTCTTGATATAACCGTATGTGGATACAGAGCATTGAATTCGTCCAAGTTATTCTGCGTGAGATAATTTTTTTCCGGCACGGAGAATGCGCAGCCTGAAACAGAGATTAACAAGATAAGGCCGACTAACTTGGAAACCATCTTCTTCATATTCGATCACTCACAATTTACGCGAAAAATGCCTGCTTATTTTTAAAACTATAGATACAGAAAAACAACCATTAATAAAAAGATCGGAAGTTACGTCTATCGTCAAACTGCTGGTGACGAGCAACAGGATCTTGAAAATACTCCTTCTCGAAGGCCCGCCCGAAGGATGATTTCAAATACCGTTCGAAGTCTTCCGCTTCACACGCTCCGCCGTTGATTGGGTTGTACCCAATCTCGTCGTAGCTGGATTTTGCCAACGGCAAAATCAGCGAAGGCGGATGGCTGGGGAACCTGGACTCGAACCAGGATTGACGGAGTCAGAGTCCGCTGTCCTACCATTAGACGATTCCCCACCATGGGCGGCGCGCCCGCGAGCGCGCGGGGCAGGCGGCTTACTAGCAACTCGCACGCGCCTTGTCAACGCCCGATAAAGCGCCCTCATCTCAAAATATATATGAACCTTGCGCCGAAAACTGTTAGCATGGAGGAGAAATGGCCCGGGGTTTTGACCGGGGCCTGTAGATTTTGACCTGGAGGTAGTCCTGGGTGGCGATTTCAGAACCCCAGAAACTGGGAAAGGGCGAAGCTAAGAGACATCGACGCAGATATCATAATGGTGGGGAAAACTCCTCCAATGTATATGGCGCGCTTGATCTGGGCACCAATAACTGCCGGTTGCTGGTGGCGAAACGGCAGGGCAGGGGCTTTCGCGTTATCGATAGTTTCTCGCGCATCGTCCGCCTTGGCGAAGGCGTCAGCCTGACCGGCAAGCTGTCCGATGACGCTATGGACAGAACGGTCGAGGCGCTTGGCATCTGTGCGGACAAAATGCGCCGCGTCGGCGTGACCCATATGCGCTGCGTCGCGACGGAGGTTTGCCGCAAGGCGGACAACAGCGCGGCATTCCTTGCCCGCGTGGCCGAGGAATGCGGGATCAAGCTCGATATCATCACCACGGCGGAGGAGGCGGCGCTGGCGGCCGAAGGCTGCGCCCCGCTCATCGATTACCGCCATCGCAACGCGCTCGTGTTCGATATCGGCGGCGGCAGCACAGAGCTTGTCTGGCTCGGATTGCGCGGACGGCGGCGGAGCGAGGTGCTCGGCTGGATGTCGATCCCTTACGGCGTCGTCACCCTGACGGAGCGTCATGGCGGGATGGAGATCACCGAGGATGCCTACGCCAACATGATGCTGGACGTCAGCGAACATATCGATGATTTTGAGGCAACTCATGGCATCGCCGAGCAGATCCGCGAGGGGCAGGTGCAGATGCTTGGCACTTCGGGCACGGTGACGACGCTCGCGGGCGTGCATTTCGGCTTGGAACGCTATAACCGCCGCCGGGTCGACGGGGCCTGGCTGAACACGCGGGCAATGCTCGATATCTGCCGCCGTCTCGCGACCAGCGATTACGCGGCGCGGGTGCTAGAACCCTGCATCGGCGAGGAGCGGGCGGATCTCGTCGTCTCCGGCTGCGCGATTGTCGAGGCAATGCACAACCGCTGGCCGGTGAAGAAACTCCGTGTTGCCGACCGCGGCCTACGCGAGGGGATGTTGCTCGGCATGATGCGCCGGGTGGATAACGAACGGCACGGCAGGCAACCCGCCCAAAATTCTGCCCCGGCGGCGAGGCCCTCATGAGCAAAAGCCCGAAGCGGCCCGGCGGCCTGTCCTCCCGCTCGACGGAGATGACCGGGCGGCTCCTGCATACCAAGGTGAAATCGGCGCGCGGGCGCAAGAATTCCTCGACCGCCTGGCTGCAACGGCAGCTCAATGATCCGTATGTGGCGGAGGCGAAGACGCGGGGCCTGCGCAGCCGCGCCGCGTTCAAGCTGATGCAGCTCGATGACCGTTACAAGCTCCTCAAATCCGGCGATGCCGTGGTCGATCTCGGCGCGGCGCCGGGTGGCTGGACACAGGTCGCGGTCGATCGCGTTGGCGCGGAGAAGGGCAGGGGAAAAGTCCTCGCCGTCGATATCCTGGAGATGGAGCCGATGTCGGGGGCCGAGGTGATGCAGCTCGACTTCACCGAGGACGATGCCGATGTGAAGGTGAAAGCGGCGCTCGGCGGTCCGGCAAACGCCGTCATCTCCGACATGGCGGCGCCGACAACGGGCCACAAGCAGACCGATCACCTCCGTATCGTCATGATGTGCGAGCTCGCGCTGGCCTTCGCCATCGACGTGCTGGCCCCGGACGGCGTCTTTATTGCCAAGGTCCTGAAGGGCGGCACGGAGAACGAGCTACTGGAACAGATGAAGAAGAATTTCTCGACCGTCCGCCACGCCAAGCCTGAAGCCAGCCGCGCTGATTCCCGCGAAGCCTATGTGGTGGCGACGGGATTTCGCGGCAAAAACGACGCGGCGGAGGCGTAAAAGCGGGAGAAACCGGCGCGCGAAATTTTTTTCGCGTTGCGGCAAATTTGGCCCTATGAATTTCGAAAACAAACTGTATGATTGCGCGGCAATTCCCCAGATCGGATCGCTTGCGGATGGGAACATCTATGCAGGCTGGAAATGATCAACACCATATATTGTGAGCCGACGGGCTCCCGGAGTTGCGATGAACATACGTGAAGCCTATACATTCGATGACGTTTTACTGCAGCCGGCGGCCTCCGAGGTCCTGCCGACGCAGGTCGATACCACCACGCGGTTGACTCGCGAGATCACGCTTGGCATTCCGCTGGTCTCCAGCGCCATGGACACGGTGACCGAGGCGCCCATGGCCATCGCCATGGCGCAGGCCGGCGGCATCGGCGTCGTGCACAAGAATCTCGATATAGAGGAACAGGCCAATGAAGTCCGCCGGGTGAAGAAATTCGAGGCCGGGATGGTCGTCAACCCGGTCACCATCGCGCCGGACGAGCCGCTCTCCGAAGCGCTCTTCCTGATGCAGTCCAACAAGATTTCCGGCATCCCGGTGACCGAGCGAAACAGCGGCAAGCTGGTCGGCATTCTCACCAACCGCGATGTGCGCTTTGCCACCGACACACGCCAGCCGGTGAGCGAGCTGATGACCCATGAAAATCTGGTCACCGTGCGCGAAATGGTGACGCAGGATGAAGCGAAGAAGCTGCTGCATCGCCATAGAATCGAGAAGCTGCTGGTCGTCGATGATGCCTATCGCTGCATCGGCCTGATCACGGTGAAGGATATCGAGCGCTCGACCCTCTTTCCCAACGCCTCCAAGGATGCGCAAGGGCGGCTCCGGGTGGCCGCCGCCGTCGGCATCGGCGATGACGGTTTCGCACGGGCCGAGGCGCTGATCGCCTCCGAGGTCGATGTGCTGATCGTCGATACGGCGCATGGCCATTCCAGCCGGGTACTGGAGGCGGTGAACCGCATCAAGAAACTAAGCAACCGGACGCAGGTGATCGGCGGCAATGTCTCCACTGCCGCAGGCACGAAGGCGCTCATAGACGCTGGCGTGGATGCGGTGAAAATCGGTATCGGCCCCGGCTCCATCTGCACGACACGGATCGTGGCCGGTGTCGGTACGCCGCAGCTGACGGCCATCATGGATGCGGCGGCGGCCGCAAAAGACTCCGGTATTCCAATCATTGCCGATGGCGGCATCAAGACATCGGGCGACCTGGCGAAGGCGCTCGCGGGCGGGGCAAGCTCCGCCATGATCGGCTCGCTCCTTGCGGGCACCGATGAAAGCCCGGGGGAAGTCTTCCTCTATCAGGGGCGGTCGTTCAAATCCTACCGCGGCATGGGCTCGCTCGGCGCCATGGCGCGCGGCTCCGCTGATCGCTATTTCCAGCAGGAAGTCTCCGATAACCTCAAGCTGGTCCCGGAAGGGATCGAGGGGCGGGTGCCCCATCGTGGTCCCACCAACGCCGTCCTTCACCAGCTTGTCGGCGGCCTCAAGGCGGCCATGGGTTATACCGGATCGAAGGATATCCCGACCTTGCAGAAAAATGCGGAGTTTGTCCGCATCACCAATGCGGGCCTGACCGAGAGCCATGTGCATGATGTCTCGATCACGCGAGAGGCGCCGAACTACCGGCAGAACGGATGACCCCTGCCGCCCGGCTTGCCGCCGCTGTTGAACTTCTGGACGCCATCGGCGCGGCGCCAACCCCCGCCGAGCAGCATGTCTCCGCCTATTTCCGGGCGCGGCGCTATGCCGGATCGA
Source organism: uncultured Sneathiella sp. (assembly GCF_963973085.1). Lineage (GTDB taxonomy): Bacteria > Pseudomonadota > Alphaproteobacteria > Sneathiellales > Sneathiellaceae > Sneathiella. Next base: position 502,242 of record NZ_CAXAXA010000002.1, read on the forward strand.
AGGACCGGCGCTGGGTCACGGAGTTCGTCTATCGCGCCCTCAGGAGGCAGGGGGAGCTGGACGCGGTTGCGCTTGAGATCGGACTTGAACCTTCCCCCAGGCTCCGTTGTTTATTAAGCCTGATCCTGTTTGAGGATGTGGTGCCTGACGCGCTTGGCACGGGCTGGTTCGGCGGCCCGCACGGCCTTGACGAACTGACGGCAACTGAGGAAGCGGCGCTTGCCAACGCCGCCGGTGTCGATCTTGCGAGCCTGCCGCTCGCGGCGCGGGGGAACTTCCCCGACTGGCTTGCCGATAAAATCACGGCACAATATGGCGAGATGGCCGAGGCGGTGATGCAGGCCTATGGCGACCGGGCGCCGGTCACGCTTCGGGTCAACGCCCAGAAGGGCAACCGCAGCGATATCCAGTATTTCCTGAAGAATGAGGGGATCGATGTCACGCCGACGCAATTTTCGCCGGACGGGCTGATCATCGAGGGGCGCCTCAACCTCAGCCGTCACCCGCTGCTGGAAAATGGCCGGATCGAGCTGCAGGACGAAGCGGCGCAGATTGCCTCTCGCCTTGCCGATGTGCGGCCGGGCATGACGGTCGTCGATTTCTGCGCAGGGAGCGGCGGCAAGTCCCTCGCTATGGCCGCGCAGATGGACTATGCCGGGAAAATCTACGCCTTCGATGTGGAGGAACGGCGGATGCGGGATATCGGCATTCGGGCGAAGCGGGCCGGGGTCAGCCTGATCGAGCCGCTGGCGATCAACGGCGATGACCGTGATGACCAGCTTTTCGCCCCCCTCGTCGGCCGGATGGACCGGGTCTTCGTCGATGCGCCCTGCTCGGGCTCGGGCACCTGGCGGCGGCAGCCGGATATGAAATGGAAACTGACGGAGGAACGCCTCGCCGAGCTTGTTGCGCTGCAGGCGGATATTCTGGCGCGCGCCGAACCGCTGGTCGCCCCGGGCGGGCGGCTGATCTACGCAACCTGCTCGATCCTCAAGGAAGAAAACGAGGCGCAGATCGAGGCCTTCTTGTCGTCACATCCGGAGTTTAGCTTGTGTCCCGTCGGTGATATCTGGGACGCCGCCGGAGTACAGGGCGGTTACGAGCAACGCTTCCTCACCCTGACCCCGGCGGACTTCGGGACCGACGGTTTTTTCACCGCCGTGCTGGAACGCAAGATTGAGTAAGGACGCAAAAGGCACGCTCACCATCTCGTGAAGGGAACAGGGAAATTTTTCAGCTATAATGATGATCCGATACCGCAAAATGGCCGTATTTGTTTTTTAATGAGACATTAATAAAATGTGGCAGAGGGGTTGAGACAATGACAATACGCAAATTCATACTGGCGATCTTTACGGTTTTTGCGGCGCAGTTGCTGGCGGCGCAGATCGTCTTCGCGGCCGGCAGCAGTAGCAGCAGCACGACGGAAGCCGAAGCCCCGCAAAGCGCCGAATTCGCCGCCGGTAAGGAAGCGATCGACGCCAAAAAGTGGGATGCGGCCATCGCCGCCTTCACCAAGGTGACAGCGAGCGAGCCGGAGAATGCCGATGCCTATAACTATCTCGGCTATGCCCAGCGGAATATGAAAAACTACGATGCGGCGTTCGATAATTATAACAAGGCGCTCGCCATCAACCCCGACCACAAGGGCGCGAACGAGTATATCGGCGAGGCTTACCTGCAGATCGGTAACCTCAAAATGGCGGAAGAGCATCTTCTGAAACTCGATGCGCTCTGCTTCTTCGGCTGCGCCGAATATACCATGCTGAAACGCGCGGTTGAGGACTATAAGGCCAAGCAAAGCTAAAACTGCAAAAACCCCTCATAAACGGGGTGGACAGAAATCGCCAAACTGTCTAAACCCCGTTTATGAAAAACAGTATTCTGATCATTGACTTTGGCAGTCAGGTCACCCAGCTGATCGCGCGGCGCGTCCGGGAGGCGGGGGTTTACAGCGAAATCATTCCCTTCAATTCGGCGGCAGAAAAACTCTCGGCGTTCAATCCCGCCGGGATTATTCTCTCCGGCGGTCCGGCCTCGGTCATCGGGCTTGAGACACCAAAGGCGCCGGAGGCGGTTTTCGAGATGGGCGTGCCCGTTCTCGGCATCTGCTACGGGCAGCAGACCATGGTCAACCAGCTTGGCGGCAAGGTCGAGGCGCCGGACCATCGCGAATTTGGCCGCGCCGAGATCAATGTCGTCGCCAACTGCCACCTGTTCGAGGGCGTGTGGGAGCCGGGACGGCGCGATCAGGTGTGGATGAGCCATGGCGATCATGTGGTGGAAATTCCGGAAGGCTTTACCGTGGCCGCCACCTCGCGCGGCGCGCCTTTTGCGGCCATTGCCGACGATGCGCGGCATTTCTACGGCGTACAGTTCCATCCCGAGGTTATGCATACACCGAGCGGAGCGGCGCTGCTCTCCAATTTCGTGCATAAAATATGTGGCCTTGCAGGCGACTGGACCATGGCCGCCTTCAAGGATCAGGCGATCAACGCGATCCGCGCGCAGGTCGGCGACGGCAAGGTGATCTGCGGGCTGTCCGGCGGGGTCGACAGCTCGGTTGTGGCTGTCCTCATCCATGAGGCAATCGGCGACCAGCTCACCTGCGTCTATGTCGATACCGGCCTGATGCGGGCGGGCGAATCGGAGCAGGTGGTCAGCCTCTTCCGCGACAAATACAACATCCCGCTGGTCCATCGCGACGCCTCCGACCTGTTCCTCGACGAGCTTGAGGATGTCGATGATCCGGAAGTGAAACGCAAGACCATCGGCCGCATCTTCATCGAGGTGTTCGAGGCCGAGGCGAAGAAGATCGGCGGCGCCGATTTCCTGGCCCAGGGCACGCTCTACCCGGATGTGATCGAGAGTGTGTCCTTCGCCGGCGGTCCCAGCGTCACCATCAAGTCGCACCATAATGTCGGCGGCCTGCCGGAACGCATGAACATGAAGCTGGTGGAGCCCCTGCGCGAGCTGTTCAAGGACGAGGTCCGCGATCTGGGCCGCGAGCTTGGCATGGCGCCAGAGCTGGTCGACCGCCACCCCTTCCCGGGGCCGGGGCTCGCCATCCGCATTCCCGGCGTCATCACCCGGGAACGGCTGGAAATTCTCAGAAAAGCCGACACTATCTATCTTGAGGAAATCCGCAGCGCAGGCCTCTATAACGAGATCTGGCAGGCCTTCGCGGTGCTGCTTCCTGTGCGGACCGTCGGCGTGATGGGCGATAACCGCACCTATGACTATGTCTGCGCGCTCCGCGCTGTCACCTCGACCGATGGCATGACGGCGGATTACTACCCCTTCACCCATGACTTCCTCGGCCATGTCTCGACCCGCATCATCAACGAGGTCAAAGGCATCAACCGCGTCGTCTACGACACCACCTCAAAACCCCCCGGCACGATTGAGTGGGAGTAGGGAGCGATCTCAGCGAGAGTCATTGCCCGGAGAGCACGGGGTACCTCGAGGTCGGGCGGCAGAACAACTTCAGATTTTTTCCCTACTTCGATGATTAATTTAAAGTTGCTTTAATTATCTTGCTCTATAAAAATGTGAAAATTGGCTTTTCCCCATGGATGGTTTTCATGTTCACCAGACGAAAATTCCTGACATCATTTTGCATGATCTCGCTGGCAGTTTTTTCCGCTTCCACCCCCAAGCTGACTTTGGCTGTCCCTTCCGCGCGTTCAGACCGGTCCGGATGGCTGCTTAAGGAAGGCGATATCTGATGATATCCAACCTTCAGGATGCCAAGACGGATTCCACGACCGTAGAGAGTGACGTCTGCGTCATTGGCTCCGGCGCGGCGGGTATCACGATTGCCCGGAGCCTTGCGAGGCAAGGCAAGAAAGTCATTCTTTGTGAGGGCGGCGCGCTGGATTATTCCGATGAGTCGCAGGAGATTTATCTCGGCGAGACAATCGGGGATGTGTATTTCGACCTTGATGTCGCGCGGCTTCGGTATTTTGGCGGATCGACAAACCATTGGCACGGGATCTGCCGGTCGCTCGAAGCGATCGATTTCGATCGGTCCTATATTTCCGAGGCCCTCAAATGGCCGATCACCAAGAGCGATATTGATCCCTACCTTGATGAGGCCTGCGGCATCCTCGATATCGGTTCGGATTTTCCCGAAGTGGAGATCGGGCGCCGTATTCGGACCGTGACGTTCAAGGAGTCGCTGCCGACCCGATTTGCCGAGAAATATCTGGAGGAGATTCAGGCCTCTGACAAAATCGAGATGATTACCAATGCGAATTTTGTCGATGTCGAGGTCATCGACAGGCGTATCTCGCAAGCCATGTTCAAGTCCTACAATGGCAAGCACCTCTCGGTTCGCGCGGAGAATGTCGTGCTGGCGACCGGCGGTATCGAGAACAGCCGCTTGCTGCTCTGGCTGCATCGCAATCATGGCGACAGGCTGTATGACAAACGGCTTCCCGTCGGAGAATACTGGATGGAGCATCCGGAATATTTTATTGGCGCCGCGTTTGTGGAGAAAAAGGTCCTGAACCATGCCTCCTACAGTCTGGACGGCTTTGCCCAGAAGGAAGAAGGGGTGCTCAACTGCTGCATTTCCGTTTATGAGGCGGAGGCGACGGCGACGGAAAGATTGCTTGAGGATTTACTGTGCGTTGCGCCGACCTATGGCGGAAAAATGGCGGAGTTGATGGAGATGGATCTGGCCTGCGGGGCCATTATTGAGACGGTCTGGGAACTGGAACCGTTGAAATCCAACAGAATAGAGCTTTCAGATTCAGAGAAGGACAAATTCGGGATACCGCGGCCGGTCCTGTTCTGGAAAAAGAGCCCGTTTGACAGGCGGACACTCGCCGTATCTACCGAGGTCTTTAACCAGTGGCTGCATGAGAGCGACCTGGGGCGGCTCAAGCTTGACGAGTGGATGATTTCGGATATGCCCTATCCTGAAACCTATGCGCCCGGCGGCTTTCATCATATGGGCGGGACAAGAATGGGCGTCAATCCGGAGGTGTCCGTTGTCGATTCCAACTGCCGGATTCACGGGACGAAAAATTTCTACGTCGCCGGCTCCTCGATCTTTACGACGGGCGGCTATACGAACCCCACCCTGCCCATCGTCCAGTTCAGTTTGCGTCTCGCGGATCATTTGGCGAAAGTATGAGGGCGCGCCCTGACAGCGTGCGCCCCGGGTGCGGGCGGTAAGGTGATTTCCTTCCGCATTTGATTTCTCCCAAAAAAATGGCACAATTCCTGTCAGCAGGCGTCGCATTGCAATGAAGGCGCCGGGACAGGGGGAATTCATGCAGCATTTAAGGTTTTTAGCGGCCGTTGTTTTCTTTTTTTTGATTGTCGGGGTGTCTCCTGCGCTACAGGCGCAGGAAGTGTCTGTCACCGCACCGGCTGAAGCGGGCATCAATCAGGCGATCGAGATCACCGTCTCCGGTCCGCCCGCCAAGGGAGATATTCTCCGTTTCGCCGATGAAAGCGGCAAGCTGCTCAAGGGCGCCTATGTCTATGTCGGCAATCTCAAGAACAATACCGGCACGCTCGCCGCCCCGCTGGAGCCGGGGAAGTATCAGGTGGCCTATGTTTCCGGCGGCAAGATTGTCGCGAGCAGCCCGCTGACTGTCACCGCCGTGACCGCGACCCTGACCCTCCCTGAAAGCGCGAAAATTAGCGAGACGATTGAGGTGCAGTTCGACGGTCCACTCAATAAAGGCGACTATGTCCAGATGCTGAAAAGTGACGAGACGCCCATTCGCGGCCTCTATGCCTATGTCGTCAACGCCAAAAACGGCATCGTCAAACTGCGGGTTCCGGCGGAGGGGGGCGACTATGGTGTCGGTTATTTCACCGGCAAGAAGCTGATCGGCAGCAGCCCGATTTCGGTGCAGGGTGTGACGGCCACCGTGAGCGCGCCCGGGAGCGTCAGCGCGAATGAGACCTTCGAGCTTTCCTTCGAGGGGCCGCTTAACCACGGCGATTACCTTCAATTCGTCGATGCGAACGGCACGCCGGTGCGCGGGCTCTATCGCTATGCCGGTCAGGCGAAGAAGAATGTCACGACCCTGACCGCGCCGGTCGAGCCGGGCAGTTACCGCATTGCCTATTTCACCGCCAAGAAGGATATTGGCGGCACTGCGATCACCGTCACCGGCACCAATGCGACGCTGACCATGATGGAGACCGTTCCGGCGGGCGCGCATTTCCCCGTCGCCTGGCAGGGGCCGAACAATAGTGGCGATCTGATCCGGGTGTTGCGTCCCGATGGGGCCAACGCCGGGAGCTATGCCTATGTCGGCAATAATCCGGAAAGCGTGACGCTCCGTGCGCCGGAGGAACTCGGCGACTATCGCGTCGTTTATCTTTCTGGCGGACAGGTATTGGGAGAGACTTCCTTCTCCGTCGCCGGGGTCAGCGCGCAACTTGATGCGCCCGCAGAGGTGGAGGGGAACCAGCGCTTCAATGTCACCTGGGAGGGGCCGGGGAATCACGGCGATATCCTGCAACTCGTCGATCCGGGCAAGCCTGGCAATCTCGCTTATCGATATATCGACAAGGAAAAAGGGAATATTTCGGCCGTTCTCGCGCCGAACCTGCCGGGTGATTACGAGCTTCGTTACCTGACCCAGGGCGGAAAAGTGCTTGCCGCCGTGCCGGTCACGATCATCCCCGCCAAGCAGGAACCGGGCTCCCTTGAGGTGGTTGCCGCCGCCAAACCGTTGCTCGGCCCCGATGACGCGATCGAGGTTGTGCTCGATGCCTCGGGCAGCATGTTGCAGCGGCAGGATGGCGACCGGCGTATCGATATCGCCAAGCGCACGCTGACCGCGCTGATCTCCGACACCCTCCCGAACGGCACACCCTTCGTTCTCCGTGTCTTTGGCCATAAGGAGGCGGATAAATGCCGCACCGATCTTGAAATCCCGCTTGGCGCTCTTGACCGCGCTGCGGCGACGGCACGCGTTGAAGGCGTGACGGCCATGAACCTTGCGAAAACGCCCATCGCCGACTCGCTGGCCCGGACGATGAGTGACCTCGGCACTGTCACCGGGGAGCGGATTATCGTGCTGATCACCGACGGGGAGGAAACCTGCGACGGCGACCCCGCCGATGTGATCGCCAAAATGCGCGCCAGCGGATATGACGTGCGGGTCAATATCGTCGGCTATGCCATCGATGACGCGGCCCTGCAGGAGACTTTCGCGCTCTGGGCCGATCTCGGCGGCGGGGAGTATTTCAACGCCGGCAATGAGGCGGACCTCGCGGCGGCGCTGACCAAGGCCGTCAACCCCTCTTTCACGGTGACGGATGAAGCCGGAACGGTCCTCAGCGAGGGGATCGCGGGCGGCGCCCCCATTACGTTTGCCGCCGGGACCTATACCGTCACCGCCGGTGCCAGGGAGCAGCAGGTAACCATCGAGCCCGCCAAACGCAGCACCGTGACGATTGAGTAAGCAGCTGACGCGGCGTCACTCCTGACGAGCTGATTGATTTCTGGTCCTCGCTAAAGCTGCAGAATAGAAAATTTTAATCTACCATTTAGAATTATACTGTACTAATTTCTTATGAAAATTGCTTAAGGAGTGCGATTTGAAATATCGGCCCGAGATAGACGGTTTGCGCGCGATCGCCGTGACGCTGGTCTTGCTGCAGCATGCGGCGTTCACCATTGCGGGAAGCGCGGACTGGTCCTCAAGGACCTATATCGGTGTCGATATTTTCTTCGTGATCAGCGGATATCTGATCACAACGCTGCTTCTCAATGAGCTTCGCGAAACCGGTACAATCAATTTTTGGCATTTTTACGAGCGGCGGGCGCGGCGTATCCTGCCGGCACTGTTTTTTGTCCTGCTGGCGTTTCTTCCGGTCGCTTTCATCCTGCTGTCCGGTGGTGAACTGAAGACGTTTCTGTTAAGCGTCCTCTCCGCCGTCTTCTTCGGCTCCAATATATTCTTCTACTTCGAGAGCCACTTTTTCGTGAGCGACCATTTCGGCGTGGACCGCGCGTTTGTCGAAGGGTTTCTGCATACATGGAGCCTCGCGATCGAGGAGCAGTTTTATCTGCTCTTCCCCGTTCTTCTTATCCTGGTAAACAGGTTTTTCTCCCGGTATTTCCTGTTGATTTTCATCGTTCTTTTCTGTCTCAGTCTTCAGTTTTCGGAGCTGATGGGCGCCAGACATATTGATTTCAATTACCTGCTGCTGCCCTCGCGCTTCTGGGAATTGCTGGCCGGGGCGATCCTCGCCTATGTGGAGCTGAAATACGGGAAGATACGGCGACCGTTCCTGAACACGGTCATGCCGCTCGTCGGTCTTTGCCTGATCGGTGGGTATCTCCTGCAATATAGGGCCGACCTGCTACACCCGGGCTTTGCGACGTTCATCCCGGTTCTCGGCACCGTGCTGATCATCGCCTTTTCCTCGAAAGAGGATATGGTCGGGCGGATACTGGGATCGAAGCCGTTCGTCGCCATCGGCCTGATTTCCTATTCCCTGTATCTCTGGCACCTGCCTGTCTTTACATCCCTGCACCTGATCAATCCGGTGGCGGGCAACTTCGACAAGCTGGGCTGGGTGGTCCTCTCGCTCGCGCTGTCGGCGATATCCTATTACCTGATCGAGAAACCCTTCCGGAATCGCGAGATCATTCGCGCAAGACCGTTCTTCCTCTCGATCGGCACAAGCGCAATCGTGATCGTGCTCTTGTCCTTGCCCGTTGATCTCTTTAGCATAACAGGACCCTCTCTGGCCGGACACTAGCACTGGAAAGAGAGGCCCGGCTTCCCGCCGGGTTCACCAAGCCCTCCTGCAAGAACCCTTTTACCTCTTCGCACTGACACTGCCCTCGAAATTGTTTTAATTTCTATCTAAAATAAAATCAAAAGTTGTTGAAGCCAGAGCTCGCACTGAATATACTGAAACGATATTTTCGCGCTTTTGTTGCTTACGGAGTATGATTTGACGTACCGACCGGAGATAGATGGATTACGTGCGGTTGCAGTTGTCCTTGTCTTGCTTTTTCATGCTGCTTTCACTGTCATGGGCCGCTCTGACTGGTTCAAGAATGGCTATATCGGCGTTGATATTTTCTTCGTCATCAGCGGTTATCTTATCACCTTGATCATCCTCAAGGAGCTGCGCGAAACCGGCGGCTTCAGTTTCGGCAATTTCTACGAAAGACGTGCGCGGCGTATTTTGCCGGTCCTGTTCTTCATCATATTTGCAACTTTTCCGGTGGCCTTTCATCTGCTGTCGGATGCGGAACTTTACGAGTTCCTGCTAAGCGTTATTTCCATTATTTTCTTTGTTTCGAATATCTTCTTTTATTTTGTATATGATGCAGGCACACCGACGATTGCACCGTTTGTCCATACTTGGAGCCTGGCGGTCGAGGAACAGTTTTACCTGATCTTCCCGATCGCACTGCTACTGCTGCGGCGGCATATTCCGAAGTTTACGCTTCCAATCTTCTTTATTGTATTTTGTCTCAGCTTCTTCTTTGCCGAATATATCGGTCGGTATGATTACGAGTTTAACTATTCTCAACTGCCATCGAGAATATGGGAACTGCTGGCCGGATCATTTCTGGCCTTTATGGAACTGGAGCGTGGCAAGGTCCGCCGCAACCGTTTCAATTCGCTGTTGCCGATAGCGGGCGCCGCCATGATTTTCTGGTATGTTATGTTGCTCGGAACCGATCCGGTCCACCCCGGCTATCTCAGCATTTTCCCGATTCTCGGGACGATGCTCATCATAGCTTTCGCATCAGGCGACGACCTTGTCGGACGTGCTTTAAGCCTGAAGCCGGTTGTTGCCACCGGAAAGATGTCCTACTCCCTGTATCTCTGGCATTTGCCGGTCTACATGTTCCTTGAATATGCCTATCCGAATTCGAAAAATCCGGAGAAGTTGGGGTGGGTCATTCTTACCTTCCTGTTGTCGGTGATATCCTATTATCTGATCGAACGGCCCTTCCGGAATCGCGAGGTCATTCGCGCAAAGCCGTTTTTCTACTTGATTGGCACTACCGCAATCCTGATCGTGTTCTTGTCCTTTCCCGGCGATCGGTTTAGCATCGTGGGCTCCGGTTTGGCCGGCCACTAGCACTGGAAAGAGAGGCCCGGTTTCCCGCCGGATTCACCAAGCCCTCCTGCAAGAACCCGTTTTCCTTCTTCGCGCCATCCTCGCCAGCGGGGATATCAGGACACGCGCGGTTATGGCCATAAGCGCGGGAAGAAATTTAGCCTGCTGCCGGAGCTGTTCTATTTTTGATATCTAATAATACAAATAGTTGTTGTAACTAAAACTTGTATCGAAAAATGAGCCACGCTATCTTCGCGATATTATTGTATGGGGAGGATGGCTTGACTTACCGACCTGAAATTGACGGATTGCGAGCAATTGCAGTTATGCTTGTAATCCTCTATCATGGCGGATTTGAGATTTTTGGCCGCACCGGGTGGTTTGACAATGGCGATATCGGCGTTGATGTATTTTTCGTGATTAGCGGGTATCTGATCACATCAATCATATTGAAGGAGTTGCGCGAGACCGGCGCCTTTAGTTACCGGAATTTTTATGAACGTCGCACACGGCGTATTCTACCGGGACTGTTCGCCGTACTGCTGGCGATTTTTCCGGTGTATTTCTTTCTTTTGGACGGTCTTGATCTCGATTTTTTCTTCATGACCGTGATCGCGAGCATCGCTTTCTGCTCCAACATTCTTTTCTACATCGTCGGCAGTGATCTTGCGGAACAGGGGGTGGAAGTCGGCCCGCTGATCCACACATGGAGCCTTGGGATAGAGGAGCAGTTTTACATCATCTTCCCAGTTGTTTTGCTGCTGTCGCTGAGATTCTCCCCGAGAGTCATTCTTCCCGTTCTCATCTTCCTGTTTTTTATCAGCCTTCAGTTTTCCGATTTCATGGCGGATAGAAACCAGAACTTCAATTTCTTCATGCTGTCGTCGCGGTTTTGGGAGCTGCTGGCGGGGTCGCTCCTCGCCTATCTGGAACAGGAGCATGGCGCAGTCCGTCATCGGCTCCTCAATCTTGTAATGCCGGTGATCGGCCTCTGCATGATCATCTGGTATGTCCTTCTGTCCGGGATTCATCAGGCAGTGCCCAACTACGTGACGGTCATCCCGGTTCTTGGTGCCGCATTCATCATAGCTTTTGCCTCCCGGGATAATCCGGTTGGACGCCTTCTTGGCACCAAACCCTTTGTTGCCGTCGGCCTGATGTCCTACTCACTGTATTTGTGGCACTGGCCGGTCTTTTTCTTTTTCAAGCAGATTCAGCCGGCCCCGGAAAATCTGGACAGGCTCGGCTGGGTCGGGCTGTCATTCCTCCTGTCGGGCCTGACATATTATTTTGTCGAGCAGCCTTTCCGGAACAGGGCGTTTATTTCAATAAAGCCGTTTTATATTTTGCTTGCCTTGGTCGCGGCCTTTATAATTCTGCTGGCTGTCTTCGGCGCACCGTCCAAACACTATCTCTTGTCGAAGATCGATTAAACGGGATAACAATAATGAACAACATACCCGACGGTTTCACGAAAAGTCCCCGCAAGAGCCCGCTCACCGATCCGTGGGAGCCGATACACTGGAAGCTGACAGAGAGGGGCGCGGTCCTCGGCCTTGAGGTGCGGGAAGCCCATTGCAACGCCCGCGGCTTTGCCCATGGCGGGCTGATTGCGGCACTGTCCGATAACGCCATGGGCAGCTCCCTCGTCCTCAAGGCGCGGAAAAAGTTCGAGAATGACAGCTTAAGCGCCGTAACATTGAGCATGACCACCGACTACATAGACATTGCGCGGATTGGCGATTGGCTGGAGTTTCGCCCTAATGTCCTTAAAGTCGGCCGGTCGATCGGCTTTACCGAGCTCAAGGTCATCGCCACGCGGGACGGCGAAGAACGGACAATTGCCCGTTCCAATGCCTCTTTCAAGCTTGTCTGAACCCCCGCAATAGGTGCATGATACGCGAGCGCCTCCATCGCGGCGCGGATAACGGGGGAAGAGTTATGCATGTCACGGTTACACCCATCTTCGCGGCCCTGCTGGGGCTGATCTTTTTCTTCCTGAGCCTGCGCACCTCGCTGGTTCGGCGGCGGGCCAAGGTCTCGCTCGGCGACGGCGGCGATGCGGGATTGCAGATGGCCATTCGGGCCCATGGCAATTTCATCGAATATGTGCCGATCTCGCTGTTGCTGCTGGCGTTTCTGGAAATGCGCACGGTCAGTATCTACGGGGTGATCGTGCTCGGCGTCCTGCTGGTTGCGGGCCGGTGCTTTCATGCCATCGGCATCAGCCGCGCCAACGCCAGTTTCCGCTTGCGGCAGATCGGCGCGGTCCTGTCGCTGCTTGTCCTGCTGATCGGCAGCCTGTGGCTGCTCTTTACCTATCTCATCTGAGGGGAGGAGGGGAAAATGATTGCCTTGCTTTTTTTGTTGCTGACCCTGGCCATGCTTGCCGCCTGGCGGGATAAATGGGGGTTATCCTACGGTCTGTTCGCCGTCACCATGGGGCTCAGCGTCTACTGGCTGAAGTTCCACGCGACGACCGCGCTGACAGTCCAGCTTTAGGGGGGCAGCGCAATGATGATAGACAGTCAGGCCTCCCGCTATTTGAACGCCGTCGGCCTCTTTGCCATCTCCGGCGTGCTGATTGCCGCCTATGCCATGCAGTTCACCCTCGATGAGCTGCCCTGTCCGCTCTGTTTGTTGCAGCGGGTCGCCTTGGTTGCCGTGGGATACGGGCTCTGCCTCAACCTCGTCAAGGGACCGAGGCCGCATCATTATGGTATTATGCTGATCGCCGCCGTTTATGGCGGCAGCGTCTCGATCCGCCAGATCCTGCTGCATATTGTGCCCGGCACCGGCCATTACGGCTCCCCGGTCTGGGGACTGCATTACTATACTTGGGCGGGGGTCTGTTTCTTCCTGATCATCCTCGGCACCGCCATCATGCTTTTGTTTGAGGGACAGTTCAGCAAATCATCCATGACGGCGTCCGCAAGGAAATTCGGCGGCAGCCGCCTCGCCATTGCGGCCTTCGCGTTGATGGTATTGCTGGCGGCGGGGAATGCGGTCACCACGCTCATCGAATGCGGCCCCACCGTCTGCGCCGATCCGCCGACAAGCTACAAGCTGATTGATGAGTTGAAGAAAGCCGAGTAAGGATAGCTCAAGGGGGCCTTATCAGGCCGCTTTATCCTCCGGCCAGGGGTTTTTCCAGGCGGGAATGTTTTCGAGGCCCGCGAGCCAGCGGGTGATGTTCGGGAAATCACTGAAGGGCATCTCCGCCTCCCGCCAGTAGCGGGCCATGGAGGCGAGGGAAAAGTCGGCGATGGTCAGCCGGTTCGCGGCGACGAAGTCGCGTCCCTCAAGATGCGCGTCCAGCACCTTCGCGTATTTCAGGCAGTTCTTCTCGGCCTTTTTGAGCACCTCCGCATCCGGCGGGCCCATGTTGAAGGTCTTCTTCACGATATGCTCAATGTAATAAGGGCCGACGGCGCCGACCCAGTGCCCCTCGTTCCAACTCAGCCAGCGCAGCACCTCGACCTGCTCGGCCAGGTTTTTCGTTGGCCACAGGTCGGAGCCGGCCTTGATTGAGAGATAAGCCATGATCGCGGAGGATTCCCAGAGGACGAGATCGCCGTCTACCAGCGTCGGGGCCTTGCGGTTGGGGTTGAGCGCCTTGTACTCCGGCGTATGCAGCCCGCCCGCCACCGGATCGATCCTGATCAGCTCTGCCTCCACGCCCAGATGCTTGACCAACGCCAGAACCCGCATCGGCGCCTGCGCCGGTATCCAGTAAATCTTCATCGCTACTTCTCCCTCGCGGTTTTTTGCAAACCATGCCCGCGGGAGGTAGAGAATGTCAACTGAGGAAAGAGGCGTGCGGCGCCCTAGTGTTGTACGGGGGGGTCGGTGCGACGGCGAGCGTAGTTGCGGGTCTTCTCGATCTCGCTCTCGATTTCCTCGGCGATATCGGTCCAGCCATATTGCTTTGCCGCGTGATAGGCGCGCTGCAGACCACAGGTATCAATGAGGTTCTGCGCAATCGCGCGCTTGTTTTTATCCAGGGACTGACTGGCCATCTTTCTACTCCGGTCCTTCATACAGGAAGGCTGCATATCGGAGCAGAATAAGGCCAAATCATGAAATTTACGTAAAGAGTTTCCGGGGCGGATTTCTACCCGCCCCGGACCGCATATTCACACTAATTGCGGCACTGCGTCCGTGCCTGTACCGGGAGGCCGACGGCGACCTTGGAACTATAGGTCTGGTTTGAACTTGTCCAGAGCTTTGCTGCCGTATCGGCGGAGCAACTGCAATATTCCTCCGCCGTTTTCCCGCTTACCTTGCTTGAGGAGGGGGAACTCATGCAGGCGCCGTATTCCTTCTCGCGCATGCCCTCGCCGATTTTGCAGACGGGATCCTTGTATGCCCAAATGGATGCAGTGTTGACAATTCGATTGCGGGTTTTGTCATCCCATGCCGCTCTGTTTTCAAGGTCGGCTATCCGTTGTTTGTCTCGATCCATATTTTCCTGTATGCGCTTCTTTTTTTCTGCTTTCTGCTCCGCCGTCAAATTCGCCTTGTCTATATTCTCGAAGGCCCTTTTTCCATCCTCTCCATAATGATAGATGAATATCTTCTCGGATTCCTCCGTTTCGCTGGCGACGACTTTATCAACATGTGTGCCGATATTCTGTGCGATGCATTGGCAGGAATAGAAAATCTTAGCTGAGTGGCTCTGATTGCATTGCTCATAAGCCACCTTGCCTTCCGGGGAGAGGGTGGCCGCGGTGGCAGCGGATTTCTCCTGCTCCACCTTCTGCGTCGCCTGAGCGGCGGCCATGGCGGCAGCCTGTTTGTCATTCTCGGCCTGCTTCGCTGCGGCTATTTCCGGCGGCGGGGAGCGGAAGGTTGTCCAGTCCTCGCTGTAGAGGAAAGGCTCGAAATTGTCGAGGCGATACTCGAAATCGCCGCCATTCTGCACATGGGAGAGGAGTCTGGAAACCTCGGCTCCCTTGGCGCTGAAAAGAACACGATGAGCTCCGTTCGTAATGACATTTGCCGTAATAACACTGTTGTCAAACCGGAAAAGAATTGTCGCAACCGTTTGCTTTGAGGACTTATTGAAATACGTTTTCGCGGTTCTCATGATTTCAAACCCGATGACCTCGGCCTCACGTCCTGGAAGGGGTTTCATTTTTTGCAATCGTTGATTGACAATAAGCTCGTCATCCTTGATATGGGCATACAGCGGGTATTCACCCTTAGTCTTCCTCAGTACCCATGCACCCTGAAGTTCCGGTGGCTGCTTTTCTTCATAGAGATATGCGCGGTCATAGTCATGCTGATTGAGGGATATCTGTGGCGCTGCCGCTTTTTCGACTTTAGGTTCCGCTTTCGCCTCCGCCGCCTTCGGTTCCTCGGCTTTCGGGGTGGGGGCGGCCGTTGTGGTGGTCGTAGCCGGTTCCGTATTCGGCGTCGGCGCCGCTTTCAGCGCGGCGACCAGGTCCGGCGTAACATTGCCGGTTGCCGCCATATTTTGCGAGTTCTGGAAACTGATGATCTGTTTCTTGGTGTTCGGGCCGTAGGCGCCATCGACGCCGATTTTATAGCCGA
Source organism: uncultured Sneathiella sp. (assembly GCF_963973085.1). GTDB lineage: Bacteria > Pseudomonadota > Alphaproteobacteria > Sneathiellales > Sneathiellaceae > Sneathiella. Next base: position 517,866 of record NZ_CAXAXA010000002.1, read on the forward strand.
GCCGTTTCAGTTCCTCTTGCGTTGCCATCACCAGCGCTTTGTCGTTGTTGCCGCTTGGCGCTGCCGGGGCCGGGGCGGTCGTCTTCGGGGTAGTGGGAGCAGCAACCGTGCTCTGCGCCGGGGCCTTGGGCGCGGCCGGCGCGGTGGCGGTCGTCGGTTTCTTGGCCTGTCCTTCCCCGTCCGAGGTGGTCGGCGATTCGGGTTCCGCTTCTTTCAGGGCTTCGGCGGCCTTGTCGGTCAGCTCCGTTGCCGTGTCTTTCAGCTTGTCGAGCCAGTCCGCATTGGCGGCGCTGCTGATAAAAAGGGGAAGGGACAAAATCATCAGGATCGTCAGGATTTTTTTCGGCACGGCATGTGTCTTTCTTTTTCGACCCCGACATTTTTTTGGGGTTTAAGCGTTTGGATTGAACAGCTTGCGATATCTTTATCGGATGCGATTTTAATATCCGCAGCCGCGATGTAAAGAATTTTATCCTAATGGGAAAAGCAGTTGCACAGGAAACGCCGATTGGCGTCTTTTCTCCATTAGAGTTATTGCATATGCCCATCGCATATGGTATAATCAACGGGCTAGAAGGAATTGGATTTAACAACCGCTTCTTCCCCGGTTTTCGGGGGACTTTTACGGAGGTAAAGGACGGATTGGGTATCAAATTCCCTTTATATAGCGATGTTGATGGTGTTGATAAAAGCGCTTGTCGCGGACACGGCACCACCGGAATTGGGGCAAACTTAGAGGACGCTTAAATATGGCGCCTTGCGGATAATCAGGAAGTCCTGTGCCGGGTTACAAATCAGCATCGTCGATATCGGAGTGGACCGGAACTTATTCTCCAAGCGAAAAGACCAACCGGTTCCCCCTCGATTGACTGGACGCCCAGGTGGGACCCCTCGGACGAAATTTGCCGCGCCATAAATCTCCATCGAAATCAATGGGGGTCGCGCATGAGCCGTCCGCCGCGTGCCACCGCTGGAAAGTTACTCTGCGGATGAAGGTTGTCCCCCGGCCAGGGGCGGCGAACAAATGCAGGCGCGGACCCGGCGTCTTTTTTCCTGAGCATATCCGGCAGAGCCCGAGCATACCCACTCGCGCCATGCCGGAAGCGCGCCTCTACCCGCCGCCGAAGGTCTTGTAGAGGAACGCGATGACCAGCGCCACCGCCAGCCAAATGGCGATGTTGCGCAACAATGCCGCTTTGCCGGCGCGGCGCGTGTAGTAGAGAAAGCCCGGCAGCACCAGAAAAAGCACCATGAGCAGGGCGACGAGCTGCAGGATTTGTCCTTCGGCCATGACTTTTCGCCTCCATCGTCATAATTTCGCCCGCCTTGACAGCGATAGGAGGGCTGTTTCAGTCAAAATATCAAAAATTTGGCGGATAGCGAGACAACATTTGCTTAAATCGCCCCGGCGGTTTATTTTGCACGCAATTTCTAAGGGCGGAACTGGAGTTTTTTGTGGCCGATATTTTTAACGAAGTCGATGAGGATGTCCGGAAGGAAAAATCACTGGCACTTTGGAAGGCCTATGGCAAATATGTCATCGGCCTCGCGGTTCTGATTGTCGTGGCAACGGGCAGCTATGTCGGATGGCAGAATTACACTCAGAGCCAGTCGCGCACGCAAGGGGCCGAGTTTGGTGCCGCCGCGGCGCTGATGGCGAATGATCAACCGGGCGAGGCTGCGGCGGCCTTTGCCGGGCTTGCCGAAAGTGGGAACTCGGGATACCGTCCGCTCGCCAGCCTGCGGGAGGCGGCGGCCTTCCTTGAAGCCGGACAGGGGGACAAGGCCCTCCAGGTGTATGACGCGTTGGCGGCAGACAGTTCCGTGGATCCCGAATTCAGCGCGCTTGCCGACCTGATGGCGGGATATTACCTTCTCGACAACGGCACTACCGATGACGTCCGCAACCGGATTGCCGACCTGAGCGAACCGGGCGGCCTGTTCAATGCGTCGGCCAACGAGCTGCTGGCGCTGACCTATATCAAGGATGGCGAGATTTCGAGGGCCCGTGAAGTGCTGACGATTATCCAGAATGACGCGGGCGTGCCGGAGGATATCAAGGGCCGGGTGAGCCAGCTTCTTGCCGCGCTGGAAGGGGCATAAGCGCATGCCCCAACGCCTGATGCCGACAGTCCTCCGCCCCCTTTTGAGGCCGGCACTGATGGGCGCGGCCCTTCTTGGCCTCGGCGCCTGTAGCTGGTTCGGCGCGCCGGAAAAACCGCCACTGCCCGGGGATCGCATCTCGATCCTGTCGCTGGAACAGACATTGGAGGCCGATGCGGGCCTTGCCGATCTGGAAGTGCGACTTCCACCGCCGTACGAAAATGCCAACTGGCCGCAAGCAGGCGGCGTTCCGTCCCATGCGCTCTATCACCTTGAACTCGGCGATGACCTTGAGGAAGCCTGGCGGGTCTCCATCGGCGACGGATCCGATGACGAGAACCGCATGTTCTCCTCCCCCGTTATTGCGAATGGCAAGGTCTATGCGATGGATTCCAGCGCTGAAGTCACTGCCTATTCGGCGGAGGACGGCAAGGAACTCTGGGCGGTCAACCTGACCCCGGAAGACGAGGATGAAGGCAATATCGGTGGCGGGCTCAGCTTTGAGTACGGCCGGGTCTTCGCCACCACCTCCTATGGCGATATCGTCGCGCTGGACGGGGAAAGCGGCGAGACTGTCTGGAAAACCGGTCTTGGCGTGCCGCTCCGGGCGGCGCCGACCATTGCCGAGGGGCAGATATTCGTCATCACCTTCGACAGCCGCATTTTCGCGCTCGACGCGACCACCGGCGAGATCAACTGGAATTTCGAGGGCGGGATCGAAACGACGGGCCTTCTTGGCGCGGCGAGCCCGGCCTATGACAACGGCACGGTCGTCGTCCCCTTCGCCAGCGGCGAGCTATACGCCTTTCGCGCCGCCAACGGGCAGCAGGCCTGGAGCGACCAGCTTGTCCGACGTCGCCTCTACAGCTCGCTCACCTCGCTCACCGATATCAACGCCTTCCCGGTCATCGACCGCGGGGTTGTCTATGCCGCCAGCTACTCCGGTCGCATGATCGCCGTTGACTTGCGCACCGGCAACCGGTTGTGGGACCAGGAAATCTCGACCCTGCAGACCCCCTGGATCGCGGGCGATTTCCTCTTTGTCGTCTCGACCGATGGCGATCTGGTCTGCATGTCGCGGCGCAACGGCCTGATCCGCTGGGTGCGCCCCCTCGGCAAGTATGAGGATCCGGAGGACAAGCGCGACCTGATCATCTGGACCGGCCCGATTTTGGCCAGCGACCGGCTGATCCTCGTGTCCAACTACGGGCTTGCGGTTTCGGTTTCCCCCTATAACGGGGAAGTCCTCGGCCGGATGGAACTGTCGGACCCGGCCTCGATCCCGCCGGTGGTGGCCGGCAACACGCTTTATATCCTGACCGATGACGCCGACCTTGTGGCCCTGCGCGCGGCAAGCAAAGAATAAAAAATGACCTTTACCGCTGCGATCCTGGGCCGTCCGAATGTCGGCAAATCGACCCTGTTCAACCGTCTGGTGGGCAAGAAGCTGGCGCTTGTCGATAACACGCCGGGGGTCACCCGCGACCGCCGCGAAGGCGAGGCGAGCATCAGCAACCTTCATTTCCGCATCATCGACACGGCGGGGCTGGAGGAGAAATTCGACGACAGCCTGGAGGGGCGGATGCGCCGCCAGACGGAAATCGCGCTCAATGAGGCCGATGTCGTCCTGATGCTGATCGATGCGAAGGCGGGCGTCACCCCGCTGGATGAGCATTTTGCAGGGTGGCTCAGGCGGTCGAAAACGCCGGTCATTCTCGTCGCCAATAAATGCGAGGGCAAGGCGGGAGAGACCGGCCTGATGGAAAGTTTCTCGCTCGGCCTTGGCGAGCCCGTCGGCATCTCCGCCGAGCATGGGGAGGGGATGGCCGAACTGTTCGACGCGCTGCTCCCCTATGAGAAAACGGAAGAGGCGGAGGAGGGCGCGGAAGACGAACCCGAAAAGCCTCTGCAGCTCGCCATTGTCGGCCGCCCGAATGCGGGCAAGTCGACGCTGGTCAATTACCTCATCGGCGAAGAGCGGATGCTGACCGGGCCCGAGGCCGGGGTCACCCGCGATTCCATCGCCGTCGAATGGGAGTATGAGGGGCGCAAGGTCAAGCTCGTCGATACGGCGGGATTGCGCAAAAAGGCGCGGGTGCAGCAGAAGCTCGAAAAACTCTCGGTCGCCGACAGCCTCCGCGTCATTCGCATGGCGGAAGTCGTTGTGCTGTTGATAGATGCCGAGGAAACTTTCGAGAAACAGGACCTGACCATCGCCGCCCATGTGATCGAGGAGGGGCGGGCGCTGGTCATCGCGGTGAACAAATGGGACACGGTGACGGACCGGCAGGGCACGCTGAAACTCATTCGCGACCGGCTCTCGATCTCGCTGCCGCAGGTGCGCGGCATTCCGGTGATCACCCTCTCGGCGCTCTCGGGGCGCGGGGTGGAGAATTTGCTCCCGGCGGTGCTGGAGGTGTATGAGCTCTGGAACACGCGCATCTCGACCGCGCGGCTGAACCGCTGGCTGGAGATCATGCTGGAGCAGCATCCGCCGCCCATGGCCAAGGGCCGCCGCCTGAAAATCCGCTATATGACCCAGGTGAAGGCGCGCCCGCCGACCTTTTCGCTGTTCATGTCGGCGCGCGGGGAGCTGCCGGAATCATACTTGCGCTACCTCGCCAACGGCATCCGCGAAGACTTCAACCTCCCCGCCGTCCCGATCCGCATTTTCCCAAGGACGGGGAAGAATCCTTATGCGGATAAGGGTTAGTCGTGAGACTCAGTTACTTCGGTAGTTGTCTCGACGTCGGTGCCGTCTTTTCTACCAGAGCGTTTTGCGATTGTTTCGGTCATTTTACGCAGTCTTTCCGACTTGTTGTGACGGTCGACATACCAACCATCAAATAGTAACTCGATCAGGTCAATCATTGCGGCAGCCTCATTGGCATCAACATCCACAAGAGTGTTAGTGTCCAGTTTCATATGGGCTCCTATGTTACCAATCTCCCTAACTGCGTGAATTGCTTCTATGGTTTGTTGAGATACTTCGTCTGGCAGTGCTTCAATTTCTTTGTAGAGATTTCCTTTATCAATACCCCAAAAATCGTGGATCATTGCTTGCAGGCAGCGGCGCGATAAGGTTGCCGAAGCTGTGGGGCTCAGTTCTTTTATTCGGCAAGCTTCCGTATATGATTTTCTTATCGGGTCAGGAATAAAGTCTGGCTGAGGTCGCGCCGATGACTCCGGTAGAATTGTCCACTGATTGATTAGCCCCTCAAATCTCCAACCGCCGTCCCTATAATCGACCTTTTCCAAAGAAATCCCTAAATTTATTTCTCCACAATCCGGATTTAAGCAAGTTGCTGCAGCAATAGATATGCCAATAGGACCATGTTTTGATCCATCTAATCTTAATACATTTTGTCGGGTACTATAATTGTTACCATCTCTAAGCGTTGAATGCTGTCCACAATATGGACAATGAAATGGCTCTGGTTGGTCGAGATCAATGGCTTCGGCAATATTGAATGTCATGGTCTCAATACCTCTCGCAATCTTGGTAGTAGTAGTTTAGTTCTATGGTGATTTTCGCCGTTTGATGTTTATCAATACGGAACCAAATATCGACGATTTGTAAGATTATACTATATGCTCGATTTGGGAGTCTACAACCAACGCACGAAATTGATATAGGATGCGACTTTAATCTCCAAGCTTTCACCCCATTCTCTCCCGCGCACGGGCAAACCCGTACGCGGAGGAGGGGTTAGAGCTTATGCCGGAACTCGCCGAGGCGGGTTTCGAACTCGGCGATTTTTTGGCCGCTCAGGGCATTGACGGGCAGGCCGCGGAGGTTGTCCCTGAGAATATTTCCCGCATCCGCCAGCAGCTCGCGCCCGGCGGGGGTGAGGACGGCGAGGCTCTGGCGCGCGTCGCGCTCGCTTCGTTCGGTCGCCACCAGCCCGACCTTTTCGAGCGGCTTCAGCGCCCGCGTGACGGCCGAGGCGGTGAGGCCGACGCCATCGGCGAGATCGATCCGCGACAAGCCGGACGGGCCAGCCTGCGACAGGGTTTTCAGCAAGCGATACTCGCTGAAACTGACCCCCTTCGTGCAGGACAGGACGCGATCAAGCTTGCGCTCAAGCATGGACGCTGTTTCCAGGAACTGAAGGACGGTTGGTTCTGTATGTGGGGCAAGGTTTAATGTTTTCATGCGTGCATAATACGTGAACATTCACGTAATATGCAAGCATTATTTTTGAAGCCGATATTTGGCGGCTATGCGCGGCGGATGAGTTGGAGGTCGTCCTCTGCGGTCTCGTAATGGATCAGGCCGAAGGAGGGAAACTCGATCACGGCGCCGGTTTTGAGGTATGCCCATTGCTCCCTTGGATGCGCGTCGCTGTATTCATCCGTATCAATCGAGCAAACGACGATACCCTCGCGATCTTCCCCCAATCCGACCCGATCGCCCATCCTTACCTCTTGCCCGTCCGGATATTTCATTTTCTGTCCTTGAGCGGTTTATGAAAAGCCCGATTTTAATCGTCTTCGAAGTATGGCTCTCCGGACGGGAAGTATAAATCGTACTTTTTCGAGAGGCGCCTCAGCATCGGCTCGACCGAGTTTACCGATAGTTCTAATGCCTGAAGTAAGTCGGCACCGTAGGTTTTATCGTTTTGTCCATCGATACCGTCGAATTCAATTGAGCAGACAGCCGTTTCGGCTCCCGGTTCAAAGAATTTCTCCCCCTCTACAAGATACCTCGGCGGCATAATCCTGACGCTGAACTCATGTCGCTCACTTTCATTTTTTAGCGAGTACAGGAGTTTCCTTTCCACAAAGAATTGTGCCATTTCAAGCCCTTACCAAACGCACGGATTTAGCAATTATCAGGGCTAAATGATTAACATATTACTTATAATTTACAATTATATCGATTTTTAAAAGGTGATATATTTCAACCATTGAAGAACTATATCTACCCCCCAAACACAGTCCCATTCTCTTTACTCAGCACCGCATCAAGGAACATCTGCGCTTTTGTCTCTGGTAGCGGGTGGTCGTTCGGGTTTTCGGCGGGGTAGGCGACGGCGCGTAGGCGCGTGCGGGTCGGGCCGGGATCGATCAGGTTCACCTTGAGGTTCGTCTTGGCGACCTCATGGGCGTAGGTTTTCGCAATCACCTCAAGCGCGGCCTTGCTGGCGGCGTAGGCGCTCCAGAACTGCTTGTTTTCATGGGCGACCGAGGAGGTCACAAAAAGCGCACGGCCCGTCTCGCTCTGGCGCAGCAGCGGATCGAGGGCGCGGATCAGCCGCTGGTTCGCATGGACATTGAGGCGGAAGACCTCCTCCCATAGCTCCGGGATATATTGCTGCGTCGGCATCAGCTTGCCGAGCATCCCCGCGTTGCCGACAAAGATATCGAGCTTCTTGAAGCGCTCATAGAGCGGCGCGGCGAGGCCGTCGATGGCGGCGGTGTCCAGCAAATCGAGCGGAACCAAAGTTGCGCTGCCGCCCGCATTCTGGATGTCGTCATCGACCTCCTCAAGCCCGCCGACGGAGCGGGCGACGAGGATGACATGCGCGCCTTCGCTGGCGAATTTCTTGGCGACTTCGGCGCCAATGCCGCTTGAGGCGCCGGTGATCAGCGCCACTTTATCTTGCAATTTACCGGACATGGGATCTTTCGTTAAACTGAAAAATTAATAACGCTCGGCGAGCAGGGTCAGCTCCTTGTCGGCGCCGGTGTCGTTATCCACCAGCTCGATCGGGTAGTCGCCGGTGAAGCAGGCGTCGCAATATTGCGGCTGTTTCGCGTTGCGGCCCTCTTCGCCCATGGCGATATAGAGGCCGTCGAGCGAGATGAAATTGAGGCTGTCGGCGCCGATGAAGGCGCACATCTCGTCAAGGTCATATTGCGCGGCGAGCAGCTTGGCGCGGCTCGGCGTGTCGACGCCGTAGAAGCAGCTATGAGTCGTCGGCGGGCTGGCGATGCGCATATGCACCTCCGTCGCGCCGGCCTCGCGGACCATCTGCACGATCTTGGTCGAGGTGGTGCCGCGAACGATGGAATCATCGACGAGGATGACGCGCTTGCCGCTGATCAGGGCGCGGTTGGCGTTATGCTTGAGCTTGACGCCGAGATGGCGGATCTGGTCCGTCGGCTCGATAAAGGTGCGGCCGACATAATGGTTACGGATGATACCGAGATCGAAGGGGATGCCCGATTTCTCGGCATAGCCGATGGCGGCGGGGGTGCCGCTGTCGGGCACAGGGATGATCAGGTCCGCTTCGACCGGATTTTCGGTCGCCAGCTGCCGCCCGATATCCTTGCGCACGTCATAGACCGAACGCCCCTCGACCACGCTGTCGGGGCGGGAGAAGTAGATATGCTCGAAAATGCAGAAGCGCTTGGGCGGGGCGGAGAAGGGGAAATGGGTGCTGATACCGGTCTCGTCAACCACCACAACTTCGCCCGGAGAAACATCGCGAACAAAATCGGCGCCGATGATGTCCAGTGCGCAGGTTTCCGAGGCGAGAATATAGGCGTTGTCGATCTTGCCGAGGACCAGCGGCCGCACGCCGAACGGATCGCGCATGCCGATCATCTTCTTGCTGGTCAGCGCGACGAGGGAATAGGCGCCGGTGATCTTCGACATGGCGTCGATCAGGCAATCGACGACCCGTGTTTTCTTGCTGTTGGCGACCAGATGGATGATAACCTCGGTGTCCATGGTCGACTGGAAGATGCTGCCCTCCAGAACCAGACGGCGGTGCAGGGTGGAGGCGTTGGTGAGGTTGCCGTTATGGGCAACAGCGAGGCCGCCATTGGCGAGATCGGCGAAGATCGGCTGGACATTGCGAAGGACCGTGCCGCCGGTGGTGGCGTAGCGGTTATGGCCGAGCGCGGCGCTGCCCTTCAGGCTGCCGATCACTTCTTCCGATGAGAAATTGTCACCGACCTTGCCCATGGCCTTGTGGGAATGGAAATGCCGGCCGTCATGGCTGACAATCCCGGCGGCCTCCTGCCCGCGATGCTGGAGCGCATGAAGGCCGAGGGCGGCGAGGGCGGCGGCCTCCGGATGGCCGTAGATCCCGAAGACCCCGCACTCCTCATGCAGCTTGTCATCATCAAACGGATTGCACGAAATGCGGTCGGCGGAGGGCTCTGTCATTTGGGTTTTTCCTGTGCGGTGCTCTTGCTGAGGTTTTCCATCTGCTGGCGGGCCTGATCATCATAGCCCTTGTCGAGGAGATTCTTCGCGCCCTCGACGGTGTTTTCGACGCCATCCTTCACATCGTCGGGCAATGCGTCATATTTCTCTTTGAGGCGATCCACGGTATCCTTGTCGCTTTCTCTCGAAATATTCAGGTTCTCCTGCATGTCGGGCGGCAACAGCCGGGCGACAAATTCGCCGCTGCCCTCAATCAGGGGCAGCATCTTTGCCTGCAATACCCAGTCGGGCCGGTCCTTTTCCGGGATGAACTGGACAAAAATCAGCCAGGCAATCCCGAGCAGGACAACGCCGCGCGCGATGCCGAAAAATATCCCAAGGGAGCGGTCCAGTGCGCCCAGGCTCGAAGCCTTGACCTTTTCCGATATCGCATGGCTGATATAGGACAAAATGACCAAAGAGAGAATAAAAATCACCGCACCGGTCAAAATATCTGCAATCAGCAGGTTGAGGATAAAGCCCTGCGCGATCGGCTGCAACAGCGGGAAGAGGTAAAGACTGAGGAAAACCGCTCCGATCCAGCCGGCCACAGACAGGGTTTCCTTTACGAAACCACGAATGAAACCAAAGATCGCCGAAATCAGCAGGATGACCAGAATAACGGCATCGGTCCCCTGTATGGGCATGTTTTCCATGGATAGTCCTACTCTTTACTCTGCTCTATACTGCCCGGGACACCGCTTTCGTCTCGGTAAACAGAGACACGATCTCCCGTAAATGCTCAACCTCAATAATCTTCACCGTCCCGCCCTTGACCTTGCTGCCCGCCGGAATGATGGCGGTGGTAAAGCCGAGCTTTGCCGCCTCCTTCAGCCGGGCATCGGTCTGGCCGACGGGGCGTACCTCGCCCGAAAGCCCGATCTCGCCAAAGAAAAGGCTGCCCGGCGGCACCGGAATATCGGACGCCGAGGAGATGAGCGCCGCCGCCACCGCAAGGTCTGCCGCCGGTTCCTGCACCCGAAGGCCGCCCGCGACATTCAAATACACCTCGCTGCCGGAAAAGGAAAGCTCGCAGCGCGTGTCCAGCACGGCCAGCAGCATGGCCAGGCGGCTTGCGTCCCAGCCGACCACGGCGCGGCGCGGCGTGGCCTGCGGTGTCGGGGCGACCAGCCCCTGAATCTCGACGAGCAGCGGACGGCTCCCCTCCATTCCGGCAAAGACCGAGGCGCCGCTGATCGTCTTGTCCGGGCTTGAGATAAACAGCGACGACGGGTTCTCCACCTGTTGCAGGCCGCGGTCCGACATCTCGAAGACGCCGATTTCGTCGGTCGCACCGAAGCGGTTCTTGACCGCGCGAAGGATACGGAACTGATGGCCGCGGTCGCCTTCGAAATAGAGCACGGTATCGACCATATGTTCCAGCACCCGGGGCCCGGCGATCTGCCCGTCCTTGGTGACATGGCCGACGAGAATGACGCTGAGACCGGTTTTGCGGGCGAGGCGGATCAGCTCCTGCGCCGAGGCCCTGACTTGCGCGACGCTGCCGGGCGCGCTCGGCAGGTTGTCGGCAAAGACGGTCTGGATCGAATCGATAACCAGCAGCTTCGGCGTTTCCGTCTTCTCGACGCTGGTGATGATGTCGCGGATGGAATTGGCGGAGGCCAGCTGCACCGGCGCATCGGCAAGGCCGAGACGTTGCGCCCGCATGGAGATTTGCTGGGTCGCTTCCTCCCCCGAGATGTAAATACAAGAGGAGCCCGCGAGCGCCATTTTTGCGACCGCCTGCAACAGCAGCGTCGATTTGCCGATGCCCGGATCGCCGCCGATGAGGATGGAGGAGCCGGGCACGAACCCGCCGCCCAGCACCCGGTCGAGCTCGCCAATCTGGCTGGTGGTTCGCTTGTATTCAGAGATATCCGCATTGAGCGCGGTGAAGGCGACGCTACGGCCTTTGCCGCTGGTCAGGCCGCTTGGCACCGCCACATCGCCGGTGCTTTCCAGCAGGCTGTTCCACTCGCCGCAGGAATCGCAGCGCCCTTGCCATTTCCGGTAGGTGTCGCCGCAGCTCTGGCAGGTGAATTGTTCGCTGGGTCGCGCCATTCAGCTTTCCGTCTAATCTGTTTCGGCTCGTGCCGTAAAAAGTCTCAAAAAGGGCAAATAGCCCAAAAATATCAAGGTTTTAAAATATCCAGTTTGATCGGGCCATCGACATCGCCATTGACGAACTGCGTCACATAAGGATCGCCGCAGGTCTCGATGCTATCGGCCGGGCCCGCCCAGACCACGCTCCCCTTATAAAGCAGCGCGATACGGTCTGCAATTTTTTGCGCGCTCTCCATGTCATGGGAGATGGTCAGCGTGGTTGCGCCGAGGTCCCGGGTGCAGTCGCGGATCAGATTGTCGATGACGTCGCCCATGATCGGATCGAGACCGGTTGTTGGCTCGTCGAAGAAGATAATCTCCGGGTCCGCCGCGATGGCGCGGGCGAGGCCAACCCGCTTCTGCATGCCGATGGAAAGCTCCGCCGGGGTCTTGTCCGCGAGCTCGGGACCGAGGCCGACGAGGGAGAGCTTCTCAATCGCGATTTCCTTCGCCTCTTTCCGTCCCATGCCATGGGCCTGCATCAGGCCGAAGCTGACATTCTCCCAGATGGTGAGGCTGTCGAACAGGGCGGCATACTGGAACAGCATCCCGGTTTTCAGCAGGATTTTTTCGCGCATCTGGGTGGACTGGTTGGTGATTTCTTCGCCGTCGATGAAAATCTGGCCGCTGTCGGGTTTCAACAGGCCGAGGATGCATTTCAGCATGACCGACTTGCCGGTGCCGGACCCGCCGATGACCACCAGCGATTCCCCGTCCGCAATGGAAAGGTTGAGGTTATCCAGAACAACCTTCTTGCCAAAGGCCTTGCAGACGTTCCTCAGCTCGATTTTCGGCGTGTCGCTCATGATCTCATTCGATGAGCAGGACGGTGAGGAAATAGTCGCTGATCAGGATCAGCACGAAGGAGGAGACGACCGCGTTCGTTGTCGCCTTGCCGACCCCTTGAGCGCCGCCGGTCGAATGGAAGCCATGGTAGCAGCCCATAAGCGAAACGATGAAGCCGAAGACGCCGGCCTTGATCAGGCCGGAGACCACGTCGCTGATCTCCAGAAACTCGAAGGTGTTGTTGAGATAGTTGCTGGCGTTGAAGCCGAGCTTCTCTGTCGCCACCAGGAAGCCGCCCGAGACACCGATGATATCGCCGATCAGTACCAGGAAGGGCAGGGTCACCAGACCGGCGATCAGCCGCGGCGCCACCAGATACTTGAACGGGTTGGTGGAGAGGGTGACAAGCGCGTCAATCTGCTCGGTCACCCGCATGGTGCCGATCTCGGCGGCGATGGCGGCGCCGACGCGCCCGGCGATCATCAGGCCGGAGAGCACCGGCGCAAGTTCACGGGTGAGGCCGATAACGACGATGGTGGCGACCGCGCTCTCGGCGTTGAAGCGCGACGAGCCGACATAGATCTGCAGCGCCAGCACCATACCGGTAAAGAGTGCCGTCATACCGACAACCGGCAGGGAGTAATAGCCGATATCCATCATCTGCTTGCCGATCAGGCGGAGATAGAAGGGCGGGGTCACGCAATGGCGCAGGCCCTTGGCGGTAAAGACCGTGATCCGGCCGACGGCGGCCATGAAGGAGAGGAAAACGCGCCCGATGGTGGCAAGAAAGTTCTTTTCCATGATGTCAGCCCGCGCCTTCCAGATACTCACGATAATAGCGGTTCCCGAGCGCGGTGAGAATCTCGTAGGGAATCGTCTCCGCATGGGCCGCCACATCATCAAGCGGCACCGCGCCGCCGATCAGGTCGACAAAACCGCCGGGCTGGCAGTCCTCCTTGGCAACCCTGCTGACATCGATGGTAATCATATCCATGGAAACGCGCCCTATAACCGGTACTTTAACGTCATTCACTGCACATTCTGCCTTGTTGCCAAGGGCGCGGAAATAGCCGTCCGCATAGCCAACAGAAACGGTGGCGATCCGGCTCGATTTCTCGGTTCGGAAAGTCGCACCATAGCCAACGCCAATTTCGCTGTCAACGTCCTGAACCTGCAGGATTCGCCCCTGCAAATGCACAACCTCGGCCATCGGGTTGGGCCTGCCGGGTTCCGGGTTGCCGCCAAAGAGCGCGATGCCCGGGCGTACCATGTCAAGATGATAGTCGCGCCCTAAAAAAACCCCGGAGGAATTGGCGAGTGATAATGGCGCCTCCTTCAGCGGGGCGGGCAGCAGGTCGCGGAAATATTTCAGTTTTTCGAGCTGTTCCCGGTTGAGCGGATGCGCGGGCATATCGGCGCAGGAAAGATGGCTCATCAGGAACTCGATATGGAGATTGCCGAGAAGGTCCGGTTCCGCCGCGAGTGCCTTTATCTCCGCCTCCAGCATCCCGAGCCGGGTGATCCCGGTATCCAGATGCAGCAGAGCCGGAAGCGTCTTACCTGTTTCCCTGGCGAAGGCAGCCCAGCGGCGAACGTCATGGAGCGAGTTGAGCACCGGGTCGAGCTGATGTTCGAGATAGATTTCTTCGGTCTCTGGCAGCAGCCCGGCGAGGATATGGATTTTCGCGTCCGGTAGAAGCCGGCGGAGCGCAATCCCTTCCGCCGGCAGTGCGACGAAGAAACGGCGGCATCCGGCGGCATAGAGGGCGGGGCCGACCCGCTCGATCCCGAGGCCATAGCCATCCGCCTTGACCGAGGCCGCGCATTCAGCGGGGGCGGCCTTGTCCCTCAGCAACCGGTAATTCTCCTGCAAGGCCCCGAGATTGATCGTCAGATGCGCCCCGGCCAGTTTCCGCTCCATACTCACCGAACCTCCTAATGATGTTCCGGCAGGTAGTCTTCGGAAATATAGTTGCCAAAGCGGGTAAACTCCGGCTTGAAATGCAGCTTGATGATGCCGATCGGTCCGTGGCGCTGTTTGCCGATGATCACCTCGGCGAGGTTATGCAGCCGCGACATGCGGTCTTGCCAGTCCGCATGTTCAGGCGTCCCCTCGGTCGGGGCTTTGCGTTCCTCGTAATAGGCTTCGCGATAGACGAACATGACGACGTCGGCGTCCTGCTCGATGGAGCCGGATTCGCGCAAATCCGAAAGCTGCGGCCGCTTGTCATCACGGTTCTCTACCTGTCTGGACAACTGCGACAGGGCGATGACGGGGATGTCGAGTTCCTTGGCGACGGCTTTAAGCCCCTGGGTCACCTCGGAGATTTCCTGGACCCGGTTATCCTGACGCCGACCGGAGCCCTTCATGAGCTGCAGATAGTCGACGACGATAAGGCCGAGGCCATGGCTGCGCTTGAGCCGTCGCGCCCGGGTCCTGAGCGCGGCGATGGAGAGCGCCGGGGTATCGTCGATATAGAGCGGCAACTCGGAGATGAGCGCGCTCTGCGGCACTAGCTTGTTGGCGAATTCATCGTCGGTCAGGTCACCGCGGCGGAGTTTTTCGGAACTGATCTCGGTCGCCTCGGCGAGGACACGGCCGACCAGTTGCTCGGCGGACATTTCTAGCGAGAAGAAACCGACCACCGCGCCTTCCTTGCCGCCGCTGGCATGATGGGCCTTGGCGGCATTATAGGCGATATTGGTGGCAAGCGAGGTCTTGCCCATGGAAGGACGTCCGGCAAGGATCAGCAGATCCGACTTGTGCAGGCCACCAAGCTTGCCGTCCATGTCCTTCAGTCCCGTGGTCACGCCGACAAGGTTGCCATCGCGCTGGAACGCCTCCTCAATCGATTTGAGGGTGTCATCGACGGCCATGCGCACCGGCATCAGCGCGCCTTCATGGGATCCGTTCTCGGCGAGGGAGAAGAGTTTCTGCTCGGCATTCTCGATCTGCGACTGCGACGTTTCCTCCAGTTCCGAATCATAGGCGATATTGACGATTTCCTCCCCGAGGAGGATCAGCTCCCGCCGCATGGCGAGGTCATAAATCAGCCGCCCGTAATTCTCCGCATTGATAATGGTGGTGGCGGAGGCGGCGAGACGGGCGAGATACTGCGATCCGCCAATGTCGGCCAGCGCACTGTCGCGATCGAAATAGGATTTGAGCGTCACCGGGTCGGCGATTTCCCCGCGCTCGACCAGGGTGATGGCGGCCTGATAGATGCGGCGATGGACATCCTCGGCAAAATGCTCGGGCTTGAGGAAGTCGGAAACCTTCGCCGCCGCGTCGTTATTGACGAGGATGGCGCCGATCAGATCCTGCTCGGCTTCCACATTATGTGGCGCGGTGCGATAGCCGTGCCCGGCCGTCTCTCCGCCGTCGTCGCGGCCATCATTCAGTGTGAGCGTTTCCATGGGCAGATGTTAGCACAATTCAATCGAGAGGGTAGGCCTACTTCGAGAAAAACAAATCCACAGCCTGTGGATTGCGGGGATAAAAAAAACGGCGCCGTCATCGGGCGCCGCTTTTCCTCTTCCGTCCGGCGCGGATTACGCGTCGTCTTTTTTCTCTTCCGGCTCTGCGTCCAGCTCTGAGGGGTCGATCTCACCAGCGGCGACCTGCTCCAGTTCCTCGACATCCACATCGGCGGTGGATTCGAAGACATTGACGACAGCCTCGTCGCGCTCGTTAAGCCGTGCTTCGGCGACTTCCTCGACGCTCTCGCCGCGGGCCTGAATGGCCGCTTCCTCGTTCGAGCGGGCGATGTTGACCGTGACCGAGACAATGACCTCCGGATGCAGGCGCACCTTGATGTCATGCAGGCCAAGGGTTTTCAGCACCTTGTCGAGGATGATCTGCTTGCGTGAGACCGTGAAGCCGCCCGCGGTGATGGCTTTCGCGATATCCTGCGTGCTGACCGAGCCGTAAAGCTGCTTGGATTCGGACGCGGCGCGGATGACAGTGACGGCCTCCCCATCGAGCTTCTCGCCGACCTTCTCGGCTTCCTTCGCCTGTTTCAGGTTTTCCGCTTCCAGCTGGGCGCGCTGGGCCTCGAATATCGAAAGGTTTTCCTTGCTCGCCCGGAGCGCCTTGTTCTGCGGCAACAGGTAATTGCGGGCATAGCCGTTTTTCACTGTTACGACATCGCCCATTTGACCGAGTTTCTCAACCCGTTCCAGTAATACTACTTCCATCAGTCTTCCTCCAGCTTCGTGGTCACGGCAAAGCGGCGCCTGAACCCGATCCAATTTTCCATCAGTCCCAATATCGCAATCAGCAGGACCAGCCATAACGTCATAATCATCAATATATAGACCGCCCCCAAAATGAAGGGACGCCCGTTCCATCTGTGTGACACCACATGGATAACCGCCATTCCCTGCAGGAAGAACAGCGTCTCCAGCGTAATCACGACCGCCCCCAGCAGCGGCAGGCTGGCGTCGAGAATGACGCTCAGGGCCGTCGCCGCGATGAAGGCCAGCGCCAGCCAGTTCGGCAGCGCCATCTTCGTCAGTTCCGGTGTCGGCCGGATGTTCTTCTTGAAGCGGACCAGCAGCCCTTGCGCCAGGCAGCCGCTCATCAGGATGAACATCCCCCAGATCGGACCGAGGAACTGCGGCATCATGCTCACGAATTCCTCTCCGGTCACGGCCGGGGTGACACCTTGTATTTCCTGCATCTGCACCAGCATCTGGTCGAACGCCTCGACCATCCCCTGACGCAGCGCCTCGTCCCAATGGAGCAGCCCGATGGCCAGCCCCGTCAGTCCGATGCAGATACCCGCCCACCAGATCAACAGATTGTCGGCCGGGTACCAGTATCTTGTTCCGTCACTTTCCCGCCAGAGCAGCGCCTGCCGTACCAGAATGATCACCGGCAGGCCGGAAATCACCGCATAGGCAAGGGCGAAGCCCGTATCGATCGCAATCGCGGCGACCACCACACTTGTGCCGACCGAGATAGCGGCGCTCCTGACGCCAAATCCCAGGCCGGACACAAACAGCGGGATCAGTGACAAGATCCAGAAAGCCAGGGTCTGAAAGGCCGTCCCGAAAGAGGAGCCACCCACATTCCCCAAAATGGAGAGGGCGACAAGCGCGGTATTCAGGATACCTAACGCAACAGCTACAACCAGTTCCTTGACCATCGTCAATTCATTCCGGGGCCGGCAAAAACCGTCGCCCCCGGCTTTCTTATTTTACAAGAAACGGCAGCAGTGCGAGGTTTCTTGCACGTTTGATAGCCTTGGCCAGTTCGCGCTGTTTCTTCGCGGAAACGGCGGTGATCCGGCTTGGCATGATTTTGCCGCGCTCCGACACATAGCGCTGAAGCAGCTTGACATCCTTGTAGTCGATCTTCGGCGCGCCGTCCCCGGTGAACGGGCAGGTCTTGCGGCGACGGAAAAACGGGCGGCGTTGTGCATCGGCCATTATGCGTCCTCCTTCTCTTTGCTATCGTCTGCGGTGTCGTCATCGCGATTGGACGAGCTGCGGTTGTCGCTGTCGCCATCGTCGTCGTCGCGGTCACGGCGGCGCTCAGGGCGCGAGCTGCGGCTCTGCAACATGACGCTGTCGCCTTCTTCCAGCTCGTCCACCTTGATGGTCATGTGGCGCAGCACGTCTTCATTGAGGCGCAGGTTGCGTTCCATTTCCTTCATGGCGTCGGCCGGGGCGTCGATATTGAGAAGGACGTAATGTCCCTTGCGGTTTTTCTTGATCTTGTAGGCGAGATTGCGAAGGCCCCATTGTTCAACCTTGGCAACATTGCCGCCGCCGTTGGTGATGAAGGCGGATGCAGCTTCGGTCAGAGTTTCCACCTGCTGGCTGGAAATATCCTGACGTGCAATAATAACTGTCTCGTATAGAGGCATATATAAAGCTCCTTATGGCTCTTGAATGTCTGGCGTTACACGCGGTAACCGCCCAGACTTAGCCGACCTCCGTCGGCAAGGAGTATTGAGGCGGCGGACTATACAGATTTTAACGCTATATGCAAGTGGGCTTGACAGGAAATTTTGCTGCAATATGACTGTTCCCCTCAAGTCAACAGAATCGGACCCGATATATGATACGTGCATTTGTATTTCCCGGCCAGGGCAGCCAGGCCGTCGGCATGGGGCAGGAGCTGGCGCAGAGCCATGCCGTCGCCCGCGAAGTCTTTGAAGAGGTGGATGAGGCGCTGGGGCAGAATCTCTCCAAACTGATGTTTGAAGGCCCGATCGAGGAACTGACCCTGACCGAGAATGCCCAGCCCGCCCTGATGGCGGTCAGCCTGGCGGTGGTCCGTGTCCTCGAAAAGGACGGCAATATGGATCTGGCGAAAGTCGCGAAATTTGTCGGCGGCCATTCGCTTGGTGAATATTCCGCGCTCACGGCGGCGGGAGCGCTGGAAATCGCCGATGCGGCGCGGCTGTTGAAGGCGCGCGGGCAGGCGATGCAGCAGGCAGTGCCGGTTGGGATCGGCGCGATGGCGGCGCTGCTCGGCCTCGATATCGGCCCGGTCGAGGAAGTTGTCGCCGAAGCCGCAGAGAAATCCACCAATGGCGAGATCGTTGTCGCCGCCAATGACAACGCGGACGGGCAGGTCGTTCTCTCCGGTCACAAGGGAGCGGTCGAGGCCGCCATCGAGATTGCCACGGCGAAGGGCGCCAAAAAGGCGATGCTGCTCCCCGTGAGTGCCCCGTTCCATTGCCCGCTGATGCAGCCGGCCGCCGACGCCATGGCCGAACGGCTCGCCGAGGTGGTGATCGTGCCGCCACGGGTGCCGCTGATCGCTAATGTCACGGCGCGCGAGGTCAGCGACCCGGACACCATCCGCAAACTGCTGGTAGAGCAGGTAACGGGCCGTGTGCGCTGGCGCGAAAGTGTGCTCTATATGGGGGAGCAGGGGGTTGAGGAACTGGTCGAGATGGGCAGTGGCAAGGTGCTCTCCACCATGGTCCGCCGGATCAACCGCGAGATGACCGGCTCCGCTGTGCAGACGCCCGCCGATATCGAAGCCTTTCTGGCGAAACTCTAGACGATTGCAGAACGAGGGAAAAGATGTTTGAACTCACAGGAAAATGCGCGCTGGTGACCGGCGCGTCCGGCGGACTTGGTGCGGCAATTGCCCGCGGTTTGCACGAACGTGGTGCGACAGTCGCGATTTCCGGCACGCGCGAGGATGCCCTGAATGTCGTCGCCAACGAGCTGAAGGTCCGCGTCCATGTGCTGCCCTGCAACCTCTCCGACATGGAGGCGGTGGACCAGTTGATAAAGCAGGCCGAAGAAGCCATGGGCCAGGTTGATATTCTCGTCAATAACGCCGGTCTAACGCGGGACGGGCTTGCCATGCGGATGAAGGATGAGGACTGGGATACGGTTCTGGACGTCAATCTCAAGGCGGCGTTCAAGCTCTCGCGCAATGCCCTGCGCGGGATGATGAAACGGCGCTTCGGGCGGATTATCGGTATTACCTCCATCGTCGGGGTGACGGGCAATCCGGGCCAGATGAATTATGCCGCGTCGAAAGCGGGGATGATCGGCATGTCGAAATCGCTGGCGCAGGAAGTGGCGACGCGGGGCATCACTGTCAACTGCATCGCCCCCGGCTTTATCGAGACCGCGATGACCGACGCCCTGCCGGATGCCCAGCGGGAGGCACTGTTGGCATCAGTGCCAATTGGCACGCTTGGCCGGCCTGAGGATATTTCCGCCGCCGTGATCTATCTCGCCTCGGACGAGGCAGCCTATGTCACTGGCCAGACACTCCATGTAAATGGCGGCATGGCCATGATTTGATCCGTCCGCCGGGCTTGGGGAATCAAAAATTGCCCGGCCCGGTCAGGTTTCCTTTGCAAGATGATCAAAGTATGTTAGGAAACCGCACCAAAATGACCTCCGTTGGCGCTTGAATTTTTCGCACCTTGGGGGTAAGGAATGAGCATAGACTTTTTGAACTGTCGGATTATCTAAGGATACAGCTATGAGTGATATCGCAGGGCGCGTGAAAAAAATCGTCGTTGAACATCTCGGTGTAGATGAAGGCAAGGTAACAGACGAAGCGAGCTTCATTGACGATCTGGGCGCGGACAGCCTGGATACAGTTGAGCTTGTGATGGCTTTTGAAGAAGAATTCGGCATCGAGATTCCGGATGACGCAGCCGAGAAAATCCTGACGGTGAAAGACGCGATCACGCATATCGAAGCTGCCTGATCGACCGGGGCCCTGTGCCCCGATCTCTTTTTCTGCAATGTATATTGGGTGACGCATGCGACGAGTGGTGGTAACCGGGCTGGGACTTGTGACCCCGCTGGCGAACGGAGTGCAACCGACCTGGAAAAAGCTGATCAACGGCGAATCCGGGGCGGGGATGCTGACCAAGATCGATACGACGGACCTGCCGGTTCGTTATGGCTGTGAAGTGCCCATCGATCCGGACCAACCCGACTCCTTCATTGCTGATAACGTTCTCGAACCCAAGGAACAGCGTAAAGTCGACAGCTTCATCATTTTCGGCATCGCCGCCGCCGATGAAGCCATCAAGGACAGCGGATGGCAGCCCGAGACGGAAGAGGAATTCTGCCGTACTGGTGTTACCATCGGTTCCGGCATTGGCGGCCTTCCCTCGATCGAGGCGAATGCTATCACCCTGCATGAACGCGGACCGCGGCGCATCGGGCCGTTCTTTATTCCGGGCGCCCTGATCAATCTTGTATCCGGCCAGGTTTCCATCCGTCACGGCTATAAGGGCCCGAACCATGCGGTGGTCACGGCCTGTTCCACCGGCGCCCATGCGATTGGCGATGCGGCGCGGATGATCTCCGACGATGACGCGGATGTCATGGTTGCGGGCGGCGCGGAAGGGGCGATCTGTCGCCTCGGTATTTCCGGTTTTGCCTCCGCCAAGGCGCTCTCTCATTCCTATCATGACGCGCCGGAAACGGCCTCGCGTCCCTATGACAAGGGCCGCGACGGGTTCGTTATGGGCGAGGGCGCGGGCGTTGTCGTTTTGGAAGAATATGAACATGCCAAGAAGCGCGGCGCGAAAATCTACGCCGAGGTTCTGGGGTACGGCCTCTCCGGCGATGCCTATCACATCACCGCACCGTCTCCCGATGGTGGCGGTGGCTATCGCGCGATGCAGATGGCGTTGAAGAAATCCGGGCTCAATGCCGACGATATCGGCTATGTGAATGCTCATGGCACCTCGACCATGGCTGATTTCCTTGAGGTTGGCGCGGTTGAGCGGCTGTTTGGTTCCAGTGTCAAGAATGTCGCCATGTCCTCCACCAAGTCGGCTATTGGCCATCTGCTCGGTGCGGCCGGCGGGGTCGAGGCGATCTTCTCGATCCTCGCGATGAATGAGGGCATCCTGCCGCCGACGATCAATCTCCATGAACCGGCGGAAGACTGCGAGATCAACCTCGTGCCGCTCAAGGCGCAGGAAAAGAAGGTTGATGCGGTTCTGTCCAACTCCTTCGGGTTCGGCGGAACCAATGCCTGCCTTGTCATGAAGCGCGTCTGACCTTCGGGCCGGAGGCGGGGCCATGAAGAAAAAAGTCCTCATCGGCCTGACCGCCTTCTTTTTGCTTGGCGTGGTTGCGGCGGGCGGTGTTGCGGCGCTTGCCTGGTCCCTGTTTACCTCTCCCGGTCCGTTCGAAGGCGAGACAGTCTATATCCTCAAGAAAGGGACGGGCTTGCGCGCGCTGTCTGCGGATCTTGAGGAAAAAGGTATTATAAACAATGCCTACGTCTTCATTTTTGGTGTAAGACTTGAAGAAAAATCGGGTCAGTTGCAGGCCGGGGAATATCTCATACCCTATGCTATTTCGGGCCGGGACCTGATGAACCTCTTTGTCTCGGGCAAGGTGATCGAGCGGCTGATCACCATCCCCGAAGGCCTGCAAAGCCGCGAGATCAGGGCGCTGGTCGCCGCCGCGCCGGGGCTGGAGGGGGAGATCACCCGGCCGATGCCCGAAGGCGCCTTTTTACCGGAAAGCTATCAGTACCGCCTCGGCGATACCCGCGATGAACTGCTGGATCGCATGGCGACGGCGATGCAGGCGGCGATTGCCTCGATTACCGCCGCCCATCCCTTGCCGCCGGAAATAAAATCGGAGGAGGAGCTGGTTATCCTCGCCTCCATCATCGAGAAGGAAACGGCCATCGCGGCTGAGCGGCCGCGGGTCGCCGGGGTTTTCCTCAACCGCCTGCGCAAGGGGATGAAGCTGCAATCGGACCCGACGGTGGTCTATGGCATCACCGAAGGGTCCCGCGATCTCGGCCGGCTGCTCAGCCGCAAGGACCTCGCGACAGCCAATGACTACAATACCTATCAGATGACCGGCCTGCCCAAGGGCCCGATCGCCAATCCGGGGGTCGAAAGCCTGCAATCGGTGGTGCAGCCGGAGGAGACGGACTATCTCTATTTTGTCGCCGATGGCACCGGCGGCCATGCCTTTTCCCTCACGCTCGATGAGCATAACGCCAATGTCCGCAAATGGCGCAAGCTGAACAAAAAGCCCTGAAATTTCACGCCGTCCCCTGATTTGGCACAAAATCCGTTTCGCAAGCGTCCTTGCCATGGATAACAGGTAAAGGAGTGGCGAGACCCCCATGGCGGTGAGTACGGATACCATTCAGATGCTGCTCCGGCAGCGGCAGGAATTGCGCGAGGCGCTGCTTAAATTGCGCCAGGAGATCGAGACGCTGGATGCCTCGTCGCTCGATCTGGTGAACAGCAATATCAAGAACCCGCCCGCGTCGCAATCTATGGCCAAGGCCCCGGTGGAAGCCGCTTCTGCACCCGCACAGGCCGCCGCTCCGACAACGGCTGCGCCGGCAACAGCTCCCGAAACGCCTTCTGCAAAGGATCCTGCCCCGGCGCCTGTTCAAGCGTCCGAGCCAACTCCCGAGCCTACCCCTGCACCCACTCCCACGCCACCATCCGCGCCCGCCTCGCCGTCCGTGCAAGAGCCATCGCCGAAAGCTGCCGCTGCGCCGGAGGCGACACCTGTCGCTCCCCCTTCCGCTGCACCGGCGACAGCAGAGTCTGAAGCACCAGAGCGGCAGGAACCGATTCTCTCCGCCCCATCAAAACCGCCCGAACACACATCGGAGAAGACGCCGGAGAATGCACCCGGGAAATCCCAGGGGAAGACATCGGAAAAAGCGCCTGAAAATCCGCCCCATAAGGAGACGGCGAACAAGGATATCGAGGAAGCCTGGGACGAGGGCACGGCAGCGGAGGACGAGGCGTTCGGCGAGCTTCTGGACAGGGCGCGGATCCTCTCCAACTATTTCCTCGACCATCCGGCAGGCTCGACCCCGGCGGAGCTTGGCGCCCTCGACAGCGCGATCAGCATCAGCGAGAGAGCCAAAACCCCGGCGGAAAAGACCGCCTGCTATCACACCCTTCAGGCGGCCTACCGCAAGATTTCCGCGGCGAATTTTAAAACTCTCGGCCTGAACGGGAAAACATTGCATGACAGCCTTGTGGGCGCACCGCTGCTGTGGTCGATCCCGCTGTCGATCTCGCTGCTGATCTTCATACTGTTTCCGCTGCTGTTGCTGGCGCGGCATCTGGCGGGAGAGATGTTCGCCGATGAGTTCGCGAATGATCTCACCTGGTCCATCGGGCTGGTCGCCGCCTATCTCTGGGGCACCGTCGGGGCGCTCAGCCTGCTGACCCTGAATATCGCGGTAGAAGTGCGCAAGCGCCGTTATGATGAGGCGGTGCGTCTGTCGCCGGGCTTGCGCGGGGCGCTTGGCGGATTAACAGGGGCGCTGTTCTTCCTGGCGCTGGAGCCGTGGCTGCCGATGAATGGCGCGGCGGCAGACTTCGCCCTCGATCTTGCGGCGTTTCTCGGTGGCCTGCTCTCGACGGTGCTGTTCGCTGGATTGCAGCGGGTCATCAGCGCCATCACCGGCCGGTTGGAACCGGCAAAGCCCAGACCTTCCGCTGCGGCCAAAAAATAGCGCCGCGCGCTTGTGGCGGTGCGCCGAAGCGGATATACAGGGGCGGTAACGCATTCCCCGACCGAACCCCTTGCGCGAGAGGCGATTTTGACGATTAACAGTATGACGGGATTTGCCCGGGCAAGCGGCTCTTTCGACGGGATCGGCTGGCTCTGGGAAATGAAAAGTGTCAACGGGCGCGGGCTGGAAGTCCGTTGCCGCATCCCCACCGGCTTCGATCATCTCGAAGATCCGTTGCGCAAGCTTGTCAAGGCACGCTTCTCCCGCGGCAATGTCAATATCCATCTCCAGTTTGAAAATCGCGGCAGCGATATGGCCTATCAGGTGAACCGCGAATTCCTCGATGAACTGCTCACCCTTGCCAATCGCTATGTCGAGAGCGGGCAGGCCGACCGGCCGCGCATGGACGGCATGCTGGCGTTGCGGGGCGTGATCGAGCCCCGCGACGAGACAGCGGGAAGTGAGACGGATGGCGAGGGGCTGGCGGCGGCGCTGCTGGCCTCGGCCGGGGAACTGGTGGACAGCATGGCGGCGACGCGCCGCGAGGAGGGAGACGCGCTCGGTCCCGTCCTCGCCGCGCAGCTTGACGACATCAAGGCGCTCGTCGCCCGCGCAACCGAGATTGCGGCAAACTGGCCCGAGAAGATGCGGGCGAAAATCAAGGCGCAGATGGCGATGCTGCTGGAAAGCGGAGAACTGGACGAAGGCCGGCTGGAACAGGAGCTGGCGCTGCTCACCACCAAGGCGGATATCGCCGAGGAGCTGGACCGGCTGACCAGCCATATCGCCGCCACCCGCGAAATGCTGGACAGTGGGAAAGAGCCGGTCGGGCGGCGGCTCGACTTCATCTGCCAGGAGTTCAACCGCGAGGCCAACACCCTCTGTTCCAAGGCCAATGACAAGGAACTGACGCAAATCGGGCTGGACCTCAAGGTGCTGGTCGATAAGATGCGCGAGCAGGTTCAGAATATTGAGTAGGGGTTGAGGGAGTTGAGGATGACGGGGGACGACGACAAAGGGGCGATGACGCGACGGGGGCTGATGCTGGTGCTGTCCTCACCCTCGGGAGCGGGCAAGACGACCATCTCCCGCGCCCTGCTCAAGGAGGAGGACGAGCTGGTCATGTCGGTTTCCGCCACCACCCGCGCGCCGCGCCCCGGCGAGATTGACGGCAAGGATTACATCTTTGTCGAGCCGGTCGACTTCAACCTGATGATCAATCGCGACGAACTCTTGGAGCATGCCAAGGTATTCGGCAATTACTACGGCACGCCGCGCGGTCCGGTCGAGGATGCGCTGGCCGACGGGCAGGACATCCTGTTCGATATCGACTGGCAGGGCACGCAGCAGCTCGCCCAGAAGGCGCCGAACGATCTGGTCAGCGTGTTTATCCTGCCGCCGTCTACCGATGCGCTGGAACAACGCCTTAAAACCCGGGCGCTGGATCCGGCGGAAGTGATCGCGCAGCGTATGTCCAAGGCAGCGGAGGAAATCAGCCATTGGCGCGAATATGACTATGTGGTCGTCAATGACAATGTTGAACACTGCCTGGCGCAGGTAAAAGCTATCCTGAGAGCGGAACGGCTCCGCACCCATCGCCGCGCCGGCCTCATCGATTTCGTCAGTCGCCTGCGCGAGGGGTATTAGACGGTTTCCGCGTAGGTCCCGGGCGAGGCGGCAAAAGGATTTGAGAACCTCACCTGAAATTCGGGCTTGGCACGGGTGTGCTTGAGTGAGTTCTTTAAAGGGAAGTTGTTCCGTACTGTTCATCCATGCGCTGAAGGTCTGCTTCTTCGACTGTACGAGTTCTAAGAGCTTGTGCAAACCGCAGGAGATAGCCGTCAGGGTCAAGCACCATAAATTGCCGCCGTGTTTCCATGCAATCTGACTTCCAGTAATCTGTATCGTCAATATCCATGAACGGCCTGAAACCGGAGGAGTTGATGCGATCGTAGATCCCCTGCACGTCGTCAACCATGAACTGAAAATTCACTCCGCGTCCAAAGGGTTGTTCAATTGGTTTGGGATTCCAGGGTTCCCAGCTTCCATCAGGTTTCCAATGCGCCAACATGATCTGCCCCCCATCTAGAGACAAGTAAGCATGGGGATCGTTATTTCGTTGCTGTGCCACCTTGAACCCAATGGTTTTAACGTAAAATTCCATTGATTTCTGAAAATCCGAGCACCAAAGCTCAGGAACAAGCGTGTTAATTCTGAATGTCATAATGCCTCTCAGTCATCGTCATAGTTTTATGATAATTCCTCAACCTAACCGCAGGTCAAGGGATAATTCGACATGGCACAAATGGCAGATTTGTCCGCATCGTTGTTCCCACATCTGAACGATGAGGGCTGCTCAGGATCATAAGCAGACATTGCCCCGCCGCTTCGTCTCTTTCTGATTTTGCCAGTCGTTTGCGCGAAGGCTACTGATCGGCGTAGACGCGCGCCAGCGCACAGAATTCTTCTACCGTGAGCTCTTCCGCCCGGCGGGTCGGGGCGATGGCGGCTTTTTCCAGCATTTCCTCGGGCGGGGGGCCGAGCGGTTTCAGGCTTGCACGGAGCATCTTGCGGCGCTGGTTGAAGGCGGCGGCGACGACTTTCTCAAAGATGTCCGGATCGGCGGGAAAGAGCGGTGTTTCGCGCGGGATCAGGGTGACGACGGTGCTGGTCACCTTCGGCGGCGGGGTGAAGGCGCGGGGCGAGATATCGAACTCGCGCCGTGTCTCGCACAGCCACTGGCAGAGGATGCTGAGACGGCCATAGGATTTCGTGCGCGGGGTGGCGGTGAGGCGGTCGGCGACTTCCTTCTGGAACATCAGGGTGAGGGAAGAGAACCGCTCCCGCTGCCGCAGCCACTTTATCAGGAGCGGGGTCGCCACATTATAGGGCAGGTTGGCGATAATCTTGGCCTTGCCCTCGAAAAGCGCGGGTTCATCGATTTCCAGCGCATCGTCATTAACGACCTCCAGCCGACCGGGGTAGGCGGCGGCGATCTCGGCAAGGGCGGGCAGGCAGCGGGTATCCTTCTCGATGGCGATCAGGCGGCCCGCGCCCGCGCCCAGTATGGCGCGCGTCAGCCCGCCGGGGCCGGGGCCGATCTCGATCACCGTCTCGCCGTCAAGCCGTCCGGCGCAGCGCGCGATGCGGCCGGTGAGGTTGAGGTCGAGGAGGAAATTCTGGCCGAGCGATTTCTCCGCCCGGAGGCCATATTTCGCAATCACCTCCCGGAGCGGCGGCAGGTCGGGCGCGTCAGCCATGGGTCGCGTCCGCCATTTCGGCGGCCAGTTTAATCGCGGCGATCAGGCTCAACGGGCTGGCCAGTCCCTTGCCCGCGATATCTTCCGCCGTGCCGTGATCGGGGGAGGTGCGGATGATGGAGAGGCCAAGGGTGACATTGACCCCGCCGTCAAAATCGATGGTCTTGATCGGGATCAGGGCCTGGTCATGATACATGCAGATGGCGGCATCATAATTCTGGCGCGCCGCCGGGTGGAACAGGCTGTCGGCGGGGAACGGCCCACTGATTTTCATGCCGTCCGCCTGCAATTTCGCGATGACCGGGCGGATGACGGTTTCCTCCTCCCGCCCGATGGTGCCGTCTTCCCCGGCGTGGGGGTTGAGTCCGGCGACCACCAGCCGGGGGCTTGCTAGCCCGAAGCGGCGCGTGAGGTCGCGGTGGGTTGTCTCGATCACATGGCTGAGGCGGGCGGCATCGAGCGCCTCCGGCACTTTGGCGATGGGGATATGGACGGTGGCGGGCACGACCTTCAGAGCTGTGCAGGCGAGCATCATCACCGATTTGCCATCTTCCCCCGTCAGTGCCGCGAGATATTCGGTGTGGCCCGGATGGGTGAAGCCAGCCTCATACAGCCGCCGTTTGTGGATGGGGTTGGTAACGAGGGCGCTGGCGTCCCCGGACTGGCAAAGCTCGACACCGAGGCGGATTGCCT
The DNA here is from genome assembly GCF_963973085.1 of uncultured Sneathiella sp. Lineage (GTDB taxonomy): Bacteria > Pseudomonadota > Alphaproteobacteria > Sneathiellales > Sneathiellaceae > Sneathiella. The sequence continues at coordinate 545,932 of NZ_CAXAXA010000002.1, forward strand.
CGATTGTCTGCTCTGCCGGATCAAGGCCATCCTCCAGCGCGAGAAGGGGGAGGGCGCGGGCGAATATTTCGCGGCTAGCGGCGGGCTCCGGGATCACCTCAACGGGCACCTCCGGGAACAGGCGGTTGATCTGCGCGGTCACCTCATCCTTGCCGCCGATCAGGAAGAAGGGCGCGAGATGGTCGACTTCCCGCCGTTGCCAGGCCTTGGCGCTGATCTCGATCCCGATACCACTCGGATCGCCCATGGTCACGGCGAGAAGCGGCGCGGTTGTCATAGCCGGGTTTCAATGGTCGCCGCGGTATGGATGTCCTGCATATAGCCGCGCGCGCGGTTTTCCGCCCGGCGCAGCAGGATTTCGCGCCGGATCGTCTCCGGATCGTTGCTGCGGGCTTGTGGATCATTGCGCTCGCAGACAACGAAAATGCGGTAGACGTCCTCATCGAAATAGGGCGTGCTGACATCTCCGACGTCCATATCGCGCAAGATTTCCTTGATATGGTCGGGCATGTCGCCAAGGCGGATCCGGCCGATCTTCCCGCTGAGCGGACTGTTGAGCTCTGTCAGTATCTCGGGAAGCTTCTCGCAGCCATCGATGAAATTGCTGACAGTGGTGGCGAGCTTTTCTTGCGCTTCCGGTCCGGCATTCGCCGCGCCTTCCGCCGCTTCGGGCACGACAATCTGGGTGATATCGAGGGAAATGTCGTCAGGATTATTCTCCAGGATAGTTCGCGTCGCCTTCACGGTGACGATGTAGAAACCGGCGCCGGAGCGGAGCGGATCGGAGATGCGGTTGGTGCCGAGATCTGGGAGAATCTCGGCGATTTCAGGTTCCACATCCTCTTCCAGTACCCAGCCGATAGAGCCTCCAGATGCGGCCGTGGCGCCCTGGCTGAACTGGGAGGCTGCCCGCTCGAACGAGGCGCCGGAGCGCAGCTGGGAGACGAGATTGGCGATGCTGTCGCGTACCTGTGTCTCCGGTGCACTGGGCTCGATCGGCAGGTAAATCTCGCTCAGCAGATATTCCGTCTTGCCCTTGTTCGCCTCCATTGCCTGACGGACAGCCTCGACCTCCTCGTCGGAAATGGTAATCCGCGGCATGATCCGTGCCTCGATCAGGCGGTTCCAGATCAGGTTGGCCCGCACCTGTGCCGTCATCGTTTCAATGTCGATATTGTTCTGGCGCAGCATCCGGTCCATCTGCCCCGGCTGCATGCCGTTCGTTTCCTCAAGATAGGCGATGGCGTTCAGCACTTCCTCGTCGCTGACGGTGATGTTGTAGCGCGCGGCCTCCTGCATTTTCAACCGGTCATCAATCAGCCGCGCCACCGTCGGGTCGACGAGCTGCTGACGGGTTTGCTGCGTATCGGGAAAACCCGAGAGAATGATAGTGAGCTTGATTCGCTGGTTCAGGTCATAGCCGGAAATAACTTCGTCATTGACGACGGCGACAATTTTCTGGACATCCTGTGCCGCCGCAGTCGACAGGACAAGCAAGGCCGCAAGGCCGGCAAGCAGTGTGTTTCTTATCGTTCGACAGATCAGCATTGTCATTAATCTTTACGTGTTTACTCTCTTAATCAGCCATTTAGGGCAGACGGGCGGCAGGATAACCCGCAGCGCGCCTAATTGAAAGGCAGCAGCCTGATCCGGACGCCGAAGCGGGTTTCCGGCTCTACATCGCGGTCGCGGGTGAAAGACCGTTTCGCCTCCAGCGCGATGCCGAAACATTCATCCAGATATTCCAGGCCGATCCTGCCGTCAATCGAATTACCGCCGTTCACGAGATTACGCCGGTAGCTGCCATAGGCGCTCCAGAACTCCGCAAGCTTGACCTTGCCCGCGACGTAAATTTCCTCCCGCCTTTCCTGGGAAATCCCGTTCGGGTCGTCCCGCAGATAGACATAGCCCAGATCAAACCAGTTTTCCACCGTCCCCAGTTTCATGCTGATCTCGTTGCGGGCTAGGTAGAGGCTGTCATGATCGAGCCGGACGCGATTAACAAACTGCAGATAGTCGGCGGGACGGATTTCCAGGCGGGCCACATAGTCGGAGAAGCGATCCTCAAGGCCGGTGCCGTCCTCAAAGCCAGTGTCCTTGTCAAAATGATAGCTCTGGCCGAACAGCAGGGTCGAGTAGCCGCCGGAGGCTCCGTAAACGCCGACGTTCATGCCGTAGTTCAGCCGGGCACCGGTCTCTACCTCGTCAAGGCCCGCATAGCGATTGGATCCGAACAGGTTGGTGTCGTCAAATTCGAAGCTCAGGCTGTCTTCATTAGGCGTGCCGTTGTCGCCAATGACATCGGACCAGACAGCCTCGGCAATCGGCTCGACCACCTGGCGGATGGAACCGGACTGGCGGACGAAGGGGTATTGCCACTTGACCGAGATGGATGGGACAAGTCGACCGGTAAAGCTGTCATTGGCGGTGGCGCTGGATGGATCGGCCGGATCGGCCAGTTCGTCATGGGTATAGTAAAGATCGCCGCGCAGCGATGTATCCAGCGTGATCACCTGGCCGTTGGCGGTAGTGTAGGGATTCAGATAGCCACCTTCCAGTGAGAGGCGGTTGGTGTCCTGCCCGTCGGTCCGGTAGATAGCCAGCACATCCGCATTGGCATCGAAGCGGCCGCCATAGGAATTCGCCTCCCCGACATAGGAATAGTCCCACCAGGCCGGAACGATGGGCGTTTCGCCCGACACGTCTGCTGCGGTCAGCCCCTGAAAGCTGTAGGCGCTGAGCAGCGACAAGTTCCGGCCGCGCTGACCCTGCAGATAGGCGGTCGAGGTAAGGGTGTCGGCATCGCTGATATCGTATTTTTTCAGATAGGTATCATGGGTGGTGCGGAAAATGTCATAACCCCAAACCCAGGTTTCATCGAGGCGGAATTGACCGTCACCACGGATATGGCCCTGGAATTCCTGGCCGCCGGTCTCGACATTGTTGTTATCGACCTTGTCCACATAGGTGAGGGAACCGTCAAACTGGAACGACCCACTCTCCACTGCCTGGCGGTATTCCCCCGCCATCTGCACGCCTTCCTTTGAGGTAATGGTCGGCGTGATGGTCATGTCCTTGTCTTCGTCGATGACATAGTAATAGGGCACCTTGACACCGTACCCGATGGTCGAGGAACTGAAGATGCTCGGCGCCAGAAAGCCACTCTGGCGGTCAACGGTTGGATCGGGATGCGAGAAATAGGGCGTATAGATCAGCGGGACGCCGAAAAACTCCAGAAAGGCATTGCGGTATGTAATCGTCTTTTCCTGCCGGTCGTGAATGACCTGGTCCGCCTTGGCCTGCCAGATCGGTGCGCGCTCCGGATCCTCCTTGCAGGGTTCACAGCTTGTAAAGACAGCCTTGTTCATGACAGTGCGGTTCTCGTCCTCGCGGATGGCGTCATGGGCGGCAAGGCGGGAATTATCGGTGAACAGGATCTTGAGGTCGCGGATCGCGCCGGTTTTCAGTTCGTTCTCAAGTTCCATATTGTCGGCAAAAACGACATCGCCGCTTGGCTCCAGCAAGGCGATATTCCCCTCCGCCCGGACAGTATCTGCCGCCACGTCATAGATGATGCGGTCGGCCTTCAGCACCCGGTCGCCCTGAACAATCTCGACATTGCCCCGGGCTTCCACGAGCTGCGCTTCATTGTCATAGATAACCTCATCAGCGCTCAGCAGGGCCTCTTTCGACAGGTCAAGCTCCGATGACTCCGCCTCCGCTGCCTGCACCGGCCAAAGCGGCGCATTCAGCGCCAGCAGGGCGCCTAAACCAAGGTAAATCGCCCTCTTCATCGCCTAGCCATCCTCCAGGTGAAACATCATTGCCAGGCCGAACAGTGTTATGGCCACCGCCGGAATCCAGGCGGACAGAATAATCGGTAGGTTGCCGGACAGTCCCAGCGCGTAGATAATATCCGTCATGAAATAGAAGACAAAACCGGTGGCAATGCCGCCCAGCACCAACAGCACTGTCCTCCCCTGACGGAGGGAGCGGAGCGAGAAGGTCGCGGCGACCAGCACCATGGCCAGCATTAGAACCGGTCCCGCCATCAGGCTGTACCAGTGCAGGCGATGCCGGTCCCCGGAGAAGCCCGCCTGTTCCAGCGTTGCGATAAAGCCGGGCAGGTCCCAGAAGGAGAGCGTCGCCGGAGAGGCGAAGCTCTCCTGAATCTGCAGGATGGTGAGGGTCGTCGGCAGTTCCAGCTGGTCACGCCGCTCCGCGGGCTTGTCCGGACCCGTAATGACAACATCCGTCAGGTCCCAGAAACCCGGACGCAGTCTTGCTTGTCCTGCATCGATCCGTCCGGTGAAGATGTCGTTGGCGTCATACTGGAAGATAATCACGTCGGTCAGGTCGATGCCCTGATTGACGGCGCCACGCGCATGAATGACCGCCAAGCCGTTTTCGTCCACCTGACGGAGCCATAGATCGTTGGTGGACAGGGTCAGGAGATTCGAGCGGGTCTCGAAATACTTGGCTTCCATCCGGTCGTTCTGCGCCTGCATCGCCGCCGCGATCGGGTTGATGATCGTGAGGACGACGACGCCGATGGCGAAGGCAATAAAGAGGGACGGGAAAAGGAATTGCCAGACCGACACGCCCGACGCCCGGATGACCGCCAGCTCACTGGATTTCGAGAGCCGGAAGAACGTCAGCATTCCGCCGAACAGCGCGATAAAGGGCAGCAGTTTCATCGCCAGCGTCGGCATGCGCAGCATCACCATCTCCAGCAGGATCATGATCGTAATGTCATTTCGGTCGGCCGTGCGGCGCAGGGCCTCGATAAAATCGCCGAGGAATATGATGGTCATCAGGATGCCGAAGATGACCGCAACATATTTGAGGAATTGCTTGCCCAGATAGAGTGAAAGGGTGCCCGGCACTTGTATCATCCCACCTCCCCGCTGGTCACGGCGCCATTGTCCGACCGGCTCTCAAGGAAGCGCAGCCGTCCACCACCGGCGAAATACGCCCCGACAGCTCCGGCCGCGATCGGTAGCAGGTACATGAGCGGATAGACCAGCATTGGTTGGCTTGTCACCCGGAAGAGCGCCATGCCCGCGATCAGCAAGAGAACACCTGCGGCCGCGGCAATACCCATCTGTCGGCCCCGTCCGCGGCGGGCGAACTCACCGCCCATCACCCCAGCGAGCGCGATAAAGACAAGGGCGACCGCATAGAGCGGCAGCACCAGACGCTGATGCAGCTCCGATATCAATTTATGTTTTTCCTGCCGCACCCGCTCGCTGTCTTCGGGGTTGATCAGTTCCCACAGATAGCGATGATCCGGCGACAGCCAGCGGGCACCGCTCTTTTTCTCGAACTGGCCGATATCGAGGGCATATTGATCGAAATAGAGCAGGCTGAGTTTGGCGTTCTTTTTCGAGACTTCCTGAAGGTTGCCCGCATTCATGATGAAGCGCGGCCCCTCGTCGGTTTTTATGAAGGCACCCCGTTCCGCCATGTAGGTGACAGGTTTTTCCGGCACCCGCTCGTCATGCACCAGAATGCCCAGCATCTCACCCGCCGGTGTTTTCTCGCGGATATAGACGGTGACATCGTTGGTTAGGGTATTGAAGACGCCCTCGCGCAGGACCACTGCCGCCAGGCTATCTTGCCAGGCGACGCGCATCTCCGATACCGTGCGGTTGCCGAAGGGTACAAGGATGAAGCCGAGGAAATACATGACCAGCGTGATGATCAGTGCCAGATAGATGGCCGGCCGTGCCAGCGCCGACTTGCTGAGCCCCGCCGCCCACATGACGATCAGCTCGCTGTCCGAATAGAGCTTGTTGAAGGCGAAGAGGGTGCCAAAAAACAACCCCAGCAGCAGGGTGTAGCGCAGGATATCCGGCAGCAGCAGCAGGGAAAGATAGAGAAAGGTCGTGACCGGCAAACCGTTGATGAGCTGTTCCACGAACTTGAGGGCCTGAGACAGCCAGATCACGCCCGTCAGCGAGAAGGCGATGAACAGCATTGGAACGGCCAACTGCCTCATAATATAACGGTTAATATTCCTCATGGGGGGAGTATAGCGATAGTTTTGTTTGTTGCCAGTCAGGAAAGGACACGCTATGAAAAATAATGACGATAGCCAGGGGCGATTCGTTGCTATCCTTTATCCCGCCCCGGAAAAAGACAAGAATAGGTATTTTCCATGAAGTTCGCATTTTCTGAAATCTCCATTCCCAAGCGCGGCTCCCTCGCGGTCGCGATCTATGCCGACAAGGCCTTCTCGCCGACCGCCGAGGTCGTGGACAAGAAAACTAAGGGCGCACTCAGCCGGGCGCTGGAGACCAGCCGCTTTACCGGCAAGAAAGGGGACTTCCTTGAAATCGCCGCGCCGAGCGGGCTGGAAGTCTCGCGCGTGGTCCTGTTCGGCCTTGGCGACCCTGAAAAGCTGACGACGACGGATATGGAAACCCTCGGCGGTTCGCTGGTGAAGCGGCTGAACACGGCCGGTGCCCGCTCCGTCACCGTGATCCTCGACGAGCTGAACGCGAAAGAGTTCAAGACGAACGAGGCCGCGGCCTCGATTGCCGGCGGGGCGATGCTCGGCTCCTACCGGTTCCGCAAATACAAGACCGATATCGACGAGGCGGCGGAACCGACGCTGACCCGCATGACTGTCTCCTGCAAGGGATCGGCGACGGCGCGAAAAGCGTTTGCCGATATCGAGGCGCTGAACGAGGGCGTGTTCCTGACCCGCGATCTGGTCAGCGAACCGGCCAATGAGCTCTACCCGGAAAGTTTCGCCGGGCGCTGTCTGGAGCTGTCCGACATGGGCGTGCATGTGGAAATCCTCGATGAGGCGAAGATGCAGCGCCTTGGCATGGGGGCGCTCCTCGGTGTCGGGCAGGGTTCCCGCCGCGACAGCCGCCTTGTCATCATGCAGTGGAACGGCGCGACGACCAAGAAGGCGGGTAAAAAGCCGCTCGCCTTTGTCGGCAAGGGCGTCTGCTTCGATACCGGCGGCATTTCGCTCAAGCCCGGCCCCGGCATGGAGGAAATGAAATGGGACATGGGCGGCGCGGGCACCGTCACCGGCCTGATGAAGGCGCTGGCCGGGCGGAAAGCGAAAGTCAACGCCATCGGCGTCATCGGCCTCGTGGAAAACATGCCCGACGGCAACGCCCAGCGGCCCGGCGATATCGTCAAGTCGATGTCCGGCCAGACGATCGAGATTCTCAACACCGACGCCGAAGGCCGCCTCGTGCTCGCCGATGCGCTGTGGTACACGCAGGACCGCTTCAAGCCCGAATTCATGATCGACCTCGCCACCCTGACCGGCGCGATCATCATCACCCTCGGCCATGAGAATGCCGGGCTGTTCTCCAACAATGACGAGCTGTCCGAGCAGCTGTTCGCCGCCGGCAAGGCGGTGGGCGAGGGGGTCTGGCGCCTGCCGATGTCGGAGGCCTATGCCAAGCAGACGAAATCGCCGATCGCGGATTTGCAGAATATCGGCACCGGCGGGCGCGGCGCGGGCTCCATCGTCGCGGCGGAATTCCTGCAGAAATTCGTGAACGACACCCCCTGGGCGCATCTCGATATCGCCGGGATGGCCTGGTCGAAGGCCGACAAGCCGATCACGCCGAAGGGCGGCACCGGCTATGGCGTCCGCCTGCTGGACAAGTTCATCCGCGATAATTACGAGGGCAAATAGGCCCCCGCGTGACCGAGGTCAGCTTCTATCATCTGCAATCGGACCCGATCGAGCGGGCGCTGCCCCGCCTGCTCGAAAAGGTGCGGGAGCGTGGCTTTCGCGTGCTGGTCCGCGGGGCGACGGAGGAGCGGATCGAGACCCTCGACGAGGCACTCTGGAGTTATCGCGATGCCTCCTTCCTCGCCCACGGGCGGGCGGGGGATACCCTCGATCCCGCCGAGCAGCCGATCTTCCTCACGCTGGACGCGGAGGGCAATGCGAACGGCGCGGGTGTCCTCGTCCTGACCGAGGATGCCGCCGCCGACGACGCCACAGCCTTTGAGCGCTGCCTCTATATGTTCGACGGCAACGACGACGCCGCCCTCACCGCCGCCCGAACCCGCTGGAAAGCTTTCAAGGAAAACGATATTTCCGTCAGCTACTACCAGCAGACGGAAGCGGGGTGGGAAAAGAAGGCGTGAGGGGTTCTATGTGCGGCGCGCGCGCCGCTTCGGGGACGAGCTGATGGATGTGATCCGCCACCGCGACCGGCAATTCTTCCACTCCCCCCACAAGCACGAGCTGATCCGTTCCGCCTTCTTCCTCTTCGCCTTGTATGCCTATTTCGAGCTTATCTCCTCACTGGGGATCGAGGGGCAGATTTAGGGGTTTTTCGAAGGGCAAGACGTCTCGTCAGCTACTGGCAGTAGACGGAGGCGGGGTAGAAAAAGATACATTAAGAATACTATTTTTAACTTGGTTTTTCTCGGTCGTTTCTAATTTTGGTGATATAAACTCATTTTTCAGTCTATATACTGGTCGGATTAGATTAGCTCTCCAAAATACAATTTGACTTTCTTTTGCCCATAAAATTCTTATACAATTTATCAGTGTTTTTTGTTTTCAATTTAAACAACAGGGAGTTTGGCTAATGATCGATGAAAAATCATTAATTACAAGCGCGGAGTATGTTGTAGAAGAGACGTCTGCTGGAGAAGATAAACTTACATTGAATTGGTTTTCTAGGTTGATGCTTGCCCCGGGGGAAACACGGAGGGGGGAAAGCACTCTAGATGTTAAGAAATTCCGTTGGGATCCATTTAGTCTTTACTCCACGACGAATATAAAACTTATGGATTTTAGAAATTTTGAAGTAGCTATTTCTGATAATTCGAGAGCTGTCTATGGTTGTGAACACTATAATTTTTATGAGCCGACAAGATTACCATTTACAATAGAGCTAAAGACCGCCGGAGGAACGTATTTGGAGACAATTCAAGGTCTTCCTTCCTCATATACACACATATGCGGCGGTTGGTATAACTTTAGTACGCTTGGAAAGTACGACGAAAAACTATACGAGCTGGTTGAAAAAGCCACCATACATTTTCATCCTACAAGATTTAATTATTGTAGGTAACCTTTACGTTAAAGAAAATCGATACAGCGTTTGCATAACGATGTTATTAAGGAGTAATAACATATTTAGGTTGTTGCATTGTTCTGTAAGTAGTTAATTTATTGTCACGCTAGTATGTTCGGATTCTTCCACGTCGGCAAGTTTGGTTTTGTGGCCTGAGCTTCTAGCAAAAGGATATCCACAATGATGAAAAGAATACCAAGCCGTCTGATATTCGGTATTTTTGGGGCGGTGTTGCTGCTGGGGGCGGTTGGTCCGGCGGCGGAGGCGGAGGAAAAATTCGGTTTCGGGCGCGAGATCGAGGGGACCTATATCCTCAGCCAGGAGGGGACCACCACCCATTCGAGCTATATGTTCACGGAGTTCGGCGCGGTCATCTGGTCGGCGTCGGACCAGCGGGAGTTCGCCTATGCGCCCGGCAACGGCGTCTGGAAACAGACGGGCGATCGCAGCGCAAAGGTGCGCATCGTCAGCTTCGAACTCGATGGCAGCGGTGTCGCTGTGATCGATATGGAGTTCAATTTTTCCGATGATTTCAGGGCCGTCAGCGGCAGCTTCGAGGGCGGCATCTATCCGCCGGATGTCAATGTCAACGCCATCGACAGGGAGCCGCGCCAGAACCTCGCAAACCGCTTCACCGGCGTCCGCCTGACCCTCGGCGAGTAGGTCGGCCGCGTGGGTGTCTTCCTGCTTTTGTCCTCATCAAAGTCCAGGTACATCGGAGGTCTTAAAAGAGATGAAAATGATGTGGGACTGGGTGCCTAACCAAAGATTGGGGCCAATAGAAATTGGTATTTCCGTTGAAACCTATGTTGGGCAACTGGGCGCCCAATTGCTTGCAGAAATAGATGACTCCACCGGTTGGGACTCATATTACATTCCGCATCATGACGTGTATATCAATGCTGAAGACGGTGAGGTTGTCTCCATTTCAGCCCATAAGAGCTTTTATTACGGAATAAAAAATGTTCTTGGCATGACCATAGAGCAACTTGAAGCTCTACTGGGTTGCAAGGCTGATGAAATCGGAAATTCGGTTGAATATGAAGATGGAGATATACAGACGCCTTACGATTATTCTGGGTTAGGTCTGGTCGCGTGGGTTAGTCAAGATGTTATCGTAAATGTTGTGTGTACAACATATGAAGGTTTGGACTAGACCTTAATTGGAGGAATAGTCAAAGATGACGACGCCTCACGACGCGCCGCGCCTAGTGCAGGGCGCGGAGGTGATAGCTATCAATTGAGCGGATGTCGCGGAGAAAAGCCTTGAATAGCTGCGGGTTGAAGGCGCCCGGGCTTTGCTGCATGAGGGCGATGGCCCCCGGCAGGGACAGGCCCCTGCGGTAGGGCCGGTCCTGACGGACGGCATCGAAGAAATCGCAGAGGCGCGTGATCTGGGCAATCTCGGGAATATCGTTGCCCGCAAGGCCGTCCGGATAACCGGTCCCGTCATAATTCTCGTGATGGAAGCGGAGAGCGTGCCGGAAGGGGTCCCGGTGGCAGCTGCTGAATTGCTCCGGGAAGAGGAATTCCCTTTGCACATGGGTTTCCACGACGTCGCGTTCCTCGGCGGTGAACTTGCCCGGCTTTTCCAGCATCGTGATCGGAACGCCCATTTTCCCGCTGTCATGCAGGCAGGCGTAGAGGCCGAAGCGGGCGGCATCGCGCGCCGAATAGCCAAGCGCATTGCAAAAGGCCCGCACCTGCAGCCCGACCCGGAGGGAATGCTTCATGGTCGCGCCTGAAAAGACGTTGAGCGCATCGAGCATGACCAGCATTATCAGGCGCTCGCTGCGGGACAGGCCGGCCCCGTCCGCCAGATAGGCGAGCGCCTCCGCGCAGTTGCCGTCTGCGACAAATATCCGGTCTGCTAATTCTGCTGTCTGGATCGCGATCATTATGAATATTTCCAGTATTGGAAAATATTCACAATAGTAGTACAGGGTTAATAAATAATTAAAAGCGATAACAATATAAGTTTATATAATAGATATGGGTGTGGGGATGCCGCGCCGCGCTCGACCCCCGGCGGATAACTCAAGCCGCGCCTTGCGCCTCAAGCTCTTCCGTGAGCGCGAGCCATTTTTCTTCCGTTTTGGCGAGCTCTGTCTTTATCCGGCCGATCTGGTCGGTGAGGCTGGCCTGATGCGCGGGTCCCTTGTCGTAGGTGGCGGGGTTGGCGAGGTCGGCTTCGAGCGTTTTCTGCTCGGCGCTTAGCTCCTGCATCCGCTTTTCGAGGCGGGTGACTTCCTTGCGTTTCGGGGCGAGGGCGGCACGGGCGGCGGCGCGGGCCTTTCGCGCCTCTTTCCCGGAGAGTTTCGGCTGGCCCGGCTCGGAGTCGGATTTGCGGCTATTGCTGCCGCCGCGCGCGGCATCCAGCACCTCGCGCTTGTAATCCTCGATATCGCCGTCATAGGCATGGACGCCGCCGTCCTTCACCAGCCACAGCCGGTCGGCGACATAGCTCACCAGATGCGGGTCATGGCTGATCAGCAGCACCGCGCCGTCATATTCATTGAGGCCCTGAATGAGCGCTTCGCGGCTGTCGACATCGAGATGGTTTGTCGGTTCGTCAAGGATGAGGAGATGCGGCTTCTCCTCCGCGATCAGGCAGAAGTTGAGCCGCGCTTTCTCGCCGCCCGAGAGCTGCTTGACGACGGTGTCGGTTTTCTGGCGGGAAAAGCCGAACTGACCGAGGCGGGCGCGTACTTTCGATTCTTGCGCGTTTTCCATCTTCGCGGCGAGATGCTGATAGGCGGTTTCATTCTCATGCATTTCGTCAAGCTGATGCTGCGCGAAGAAGCCGATTTTCAGCTTGTTCGATTTCTGCATTTTCCCGTTCTCGGGCTGGAGACGGTTCGCGAGCAGTTTCGCAAAAGTCGACTTGCCATTGCCGTTGGAGCCCAGGAGCGCGATGCGGTCATCCATATCGATACGGAGGTCAAGGCCGCGCAACACGGGCTTGCCCGGTTCATAGCCGACCGTGCACCCTTCCATCGTGATGATGGGGGAGGAGAGCGGCTCCGGCGCGTGAAACGTCAGGCTCGCCGTATGTTCATCGACAATGCCGACGACGGGCTTCATCTTCTCCAGCATCTTCACCCGGCTCTGGGCCTGACGGGCTTTAGAGGCCTTGGCGCGGAACCGATCGACGAAGCTCTGCAGATGCTTCCTCTGTGCTTCTTGCTTGCGGGCCATGCCGGCCAGAAGCTCCATCTGCTCGCGGCGGGTCTTCTCGAAGAAGTCGTAGTTGCCGGTATATTTGACGAGCTTCATCTGGTCGAGATGGGCAATCTCCGTCACCACATTGTTCAAGAGGTCCTTGTCATGGCTGATGATGACGAGGGTGCGCTGATACCCGCGGAGGAAATTCTCCAGCCACAACGTCGCCTCCAGGTCGAGATAGTTGCTTGGCTCGTCAAGGAGCAGGAGGTCCGGCTCGGCAAAGAGCGTGCCCGCGAGCGCGACACGGGTCCGCCAGCCGCCCGAAAAGGAGGAGCAGGAGCGTTGCTGCGCGTCATGGTCGAAACCGAGACCAGAGAGGATTTTTGCCGCCCGTGCCTCCGCCGTGTGGGCGTCGATATCGGCGAGGCGGGTGTGAATCTCGGCAATGCGCATCCCGTCGGTGGCCGTTTCCGCCTCCTTCATCAGGCTTGCGCGCTCGATATCGGCGGCGAGCACCGCCTCGATCAGGCTTTCCGGTCCGCCGGGCGCTTCCTGCGGCAGGACGCCAAGCCGCGCGCCGTTGCGCAGCTCAATCGTGCCGCCATCGGCATGAATCTCCCCGGTGATCATCTTGAGCAGCGTTGATTTGCCGGTGCCGTTGCGCCCGATCAGGCCAAATTTATGCCCGACCGGAATATGCAGGGACGCATTTTCCAGCAGTGTACGGCCCGCGATGCGGTATGTCAGGTCCTTGATTTGCAGCATGGGGCACTCTCTAACAGAAAGCGCGGCGGCCTGAAAGCCGGAAAATGGCGGTTATGGCGGATTTTGACGTAACTTCGTTGACATGCAGGTATTTACCTGCATATTATCCATACCAAGAGGTAGCGTATGAACGATGACAAGACATTCAAGGCGCTGGGCGATCCGACACGACGAAAGATACTGGATCTCCTGTGCGAAAGAAACGGCCAGACGCTCGGGCAGCTATGTGCGCATATGGACATGAAACGCCAGTCCGTGACGCAGCATATCGGCCTCTTGGAGGACGCCAATCTTGTCTCGACGGTAAAGCGGGGGCGGGAGAAATTGCATTTCCTTAACCCGGTGCCACTCCAGACGATCTACGAACGCTGGATACGAAAATTCGAGCAGCAGCGATTGAGCCTGCTGCATGAGCTGAAAACCGAACTGGAAGGAGAAGAAGATGACCAGTGAAAAGACGACATTCGTCTATGTGACCTATATCCGCGCGAGCGCCGAGAAGATATTCGAGGCGATCACCCGGCCCGAGATCGCCGCCCGCTACTGGGGGCATGAGAATGTCTCCGACTGGAAGGTGGGTTCCAGATGGGAACATATCCGCGCCAATGAGGAGCGGGATGTGAAGCTGGCCGGGGATGTGGTGGAGATCGATCCGCCAAGGCGCCTCGTCATGACCTGGGCGAACGAATCTGAATATGAAGACCGCGACAAGCACAGCCGCGTCACCTTCGATCTGGTGCCGTATGAGGATATGGTGCGCCTCACCGTCACCCACGCGGAGCTGGAGGCGGGCAGCGGCATGGCGAACGGTATCTCGCGCGGCTGGCCGCTTGTGCTCTCCAGTCTCAAGTCCTATCTGGAGACGGATGAACCTATGGACGTGTTCGCCGAACCCTGCGCCACCGACGCAGCGGCGTAAGTCTGGGCTCATACGATCCACAGAGCCCTTCCCGGAGCAAGACAGTTGTTGGTCAACCCCGAATGAAATGCTATGTCTTTAAAAAAACAAGAACGGGAATGTCCAATGATCACGGTTTCGAAAATCGATGCGCCCTGCGGCGCGCGGGTGGAAGGGGTCGATTTGTCGGCCCCCCTCGACAGGCAAGAGGTGGCCGCCATTCGCGCCGCCTGGATGGCGCATCATGTGCTCGTCTTTCCAAACCAGAAGCTGGAGAATGAGGATTTTGTCCGTGTCGCCGAGTATTTCGGCCCGATCGGCGACGATCCCTTTTTCCATCCCATCGACGGGCATGAAAGAATTGCGGCGGTCCATCGCTATGCCAATGAGACGGGGCGGATTTTCGCGGACAACTGGCATTCAGACTGGAGCTTCATGGCAGTGCCGCCGTCCGGCACAATGCTTTATGGCCTGATCATCCCGGAGGAGGGGGGCGACACACTCTTTTCCAACCAGCATCTGGCGTGGGAGGCCATGCCGCCGGAGATGAAGGAACGGTTCGATAAGCTGACCGCCGTTCATTCGGCGGGTGGCGCCTATTCCCGCGAGGGCGCCTATGCGGAAAAGAATTTTAAGGGCGCGATGCGGTTCAATATCTCTGACGAGGCGAATAAGACGGAGACACATCCAGTGATCCGCGCCCATCCGGAAACCGGGAAGAAAGGTATTTTCGGCGGCGGTTATCTTGTCGATCTCGACGGGATGGAAGAGAGCCGCGCATTGGGCCTGCTGAAGGAGCTTGCGCGCTGGCAAGGGCGGGAGGAGTTTATCTATCGCCATAAATGGGAGCCGGACATGCTGGTGCTCTGGGACAACCGCTCGGTCCTGCACAAGGCGACCGGCGGTTATGAGGGCCACGAACGTCTGCTCCACCGCCTGACCGTTGCTGACAACCCGGCCTATTACTGACGGCCCGTGGCAGTTGACCCTGCCGTGCATATTTGCCGCAGGACAGAGGGATATTGCCTCTGCTAGGGTGAGAGAAATTGTCCGTTCGACCTTCAAGATCTCGCCATGCGCCAACCGAAGATAATTACCACACTGCAATCCTATAGCTGGTCGCTGTTCCTCTCCGACCTGCTGGCGGGGGCGACTGTCGCTATGGTGGCCCTGCCACTCAGCCTGGCCATTGCCATCGCCTCCGGGGCGGACCCGGCCAAGGGGATTGTCACCGCCATCGTCGCGGGCTTCCTGATTTCCCTGCTGGGCGGGAGCCGGGTGCAGATCGGCGGGCCGACGGGCGCCTTTATCGTCGTTGTCTTCGGCGTGATTGCCGAGCATGGCTATGACGGTCTGGTGCTGGCGACCTTCATGGCGGGCCTGATGCTGCTGGTGGCCGGGTATTTTCGCGCCGGGAACCTCATCGCCTTCGTGCCCGAGGCGGTGGTCAACGGCTTCACCATCGGCATCGGCGTGATTATCGCGACCAGCCAGCTCAAGGATTTTCTCGGGCTGGCGGCAGCGAATGTCCCGGCGGACTTCCTTGAGAAAATCCCGGCGCTGTGGGACGTGCGGGACAGTCTCAGCCTGCCGACGGTTGCCATTGCGATTGTCACCCTTGTCCTGATTGTCGTCTTGAGACGGATGGCGCCGCGCTTTCCGGGCCTGATCGTCGCGGTGGGCGTGGGTTCGGCGCTCGTGGTCTATCTGAATTTGCCGGTGGACACCCTCGGCTCCCGCTTCGGGGAACTGCCGAGCCAGCTCCCCTGGCCGGAACTACCGGATTTTTCGGTTGCCCGGATTATCGAGCTGCTGCCCTCGGCTTTTGTCATCGCCTTTCTGGCGGCGGTGGAATCGCTGCTCTCGGCGATGGTCGCGGACAAGATGATAGAAGGCCATCACCGGCCGAATGCTGAATTATCCGCGCAAGGGGCCGCGAATATCGCCTCGGCGCTGTTCACGGGGCTTCCGGCGACCGGCGCAATTGCGCGCACCGCGACGAACATCAAGGCGGGCGGGAAAACCCCGGTGGCGGGCATTGTCCATGCGGTTGTCATCCTGCTGGTCATGCTCCTTGCCGCGCCACTCGCTGGTTATCTCGCCATGCCCGCCCTTGCCGCGCTTCTGATCGTGACGGCCTGGAACATGACCGAACCGCATAAATGGGGCAGTTATGTCCGCGGACGGAAAAGCGATATTTTCCTCTTGCTCCTGACCCTCGTCCTTACCGTTGTTGTCGATTTAACCGTGGCCATCGGCGTCGGCGTGTCAATTGGCATCGCCCTCAGGTTGAGCCGTCGCAAGTCCGTCGAAAGTGATTGGTCGCCGCCGGAGAGGTGAAATCGCGCAAAATCCATCAATTGGGTTGCCGTGGCCGGGCCGGGGCGCTATAAGGCGCGGGAATTATTCCTTCTGTTTCCTTAGAATGAGCGAGTTAATAAATGGCCCTAGAACGTACTTTCTCCATCATCAAGCCCGATGCCACCCGTCGCAACCTGACCGGCAAGATCAACGCCAAACTGGAAGAGGCTGGTCTCAAGATCGTCGCGCAAAAGCGCATCCGCATGAGCCGCGAAAATGCCGAGACTTTCTATGCCGTGCATAAGGAGCGTCCGTTCTTCGGTGAGCTTTGTGACTTCATGGTCTCCGGCCCGGTTGTCGTCCAGGTCCTGGAAGGGGAAAACGCCATCATGAAGAACCGCGAAGTGATGGGCGCGACCAACCCGGCCGACGCGGCGCCCGGTACCATCCGCAAGGAATTCGCCGAAAGCATCGAGGCCAATTCCGTGCATGGCTCCGACAGCCAGGCCAACGCCGCGATTGAGATTGCCTACTTCTTCTCCGGCTCCGAAATCCACGCTTAAGCCGGACGAAACCAAAAGAAAAGGCCCGCAAATGCTGCGGGCCTTTTTTTGTGTCTGAATACGCGCCGGTTATTTCTCGGCGCTGGCCGCCTCGGGCTTGTCGAGGAAAGTCACCGTCTCCGCGAGGCCGCGCGGGTTTTCGTTATGCTTGAGGTGGCCGTCGATCTTGGCGCCGGGCTCGATGCTGAGGGAGGCATGGACGATGTCGCCCTTGACGGTGGCGGAGGAGGTGACGGTGATTTCCTCGCCCTTGAGGTTACCGTTGACGCCGCCGCGGATGATCAGCGTGCCCGCATTGATATCGCCGGTGATCAGGGCGTTCTGGCCGATGGTCAGGGTTTGTGCACTGATATCGCCGGTGACATGACCATCGACCTGAATTTCGCCTTCAGAAAACAAATTCCCCTCGATATTAAGGTTTTCGGCAATGATGGAGGGCATGGCGTTGGACCGGGCGGGTTTCGCGGCGGATTTTGAATCGGGCTTGCTGTTGTTGGAGAACATGGAGTTACCTCACTTAACGGGGTTATTCGGCGGACGCTTCTTCAAGTTTCGGCGTCGCTTTGAACGCATATCTTCCCGCCTTGATAAAATTCATCGGGTTCTGGTGCTCATCCTCATAGATGACCTCGTAATGGACATGACGACCGGTGCTTCGACCGGTAGAGCCCATCACGCCGATTTCGGTCCGATATTCGATTGTCTCGCCTTTTTTCACCAGCGCCTTTTTGAGGTGGCCGTAGCGGGTCTGGAAACCGCTGCCGTGATCGATGGTGACCATGGTGCCATAGGCGCCGTTGGTGCCAACGAAGGTCACCGTGCCGGGAGCGGTGGCGAGGACTTTTGAGTTGCGCGGCCCTGCGATATCGACGCCGGAATGAAATGCCGTGCGCTTGGTCATCGGGTCGCGGCGCTTGCCGAAGCTGGAAGTGACATAGCCGACATCCACCGGCCGGGCGAGGGGGAGCTGCCTGAGCAGGGTCTGCAGGAATTCCCAATGGGCGAGGCTGGTTTCCATCTTCTGCGCCTGGGCGTAGAAATCCTGTTCCGTCTGCAGCAGCTTGCGCGCGGGCGGCACAGCGGCAACGAACGGTCCGCCCTGTCCGGTAACCTCGTCAGAGCCGAGAAGCCGGTCCGGATTGAGACCGGTGAGAACAATGATGTCCCGAAGCGCCGCAACGCTGGCATTGGTGCGATCGTGGATGCGGGCGATCAGCTCCTTGTTCTGGGTCGACATCCGGTTCATGCGGTCGCGCAACTCACTCACTTCCGAACTGAGGCGGGTTTCCGTCTGGACCCGGCCATCAAAGTCCTGTTTCAGGCTGGCGAACTGTTCGCGGGTTTCCTCCAGCTCCTCATAAATCTCGTCCTTGGTCGAGGCATAGAGATTGACGAGACCGCGAAGCGAGGCCAGCCGGCGCACGGTTTTCTCGCGATCCGCTATGGCCTCGTCCCGCTCCCGCGAGATCTGGAACAGGGCCTTGTTGGACTGCATGATCTCCATTTCAAGCTTTTCCCGCCGGGCGTTGGTGGCGTGAAGGCTCTCCCCCAGTGTCCGGATACGATCTTCCAGCGACTTTTCCCCGGCGTCGCCATCGGACGATTTGACCGCGAATTCCAGCGCCTTTTCAACGACTTCTCGGTCGGCGAAGACATCCTCAAGCCGGGCGTACTGCTGATCCAGCTCGGCCTGGGTGGCGGCGATCTTGGATTGCGCGAGGTCGTAGTCGGAGGTCACTGCGTCATATTCGAGCTGCAGCGAGAGGAGCTTCGCCTGCTGGTTGGTTATTTCATGATATTGCACGGCGCCGGCCACCATGAGCCAGGCGAACATGCCGCCAAAACCAATCAGGACGACAAAGCCCATGAGCTGCGTCCTGACGGAAATAGGAAGATATTTCAGTTCCCCGCGGGTGCGGATGATCACCTGACGGTCCGTAAAAAATTTATCGAATACGGCCTTCAGCCTCATCTGGTCATCCTGCTCCGGGTTGCACAAAACTGTTGCGGGGTTTTAAATAATAAAACCGATTTTCCGGCAAACATCAACCGGGGAGAGCGGCCTCTAAAATTTGCGGTTTTTTGTCTGTTTTTGCGGCGGGGGTGCGACGAGGGGTCGATAGTATTTTTCCGGCAGTCCTGCAACCGAGCGGGCATCGTCATTAAACGGGGGTTTTAAAAGGCCTTTGAAGTTTTTTTGGACAAGGTCACGCCAGCTCGTTTCGGGATCGAGACCGCGTTTTTCGCAAAAATAGTGAAACCAGCGGCTGCCGATGGCGACGTGACCAATTTCATCCGTTAGGATTATGTTAAGTATAGCGGCACTCTTTTCGTCGCCGATTTTGGCGAATCGGGTGATCATCGCGGGCGTGACATCCAGTCCCCGCGCCTCCAGCACCATGGGCACGACGGCGAGGCGAGCACCCAGGTCATCGCGGGTCGTCATCGCCGCCTCCCACAGGCCGTCATGGGCCGGGAAGTCGCCATAGGCGAAGCCGAGCTCGCGCACCCGTTCGGCCAGCAGTTCGAAATGCCTGGCCTCCTCGTTGCCGACCCGCACCCAGTCGTCATAGAAGGCGCGCGGTAGGTTTTCATGGGGGAAGCGGGCGACCATGTCCCAGGCGAGATCGATGGCGTTGAGCTCGATATGCTGCACGGCATGGAGGAGGGTGGCCCGCGCCTCATCGGACTGGCCGCGGCGGCGCGGCATCTCGGCGGGTGGCAGCAGCTTTGGGCGTTCCGGTCGGGCTGGACGGTCCGGCGGCAGGGTTTCGCCGATGGGCAAGTCGCCGTTTGCGGATCGCCAGAGATCGGCCGCCTCATGGCTCAGCCGCGCCTTGCAGGCCGCGTCCGGCTCGTTCAGGATACCGACGGCCAGCGCGCTTAAGTTCGTCACGTCAGAGGGTTTCCGCGGCTTCCAGCACGGCCTCGACATGGCCCTTGACCTTGACTTTACGCCATATATTGCGGATCACGCCCTTGCCGTCGATCAGGAAGGTCGCGCGCTCGATCCCCATATATTTGCGACCATACATGTTCTTCTCGACCCAGACGCCGAACGCCTCGCAGGTCTTGCCGTCTTCATCGGCGGCGAGCACGACGGAGAGGCTGTGCTTCTCGCGGAATTTCGCATGCTTGGCGAGGGTGTCCTTGGAGACACCGATGACCTTCACCCCGAGCTTGTCGAACTCCTTGATCTTCTCGGAAAAGCCGATCGCCTCCTTGGTGCAGCCGGGGGTATCGTCCTTAGGATAGAAATAGAGCACGAAGGGATGCCCCTTGAGTGCCGCAAGACTGACTTCTTCCCCGCCGTCTGCGGGCATCTCAAAATCCGGGGCCTTTTCTCCGATTTCAGGCATGGTCACTCCTCTGCAATTGTGGATGTGGCGATAGTTTGACCTAGCAGCAGAGCGGGACGGACGCAAGCCCTGACAGGGCTTGTCCGTTGGATGCCAGGTATTTACGCAGAGGTGATGCCCTATGAAGTATCGAAATAACTTATAGAAGCATAATTTATTATAAATTATTTTATCGGAAGGCGAGTGTAAGAACTATTTATTTGAATTCATGGGTTATGTGATATGCTGCACATTATGTTTGCATTGAATAATAGCAGTAAACGGAATTTCATGAACATTAAGGGTTACAAGCGTATCGGCTTCGCCGTACTTGGCATTATCCTGCTGCTCAGCGTGGCCGGCGGGCTATATTCAATCGAACTTGCCCGACAGTATGGCGAGGAGCAGAGCCGTCTCGTCAAGTTCGAGCAAACGCTGGTCGAGAAAACCCGGTTTATCACGGTGCTTGAAACTGAGTTGGGCTATGGCGGGTTCATCCATAATTTCAAGAATTTCGTGCTGCGCCATGATGAGAGCTATCATCGGGCGGCAGAGAAGAAATACGACATCATCATCGAGGCGCTGGATGCCTACGCTCAATTACCGCTGGCCGAGACGGAGCGTCAGGCCATTGATGCCATCAGGGCCACAGTCGATGAGTATCTTTCCCATCTGCCACGGGTATCCGCCTATATCGCCGGGGGAATGACGGCGACGCAGATTGACGGGCTGGTCCGGGTTGATGATACAGCGGCGGTTTTGGCGCTGGAAGATCTCAACACCGTCTGGGACCGGAGTTTTGAAAAGCGTTTCGATTTTCTTGACAATGTGTTGGCAATGGAACAGCGGGAAGTCGTCATTGTCCAGATGACGATTGTCGGTTTCATGCTGTTCGCCCTCGCCCTGTTCTGGTGGATCATGAAATATGAGGGAGCGTGGCAGCGTGTCCTGCAGGCGCAGCATGCCAGCGACATAAAATACAAGGAGATTATCGACAACAGCGGCGATGCCATCATTACCATCAATAACAAGGGCATTATCGACACCTTCAACCATACCGCCAGTAAGATTTTCGGCTATTCCGAGGACGAGGTGATGGGGCAAAATGTCTCAATGCTGCTTCCCGAAGAGGAACGCGCACAGCATGACGGCTATATCGCCAATTCCTCCGCTTACCAGAATACGGTCATTAATTCTGTTCGCGGTCTGGAAGCCCGGCGCAAGGACGGCAGCCTGTTCCCCATCGAGCTCAACATCGCCCCCTATCATATCGACGGGACGAAATGTTTTGTCGGCATGTTGCGCGATATTACGGAAAAGAAGAAATCCGAGGCACTCCTGCTCAACGCCATGCAAAGCGAAATCGACGCACATCGGTCGAAGAACCTGTTCATTGCGAATATGAACCATGAGTTGCGGACACCTCTCAATGCCATTATCGGCTTTTCCGACATGATGCTGAATGAGCCCGTCAGTCGCATGTCGCCCGAAAAATCCAGGGAATATGCCGAAGACATCAACTTTTCAGGCCACCATCTGCTGGCGATTATTTCTGATCTTCTCGACTATGGCGCGATCGAGGAGGGCAAGCTGCAGCTTGAAAAGCGGTTCTTCCACCTTGCGGAGATTGTCAACCAGTCGCTCAAGATGATCCTTCAGCAGGCGGAAGAAAACGGCGTCACCGTGAGTTACAATCCGGACGACTTTGACCTGTCGCTGTATGCCGATGCCCGGCGGGTCCGCCAGATATTGCTCAATGTTCTCAGCAACAGCATCAAGTTCACCCTGAAGGGCGGGGTGATATCCATGGCCTGCGCGCAGGAGGATGACGAGCTGGTGCTGTCCGTGGACGATACGGGGGTCGGTGTCGCAAAAGAGGACATGGGCGATATTTTCGAGCCGTTCCATCAGGCAAGGGAATCGCATCTCACTACAAAGGCGGGGACCGGCCTCGGTCTGCCGCTATCGCGCACGCTGGTTGAGCTGCATGGCGGCACCATGGAATTCTTCAGCGAAATTGGAAAAGGCAGCCGCGTCGTCATCCGCCTGCCAAACGTCCCTCAACTTTCCGCCGCCTGCTAGGTCCCGGCATCCGACGCGGCGTCCGGGCTGCCCAGATATTTCCCGAGCAGCTTGTCGACATATTCCTGGCTCTCTTTCAGCTTTTCGCCAAGGGCATCGAAATCGGCGACCTGACCGACCTCGGCAAGGGCGGTTTTGAGGGCGAGGGGGATGTCGTCATCGAGGTTGCGGCTGCCGAGGCAGAGCTGCTGCAGCCCGCTGATATTGAGGTAGAGCCCGGAGATGGCGATGAGCCGCTCCGCTTCCTCTGCCGGGATCAGCTCCGCCTTCTGCATCTCATGAAGCGCATCGCTGGAATTGGTTTCGAGGATTTCAGGATGCTCCGCGCCATGGATGAGGCGAAGATACTGGCAAAGGAATTCCAGGTCCATCAGCCCGCCCGCCGCGTGCTTGATCGCCCAGACGGAGGAGGAGCCCAGTTCCTTCTGTACCCGCTCGCGCATGGCGAAGGTATCTTTACGGATCTCGTCCGTGTCGCGGGGGATTTCGCGAAGGCCGCGCAAGGCTGCCTCGGTCCGGGCGGCGAGCTTCTTGTCACCGGCGACGACTCGGGCGCGGGTCAGGGCCAGATGTTCCCATGTCCAGGCATCCTCCTGATAATATTTGACGAAGGCATCGAGTGGCAGGACGATCGGCCCGGATTTGCCGTGCGGGCGCAGGCGCATATCGACTTCATAAAGCTGTCCTTCGCCGGTGAAGACACTGATCGCATTGATATAGCGCTGGCTCAGCCGGTTGTAGAACACGCCCGCCGAGACTGGCTTCCTGCCGTCCGTGGTCATGTCCTTCTTTGGTGTCTGGAACAGGAAGATGAGGTCGGCGTCAGAGTCCGGCGTCATTTGGTAGCTGCCGAGCTTGCCCATGGCGATGACCGCGAACTCCCCGCCCGGCACGACGCCATGATTAGTTGCCAGCTCCGCCCGCACATGCGGGAGCAGGCTGTCCAGCACCACCTCTGCCACGTCGGAGAAGGCGCGGCCCGCGGCTACCGTTGCGCCGAGGCCGGTGCCATGATCGACATTATCGAGGATTTGCGCGCCGAGGCGGAATTTCTGGTCATTGGCCCAGCGGCGCGTGAAATCCAGCACGTCCTGAAAATCCCGCGCGGTGGAGAGGATCAGTTCCAGATCCTCCGCCAGCACATCGCGATCCGGCAGCGCCGACATGAAATCCGTATCCAGCACCCCGTCGAGCAGCATCGGGTTCTGCGCCAGCTTCTCGGCGAGGTCCGGCGCCATGCCCATGATCCGCGCCACCAGTTTCAGCAGGCTCGGATGCGCCTTGAAAAGGGAGAAAAGCTGCACCCCCGCGGGGAGTTTCTGAAGGAAGATATCAAAGCGGGTGAAGGCGGCATCCGGATTGCTGGTCTCGCCCAGGCATTCCAGCAGCAGCGGCATCAGCCCGGTCAGCGTCTGCTGCGCCCGAACGGTGCGTGTCGCCCGGTAGCGGCCATGGTGCCATTCGCGGATTTTCTGCGAGATCGCCGCCGTATCTGTGAACCCCAGCTCGGCGAGGGATTTGAGGGTTTCCGGGTCATCCTCCGCCCCGGTGAAGACAAGCCGTCCAGCCTTGCGGTCCGGCGTCTCCTCGAACGCGAAGAGGGCATCGTAATGGCCCTGCACAGTCTCCAGCGTCTTGCGCAGATCACGGCGGAAATCGTCCGGCACGTTATAACCGAAGAAAACGCCGAGTTTTCGGAAGGCGTCCGGATCGTCGGGCAGGAGCTGGGTCTGCTCGTCATGGGTCATTTGCAAGCGATGCTCCAGTTCCCGCAGGAAGATATAGGCCTCCTTCAGTTCCTGCTGCACCGACGGGTCCGTCTTGCCCTCTTCCTGCAAACCCTGCAGCGTGCCGAGGGTTGTCGGATCGCGTAAATTGGGATTGCGCCCGCCCTCGATCAGCTGCTGGGTCTGGCAGAAAAACTCGATCTCGCGGATGCCGCCGCGCCCGATCTTGATGTTATGCCCCTCCAGCGAAATCTTCGAAAATCCCTTATGGGTGTGGATTTGCGACTTGATCGCCTGGATATCCTCGATCGCGGCGAAATCCATGGATTTGCGCCAGATAAAGGGGGTGAGAAAGTCGACGAATTCCTGTCCTGCGTCAAGGTCACCGGCAATCGGCCGCGCCTTGATCATCGCGGCCCGCTCCCAGTTCTGCCCCTGGCTTTCGTAATAGACATGAGCAGCGCCGACGCCAAGCGCGATGGGCGTCGCGCCGGGATCGGGCCGGAGGCGGAGGTCGGTGCGGAAGACATAGCCGTCGCGGGTGCGCTCCTGCATCATGGTGACAAGATCGCGGGCGATGCGGACGAAGCAGTCCTGCATTGAGCGGCGACCGGCATAGGTGACCTTGTCGCCATCGAACAGGACAATCACATCGATATCGCTGGAATAGTTCAGCTCTCGTGCGCCGAGCTTGCCCATGCCGATGATAATCAGGCCGCTGTCCTTTGTCGGATCATCCGGATGGGGCAGGGTGAGGTCGCCTTTCTCCGCCGCCGCCGTCAGCAGATGCCGGCAGCAAATCTCGACGGCGGCGCCGGCAAAATCGGAGAGGACAGCGGTAATCTTCATCAGCGGCCAGACCTTGCCGAGATCCGCGAGCGCCGTCAGCAGCGCAATGCGCCGCTTGGCGATCCTGAGCGCCGCCATCACCGCGTCACGCTCCGCCTCCAGCGGGGTGGCGCTTTCCATCTCCTCATAGATCCAGCCCAGCGTCAGTTCGGCCCCGTCCTCCACAAGATGCCGGAGCAATTGCGGTTCCGCCAGCAAACAACTGCTGAGATAAGGGCTGTTGCCGAAAATGGCGTTCAGGATTTCGGGGCCGTTCGTCATGCCGTCGAGCGTGTCGGCGAAGTCGGTAAGGGCAGGGTCTTCCGCCGTGATTTCGCGCCAGCTTTCAAGGCCGACGGCCAGAAGCTCCGGGTCCCCCGCGGCGGGAAGGTCCCGCACGACCTCGGCGAACGGCTTTTTTTGGGCTTGCGCGATATCCTGCATTCCTAATCCGGGTTGTTTGGTTTACGATAAGGCCCTAATTATCAGGACAGACTTTTTTTATACAAGCCCTATTAAAAGCGAATTTTTCAATTGGTCAGAAGCACTTCCAGATTATTGTACCGGACCCTGATGGGGGTTGTCGTATTGATCTTTCTTGCTGCGCTGGCGCTGGCGGCGGCGCTGGCCCGTGGTCCGGTCTCGCTCACCTTCTTCACGCCCTATATCGAGCAGGTGCTGGCGGCGCAATATCCCGACTATGAACTGGCTTTCAGCGATGTCGGCCTGGAATGGAACGGGCGCGACAAGAACCTGGTGGTGGCGGTGGACAATCTGGAGGTATCGGAGGAGAACCGGCGGGTTGCCTCGATCCCTGATGTCACGGTGGTGTTCAGCGGGGAGGCCCTCCTGCGGGGGCGGATTGCCCCGGCGGAGCTTGAGTTTACAGGCCTGCGCATTCGGCTGAACCGCGATGCAAGTGGCGCCGTCAAGCTCGGCTATGAAAATGTAGTGATGCGCGATGGCCCGAAAATGTCGGCGTCTCCCGCCACGGCGGAAGAGGCGGAGACCGTATCGCGGGACGGTTTTCTCGATATCCTGAAGGAACTCAGCCGGGAGCCGGACCCGGAACGTCTCACCGGCTATCTGAAACGCCTGGAAGTCTACGATTCGGCGGTGTTTATCGAGGATGAAATCCTGGAGAGGTTCTGGCGGGTAACCGGCGCAGATGTCTTTGTCTGGCGGGAGGAGCATGGCCTGCGCGGACAGGCAAGCGGGGCCATCAAGATCGGCAACGAGACGGTCTCTCTCGTCGCGCTTGGCGACTATGACCGGGAACTCAAGCGCACGGAGATTGACGGCCAGTTCTCTGATCTGCCGCTGCCGCTCGTCGGGGCGCAGGCGCCGGAGCTGGAAATGCTGAAAGGGGTCGACCTCACCCTGTCCGGTCATGTCAGCCTGGAGCTGGACGAGACGTTCCGCTTCGAGACCATGGGCTTTGACTTGCGGTCCGGCGCCGGGAAAATCGATATATCGGATTTATACAAGGAACCGCTTCCTATCGAGAGCGTCTATGTTGCCGGTGAAGTGACCGGCGATTTCAGCAAGGTAACACTCGATACGGTCGAAGCCAAAACGCTGGGTACGACGGTGGAAATGACCGGTGTGGTTGACATTGTGGAGGCAGGTATCGGCCTTGCGCTTGATGGCAAGCTGGCTGATTTGCAGGTCAATAATATCGGTCGCTTCTGGCCCTATTCCATGGCCTCGAACGGCTATGACTGGGTGACAGCAAATATCAGTGAGGGGATCGTGCCCGCCGGAACGTTCGTCATCAACCTTCCCGTCGGGGCGCTGGAGAGCGGTGAGATCCCGGAAAGGGCGGTTGATCTGCGCTTCGATCTTAAGGGGGTCTCCGCCGATTATTACGCGCCGCTGCCGAAGGTCACGGATATCAGCGGGAGCGCGATCCTGACGGAAACCGGCGTCACCATCAAGGATATGACGGGTCGCCTCGGTACACTGGAGGTCACGTCGGACAATGTGACGATTCACGAATTCGATAAATATGACCAACTCGCGGATATTCAGATTCATGTTACTGGCAGCAGCCGTGAAATCTTCACCTTCCTCGATCTGGAACCGCTGGGCCTTGCCTCGCCTTACGGGATCGTGCCCTCGGCCATGACCGGGGAGGGGGCGGTCGATGCCTCCTTCAAGTTTCCGCTGCGCTTTGACCTCACGCTGGAGAAGGTCGAATACTGGGCGAAGGGCGAATTCACCGACGCGACCATCCCTGACGTGGCCGAGGATATCAACCTCACCGGCGGCAAGCTGAAGGTCGCAGTCGATCCGACGGGCGTCACCGTGGACGGAACGGCGAAGCTCAATATCGTACCAGTGACGATCTCGGCGGAAAGCTGGTTCAGTGGTCCGCGGGAGGGGAACCGGCTCTATCATGTCACAGGAGAGATTGACGAGGCCGGGCGGGCCTCCCTCGATATTGGCACGCCTTATCTCGCTGGACCGATGAGCGCAGATCTCCTTATCGAGACGACCCCGGCGGGCAGCGCCTCGGGCAAGGTCAATATCGACTTCGCGAAGACTGCGATTTCGGTGGAGCCGTTGCACTGGACGAAGGAGGCGGGCGTTCCCGGTCAAGTCACCGCCGATCTTGAGGTGACGGCGGCGAATGTCGGGACCCTTTCCAATATTATGGTTGAGGTCGGGGACATGAAAGCCACGGCCACGGCGATCCTGAAAGATGACCTGCTCAGCAGCCTGACGGTGCCGAGGGTGACTTATGGCGAGAATGATTTCGCCCTTGAATTCACGCAACCCGCACCCAATGACATGAAGGTCCGCATTCATGGGGCGCAGTTTGATTTGAAGCCCTTCGTCGTCGCCACCTATGACCTCAATGAGGCAGATATCGATGGCCCGGAGGAGGACCGGATGATCGATATCGACGTGGAGATCGAACGGGCGCTGATGGACCAGGAGCTGACCCTGGAGACTGTCCGGGCAACCATGCGGGTTGAGGGGAATCTGATCGAGGGCGGAACGGCAACGGGTAAGTTTGCAGGCGAAAAAACCTTTAATTTTGACCTCGGACGTGACGGCGAGACACGTACTGTCAGCTTTATTTCCGACGATGCGGGCTCGCTCTTTCGCGGGCTCGACCTCTATGATGATTTCCGCGACGGCACACTAAAAATGAGCGCCGTGATTGACGATACGAAAGAGAGCCGTCCCGCCAAGGGAACGATCGAGATCAAGGATGTGCGGGTGGTCAATGCGCCGGTTCTGGGCAAGATACTGACCCTCGGCTCGCTCGGCGGGATTGTCGACCTGTTGCGCGGGGACGGCATGGTCTTCGCGACGGTGGAAGGACCGTTCACCTATGAAAACGGTATTTTCCAGACCAAGGACTTCCGCGCTGTCGGCTCCATCGGCATCACCTTTACCGGCACGGTGGACCAGCCCGCTAACAAAATTGATGCCTTCGGGACGGTGATCCCGTCCTATACTCTCAATTCTATGCTTGGGAATATACCGATCCTCGGTACCCTGCTGGTCGGCCGTCAGGGGGAGGGGATTTTCGGCTTTTCCTACAAGGTGACCGGCGGGATGGAGGATCCGGATGTCGATGTCAACGCCGTCTCGGCGCTGGCGCCCGGTATCCTCCGTCGCATGTTTTTCGAACCCTGGGACCAGGACGATATAGAGCCGCCATCAACGACCAAGCCGGACGCGCGGCAGAGCCCATAAAGCCGCCGAGTCTCAGACAGGCTGGATCAGGTAATGCCGCTTCTTGCCCGCCGAGAGCTTGATCCTCCCGTCCGCATCGAGATTGTCGAGGGTGAGCACAGCCTTCTCGTCGGCGATTTTTTCATCATTCACGCGGGCTCCGCCGCCCTTGATCAATTTCCGCGCCTCGGAGCTGGAGGCGCAGAGGCCCGCTTGCTGGAACAAGGCGAAGGCGGGAACGCCGTCCGCAAGTTCGGCGCGCGGAATTTCCAGCGTCGGCAGCCCTTCCGCCGTCTGCCCCATCTCGAAGGTCTGGCGCGCGGTCTCGGCGGCGGCCTCGGCGGCGGCCTTGCCATGGGCCATTTCGGTGCAGGCATCGGCGAGGATTTTCTTCGCCTCGTTCAGCTCCGCCCCGTCGAGCCTCTCCAAACGCGCCACCTCATCCAGCGGCACCTCGGTAAACAGCCGCAGGAACTTGCCGACATCCGCATCCTCGGTATTGCGCCAGAACTGCCAGTAATCATACGGGCTCAGCATGTCTTCGTTGAGCCAGATCGCGCCGCCTGCCGTCTTGCCCATCTTTGCGCCTGACGCGGTGGTGAGGAGCGGCGAGGTGAGGCCGAACAAAGAGAAACCATTCGTCCTGCGGCCGAGCTCAACCCCGTTGACGATATTGCCCCACTGATCGGAACCGCCGCATTGCAGCGTGCAGTTATATTGTTTCTTCAACTCGACGAAATCATAGGCCTGCAGGATCATGTAGTTGAACTCAAGGAAAGTCATGGACTCCTCGCGTTCCAGCCGGAGCTTCACGCTGTCGAAGGAGAGCATCCGGTTGATCGAGAAATGCGGGCCGTAGTCACGCAGGAACTGGATGTATTTGATATCGTCCAGCCAGTCGGCATTATTGACCATGATCGCGTCCGTCGGGCCGTCGCCGAAGGTGAGAAACTTCTCGAACACCGTCTTGATGCCGTCCATATTCTCCCGGATGACGGCGTCGGTGATCAGCGGGCGGCTTTCGTCGCGCCCGGTCGGATCGCCGACTTTCGTCGTCCCGCCGCCCATCAGCACGATCGGCTTGTGCCCGGCCTGTTGCAGGCGACGCAGGATCATGATCTGCATCAGGCTGCCCGCATGGAGACTCCTGGCCGTGCAGTCGAAGCCGATATAGGCGGTCACGATCCCCTCAGCAAAGGCTTTATCCAGCGCGTCTAAATCTGTACATTGATGCAGGTAGCCGCGTTCGGTGAAGACTTTCAGGAAGTCGGAGCGTAATTCGGTCATGGGACGTATTCTGTTCTAAATGAGGTTCAAGAGCGCCATCGTTTAGCACATATGGAACGGGTTTTAAAAGTACGGGATGAGAAATGACGTCAAATAAGCAAAAACAGGCCGAAAATCAGCCGCTTCGCGCCCTCGGGCTGATGAGCGGGACCTCGCTCGACGGGGTCGATGCGGCGATTATCGAAACCGACGGCGTCACGGTCCGTTCGTTCGGTCCGGTGCGCTCCGTCCCATACGAGGCGGGCTTTCGCGGACGGCTGCGCGACCTGCTGGGCAAGAAGACTGCCGGGGCGGACATCATCGCCGATTTCACTGCCGCGCAGGCCGAGGCGGCGCTTACGCTCCTCGCGGAAAACAACCTGACACCCGCCGATATCGACGTGATCGGCTTTCACGGCCAGACGATTTTTCACGACCCTGCGGGCCGCCTGACCGTGCAGATCGGTGACGGCGCGATGATGGCGGAACTGACCGGTGTCGATACGGTGGCCGAGTTCCGCCATGCCGATGTAGCCGCAGGCGGGGAGGGCGCGCCTTTCGCTTCCCTCTATCACCGGGCACTGGCGACGGACTTGGGCGGGCCGCTTGCCGTGCTCAATCTCGGCGGGGTCGGCAATGTCACCTATATCGACGGGGAGACGGTTCTGGCCTTTGATACGGGTCCGGCGAATGCGCTCATGGACGACTGGATTTTGCGCCATACCGGCGCGCCGTTCGATGACGGCGGGCGGATCGCGGCGAAAGGGGTCGTCAATGCGGCGGCACTGGCAACACTGCTCGACCATCCTTATTTCGATATGACGCCGCCCAAAAGCCTCGACCGGGACCAGTTCCCGGTGAAAGAGGCGATTGCCGGGCTTGGGTTGGAAGAGGGCGCGGCGACCCTGCTCCGCTTCACGGTGGAAAGTATCCGCCGGGCCCTCGATCACCTGCCGGACAAACCAAAGCGCTGGCTGCTGACCGGTGGGGGTCGCAAGAACCCGGAACTGGTCAGATATATTGCCGAAGTCGTGGACGCCCCGGCGGAACCGGTGGAGGCGGTCGGCTGGCGCGGCGATGATCTGGAAGCCGAGGCCTTTGCCTTCCTCGCGGTCCGGAGTTTACGCGGCCTGCCGCTCAGCCTGCCGACGACGACGGGCGTCCCGGAACCGATGACTGGCGGGGTGCTGTATCCGGCCCCATCGCAAAAGCGCGAGAGTGCCCGAGGTTAGTCTTCCTCGTCCTCGCCGTTCAGCCGCATGTCGAGATAGGCATCGACAGATCTCATCAACGTGTCCTGATGACCTTCGAAGAAATGGTCGGCATCGGGTATTTCATCATAATCAATCGTGATGCCCTTCTGCGCCTGCAATTTCTCCACCAGCTTCTTGATGTCGCGGCGCGGCACCAGCACGTCCTTGTCACCATGGATGATGATCCCGGAGGACGGGCAGGGCGCGAGGAAGGAGAAGTCATACATATTCGCCGGCGGGGCAATCGAGATAAAGCCGGCAATTTCCGGCCGCCGCATCAGCAGCTGCATGGAAATCCAGGCGCCGAAGGAAAAGCCGCCGATCCAGACGGCGGGCGCGTTCGGGTTGTGGGTTTGCATCCAGTCGAGGGCGGACGCGGCATCGGAGAGTTCCCCGACGCCGTGGTCATAGTCACCTTGGCTGCGGCCGACGCCGCGGAAATTGAAGCGAAGAACGGAAAAGCCGCGCTTCTTGAAGGTGGTGAACATATGATACACCACCTTGTTGTTCATCGCGCCGCCATATTGCGGATGCGGGTGCAGAACCAGCGCGAGCGGCGCATTGGGATCGTCGGAATGATGGTAACGCCCTTCAAGGCGTCCTTCCGGTCCATTAAAAATAACGTCTGGCATTTATTTTCTTATTCCTAATACAGCTTCGTTTTGGGGCTGGAATGATCTCAGCCGGGGCTCAATTTCCGATCCATGCCTGTGGGCGTGTGCGCCAAGAATGCGGTTGCGATCCTTGACGGTACCCCTGATAAGCATATATCTGTTAATAATGGGCGCTTTGAACCTCAGGTGAATTCCGCTACAAGAGCGGCACAATACAGAAGGTAAGGGCAAATGTTCAAGCATATTAGCGAAGAAATTACCTGCGTGATGGAACGCGACCCCGCGGCACGGAGCCGGATGGAGGTTGCGCTGCTCTATGCGGGCTTTCACGCGATCGTTCTTCACCGGGTGGCGCACTGGCTGTGGGAGCGGAACTGGCGTCTGTTGGCGCGGTTCTTTTCGCAACTCGGCCGTTTCCTCACGGGCATTGAAATTCACCCCGGCGCGACGATCGGTCGCGGCTTCTTTATCGACCACGGCATGGGTGTTGTGATCGGGGAAACTGCGGAAATCGGAGATAATGTCACGCTCTATCACGATGTGACGCTCGGCGGTGTGGCGCCGTCGATCGATTCCGATGCGCAGCGCGGCGTCAAGCGTCATCCGACGCTGCAAGACGGTGTGATCATTGCCTCCGGCGCGCAAATCATCGGCCCGATCTCTGTGGGAAAATGCGCCCGCGTCGGCGCTAACTCTGTTGTCCTCAAGGATGTGCCGGACCACACGACCGTCGTCGGCGTGCCTGCGCGCGCCGTCAGCGCATCGAAAAAGGACCGCATGGATGAGAGATTCGCCGCCTATGGTGTTGGTAATCACGATCTGCCCGACCCGGTCTTCAAGGTGATGGACGGTCTTCTGGACAAGGTTCAGTCGCTGTCCATGCGGGTTGAGGAGCTGGAGCAGGAACGTCGTGCCGCTGCCGATGCGCCGATTTCGATCAAGCGCAAGAAAAAGCCCGCTGTGACGGCGGGTTCGAAAACCAAATCCTGACTATCCTGATGTAAACCGCCTGTGGCGGGACAAGTAACCGCCATGAGCAAAGCCGTCTATCTCGACTATAACGCGACCGCGCCGATCCATCAGCAAGTAGTGGAGGCGATGGCCGCAGTGATGACGGCAGGCGGTAATCCGTCCTCCGTGCATCAGTCGGGGCGGACGGCGCGCAATCGAGTGGAAGAGGCGCGCGCCGCCCTTGCCGGGCTCATTAATTGCAAATCTCCGGAAATCATCTTCACCTCCGGCGGGACGGAGGCGAATAACTTCGCCCTGTCCACTGCCGGGGACCGTCCACTATTCATTTCGGCGACCGAACATGATTCGGTTCTCGCTGCAGCAGGTGAGGCGGCCGTGCGACTTCCTGTCGACAGCCATGGAATTCTCAATTTAGATGTATTAAGGGCGGCGCTGGCGGCGGCAGAAACCCCTGCTTTTGTCTCCGTCATGCTGGCGAATAACGAGACCGGCGTGATCCAGCCGATCCGCGCCATTGCCGATATTGTCCATAAACAAGATGGCCTGCTGCATTGCGACGCCATTCAGGCCGTCGGCAAGATCCCGGTGGATTTTAATGAATTCGGCGTCGATATGATGTCCGTCTCGGCCCATAAATTCGGCGGTCCGCAAGGGATTGGTGCTCTGGTCTTGCGGGAGGGGCTCGCCGTGCCCGCCTTTATCCGCGGCGGTGGGCAGGAGCTTGGCCGTCGCGCCGGAACCG
This sequence comes from uncultured Sneathiella sp., assembly GCF_963973085.1. GTDB lineage: Bacteria > Pseudomonadota > Alphaproteobacteria > Sneathiellales > Sneathiellaceae > Sneathiella. The sequence goes on from NZ_CAXAXA010000002.1 coordinate 579,207, forward strand.
AGAATGTTGCCGCCATCGCCGGTCTCGGCGTTGCCGCCCGTACCGCCGAAAAGATTATTGCGCAAGGGGAGGCGATTGCCGCGCTTCGCGATGAGATGGAAGCGCGGATCCGCGACCTTTCCCCTGCCAGCCGGATTTACGGCGGCACTGTTCCGCGTCTGCCGAACACCAGCAGCATCGAAATGCCCGGCGTTCCCGCCGAGCTTCAGGTCATGTCCTTCGATCTCGATGGTTTTGCGGTCAGCGCCGGTTCGGCCTGTTCCTCCGGCAAGGTCAAGGCAAGCCATGTGCTGAAAGCCATGGGCGCGAGCGAGGAGGAGGCGGGCACAGCCATCCGCATCAGTCTCGGCTGGCGCACGACGGCGGCGGATATTGACGCCTTCATCGACAGCTGGCGCAAGCTCTATAAGCGGAAATCCCCGAAATTTGCGGCCTAGACAAGAGACCAAGGCGCAGGTTAAGTAGAAAGTCAGAGAAGTTCAGGAGTTTGACCCCGCATGCCGAAAATGACCTTTATCAAGCCCGATGGCAGCCGACAGGAAGTTGATGCGCCGCTTGGCCATACCATTCTGGAGATTGCACACCAGAATAATATCGACCTGGAGGGTGCCTGCGAGGGGAGCCTCGCCTGCTCAACCTGTCATATCATCGTGAGTGACGAGGATTTTGAGCGCCTGCCGGAGCCGACGGAGGACGAAGAAGACATGCTCGATCTCGCCTATGGCCTGACGCGGACCTCCCGCCTTGGCTGCCAGATCGAGATTACCGAGGAACTGGACGATCTCGTGGTCAGCCTGCCGGGCGGATCAAACAACATGATGCTGTAATGGCGGCCCAATTATTTGAACGACTAAAGGCCGATAACGCTGCTGCCTGGTCCGCCTATACCGAGCATGATTTCGTTAAGGGGTTGCAGGCGGGAACGCTGCCCAAGGCGGCCTTTCAATATTACCTGAAGCAGGACTATCTCTTTCTCATCCAGTTTGCCCGCGCCTATGCACTGGCGATCTACAAGGCCGATAACCTTGCTGAAATGCGCTCCGCCCTTGCCGGGGTGAAGGCCATCCTCGAGACCGAGATGGCGCTGCATGTCAGCTATTGTGCCGACTGGGGCATTGAAGAGGCGGTGCTGGAAACCCTGGACGAGGCGCCGGAGACCATCGCCTATACCCGCTATGTGCTGGAACGTGGCATGGCGGGGGACTTGCTCGATTTGATGGTGGCGCTCGCCCCTTGTGCAATCGGTTATGGGGAAATCGGTGCCGCGCTTGCCAAATCCCGAGACACGAAGATCGAAGGCAATCCCTATATCACCTGGATCGAGATGTATGCGAGCGATGAGTATCAGGAGCTTGTCGCCGATATGAAAACGGAAATTGATGTCCTTGCCACCAAGCGCCTCACCGAGGCCCGCTTCCCCGACCTCTCCAAAACCTTCGCCACGGCGACCCGGCTCGAAGCCGATTTCTGGCAGATGGGCCTGAACGCGGTTTAAAAGCTATTTCACGCCGTCCTTCAGGGTCCAGGCGATGTCATAGTCCTTGACATAGTCGCTATGGGTGACGAGGCCGCTTTCTTCATTCCAGTAATGCAGGAGATATTCCGGCGGCTCGAACACGGTGCCGAGTTCGTTGTTCTCACCCAACAGCAGCCGCACCTGATGCGAAGTGGAGGGGCAGGTCTGGACCAGTGTGCCGCCCGCCAGTTTCTGGATGGCCCGGTGTATATGCCCGCAGAGCACCCGCTCAATATGATCATAACGGCTGAGCACATCAACGAAGTCTTCCATATCCAGCAGGCCCATCTCGTCCATGCTGACGAGGCCCGTCTTGAACGGCGGATGATGCAGGAGGATGACAACGGCGCGCGCGGCCTCCTTGCTGATTTCCTCCTCCAGCCAGGCAAGCTGCGCTTCGCCAAGGTGGCCCTGCGGTTTGCCATGGATGTTGGTGTCCAGCGCGATCAGCTTGATCGGCCAGCCATCGACCACATAGTTGAGCGTGCCGGACGAGGGCAGGTAGTCATGCTCGGGAAACGCCTTGCGCAGGAGCGTGCAGTCATCATGATTGCCGGGCATCAGATAAACCGGCATCTCGAATTCCGCGACAATCTCCTTGAGAATCACATATTCCTCCGCCTTGGCGCTGTTCACGAGGTCGCCGGTGAGGAAGACGATGTCGGGGCGGTTGACGCTTTCGTTTACGTGACGGACGGCGTTGCGCAGTTTCTCCGCCGGATGGTAAAGCTTGGCGAATTCATCTTCCGGGACGGCGACATGGGTATCACTGAGCTGCGCGATCAGCATGGATTATCCTTTTTCCTTCACAATGGAGAGCATATCACGGGTTCGGACGAATTTCCGCCGCGGTGATTTTTCGCCGCCGCGCGCGATCTCTGCCGCATCGATCCTTTTCCAGTCGTCGAAGGAAACCGCATGGATGCCCTTTTCCGCACACCAGGCGTCAAGATCCGCCGGGCCTTTCTTTGCGGGATCGCCGCCGCCCTCAAAATCCGCCATCATCCGCTCCACCACATTCTGGCTGTCGATGCGGTTGGTGCCGATGGTGCCGGAGGGGCCGCGCTTGGCCCAGCCGACCACATAGAGGCCGTCGGCGACGCGTCCCTCGTCATTCTTGACGATGCCTTTTTCCACGGGCAGCCCTTCCAGAATGCCCATCTCATAGCCGATGCAGGAAACCAGAAGCTGGCAGTCGATCTCATAGGTCTCGCCGGTGCCGGCGGCCTTGCCATCGACGATCTTGTTGCGCTCGAACCGGACACCGGTGATGGCGTTATCTCCGAGAATCTCAACCGGGCTCGCGAGAAAATCGAGATGGATGGAGCGCCCCTCGATGCCGGGGCGGATATGCTCGAAACTGCGGAGGAGGTCGAGGTTGGTGTTGACGACCTTTTCCTCTTTCTTGTCATCCGAGGTGAAACCGTCCGGCAGCACGGACTTGTCCGTATAGGTGGTGGCCGAGGTCAGCTCGGCAAACTCCCCGAGTTCCTTGGAAGAGAACTGCGCATTCTCCGGCGCCCGCCGCCCGACCACATGCACGCGCTTGAGCGGGCTTTTGAAAATCTCGCTGGCCGCATGTTCGGCGAGATCGGAGGTGACCATCTCGTTTTCCGTGCGCATCAGGATTCGCGCGACATCAAGGGCCACATTGCCGTTGCCGATGACGACGGCGGTGTCGATATCGAGATTGGGCACCGCGTCACGAAATTCCGGATGGGCGTTATACCAATAGACGAAGACCTGCGCGCCGAAAACACCTTCCTTCTCTTCGCCGGGGATGCCGAGGCTACGGTCCTTCGGAGTCCCGGTCGCGATCACCACGACATCGTAGAATGCCCGGAGACGATCCAGCGGGATATCGGTGCCGAGGCCGATATTGCCGACGAAGCGGACATTGGCGTTTCCCATCACCTTGTCATAGGCGCGGGTGACGGCTTTTGTGGTCTGGTGATCCGGCGCGACCCCGGCGCGGACCAGCCCGTAAGGCGTCGCCAGTTTATCGAGGATATCTATTACGCAATCGGGGTTTTTCTTGACGATGGCGCCTGCCGTGTACATCCCTGCCGGTCCCGAGCCGACAATACAAATCTTTAACCCTGCCATTTTTTATACTCGTTTTGTTATCGTTTCAGGCCGCCAAAACGCCGGTAGAACTCTTCCGGGGCAGGCGGGAGTTTTCCTGTCTCATTTTCAAGCACAGTCATCAAATGTTGTTCCGCACCCTCCCAGACGCGGCGGTAGATTTCCTGAAACAGCGCCCGGGCCCGGTTGCCGTTCCAGCCGGCGGGCAACAGTTCCGCCGGCAGCATCGGGTCCCGCAAGAGGACCCGCCTGTAATCATGCACCAAGAGGCTGCGAATGATAAAACATTTTTTTTCATCAACGGCCGACGCATCCATATCCGCCGCGGCGAATTTACTGAAATGGCCGATAAAGCGGTCGTAATCCGCCTCCAGGCTTTCCAGGTTCCAGCCTTTCGCAACGAGGATGTCTGGCGTATCAAAGGGGGTATCCGCGAGGCCCTTTCCGCTCAGGATTGTCACCTTGCCGGAAAGATCGAGATCCTGCAGCAATGTCTCGACGCTGTCCTTGGTTGCCGTCGGATGGGCATGGACACCGGCGCCGAGATCGCCGAACCCGAGCCAGCCGAGCGCGGTTTCCAGATGGCGGCGGTCCGCATCACTTATGCGTCGCCGGGCGACGAACAGCAGCAGCCAGTTTCCATTCCACGGAATATCTTCGCTTGCATAGATTCGGTGCGTCGCTTCGGCAAAGCGATGCTTGCCCGATTGCGTCAGGCTGTAGTAGCTGCGCCGCCCGACTTGCTCAGAGGAGAGAATGCCGTCTTTTTGCAATCGGAAGACGGCGGTGCGTACCACTCGCTCATTCAGCCCCAGCGCCGCGACGAGCTGGATCAGACTACCGAGCCAGACGGTGCCGCCATGCGGCGCGACACAGTCGCCCCACACAGTGACCAGCAGGGATTTCGCCTTCAGGTCCAGCTTATTGAACAATGGCGTGATCAGGGTGTCTGCCGATGCGGGCTTGCTCATGCGGCCCCCCGCTGCAAAGGACAGAATACCCTGTTCCGGTTCCCATTTGGTTGCGCCACCTTAATCCCTTAGCTTACTATTTGGATTTTTCTCTTTATCCTTTATAGTCTTATCCGATCGCGAGGGACAAGGGGGACGACCGTCCGGGTGATATGCAGAATCTCGACAAGATAGAATTGCTCAAAGAGCTGACGCCGCAGGAGCGGGCAGGTATCGCCAGCAAATGCGCCTGGCGGACTTTTGGCGCGAATGAACAGATACTGGAGCGGTCGACCGACAGCCGCGACATGTTTTTCGTTGTCGAGGGCAGCGTCAATATCGTGAATTATGGCGTTTCGGGCCGCGAAGTGACCTATGCTTCCGTCGGGGAAGGACAGTATTTCGGCGAACTGTCGGCGATTGACGGCCATGCGCGCTCGGCCAATGTGGTGGCGAATACGCGCTGCCTTCTCGCCAGCCTGAGCCCGGAATTGTTTCAGGAACTTCTCATGCAGAATCCGGCGATCATGATGTCGGTGCTGCAACGGCTGGTGCGGATCATCCGCATCAATGACGACCGTATTCTCGACCTTTCCACCCTCGGCGCGGTGCAGCGGGTGTGCCAGGAACTCCTGCGCATGGCGGAGCCGGATCCGGTGACAGCGAACAGCTGGCTGATCTACCCGATGCCGACCCAGAGCGTGATTGCCAGCCGCGTCTCGACGACGCGCGAAACCGTGGCCCGTGTGCTGGGTCAGCTTTCCCACGAGGGCATGGTGCTGAAAAAGGGCAAGACGCTTTACTTAAAGGATAAGGGCGCGATTGAGGATTATATCAAGACACTGGCCATGACCTCGGGTCAGAGCGGGCGCTGATATTCTGATTAAATCCGGTGGGTCTCAGCTCTGGCTGATGGTGACGGATTTGACCAGCGCCCAGACTGGCGTTTCCTTTTTAAGTTTCATTTCCTCGAACGAGCGGCGGGTGATCCGTGCGGTCAGTGGGAAGCCGACATCGAGCAGAATCTCCTCCATGCCCTGGCTCCCGGCGCAGTGATCGACGACCTTTCCCTTGAACCGGTTGAGGATGGAGAGGGACTTCGGCTCTGATTTGGCGAGCGCCACATCGCGGGCGCGGACGCGCAGGCGGAGCCCCGTGCCGGGCTCCCGTGCGGTGCCTGTCAGATAGAGCCGCCCGCCGCCCGTCGTCTCTAATGTGAGGAGATGATGTCCGGGTTCATAATCGATGACCGTTGCCTCCACGATCGTGCCCGCGTCATAGCCGCCGGCATAGGGGATCAGGTCAAGGCGGCTAAAAATCTCCGCCGCCGGTCCCGCCGCCTTCAATATCCCCTTGTCGAGCAGCACAATGGTATCGGCGAGGCGGGCAATTTCCTCGATCGAATGGGAGATATAAAGAGTGGTCAGGCCGAATTCCGATTTCAGCGCCTCGATCAGGGGCAGGATTTCCGCCTTGCGGCCCGCATCCAGGCTGGACAGCGGCTCGTCCATGATCAGCAGTTTCGGATTGCTGAGCAGCGCCCGCCCGATAGCGACCCGCTGGCGCTCCCCGCCGGAGAGGGCAGCGGGCTTGCGATCCAGAAGCGGACCAATCCCGAGGATGTCCACCACCTTGTCGAAGGTAATGGGAGTGCTGCCGCGCGATGGCCGACGCGTGCCATAGGTCAGATTGCCGCGCACAGAATAATGGGGGAACAGGCGATGTTCCTGAAAGACAAAACCGACATGGCGCTGATGGACGGGCAAGTTGATCCCCTTGGCCGTGTCAAACAGCGTCCGGCCGTCGATCTCGATGCGGCCTTCGTCGGGGGTGATGAGCCCGGCCAGCATCTTGGCCAGCATCGTCTTGCCCGCGCCGGAGGGGCCGAAAACGGCGGTCAGGCCGGGCTCTGCCTTGAATTCTGCGCTGGTATGAAAGCCGCCAAGCGTCTTCTTGAGCCGGATGTCGAGCATCAGTCACGCCCCTCCAGCAGTTTCGCCGACCGGCGGCTCAGCCATTCGGAAAGTGCAATCGCCCCGAACGCGATCAGGACAGAGAGGATGACCAGCCGCCAGACAGCGCTTTCTCCGCCCGGCACTTGTAGCAGCGAATAGATTGCGAGCGGCAGGGTCTGTGTCTGGCCGGGGATATTGGCGACAAAGGTGATGGTCGCGCCGAACTCGCCGAGAGCCCGCGCAAAGCCGAGGGTTGCGCCCGCGAGGATGCCCGGCAGGATCAGCGGCAGGGTGATGGTCAGGAACACCATGACAGGCGAGCGGCCGAGGGTAAGGGCGGCGACTTCAAGATTCGCATCGACCGCCTCGATCGCCTGGCGGATGGAACGGACGATAAAGGGAAAGGCCATCACGGCGGTGGCGGCAACAACGCCTTTCCAGTTGAAAATCAGCGACAGGCCAAAGGTATCCTGCAACCAGCCACCGATCAGCCCGCGATTGCCGAGCATCACTAGCAGGAAATAGCCGACGACCACCGGCGGCAGGACAATCGGCAGATGCACCAGCACATTGAGCAGGGTTTTTCCGTAAAAGTCCCGCCGCGCCAGCAGCCAGGCGACCAGGAGCGCGGGCAACAGGGACAGACCGACGCACCAGAGAGCGACTTTCAGGGAAAGCATGACGATTTCCAGCTCCGCCGATGACATGCTCATGATCCTTTGGACTTATCCCCGTACATTTCCTCCGGCGGGACCTCGACCTCGCTAATGATCTCGGTTTCGCCGTCGCGAATGGCGGTGAAGAAGCAGTTATGGCGTCCGGTGTGGCAGGCGACACCGGTCTGATCGACCAGCAGCAGTAATGTGTCGCCATCGCAATCTATGCGAAAATCGACAAGCCGCTGCACATGGCCGGAGGATTCGCCCTTGCGCCACAGCTTACCGCGTGAGCGCGACCAGTAGCAGACTTGCCCTTCCACCAGTGTCGCGAGGACCGCGTCGGCGTTCATCCAGGCCATCATCAGCACTTCACCACTATCATGCTGTTGCGCGATGGCCGGGACCAGTCCGGTCGAGTCGAAGGCGATCTTGTCAAGAATGTCGTTGTTCATCCTGAATCCTTGCTCTGAATTTGCGAATCATTGTCACCGATTCGTAAAATTTTCTCTATTTCGCCGCGTTCAACCGATCAAAACCGGCTTTCAGGTCGTCAAGCAGGTCATCAACCGATTCCAGCCCGACATGGATCCGGATCAGCGGATTAGTATTGTCCCATTGGGTCGCCGTCCGGACGCCCGTCGGGTCGGCGGGCAGGATCAGGCTTTCATACCCGCCCCAGGAAGATCCCATGCCGAAAAATTCCAGATGATCCATAAAGGCGGCGAGCGCGTCCTCGGAAACTTCATGAAGTCGGAAAGAGAATAGTCCGGAGGCGCCAAGGAAGTCGCGCTTCCAGATTGCATGACCCGGATCGTCCGGCAGGGCGGGGTGGAAAACCGCTGCCACCTCATCGCGGCCCTTCAACCATTCGGCAATGGCGATACCGTTTTCCATATGTTGTTTCAGGCGCACGGCGAGGGTGCGGATGCCGCGTTGCGCGAGATAGGCATCGTCGGGCCCGGTCGTCTGCCCGAGCAGATTTGCGCCCTTCTGCAGGACCGGCCAGCAGTCCTTCGTCGTCGTCACAAGACCGATCATCACATCGCTATGACCGACGATATATTTCGTGCCCGCCTGGACCGAGATATCGACGCCATGTTCGAACGGTTTGAAGAACAGCGGGGAGGCCCATGTATTGTCCATCACCACCAGCGCATCCCTTGAGTGCGCTACGTCCGCGATGGCCGGGATGTCCTGCATTTCGAAGGTCAGGGAGCCCGGCGCCTCGACATAGACGAGGCGGGTATTGGGGCGGATCAGTTCGGCTATACCGGCGCCGATTTGCGGATCGTAATAGGTTGTCTCGACCCCGAAACGTTTCAGGTATCCGTCACAGAAAGACCGGACAGGGCTATAGACTGTATCAAGCATCAGGATATGATCGCCCGCCTTGACAAAGGCAAGAATCGCATTCGCGCAGGCCGCCATGCCGGACGGGAAAACCTGGGCTCGATATCCGCCTTCCAGTTCCGCAACGGCGTCTTCCAGCGACCAGGTGGTCGGTGTGCCGATCCGGCCGTAGGAGACAATCCGCTCCCCGGCGGCGCGGGCAGCATGAGCTTCCTTTCTGGCTTTCAATGACGGAAAAAGAACGGTCGAGGCATGATAGACCGGCACGTTAACGATGCCGTAATTTGACTCCGGATCCCGACCGGCGACAACAATCTTTGTTTCATCTTTCATGGCAGTATAACCTGTAGTTTCTGTATTTTTCTAATTCCTGTTGAATATAGGAAGCGCCGGGAACTTAAAAGGGGTAAAATTCCGGGCTGAGACAGTCAAATTCAATATTTTTTCGCAAGCGCAGCATATTTTACATTGACGCAAGGAACAAAAATACTATCGTCAAACACTTAGGAGGTCATGATAATTTAAATCATGACTTTCAAATGTAATTCACGAGAATGCTCAGAAATAAGGTTAACACCTTAAGAGAAGCATGTGATTTACCAGACAAATATTGACTAATAATCAATGGACAGGAAGGTCATTTCATGAAAAAAGCGAGTTTTATTGCTGTCGCAACAGCAGCGACTTTTATGGCGACAGCGGCAACCGCAGCCACATTGGACGATGTGAAAGCCAAAGGCTTCATCCAGTGCGGTGTTACAACCGGTCTCGCCGGCTTTGCCGCGCCGAATAACGAAGGTCAGTGGGAAGGCTTTGACGTGGATTTCTGCCGCGCGATGTCGGCCGCTATCTTCGGGGACCCCGACAAAGTCAAATACACGCCGACAACCGCGAAGGAGCGTTTTACCGCACTTCAGTCCGGTGAAATCGATGTGCTGGCCCGGAACACAACCTGGACCTTCAGCCGCGATGTGAACCTCGGCTTTGAATTCGTTGGCGTCAACTACTATGACGGTCAGGGCTTCATGGTCAAAAAGGCGCTCGGCGTTAAATCCGCCAAGGAACTGGACGGTGCTCGTGTTTGCGTGCAGTCCGGTACGACGACGGAACTTAACCTCGCCGACTATTTCACGGCCAATGGCATGAAATACGACTCAGTCGTTTTCGACACCGCCGATGAAGTGCGTGAAGCATATCTGAAAGATACCTGCGACGTGTATACAACGGATGCGTCCGGTCTTTATGCACAGCGCTCTGTGATCGCTGATCCATCAGAGCATGTCATTCTTCCGGAAATCATCTCGAAAGAGCCGCTCGGCCCGCTTGTACGCCACGGCGACAACGAATGGGGCGACATTGCCCGCTGGACGTTGAACGCGATGATCGAAGGGGAAGAGCTGAACATCACGTCGGAGAATGTCGAATCGCTGAAGTCAGATAGCGAAAACCCAAGCATTCAACGTATCCTTGGTGTTTCCGGTGATCTGGGCCAGCAGCTGCGCCTTGATAACGACTGGGCCTACAACATCATCGCGAATGTCGGCAACTATGGTGAAGTCTTTGCCCGCAATCTTGGTGAGGGAACGCCTCTGAACATCGATCGGGGACTGAACCAGCAGTGGAGCAAGGGAGGCATTCTCTACGCACCACCGCTTCGCTAAGTAAGAAGTCATAGCGATTATGTGAAAGGAGTGTATGGCCTGTTTTAACCGGACATACACTCCTTTTGCTTTTTAACAGCCGTAGTCTTAACAATCCTTGGGGAGGAGTAGTTTATGACGGCAGAAGCAGCTGATCTTGAAGTTGCCAAACTTAGCAAATTTCGAGACCCGCGATACCGGGCAATTTTCTACCAGATTGTCGTAATCGCGCTATTTATTCTCTTCGTCGCCTATGTCAGCCACAACACGGCGGTCAATCTGGAGAAACGTGGCATCGCCTCCGGATTTGGATTTCTGAGCCAGCCTTCGGGATTTGGCATCGGCATTGTCCTCCTGATGGATTACAGCAGCCAGACATCGACCCATCTTGATGTTCTGATCATCGGCATTATCAATACCCTCGCCGTTTCAATCTCCGGCATTTTCCTCGCGACCCTCATCGGATTCATCTTCGGCGTCCTGCGCCTGTCGAAAAACTGGGTCGTCAACAAGATCGCCGCCGTCTATATCGAGGTAATCCGCAACATTCCGCTGCTGGTGCAGCTGATGTTCTGGTACTTCGCGGTGTTGTCCGTCTTGCCGCTTGTCGGGGACAGCATGTCGATCGGCAACAACTTTTTCATCAATAACCGCGGGGTGAATTTCCCGGCAATTATCCCGTCTACCGGGTTCTGGCTTATTCCGGTGGCGCTGTTGGTCGCGATCGTCGCTTCGGTGGTGATTGGTAAATGGGCCCGCAAGCGCCAGGATCTGACAGGACAGATATTCCCTGTGTTCTGGACCAGCGTCGGCCTGATTATCATCCTGCCGGTAATTGCCTCGCTCATCATGGGCGGGCCCTTTACGATCAGTTATCCGGAATTCGGCCGGTTCAGCATAACCGGCGGCTGGTCGCTTGAACCGGAATTCCTGGCGTTGCTGCTCGGACTGGCAATCTACACCGGTGCCTTCATCGCGGAAATTGTCCGCTCCGGTATCAACTCGGTCAGCCACGGCCAGACGGAGGCGGCGCATTCCCTCGGGATCCGGGGCAGCTTCACGATGCGGCTGGTGATCCTGCCACAGGCGCTTCGGGTGATCGTTCCGCCTCTGACAAGCCAGTATCTGAACCTGACGAAAAACTCCTCGCTCGCGACCGCCATCGGGTATGCGGATATTACGGCAATCTTCGCCGGAACCTCGCTGAACCAGACCGGTCAGGCGATCGAGGTGATTCTGATAACGATGTTGTTCTACCTTTCCATAAGCCTCCTGATTTCGATGTTTATGAACTGGTATAACAAGCGCATAGCATTGGTGGAGAGATAAGATGGCAATAGTCAAAACACAACGCCATGCGGATATGCCGCCCCCTGTCTCACAGACCGGTGTTATCGGCTGGATGCGGGAGAATCTGTTTTCGAGCCCGTTGAATACCCTTCTGACCGTCGTCTCGATTTATGTGGTCTGGTGGGCGCTCAGTGCGATCGTTTCCTACGCCTTTATCAATGCGAACTTCGTCGGTGAAACCCGCGATGACTGCACGGGCAGCGGCGCCTGCTGGGTCTTTATCAAGGCCCGCTGGGGTCAGATCATGTACGGCTTTTACCCGGTGGAGGAACGCTGGCGCGTCGATGTCGGCTATGTTCTGGCGGCGATCGGCCTGTTCACGGTTCTCTCGGATGTGGTCAAGAACAAGAAATGGCCGGCGATCTATACGTTCGTTGTCGTGCCGGTTGCCTGCTACTTCCTGTTCTACGGTGGCTATTTCGGATTACCGGAAGTCGAAACCTCGCAGTGGGGCGGATTGTTCCTGACCCTGGTGCTGGCCTCTGTCTCGATCTTTGTGGCTCTGCCGCTTGGGATCGTACTGGCACTTGGACGGCGATCGACCATGCCGATCGTGCGGATGCTTTGCGTCGGCTTTATCGAGCTGATCCGCGGGGTGCCGCTGATTACGGTGCTGTTCATGGCCTCGGTCATGTTGCCGCTGTTTTTGCCGGAAGGGGTGAATTTCGACAAGCTCATCCGGGCGCTCGTCGGCATGTCGCTCTTCTCCGCGGCCTATATGGCCGAGGTGGTGCGCGGCGGTCTGCAGGCCATCGGCAAGGGTCAGACGGAGGCGGCAAACTCGCTCGGCCTCGGCTACTGGCAGTCGATGGGGCTGATTGTCCTGCCGCAGGCGCTCAAGATTTCGATTCCCTCTATCGTCAACACCTTCATCGGCCTGTTCAAGGATACGACGCTGGTGCTGATCATCGGGCTGTTGGATCTGTTGAGTATTGTCAAGGCCGGCACAACGGATAAGGAATGGGTCGGAATGGCGACCGAAGGCTATGTCTTCGTGGCCGCCACTTTCTGGGTCTTCTGTTTCGGGATGTCACGTTATAGCATCTGGTTGGAGAACAAGCTCCATACCGGTCATAAAAGATAGGAGGGCGGAAATATGAGCGAAGCTGCCATGACTCAAGAACAAAGCGATGTTGCCATCCAGATTATCGGGATGCACAAATGGTATGGGGATTTCCATGTCCTGAAAGACATCAACCTGAGTGTTGAGCGGGGTGAGAAAATTGTTGTCTGCGGGCCGTCCGGTTCCGGTAAGTCAACGATGATCCGCTGTATCAACCGGCTGGAAGAGCATCAGCAGGGCCAGATCATCGTCGACGGGATCGAGCTGACGAGTGATGTGAAGAAAATCGATGAAATCCGCCGCGAGGTGGGCATGGTTTTCCAGCATTTCAACCTGTTCCCGCATCTGACGGTTCTGGAGAACTGCACGCTGGCACCGATCTGGGTGCGCAAGACGCCAAAGGCGGAAGCCGAGGCAACGGCAATGAAGTTCCTGGAGCGGGTAAAAATCCCCGAGCAGGCGATGAAATATCCGGGCCAGCTTTCCGGTGGTCAGCAGCAGCGCGTGGCGATTGCCCGCTCGCTCTGCATGAACCCGCGCATCATGCTGTTCGATGAGCCAACTTCGGCTCTGGACCCGGAAATGATCTCGGAAGTGCTTGATACGATGATCAGCCTCGCCGAGGAAGGCATGACCATGATCTGCGTGACCCATGAAATGGGCTTCGCCAAGACGGTCGCCGACCGGGTGCTATTCATGGACGCTGGCGAGATTATCGAGCAGGCCCCGCCGCAGGAATTTTTCGAGAACCCGCAAAGCGAACGGACCAAGCTATTCCTCAGCCAGATTCTCCACAACGGTTGATAAGTCGTTCAGACAAAAGAAAAAGCCCGGTGATTTTACCGGGCTTTTTTGTGTCCGCTAAGGTTGGGGCCTAGCTCCCCGCGCCGAGGGATTTCCAGTACTTCGTGTTGAGTTTGCCGATCATCCGGTCGTGCCAGCTTCCCAAACAGCCGCGGAAGCTGAGGCTGCCGGCGGCGGTGCTTTCATAACAGTCCCGGACGACGGCATTTGCGTTATCTTTTGCGCTAGCCTCGAAGCCGGAGCGGCTGCTGACGGAATGAAAGCCGGCCCGGGCGGCGTCGCGGATCTCATCGCTTGCGCGCCCCCGTTCCGGCAGGCGGTTGATGGCCTGACTGATCAGCTCGGCGGCGCCCTTCTTGTTGGTGTCGCGGTCAACGAGCTGCGTGGCGGCCTCGCGCAAGGGGCCGGTGGCGAGCAGGATATCCTCCTCCGTCTGCGGGTCCACGTCATTCTCTATGGGGAGCGGGACGAGCGAGAGGTTCTCCGGCACGGCAATACTGACCGCGAGCGGGCCGTATTTGTTCAGCTCCGTTTCACGGAAGGTGAGGCGGACGGCGCTATGGCCGCGCGCGGCTGTTATCGACACCGGCAGATGGGCGAGGGAGATTTCCTGCCCGGCGGGCGTGGTGCCGGTCAGGTCGAAAAAACGGTCGCCATGCACGTAATATTTTGCGCCGGGATTGGGGGAGGCGCGATGCTCCTGCAGGCAGATAGTGGTCAGCTCCACAGTGCATTCCCCGCGCTCACAGGTGACGGGAAGCGCCAGATCCGTCTGGGCGACCGCAAGAATCTGCGGTGCGGCGAGAGCCGGAGAGGCGGCCATTGCCCCAGTCAGGGCGGCAGCGGTAAAAAGGGACAGGCGTAGATGTTTGTTCGGCGATGTCATCGGAAGTCTCCCGCAGTATGAAGGGCGGACATATATATCAGGATAAACTGATACGGCGCGCCGGTCAATGTACTCGCCACGTCACGTCTTCGCGATCAGGCTTCCTCGATGGGCTCGATCTCGACTTCCCGGCGGCGGATCGGCTCGAACCCGGCGCGCTGATACATCGGCAGGGCCTTGGGATGATCGAGGGTGCAGGTGTTGATGGTGACCTTCTCCGGCTCCTTGAACCAGGCCTGCTCCAACGCCCAGTTCAGGAACCAGGGGCCGAGTTTGCGTCCGATGAATTCCGGCATGATCCCGAAATAGGCGATATCAACCGCCTCCGGCAGATCGGCGCTGTTGATCTCGACGAAACCCGCGGGCACGCCTTCCATATAGAGCACATAGAGTTCCGTTCCCGCATGGGCGAGGATTTCCGCGAGCTCATCATCGGAAATCCGCTTGCGGTCGACCCAGCCCCAGTCCCGCCCGACCGTATCGTAGAGAAAGCGATAAAAGGAGATGGTGGGATTTTCCGCCCGGATGATGGCATGGGGCGTGGCGGGTGGAGGCGGCGGGGCAGCGGTTCCCCGCTCCGTCATTTCAAGAAAGGTGATCGTCACAGGCCATCTGCCCTCAGGGGTCGGCTTGGGAGGACGTTTCAGAGACATGGCTACGTTCCGGTATCGACAGGCTGATCTTCGTCAAGAGCCCATTCGGTCCAGGAACCGTCATAAACGGCGACCCGGTGATGGCCCAGTAAATGCAGGCCGAAAGCAAGCACACATGCCGTCACGCCTGACCCACAAGAGGTAATTACCGGTTTCTTAAAGTCAATGCCTGATCTATCAAAAATTGTACGAAGGGCCTCGGCATCTTGCAGGGTTCCGTCGTCCCTGTTGAATAGTTCGGTGAAGGGCAGGTTGAGCGATCCGGGGATATGGCCGCCGCGCAATCCCTCACGCGGTTCCGGCTCATCTGCGGTGAAGCGTCCGGCGGAGCGGGCATCGACAACCTGCTCCCGTGCCATGCCGATATTGCGAGCGATCTGGTCCTTCTCGCGCAGCAGGAAGCTGTTGATGCGGGCGGTGAAATGGCGTTCCGCCGGTTTGACGGGGGCATCGCTGACCGGTCGCCCCTCCGTCTTCCATTTCGGCAGGCCACCGTCGAGAATGGCGACATCCTGATGACCGAACAGGCGCAACAGCCACCAGGCGCGCGCCGCACTGACAATGCCGAGTGTATCGTAGATCACGATGCGGTTGCCATCACCAAGACCCAGCTTGCGCATGCGGCTCGAAAATTTTTCCGGGCTTGGCACCATATGCGGGAGGGGATTGTCGGTATCGGCTATCTCGTCGATATCGAAGAAGACGGCGCCCGGAATATGCTCGGCCTCATATTCGGCGCGGGGATCGCGCCCGGTTGCCGGCATGTGCCAGGAGGCATCGACAACGCGCACATCGGGCGCCTCCATATGCTCTGCCAGCCAGTCGGTGGAGACGAGAGAGGTTGGGTTTACATAGGACATATTGCTTCTTCCACGCTTTCTTGCGGGACCCCTGCGAGTTATCGGTTCCTGTTTACTATTCTGCGAATTCTAGCGATACCCGTCGGTTTTGCCGACCCTTCTTTTCAATTTTTCTGACCCGGACGGCACCGATCTCGGATGTGTTGCGGACATGGGTGCCGCCGCAGGGCTGCAAATCGACGTCAGCCACCTTGATCAGCCGGATTTTCCCGGCCCCGCGCGGCGGCTGGACAGACATGGTTTTTACAAGCTCGGGCTGGGCGTCGAGCTCCTCCTCGCTGATCCAGTCGCTGGTCAGCGTAAGATTTTCGCCAATTATCCGGTTAAGTTCCGCCGTGATCTCCTCCTTGTCGAGGGTCGCCTCGGGCAGGTCGAAATCAAGCCGTCCCTTGCCGTCGGAGACTTGCCCGCCGGTCACCGGATAGGGGAGCACGGCAGAAAGGAGATGCAGGCAGCTATGCATGCGCATCAGGCGGTGGCGGGTGTCCCAGTCAATCTCGGCGGTGACGTTGGCACCGACCTCGGGAAGGGGGCTGCCTTCCGCCGGGACATGAACGATCTCATCCGGGGTGTCGCCCTTTACCGCCGTGGCAATCTCGATCACCGTGCCATCGCCGAGGGTCAGCGTTCCCTTGTCACCGGGCTGGCCGCCGCCGGTCGGATAGAAAACGGTCTGGTCGAGAAGGATGCCGCCGCGGTCAGTCACGCCGGTGACCACCGCCGCCGTTCGGGTCAGATAGGCGTCGTCGCGAAATAGCGGTGTTGTCATTGCTGGCTCCGGATCGTTGGTTAGCGCGCGCCGGACAACCAGGGGGCCACCGGCAGGTTCTTTTGCCGAAGCATATCAACGTCCATCAGTTTGCTAAAGTACTTTTGCGCGGTATCGCAGAGAACCGTGACAATGGTATGTCCGGGCCCCATGTCCCTGGCCATGCGAATCGCCCCGGCGACATTGATTCCGGTAGAGAGGCCCATTTGCAGGCCCTCATGGATATTAAGGTCATAGAGCACATCGAGGGCTTCCACATCGTCGATCTGGTACGGGAAGTCGATCTCTAGCCCTTCCAGATTGGCGGTAATGCGCCCCTGGCCGATACCTTCGGTGATCGAGCTGCCTTCCGATTTCATCTCGCCATTCTTGTAGTAATTATAGAGCGCAGCGCCCATGGGATCGGCGAGGCCGATCTTGACGCCGGGGTTCTTTGCCCGAAGTGCTGTCGCGACCCCGGCCAGCGTGCCACCGCTGCCGACCGCGCAGATAAAGCTGTCCACCTTGCCGTCTGTCTGGTTCCAGATTTCCGGGCCCGTGGTGTCGATATGGCCCTGACGGTTGGCCACATTATCGAACTGGTTGGCCCAGATGACCCCGCCCGGATGGGTTTTCGCCATTTCCTCCGCCAGGCGGCCGGAATATTTGATGTAGTTGTCCGGATCCTTGTAGGGTTTGGCCGGAACCAGGCGCAGATCAACGCCGCAATAGCGCAGCAGCGCCTTTTTCTCGTCAGTCTGGGTTTCGGGCATGACGATGACGGTCTTATAGCCCTTGGCGTTGGCGACCAGCGCCAGGCCGATGCCGGTATTGCCCGCCGTGCCCTCGACAATCATGCCTCCGGGCTTCAGGAGGCCCTTTTCCTCGGCATCCTTGATGATGGCGAGGGCCGCACGGTCTTTGACCGATCCGCCGGGATTGAGGAACTCGGCCTTGCCGAAAATGTCGCATCCTGTCGCCTCGGAGGCGGCAGTGAGGCGGATGAGGGGCGTGTTGCCGATGCTGTCGATAAAGTCTTTGCGGATTTCCATGATGCCGATCTGTGGTTTTTTGGGATTACCAGTGTATTACTGTTAATCTGGCGATATACCATCGGCTCGTCAAGATACGAAGCGCAAATAAACGACAGCCGGGGTACCGGTCGCGCCGCACTGAAAAAAGCGTTAGCAGGGGTAGAATATTGACGGAACTATATCAATCATCTATAATATAAGCTGTATTTATACAAATTTAATTTTCATAAATCACTATGCAGACCCGGTTTACCTGATTTGGAGTTGACCTTTCTCTACTTGAAACACGGCGTTGGGAGCTCCGGGATCAGGTATGCGTTATCGATTTCCGACTATCCAGAGGCTGCATGGGATTGACAGAATGCGTCCCCCCGCTGGATGGCAGTCAACAGAAATAATCAAGTCTATATTTGGGATTGAGAGGTAATATGACATTCGAAGACAGCGGACCCCGCAATTTGCGGGAACCACGGATCTTGCCCAAAGTGGCGGTTCGTCTGCCGGTGGCGATCCCCGCCCGACCCATAAAAAAGCGCTGCGCCACACAGCAGGTCGAGGCGCACGGGCGATCCGGACAGAGAGGATGCCAGCAGGGAGGCACCCGATTCTATTCGATACTGACGGAGGAGCAGATTCGCACGGTCGAGATGATTGCCCGTGGATTCCAGTATCGTACTTCCGGCATCGGGATGCGAACGCAATCCTTCTCCGCGCTCCCTCCGTCCACCGGTAGTATCGAGGAGCGGCAGTCCGATCTCGTGCGGCGGTTCATGCGCTGGGCGGTGAGCACCCAGAAGGAAGGCCTTTCCGTCGCGGCTGTTCTGGATATAATTGTGTTCGGGAAAAGTTTCCGTACCGTCGATCGGGAACGGCAGAAACGGAACGGTTTCGCACGGTCACAGCTTCTGGACAGTCTTGAACTCTACGGACGATGCCCGAAATAAAACACTAAAAGATAGAAAATATATTGACAGACGGGGAACATTAGTGTAGACTTTTTCTCATAGTCGGAAATTGGGCCCGCGGAAACTAAAAAATTTTCGCGGGCCTTTTTATTTGCGCATCACATTGTTATAAATCGTATAAAATATCTGATTTGACCAAATAACTTTACATATCGAAAAACTGATTCGGATTTCAACGTCCGTCTATACAGATATTCTCATTCAGTGAAATACACTTAATAATAGTAATTAAAATATAAAATTTTATCCATTTTAAGGCGCAATGAATGAAAACAATTGAGTTACTTAAGGAAGCCCTGAACAACAAACTATGGCGGCGGAGTACGGCGCTTCCCTTGCTGGAAGAGATCAAGAAGGCGGGACGTATCAATGATATCGTCGCGCTGCTGGGCTCCGTCTTTCAACGTAAGGAGGAGGAGACCATCCGCCGTTTTGTTGCCGATGTCTTCGCCGGGGAAATTCTCGAAATCGCCGACAGCGCCAATGACAATGCGGCGACCCCGGGCGAGGTAAAAGAGGATGTCTCGCGCTCCAAGCTCAGGATCGATACCCGCAAATGGCTGATGGCGCATCTCGCCCCGGCGCAGTATGGCGATGGCGCGGCGGCAAATGACAAGGGCAAGGGCAGCTTCTTCGCGCCGCGCCTGTATATACCGGAAAATGGACGTGATTAAGCCGCAGCCGGGCCCGCAGGAAATGTTCCTCTCCAGCCCGGCGGATATCGCCATCTATGGCGGTGCGGCGGGCGGCGGCAAGAGCTTCGCCCTGCTCATGGAACCGCTCCGCCATGTGGCAGCAGGCGGTTTTAGCGCTGTGATTTTCCGCCGCACGTCGAAACAGGTGAAGAATGAGGGGGGGCTCTGGGATGCGTCCTGTGGCCTTTACGGTACTTTAGGCGCCAAGGCGAAGGAAAGCGAGCTCAGCTGGAAATTCCCGAGCGGCGCCTCCATCAGTTTTGGCCATCTGGAGCATGAGAAGAACAAATATGACTGGCAGGGATCGGAACTGGCTTATCTCGGCTTTGACGAGCTGACCCATTTCACCGAAAGCCAGTTCTTCTATCTTTTAAGCCGCAATCGCTCGGTCAGTGGCGCGGCGCCCTATGTGCGGGCGACCTGCAATCCCGATGCCGACAGCTGGGTCGCGGATTTTATCCGCTGGTGGATCGATCCGGAGACGGGCTATCCGGTCCCGGCACGTTCAGGCAAGCTGCGCTGGTTCGTGCGCGATGAGGATACTCTCGTCTGGGGCGATGAAAAGATTGCGCTGGAGAAAGCGCATCCAGGGAAAATCGCCAAGTCGGTGACCTTTATCGCCGCACGGATTGAGGATAACAAGATTTTGATGGAACGGGACCCGGGCTATCGCGCCAATCTCGCCGCGCTCTCGACGGTGGATCGGGAACGGCTGCTCTCGGGCAACTGGAAAATCCGTCCCGCCGCGGGCGCCTATTTCCGCCGCAGCTGGTTCCCCGTTGTCATGGCCGCCCCGGCGGAGGCACGGCGTGTGCGCGGCTGGGACCTCGCGGCCAGCCATGCCGAGGCGGGCGTGCAACCTGACTGGACGGCGGGCGTGCGCCTTGCCCGGGACAAGGACGGCGTTTTCTATATCGAGCATGTGGAACGGCTGCAGGGCACCCCGAACGAGGTCGATCGCACCATCTATAATCTCGCGAGCAGTGACGGGCGGGAGACGACCATCGCCCTGCCGCAGGACCCGGGGCAGGCGGGCAAGTCGCAGGCTTTGGCGCTGGTCCGGCTGCTTGCCGGGTTCCGGGTGAAAAGCCAGCCGGTGACCGGTAGCAAGATCGTCCGGGCGATGCCGTTCTCGTCGCAATGCGAGGCGGGCAATGTAAAACTGGTGACGGGGCCGTGGAACGCGGATTTCCTGAATGAGCTGGAAAATTTCCCGACGGGCCGCCATGACGACCAGGTGGATGCGGTCTGCGAGGCGTTTAACCTGCTCACCCAACATAGTCAGAAATCACAACAGGATATGTACTCATGAACGATCCGTCCAAAACCTCCCCGCTCTATGACGGCATGGCGGCGAAATGGTCGCTGCCGCAGGCTCTGATGGGCGGGACCCTCGCCATGCAGGCGGCGGGCACGCGCTTCCTGCCGCGCCATCCGGCGGAAAACAGTGCGATCTATGCGGAACGGGCGAGCCGGTCTTTTCTGCGCAACTATTTCCGCCGCACGGTGCAGAAGCTGGTCGGGCGGGTCTTTGCCGAACCGCTGATCATCTCCGAGGATATGCCCGACGAGCTGGTCAATATTCTAAAGAATATAGATCTGGTCGGGCGCGGCGTCAATGTCTTTGCCCGCGACTGGTTCGAGGATGCGATGGTTTCCGGCCTGTCCCATGTGCTGGTCGATTTTCCAAGCGCAGCGGCCGGCGCGTCGCTGGCCGAGGAACGCGAGAACGGCGCCCGGCCCTATGCTGTGCATGTCCGTGCGGACCAGTTGATCGCGGCGCAATGGGATAGCCGGGGCGGCGATAAGATTTTGACGCAGATCCGCATCCGCGAGAAGGCGGTGCGCTATCACGGGTTCGAAGAGATGGAGCAGGAGCAGATCCGCGTGATTGAGCCGGATAACTGGCGGCTCTACCGGCAGGACAAGGCCGGGAAATGGATCGAGGCTGAGGCCGGCGACAACAGCCTTGGCCGCATCCCGCTGGTCACGCTCTATACGGCGCGCAAAGGATTTCTGCTCGCCGATCCGCCGCTTGAGGATTTGGCGTTCCTCAATCTCGAACATTACCAGATCCGCTCCGACCAGCGAAACGCACTCAATGTCGCGTCTTTTCCGATCCTCGCGGCGAGCGGCTACAATCCGGAGATTGACGGCCCGATCGAGGTCGGCCCCAACAAGGTGCTGACGACAACCGAGAGCGAGGGCAAATATTACTATGTCGAAAGTTCCGGCGCGGCGCTGGAGGCGGGGGCGCGGGAACTGGAAGCACTGGAGCAGGCGATGAACCTGTTCGGCCTGCAGTTCGAGACGGCGAAGCAGGCGGAAACAGCGACCGGCCGGGCGCTGGACGCCGCCGATGCGCTCTCCCCGCTCGGCACCATGGCGATGAACCTGGAGGACAGCCTGAACGCCATGCTGGCGCTGATCGCCGACTGGATGAACCAGCCGGTGACCGGCACCATCGGGATCAGCGCCGGGCTCAAAGCGCAGAAATCCGGCGCGGCCGATCTCGACTTCCTGATGGAAGCGCGACGGCTCGGCGATGTCGGCAAGGAGGAACTTTTGCGCGAAGCGAAGGCGCGCGGGCTGCTGACCGACAGCTTGAAGGTGAATGCAGCGCCTGTCTGACCTGATCCCGGACCCGATCCGATTTTTCGAAACACAGCCCCGTTTTCCGGGGCTTTTTTATTGAGGTTGCCATGTTTGATTTTCCTGAATCTATCCCTGATCTTGCCGACGTTCCCGAAAGCTACCGAAGCCTGTACCAGCCGGGGGAGGAGGGGTTCACCCTCGATCCCGTGCTGGCAGAAAAGCTGGATGTTTCCGGCCTTCTTTCGGCGCTTGAGAAGGAACGTGGCTCCGGTCAGTCGCTGGAGAAGGAGCTGAAGGCTTGGCGCCAGCTTGGGACCGACCCTGAAACCGCCTGGGCCGAGAAGGCAAAGGCACTCACGGCGGAATTCACGGAACAGTTCGATGCGGTGCTTGCGGCGAAAGATGAGGAAATCGCGCGGCTGAAGGAAAGCAACGCAGAATTCCTGATCACCACGCAGGCGCATGACGCGCTCCTGAAGGCAGGCGGCAGCATTGAACTGCTCATGCCGCATATCCGGAGTGCCGTTGAGCTGGTTGAAGACGGGGGAGCGGTCAGCCTTCGCATCCTCGGCACTGACGGGAGTATACGCGAAACATCGGAAGGTGTTCCGATGACACTCCCCGAGCTTGTCGCCGAAATGCGAAACTCCCCCGTCTTCGCCCGCGCCTTCGATCCCACGGGTAATCGCGGTACCGGCATGGACCCGGCCGGCGGCCCGGTCCAGCGCTCCACCATCAACGGCCATAACCAATGGGCATTGAATACGCGCATCGAGGATATCGCCGCCGGGAAGGTGTCGGTCTCTCTTTAGCGCATAAGTCCGCGGGATGCGGCATCCGCCCGGGACGGGCAGTGACAGTCTTTCAACAATCCCAATTAACGGAGATAAAAAATGGCAAATGATATCTCGGCCGCCATGCCGAAAATCCTCGCCCGCGGCCTGATGGCCCTGCGCGAGCAAACCGTGATGCCGCGCCTCGTCAATGGCGACTTCAGTGCCGATGCGGCGCAGAAGGGCGACACTATCGATGTGATCCTCCCCTCTGACTTGACGGCGGAGGATGTAACCCCGGGCACCACCCCGCCGACCCCGACCAGCTCGACCCTTGAGAAAGTGCAGATCGAGCTGAACAACTGGAAGAAGGCGGATTTCTATCTCACCGACAAGGAGATGATGGAGGTCGATGCGCGCGAAAGCTTTATGCCGGTGCAGGCGAGCGCCGCGATCCGGGCGCTGGCCAATGCGGTCAATCAGTCGATCCATGCGCAATATACTGGCATCTATGGCTTTGTCGGCGCGGCGGGCACGACGCCCTTCGCGACGGACGCAAGCGATGCGACGGCGGCGCGCAAGCTGCTGATGGAGCAGAAGGCCCCGAAGGAATTCCGCTATGGCGTGCTCGACTTCGATGCGGAATCAAACGCGCTCGATCTCGCGGCCTTTGCCGATGCCGACCGGGCGGGTAGCAATTCCGTCAAGATCGACGGCGAGATTGGCCGCAAATACGGGATCGACTGGTACAGCGACGATCATGTCGCCACCCATGTCACCGGGGCGGAAGGCACGACGCTGGTGAAAGGCGCTTCGCAAACCGGTTCCACGCTCATTGCCGACGGTTTCACGACCAAGGCGTCCGTTGGCGACATCTTCACCATCGACGGCGATACCCAGCAATATGTCGTACTCGCCGCGACGGATCTGTCGGGCACGGAATCGACGCTGACCATTTCTCCGGCGATTACCTCCGCTCCGGCCAACGATGCGGTGATAACCTTCGTCGATGACCATGTGGTCAATCTGGTGTTCAACCGCGACGCTTTCGCCTTCGCCAACCGGCCGCTCGCCTACAGCACGCAGGATATGGGGCTGGGTAGCCAGATTATGTCGATGACTGATCCGGAGACGGGCCTCTCGCTGCGCCTGGAGGTCTCGCGCCAGTACAAGCAGGTGGTCTGGGAGTTCGATATCCTCTGGGGTGTCGCGCTGGTCCGGCCGGAACTGGCCGTCCGCCTCGCGGGCTAACCGACCGGGGGAGCGGCGCATCCCGCCGCTCCCCTTTTTCTTGAAAGATCTAGCAGGAAGACATCCATGACCTTGATAACCGAAACCGGTAGCGGCGTCACCGGGGCGACGAGTTATGTCTCCCTCTCCGAGGCCGACAGCCATTTCACGGCGCTCGCTCATGACGACTGGACCGCCGCCGCCGATGGGGCGCGGGAACAGGCGCTCATCCGGGCGGCCCTGCATATCGATAGCTATCTCTATCCCGGTGTCGTCCTGGAGCCGGATCAGGGGCTGAAATGGCCCCGGAGCGGCGCCTATGACAATGACGGCCGTGCCATCACCGGCATTCCCCATGCGCTGCGCACGGCGGCGCTGGAACTGGCGGCACTCTTCCTCGCCGACGGTGACGGCCTCGATACGCGCCAGCCGGTGCGGCAGAAAGTCGGCCCGATAGAGGTAACGTATGAGGAGGGGAAGAAGCGTATGAGCTTTGTCTTCCGCCTGTTGCAGCAGATCGGCGCGCGGGTCTCCACGAACAATCTGGTACGGGGGTAGGCCCATGCGAAATGAAACGATCCGGCGCATGGTGCGCGACCTCTTCGATACCGTGGGGGAGGTGGCGGTGAGCGCAACCCTCCGCCAGAAAACCCAAGGCGATTATGAGCCCGGCAGCAGCACGGAAGAGACCACAAGCGATATCGCTATCCGCCTCGTGCGGACAGAGAAAAGCCTCTCCGATGGTGCAAATGCGGACGGTACGCCCATCGACCCTTCGCTGCATCATGCGCTGATCGAATGCGAGACTGTCAAGCCGAAGGTTGATGATGACCTGATGATCGATGCCGAGACTTTCACATTGCTTCAGGTGGTTGCCGCCGACACCGGTGCGGGCATCCTTTACGAGGTGAGGTACCAATGAGCTATCGAGAAATTCAGGCGGCGCTCGATGCGCGGCTGAAAGCCTATCAGAGCGAGGATGTGGCCTTTCCCGCACAGCCCTATTACCCGGCCCATGGCAAGGCCTATCTGGAGGTTAAATTCCTGCCCGCCCCGGCGGAGGGGATTTTCCTAGGATCCGGCGCGGTCGAGCTGCATACGGGCGTGTACCGCATCACCGTGCATGACGCCGACATGATCGCCGCCCAGAGCCGGATCGATGCCTTGCGCACGCATTTCAACAAGGGGCGCGTACTGACCTTTGAGTCTGTGGACGTTCATCTCGACGGCGCGGCGGTCGGCGCCAATGAGGGCGACCTCAAGAAAGTCGTCCTCCCGCTTCTCATTTCCTGGCGCAGCTATTTTTAAGGAGCCAACATAATGACATTTGCCACCGGAGCCCGCCACGGGCTGAGCTATATCGCGGAGGAGACGTTCGGCACGACGCCGTCCTCCCCGGACATGACGACCTTTCGCCATACGGCCTGCAGCCTTGGCCTCAGGAAGACAACGCTGGAAACGGCGGAAATCCGGAGCGACCGGCAGATTTCCCACTTGCTGCACGGCCAGAAAACCGTCGCCGGGGATATCGATTTCGAACTGTCCTATGGCGCCTTCGATGATATCCTTGCCGCCCTGATGCAGTCGGACTGGTCGTCGGATGTGCTGAAAGCAGGTGCGAGCCAGCCGAGCTTCACCTTCGAGCGCGGCTTCACGGATATCGGACAGTATCAAATCCTGACCGGCTGTGTGATGGATCGCTTGCGATTTTCGGTCCGGCCGGACCGGCTGGTGAGCGGGAAACTCTCGGTTCTCGGGAAATCCTCAACGTTGGCCTCTTCCTCCCTCGATGCGTCGCCAACCGCGGCCGCGAGCAATGACCCGATGGACAGTTTCTCAGGATCGCTCACCGAGGGAGGCGCGGCCATGGGCATCGTCGCCGGGCTCGACCTTGTCATCGATAACGGGCTGGAGCAAGCCTTCGTGATCGGCGATGCGGAAGCCGAGGCCCTGCTGGCGGGGTCGTCCCGGATCACCGGCGAGATCGTCACCTATTTCGAGGATGCGGGCCTGCTTGAAAAGTTCGTGGACCGGAGCGAAAGCAGTCTCACCATTACCTTTAGCGGGGCGGGCGGTAGTCTGGCGTTTGAGCTGCCGCGCATTGTCTATACCGGCGCAGAGAACCCGGCGCTTGGCGCAGGGCCGATCACGCTGTCGCTGCCCTTCACCGCGCTCTATGATGAGACGCAAGCGACCAATCTTAAAATCACCCGGACAGCCCCGTAAGGAGAGAGCATGCCAAAGAATGTATTTGACGTGGCGGCCTTCGATCTGCAGGCCCGCAGCGAGGAGGGCGCGCCGCTGACCCTGCGCCATCCGAAGACGGGAGAGAAACTCCCCGCCGTGATCTGGCTGCAGGGGGAGGACGCGGAGAATTACCGCAAGTGTCTTCGGGCGCAGATTGATCGTCAGATCAGCGAGCGCAAGCTGGAACTGAGCGCGGCGGAGCTGGAGGAACGGCTGATCGAACGGCTGGTCGCCATTACGCAGCGCTTCGAGAATATCGAGCTGAACGGCGTGCAGTATGATGGTTCGCCAGAGAATGCGAAGAAGCTCTATCGCGAACAGCTCTGGATCCGTGACCAGGTGGTCGCCTTTGTGGAGGACCGGGCAAATTTTTTGCCCTAGCCGCCGCCGTTCTCAAGGTCTGGGTAAAATACCAGCTCTGGCTGGCGGCGGATGTTGGTGGCGGGATGAGCCGCCGCGCGGCCTTTGCGCAGGTGGCGAAAGTGACAGGAAAGGCTCCGGCGTCGGCGGAGACCTCGGCCCGTCTGCCCGGCTGTCTCCGGCATCTGTGGGACTGGTTTGTCGCCCTCCTGCCGGTCTATGCGGTGGAGGAGGGGGCGGTGCGCCCGGCAGAGCTTGCCGCCGACATCAAAGCCCGCTTTGGAATGCGGGCGACCGGGTTCGAGATCGGCCTCCTCCTCGACCTATTGGAACTCTGGCGGACGCAAGTCCGCCCGGAACAGGAAAAGGATTAACGAAATGGCGCAAAGAACGACCCCGTCGCGGCTCGGTCTGCAGATTGAGACTGACGGCCTTGAGGCGGCGCTTAAAAGCCTCGATCTCTTAAGCGAGAAATCGCGAAAAGCCGAGACGGAAGCGCGCGCTCTCACCCGGCAGTTCGGGGGGCTAAAGAACGATCTGGCAACGCCTGGGAAGGGCGGCTTTGTCGATCAGCTCAGCCAGGGCCTGGCCTCCGCAAAGACGGAGCTGGTCAGCCTCGGGGACTTCGGCGGCAGGATTGCCGGGAAACTCGGCGATGCGTTTGGGTCTGCCTTTGAGAAGCTGTTGATCTCGGGCAAGGATTTCAAGTCGGTCCTGAAAGGGCTGGAGAAGGACCTGATCCGCCTTGGCACCCGCACGCTCACCTCGGCGGCGGGGAAGGGCCTTGGCGGCTCCGGTGGGGCGCTCACCGATCTCGCCGGGGCGTTTTTCGGCGGCAGCGGTTTGCTCACCAGCCTGATCCCGGGATTTGCGAGCGGCGGGCAGTTCACGGTTGGCGGCGCCGCGGGCGTGGATCGGAATCTCGTACCGCTCCGGCTCACCCGCGGGGAACGTGTCACCATCGAGACCCCGTCGCAGCAGCGGAGTAGCGGCGCCACAGCCGCGCCGGTCATCAATATGGCCTTCAACATCTCGACCCCCGATGCCGCGAGTTTCCGCCTCAGCCAGTCACAAATACAGGGCGAGGCGCTCCGGCAGGCGCAGCGGGCCCTCAACAGAAACGGATAACATCATGAGCTTTCACGACGTGCGATTCCCGACCCGTGTGTCCTACGGGGCGATCGGGGGCCCGCGATTCTCGACAACCGTGCAGATCCTGAATTCCGGGTTCGAGCAGCGCAATATCAACTGGGCGTAGGCCCGGCGCGAATATACCGTCGATATCAGCCCGAGCCGCGGAGCGGAATGGACGGCGGTGCTGGATTTCTTCCATGCCCGCCGTGGGCGCGCCTATGGTTTTCGCCTCAAGGATTTTTCCGACTTCACGATGGCGGAGCAGTCCATCGGCACCGGCGACGGCAGCACCACGGCGTTCCAGATTTTCAAGCGCTACATCGATGACGACGCACTGGCCCCGCCCTATGACCGGGAGCTCAAGAAGATCGTCGCGGGCAGCGTCAGTGTCGCCGTGGCGGCGAGCTCGATGGCCAGCGGCTGGTCCGTCGATGAGACGACCGGTATCCTCACATTCGACGCCGCCCCCGCCGTTGATGCGGATATCACGGTCGCCTGCGAGTTCGATGTGCCGGTCCGTTTCGACACCGACCTGATGCAGGCGGCGATCCCTGGGCCGGATGTGCATCACTGGCAAAGCGTCAAGCTGGTAGAGGTGCGCGTATGAAAAGCCTAAGCACAGCCATGAACAGCCATCTAGAGGGCGAAGTGCTGACCCTCGCGACCTGCTGGGCGTTGACCCGCCAGGACGGCACGGAACTTTTCTTCACCGATTTCGACGAGGATCTGGTGGTGGGCGGCGATACCTACCTCGCGGCCAGTGGCTATTCACGCAGCGCCATCGCGAATTCCAGCAGCTTCACCGTCGATAACCTTGATATCATTGGCAATTTGCAAAGCGACATCATCAGCGAGGCGGATTTGTTCTCCGGCCTCTATGACTATGCGGAAGTGCGCATTTTCATGGTCAACTGGCAGGATCTCTCCATGGGGACGATCCCGCTTCGCAAGGGCTGGCTCGGCGAGATATCGGCGACGGATGGCGCCTTCACGGCGGAACTGCGCGGCCTGTCGCAGGCCCTGCTGCATGAGATCGGCGGGGTCTATGCGCCGCTTTGCAGCGCCGATCTCGGCGATACCAAATGCGGCGTCGATGTCGAAGCGCTGACGGAAACCGACAGCGTCGCCAGTGTCACCTCCCGCGGGATATTCACCCTCACAAGCTATAACGGCGCGGAGGGTGTGCTGACCGGCGGGGTGCTGACCTTCACCAGCGGCGCGAATGCGGGCCGGTCCGCGGAAATACGGAATTGGGTGCAGGCGGACAAGACGGTGACGCTCTATCTGGAGATGCCTTTTGAAATAGCCGAGGGCGATGCGGTGAGCTTCTTTCCCGGCTGCGACAAGCGCTATGCGACCTGCCGCGATGTCTACAGCAACCATCTGAATTTCCGGGGGTTCCCGCATATTCCAGGCACCGACGCGCTGTTGGAGAGTGGCAATGACTGAGCGTGTGCAAATTATCGAGAACGCGCGCGGCTGGATCGGCACGCGCTGGCAGCATCAGGGACGCAGCCGGGCAGGCGGGGTCGATTGCCTCGGCCTCATTGTCATGGTCGCGCACGAGGCGGGGCTGCCGGTACAGGATGTCACCGCCTACCGGCGGCGGCAGGATGGTCGTCAGCTTCTATCTGAAATTCATAGACAACTTCAAAACATTCCAACAACCAATTGGAAAGAGGGGGATATCGGCGTGTTCAAGGAAAGCGCCTTCCCGATCCATGTCGGCTTTCTGGGTCGCCGCGATGGCGTCCCGACCGTGATTCACGCCCATGCCCGGCGGCGCCAGGTGATCGAGGAGCCGCTGGCCGTCGATGGCGCGCCCTTTCTTGTGTTTTCCCTGCCGGAGGTAAAATAATGGCGACATTGGCATTAGGAGTTGCCGGTGCCGGTATCGGCGCAATAACCGGTGTGGGAGTCGGAGCCGGTTGGATGGTTGGCACGACGCTCGGCCGCGTTCTCTTCCCCGAGGACAGCTCCACCACATCCGGACCGCGCCTTTCCGACCTCAAGATTACAGGTGCGAGTTATGGCGCGCCGATCCCGAAAATATACGGCACCATGCGCCTTGCCGGGAATATCATCTGGGCCTCAAACCTCCGTTCGGAGGCAGTCACCAGCAACAGCGGCGGCGGCAAAGGCGGCGCCTCCGGTGGCAGCCAGACAACCGGTTATGCCTATTTCACCAGTTTCGCCGTCGCCATTGCGGAAGGGGAGATTGCCCGCCTTCTCAAGATATGGGCCGATGGCAAGGTGATCTATGATGCCAGCGCCGCCGGAGAGGTGATCGCCGCCGATCTGCGCTTTCGCTTCTACAGCGGGGATGAGGCGCAGCTCCCCGACAGCATTATCGAGGCAGCGGAGGGCGCAGGCAATGTGCCCGCCTATCGCGGCCTCAGCTATCTTGTCTTCGATGACCTGCCGCTCGCGCCCTATGGCAACCGCATTCCGAATATCGAGGTGCTGGTGACGACGGACGGGCTCGGCGCCTATCCGTTGACCGACAGCGCGATTTCGGCGGTGACGGCCAGCTCCTTCGCCTATGATGCGGACCGCGGCCTTGCCTACAGCTATGAGGTGGTAGGCGGTGTCGATGTGATCCGCAAGATCGATGCGCTGACCCTTGAGGAACTGGCAAGTGCCGAGATTGGTTCGGATTTTCCGCGCCTGCCCGATGCCGCGCGCGGCCTTGCGCGGGACCGCAAGGGCGTCTTCTGGATCGGAACCGGCGCGGCATTGCTCGCCGGGCGGCAGATCCATCGCGTCGATGGGGCGGCTATGATCCTGCTGGAAAGTGCGGATTTATCGGACGGCGTCGGCGCGGTGACCTTCTCGACCGATATTGTCCATCCGCTGTCCGGCGCGCAGTTTCAGATCGCGGGCTCGCAGCAGAGCTATCAGGTAGTGGTCTTCGATGAAGGCCTTGAGGTGGTGGAGACCATCGCCACGGCCTCGCGCGTCTGCACCGGCGCAGTCACGGATGAGGATGAGGTCGCCTGGGTTGCCATGTCCGGCTGGGCCACGGGCCCGGTGGTGAGCGATTTGCAGATCGTCCGCGTCTCCGTCTTTGGCAGCCCCGATGTGGACGGCACCGGTTATTCCGTGACCAGCGATATCTACACAATTGCGGCGGCGGACCTCACCCCGCTCGGCGGGACGGGGAGCGAGACAAATACGATTACCCGCCTCGTCGGCTATCTTCCGGCGACCCGGGAGCTTGTCTTTCAGAATGACTACCGGCTGTTCAAATGGTCGACGGTTGCGGGCGCGATCACCACGGCCCGCGATGTGAGCGACTTGAGCGGTGATCTCTCGCTCGTGAATACCCATAATGGCGCCGAGCTGGTGCTGATCAGCGCCGGGCGCTATGCGGTTTACCTGAGTGCGGAAACGCTGGAGGAACGAGAGCGCGTCGATCTCTATGAGTTCGACGGGGTCGCGGCGTCGGTGAACGGGATTTATGATGCCGCGACCGACAGCCTGATCGCGTTCAATGGTGATTTCGGGGTGAAGCGCCTGTTCCTGCGGCGGGCGAGCGGCGCATCCGCTGACCTCGCGGAGATCGTTTCCGACCTTTGCGGGCGGGCGGGACTGGCGGCCGGGGATATCGATGTCGCCGCGCTGGATGCCGAGATACCGGGCTATGTGGTCAACCGGCCGATGCCGGTGAGCGAGGCGTTGACGCCGCTCAGCCATTATGGATTTTTTGACGCCGTTGAAAGCGGTTACAAGCTGAACTTCATCCCGCGTAACAGCGCGGATAGCGGCATCGTCCTCGATCATTCCGCCATGCTGGCGCCGCCCGATCTTCGCCGCCTGCAGGAGAGCGAACTGCCGGAGCGGATATCGCTTTCCTACCTTGCCTCTGATGCGGGCTATCAGGTGGGCACGCAGATGGAGAAGCGCAGCTTCCGCCCGGTCGCGACCATGTTCGGCCGCAACCAGCTCGCCCGCGATCTGCCGATGGCGCTGACGGCGGATCAGGCGCGGCAGGCGGCGGCAAAAACGCTTTTCTCTGCCTGGGCGGAGCGTCAGACGCTGGGCCTGTCCTTGCCGATGAAATATCTCGCGCTCGATCCGGCGGATGTGGTGACGGTCGGCCTTGATGGCGGGGTGACGTCGGCACGGCTGATGCAGTCCCGCCTCGGTGCGGATATCACGCTGGAGGCGGAGGCGGTCACGCTCGCGCCGCTCTCCTATAGCTCGGCCCTCAGCGGGGAGATGGGCACGGGATATGAGCAGGCGCTGATCCGGCGCGGCAGTTATGCGGAATTGTTCCTGCTCGATCTGCCGCTCCTGCGCGATCAGGATGCGACGGCGGGCAGCGGCAGTCGTTTCTACTACGCCATGGACGGGCATCCGTCCGGCTGGTCGGAAGGGACGCTTTATGCCGCCTTCGATACGGAGAGTTTCGAGATCGAGGGTACGGTGGCCGCCGGGGCGGTCTGGGGGGTGGCCCTCGGTGCCCTTGCCGATCCCGGCAAACCCTGGCAGACGGACACCACCTCGACCCTCGATATCCGCTTTGTGAACGGCGGGGACGAACTCGAAAGCATCACGGAGGCGGCGTTGCTGAACGGCGGCAATGCCTTGCTGGTGGGGGACGAGATCGTGCATTTCGCCAATGTCACCCTGAACGGCGACGGCAGTTATCGTTTAGATACCTTCATCCGCGGACGGCGCGGCACGGAAGGGGCAATGGCGGGCCATAAGGTCGG
The DNA here is from genome assembly GCF_963973085.1 of uncultured Sneathiella sp. Lineage (GTDB taxonomy): Bacteria > Pseudomonadota > Alphaproteobacteria > Sneathiellales > Sneathiellaceae > Sneathiella. Next base: position 611,477 of record NZ_CAXAXA010000002.1, read on the forward strand.
GGAGCGGGTTATCCTCTTGCGCCCCGGCGATCTGGGCCGGGGTTTCTCCGCGCTCGGCGATATCGAGGTGCCGCGGCGCTGGAAAGCGGTCGGGGAAGGCCGTCTGATCGAGGACGCGCCGGTGACCGTGCGGGCACTGTCAGGCAAGGACCTCAAGCCTTACGCGCCCGTGCAGATTTCGGGAGTGCGGAGCGGCGGCGACCTCACCCTCGGCTGGCAGCGGCGCACTCGCGTCGGTGGTGGCGCGCTCAACGGGCTGGTGCCGCTGTCGGAGGCGTTCGAGCGGTATGAGCTTCGCTTCACCCATGGCGGGGCGAGCGTGTCGAAATATGTGTCGGACGCGACGGAATATCTTTACAGCGTCGAGGATTTCAACGCCGATTTCGACGCCGCGGAAAGCGCGGTGCCGGAACTCGATCTCACCCTCTATCAATTGTCAGAAACCATCGGCCGGGGCTTTCCGGCAACGGAGACTATTTAGCATGTCAGAACTGGATTTACCGCAAATTGCCGAGAGTCAGGCGCTCGCCTATGTTACTTCCAACGATGCGGACGCAAAGCTGGAATCCGCGCTTTGTGACGAGATCGCGGATCATGACCCGAGCGCGGGCGACGTGACCCTCAGCGATGCCGAGTTCCGCACCGCCTGGCATCATGTCATTGGCGGCACACCGGCGGGGGCGTTCAACTTCATTATTCCGACGGTCAAGCGGCCCTTTATGATCACAAATGGAAGCGGCGAGACGGCGACTGTCAAGACAGCCTCCGGCGCGGCGGGGCAGGTGCTGGACGGAGAGACGCGGCTCTTCTATTGCGACGGGCTGGATGTGCTCGGCCTCAGCGACACGACGTCGGAGGGTGGCGGCGGTGGCGGCCATGCCGGGGCACTGGTCAAGCTGACGGCCAACCAGACCATCGCCAACAGTACAAATGTTGTGCTGAGTTGGGGCGGCGAGACATATGATACCGACGCCTATCACGACAATTCCACCAACAACAGCCGCCTGACGGTGCCGAGCGGGGTCAGCAAGGTGATCGTCAGTGGGCAGGCGCGCTGGGACAGCAATACCTCGGGCACGCGGGAGATTCTGGTTTGGAAGAACGGCTCCTCCGCCTATGAGGGACGGCCGTTCCAGCATATGGGCGCGCAAACATATCTGACCATGCAGAGCTTCGTCTCGCCGGTGCTGGCCGTCAGCCCCGGGGACTATTTCGAGATGGTCGCCTGGCAGGACAGCGGGGGAAGCATCAATATCGAGAGCAATGTTGCGACCTGGTTCAGCATCCAGGCCATGGAATAAGCCACAAGAGGGAAGGGAGTTATTATGAAATATGCAAATGCAGTGGCGGTCCTCGGGGCCGCCTTTTTTCTGTCCGTCACCGCTGCCGGGGCTGCCACCCTGTGCCTGCCCCGAAGCGAGCTCCGCCTTCACCTTGCGCAAAAATATGGCGAAATACTGATCGCGCAGGGTCTTGATAATCGTGGGATGCTGACCGAGATTTTCGCGACGAAATCGCGGGACAGATGGTCGCTGACGGAAACCGATGCCCGCGGGCGGAGTTGCCTCCGGGCGGCGGGTGAATACTGGAACGCGCAGGCGGCCCGCCCCGATAGAACCATTCGCCAACCGGCCGCGACGCCTTCACGCTTGCATCAGAAACCGGAGGTGCCCGATGGACAATCTTGAACGGGAAATCGGCGCTATGCGGGTGCGTATCGAGAATCTCCACCTCGATATGGTGGAGCTGCGCGATGATGTGAAAAGCCTCACGCTTCAAGTCAGCATGGGGCGCGGCGCGCTGAAAGTTATCGGCATCACAGGAAGTATCGTTGTGGCGTTAACCACATTTGCCGCCTGGATTGGCCAGAATTTCCGGCCATTCAATCTGTAAATCCACAAGGAGAAATGCCGTGGGCGCGTTTGTCACTTATTTCGACTGGCGGGAGGCTGTGTGCCTGGCGGTCGAGGGGCTGGTCTTTCTTGTCACGCTGGCGACGGTCATCACGGCCCTGACGCCGACGCGGTGGGAAGCGGACTGGCTCGACCGGCTGTTCCGCCTCCTCAATCTGATCGCGGGCAATGTCGGCCAGAACAAGAATGCCGACGACAGATGAGCCCGTTCGAAGCGGCCATCTGCGCGAAAATCGCCTATGACCCGGACGGCGCGATGCGCGCGCGGCGGCTGGGCTACAGCTATCTGCCGGTGGAGAGCCGGGAGCATTTTGCCTGGATCGGCAGCAAGGACGGGATCACGGTCGTCGCCTTTCGCGGCACCGCCCTGTTCGGGCGCGAGGTCAGGAGCTATCGCAGCAACCTCTCGACGGACCTGGTTCCCTGGATCGGGGCGGGGCTGGTGCATGAAGGCTATTACCAGGCGCTCTGGCAGATCCTCGGGACGGTTCGCCGGGAGCTGGAAAATGCCTCCGATGTCGTGCTGACCGGCCATTCCATGGGCGGAGCGCTGGCAACGCTGGCGGCAATGCCGCTGGAGGTGGCGCGGGTCCATGCGTTCGCCAGCCCGCGCATCGGCAACCGGGAATTCGCCGAGGGCTATTCACGGGCAATCCGGGTCAGCCGCTATGTCAACCGCGGTGACGTGCTGGCGCGGCTGCCATTCAGCGGGGCGGTTCAGGGAAGCCTGCCGCACCGGAAAGAGGGATATGTCCATGTCGGCCGGACGGTTCGCCTGCCGGGCTTCGGCCATTCCATCAGCGCCTATATCGCCGGCATAAAAATGCGCCGCCGTGGGCAGTATCAGGTTCAACAACCGGAAAGTTAAGGGAGTAAGATTATGAGTGTAATTCTGTCAGCAAACGGGGAAAAACAGCAGGATCTCGGCAGTGACGCCTTTATCGAGGAAAGCGCCGAGGCGGCCTATCTTTCCTATGACGGTGAGGAGATTGAGGCCAACGACAATTTTCCGGCCCATGAAATCCTTATGGGGTGCATCTGGCGGGATACGGAAACCTCCCGCGCCCGGGCTGGGCTGGAGGAGGAAAGCCGTCCGGAGGAGCGAAATGACGACCTGAATCGCCGGGGCGAGCTTGATTTCTCCGATGAGCGGCGCGGCGGGCGCGGTTTTCTTGATGAAGAAGAGACTTTGGGTTTCTTGGATTGCCCCGAGTAGGGCGGAAGTGGGCTGCTGGCTACTTGCGGTCGGCGAGGGCGAGCCCGAGACCGGCGGCAATCAGGAAACCCCCGGTGATCCGGTTGCGCAGTCTTTGAAACCGGAACATCAGGGGGCGCAGGGCGCCCGCGAACATCGCCCAGAGTGTATCGACAAAGGTCAGGACCGTCAGGAAGACAAGCGCGACAATTGCCAGCTGCGAGACGTAATCTCCCTCGGGTGCAATAAACTGCGGCAGCAGTGCGGCGTTGAAGATCAGGGTCTTCGGGTTGAGGATTGCGACCACCAGGCCGCGCCAGAACAGGCCAAACACTGGCGCCTTGACCGCCTTGATCGCCGACAGATCATCAAGCGGTGCGGTCCAGCTCTTGTAGCCAAGATAGATCAGGTAAAGGACGCCCGCCCATTTCATCCAGGTCAGGATATCGGCGGCAAGTTCCAGCAGCGTGCCGATCCCTAGCACGACCAGAAGCAGCTGCAATCCGACGCCGACCGTGGTGCCGATGACGGTGCACAGGCCGTACAACGTGCCATAGCGTATGGAATTCGCAAGCGTCAGTGCGACATTGGGGCCCGGAATGGCGGCCAGCCCGACGCTGACGATGGCAAGAGAGATGAGCTGTTCCATGGCGTAAATTACCACAATCGGAGCGCCCCACAATCGATAATTCACATTCCTGACATAAAGGAACATTAAATAATATAGGAGACTTGGGAAGGTCTGATTCGTCGCCGTTAAGGCATAAAAGTAACTTTGAGGGAATTTTTGGATTTTTGTTGAAATTCGTTAACCATAAACGAAAAACCACTGGCTTTTAGGTAATTTTGTGGTAAAATTCGTGCATAATAATCAGAAATTTCCCTTTTTTGTTGTATTTCCAACAGTTGCTTTTCCAACGGTCATTTGATCGAAAATTGATTACAAATGGGGCTTTCCATGTCTGCCAAACTCATGAAAATGCAGCTAATTGCGATTGCGGCAGGGCTTGCTGTTCTCGCTTTGAGCATTCCGGGACCGGGATCCGCCAGCACGGCGCGTGCTGCGGCACCGTCCGCGGATTGCTTGAAATCCGTGTCTATACAGGAGCAGGTAACCTGTAACAAGGAAAGCCAGGCGGCGAAATCCGGCTTTGAGACCGTTGCGGCCTGGATTTATCCTTCAGTGGACGAAAAAGTCACGACAGCAAAAAAACCGGGCGTCAAGGCGAAGAATGAGGCCGGAGCGGCTGGCGGTGGCCTGCTCTCCGATGACCTGCCTGCGACGGGCCTGATGCTGTTCGGCGCGGCGCTTGTCGGGATTGCCTATCTGGGTCGGCGGCGACGCAAGGCACAGATGCAGGGAAAATAAACCCTCAGCGAACCATGTGCGGGCCGACGATCCTTTTGGGCCCGTTTTTGATTTCGCAAAGCCCCGGATTAAAGATTAGTTAGGGGATCGGCCCTATTGTCATAGACATGGAATTATCGCGCCCAGTCAAGCCCACAGCCTGCCTTCTGGAGGCCTTTCGCTTTGTTATTCTCCATCGCTGGCCCTGTCTGGTCCGGGCGGTGCCGGTAATCATAATGACTGGGCTGATTTCCTGGCTGGAGACGAATATCCTGGCCTCTGCCGATTATTTCCGCCTTGTCCTTAATGAACTTCTCTATGCGATTTTCGCCGTCTATTGGAGCCGCTATACCCTGCTCCGGTTCGAGCGGGAAAACGAAGGCTTCGGGCTTCATTTCGGCTTGCGCGAAATCAAATACGCAGGTGCCCTGATCGGCTATGTGGTCATTACCTATGTTCTGGCAAAGATTTATGTGGCTTCTGGCGGCGGCGGCTCGGGCGCGTCGCTTGTCCTTTTCGTTGCGCTGCTTTTGCTCTGTTTCATGCCGCTGATGTTTGTGTTTCCGGCGATCGCGCTGGATCAGCCGCTGGCCCTCACCAACTTCGCCAAATCGGTGCTGGAGATGTTTTTCGCGCTGGTCGGCACGTTCCTGCTGGCGCTGGTGGCAGTGGTCGGGCTCTATGCCCTGATATATATGCCGATGTTGCTGCTGGTCCTGCTGAACAAGCCGGATCTGGCGGGTGCCGTGTTTTACCTGCTCTCCAGCTTCCTGATCATGCCCTTTGTGCTTGCGGTCTTTATCTCCTTCCTCTCGATCCTCTATCGGGAGGCGATCGGCCTTGAATCGGCATTGCCAGAAAGCTGACGTTTGGCGCTTGCCCGGTGCGGATATTTTTCCTAACGTATCCTGACGACCGGTGCGCTAACCAGAAGAAGAAGGATAGGAAATGTCACTGAAAATCGGAATCATCGGGGCGGGCGCCATTGGCGGCTATTTCGCGGCGCAGCTGGTCAAGGCCGGGATGGAGGTTGTCGTGCTGGCGCGGGGCAAAACCCGGGATGCGCTGCTAAAAGACGGACTCACACTCACGTCCGAAAAGGGCGTCGATAAAGTGACTTTCGCGGCTGTGTCCGACGACCCGGCCGAGCTTGGTGTGTGCGACGCTGTGCTGTTCACAGTGAAGGGGCAATCGACAGATCAGGCGGCGGAGGATATGCGCCCGATGATCGGCGATGACACCGAGATTATCAGCCTGCAGAACGGCCTCTACGGAATTGAGCGGCTGGCCGCCAAATATGATGAGGGTCAGCTCTCGCCGGGCATTACCTATATCCCGGCGGTGGTTGAGGCGCCGGGGCAGGTCACCCGTACCGGCAGCCTGACCCGGACCGTTTTCGGCCCCCTCCATCCGCGCGACACGGCCCTCCATGATGAATTGGCGGCGGCACTTCAAGAGCAGGGCACCGATGCGTTTGCGCTGAAAGAGCCGATGAAGGAAATCTGGACGAAATATGTCGTCCTCGCGCCCTTTCACCTGATCGGCTGCCTGACCCGACTGCCCGTGGGTGGCTGGATCGGGACAGAGGAAATGCAGGATCTTTTCTTCCGCGCGATGAAGGAAATCTGTGCGCTTGGCCGGGCCAAGGGCGCCGATGTACCCGATAGGATTGCCGAGAAGCAGGTGCATTTCGTCAAGACCACGGCCAACCCGAATACCAAGGCGTCGATGCTGGAGGATCTGGAGCGCGGCAAGCCGCTGGAACTGGAAAGCATTATTGGCTGGGTCTGCCGGGAGAGCAAGAAATCTGGCCTTGATAGCCCGATCCATGACATGGCCTATGCGCTGCTGCTCGCGCATAAGGATGGCCGCGGCTGACCCTCAGCCCGCTGGCACGGCGAAAATCGTAATAAAGAGAAGAAGGGCGGCAAGGATCGCGAAGGCGGCCTTGAGCCCTTTTTTCTTTGCGACATCGCAGGCGATGATGCATTGCAGGAAAAAGTAAAAGGCGAAGGCCCGCGAGGCGAGCGCCAGAATCTCAAATGTGTCCGCCGTCCAGGTGAGGGCGATGGCAAGGCCGCAGATGATGATATAGGTCACCCGCGTCGTGAGGCGATGGCGGGTTAGTTCCATTATATTACCCGACGCGCTGATGGCTTCGGCAATGGCGGCGCCGAACTGGCTGAAGACGGCGGCAAATACCAGCGGCACGACCAACCAGGCGGCGACTTCGGTCGCCAGCATGATCAGGCCGTTGCCCGTGGCATCGCCGCTCAACAGATGCATCAGCGGCGTTGCCACCAGAATGAACAGGATATAGATCGCGGCGGAGAAAAGCTGCGAGTTTCGGCTGGCCCGGATGCGCGTATCGGCATCCAGCTCGTCGCCGAGATAGCGGGTCGTCTCGAACCCCTGCACGACAATCAGGATACCGCACAGGATGGTGACGGTCTGCCAGAGGGAATGATCGGGCAGGTCCGGCAGGATCAGTGTGCCCGCCGTCAGGGCCGCAGCGTTATAGAACGCGAAACTGCCGATCATGAGGAAGATAATGGCGAGCGTAATGATCAGGGTCCACCGTTCCAGCCCTTCCAGGATTTTAAGGCCCTTCGTCAGCTCGATCAGGAGAATGGCAATAATAATCCCGCTGGTCAGCAGCTTCTCATAGATTTCCGCATCGGCCTCGAAATATCCGAGGACATAGGACGCCATAATCCGCAAATACAGCGTCACCGAAATGATATAGGCCGGGATGAGGGTGATGTCGGACAGCTGCTCCAGCAGGCGCACCGTGCGCGGCGGGGACAGGGCGGCAAGGGCGGGTTCGACATGGCGGATGTTATGGCGGATCACCCATCCCACCGCATAGGCAAAGGCGCAGATCCCGATAATGGCGAACAGGGAGTAGGGACCGACCGTGCTCGCCAGCAGGGAGACGACCACCAGGAAGCCGCTCCCGAAAATGGAGGCCAGCGGCGTGGTGGTGCCCTGAATAAGACGGCGGAATACTCCTTGGCGCGTGCCGGACGATCCTTTGGAAGATTCATTATCCATTCAACCAATTCCTTCAGTTTACGGCTCTCAAGATGGAGCAAAGACATGCAAATCCGGGATTTACGCCAACTCGTCATCCGTCCGACATTAAACGTCCTGCATATGGGCGGTGTGAATGCGGAGAACCTCCTTCTCGGGACGGGGCTGGTCGAGAGCGGCTTTCACCATCTTCGCCAGATACGCGGACCGGCGCTCGGTTTCTATCAATGCGAACCGGCGACCTATGACGACATTCTCCGCTATCTCGGGCGGCGACCGGTGCTTCTCCGTCGGCTCCGGCTGCTGATGGTGGGGGAGGGGGTGCCGGAGGTCTCCCAGCTTGTCTGGAACCTGCGATACGCGACGGCGATCTGCCGTATTCACTACTGGCGGATACCGGAGCCGATCCCGGCGGATTTCGAAGGGCAGGCCGCCTACTGGAAGAGGCATTACAACACCCCGCTCGGGCGCGGCACGGTGGCGAAATACTTGGAATGCGCCCATCCCCTAACAGAAGGATTTTACCCATGAAAGAGTATCTGAAAGGCAAGAAAACCTATGTCACGGCGTTCCTGGCGATCGTCGCGGCGGTGGGCAGCTATCTGCTCGACGAAATCGCGCTGCAGGACATGATCGAGGCGGTCTTCGCCGCGCTCACCGCCATGACCATCCGCGCCGCCATCACGACCGAGGCGCAGAAATGAGGGCCTCGATTTTTGCTGTTCTGCTGCTGATGCTGGCCGCCTGCGGCACGTCGTTCAGCCAGCTTTCCGCGCGCGATCAGCTGTTGCTCACCTGTGACGGGCTGGCGACCACCATGGGCATCGTGAAGAACTTCATTGTCGAGGGCACGATCCGTGAGGCAGCGACGCTTGCGCGTATCCGCGCGGCCAGCGTGGTGGTGGAGGAGAGCTGCACCGATCATCCCGATTATGCGGCGGCGCTGAACAGGCTGACCGCCCAGTCCGTGATCCTGCTGGAGGCGCGACTTAAAGCCGAAACCGAAACCGGAAAGAGGAGCTGATCCATGGAAATCACCACAGCCTCCCTCCTCGCCCTGCTGGAAGGCGGCGCCTTTCTCGTCAACGCCGCGCTCCGTGCCCAAAAAGGCGAGCTTTCCCAGAGCGACGTCGATGCCATCCTCAACCATGTGGGGGAGGAAGCCAGCGACCTCCGCCGCGTCATCGACGCCGCGCTTGAAAAGCAAAGCTGAGCCAAAAAGAAAGGGATGCCCTAACCGGCCTCCCTTTCTTCATCTGATACTGCGCGAAGCACAGGCCAACTGCGCCGTCAATTCAGCTTTTACCGCCTATATACGCCGCCGCTGATTTTCCCGCGATCTTGCCGAAGACGGCGCCGTTCATCAGGCCGGTGCCGCCGGGGTAGTTGTTGTAGAAAATCCCGCCGACCATTTCCCCCGCCGCGAACAGGCCGGGGATCGGTGTGTAGTCCGTGCTCTGGACTTTCGCGTCTGTGTCGATACGAAGCCCGCCGAAAGTAAAGGTGATGCCGCAGGTGATGGCGTAGGCTTCGAACGGGGCCTCTGTCAGCTGGTTGGCCCAGTTACTCTTGGGTAGGCTGAGGCCTTTCGTTGCGCGGCCGTCCTTGACGTTTGGATTGAACGGGATGTCGGTCTGGACAGCCTCGTTATAGGCCTTGACCGTCGCAATAAAGCCTTCCGGATCAACACCTTCCAACTTCGTCGCCAGTTCCTCGATCGTATCGGCGGAGACCTTGGTGACTTCGCGGATGCGGTATTCATCGCGGAGCAGATGCAGGGTTTTTTTGTCGAAAATCTGCCAGGCGAAATGGCCGGGTTGGGCCAGCACCTCGCGGCCGTATTTCGCGTAAGTGTAGTTGCGGAAATCCGCGCCCTCATCGACGAAACGCTCCCCGTTTGCATTGACGATGATGCCGAAGGGGTAGGAATGCTTCTGGAAGCCATCGCCGACGGCAAGATCGCCAAACTCCGGCGCGTTACGCTCCCATCCGACCGCGTGGCAGCCGGACCAGTTGCCCGCGCTGCTCGCGCCGATCTCCATGGCCATGCGGATGCCGTCGCCGGTGTTATAGGGCGTGCCGCGCACTTTCGCGAGATCCCAGTTGGGCCCCAGATAGCGCGTGCGCATTTCGGTGCTCGCCTGAAAGCCGCCCGCCGCGAGGATAACGGATTTCGCCGCAACCTCGTCGATTTTGCCTTTTCTCCGGATTTTCACGCCGGTAACCGCAGAACCATCCGTGATCAGCTCCAGCGCGCGGGCCTCATACCAGACATCGATGCCGCGTTTCGTCGCCGAGCCGATGAGCGCGTCGACCAGCCCCGGACCGCCGCCCCAGGCCTCCACCGTCAGCCCGCCCCAGAACTTGAATTTCCCGTCGACCTTGAACGCCTGCCGCCCGTAGATCGGCACGAAGCGCACGCCCTTTTCGCGCATCCAGCGGATGGTGGAAAAGCTTTGCCGGACCAGCACTTCGCAGAGGTCCGGATCGGTGCGGTGCTGGGTCACGCGGAACATGTCATCGAAAAACTGGTCTTCGGTGTAGGTGCCGAAATCCGTCGTCTCGATCTCCGTCTCGGTCAGGTCCGGCATCACCGCCTGAAGATCCTCCAGCCCGTTATAGGCAAAACGGATCGCGCCCGCGGTAAAGCGGGAGTTACCGCCGCTCACATCCTCCGGCGCGCATTCGAGGACGAGAACCTTGGCGCCGTTCTCCTCGGCGCTTAACGCGGCGCAGAGCGCCGCGTTTCCCGCGCCCACGATCACTACGTCATACTGGCTGTCCGCCATTATCTTTTCCCTTCAATCAATTTCAGCAAGACCGGGAAATATTCCGCGCCATATCCGGCCGCGCTTGTTTTTTCCAGCATTTCTTTTGCGAGTTCCCCGGCGGGGGATTTCACGCCCGCATCATTGGCGAGTTCCAGCGCATAAGCAATATCCTTGGTGGCGTAATCCGTGCCGAAGGCACCAACGGGAAAGTCGCGCGGCAGCATCGCCTTCTTCACATGATTACGCAGCGCGAAGCTGTCCGCCGATCCCTTCGAGAGGGTGTCGACCAGCAGTGCGCGATCGACCCCGGCGCGCTCGCCGATGGTCAGCGCTTCACCCAGCGCGACAACGGACTGGATCAGCAGCATGTTGTTGAGCAGCTTGACCACCTGTCCCGTGCCAATGCCGCCGCAATGGGTGATATCGGTCGCGGCAGCGGCGAGATAGGGACGCAATGTCTCGAACGTTTCGTCGTCGGAACCGACCATGATGCTCAAAGTGCCGTCGATGGCGGCCTGACGGGTGCGGGCGACCGGCGCATCGGCGAAGATCATGCCTTTTTCGGCAAGCGCCGCGGCGGCCTTTCGCGCAATGGCAACGGGGCAGGTGCTCATATCGACGATGATTTGTCCGGCCCGTCCATTTTCCAGCAGGCCACCCGGCCCCAGAATGATTTTCTCCACCTCCGGCCCACCGGGCAGCGAGAGGAAGATGATATCCGCGCTTTTCGAGACCTCCGCGATTGTCCCGGCGCGCGTTGCGCCATCGGCTTCCAGCCGTGCGAGCGGGCCGTCCGACAGATCGAAAACCACCATCGGACCAAGCCCGGCCTTTGTCATGTTCCGGCACATGGGTTCACCCATGACACCGAGGCCGATAAATCCGAGCTTTGTCTTCTCCGTCATGCTGTTTCCTTAAAATGCGTGGCGGGGTCTAGCCGCCGAGACCGCCGAGATAGATGCTCTTGGTCTGTTGATAGGCGCGCAGTCCCTGAATGCCCTTTTCCCGGCCGAGACCGCTCTCCTTGTAGCCCCCGAAGGGTGCTGCAATGCTGAGCTGCTTGTAGGTATTGATCCAGACCGTTCCGGCCTTGATCGCGCCCGCGACGTGCCAGGCTTTCGTCAAATCGTGACTCCAGATACCGCAGGCGAGGCCGAAGACCGTATCGTTGGCCTGTTCAATCAGGTCGTCTTCCGTCGTGAAGGGCAGGGCGACGAGGACGCTACCGAAGATTTCCTCCTGACAGACGGCGGAGCTGTGATCGAGCCCGTCGATAATCGTTGGCAGGTAATAGGCGCCGTCTTGGCAGTCATCGCTATTGGGCCGCGTACCGCCGAGCAGGACACGACCGCCTTCTTTCTTCGCAAGATCGACATAGCCCTCGATCCGCGCGCGCTGCGCCTCAGATGCCATAGGGCCGATATTGCTGGCGTCCTCCAGCGGCGGACCGACCTTGAGCTTCTTCGAGACATCGACAAGCCGGTCCATAAATTCATCATAGATGCTGTGCTCGACAAAGAGCCGCGATCCGGCAACGCAGGACTGCCCTCCGGAGCCGAAAATGGCGGACGACACATCGGCGGCGGCCTTGTCGAGATCGGCATCGGCAAAGACGATGGTCGGCGACTTGCCGCCAAGTTCCAGAATGGTCGGCAGGAAACGGCCCGCCACTGCGCTGGCAATGGCGCGCCCGGCGTTGGTTCCGCCGGTGAAGGAGACCATGGCCAGATCCGGATGATTGATAATCGCCTCGCCGATCGAGGAGTCGCCGGGGAGAACACTCAGCAACCCCTCTGGCAGGCCCGCATCAATAAAGGCGCGGGCCAGCTCGATCGAGACCAGCGTCGTCAATTCCGAGGGTTTCAGGATGACCGCATTTCCGGCGGCGAGGGCCGGGGCGAGTTTCTGCGCCGCCATGGTCAGCGGCGAATTCCACGGCGTGATGGCCGCAACCACGCCCAGCGGTTCATAAGTGGTGACGGAAAGATAGGGCCCGCGCGATGGCGGCGTCTCTCCCTCGACGGTTTCACAGACCGAGGCGAAATAGCGGACGATCCCGGCCGCGGCACTCACCTGGCCCAGTGATTCCTTGAGTGTCTTGCCGTTTTCCGAAGTCTGCAGATTGGCGAGCGTGTCTTTGCGCTCCAGCATCAGCTCGGCAGCCCGGAACAGCACGGCAGCCCGTTCATGGGGCGGGCGGGCGAACCAGTCATTTTTTTGGGTGGCGGCTTTTCCGCGCGCAAAGGCAAGGTTGACCTGTTCGGGTGAGGCCATGCGTAGCTCGCTGATGAGGGAGCCATTCGCCGGATTCGTGATGCTGAGTTTACCTCCCAGTCCCTCAACCTCCCTACCAGCGAGGATCATTGTTTTTTTTGTTATTGTCATGGCTCCCTCTCAGCGCTAGCGAAAAGGAGCTTATATCTGTTGTATTAATATGATAAATAATAATTTTTCAGTTATTAATATGAAAAATGAATAAATAGACGGGGTGTTATGGACAAGCATTTCAGGGCCTTTGTTGCGGTGGCGCGACATCTGCATTTCACCAAGGCGGCGGAGGAAATTCACATCACGCAGCCGTCGCTGTCGCTCCTGATCCAGCAGCTGGAGGAGAAGTTGCGGGTCAAGCTGATTACGCGCAGCACCCGGCAGGTCGCCCTCACCGAGATGGGCAAGGCCTTCCTGCCGCTGGCCGAGAATGTGGTGCTGGATATGGATTCAGCGGTGCGCCACATGCGGGACCTGGCGGAACTGGAGCAGGGGAAGGTCACCGTTGCGGCCTTTCCCTCCGTCGCGGCGAACCAGCTGCCGCCGATCCTGGTGGCGTTCCGGCGGCGCTATCCGAAGGTCCGGGTGCAGGTGGTGGATGGCATCTGGAACACGGTGGTCGAGAGTGTGCGCTCGGGCGGTGCCGATTTCGGCATCGGCTCGCGGCCGCCGGTGATGGGCAACCTTTCCTATCAGGAGATTTATAACGACGAGGTGATGCTGCTGGCCACGGAGGATCATCCGCTGGCGTCGGAGAAATCGCTGTCCTGGCATCAGATCATGGAGGAGGAAATCATCGTGCTGTCGCCGGACACCGGCGTCCGCCAGAGCATCGACGCGGCGCTGGACGGGACCGGCATCACGCTGAAACCTATTTTGGAACCGGCGCTGGTCCAGACCGCCGCCGCGCTCGTTTCCGCCGGGGCGGGCCTCGGCATCATCCTCTCGTCCTACCTCAAGGCGGTGCGGATGGAGGGGCTCGTCGCGATCCCCCTTGAAAAGCCCAACATCCGCCGCCCGGTCGGCATCATCACCCGCAAGGACTGGGTCATGTCCCCGGCCGCGAAAGTGATGCTGAAAATGGCGATCGACGGATTGCATGAAAAGCCGGTGGTGGCGGCAACCGTCATAGCTTGAAGGACAGGGATTATGTTAGAAAAATTTCCCTGAGCTTTTCGTTCACTTCGGTTTGCCATCCCTTACCGCGTTCGCGAAGCTTCTCCAGCAGGTCCGCGTCCAGCCGCATATTGACTTGTTTTTTTGGATTGTCGGACACTGGCCTGCCCCGCGGACGGGGAGGCATCTTCATACCATGTTTCCTGAAGACTTCGGCCGCAGGGCGAAGCTTTCCGACCTCTGCCTCTGTTAGCGGTGCTGTCTCTTCATCGATCCGAAACGGATCTATTTTTTTATCCCGTCTTGAAACCATATCTCCTGCCCTCCTTGGCGTGCATGCGTCGCATGCTGATAATACGGATGCTGTTACCGCGAAAAGTAAACGCAACTGCATATAGGTTATCATCGACATATCCAAAAGCGCGGAACCGTTTCTCGCCGTAATCCTGCCGGATATCTTCCTCGACAACGGCAGTATGCCAATCGAATTCATAAATAACATCAAAGCCGAAACCGCGGGATTTCCGGTTCGCTTCGCATTTTGAGTCATCCCAATCATACATTGGCTGTTTCCCGCTACGGTTTAATTTAATGTATATACGAAAATTAGGGCTGTCAATCATTTAATGTATATACGAAAAATAATTGAAGCTCAATTTTGGCATAAACACGCGTTGTCGCGACGCCATGAAAAAAGCCTCCGGAATGGCTTCCGAAGGCTTTTGAATTGGCTCCCCGAACAGGACTCGAACCTGTGACAGGCTGATTAACAGTCAGCTGCTCTACCAACTGAGCTATCGGGGATCAGGGCCCGAACTTTAGCGGGTTGGCGGCTTATAGCAATTGCGCCTTTGCCTGCCAAGCCTTGATTTTGGTTTTCGCTAAAAAAAACGCGCATTCGGGACCGGAAAAGCGGTGCCCCCTAATCCTTGCCGTGGGCCGCCGCGATTTTCTTGTCCGTATTATACTGGCTGAGGGCGTAGACCGCCCAGATCGCCGCCGGTATCCAGCCGATCAGCGTGATTTGCAGGATCAGGCAGAGAATACCCTGAAACGGCTTGCCGATGGTGAAGAAAACAACGAACGGTAAAAGGATCGCAAGGATCAGTCGCATGGAGGCCACCCCTCTAAATAATAAAACTGGGGCCAGCTTACCCAACCTTGTGCGAATTGGCAATCTGCACAATGGAAAAGCTGCCGCCACACGCGCTCTGCCGAGCGGCTATCTGCCGGGCTTGTCCGCTTTCGGTCGCGCAGGGGACGGGCGGGAGCGGTGCAGCGCCACCAACGCCCAGATGGCGGCGGGCAGCCAGCCCAGAACCGTCAATTGCAGGATCAGGCAGATGATCCCTTCCATCGTGCGGCCCAGCATGAAAAACATCAGCCAGGGCAGCAAAATTCCAATCACGATATACATTATTGTCTCCTCATTGCCGGACAGGACAGCGACGCAATCAGAAAGACGCGCCGGAGACAGGACGCGTCATACACTGCAACTGTGAGAATTTTACCGGGAAAGAGCAGGAAAATTGGAGGCCTGGACCGGAATCGAACCGGTGTGGACGGATTTGCAATCCGCTGCGTCACCACTCCGCCACCAGGCCCCTGATCATGTGGTGTTTTGCCAAAAGCCTAGGCGTTGTAAGTCTTTCAGCGGGGAGTGTCAAGCGCAACTGTGGCCTGCCATTTCGCTGGCTGTGTGTTGGTTGTGAACGGCCGTCGATGACCCAGAACAGTGCTTCATTTTGCCGTCCGGCCAGTCGGAATCTGTATGGCTTTGATAAAATTCTTCTATTCAAAGTGTGAATTGGGTACCATTGCGCGCGAAAGTCGGGGCGCAGGCTCCGGGCTCACTTCAGCTTTGATCGACGCGACCGCTGTGGGGCGTCTTATACAGGGGAAAATCCGGTCACGGTGCCACAGTTTTTTCGCAGACGTCTGTCTTCTGTCTTACTTCCGTTGCTGGCGCTTTGCCTGCCGATGCCGGGGGCAATGTTGCAGGCCGAGGAACCGCTCGGGCCGGATGAAATCCTGTTTGGACAGAGCGCCGCTCTTGAAGGACCCTCCGCCCAGCTCGGTGAGGAGATGCGCAACGGCATTCTTGCCGCATTTGAGGAAGTCAATCGCAACGGCGGGATCGAGGGGCGCAAGCTCCGTCTGATCTCCTATGATGACGGCTATCAACCGGCGAAAGCCATCGCCAATGTCAACCGGCTGATAGAGCAGGACAAGGTCTTCGCGCTGGTCGGCTGTGTCGGCACCCCGACGAGCAAGGCCATTGCCCCGATTGCCGAGGCGGAAAATATTCCCCTGATCGGCCCGTTTACGGGCGCGGGTTTCCTGCGCGATCCCGCCGCCAAGAATATCGTCAATATCCGCGCGTCCTACGCCGAAGAGACGGAAGCCTGGATCGAGCATCTGACAAAGGACCTCGGGATCACGCGGATTGCCGCCTTTTACCAGGATGACAGCTTTGGCCGCGCTGGGCTTGAAGGGGTGAAAGCCGCCCTTGAGAAGCGGGGGCTGAAGCTGGCCGGGGAGGGGCGCTATATGCGCAATACAACGGCGGTCAAGCGCGCCCTGCTGGCGATCCGGAGCCATAACCCCGAGGCGGTGGCCATGATCGGTTCCTATAAGGCGAGTGCGGCGTTTATCAAGCTGGCGCGGCAGCTCGGCCTCGATGTGATCTTCATGAATATCTCCTTCGTCGGCTCCAAGGCGCTTTCGGCGGAGCTGGAAGGAGACGGACGACGTGTCTATGTCACGCAGGTTGTGCCCTTTCCGGACGATATGGATATCCCGCTGGTGCAGAGCTATCAAAAGGCACTGACAGCCTTTAACCCGGCACTGGAAACCGGTTTTGTCTCGCTGGAGGGCTATCTCGCCGGGCGGTTCGTTGCGGCAGTGCTGGAAGAACTTGGGCCGAACGTCACGCGGGAGGCATTTCTGGAAAAGGTGGAGACGACGCGTAAATTCGATATCGACGGGCTGGAGCTGTTGTTCGGGCCGGGGGACAATCAGGGGCTCAACCGTGTATTCCTGACTGAACTTCAGGGGGATGGCTCGTTTAGGGCCATAGATCGGCTGCCGAAATGACAGACACCACACCGACAGACACGACACCGACCGAAAAGCCCGCAGGCCCGTCTCTTCGGATCAACGGCAAGCTTCTCCTCTCGCTCAGCTTTCTGGCGGCGATGAGCGTCGTCGCCGGGATCATCGCCTGGTATTCCTTCGATTATGTGTCGAAATCCACCGAACTGATCGCGCATCAGAGCCTTCCCGAGATCGAGACGGCGATGCAACTGGCGCAGAAGAGCGCGGAAATCTCTTCGTCGGCGCCGGACCTCATGGCAAACCTCTCTCTCGATGACCATAAAAATTCGGTGTCGGACCTGAACCGCCGGGCGTTTGAGCTTTCGGCACTGATGGAAAAATCCCGCGAACTATACGGGAGTACGGAGAATGTCGAGAATCTTCTCAAGATCGAGCAGCAACTCGTCAAGAGCCTCGATACCCTTAAATCCGCTGTCGAGGCAAAGCTTTCAAAGCGGGAGGCGCGGAACGCCGCGACCGACCAGCTCAGCCGATTGCATGAAGCATTCCTGCTGAAAATGGAGCCGATGATCGACGATGCGGTGTTCGATTTCGTCATGCAGGGGGAATGGCTCTCCGCCAAGAGCAATGTGTATACAACCGATCTGGTGGAAAATTCGACCCGCAAGGTCAGCGAGTTCCTGGAATTCGGCGATCGCATTGACGATCTGGAAGGGGTCCTTTCGGAGGTGATACTGGCGTCCGATCTTGACAGCTTCGGCCCCCTGCAGACCCGCTATAATACGCTGGAAACAGAGATCGAGGAGAATGTCGCGAACTGGGCGGCGCAGGCGGGACAGCCGGCCTTCGTTGAGCTGGCGCAGGATATTCTCGATTTCGGGCGCGGGCTTGATAATATCTTCATTCTGAAAGAGCAGGAACTCTGGCAGACACCGCCGGGGCAGAGCACGACCCTCTCGCCGCGGCTCGTTCAGAAGGGCAACCTGCTGCGCCTTGCCCATGAGAGCTTTCACACGGTATACTCCCAAGCGGTCGTCGATGTGGTCGAGAACCTTGAGACCAGGTTTCAGGACGAAGCCCGGCAATCGGGCGCGGAACTTGGCAAGCTTATTCTCGACGGCGCGAATAACCTGCATATCCTCCTGTCATTGCGTGCAGAGGGCAATCTGGTGGCGAGCATCCTTGGCGAAATGTCGAATGTGCCCGATGTCGCCAATATTGAACCCTTCGCCGACCGGTTCGAGGCATCGGAAGCACGGATACGGGACATGTTGGCCGGGCTGGCGACGGATGATATGCAGAATATCACCCTCAGCCTTCTCGCCCTCGGGTCGGGCGACAATAACCTCTTCGATATTCACCGCGCGGAACTTGACAGCAGCGGACGTGCCGCGGTGGCGTTGAGGGAGAGCCGGGCGCTTTCTGACAGCCTGCAGACGGAAGTCGCCAAACTCGTCGCTGGTGCGCGGGAGCGGGGCGGGATTGCCGAAAGCAATTCGGAACAGGTGATCGAGCTGGGCAAATACCTGCTGGTGCTCGTCGCCATTGCCAGTCTGTCGACCGCGCTGCTGGTCATGTTTCTCTATATCCGCCCGCGCATCATTCGCCCGCTAGAAAATATCACCGACGCCATGACCCAGCTGGCGGCGGGCGATACCGGAGTCAAGATTCCATGGCGGGAGCGCAATGACGAGGTTGGCGACATGGCCAACGCGTTGGCGGTGTTCCGCGATACGGCCATTGAAATCCAGGAATCCAATCACCGCGAAATCGAGGAGGGGCGCCGTCGCCTGATCAATGCGATCGAAAATATCTCCGAGGGCTTTTCCCTCTATGATTCCAATGACAAGCTGGTGGTCTGCAACAGCGTCTATCGCGACCTGTTCTTCCCGAAAAAGATTATCGAGACGGAAATCGGCAAGAGTTTTGAGGACATCATGCGCCGCGCCGCGACCCAAGGACTGGTGCAGGACGCGTGGGAGCGCGAGGACGAGTGGCTGCGCGAGCGGCTGAAAAATCATCGCAAGCGGCTCAGCACGGAAATGCAGCGGCGCGCCGATGACCGCTGGATCCTGATCAACGAGCGCAAGACGGAAGACGGCAGCACGGTCGCCGTCTATTCCGATATCACCCAGATCAAGCAGCAGGAGCAGGCGATATCGGAGCAGTCGCGGGCGCTGGAGCGGCTCTCCAACCAGCTGGCGAAATATCTCTCGCCGCAAGTCTACGCCTCCATTTTCGAGGGGCGCAATCGTGGCGATATCACCAGCCGCCGCAAGAAGCTGACGGTCTTCTTCTCCGATATTGTCGGCTTTACGGAGATCACCGAGCGGATGGAGGCAGAGGACCTGACCCGTATCCTCAACCAGTATCTGACCGAGATGTCGGAAATTGCGCTGGTGCATGGCGCGACGATTGACAAGTTCGTCGGTGATGCCATCGTCATCTTTTTCGGTGACCCGGAAAGCAAGGGCGTCAAGCAGGATGCCATCGCCTGCGTGCGCATGGCCCTCGCCATGAGGGAGCGGTTGGCGGAACTCAACGATGTCTGGTTCGACATCGGGCTGGAACGACCACTGCAATGCCGGATGGGCATTAATACCGGCTATTGCACCGTCGGCAATTTTGGCAGCAGCGAGCGCATGGACTATACGGCCATCGGCAATGGCGTCAATCTCGCCTCGCGCCTGGAATCGACGGCGAATACCGGTGAAATCCAGATTTCCCATGAAACCTATGTCAATGTGAAGGACGTTATATTATGTGGCAAGCGCGAGGAAATCACGGTCAAGGGATTCCGCTTTCCGGTGAATACCTATGCCGCCCTTCAGGAGCTTGATCACGTTCCGGAGACTCTGGACGTCATTCAGGAGGAAAACGAGAATCTCAAGCTTGATATCAACCTGAAAGAGATGTCACCGGCGGACCGGCGCAAGACCGAGGCGTTGCTGCAAAAAGTGCTCTCGCGGATTTCAACCGAGGCGCAGGAGGCGCCAACCGACCCGGATGCCAAGGACGACTAGCACCGCATTTTCCGCAGAAGTTCAGGCGTTGCGGAAAACTTTACTATTGCGCTGCAACACAAATCCTCTACTGTAGTAAGATGCAAGAAACACAAAATGTTTTTGATGAAATGAACGGGGAGGCAGGCGATGTCCGCTATCCCTATCACGAGTATCATAAGTGGCTGGAGACAGAAGACCAGGCGAGATTGCACCGAAAATCCGCCGCCTCCGAGGCCTTTTTTCGCCGCACCGGGATTACCTTTAACGTCTATGGCCGCGAAGAGGCGGCAGAGCGGCTCATCCCCTTCGATATCGTCCCGCGGGTGATATCGGCCCGCGAGTGGGCCCGGCTGGAACGCGGGATCGAGCAGCGGGTACGGGCGATCAACGCCTTCCTTCACGATATTTATCATCGCCAGGAAATTCTCCGCGCCGGGCGCATCCCGCGCGAACTGATCGCCAATAACGAGGCGTTCCTGCCGCAGATGATCGGCGTCTCCCCGCCGGGAAATGTGTATACGCATATCGTCGGCACCGATCTCGTGCGGACGGGAGAGGATGAGTTTTACGTCCTTGAGGATAATGCGCGCACACCGTCTGGCGTTTCCTACATGCTGGAAAACCGCGAAACCATGTTGCATATGTTCCCCGAACTGTTTGCGAAAGTGAAGGTGCGGTCTGTCAGCGATTATCCCAAGACTCTCCGCCGCTCGCTTGGCGATTGCGCGCCACCTGGCTGTGACGGCAAGCCGGTGGTGGCCGTTTTGACGCCGGGAATTCATAACTCCGCCTATTTCGAGCATTCGTTCCTTGCCGACCAGATGGGGGCGGAACTGGTGGAGGGGCATGACCTGCGGGTCGTCGACGGGCGCATCGCCATGCGGACGACGCGGGGGTATGATCCGATTGACGTGCTGTATCGCCGGGTCGATGACGATTTTCTCGATCCTTTGACGTTTAATCCGCAATCGCAGCTCGGCGTGGCCGGAATCATGGATGTCTACCGCGCGGGCGGCATTACCATTGCCAACGCGCCCGGCACCGGCATTGCTGATGACAAGGCGATCTATTCCTACATCCCGGATATTGTCGAGTTTTATACCGGCGAGAAGGCGATGCTGAAAAATGTGCCGACATGGCGCTGTGCCGAACCGGACGCACTGGCCTATGTGCTGGACAACCTCGAAGAGCTGGTGGTGAAAGAGGTGCACGGGTCCGGCGGCTATGGCATGCTGGTCGGTCCGGCTGCCAGCAAACGGGAAATCTCGAGGTTCCGGACCAAGCTGAAGGCCAAGCCCGGAAACTATATTGCGCAGCCGACGCTGGCGCTTTCGACCTGTCCGATCCTGACGAAGAAAGGCCTCGCGCCGCGCCATGTCGACCTTCGCCCCTTTGTGCTGGTATCCCCGCGGCGGATTGATATTACGCCGGGCGGCCTGACACGTGTGGCGTTGAAAGCCGGGTCCCTTGTTGTCAATTCCTCACAAGGGGGCGGCACCAAGGACACCTGGGTGTTGGAGGAATAGCCGCATGTTAGGAAAAACCGCCGGCGGCCTTTTCTGGATGTTCCGCTTCCTCGAGCGCAGCGAGAATACGGCGCGGCTGCTCGATGCCGGTTTCCGCATTGCGCTCACCCGGTCCACCGCCGCCGAGAATGAATGGGCGTCCGTCGTCGCGACGGCCGGTGTTACCCATGAATACAAGGGTAAATATGATCAATATATCGCCCGCCATGTCATAGACTTCCTGCTGCGCGATAAAGCCAATCCGTCGAGTGTCTGGTCGGTGATTGATGGGGCCCGGAACAATGCCCGGATGGTGCGAACGGCGCTCACCCGCGAGGTGTGGGAAGCGACGAACGAATGCTGGATCACCCTGAAGGACTTGCTGTCCTCGCCGATCTCGGAGCGGGACCTGCCGGAGGTTCTCGGTACGATTCGCCAGCAGAGCGCGCTGGTCCGCGGGGCGCTGCACGGGACGATGCTCAGGAATGATATTTTTGACTTTGCCCGGCTCGGCACCTTTCTGGAGCGGGCGGATAACACGGCGCGCATTTTGGATGTGAAATATTATGTGTTGCTGCCCTCGGCCTCCTTTGTCGGCTCCTCGCTCGATAATGTGCAGTGGGAATCGATCCTGCGCTCGGTGTCGGCGCAACGGGCCTTCCGCTGGCTTAATCCCGGGGAAATCAACCCGATGAGCATTGCCGAGTTTATCATTCTTGACCGGCGTCTGCCGCGATCTCTGGTCTTTTGCTATTCGAAGATAGTTGATAATCTCGGCTATCTGGAGGAAGACTACGGTCTCCGGCTCGATTGCCACGAAATGGCGTTACCTATATTGAAAAGACTGAAGGAAAGCTCGATCAATTCCATCTTTGATGAGGGGTTGCACGAATTTCTCTCAAGCTTCATCCGGGACAATATGGCGCTCGGACATCAGGTTGAACAAGACTATCGCTTTATCGGATGACTTTATGCTTCTGAAAATCTCGCATTTGACGAAATACCATTTTGAAGAGCCGGTGCATTATGCGCTGCAGCAGCTCCGCCTGATGCCCAGAAGCGGCGTCGGACAGGCTGTAAACCGCTGGGATGTCACGGTGGACGGCGGCGTGAAGGAGCTGGAGTTTGACGATCAGTTCAATAATCACACGTTGCTTGTCAGTATCGATTCGGGCCAGAGGGAGATTTCCATCACATGTGAGGGGGAGGTCGAGACGACGGACCTGCATGGCATCATTGGCCAGAACCTCGGATTTGCACCGCTCTGGTTCTTTCTTCGCTCAACGCCGCTGACCGAGGCGGGAAGCCGGGTGCAGAAATTGATCAAGCAGCTCGGGCGGGCGGAATATGAAACGGAAGTGATTATGATGCATGCGCTGTCCCGCCTGATCGGCGAAATCGTTCCCTATATGACGGGAGAAACCCATGCTGAGACGACGGCGGAAGAGGCGCTTATTGCAAGTAACGGGGTCTGTCAGGACCATGCGCATATTTTTGTCTCGGCTGTGCGGAAAATGGGTTTTCCCGCGCGGTATGTCAGTGGCTATCTGATGATGAATGATCGCATCGACCAGGAAGCAACCCACGCCTGGGCGGAAGCCTACATCCCAGATATCGGCTGGGTCGGCTTTGATGTGTCCAACGGGATTTCACCGGATGACCGGTATATTCGCGTGGCGACGGGTCTTGATTACAAGGATGCATCGCCTATTTCGGGTCTGCGCATGGGCAGCGGGACAAGCTCGATGAATGAATCCATGGATGTCTCGATACAGGTTCAACAACAGTAGCTTAATTCACGGTCAAGGACAGAAAAGTAAACAAACATGACATATTGTGTCGGCTTGCGGCTCAACAGGGGCCTCGTTTTTATGTCGGACACGCGTACAAACGCCGGCGTCGACAATATTTCCGTTTTCAAGAAAATGCATAGCTGGGTCATCCCCGGGGAGCGGGTCATCACCATGATGACGGCGGGCAACCTGGCGACAACACAGGCTATTATCAGCACACTTGATGAACGCTCCAAGGCACCGGAGGATCGCAAGCCCTCAATTCTGGAAGCGCCGTCGATGTTCCAGGTGGCGCGGCTTGTCGGGGCAACGGTGCGTGAGGAAATCCGCACCAACAGCTTTGAAGGGCAGGAGGCGGACTCCTCCTTTAACGCGACGTTGATCATTGGCGGCCAGATCAAGGGCAGTCCGCCAAGACTTTTCCTGATTTATCCGGAAGGCAACTTTATCGAAGCCTCCGACGAGACGCCCTTCTTCCAGATCGGCGAGACGAAATACGGCCGCCCGATCCTGGTGCGGGCCTATGATCCGGACATGAGCTTTGAAGATGCGATCAAGCTGATGATGGTCTCCTTTGATTCGACCATAAAGGCCAATCTTTCCGTCGGCTTGCCGCTTGATCTGCAGGTCTATGAGAATGATAGCTTCCAGATCACGCGGGAACAGCAGATTGCCGCCGAAGATCCCTATTTCAACCAGATCTCGACCGGATGGGGAGAGGCGCTGAAAGACGCGTTCCGCTCGCTTCCCGATTTCAAGTTCTAGGGCGGGGCAGGTGTCACATCTCGTTAGATTGCCGTTACCTTATGTCTTGCGTATCGGGGCGGTTTTTCAGTATAACCACGGTAGTTTTCTTTTGGGGTGAACGGGACAACCATGATTTCAGAAAAATTCGCCGAGGCGCGCCACCATATGGTGCTCAGTCAACTGCGGCCGAACCGGGTGACCGATGGCCGTGTGGCAGAGGCCATGGATACGGTGCCGCGTGAGGAGTTCGTGCCGAAGGAACTCAGGGGCGTTGCCTATCTCGATGAGGATCTGGAGGTGGCGCCGGGCCGCTTTGTCGTTGAGCCCCGGGTCTTCGGGCGGTTGCTGCAGGAGGCGAATATCGGCCCCACTGACGTTATCCTGGATATCGGCTGCGGTACGGGATATTCCTCTGCGGTCCTCGGATTCCTTGGTCAGGCAGTCGTCGCGATCGAGAGTGATCCGGAGCTGGTGGCCCGCGCAACCGAGATTCTGGTGCGTCTGGAATGCGATAATGTCGCCGTTGTCGATGGCGCGCTGGCGGACGGAAACCCCAAGCAGGGCCCCTATAACGTGATTCATATCAATGGCTCGATTTCATCGGCGCCGCAGAGCCTGCTCGATCAGCTGGCGGATGGCGGACGCCTGATCTGCGTTCTGGGCGACAATCCGGGTGTTGCGACCGTTTATCGCCGGTTGGGAGACCGTTTTTTCCCGCATGCGGCCTTTGACGCGTCGGTGCCGCCCCTGCCTGATATGCAGGATGAGGCCCGTTTCGAGTTTTGAACGGACGTGCGGAGTGTTACATTTTTGCCATGTTTCTCGCCCATAGTGTGGGGGATGGCAAGGAATATGAGGAGTTTCGGGATCGGGAATAGATCAGACGATTTGTTTAAAATTGTTGATTGAAACTGGTATCGGGACTAAATTCGACTATGGTTAATTTCTGAACGGCCTGATTTTAGGTTCGAGAGGCGAGTTTAATGAAAAAAGTAGCTTTGACCGTTGCATCTGTAATCGCCATTACGATGCCAATGTCGTGGGCGAATGCCGAGACATTGCAGGATGCATTGGCGTCGACATATCAAAACAATCCGTCCCTGCTGGCGCAGCGGGCCAATGTACGGGGCGTTGATGAAAACGTGCCGCAGGCCCTGTCGGGCTGGCGCCCGGAAGTCTATGCGATCGGTGAGGTTGCCGCGCAGCATTCCGATGTTAATCCGTCTATAGCGGGCACGAGAAGAGGATCCAACCCGCGGGAAGCCTCGCTGGTTGTCAGCCAACCGCTTTATACCGGCGGGCAGACGGTCGCCTCGACCAAGTCTGCGGAAGCTCAGGTGAAGGCGGCGCGGGCAGACTTGCTCTCGACGGAGCAGACGATTTTTCAGTTTGCGGTCGAAGCTTACATGAATGTCCTCCGCGACGAGGCGCTGGTTGAGCTTAACCGCAATAACTCGGTTGTCCTGCGCCGTCAGCTTGATGCGTCGAATGACCGTTTCGAAGTGGGGGAAATTACCCGCACCGATGTGGCCCAGTCGCAGGCGCGCCTTGCCGATTCAATTTCAAACGTCATACAGGCCGAGGGGAACCTCCGCTCCACCCGCGCGAATTTCGAGCGGATTGTCGGCCGTCCGCCGCTGGATCTTGAAACCCCTATGGTGCCGGACAGCTTCCCGGAGTCGGAAGAGGCGGCTCTGGCCACGGCCCTTGCCAATCACCCGGATATTGAAACCGCGAAATTTAACGAAGAAAGCTCCCGCTATACCATTCGCGCGACCTCCGGCCAGCTGCTGCCATCTATTGATCTTGAGGGCAGCCTGTCCACGGGTCGGGATGTTGTGAGATCGGGAACGCAAAGTGATACAGCCCGCATTGGGGCCGTGCTGACAGTGCCGCTATATCAGTCAGGTTCGGTCTACAGCCAGGTGCGTCAGGCGCGGCAGATCAACAGCCAGCGGATGCAGGAGATTGAGGAAACGGTTCGGGCAACGCGCGAAGCGGTGATCCAGGCATGGGAACTGCTGGAAACCTCTCGTTCGCGGATTGGTGCCCAGGAAGAGGCGGTTCGCGCCAATACGATCGCCCTGGATGGTGTCGAGCAGGAAGCGCAGGTTGGCTCCCGTACAACCCTCGATGTACTGAACGCCGAGCAGGAACTGCTGCAAAGCAAGGTGGATCTGGTGACGGCACAGCGGGATCAGTATGTTGCCCTGTATGCCGTTCTCGCGGCGATTGGCAAGCTGAACGCCCGCGACCTTAATCTGAACGTCGATTACTACGATCCGACAGTCCATTATGACAGAGTACGTGATAAATGGTTCGGCACGGATGGCGGATTGGATTAACAATTAATTAAAGTAAACCGGCCATAGTTGACTGAATGAGCGGTTTATATCGATACGTGACATAGGTTTCGTGAACTAGGGCCCCGGTTTCAATGGTGAATTGACGATGAGCGATCCAACGACAGAACAAGAACCGACGATGGAAGAAATTCTTGCCTCCATCCGGCGGATCATTTCCGAAGATGGAGAGGAAGAGGGTCAGGAAGAAGGCGCAACCGCGGAAGCTTCTGACGAAGACGTTGCTGAAACCATGGAAGAGGATACCGAGGTTGAGGCGGCTGCGGACGACGAGCCTGAGGCTGAACCCGAGCCCGAGCCCGAGCCCGAGCCGGAACCCGAAATGGAAGCCGAGCCCGAAACGGACGATGACGAGGATGTCCTTGAACTGACGGATGCTGTCGAGGAAGAGGAGGAAGAAGAGCCTCTCACCCTTGATGAGGAATTCGAGGAGGACGCCGTCGAAGCCGAGATTGATGCCGCGATTGCGGCAGAGGCAGAGCCGGAGACCGAACCTGAACCGGAACCCGAGCCGGAAGAGGCGGACCCCGAGCCTGAAGTGGCCGCTGCGACGGCCGAGAAAATCAGCAGCAATCTGCTGGCTGATCCGACAATTGCCGCAACGACATCCGCCTTTGCCAATCTGGCCGGTGCCGTTGCATCATCACGAGGATTGCAGATGGGTAAGAATGCGACTTTGGAAGAAATGGTCAAGGATATGCTCCGTCCGATATTGAAGGACTGGCTCGATCAGAACCTCCCCCAGATCGTGCAGCGCATTGTGGAGCGCGAAGTGAGCAAGCTCGCGGACCGGGCGGACGACGAAGAATAAAATCCTTCCTCCCGGGATGTGAGCCGACTATATTACTCCCGAAATTTGCCGACTAATCAATAAAGAAAGGTTCAGCAATGCTGGACAAGTCTTATCGACCCGACGAGGTCGAGGGAAAGCTCTATTCGAAATGGATGGAGCAAGGGGCGTTTTCCTGTGGACGCGCCAAAACCGACGAGACCTATACGATTGTCATTCCGCCACCGAATGTGACGGGCAGCCTGCATATGGGCCATGCGCTCAATAATACACTGCAGGATGCGCTGATCCGGTTCGAGCGGATGCGGGGCAAGGATGTGCTCTGGCAACCGGGCATGGACCACGCCGGTATCGCGACGCAGATGGTGGTCGAGCGCCAGCTTGGCGAGCAGGGCATCACCCGCCACGATCTCGGCCGCGAGAAATTCATCGACAAGGTCTGGGAATGGAAGGACCAGTCCGGCGGCCAGATTTTTCAGCAGCTCCAGCGCCTCGGCGCGACCTGCGACTGGAACCGCGAACGCTTCACCATGGACGAGGGGCTCTCCAAGGCCGTCCGCAAGGTATTTGTCCAGCTCTATAAGGAAGGGTTGATCTATCGCGACAAGCGGCTGGTCAACTGGGACCCGAAATTCCACACGGCGATTTCCGATCTTGAGGTCGAACAGCAGGAAGTGAACGGCCATATGTGGCACTTCCGCTATCCGGTCGAGGGGGAAGAGGGACGCTTTATCACCGTTGCGACCACCCGGCCCGAAACCATGCTCGGCGATACAGGCATTGCCGTTCATCCCGACGATGAGCGTTACACCGATCTGGTTGGTAAGTTCGCGATCCTGCCGATTGTCGGGCGGCGCATCCCGATTGTGGCGGATGAATATGCCGATCCGGAACAGGGTTCCGGCGCGGTGAAAATTACCCCGGCCCATGATTTCAACGACTTCGAGGTTGGCAAGCGCGCCAATCTTGAGGTCATCAATATCATGGACGAGAACGCCCATCTTAATGACGCCGTGCCCGAAGCCTATCGCGGGATGGAACGCTTTGCCGCCCGTAAGAAGGTTGTCGCCGAGATTGAAAGCCTCGGACTGCTTGAGAAAATTGATGACCATCCGCATACGGTGCCCTATGGCGACCGCTCCGGCGTGGTGATCGAGCCTTTGCTCACCGATCAGTGGTTCGCCGATGCGGCGACACTGGCCCAGCCGGCCATCCGCGCGGTGGAAAGTGGCAAGACCAAATTCGTGCCCGAAAAATGGACCAACACCTATTATGACTGGATGCGCAATATCCAGCCCTGGTGTATCTCGCGTCAGCTCTGGTGGGGGCATCGCATTCCCGCTTGGTTCGGACCGGACGGCATGATCTTCGTTGAGGAAACGGAAGAAGAAGCATTCAAGGCCGCCGAGGACCATTACGGAAACCAGACTGACCTGACGCAGGATAACGACGTGCTCGATACCTGGTTTTCCTCGGCGCTCTGGCCGTTCTCGACCCTCGGCTGGCCGGAGAAAACGCCGGAGCTCGCGCGCTATTATCCGACCGACGTTCTGGTCACCGGTTTTGACATCATCTTCTTCTGGGTCGCCCGGATGATGATGATGGGCCTGCATTTCATGGAGGAAGCGCCGTTCCACACGGTCTATATCCATGCGCTTGTCCGCGATGAACATGGCGCGAAGATGTCGAAATCCAAGGGCAATGTCGTCGATCCGCTGGACCTGATGGACACATACGGCGCTGATGCGCTGCGATTTTTCCTCACCACCAGCGCCGCGCAAGGCCGCGATGTCCGCCTTTCCGAGCAGCGGGTCGAGGGCTATCGCAACTTCGCGACCAAGCTCTGGAACGCCGCGCGCTTCTGCGAGATGAATGAGTGCAAGGTGCCGGACGGCTTCGATCCCTTTGCGGTCAAGGAAATCTTCAATCAGTGGATCGTTGGTGAGACGGTAAAATGCGAGGCGGCGGTGCGCGACGCGCTGGAAAGCTATCGCTTCAATGATGCGTCCAACGCGATCTATGATTTTGTTTGGAAAGTGTTCTGTGACTGGTATCTGGAATACGCCAAACTTCCGCTCCAGGGTGATGGTACGAACAAGCTAGAGGCGCAGGCGACGGCGGCCTGGGTGCTGGACCAGATCCTGAAAATCCTGCATCCTTTTATGCCCTTCGTGACTGAGGAGATTTGGCAACAGATTGGAGTAGGTCGAGAGAGCCTCTTAATGCTGAGTGATTGGCCTAAATATGAAGAGAACATCTCAAGGCTTCGTGTGGAACGTAAAGAAGATGGAACTTTCAATCAAATAATAGATTTAGACGTAGGTCGTCTAAAACTAGTTTCTCTGCCCGTTGAAATTTATGAGTCGGCCGGGGAGATGGAATGGGTGCAGGAGCTGATTACCGGCATCCGCGGCGTGCGCAGCGAGATGAATGTCCCGGCGGGTGCGAAAATTCCGCTTATCTTCAATGAGGGCAGCGCCGAGGACAAGGCATGGCTTGAGCGCCACTGGGATATCATTGCCCGCATGGCGCGGCTGGAGGATCGCACAGTCGATACGGAGGTGCCGAAGGGCGCGCTGCAGTTCGTGCACAGGAGCGCGACCGTTGTTCTCCCGCTCGCCGGTGCGATGGATATCGATGCCGAAAAGGCGCGGCTTCAGAAAGAGATCGGCAAGCTGTCGGGCTATATGACGGGGCTGAACAAGAAGCTCGGGAACGAGAAATTCGTCGCCAACGCCCCGGAAGAGGTGGTGGCGGGCGAGAAAGCGAAGCTCGCCGATGCCGAAACCCAGCTCGCCAAGCTGAACGACGCCGCCGCGCGTCTCGCGGAGCTTTAGATCAAACGCGCGGGCGGCAGTGCCGCCCGTCTAAAATCTTTTGAGAGACGCCGGGGCCCTGTCCCATGCCCATTGAAGAGCCCTCTCGATCCAGCTTACCAGCGGGCTGATCTTCAGCCAGGGCAGCAGGAACAGGCAAGCCGCGCCGCCGCCGATAATCACGTCAGTGAACCAGTGCCCACCGCCCGCGAGGCGCGGCAGGCTGACGAATATCATCAGAAGAACGCTCAATATCGCGACATAGGGCCGGTTGAACAGCAGGATCACGCCGCCCGCGAACAGGGCGCTGGTCATGGCATGGTCGCCGGGGAAGGAATTGTCAGTCGATGTCTTGACCGTATAGCCCGAAATATAGTCGTTGATATTATTATAGGGCTGCAGCGCGAGGCCGGGGCTCGGGTGATAAAATTCCCCGATAATCCGCTTGGAGATCAGCAGCGCGAGCAGGATGAGGAAGGTGATTGCACCAAGTTTCGCCATCACCTCAATGCGATCTTCGCGCTTCGCCGACAGCACCAGATAGATACAGATAAGGAGCATCAGGACGAAGGTAGCCTGATCGAATGTCTTGCTGTTCGTCCAGGCCCAGAAATGGGTCATGGCCCCGTCCGGCGTCACGGTTGCGTTGAGGCCGCGGAATATGCCGGTATCAAGACCCGACCAGAGGATGTCATACAGGCCAGTGAAGTTGGAGACCAGCAGAAAGGCGGCAAGCGCATTACAGACGATCAGCAGCAATATCGATCGGCGAAGTCTTGAAGCGGAACTGGACATGATAAATTCGCGATCCTTTGACGGACTCAGACAGTTTTGGCGCGGGCGCCCGCGCCGACAGGTGCATATAACGGGTTTTCCGGGGCAAGCTCAAGCCCCAATATTTTGATTGAGTAGGACGGCGAATTCGCTCTAGACTTGCTCTTACAAGAATTTCAATGAAAAGCCGGAGACAAACCGGTTCCGCAACAGGGAGAACCCCGCCATGACAGCCATACATTTTGCCTCCGCCCGCCAGCAGGCCGCGATGATCGCCATTGGAGAGATCGGTGCCGAGGAACTGCTCGATCATTATCTGGACCGGATCAATAAATATAACGGCGACCTTAATGCCGTGATCTGGATGGACGAGACGTCAGCGCGAAAACGGGCGCGCGAGACGGACGCAGCGCGCATCCGGGGCGACCGGCTGGGCCCGCTGCAGGGCGTGCCGATGACGATCAAGGAAAGTTATAATCTTGTCGGCAGCCCCTCGACCTGGGGCAATCCGGCGTGGAAGGATCACTTTCCGGAGGAAAATGCGCTGAGCGTCCAACGGCTTCTCGATGCGGGCGCGAATATCTTCGGCAAGACCAATGTGCCCTTCATGCTCGCCGACTGGCAGAGCTTCAATGATATTTACGGGACGACGAATAATCCGTGGGACCTGACTCGGACGCCGGGCGGCTCCTCCGGCGGGTCGGCGGCGGCGATGGCGGCGGGCCTCAGCGGGATCGAGATCGGCTCCGACATTGGCGCCTCCATCCGCAACCCGGCCCATTATTGCGGCGTCTGCGGTCACAAGCCGACCTATGGCGTTATTCCAGGCCATGGCCAGAAGCCGCCGGGAATCGTCGCAGATAATGATATTGCAGTTCTTGGGCCGATCGCGCGCTCGGCCTTCGATCTTGAAATTGCACTCGATGTGATGGCCGGGGCGGGAAACCCGCAGAATGCCGCCTGGAAACTCGATCTGAAACCGGCGCGTCACCGGCGTCTTTCCGATTTCCGTATAGGCCTGATGACGGCGGCGGAAGGGTTCGATGTCGATAACGATTATCAGGCGGCGCTGAACAACATCGCCGACAAGCTGGAGGCGGCTGGCGCGAAAGTTGATCGGAATGCGCGGCCGGATATTCCCATCGATGCCGCCTATGAAACCTATATCCTGCTGCTCAGGGCCGCCACTTCCGGCGCGCTGAATGAGGAACAGCTGCAAAGGTTCCGGGAAATCGCGGCCAAGGCCGATGCGGATGATAAAAGTTATCTCACCCTGATGGCGCGGGCGGGAACGATGCCGCATAAGGAATGGCTCCGGATCAATAACGAGCGGCATCTGATGGCCCGCAAATGGCAGGCCTTTTTCGAGGATTATGACATTCTGATCTGTCCGGCTGCCGCCGGGCCCGCCTTTCCCCAGAACCAGGCGGGGGAGCGGCAGGACCGCATGATCGACATCAATGGCAATCCACAGCCGAGTACGGACCAGATGTTCTGGGCGGGCTATTCCAACATGGTCGACCTGCCCTCGACCGTTGTGCCGATCGGGCTGACCCCGTCCGGCCTGCCGATGGGCTTGCAAGCCGTCGCGGCGTATGGCGAGGATCGCACGGCGCTCAGGCTCTGCCAGCTGATCGAGGAGGCCTTCGGCGGCTTTACCCCGCCGCCATCATATTCCTGACATCATAGATCGCGAAATTGCCTTAATTCCGCCTCTCAATCCTAACTATCTGATTCTAGGGTCAATTATTCCCAGTAGCGTAAGTGTGTGTAAAACTTGCCTAAAGTTGGACGTTGATCGCAAGGTTTTGTTTACGAAATCTTGGTATCCCTAGGGGCAAGTGCATGATTGCCGAGGCCCCTGATTTCCGGAAAATCGGTGTGGACTTGGCTTGAGCCGCAAATCAGGTCAGGAGGGACCAATGGCATACGCCATTCCGATGATTGAGCCGCAGACACGTAAGCACGCGACAGCCTATACAGGCATTTCCTGGACATGCCTGTTTTTTGGTCCTTTTCCGGCGTTGTACCGGGGGCATGTATTGGGCTTTGTCGGCATGTCGCTGATGAATATCGCGACGCTGGGCTTCTCCCTGCCGGTCTTTATATTTGTCTATAATGCCTGGCACTATCATTCCCTGTTGGCGCGCGGGTTTCGCCCGGCCCGGCAAGCCTTTGGCGAGGCGACGGAGAATGTGATCCGGATGGGCGCCGGGGACAATGATAACCTCGATGAGATTTTCGATGACAGAAAACCCTCGATTTCGAAGAAGTTCCGGCTGGCAACGCCCAAACTGTCCGAAAGCCTGATCGATGATGCGCGGCAGGAGCCTTACTTTCGCAAATAGTCGGGCTGTCCGCTAAAGCAACATGACGCTGGTGGTAACATGGGTAACCGGCTTATCCGGATCGCCCGCATGCATATTCACATCCCCATAGACAAGGCGCCGCCCGGATTTGATGACCCGCGCATCGGCGAACAGCTCGCCGCCCTCCATCGGTCGGAGAAAGGTCGTCTGCATATTCACCGATGTCATATTGACGAAGGAGCCCGCGCTGGCAGCGACGGCGAAGACCATCGCCGTATCGGCAAGCGCCATGATTGCCTGCCCGCACATCATGCCGCCGAGGCGGTTTATGTTGGGCGAGGCGGGGATGCGCAACGTCGCGCTGTTGCGGCCGATGGCGGTAAAGCTGATGTCGAGCGCCTTGATCCAGGGGGAAAAGCTGTTGTTATAGAAGTCTTCCGCTTCCTTGAGGGTGATGACTGTCATTGAAGGCCTGTTTTGCTGAAGAAATGGAAGCATTAGGATGGCGCATGTTTCCCTGACAGGCAATATCCAATCCGGAAGCCCCGGCACCCTCGATATGATTTGCAGATACACACCCCTTTACCTTCGGCGCGATTTCTCTGATACTTTGGAAAAACAAACAGGGAGCAGGGAATGTATATTTCACAGTTATTGACGCGCGCCGTCCAGACCAAAGGCGACAGCGTCGCCACTATCTGTGCGGGCCGGGAGCATAGCTACGCCCAGTTCGCCGAGCGGGTACAGCGATTTGCCGGCGCGCTTCGCAGCCATGGTATTACGGAAGGGGAGCGGGTCGCCATCCTCGCCCATAACTCGGACCGTTATCTGGAGTTTTATTATGCGACACCCTGGGCGGGAGGGGTGTTTGTGCCCGTCAATACGCGGCTGGCGGTGCCGGAGTTCGCTTACTGGCTGAACGATTCCGGCTCGGAAATCCTGCTGGTGGATGATAACTTCGCGGGCGTCGTGCCGGAATTGCGAAAAACGGTCTCCAGCCTGCGCAAGGTAATCTATATCGGCGACGGGGAGACCCCGGCGGAGATGCTGAACTATGAGGAGCTGGTGGCGGGCCATGATCCGGTTCAGGATGCAGGACGGGGCTTCGATGATCTTGCCGGGCTGTTCTATACTGGCGGCACGACCGGTGTGTCGAAAGGCGTGATGCTGAGCCATACGAACTTCATCACCAACACGCTCAACGCCATGCCCTGCTTCAGTTTTGAAGAAGACGCCCGCTGGCTGCATGTGGCGCCGATGTTCCATATTGCGGACGGGGCGGCGGTGTTCGGCACGACCATGGGGCTTGGCGTGCATGTGTTCATTCCGGGCTTCACCCCCAAGGGCACGATGGAGGCGGTGCAGGAACACAAGATCACCAATACCCTGCTGGTGCCGACGATGGTCAATATGGTGGTCAATGACCCGGATATTGCCAATTACGACATGTCCAGCCTGAAAGATGTGATCTATGGCGCGTCGCCGATGCCGGAAGCGGTCATCAGAAAAGCGCTGGAAGTTCTCCCCGATGCCGGTTTCACCCATGCCTATGGCCAGACGGAATGCGCGCCGCTGGTCACCTTTACGGGGCCGGAATTCCACGTGCTGGAGGGACCGAATGCGGGACGGTTCAAGTCGGCGGGGCGGCCCGCCTATGCCTGCGAGGTGCGGATCTTCGATGAAAATGACGAGGAAGTACCGTATGGCACCGTTGGGCAGGTGTGCGTGCGCGGTGCCAATGTCATGCTCGGTTACTGGAACAAACCTGAGCAGACGGCTGAGGCGCTCAAGGGAGGCTGGATGCATTCCGGTGATGGCGGCTATATGGATGAGCAGGGCTTCGTCTATATCGTCGACCGGGTGAAGGATATGATCATCTCGGGCGGGGAGAATGTCTATTCCGCCGAGGTTGAGAATGCGGTCTATCAGCATCCGGCGGTTGCGGAATGCGCAGTGATCGGCATCCCCCATGAAACATGGGGCGAGCAGGTCCATGCCATCGTCCGCCTGCATGACGGAAAAGACGCGAGCGAGCAGGATGTGATCGAGTTTAGCCACACCCTGATCGCCGGGTTCAAATGCCCGCGCAGCGTTGCCTTCGTGACCGATCCGCTGCCGCTTTCCGGCGCGGGCAAAATCCTGAAGACGGAACTCCGCAAGCCCTATTGGGCGGATAAGGAGAAGCAGGTCAGCTAGCGATCTGCTACTCCGTCATTCCGCACGGGTGCAATCCCTGATCTCGACCCGCCGGCGGGGCAGGTTGCTGCTGCTGTGATCCTCGCCCCGGCCGATCATATAGAGCGCGCTGCTATCCAGCCCTGCGCTTCGCATGAGGGTGTGGACTTCCTTCGCACGAGCTCGCGACAGGCGGTAGTTATCGAAGGTTGACCCGCTCGGGTCCGAATGGCCGGAGATGACGATGAAACGGCTTTCCGACTCTGAATAGTTTGTGGCGAGGCGCCGGATCAGCTCCTTCGTTTCTGTGCCGGTCACACGGGTTGATCCCACACTGAAGGTGACAACCATATGCGGTGAAGTCTGCCAGCAGGAATCGGGAATGGTGCCGACGATGCGCTCTGTATGCTCCAGCTCCACCGCGTTCAGCACATCGCCGATGCGATCCAGCCCCTGTTGCAGCACGGCAAGGGCCGTGCCGGATTCCGCAGCGCTCTGTTCCAGTTCGTTGAGTTTGTGCTGGAGGTTTGCCGTATTCCTCGCTTCTCGTCGCTGCACGGATTTCCCGAGGCTGTCGATTGCCTTGCTGTTACTCTGCGCGAGCTTTTCTATCCCGTCCAGGCGGGTTTCCAGGCTCTTGACGCGCTCTGAGTCTTCCGCGTTGCCATCGCCGAAAAGCGCCGCGAGATTTTCAACGGGAACGGAGAAGGGCAGGCGGGTCTGGCCATTGAAGAACAGCTCAAACCGCGCCGTAGTCCCGAGATAGAGAACCGGATCCGTCTCCTCGCCACGGGCCAGCAGGACGACCGGGAAGGTGAAGAAACTAATCAGGCTGCGCCTGAATTTTTCCGTGACATCAACGTCTTCGGGCGGGTCCGACAGGGAGCTCTGGCAGAGGCTTGAGATATTCAGTCCCGGATAGAGAGAGGGGGCGGCGGCCTCCGCGGCGGGCACAATCTTCTTGTCGGCGACCTGGATGATGCATTCGCGCATCTTCCGGGCGTCATGGCCCGCATAGAGGATGGAGCCACTGGATACCACCACCAACAGCAGGATGGAGACGAAAAACCGGTGATTATTAAACGTGCTGACCGCCAGGAAGCGCCGGTAAATGTCGGAGGCGGCCTTGGACGGGTCGGGCTCGCCATCGGACGTCAGCGCGCGTCTGTGGCGTTGCAGCGAGAGAGCCAGGTGTTCGCGCCCGACAAGGATTTGGGATGGATTGCGGCGGTTTCTCTTGGGCATCAATATGACAAACCGGTGCAGGATATTGAGGATGAATATGCCAAGGCTGAGGCCGACGATCTTAAGGCGCCGCATCGGCTTCAAATGCTTGTGCGACGTTTTGCGGATAACACTCACAATCAGCCAGAGGCCAAAAATCACTCCGACAATGACCGCATAGATGACCCATATCTTGAGGACAAGAACTGTC
Source organism: uncultured Sneathiella sp. (assembly GCF_963973085.1). Taxonomy (GTDB): domain Bacteria; phylum Pseudomonadota; class Alphaproteobacteria; order Sneathiellales; family Sneathiellaceae; genus Sneathiella. The sequence continues at coordinate 647,890 of NZ_CAXAXA010000002.1, forward strand.
AGCATGCCGCCGGTCCGGAACATGCTGATGAAAAGATCGGTAAGTCCGGCATATTTCAGGTAGTTCAGATCGAACACCCCATAAACCAAAGTCTCAAAAAATAGCCCGAAGACGAAGAAATAGCAGAGCAACAAGGTCGTCAGAAAGGGCACGAGCAGGGCCAGGTTATAGGTGCGGTTCACCCGCGTGTGAATCTCGCAGAAAATCTCGTCATCGAGCGCTTTGTTGCGACAGCGATGGCCGTCGCGGGTTATTCCTTCGCATTGCATGGGTTGGGGGCCTCTTGTCCTGTAGTATGAAATAATCTTAAAAATAGTAAATAAAAAATGATAAACAAGTTTAAGTAGAAAAATTGCGATAAAAGCCTTGTGGAGCGATAGATATCGGGCCTTGTGCTTGTTCTTGGCTGCGGATCGTATTAGTTAGGAAAGTGACATCTGACGCATAAAGACTTCAAAGAAGAGAGCGACATGCCCCAATATCGATCGAAAACCAGTACACAAGGACGCAACATGGCGGGCGCGCGGGCGCTCTGGCGGGCGACCGGGATGCAGGACGGCGATTTCGAAAAGCCGATTATCGCCATTTCCAACAGCTTCACCCAGTTCGTGCCGGGGCATGTGCATCTGAAGGACCTTGGCCAGATGGTCGCACGGGAGATCGAGAAATGCGGCGGCGTCGCCAAGGAGTTCAACACCATCGCCGTTGATGACGGCATTGCCATGGGCCATGACGGCATGCTCTACAGCCTGCCCTCGCGCGAGGTGATTGCGGATGCGGTCGAGTATATGGTCAACGGCCATTGCGCCGACGCGCTTGTCTGCATTTCCAACTGCGACAAGATCACGCCCGGCATGCTGATGGCGGCGATGCGGCTGAATATCCCGGTTGTCTTCGTCTCCGGCGGCCCGATGGAGGCCGGGAAAGGCATGGCCGACGGCAAGGAAATCGGCCTCGACCTCATCGATGCGATGATCCAGGCGGCGGACCCGACTGTGACGGATGAGCAGGTCGCGGAAGTCGAGCGCTCGGCGTGCCCGACCTGCGGGTCCTGCTCGGGTATGTTCACGGCCAACTCCATGAACTGCCTGACCGAGGCGCTGGGCCTTGCGCTGCCCGGTAACGGCAGCATGTTGGCGACCCATGCGGACCGCAAGCAGCTCTTCCTCGATGCGGCGCGGACCATCGTCGATATCACCCGCCGCCACTATGAAATGGACGAGCCGGGCCTGCTGCCGCGCGAGATTGCCAACTTCAAGGCGTTCGAGAATGCAATGACGCTCGATATCGCCATGGGCGGCTCGACCAATACGGTGCTGCATCTTCTTGCCGCCGCGCAGGAAGGGGAGGTTGACTTCAAGATGGAGGATATCGACCGCCTGAGCCGCCGGGTGCCGCATCTGTGCAAGGTTGCGCCGAGCATCCAGACCTATCATATGGAGGATGTCCATCGCGCGGGCGGCATCATGGCGCTCCTAGGCGAGCTTTCCCGCGCGGATCTGCTGCATAATGAGGTGTCGACCGTGCATTCCCCGACCATGGCGGAGGCGATCGAGCTCTGGGATATCGTCAAGTCCCGTAGCAACACGGTTCAGGAATTTTATCGCGCCGGTCCCGGCGGCGTCCGCACGACGGAGGCATTCAGCCAGTCGAAACGCTATCCGGACCTTGACGCGGACCGGGTGAACGGCTGTATCCGCTCAAAGGAAAACGCCTACAGCCAGGATGGCGGGCTTGCTGTTCTCTATGGCAACATCGCGCTGGAGGGCTGTATCGTGAAGACCGCCGGGGTCGACAAGGACAGCCTTGTCTTTTCAGGTCCGGCCCGCATTTTCGAGAGCCAGGACACCGCCGTCGAGGCAATCCTCGGCGACAAGATCAAGGCCGGTGATGTGGTTGTCATTGTTTATGAGGGACCGAAGGGCGGGCCCGGCATGCAGGAAATGCTGTACCCGACCTCCTATCTGAAATCGAAGGGTCTCGGCAAGCAATGTGCGCTGCTGACCGACGGGCGCTTCTCCGGCGGCACTTCCGGCCTGTCCATCGGCCATGTCTCGCCGGAAGCGGCGGAAGGCGGCGACATCGGGTTGGTTGAGGAGGGGGATATGATCGATATCGATATCCCGAACCGGACGATTAACCTGCGCGTTTCTGATGAGGAACTGGCTGACCGCCGGATCAGGATGGACGCGAAAGGTGATGCCGGCTGGGCGCCAACCGCGCCGCGCCCGCGCAAGATCAGCACCGCGCTCCGTGCCTATGCCGCACTCACCACCAGCGCCTCCCGCGGCGCCGTCCGCGACGTCGATCAGCTGAAGCGCTAGAGGTTCTTCAGATACTGATGCGCCTCTGTCAGGGTGAGGCCTTGGGTCTCGCGCACCAGGGCGGTGGCGCCGATGGCGTCGCCGCGGCGGACCATCTCGCGGAGGCGGTCTTCTTGGCGCTCCTTTGACAGAGTGTCGAGCGGGGCTTCCTCTGGCATTTCCTCCGTCTCTGTGTGATAGAGACCGTCCAGAACGGCTCTTGCGGTCTTCACCGACGGGGTGAGGCGGGTCTTGCGGGTTTTCCAGTCGACACGGATCACGCCGCTTTCGGGGAACAGTCGGACCGCTGCGCCTTTTGCCCGCGTCGTCACCCCCTTGATCCAGGTCGGTCCCTTGCGGGTACGCTCTTCTTCTAGCGTTGCCTCGATCAGGGCCAGATCGTCCCCGTAGAGCGTAATCTCCAGGCTTTCTTCCTTATGGACCTGATTATCCTCCTGTACGTCCGCATCGGCGACCATGCGGGTCTTCTGCCCGACAAATTTGAGGGCGCGGATTTCCCGTTTCGGGAAAAAGGCGACGATGGGGTCGGCGGTATTCAGTCGGTGATCGCTGTAATTGCGAAGCTTGAGGTAAATCCCCTCCGGCGCGGCGCGAAGGGTCCAGTTGCTTTTCTTCAGGGCGGCAAGGGCGGAGAAGAGAAAGACGAGGCCCGCCAGCACGCAGGTCAGGACAATCACGCTGCAGAAGATCCAGATAAATCCCGCAAAAATCAAACTGAAAAAAGTATCGCCCGTGCTGAACACGCCGTTGCTCATGAGAAACAGCGGGAAACCGACGCTCCAGCCGAGGAAGAAGAGCGCAACGATCAAATGCCCGACCCAGGACATTTTCGCGGTCAGCAGCGCCGGGCTTTTTAGCGCCTCGGCCTCGGTGATCAGTTCAATTTTTCCATACCGGCCCATAACTTGCGCCCCTTTGGTTCACTGAAAGGGGGCAGTATAGCCGGGAATTCTTAATATTTTTCTGAACTAGGGTCCTGACCCTAGTCCGAAATCTCGACCCAGATCGGGGTATGGTCGGAGGGTTTTTCTTGCCCGCGCGGGCCCTTGTCGATGCCAACCAGATCCATGCGGTCGGCAGCCTTCGGGGAGAGGAGGAGATGGTCGATGCGGATGCCATGGTCCTTGGCCCAAGCGCCGCGCTGATAATCCCAATAGGTATAGTTGATCTCGGTCGTGAAGGCGCGGTAGGCGTCTGTATAGCCAAGGTTGAGGATCTGGCGGAAGCGGTGGCGGCTCTCGGGGCGGGTGAGGGCATCGCCTTCCCAGGCCTTGGGATCGTAGCAATCCTCATCCTGCGGGATGACATTGTAGTCGCCCGCGAGCACGATGGCCTCCTCCAGCGAGAGGAGATATTGCGCGCGCGTGATCAGCCGGTCCATCCAGCCGAGCTTGTAGGGGAATTTCTCCGTGTCCGTCGGGTTACCGTTCGGCAGATAGATGGAGGCAATGCGGACGTTGTTGACCGTCGCCTCGATATAGCGGGCATGATCATCCTCATCGTCGCCGGGCAGGCCGCGCATGACATCTTCGATCGGGAACTTGGAGAGGATCGCGACGCCGTTATAAGTTTTCTGGCCATGGGTTTCGACATTATAGCCAAGCTCTTCCACTTCCAGACGCGGGAAATTATCGTCGATGACTTTCAGCTCCTGCAGGCAGAGCACATCCGGCGTGTAGTCTTTCAGGTAATCGACAAGCCGTGGCAGGCGCGCTTTCACTGAATTGATGTTCCAGCTGGCAATCTTCATCACGTGATCCCATTAAAAAAGCCCGGGTTGGCACCGGGCTTGTTTTCTAGCATCTTTGCCGCCTCAATCAAATGGCAAATGACGACCCGCAGGAGCAGGACGCGGTGGCGTTGGGGTTCTTGATCTGGAAGGAGGCACCAATCATATCCTCGACAAAATCGATTTCCGATCCGGCGAGATACATCAGCGACATTTGATCGACGAGCAGGGTGGCGCCATTATTGGTGACGGCGACATCGTCGGGGTTCTGTGTATCCTCAAGGTCAAAGCTGTATTGAAAGCCAGAGCAGCCGCCGCCATTGACGGCAACGCGCAGCATCTTCTTGTCGGAGTTCATTTCCTCGACAATAGTGTTAATCCGGTCGGCCGCCTGAGCCGAAAGCTTGACCGGCGGCTCCATTTTATCCATGACTGACATGTTCACTTCATTCCCAAAATCCGAAGATACGCGCCCTTCGTTATAGAGACTATACAACAAATGATGTATTAATCCTAAGCATGTTTGTCAATTGACTGTCCGGAAATGTAACGCCTGCCATGTCTATCAGCTACCTTAATCAGGCCCGAAAGGCGCTAAAAACTGCGCTTGAGGACATAGAGGCCCTACCGGACGCGGTGCGCCAGGAAATCCTGAAAGAGGCTGTTTTACGTCCTCCCCGGGAGCGAAGTTGGGGTGATTTATCAACAAATATACTTATCCTTTTGAAATCAAAACAGGAAATAAGTTTTGATTCTATAGAAAAAAGCCTCGTTTCTGCATTTGAGAGACTGGAAGGCATGGACGAGGTGCGTCATGAGGGAAATGACTATATCAACATAAGGTACCGGCCGGAGTTCTGGCTGGATCAGCTGCCCCTTATCATCGAGAAGGGCGCGGCCTATGGGCTCGACGGGATGACGTTGGAGGCGGTGGCAGTGCCGATGCCGGCGGAGGTGAATGATCTTCTCAGCTGCCGTCAGCAGGTGAACGCGGCAGCTATGGCGGAACTCTCGATGCTTTCGGGGATTGACATCGAGCAAGAAGAATTGCCACAGCGCCCTGCAGTAGGCTTTCCGCTCGCCGCCGCCATCAGCAGATGCACCGAGGTGAAGACGCACTTTGCCCTGATTGCCAATCCGGCGGGATTTATCGACGCCTTCAGCCCTATTTTGGCCATAGACAGGACCTATGATAACCCCGTTTTCGCCATTCCCTATGCGCGAATGATGCTGGGCCGCCTTGGGGCCACATCGGAACAGGCGAAAGCAGAGGCGAAGAACGGGGTGGATATGTCAGTCCTCACACTACCGGAAGAGGTGACGCTGGCGCGCGGGCTGTGCAGCGGGCCGCTTGCCGTGGAAAGAGCCCTGAAGGCGGCGGACGGGTTTCATCTGGCAGCGCATCTGCAGGAGCTTTCCTTGCTTTTCTTCCGCCTTTTTGACATTGTGCATCCTGTGTCATCGACATATCTGACGGTGCTTGAGGCGCGGCCTGCACGGTTGCAATTGCTGGGCGCGCTGGATGCGGTAATAAACGACGGCGTGCGTGTTCTCGGCGTCGACATGGTAAAGGAGTATGCGTAGTGTCTGGTCAAGATGATTATCCCGATGATGATTTTTATGACGGCGATGAGGAACCGGGAATAAGCCGGAAGAAATGGATCGGCGCCGTTCTTGCCGCGGTGATCGTTGGTGGCTTCGGCATCGGCATCTGGTATGCCTATGATCAGGGTGTGAAAAAGGGTGTGCAGCTGGCGCCGCCGATCATCAGCGCCGATACTTCCCCGGTCAAGGAAAAGCCCGAAGATCCGGGTGGAATGGATATTCCCAATCAGGACAAGCAGGTCTTCAGCGTCCTGCAATCGGGCGACGCGCCGGAGAAGGTTGAACAGCTGATGCCGCCGCCGGAAGATGCCACGCCGGAGGAAAAGACCGAGCTTACCGTGACCGATGCGGAGAAAGCCTCGGATGAGGACAAGCTTGATAATCTGGTCGAAGAGGTGACAAAGGACGCCGCCGAGGCGGGCGCCAAGGTCGGGGAAGTCGTGGAAAGTACAGCGGAGAAGGTAGAGGAAACCGTTTCTGCTGCCACCACGACGGACGAACCCGCCACCGAAGAGAAGGTCGAGGTTGCGGTGGCGCCTGCGCCGACGAAAATCGAGGGGCCAAAGTCCGATGGTCCGCTGTATCGGGTTCAGGTCGGCTCCTTCCGCTCCCCGGATGCGGCGGAAAAGCAGTGGCAAACGCTTAACAGCAAGTTCAAGTCCATGCTTTCCGATGTCAGTCATCGCGTTCAGGATGTGAAAGTCGAGGACAAGGGAACTTATTTCCGATTGCAGGTCGGCGCGTTCAGCAATCGCGACAGCGCCAACCAGCTTTGCAATGATCTGAAGGCACAGAAACAGGATTGTCTCGTTGTCCGGGGCTGATCTTTCCAACTGCCGGACCGTTATCTTCGGCTGTGAGGGGACGAAGCTCTCGTCGGCGGAGAAGAAGTTCTTCAAGGCGGAGCAGCCCCTGGGCTTCATCCTGTTCGCCCGTAATGTGGAAAGCCCGAAGCAGCTGAAAAAGCTGGTGAAATCGCTGCGCACGGCAGTCGGGCGTCCCGATGCCCCGGTGTTGATCGATCAGGAAGGGGGGCGGGTGCAACGCCTTCGCGCGCCGGACTGGTTCGAAGCGAAACCGCTCGGCTATTTCGGCGCGCTATATGAAACCGATCCCGACCGGGCGATCGAGGCGCTTCGGCTGACAACGCGGCTGATCGCGGCGGATTTGCAGGCGGCGGATATTACGGTGAACTGCACGCCTTGTCTCGATCTTCACCTGCCGGAGACGGTCGATGCCATCGGGGACCGTGCCCTTGCTGCCGACCCGCAGGTTGTCGCCCGTCTCGGCGCCGTCGTGGCGGAGGAAATGCTAACCGCGGGGATCATTCCCGTTGTCAAACATATGCCCGGCCATGGCCGCGCGACTGTGGATAGCCATAAGGCACTGCCGCATGTGTCGACAAAGGCCACGGAGTTGCAGGAGGCCGACTTCGCGCCGTTCAAGGCGCTCTCCCTACTGCCATGGGGGATGACCAGCCATATCGTGTTTGAGGATATCGATGCGGAGGCACCGGCAACCCAGTCTAGGGCAGTGATTGACGGCGTTATTCGCGGGATTATCGGCTTTGACGGGTTATTGCTGACTGACGATCTCAATATGGAGGCATTGAGCGGCGACCTGGCCGAACGGGCGCAGGCGGCGCTGGCCGCCGGGGTAGATATTGTCCTGCATTGTTCCGGCAAACTGGAAGAAATGAAGGCGGTTGCCGAGGTCTGCCCGAAGCTCGGCGACAAGGCCCTGGCGCGGATCGATCTTGGAAACCGGGTTTTCGAGCATACGCCGCCGCCGATTGATACCAAGGCCGACAAGGCCCGGCTGGATGAATTGCTGAGCGCAGAATAGGGATCATTTCGTGGATATAAGCGGTATTCTTTACCAGATTTCTGTCTGGATTGTCCCGGCGCTGGCCGCAATCACCCTGCATGAAGCCGCCCATGGGTTCGTTGCCTGGAAGCTTGGCGATGATACGGCCAAGCGGCAGGGGAGGGTAACCTTCAATCCGTTCAAGCATATCGACCCTATGGGCACTATCATCATTCCGGGGGTTCTTCTGCTGGTTAAGGCGCCGTTCCTGTTCGGCTATGCCAAGCCCGTCCCGGTGAATTTTGCGCGCCTCAACAGTCCGCGCCGGGACATGATCTGGGTCGCGCTTGCCGGGCCGGGGATGAATTTTGCGCTGGCGCTGTTGTTTGCGCTCGGCTTTCACCTGTTGCCATTCCTGCCGGGAGGTACGGTTCGCTGGTTTGCGGAGAACTTCCAAAACGGAATTATTCTCAATGTGATACTGGGTGTTTTTAATCTTATCCCTCTGCCGCCGCTGGATGGCGGACGGGTCGCCGTCGGCATCTTGCCCGATGCGCTGGCCATACCGCTCGCCCGATTGGAACGCTATGGCTTCTTCATCCTGATTGGCGCGATCTTTCTCGTTCCCATGATCAGCCGCTGGCTTGGCTCGGACTTTGATCCGATCCGCTGGCTCCTGACGGTGCCCATTGGATATGTGGTCAATCTGATTGCCAATTTGGCCGGTCTGGTCTAAGTTTTGGCCATGTTGACCGGGTCTCGATTTTCAAGCAAGGCGGTGCGCCGTGGATAAGGGCTCCTTCGAGGAGGCGGGGCAGAAAAACCCCGATGTCATCCCGCTGCCGACCCATGCGCTACTCGTTGATCTGGACGGATATGAAGGGCCGCTGGATGTGCTTCTGGTGCTCGCCCGCGACCAGAAGGTCGACCTTCTGAAAATCTCCATCCTCGACCTGGCCGAGCAGTATCTCACATTTATCGAGCAGGCCCATGCGCTGCGCCTTGAGGTGGCGGCGGACTATCTGGTGATGGCGGCGTGGCTGGCGTACCTGAAATCTCGGCTGCTGCTCCCGGCGGAGGAAGATGACGGCCCGAGCGGGGAGGAACTGGCGGACCGGCTGGCCTTCATGCTGAGAAAGCTGGAGGCCATGCGCGCGGCTTCAGAGAAGCTGACAAATGGCAGTATCATTGGGCGTGACCGGTTTCAGCGTGGGCGCCCGGAAGGCGTGCGGATCATCCGCCAGTCGAAATTTGAATGCTCGCTGCGTGACTTGTTGCAGGCTTATGCCGAGCAGAAGGAGCGCAAAGGAAATGACAATCCGCTGAGATTGATGCGTGATGCGGTCTTCTCGGTCGAGGCAGCGCTGGAGCGGCTTGAAAAAATGCTGGGCACATTGCCCGAATGGACAGACCTGATGGCCTACCTGCCCGATAACCTGTCCGATCCGTTCCGCCGCCGCTCGGCCCAGGCCTCGACTTTGCTGGCGAGCCTGCAGATGGTGAAAGAGGGGCAACTCGAACTCCGGCAGGGAGCGACCTTTGGCCCCATTCAGGTAAAAAAGAGGAAAAGCGGGGAATGAGTATCGATCCCGAACATGTGCGCATGGCCGAAGCGCTGCTGTTTGCGGCAAAGGAACCGCTGGATGAGGCGACACTGGCCCAAAGATTGCCCGACGGGGCGGAAATTCCGGCGATACTTGCGACCATTGAGGAGCATTACCGCCACAAGGGTGTGAACCTGACGCGGCTTGCCGGAAAATGGACCTTTCTCACGGCGCCGGACCTGTCCTGGCTGCTGGAGGAAGAGCGGGAGACAACCCGCCGGTTAAGCCGCGCGGCGCTCGAAACACTGGCGATTATCGCTTATCACCAGCCAGCGACGCGCGCCGAGATCGAGGAAATACGCGGCGTTGGCCTCAGCCGTGGCACCATGGATGTGTTGTTCGAGGCGGGCTGGATCCGGCCGCGCGGACGCCGGCGGACGCCGGGCCGTCCCGTCACCTACGGGGTGACCGAGGATTTCCTGATCCATTTCGGGCTGGATGACATCAAGGACCTACCCGGCTTCGATGAAATGAAGGCCGCTGGCCTGCTCAGTACCGAGCCTAGTGGTATTTTCAGTGATCTCGCCAAGGCAGAGGAAGACGAGCTGGAGGATGAGGAGGAAGAGGAGCTTTAGGCAATATTCTTCTGTTTTGCCGGGATAAACTGGTTCCACCACTCGATCGTTTGCTCGGCGGTTGCCTCAAAATTTGGCAAGAAAGCCTGTATTTGATCCAGGTCGTCGATATTCTCTGCGATAAAGGACGCTTCTTCGACAAGACGGACAGCCCCGAGGGAGGCACACATCCCCCTGATTGTATGGGTGAAACGCAGAACATCGTCGTTGTTTCCGTCAATGATACCGGTCTTGATATCGGCGATGCTGCTGGCAATCGACTGGGCGGCATCATCAATCAAGCTATCCATGGCGTCGCTATCCAGTAATTTGTTGAGTTCGATCATTTTCGCCGTATCGCCGATTTCGACGGCGGAAGAAATCACGACCGGAGGTTCTGCCAATATGTCATTGGCAGCATGGCCTCCGGATGCAGTAACGACCGTTTCGATCGTTTTCAGCAGCTTCGGAAGCTGGATCGGTTTTGTTTCCACTGCATTCATTCCGGCCTCAAGAAACTGGGGAATGGTTTCTTTCATCGCGTCGGCAGTCAGCGCCACAATCGGGATGGCGGCATTTTTATGACCGCTGGCCCGAATGCGTCTTGTGGCTTCCGGTCCTTCCATAACCGGCATACGCACATCCATCAGGACGAGATCGAAGTTACCGCCAAGAACCGCTTCTACCGCCTTTTGTCCGTTATCGACAATCTCCATTGTATGCCCGGCAGCCTCCAGCATGGTGGAGATGAGGGTCTGATTGACGGCGTTGTCCTCGGCAAGCAGGATATGCAGGGATAGATCTTGCGCGACCGACGACTCATATACGTCATCTGCAAGCTGCTCAACTCCGACTTCATGCAGCGGGACCGTGAACCAGAAGCTGCTCCCTTTTCCAAGTTCGCTTTTCACGCCGATATCGCCCCCCATCAGGTCGATAAGCTGTCGGCAGATGGAAAGTCCAAGGCCGGAGCCGCCATATTTCCGGGCCGTAGAGGCATCCGCCTGTTCAAATCTCTGGAAGAGGCGCGAGAGCTGATCTTCGGAAATGCCGATACCTTGGTCAATGACTTCAAAGCGGAGAATTTTTCCGCCTTCAGCGGTCGTGTCCTGCATTACGTTCAAGCCGATTTCGCCTGCTTCCGTAAATTTGATCGCATTTGACATCAAGTTGATCAGGATCTGCTGAAGCCGCATGGAATCGATATTGATTCCTGCCGGCAAATCGCCGGTCGGATGGTAGTCAAGAGAGAGCCCCTTGCTTTCAGCCTTGTCCGTCATAAGCGCGAGGGTGTCCTGAATGAGATCGGTCAGGCGGATATCAATATTGCTGAGCTCGAATTTTCCGGAATCGAGTTTTGACTGATCAAGGATGTCATTCAGAATAGTGAGAAGGAGTTCACTTGAATTCTTGATGGTTTGCGCTTTCTTCTGTTGCTCTTGTGTCAGGTTTTCCGCGAGAAGGAGGTCTGTCATGCCGATAATGCCGGTCATGGGTGTTCTGATTTCATGGCTCATGATCGCCAGGAATTCGGCCTTGCTCTTCTCGCCAATTTCCGCTTTGGCGCGGAGAGAATTCTGCTCCTCAGCAAGAGCGACAAGTTCTTCTGCCTGCTTTTCAACCTGCTGACGGGCGAATTCCATATCGAGAATCCGGTTTGAAAGCTCTTCCTGGTTTTGTTTGAGCTGGTTTTCCACGTCATGATAGCGGGTGATATCCTGCGTCAATCCATAGAGGCGTACGACCTTGCCATCCGCCATTTCGCATTGGGCGTGGGAGCGGACCCATTTGCGGTTTCCCTTGGCCGTCAGCAGGGGAACCTCAATATCCCAGCCTTTGCCGTCTACTAGCGCCTGATTGTAGACAGCGCGAATGGTGTCTCTTGCTTCCGGCGCATATAACTCGATTGCCGTTTCGACGTTGGGATTGAAGTCTTTCGGACGTTCGTGGATTTTATATATGTTTTTGCTCCAGCGATGTTCATTTGTGCGCAAGTCAATTTCCCAACCGCCGACGATGGCAAGAGCGCCGATCTGCTCCAGCAGGTCTTTTTGCCGCTGCATATCCAATTCATTCTTTTTATGGAGCGATATATCCTGAACGGCGCCATATACTTTTACGACTTCGCCGTCCTTCATCTCGCATTTGCCGCGGGAGCGAACCCATTTCCGGTTACCTTTTGCGGTGACTACCGGAAGTTCGATATCCCAACCGGAGCCGTCAGCCACGCCCTGACGGAATTCCGCCTTAACCTGCTCCTGGACTTCCGGGGCGAAGAAACTGGTTGCATTCTTGATGTCTGGAATGAAATCGTCCGCAACCTCATAAATCTTGTAGACCACTGGACTCCAAACGAGTTTGGAGCTCGCATAATCATATTGCCAGCCACCAATGTCGGCGAGGGCGCTGACCTCGCGTGTCAGATCGTTTTGAAGCTGCAGGTCTTTTTTCATCTTCCGCTTGGCCGATAGCTCTTGTTCGAGTGCTTCTGATGTTGCATTGACATTTTTTTTCAAAGAAAGCGCCCAGATCAGCATTCCAAGGATAATAAGCAGGGAGGCGCCAACAATTATTTCCAGATACTTTATGCTGTCTGAGGGGGACTGGTCTGTCGCCGTGCTTTCCGCGATCAAGATCGTATCAGCTTGTACTGCAATCGACGTGAATAGACTCTCAGCAACGAGAAGTATCATCCACAGAAAACAGCGAAACAAAGCGCGCGCGGTCATTTAAATCGCTCTCCCCGACGCCTGATGAGAAATGGCGTAGAACTTATTAAAAAAGCATTCCCTAATACGTAACGGAAAATAGTTAATAAAATGTCTGGGAGCCATTCGGAGCCGATTTACATATTTTCAAGCTGTGTGGGTAGGCGCTTTCGTCTGCGAATATATATTAAAAACAATACCTTCCATGCAATTGATGATGTCGATCTGCACGCAAGGGAGATGAGCGCGACGGTCATTTCCGCCAGCGCGGCGATTTGCCGCTGAAATCAACCTTCCCATTCGCATTGCAACTGATTATTATTTACGAATTGTGCCGGACGGCGTATGCAGGCCGCGCACCGCAATCTGCAATGAGGATATTTATTGGCCGTACTGGAATTCGAAAATCAGCAACCCCTGATGCGTCAGGGGCGGCGGCGCAAGGGCATGTCGGTGACGACGCTGCTTGTGCTGCTGACGGCGCTGGTGCTGTCCATTCCGGTACTGGTGGTGTTCGGCTATGTCTTTGTGCCGGCCGCGGATGTCTGGGCCCATCTGGCGAGCACGGTCCTGCCAGTCTATCTCTACAATACTCTGTTTCTGGGCCTAGGCGTGGCGGCGGTTGTTCTGGTTATCGGGGTAGGGACGGCCTGGCTCGTCACCATGTGCGAGTTTCCGGGACGGCGGCTGTTTTCCTGGGCGCTGTTCCTGCCGCTGGCCATGCCCGCCTATATCATTGCCTATACCTATACCGGCATGCTCGATTTCGCGGGGCCCGTACAGACATTCCTGCGCGAGGCGTTCGGCTGGGGCCGTGCCGATTACTGGTTTCCGGCGATCCGGACTCTGGGCGGTGCGATTACCATGCTCGGCCTGGTGCTTTACCCTTACGTCTATCTGGTCAGCCGCACCGCCTTTCTGGAACAATCGATCTGTGCGCTGGAAGTCGGGCGGACCCTTGGGCGCGGACCGTGGCGCGGTTTTTTCTCGATCGCCCTGCCACTTGCCCGCCCGGCGATTGTCACCGGTCTGGCGCTGGCGATGATGGAAACGCTGAGCGACTTCGGTACCGTGCAGTTTTTCGCCGTCGATACCTTCACCACCGGGATCTACCGGACCTGGTTCGGCCTTGGGGAGCCGGCGGCCGCGGCGCAGCTCGCGGCGGTTCTGATGTTGTTTGTTTTCTCCCTGATCCTGATCGAGCGGTTCAATCGCGGCAAGCGCAAGTTCCATCAGGCGACGGGCCGTTACCAGAAGATCACCCGCTATCGGCTTGGCCGGGGACGGCAGCTGCTGGCGATACTGGCCTGTGCTTTGCCGGTTTTCTTCGGATTTCTCCTGCCGACGGGCTGGTTGGTTAAAGACAGCTACGCGCATTTCGATGTCATCTTCAACGAGCGGTTTCCCGTGCTGGTGCTGAACAGCGTCGGGGTGGCGCTGCTGGCGGCGATCCTGTCGCTCCTGCTGGCGCTGGTTCTGATCTATGGCCTTCGCAGGGAGCGGGGTGCCCCTTCGCGGACGGAGCAGGGCGCCTTGCGAATCGCATCCATGGGCTATGCGGTGCCGGGGCCGGTGCTGGCCGTTGGAATATTGCTGCCCTTCGGCTTTATCGACAACACGATCGATCACTGGATGCGGGAGACGGTCGGCATTTCCACGGGATTGTTGCTGAGCGGGACAATGACGGCGTTGTTGTTCGCCTATATCGTCCGGTTTCTCGCCATCTCGCTGAATACGGTGGAGGCGGGGGCGGACACAATTACGCCCAATATGGACCGCGCGGCGCGAACACTCGGCGTGACCGGTCTTGGCAAGCTGACCCGCGTGCATATTCCCATTATTTCCGGTAGCCTGATGACGGCGCTGCTGCTGGTCTTTGTCGATGTTATGAAGGAACTTCCGGCAACACTGGTACTCCGGCCGTTCGGCTTTAACACACTGGCGATCCAGGCCTATGAAATGGCGAGTGACGAGCGGCTGACCGATGCGGCGGGGCCGTCCCTTGCCATTGTCATCGTCGGCATTCTGCCGGTCATCATTCTCAGCCGGGCAATCGCCCGCTCCCGTCCGGGCCAGAAAAATCAAGCGGATCGTCCTGTGTTATGAGTAATCTCGTCTTCAGAAATGTCCGTCATCGCTATGATGGCGTGAACTCGGTCAATATTGAGCATCTGGAAGTGGCTGCGGGCAAGGTGGTCTGCCTGCTCGGGCCGTCTGGTTGCGGTAAATCCACGACATTGCGCCTTGCCGCCGGTCTGGAGGTGCCGTTTTCCGGGGACATCAGCATCCAGGGCGAGGTGATGGCGAACGATGCCGTTTTCGTTGGGCCGGAAGACCGCCGTGTCGGGCTGATGTTTCAGGATTACGCCCTGTTTCCGCATCTGACGGTGGAAGATAATGTTGCGTTTGGCCTGTCGAACCAATCGCAGGATGTGCGGCGAAAACGGGCGCGAGCCATGCTGGAAACTGTCGGACTTGCCAGCTCCGCAAGGAAATACCCCCATATGCTGTCCGGCGGGGAGCAGCAGAGGGTCGCGCTGGCGCGGGCGCTGGCACCCAATCCCCGGATCATGCTGATGGATGAACCTTTCTCCGGGCTGGATGTGGTGCTGCGTAACCGGGTGCGGGATGAGACGCTGGCGCTGCTCAAGGAAATGGGAACAACCGTGCTGATGGTGACCCATGATCCCGAGGAAGCCATGCGAATGGCGGACGAGATTGTCCTGATGCAGCAGGGCCGTATTGTGCAGAAAGGAAGCGCCGCGGACCTCTATAACCATCCGGTGAATGAATTCGTGGCGTCTTTTCTCGGCGATGTGAACCGCCTGCCGGTGCGCTCAGAGGCGGGAGAGCTTATCTCCGACCTTGGCCGGATACCGGTGCCGGACGGTGTGAACGCGGCGGCGATCAGCGAGGTTCTTGTCCGACCCGAAGCAATCCGCTTCCTGCAGGAGACTGATTCCGCAAAACCCGGTGGTAAAGTCGTGTTGTCGCGCACTCTCGGGGCCTATAGCCTGGTCGATATCGAGTTTGACAGCGGATACCGGGCGACGGCGCGCGTGGCCTCTGCCTATCAGCCGAACGTCGGGGAAAACTGCTCTATCAGCCTCAATATGAGCGGAGTTTTTGTTTTTCCATCGGCCGGAAATGCCAAAATCGTTGATAAACCCGTATCAAACGTCAATTAATTGTCGTATAAACCCCTATAGACCTTTATATAAAGCGAAGAACGTTTCGCATTGTTCTTTCGGAATTGTCCCTAAATGGGGCGATGAACGGGCAAGGCGGGCGGCAAATAAATTTATGATATTCTCGATACGAGAACGGGAGCTTAAAACATGAGTATTGGTCCGTGGCAAATTATACTGATCCTTGTCATCGTGCTCATCATTTTTGGAGCAGGCAAGCTGCCCCGTGTCGCCGGTGATCTGGCGAAGGGCATCAAGAACTTCAAAAAAGGCATGGGCGAAGAAGACAAGCCGGAAACCGCCGAAGGCGAGAAAACCGAAGTCCTGGAGTCCACCAGCAATGACGATAAGGTGGAGAAAAAGGACAAGGCTGCTCAGGGCTGAATGCCCGACGGTCAATTACGTGAAACCCTTCAAGTCGGATGAAGTGAAAAGCCATGTTTGATATTGGCTGGTCGGAAATGGTGTTTGTGCTGGTGATCGCGGTTCTCGTGATCGGCCCGAAGGATTTGCCGCGTGCTATTTCGACCGTCACCAAATATATCCGCAAGGCCCGTGGCATGGCACGGGAGTTTCAGTCCGGCATCAACGATCTCGCCCGCGAGACGGAAATTGATGAAATCACCAAGGACCTGAAGAAGGACACGAGCTTCAATATCAAGAAGCAGGTTGAGGACGCCGTCGATCCGACCGGGTCGAAAGACGGGCTGTTCAACGATATAAAACCGCAGATTAAAGACCCGCGCGACAGCGCCAACAACTATTCCGCGCCGCCGGCAAAAAGCGATACAGCGGCGGTGGCGCCGGAAAAAGCAGAGCCCCCGGCCCAGAAACCGGCCCCTGCCAGCGCCGATACGGCGACGGAAAAACCTTCTGAAACCAAGCCAGAACCCAAGCCGGAAACCAAAGCATCGTGAGTGAAACCGATATGGAAGAGGGCAAAGCTCCCCTGATGGAGCATCTGATCGAGTTTCGCAACCGGCTGGTTTACTCGGTTCTCGCACTCCTGATTGCCTTTATCCTTTGCTACCTTGTATCGGAAGACCTGTTTGCCTTCCTTGTCCGCCCGCTGGTTGAGGCGATGGGCGATGATGTGGAAAACCGGCGCATGATCTTCACTGGGCTGCATGAGGCGTTCTTCACCTATATCAAGATTGCGTTCTTTACGGCAATGTTCGTGTCTTTTCCCATTGTCGCGTCGCAAATCTGGATATTCGTGGCGCCGGGCCTCTACAAGAATGAAAAATCGGCCTTTCTGCCGTTTCTTATCGTAACGCCCATCCTGTTCTTTATGGGCGGGGCGCTTGCCTATGAGATTGTCATGCCACTGGCGTGGAAATTCCTCCTCAGCTTCGAAAGCAGCGGGGAGGCGACGCTCTATGCCCGCGCCTTTGCCGCATTGATCAAGGAATTTCCGAGCCTTGGTGGCTATCTGCCGACCCCGGCGGAACCCATGTCGCTGCCGATCCAGTCTGAAACCCGGGTGAGTGAGTATCTCAGCCTGTCGATGAAGCTGATCTTTGCCTTCGGCTTGTGTTTCCAGCTTCCGGTCCTGCTGACGCTGCTCGGGCGGGTGGGGATCGTCTCTTCGGCCGGGCTGAAAGCGAAATTCAAATATTCAATCGTCTTTGCCTTTATCGCCGCGGCGATCCTGACGCCGCCGGACCCGCTTAGCCAGATCACCCTCGCCATTCCAATTATTGTGCTTTACGGGATCTCCATTGTCAGTGTGCGCATGGTTGAGAAGAAGCGTGAGGCACGCGAGGCGGAAGAGGACGACGACCTGTAATTTCCCGTCGGTCCTGTGGGTCTGTCACAACAAATTCCGGATAATTTTGCCGGTCTGCGCAAACCCCTCTGGACGGCGGGCGGCCGCGCCCTTATACACAAGGCATCCATCCTTCAGAAAACCGAAATGACGTATCTATGCTCGATTTAAAATGGATCAGGGAAAACCCGGAAGCTTTTGATGCCGCCATGGCCCGACGCGGCCTGCCGCCGCAATCGGACAGGTTGCTGGGACTGGATAAAGCGCGGCGTGAAGTTCAGACAGAACTTCAAGAACTGCAAGCGCGGCGGAATGCAGCCGCGAAGGAAATCGGCAAGGCGAAGGCGTCCGGCGGTGATGCCGATGCGCTGATCCGCGAAGTGGCAGACCTTAAAGGGACGGCGCAGGAACTGGAAGCGCGCGAGCGTGACTTGCAAGATGAATTGGACACGGCACTCTCCGTGCTTCCCAATATCCTTGCCGATGACGTGCCGGATGGCGCGAGTGAGGACGAAAATGTCGAGCTTCGCCGCGTTGGAGACATCCCGACCTTTGATTTCAAGCCGAAAGAGCACTACGAGCTTGGCGAAGCTCTGGGATTGATGGATTTCGAGACGGCGGCGAAAATTTCCGGTTCGCGCTTTGTTGTCACCAGCGGCCAGATTGCCCGGCTGGAGCGCGCCCTTGCGGCCTTTATGATCGATGTGCATACGCTGGAAAAAGGCTATCTTGAAGTCTCCCCGCCCGTGATGGTGCGCGGCGACAGCCTGTTCGGTACCGGACAGCTCCCCAAATTCGAGGAGGATCTGTACAAAACGGGGGAGGGGCACTACATGATCCCGACCGCCGAGGTGCCGCTCACCAATCTTGTGCGTGACAGTATCCTGAGCGAAGATGACCTGCCGAAGCGCTTCACTGCCCATACGCTCTGCTTCCGGTCTGAGGCGGGCTCGGCGGGCAAGGATACGGCGGGTATGCTGCGCCAGCATCAGTTCGCGAAGGTCGAAATGGTCTCCATCACCACGCCGGAGCAATCCGCCAAAGAACATGAGCGGATGACCGCCTGCGCCGAGGATATTCTCAAGCGGCTGGAACTGCCTTATCGCGTCGTTGTACTTTGTAGCGGCGATACGGGTTTCGGCGCGCGCAAGACCTATGATATCGAAGTCTGGTTGCCGGGGCAGGACAGCTACCGCGAGATTTCAAGCTGTTCTAACTGCGGCGATTTTCAGGCGCGCCGGATGAAAGGGCGCTATCGGCCGGAGGGTGAGAAGGGGACGCAGTTCGTCCATACCCTGAACGGTTCCGGGCTTGCTGTCGGGCGGACGCTGATTGCGGTGATGGAGAATTACCAGCAGGCCGACGGGTCTATTAAAATCCCGGATATCCTGGTGCCCTATATGGGCGGCGTGACGGAGATCCGGGCAGAAAAAGAAGAATAAAAGGAAGAGTATTTTGCGAATTCTACTGACCAATGATGACGGGTTCAATGCGCCCGGGATGGAAACGCTCAGGCGCATCGCGGCGGAACTTTCCGATGATATCTACGTGGCGGCCCCGGAAAAAGAGCAAAGCGGGGCTTCTCGCTCCCTGACGTTGCATGATCCGATCCGCATCACGAAACATGGCGACAAGGAATATGCGGTCGAGGGGACGCCCACCGATTGCGTCATGATGGCGATGAACTACCTGTTCAAGGACGAGCGGCCCGATCTGATCCTGTCGGGGGTTAACCGGGGCGGCAACCTCGGTGAGGATGTGCTTTATTCCGGTACGGTTGCGGCGGCGAGTGAAGGCGCGCTGCTTGGCGTACGGTCCATCGCGCTGAGCCAATGCGTTGCGCCTGACGGGGATACATTTCATTGGGATACGGCAGAGGCACTCGCACCGGACATCATCCGCAAACTGCTGGATTTCGATTGGGGCCCGGATGTCCTGATAAACCTGAACTTCCCGGCGGTACCGAAAGTGCAGGTCAAGAGCATCGATGTAACCGAGCAGGGCAAGCGCGATCTGTCCAACCTTTCCATTGATAACCGGGTCGATGCCCGCGGGCGCGAATATTTCTGGCTCGGCTATCGGCCTTCCTTCGGTGATCCGCCCAAGGGAACGGATTTATGGTCCGTTGCCAATGGTCGGGTCTCCATCACCCCGCTCAAGCTCAACCTGACCAAGGTCGCGCTGGCGGAGAAGATAAAGAGTGTTTTTGCGTGATTGATAACCCGGCCCAGAAAATCCGCCTGATTATGGAGCTTCGCCGGCAGGGGATCAGTAATACCGACGTTCTGTCGGCAGTGGAGCGAGTGCCCCGGGACGCGTTCGTGCCGAAGACGTTCCGTGACCGCGCCTATGAGAATATCGCCCTTCCCATTACCAGCGGGCAGACAATCAGTCAGCCCTATGTGGTCGCCTATATGACTCAGCTCCTGAAGCTGGATAAACGGCGCAAGGTGCTGGAAATCGGGACCGGGTCCGGGTATCAAGCCGCGATCCTGGCGCGGCTTTCCCGCCGTGTTTATTCGATTGAACGGTATCGCAACCTGCTGGAGCAGGCCGAAGCCGCCTTCGAAGAACTTAAAATCACCAATATCACCACCCGGCTCGGCGATGGTTACAAGGGCTGGCCGGAACAGGCACCCTTTGATCGGATCATCGTGACCGCCGCGGCCGAAGAGGTGCCACAGGCCCTTCTTGACCAGCTTGGAAATGACGGGATCATGATCCTGCCGGTGGGCAAGGATTCCGCCGATCAGCATATCCTGCGGGTAACCAAGGATGAAGATGGCAATGTCTCGGAAGAGGTTCTGTTGCCGGTTCGATTCGTGCCCATGGTTCAAGGGGTTGCTGAATAATCTTAATTTAGCACTATATGTTGTATGTGGTAAATTTTGTTGTGATTCGCGGCCGTTTATGCTTAATATTGGCCCTATTATGGCGAGGTATGTATCCTTATTCAGTCGCGTTACCTGCGTATGCCTGTTACTGCCGATACTGGCGGGCTGCCTTTATGACGACTATTTACCGCGGGTTCGGAACGCCAAGGTCATCAATGTGCCGCGCCCGGAGCCGATGGTCACCAAGGTTGCTATGCCCGCCGATTTCTCGCCCTATTATCAGGAGCTTTCATATCAGCATATCACCGTGAACAGGGGCGATACGCTCTCTGGCCTGGCAGAGCAGAACAATGTGCCGGTACAGGCTGTCATTGCGATGAACAATATGCAGAAGCCTTTCCGGATCTATCCGGGGCAGCAGCTGAAAATTCCGGCGTTTCGCAATCACTCTGTGCGTCCAGGCGAGACGCTTTACGCCATTTCCCGGGTCTATGACCTGGAAACGGCGGAGGTTGCCCATTTCAATTTTCTGACGGCGCCCTACACCCTGATACCGGGGACGAAGCTGCAAATTCCGATCAAGAACCAGGGCGAAGTACGGATCGCGTCCGCCTCCTCGACCCAATGGATCACCCCCGAAACCCCCGCCGCGCCACAGGCAGTAAAGACAGTGGTGATCAATTCGCTGCCGGAAGTCGTTGATGTGCCGAAATCGGAGACCGTTCCGGCCGTCGTGAAATCAGCACCAGATGCCGCTGCGCCCGCGCCGAAGGCTGCTGAGACCGAAGCCGGTTATCAGGTCGCAAAGCTCGATATTCCGCCGGTTCCGAAACGGCAATATTCCATCAAGACGCCGCCGAAACGGAGCGGCAAGTCGTTCAGCTGGCCGGTTAAGGGGCAGATTATTTCCGGCTTCGGCAAGAAGAAAACGGGATTCCATAATGACGGGCTGAATATCGCCGTGAAAGAGGGAACACCGATCCGCGCGGCGGAGAACGGCGTTGTGTCCTATGTCGGCAATGAAATGCGGTCGTTCGGCAACTTGCTACTGATTTCCCATGCCGACGGCTATGTAACCGCCTATGGCCATACGGATCGCGCCGTTGTCGCCAAGGGCGATGCGGTCAAGAAGGGCGACGTCATTGCCTATGCCGGATCATCGGGTAGCGTAACCGAAAGCCAGTTGCATTTCGAAATCCGTAAAAAAGGCCGTGCGATCAACCCGGTCGCGCTGCTGGACTAGGGACGGGGCCGCAGGACCGTCTGCGTCTGGGTGACCTTGCCGACAAGTTTTCCAGCCTTATTCCGTATTTCCGTCTCGATCACGATGGTCGATCCACCGACATGAAGCGGCTTTGCCGTTGCGGTGACGGTTCCTTCGCGCACGGCGCCCAGGAAATTGGTTTTCGATTCAATTGTTGAGGTTCCGCTTGCCCCCTCTGGCAAATTGGCAAAGGCCGCCGCGCCGCCCGCTGAATCGGCGAGCGCCATGATCGCTCCGCCATGCAGGATACCGGACCCGGTGCAAAGAGTTTCGGACCAGTCAAGGGTAAGGACGATTTCCTCCGGCGTCATTTTCGCGCATTTGATTCCAAGCGTCGCCGTCAGCGGCATTCTTTCGTGGATATAGGCGGTCAGGTCATTCTGGGACATGTTTTTTCTCCGCTCGTTCGTGAATACCGTAAGTCTATCTGTTGCCGTAGCGAAGACAATTACCCCGGAGGTAATAACGGTGCGTCGATCACCTCGCCTCAAGCAGCCAGGCGGTCTCCTCTGCCGGTATCCGGTCTTTAAATCCGCCTTGCAACTCAGAGCGTTCCAGCAGGGTTATATCATAACATTCCTGATAATGCCGGGTGACTTCCAGTCCCTCTATGGAGAAAGGCGGACCGCTCATCAGCGTCTGGTCATATTCGAAGCAGAGCAGAAGCTGCGGTGCGGTGCCTGTGATGCGGGCAAGATGCTGCGTGTAAGGGCCACGCATATCGGCCGGCAGGGCGACGAGGGCAGCGCGGTCATAAATGCCGTCGATACGGCCGAGCATATCGGCGGTAAGGTCGAAAATATCGCCAACGAAAATATCGATATTTTTCGCGTGAAAATGTTGGAGCGGGCCGACGTCATAAATATCGGGCGTCAATCCCAGATCGTCAAAGAGCTGGGTGATCGCCGCCTCGCTCAGTTCCGAGCCGGCAACCCGGAAACCTTGAGATAACAGCCATCCGATATCCAGAGTCTTGCCACAGAGCGGCAGGAAGACACGCTGTCCCTCGGTCAGCGAGAGCTTGTCGAAATGGCGCTCCAGCAGCGCGTTGGGCTTGCTTTGGTGGAAGCCGATTTCATTTTTTGTCCATTTGTCGTGCCAGAAATCCGGTTCCAAAAGACGTCTCCTTTAATATTACCAAAGTTATCGTTCAGCTAATGGCCGTGCCTGTACGTCCCGCAACATCCTGGATATATTGCCAGGCGACGCGGCCCGAGCGGGACCCGCGGGTCCGTGTCCATTCAATGGCTTCGGGAACGAATTCCTCTTCGCTGAGGGGGATGTTGAAATGCTTGAGATAACGGCGAATCATCTCCAGATATTCATCCTGCGAGCAGCTATGGAAGCCGAGCCAGAGCCCGAACCGGTCTGAGAGGGACACTTTTTCCTCAATCGCTTCGGACGGCATGATGGCGGTGGAGCGTTCATTCTCGATCATGTCCCGGCGCATCATGTGGCGGCGGTTGGAGGTGGCGTAGAAAAGGACATTGTCCGGACGTCCTTCCAGCCCGCCATCAAGCACGGTCTTGAGCGATTTATAGGTGGAATCGTCACTGTCGAAGGAGAGATCGTCACAGAAAATAATGCAGCGGCGTTCTGTTGTCTGCAATTGCTGCATCAGGATCGGCAGGGACGGGATATCTTCCCGATGAATTTCGATCAGCACCAGCGGAGAGTCCATGTCGCTGTTTACCTGAGCATGACAGGCCTTCACAAGGGAGCTTTTCCCCATACCGCGAGCGCCCCACAAAAGCGCGTTGTTGGCCGGTAAGCCCTTGGCAAAGCGGAGGGTATTCTCATAGAGGATGTCCCGCACGCGGTCGATCCCGTGCAGGATGGACATATCGACATGGTTGACCTTCGGGATCGGGCGAAGCCAGTTGCTCTCGGCTTCCCAGACAAACGCATCGCCGCTATTGATATCGGAGGTCGCCTTTTCCGGCGGTGTCATGCGCTCAAGGCTGTCGGCAATGCGTTGTAGCTGCGCGAGAATTTGTTCGTTACTCATTTTCACCAATTGAAATCTGACGGGGCACACCCCAGTTTACGGGACAGGCAACATAAATGCCACCATACGGCGGAATGTTCAAGCGTCCGGTAAAGTCAGATACAGGGATGGGCCTTCATTTGTTCGCAGAATCAGGATTGCGGCTTGCATTGCGGGGCAGGAACAATATAAAAGTCGTTCAGGAAATTCACGGAGGCGGCGCCGGTTCGCGGCCTCTTCGTCACGATTTGTACCAAAGGACCGATTACAATGGACCAAGGACTAACCCAACTTCTGCCGCTGGTGTTGATCGGCGTCGTGTTTTACTTTCTTCTTATTCGCCCGCAACAGAAACGCGCCAAGCAGCATCGTGCAATGATTGATGCCGTGCGCCGTGGCGACAATGTCGTGACCGCCGGTGGTATCATGGGCAAGGTAACGAAAGTTCGCGATGATGGCGTTGTCCAGATCGAGGTTGCGCCGGATGTCCGTATCGATGTGGTGAAATCGACCCTGACCGATGTCAAGGCCAAGGGTGAGCCCGTTGCGGCATCCCCTGCGGAAGAGACAAAGACAGAAGGGGACAAGCCCGAGGGCGGCAACCCGGTCTCCAAGTTTTTCAAAAAATAACGGCCCTGCCTTATGAACCGCTTCCCGATGTGGAAGATTATCGTTGTCGTGATCGTTTGCGCCTTCGGGATAATCTACACACTCCCTAATTTCGTCAGCAAGTCCGCCTTGAGCGGACTTCCCGGCTGGATGCCGACGAAGCAGCTTAACCTTGGTCTTGACCTCCAAGGCGGCTCTCATCTCCTGCTACAGGTCGATGCTGGCGCCGTGAAGACCAAGATGATGGATAGCCTGGTGGACGGCGTGCGTGACAGCCTGCGTCAGGAGGGCGATAACGTCGGATATCGTGACCTTGGTCATGACGGGACAGCGGTCTCCTTCACTTTACGCGATCCGGCGGAGGAGGAGAAGGCACGTGAGCGGCTTTCCAGCCTTTCCAACATCATGGCGAATGGGCAGCGCGACGTAGTGATCGAGGTGGAAGACGGTGGGCGCGTGACCCTGACCCCGAGCGAGCAGGCCGTTCTTCAACGCCTCGTGGCCGCCGTGGAGCAATCGATAGAGATTGTCCGCCGCCGTGTGGACGAGACCGGCGTCAACGAGCCGACGATCCAGCGGCAGGGAACGGACCGAATTCTGGTGCAGCTTCCCGGTGTTGACGATCCGGACCGGATCAAGCGGCTGCTGGGCGAGACGGCGCAGTTGACATTCCATCTGGTTGACCTGACAGCGGATGTAGGCGCGGTGGGACGGGTTCCGCCGGGGTCCAAGCGGCTGCCGGCGCTTGAGGAAAACGGGCGGAACTATATCATCAAAAGCCGGGTCATGGTGTCCGGCGAGAATCTTGAGGATGCGCAAGCCACCTTCCAGGATGGTCAGCCGGTTGTCTCCATCCGCTTTGACGGGCTGGGCGCGAAACAGTTCGGTCGCGCGACCAGCGATAATGTCGGGAAACCCTTTGCGATTGTCCTCGATGACAAGGTGGTCAGCGCGCCGCGGATCAACGAGCCTATTCTGGGCGGTTCTGCTGTCATCAGTGGCGGCTTTGATGTGGCCGGCGCCCAGGACCTCGCGCTGCTCTTGCGGGCGGGCGCCTTGCCGGCGCCGCTGGATATCCTCGAAGAGCGCTCCGTCGGGCCGGATCTTGGTGCCGACAGCATAGCTGCCGGAAAGGTTGCCGGAATTATTGGCATCATTGCGGTTGCGGTCTTCATGATTGCCAGTTACGGCCTGTTCGGACTAATCGCTAATGTGGCGCTGGCCATGAATATCTTCCTGATCATGGCGGTTCTCTCGGTTCTCGGCGCGACGCTAACCCTTCCCGGTATCGCCGGTATTGTGCTCACGATCGGTATGGCCGTGGATGCGAATGTCCTGATTTTCGAGCGTATCCGTGAAGAAGTCCGGGTCGGAAAATCGCCCCTGAACGCGGTGGAATCCGGTTTTGCCCGCGCCTTTACGACAATTATCGACGCGAATGTGACGACCGGCATCGCCGCCGTCATTCTTTTCGTCATGGGCTCCGGTCCGGTCAAGGGTTTTGCGGTGACGCTGCTGATCGGGATTATAGGTTCCATGTTTACGGCGATCATGCTCTCGCGCATGCTGATATCCTTCTGGATGCAGCGCAAGCGCCCGAAGACACTTGAGATTTAGGGGTACCGGAAACATGTATAAACTCAAGCTGGTCCCGGATAATACCAATATCCCTTTCCTGAAATTCAGGATGCTGGCCTTTGTTCTCTCCGGATTGCTGATCTTGGGATCGGCGATCATGTTCTTCTCTGTCGGCCTCAACAAGGGAATCGACTTCGAGGGCGGCATCCTGATCGAGATCGGCACGGAGACACCGCCGGATCTTGGCGACATGCGTTCCTCTCTCGGTGGCCTCGACCTCGGTCAGATTGCCCTGCAGACCTTCGGCAGCGAGACGGATATCCTGATTAGGGTACAACGGCAGGAAGGGGACGCCTCTGCGCAGGAGGAGGCAGTGAATGTCATCAAGCAGCAGCTTGCCTCGGATTACGGGGACAGCATTTCCTATCGCCGGGTTGAGTTTGTCGGCCCGACGGTGTCCGAGGAACTGGTGATAGCGGCGACGGAAGCAGTGATCGTCGCGGTTTTGGCGATGCTGGTGTATATCTGGCTCCGCTTTGAATGGCATTACTCTGTGGGGGCCGTGGTTGCGCTGGTGCATGACGTTGTGCTGACCATCGGCATGTTTTCGGTCACGGGGATTGAGTTCAACCTTGCCTCCGTTGCGGCGATTTTGACGATTGTCGGCTATTCCATCAATGATACGGTGGTCGTCTATGACCGGATTCGCGAGAATTTCCGGCGCTACAAGAAGCTGACGGTGGAAGATCTCATCAATCTCTCGATCAACGAGACATTGACGCGGACGACGATGACCTCGTTGACAACTTTACTCGCCCTTGTCGCGCTCTACATATTCGGGGGAGAGGTCATTCGTGGCTTTGCGACAGCCATGATCTTCGGTGTCGTCGTCGGGACCTATTCGTCCATTTTTGTCGCCGCACCGGTTCTCCTGCATATCGGTCTTACTCATCAGAAAGAGGAAGAGGACGGATTTCAGGGCGCCGAAAGAACCGATGATAACGCCGAAGAAAAAAGCTGACACATTAACGTCCGCTTGAGGAGACGGCATGCAGGATATTTCCGGCCTTCCGAAGGAAGGGCAGCAACTCATCAACAGTTATGGGGATGAAGGCTTCCGCGTGAGCGGTGTGCGTTACGACGGCTCGGTCCTCGTCATGCCGGAGGAAACCCGGCCCTGGCCGATAAGGGATATTGACCAGCTTACGCTGGAGAGCCTGTCGGACCTCTTGGCGGCAAGCGAGGATATCGAAATATTGCTGATCGGATGCGGCACATCCATGGCCTTTATTGAGGATGATATCCGCACGTCCTTGCGGGAAAAGGGGATCGTCATTGACGCCATGGGAACGGGCGCCGCCGTCCGGACCTATAATGTCCTGCTTCTGGAACGCCGTCGGGTCGCTGCCGCGCTGATCGCAGTTTAACCATCCTTATATATTAGAGACTTTACATTTGCCGCGTGCCGGTCTTATGATTCCTTTCAGTTAGTATCTTTGGGAAGGGGACAAGATTATGGCGGCAATATTATCAAGCCTCAGAAACACGGTTATCGCGGGTGTTGTTCTAACCATCATCATGGCGGCGATTGTCAGTGCGGTGACAGGTGGCGGATTCGATATGGGTGGACATGCCTATGGCGCCTTCATCATGCGCTGGCTGCATGTCTTGAGCGGCGTGATGTGGGTAGGGCTGCTGTATTATTTCAACTTTGTGCAGATCCCGAACATGCCGAACATTCCCGATGAGCAGAAACCGGCGATCGGCAAGGTGATTGCGCCGGCCGCATTGTGGTGGTTCCGCTGGGCAGCGATGGCGACAATCGTGACTGGGTTGCTGTTGGCGTGGATGAACGGGTATCTGGTTGATGCGCTTACTCTCGGCGCGGCGGATGGTTTTGCGGTCGATAAGAGCGTTGCCATCGGGATCGGCATGTGGCTTGGCATTATCATGTGGTTCAATGTCTGGTTCGTGATCTGGCCCAACCAGAAGAAGGCCCTCGGGATTGTCGAGGCGGATGCGGGCACAAAGGCCGCCTCGGCGCGAACCGCGATGCTGTTCTCCAGAACCAACACATTGCTATCGATCCCGATGCTGTATGCGATGGTGTCGGCGCAGAACCTGTTTTAGCGGCGGCCCAAGAAAAAAGGCGCTTCCTGCGGGAAGCGCCTTTGTTTCGAGAAGCTGTCGTTTATGCCTTGGCGAGGTTTTCGTTCGCGAAATCCCAGTTCACCAGGCTGTCCAGAAATGTTTCGATATATTTTGGACGGGCATTCTGATAATCGAGATAGTAGGCATGCTCCCAGACATCCATGGTCAGGAGCGGCGTTGCGCCACCCGTTAGCGGGCATTCCGCATTCGGCGTTTTCGTGACCTTCAACTTGCCGCCATTGAGGACCAGCCAGGCCCAGCCGCTGCCGAACTGGGTAGCCCCGGCGGTTTTAAACTCTTCGACAAATTTATCGTAGGAGCCGAAATCTTCATCGATTTTTGCGGCGATTGCGCCGGATGGCTTGCCGCCTCCACCAGGCTTCATTGAATGCCAGTAGAAGGTATGGTTCCAGACCTGGGCGGCGTTGTTGAAGACACCGGCCTTGGAAGAATCTCCGGCCGTGTCCTTCATGATCTCCTCAAGCGAGCGGGAATCACCGTCAGCCAGCAGGTTATTCAGGTTTGTCACATAGGCGTTGTGATGTTTCCCGTAATGAAAATCCAAAGTGTTTGCGGAAATATGCGGTGCCAGAGCGTCTTTTGCATAAGGAAGGGGGGGAAGTTCAAAAGCCATGATTATCCTCTTACCGTTTTTAGTGGTCAAATCGTTGTTCATTATGCGGTGAAAATTCAAGCCCCTGACAGGGGAAAGAACTCGCTATATGTTGTCCCTACAGATATATACCAATTTAAGCAGTCTTCCAGTTTTTTATAATGATTCTATTTAAAAGATGACGACATCTCTGAGCGAAACGGACCAGAACAGCTATTTATCCGGCGAAGTAAAGCGGTATGATTACGACCGTTGGCTGGCTACGCTTTATGCGCCTCCGTCTGCCCGGCAAGGGATCTTCACGCTGCTAGCTTTCCATGCGGAAATTGCCCGTGTTCGCGAAACCGTGTCGGAGCCACTCCTGGGCGATATCCGGCTGCAATGGTGGCGGGATGCCGTAAACGCGATCGCAGATCAGGGGAAACCGCCTGTCCATCCAGTTGCTGAAGCATTGGCCGAGATCATTCCGGCATATAATCTCGATCCGGTAATGCTACTTCGGATGATTGATGTCCGGGCACTGGATCTTGATCCGCTACCTTTCGAGACAACCGGGGAGTTACTCGACTATGCGGATCAGACGGGCGGCCTTCTCAACAGTCTCGTTTTCCGGATTTCAGGGGGTACGGAAAAAGATGGGGAGGACGCGGCGCGCGCCGTTGGCAAAGCTTATGCCCTTACCGGCATTATCCGGGCCATTCCCTATCATGTGGCGCAGGATATTTTGCGCGTTCCCGACGAGATGATCCGGGCGCAAGGTCTCACAGCGGACAGCCTTTTCAGCTCGGAGAACCGGCCGGCGTTCTTCAGGATCGTCGAGGAATTGACTGCAAAAGCGAGGCATGAACAGGAGACAGCGAACAGACTTATTGCAAACCGGCCAAAGTCTGAAAAGCCGGCGTTTCGGCTCGCGTCGCTGACATCGCTTTATCTCGCCCGGCTTCATGCAGCGGGCTATGATCCTGCGCATCGGAAAATGGATGTCGGAGCGGTTCGGAAAATTGTTGTGTTGTCGCTTGGCCGGTAACGGTGCTGCGGGTTACATGCCGCCCAGGCGCCAGGTCTGCGACTGCATGAAATTCCGGGCAAGAAACTGATAGGTCAGCTTCAATAGACGTTCGACTTCCGGGCCTTCCTCGATAATCACGCCATCCCAATTATTGACCATGTCCCGCCAGACCATGAAGCGCTGATGCAGGTCATCGCGGGTTCGCCTTACGGTATCGACTGTTGGCTGGAAGTTTTTCAGGATGACCATAACTTCACAGGTCTGCCCGTCAATCTCTGCAAACGTCCGGTCAAATTTCTTGATGACCGGATCGATCAGGATTTGCATCCGGTTCAGTTCCTCGGATGTCGAGCGGTCCCGTCGATAGAGTGAGGCAAGCCGCTGAAGGTTAGTGCTGATCTTCTTGATGCCTGCATAATAGTCTCGCAGAGCCTCGATATAAGCGAGTTCGCGGATGATGTCATCAATTTTGGCGACGACGTCTTCGCGCTTGATTCCAAGCTTTTCGGCGATTTCACGAAAGGCTTGTTGGACATTTTCCTTGGTTGCCGGATCGTTGGAGATTGACTCCAGCTCCTCGATATTGAGAACGATTTCCTCGTCCCCGCTCATCCAGGAGACGAGCTGCACCGTAATACGACCGCGAGCGATTTCCTTGTGGGAGTCACTGATCGACCAGGAGGCAGAGCCATCGAGAAGTTCCCGGGGAATGGAATCATTGGGACGGATTTCATTGACGAACTTGAGTGCGCTGCCAATCGTTGATAGTAGCTGCGCGTCGGAGCTGTCTTTCTCGATACCAAACTCGCCACACAGGGTTTTCGTCGGGATCGCCCCCTTCATCTCACCGAGATTGACGTAATAGCAGGGCTCCCGTGTGTCATGGGTCAGGCGGAAATAGCTGCCCGCGACCTTGAATATCTTGTGATCAAAGGCAAAGAAAACACTCGGATCGCGCTTTTCGTCTGCTGAATCCGCTACCGCATTTCGGGTTTCCATCTGATCTGCCTGCAAGTTACTCATACCTTGATCCGGTTTTAGTACCTGGTGCTAATTTGACTGCCGACTTAGACTTGTTGACAACAGCAATAATTTCCAGTCCGTGAGTATAGAAGGATATTCTATACAAAAGGTTACTAAAAAGAGCGAATTGCATGACGGGAAGGGCCCCGGGATCCGGGATCCGGATGCGGGCTTTATTCAGCGGCGGCGGATTGGGATATCCAGTCCGAAAAATCCTTTGCCGCGCGTCCCGTATAGGCCTGTTTGCGGTCTTTCTTGCGAATTTTGCCTTCCGGCGGCGGAAACAGGCCGAAGTTGACATTCATAGGCTGGAAGGTTTTGGCATCTGCGCCCCCGGTGATATGGCTGAGGATAGCGCCCATGGCGGTCGTGACGGGAGGCAGGATGAATTGCTCGCCGGAAATGTCTGCCGCCGCCAGCCGCCCTGCGATCAGGCCGATGGCCGTGCTTTCGACATAGCCCTCGACGCCGGTGATCTGCCCGGCAAAGCGGATATGTGGGTGATTTTTGAGTCGGAGCAGCCCGTCGAGGACTTCCGGGCTGTTGATGAAGGTATTGCGGTGCAGACCGCCAAGGCGGGCAAACTCCGCCTTCTCAAGCCCCGGGATGGTCTGGAAAATACGCTTCTGCTCGCCATAGGTGAGCTTGGTCTGGAAACCGACCATGTTGTAGAGCGTGCCGAGCTTGTTATCCTGTCGCAGCTGGACGACGGCGTAGGGTTTCTCGTCAGAATTAGGATTGGTAAGGCCGACCGGTTTCATCGGTCCAAAGCGCAGCGTTTCCGGCCCGCGCTCCGCCATGACCTCAATCGGTAGGCAGCCATCGAAATAGGGGGTATTCTTCTCCCATTCCTTGAATTCTGTCTTGCCGCCCTCATTGAGCGCTTGAATAAAATCGCGGTACTCTGTCTCGGTCATCGGGCAGTTGATGTAATCCGATCCGTCGCCCTTGTCATAGCGCGACTGGAACCAGGCGATATCGAAATCGATACTGTCCTTATAGACGATGGGGGCAATCGCATCGAAAAAGGCGAGAGCATCGGCCCCGGTCGCGGCATGGACCTTTTCGGCCAGCGCGCCGGAGGTGAGGGGCCCGGTTGCGATAATCACCTGTCCCCAGTCTGCGGGCGGCAGGTCGGTGATTTCCTCCCGTGCGATGGTGATCAGGGGATGCGCCTCGATTTTTTCCTGAATATAGGCGGAGAAACCGTCCCGGTCGACGGCAAGCGCGCCGCCCGCCGGGACCCGGTTGATATCGGCGCTCTCCATGATGAGCGACCCCATATCCCGCATTTCCCGATGCAAAAGGCCGACGGCGTTATTCTCCGCATCGTCCGAACGGAAGGAGTTAGAGCAAACGAGTTCCGCCAGCCCGTCGGTGAGATGCGCGTCGGTGCCGCGCACCGGGCGCATTTCATGGAGGATGACCGGAATACCCTTTGATGCGACCTGCCAGCTTGCCTCGCTCCCGGCGAGGCCACCACCAACGATATGAACCGGTTTCTGTTCTGCGGTCATGGGATCACGCGGCTTTCGTCTTCTTTGGCTTTTTCGCCCTAGCTTCCGCCTGCTTGACGGCGGGGCGCTTGGCGAGGATATCCTTGAGATACTGCCCCGTATAGCTTTCCGCCACCTTGGCGACATCTTCTGGAGTGCCTTCCGCCACCAGATAACCACCGGCGTCACCGCCATCGGGACCCATATCGATCACCCAGTCGGCGGTTTTGATAACCTCAAGATTATGCTCGATCACGAGGATGCTGTTCCCGGCATCGACAAGCGCCTGCAGCACTTCCATCAATTTCCGTACATCCTCGAAATGCAGGCCGGTGGTCGGCTCGTCGAGGATATAGAGCGTGCGGCCCGTCGCCCGGCGGGACAGTTCCTTCGCGAGCTTGACGCGCTGGGCTTCGCCGCCCGAAAGCGTCGTCGCCTGCTGGCCGACGTGAATATAGCCAAGGCCGACCTGCTGCAAAGTCTCGAATTTTTCGCGGACGTTCGGCACGGCCTTGAAGAAGATCGCCGCATCATCTACGGTCATGTTGAGCACGTCCGAGATCGACTTGTCCTTGAACTTGATCTCCAGCGTCTCGCGGTTGTAACGATCGCCCTTGCAGACATCGCATTGTACATAGACATCCGGCAGGAAATGCATCTCGATCTTGATCACCCCGTCGCCCTTGCAGGCCTCGCAACGCCCGCCCTTCACATTGAAAGAAAACCGCCCGGACTTATAGCCGCGCGCCTTGGCTTCGGGCAGGCCCGCAAACCATTCGCGGATCGGCGTAAAGGCTCCGGTATAGGTCGCCGGGTTTGAACGCGGCGTCCGCCCGATAGGGGACTGGTCAATATCGACAATCTTGTCGAGCCACTCGATCCCCTCGATCCGGTCATGCGGGCCGGGGTGGTTGCGGTTGTTGTTGAGCTTCTTGGCGATGGCCTTGTACAGCGTCTCGATAATCAGCGATGACTTGCCGCCGCCGGAAACCCCGGTCACGCAGGTAAAAGTGCCGAGCGGAATGCTGACATTCACGCGTTTCAAGTTGTTATGCCGTGCGCCAATGATATGGATCTGGCGGGATTCCTGAATACGACGACGCTGCTTAGGCAAAGGCACTTCCATCTCTCCGGACAGATATTTGCCGGTAATGCTTTCAGGCGCCTTCATGATATCTTCAGGGGTGCCTTGCGCAATCAGGCGGCCGCCATGACGACCGGCGCGCGGGCCCATATCGACCACATGATCAGCGGTCATAATTGCTTCCTCATCATGCTCGACGACGATGACGGAATTGCCTTGATCGCGCAGGTTGATGAGGGTTTTCAGCAGCCGGGCATTGTCGCGCTGATGCAACCCGATGGAGGGTTCGTCAAGCACATAGAGCACGCCGGTCAGGCCGGAGCCGATCTGGCTGGCCAGCCGGATACGCTGGCTCTCGCCGCCGGAAAGTGTCCCTGAGCCGCGCGACAGCGTAAGGTATTCGAGCCCGACATCGACGAGAAAGCCAAGCCGTTCGTTTATTTCTTTCAGTACCCGTTCGGCAATCGAGTTGTTTTTTTCTGACAGGACGCCGGAAAGTTCCTCGAACCATTTGCGGGCGTCGAGGATGGATTTGCTAACCACTTCGCCGATATGCAGGTTGTTAATCCGGATGGCGAGGCTTTCTTCTTTCAGCCGGTGCCCGCCACATTTGGAACAGTTGGTCTTGTCCTGGTATTTCTCCAGATCCTCCCGCACCCAGCTGCTATCGGTCTCGCGCCAGCGCCGCTCGATATTCGGGATCACGCCTTCAAACGGCTTGTTTGTCTTGTAGGTGCGAAGCCCGTCATCGAAGGTAATCTGGATTTTTGTCTCTCCGGTGCCAAAGAGAATTGCCTTCTGCGCTTCTTCGCTAATTTCTTCCCACGGCTCCGTGGTGGTAAAACCGTAATGTTTGGCGAGCGCTTCCAGTGTCTGCATGTAATAGGGCGCCGGCGTCTGGGAGCGGGACCAGGGGGCAATGGCCCCTTCGCGCAAGGTGAGCGTGACGTCGGGCACGATCTGGTCGGGATCGAAATACATTTCCGTGCCCAAGCCACCGCATGCCGTACAGGCGCCATAGGGGTTGTTGAAGGAGAAGATGCGCGGTTCGATCTCCTCAATCGTGAAGCCGGAAACCGGGCAGGCGAACTTGGAGGAGAACATCGTTCGCTCCTTGCTGTCCGCATCCTCGACGGCAAAGAGGCCGTCGGCAAGATCAAGCGCTGTTTCAATCGAATCAGCGAGCCGACCCTGGATATCCGCATTCAACACAACCCGGTCAACGACCACATCGATATGATGCTTGATTTGCTTGTCGAGTTCCGGAGTCTCTTCGATATCGTAAATCTCGCCATCGATCTTGACCCGCTGGAAGCCGCGCTTGCGTAAATCGAGAAATTCCTTGCGGTACTCGCCCTTTCGGCCGCGCACGATGGGGGCCAGAAGGTAAAGCCGTTTGCCCTCGCCCATAGCCAGGACCTGATCGACCATCTGGCTCACCGTCTGGCTGGTGATCGGCAGACCCGTCGCCGGGGAATAGGGCACGCCAATACGGGCATAGAGCAGGCGCAGATAGTCGTATATCTCCGTGACCGTGCCGACCGTCGAGCGGGGGTTTTTCGATGTTGTCTTCTGTTCGATCGAGATGGCCGGACTGAGGCCGTCGATATGGTCGACATCCGGTTTTTGCATCATTTCCAGGAACTGCCGCGCATAGGCCGACAGGCTCTCGACATAGCGGCGCTGCCCCTCTGCATAGATGGTATCGAAGGCGAGGGACGACTTGCCCGATCCGGACAGCCCGGTGATCACCACCAGTTCGTCGCGGGGGATGTCGATATTGACGTTTTGCAAGTTATGTTCGCGGGCGCCGCGGATGCTGAGAATTTTCTGCATTCGGATAATATACCTGACGTAAGCTTGAATCTGAGCCGGAATTTATAAGGTAACGGGTCAAATTACCACCCATAATGATAAATTATGTTTTCATTTTGTTCACGGTTCACAAAAGCACGGAATTCCTCTGGCCAGAGGCGGCTTTGCACGTTATTGTCTGGCCAGAAATTTTTAGGGCAATACAGAATCGAAAGCGGAAAACACTATGGCGGGCAGCGTTAATAAAGTCATTCTTGTTGGTAACCTGGGTGCGGACCCTGAAGTTCGCTATATGAATAACGGCAAACCGGTCTGCAACCTGCGCGTGGCGACGAGCGAATCCTGGCGCGACCGGGATAGCGGCGAACGCAAGGAGCGCACGGAATGGCACCGCGTTGTGATTTTCAGCGAGGGGCTGTGCAAGATTGCCGAGCAATATCTCAAGAAGGGCTCGAAAATCTATCTCGAAGGCCAGATTCAGACCCGCCAGTATGAACAGGACGGCATCACCAAATATTCGACCGAAATTGTTTTGCAGGGCTTCAATTCGACACTAACCATGCTTGATAGCGCTGGTGGCCAGGGTGGCGGTGGCAGCTATGGCAGCGGACAAGGCGGGGGGGGTGAATATGGCGGCGGCGGAGCTTCCGGCGGTAACGACCGCAGCTATGGCGGTCCGGCCGGTAGCGGCATGGGCGGTGATTTTGATGATGACATCCCGTTCTGATCGCTGCATGAGAGGAACGATGTGAAAGAAGGCTGTCCGTCGCGGGCGGCCTTTTTTATGGGATGGGGGAGAACCCGGAGAACAGGGGGAGGCGAACATGGCGATAGACCATATTTCCGTTGCGGTGAAGGACCTGAAGCGAAGCGGGGCGTTCTATGACGTTGTTCTCGGACTGCTTGGCATGACACGGATTGCGGACCGTCCCACGGCCATCGGCTATGGCAAGAAATTCCCGGAATTCTGGATAAATGTACGCCCGGATATGACACCGGTCGCCGCCGATACCGGCTGTCACATTGCCCTTCGTGCCCGAAGTGAGGAACTGGTAACCGCCTGTTACGACGCGGCTCTTAACAATGGCGGCGCGGATGCCGGGGAGCCGGGAATGCGCCCGGCGGCACTCACTACCTATTTCGGGGCCTTCTTCACGGACCCGGACGGCAACAAGGTCGAGATTCTGACCTTCCCGCAGCCTGCATAAACGGAAAAGGGGAACATGGCGCTTTTGCTCGGCATTGATACCGGCGGAACCTATACCGACGCGGTGCTTCTGGATGAGGACGACGGGATCATCGCCAGCGCCAAATCCCTGACGACGCGGCAGGATTTTTCCATCGGTATCGGCAAGTCCGTTTCGCGCGTAATAGAGGACGCGAAGGCGCAACCGGCGGATATCGGGCTTGTTTCCCTCTCCACCACATTGGCGACCAATGCGCTGGTGGAGGGGCAGGGCGGGCGTATCTGTCTGGTGTTGATCGGCTTCGATGATGACGCGCTCAACCGAAACGGATTGCGCGACGCGCTGAAGGGTGATCCCGTTATTTTTCTGGACGGTGGCCATAACGGCCAGGGGGAGGCGCTGTGTCCGCTGGCAGAAGACAAGCTGGCGGCGGAGTTGGACGCGCTTGGAGGGTCTGTATCGACCTTTGCCATAGCCGGACTGTTTGCCATCCGAAACCCGGAGCATGAACTGCGGGCACGGGACATTATTCTCGAGCATTCCGCCAACAGCGTGACCTGCAGTCATGAGCTGTCGAGCAAGCTTGACGGTCCGCGCCGGGCGCTGACCTCCGTCCTCAACACGCGGCTGATCAATTTGATCCACCACCTGATTTCCTCCAGTGAGGTTCTCTTTAAGGAGATGGGTATCATGGCGCCGTTGATGGTGGTGCAGGGGGATGGCGCACTGATCGCGGCGGAGGTGGCCAAGATCAAGCCGATTGAGACGATATTATCCGGACCGGCGGCCAGCCTTGTCGGGGCCGCTTACCTTAGCGGCGAGCAAAACGCCATCGTTTCCGATATTGGCGGCACGACGACGGATGTCGCCATTCTCAAAGACGGCAGTCCGCGCCTTGATCCCGACGGCGCAACGGTCGGCGGATGGCGGACGATGGTGGAAGCCGTCGCGATATACACTGTCGGCCTTGGCGGGGATAGCGAGGTTTCTGCCGTCAAGACCGGCATGGAGCTGGA
Source organism: uncultured Sneathiella sp. (assembly GCF_963973085.1). Classification (GTDB taxonomy): domain Bacteria; phylum Pseudomonadota; class Alphaproteobacteria; order Sneathiellales; family Sneathiellaceae; genus Sneathiella. The sequence goes on from NZ_CAXAXA010000002.1 coordinate 684,842, forward strand.
ACTAGCGCTAGGACCGCGGCGCCTGGTGCCGGTCAGCCTGCTGGCGACAGATTATCCGGAGCTTGTGCATGGAACGCTGGATTCGCAGTTGGGACGAGACCGGCAACAGGAAAGTTACGGCCGGTTCGCGCTTGCAGTCGGGCGAAAAAGTGCGCATCTGGAAACACTCAGTGAGATGGAGCGGCAGCTTCTTGAGGCCCTGCGGGAGAGGCCGCAACCGCTTGAAAAACTTCTCCTGCGCCGCCGCCAGCATAACGCGTTAGAGCGATTGGTATCGTCCGGTCTTGTGATGATCTCCGGGCTGACGCCGTCCGATGCGGCGCATATCCTAGGCCTTCACAACACCTGGGACAGGGACGCTGCGGAAAAAGCGGCGATATTATTTACGCGAAACCGCGATGTCCGGGGGCATGCGATTGCCGCCTCCGCGCCGGATCTCGCCCATCTGATCATGGAGACGGTGGTCAGGAGATCGAGTGAGACGCTGCTGGAGGCCGCGCTGGCAAAAGACCCGCTGCCGGGCCGGAATGCCGAGATGCTACTGAAGGCCGCAACGTTATCGGATCATCATCCCTATGTGAATATGGACATTGCCTTGCGCTTGCCGGTAATCGGGCTCGGCGCATCAGCGCATCTTTATTACCCGGAGGTCGCGAAGAAGCTCGGTACGACAGCCGTTATCCCTGATTTCGCCGGGGTGGCGAACGCGGTCGGCGCGGTGGTGGGGCAAGTCCGCCTGACGGTAAGCGCCAGTATTTCCCCGACCGAGAATGATGGCTTCCGGCTTTTCCATATGGGAGATCCGCTGGATTTTCGGACTTTGGCGGAAGCGGTCCTTGAGGCAGAGAAATTATTGACTGCGGATGCCCGGCAGCAGGCCTTGGAGGCAGGTGCCGGGGATGTGCGCACGCGGTTTGAACGCCATGATAATGTCGCCCATATCGCCGGGCAGGAAGTCTTCGTAGAGAGCCTGATGCAGGTCGTGGCCTTCGGGCGTCCGCGGATTGCGCGCTAACCCCCCTGAAGCGGCAGGGCGGTGGTGAATTTTATCTCCTCCATCGCGAAATTCGAGCTGACATCGGAAAGATCAATCCGCTGGATCAGGCGGTGATAGAAGCGGTCATAGGCGGCAACATCCGGCACCACGACTTTCAGCAGATAATCGATGTCCCCGCTCATCCGGTAAAACTCCATTATTTCCGGGAAGTTATCGACGGTTTCGGCAAATTTTTTTAGCCACTCCACGTCATGGCGGCTGGTCTTTATGGCGACAAAGACGGTAACCGGTAGATCGAGTTTTTTGCGATCAAGCAGGCTGACCTGTGCGCGGATGACGCCGGTTTCCTCCAGTGACTTGATCCGCCGCCAGCAGGCCGTGCGGGAACAGCCGACCTCAGCGGCGAGATCGGCGACAGCGATTGAGCTGTCCTGTTGGAGCTGGGCCAAAATTTTGAGATCAATGTTGTCCATGAAATTTCAGTCCGTATATTTTTTAATAATGAAACATATGTTTCACATTTTTGCTCAAATACGTCAAGAAAGGATAAATATTTCCGATAATTCCGGTAATATGTTTTTCAAGAGTAAGGCATAAAGCGTAACTGGAAGAAAACGGAGAAAGCCAATGACAATTACAAATCTATTTACTGATCATCCCGCCTCCGTGAATGAGAGCTATGTCGAGCATATGGAAATGTCGGGCACATTTGCGTTCTGGCTTCTGGTCGCGGGCTTTTGCGCCCTGGTGCATGCGGTGTTCCCATTCCTTTTTGAGAAAACCGGCAGCCGGATTATCACCGGATTACACGGTCGGATGGTCACGAACCGCATCCGGAATTCCGCTGCCGTTGCAGCCCCAATTTCTCGCGTCCATCAGGCCCTGGACAGTGCTGCTCTCTAGGCCGCTATTTTCCCGCTAAAAGGGGCGTTTTCCGGCCCGCTAAAGGTTGCACGCCCCCCTGATATCCTGTAGAACAAGGCAACCCTTCCGATGGCCGCCATCGGAAGGGGAGTTTATCTTTTTTTATATGCCGGAATGATATCCGGCATACCCAAGTTTCTTCAGGAATTCTGCCTTGAATGATGTAACCATACCGCCCTCTGACGATCATATCGTTCCGATCACTATTGAAGACGAAATGCGCAAGTCGTACCTCGACTATGCCATGAGCGTGATTGTCTCGCGGGCGCTTCCCGATGCCCGCGACGGCCTCAAGCCGGTTCATCGCCGTATTATCTATGCCATGTATGAAAACGGCTATACGTCGGACAAGGCGTTTCGCAAATCCGCCCGTGTGGTCGGTGACGTGATGGGTCGTTACCATCCCCATGGCGACAGTGCGATTTACGATGCCATGGTCCGTCTTGCGCAGGATTTCTCCATGAGTCTGAAACTCGTGGAAGGGCAGGGGAACTTTGGCTCCATGGATGGCGACAAGGCGGCCGCCATGCGATACACAGAAGCCCGCCTGCAGAAGGCCGCCGAAAGCCTGATCGATGATATCGACAAAGAAACCGTTGATTTCGTCAATAACTATGATGACAGCGAGCGGGAACCCTCGGTCCTGCCGGCGCGCTATCCCAACCTTCTCGTCAATGGCGCAGGCGGTATTGCCGTCGGCATGGCGACGAATATCCCGCCGCATAACCTTGGTGAAGTGGTTGACGGTGCCTTGGCGCTGCTCGAAAAACCGGAAATGTCGGTGGAAGAGCTGGTCGATTTTATTCCGGGACCGGATTTTCCGACGGGCGGCACCATTCTTGGCCGCAGCGGGTCCATCAGCGGCCTGACGACAGGGCGCGGCTCGGTGATTATGCGGGCGAAGGTCGATATCGAGGAAATCCGTAAAGACCGTCAGGCCCTGATCGTGACGGAAGTCCCTTATCAGGTGAACAAGGCGCGGCTGGTTGAGCAGATTGCCGACCTTGTACGAGCGAAGAAGGTCGAGGGGATCGGCGATCTCCGCGATGAATCAGATCGTCATGGCGTTCGTGTCGTGATCGAGATCAAGCGCGATGCCATGCCGGAAGTGGTGCTGAACCAGCTGTTCCGCTTTACCTCCCTGCAGACATCTTTCGGTGTGAACATGCTAGCGCTCAATCGTGGCAAGCCGGAACTTCTCAATGTGCGGGAACTTTTGGAGGCCTTCCTTGATTTCCGCGAGGAAGTCATCTCCCGCCGGACGAAATTCCTGCTCGGCAAGGCGCGGGAACGGGCCCATGTCTTGATCGGCCTGGCGATTGCAGTTGCCAATATCGACGAGGTGATCAAGCTGATCCGCGCGGCCCCTGACCCTGCGACGGCACGCGCCGAACTGATGGGCAAAGACTGGCCCGCAAGCTCTGTCGAGGCCCTGATCCGGCTCGTTGACGATCCGGAATATACGATCAATGAAGATGGCTCCTATCGCCTGTCAGAAGCCCAGGCCCGTGCCATTCTCGATCTGCGTCTGCAACGGCTGACGGCGCTCGGACAGAATGAAATCGGCGATGAGCTTAAGGATCTGGGCGCAAAAATTCTCGATTATCTCGATATCCTGTCGAGCCGCCCGCGCCTGATTGGCATCATCCGTGATGAACTGCTTGAAATGAAGGAAAAATACGCGGTTCCGCGGCGCACCCAGATCGAGGAAAGCGAGTTTGAGCATGACATCGAGGACCTGATCCAGCGCGAGGATATGGTTCTGACGGTCAGCCATAAAGGCTATATCAAGCGGGTGCCGCTCTCCACCTACAAGCCGCAGCGACGCGGAGGCAAGGGCCGGGCCGGGATGCAGACCCGCGATGAGGATTTCGTAACGCAGGTCTTCGTTGTGAACACCCATACGCCGGTTCTGTTCTTCTCGTCCTTCGGTCGGGTTTACAAATTGAAGGTTTACCGCCTGCCAGTTGGTTCGCCGCAAAGTCTGGGCAAGGCAATGATCAATCTCCTGCCGCTGGAGGAAGGCGAAGTGATCTACACCCTGATGCCACTTCCGGAGGAAGAGGAGACCTGGTCCGAGCTGGAAGTGATGTTCTCCACTGCAAAGGGGAACGTCCGGCGGAACCTGCTGAGCGACTTCTCCAATGTGAAATCGAACGGCAAGATCGCCATGAAGCTGGATGATGATGACCAGCTGATTGGTGTGAAGATTTGCACGGAGGAATCCGATGTGCTGCTGGTCGCGAAGGGCGGCAAATGCATCCGCTTCCGCGCGACGGATGTTCGACTGTTCAAGGGACGGGATTCCAGCGGTGTCCGCGGCATGAAGCTTGGCAAGGGCGATAGCGTTATCGGTATGTCGATCCTCAACCATGTGGAAGTCGATACAGAGATGCGGGATGCTTATTTGAAAACCCGCCGGTCCGTCGATGATAACGGAACCGTCACGGAATATGCAGAGGGCATCACGCCGGAGCTGTATGACGAGCTGAACGAACAGGAGGAAGTCCTGCTGGCGATTACCGTCAACGGCTATGGCAAGCGGACAAATGCCTATGAATATCGGGTCACCAATCGCGGCGGTCAGGGGATTATCAATATTGAAACCTCCAGCCGCAATGGTGAGGTGATCGCGACCTTCCCGATCACGGATGATGAGCAGATCATGCTGGTCACCAATGGTGGCAAACTGATCCGGACGCCGGTGACGGATATCCGGATTGCCGGGCGGAATACGCAGGGTGTGACCCTGTTCAAAACCGCGAAAGATGAACAGGTTGTCTCCGTCACGGCGCTCGCTGAGGAAAAATCCGATGATGAGGACGCGGAAGGCGACGAACTTGCCGGAGACGGCGAAAACGGCTAAGACGGCAAGTCTAATTTATCAAGCTAACATATAGAAGTAGCGAGAGAAGAAAGGGACTATTCATGGTGAAGAATCGCGTAGGGCTTTATCCGGGAACATTTGATCCGATCACGGTTGGGCATTATGACATTATCCGGCGGGCCTCCAAGCTTGTTGATACGCTGGTAATCGGTGTCGCCATGAATCCGGGCAAGAACCCCCTGTTCACGGTTGAAGAGCGGGTGGAGATGGTTGCGAAAATGACCGAGGAATTCCCCGGTACCAATTTCGAGGTGAAACCGTTCAATAACCTGCTCATGCATTTTGCCGAGCAGGTGGGCGCTGCCATCATCATTCGCGGATTACGCGCTGTATCCGACTTTGAATATGAATTCCAGATGGTTGGCATGAACCGGCGGCTGAATGCGGAAATAGAGACCGTTTTTTTGATGGCGTCCGACCAGCATCAGTTTATAGCCTCCAGCCTGGTGAAAGAAATTGCGTTGCTGAACGGCGATATTACGAAGTTCGTGTCGGCGACGACGGCGGAGAAAATTACCGAGCGTGTGAAGCTTATTAAGAACAACACGACTGACTAACACTTAATGTCCGGGCAGGATCCGGACCCGACAGGAGCGATTTATGTCCCGTGATTTAGAAAACACCCTCTACCTGGAACTCAAAGACGGTCGCGTCACGATTGAAATGCGCCCGGATCTTGCGCCAAATCATGTCGCCCGGATCAAGGAACTGGCGCGTGAAGGCTTTTATGACGGCATTGTTTTCCACCGGGTGATCGATGGCTTTATGGCCCAGACGGGCTGCCCTCAGGGGACAGGAACCGGAGGGTCGGGCAAGAACCTGACAGCAGAATTCTCAGGGGAGCCGCATCTGGAAGGGACCTGCTCCATGGCCCGCGCCGGTCATCCGGATAGCGCTGACAGCCAGTTCTTCATCATGTTCGAACGCTCCCCGCATCTCGACAGCCAGTATTCGATCTGGGGACAGGTTGTTGATGGCATGGAGCATGTGCATACCATCAAGAAGGGCAGCGCGATGAATAATGGCTCCGTCACGGATCCGGACAAGATCGTCAGCCTTAAGGTTGCCGCAGACGTCGACTAGCATTTTACATATTTTTGGGCGCGAACGGCTTGGATCCCCAAGTCGTTCGTTTGCGTTTTAGATTATGAAAGTTGACGCATTCGATTTCACCCTGCCGCCGGAATTGATCGCCGATCGCCCCGCGGTTCCACGGGAGGCGGCGAAGCTTCTCCTTGTCGGCGAACAACTTGGTGACTATACGGTCGCCGACTTGCCGGGCCTGTTGCGTGAAGGGGACTTGCTTGTCTTCAATGACACGAAAGTCATTCCAGCCCGATTGCGCGGCATGCGGCGGAGCGCAAAGATCGAGGTGACGCTTCACAAGAATGTCTCGGCGGACAGCTGGCATGCGTTTGCGAAGCCAGCGAAAAAGTTAAAGCCGAGTGATATCATACGCTTCTCCGATGATTTTACAGCATTGGTTACGGAAAAATTCGACGGCGGGGAGGTTGCGCTGTCCTTCTCCGCCTCCGGCCCGGAGCTTATGGAAAAGCTGATGACATACGGGGAGATACCGCTGCCACCCTATATCAGCAGCCTGCGTGCCGTCGATGAACAGGACCGCCGCGATTACCAGACTATCTTCGCGAAAGACGAGGGCGCGGTGGCGGCGCCAACAGCAGGCCTGCATTTCACCGAAGACCTGTTGGAGCAGTTCCGGTCGCGGGGCATCGGAATGGTGACGACCACCCTCCATGTCGGGGCGGGAACCTTTCTGCCGGTCAAGGTTGCAGACACCAAGGATCACCGCATGCATGCGGAAGTCGGTATCCTGACGCAGGCAACGGCCGATGCGATAAACGAGACCCGGGTGCAGGGCGGACGGATTGTCTGTGTCGGCACCACCAGTTTGCGTCTACTGGAAAGCGCGGCGGATGCGTCGGGTAAAATCCATCCTTTCAACGGCGAGACGGATATCTTCATCACACCGGGATATAAATTTAAGGCGGTCGATCTGCTGATTACGAATTTTCATCTGCCGAAATCGACGCTTTTCATGCTGGTCTCTGCCTTTTCAGGTCTGGAGAAGATGAAGGCCGCCTATACCCATGCGATAGCGGAAAAATATCGCTTCTATTCCTATGGCGACTGTTCGCTGCTATACCCGAAGCCATGACAGCTCCATTTGAATTCAGTATCTCGGCGACCGACGGCGCGGCGCGGCGCGGGACGCTCAAAACCGCCCATGGCGACATTCGCACGCCCGCTTTCATGCCCGTCGGCACCGCCGCGACGGTGAAAGGCATGACGCCCGAGGCGGTGCGGGAAACGGGGGCGGATATCCTGCTCGGCAACACCTATCATCTGATGTTGCGGCCGGGATCGGAACGGGTGAAGAAACTTGGTGGATTGCACAAGTTTATGAACTGGGAGCGGCCGATCCTGACCGACAGTGGTGGCTTTCAGGTAATGTCGCTGAACGAGCTACGCAAGATCGACGAGAACGGGGTGATCTTCAAGTCCCATATCGACGGCAAGCGGTTCGAACTGACACCGGAACGCTCGATGCAGATCCAGAATGACCTCGATGCCACTATCACCATGGCGTTCGATGAATGCACGCCCTATCCGGCGACGGAGGAGGTGGCGGCAAGCTCCATGCGCCGGTCTATGCGCTGGGCGGCGCGGTCCCGAGAGGCTTATGAGACGCGGGACGGATATGGCCTGTTCGGAATTGTCCAGGGATCAACCTATGAAGATTTGCGGCTAGAGTCCGTCGCGGCCCTCACTGGCATTGGCTTTGAAGGCTATGCAGTCGGCGGTCTTGCGGTGGGCGAAGGACAGGCGGAAATGTTTCGAACGCTGGAATTTACCACACCGGCTTTGCCGCAGGACAAACCACGTTACCTCATGGGGGTTGGCAAGCCTGATGATCTGGTCGGCGGGGTCATGCGGGGTATCGATATGTTTGACTGTGTGCTACCGACCCGCTCGGGGCGCAATGCACAGGCCTTTACCCGCTTCGGTACCGTGAATATCCGCAACGCCCGCCATGCGGAGGATCCGCGCCCATTGGATGAGCGATGTGGCTGCCCCGCCTGCCGAAACTACTCCCGGGGTTATCTCCATCACCTGTTCAAGGCCAAGGAGATGCTGGGTTCCATGCTTCTGACATGGCATAACCTGCATTATTATCAGGAGCTCATGGCGGCGATGCGCGATGCCATTGAAAACGGACGTCTCGCGGATTTCGCGCTTGATTTCTATGCCGTACAGGAAAAAGGCGATATCGCGCCTGTCTGACTTCTGGTTTAGGAAATAGGGGTAACCGAAGCCATTTTTGCCGTCGAGGGGAGGGGGTGGAAATGGCAAAAACAGCTTCGATCAACCTTGGACAGTTTTATCATCAGCCCAATAGTCTTAAGATTACGTTAATTTTTTAGTGTTCCGGCAAATTGAGGACACCATCGTTTTATCTGCATGAATTTTATGCAGGTTGAGGGTGCTTCTCGGGCTTTCCGACGCCGGCTTTCCGGCGGATCGCAAAGGGCCTTCCGGTTTTCAGACGCGACACGGCGAATCTATGGCCCGGCTATCCACCGTCACGTCTCCGGCTTCGTGTCTTGTTTTGCAGGTACGGCAGTTTTTGTCTGAGTCTGAGGTACAAATTTGGTGCTTGAGGTTGAGGCACGCGTGGTGACGGCGGAGATTATTTTGTCAATGACATAGAAAATCAGTTCAACACTGTAGCCGGCGAGGAAAGCTATGGCGAGGGGGCTGAAATCGCTCAAGCTGGAGGAACCGATCTTGATTGTGGCGATGGCCGAGGAATGCGTCGACAGGGTGTGAAGGGTTGCCGGTGTAGTCGTGAAGAAAAAACTCGCCATAATGCCGGCGAGCGGCCCCTGTGTAATCCTGAGGCTGTAATCGATATGCGAATTCATTGAGAATGTCAGCCCCTCGATATCCTTTGGAAGTTGCCTTAGTACATAGAAAGAGGCGCCCAGCAAGCCATACAGGATCGGCAGGAAATAGGCGGATATGGCGTAAAGGACATATTGCGCGGATACATAATGGACGTGAATTTTTTCTTCAGCTGTGAGATCTGAATAATCGGGTTTTTCCCATGTTTGCGTGGTAAAGAAAAGAACGGTGCCCCACTGATGATTCCAGTTCCTGAGCTCGATAAACTCGGCTTCCCGCCATGAAATATATTCGTCAATCTGGCGATTCAATTGCTGTGTGTCAGAGGGAACGGCAGAAGTGTTTACTGAGGTAATATTGTTTAAGCGGGTAGCGGTTTCATCGGTTTCTGTCCCTGTTGTCGCTCTTTGCGGCAAATCGTCTGTTGATGCTTGCTGTGAAGTGCTTTCGGCGTTGTAGAGCTGCGTTTTTAATACAATAATGCGGTTTGACTGGTTCCGGATATCGGCAACAAGGGTATTGCCGATGGCCCAGAAGACCTGCAAGGTGATCAAGGAAAGCAGCGTTACCATCGACAGCTGTTGATAGCGGAACGCGCATTTTCTGGAAAAGGGAACATGTATCCTACCTTGCACATATCCCCATATCCCGGATTGCAGTTGCCGAAGGTCGCGGGTAGCGCGAATACTGGATACGGTAATTGGACTGAGTGAATGGGACAGGCTCTCATAGGCCTGCCAGAATTCATTGGTGATGGCCGGTGTTATCATGTTTTTGTTCAGGGCCTCTTCGGTATCGAAGATGGCGCGCGTCACATCCTCGTCTAGCGGGATGCCGCGTTCCGCTGCGGTCATTACCAGCAGATTCGCATCGGCAAGAGAGGCTTTGAGGATCGTTGCTCCAAGCCCTGTAGTTCCCTTGTCGTTAGCATCGGAGCTGCCGGTTGCGGATCGCCTGCTGAAAATGCCCATTTCTAACTCCCTTTCCTCAGTGACGCGGGAAAAGGTTGGGCTGTGATTGATATTTCGCGATTTTCCGTCAATCTCATACGAGGGGTTGCCGTCCGTTCTCCCCGCACGCTAAAAGGCGGGAAATGTCCAACACCCGGTTAACGAGGTACAACTGATGAAAATTTACGGAATCAAGAACTGCGATACCTGCAAAAAGGCGATCAAGTGGCTGAAGGATGAGGGGATTGAGCATCAGTTCCTTGATCTGCGTGCCGATGGTCTGCCGAAGGAGGAACTCGTGCGCTGGATTGACGCCATCGACCGCGACACCCTGATCAACAAGCGTGGAACCACGTACCGCCAGCTGGACGATGCAGCGAAGGCCGAGTTGGAGGGAGTTAATCCGGCGAAGCAGTTACTCGCCGCCCCAACCCTTATGAAACGGCCGATATTCGCGCAGGACGGTCGCTATCTGGTCGGGTTCAAGGAGCCGCAGAAAGCAACTCTCCGGGAATGGGCGACTTAAGTTCCTGACTTAGTCCAATTTTTGCACATAGCACAGGACATGATCGATATCGATCTGGTTCTCGCTGAGCGGCAGGGCAATCACGCGGAGTGGAATCTCGTCGAAGGTGGAGGGGAAATATTCCGTTCCATGCGTGGGTTTACCTGAATTGGCAACGTCCCGAGCGAGGCTGAGAACCCAGTCAACTACCATCGGTGAAAAGTCAATGCCGGGCGACGTCACGGGCTGATGACTTTCATCCCGGGTCACTTGCCTAAGTTCACTGGCGAAGCCATTTTCGAGCTGCAGCCGACCAGCGGCACGGTCACAGTGAACCAGGGTGCAATTCGGCCAGAATTTGCCGATTTTTGCCGTATCCAGATCCTGCCATGTGGGATACCGTTTCCCGCCCCTGATTTCCAGCCAGTAGGAGAGGATGTCCGGCGCGACAGTCTTTTTCTGCCATCCCGGTTTCGCCGCCGGGCGTGCCCAGTTGGAGCGGCGCGGCGGTACGGCGGAGACAGTCTGCGTTTCGGGATCGATCGCTTTCTTGGCCCGTAGGGGCTTCTTCACTGGTCTTGCGGCAGGCTTTGGTTTGCCTTTTGCTGCGACCGGCACGGGTTCGCCGGATTCTTTTTTGAAATCAGGTTCCGCGATGGTGGGAGCGGGTTTGCTTGCCTCAAGTTCATCCGAAAGGGCTTGAAGCCGGTCGGTGATATCGCCTGATTTTACTTTGCGCGGGGAGTTGCTGTCTTTGCTGCGCCTCACCTTGATTCGAGAAAGTGATGCGGCATCGAGACCGCTTTCCATTTCATTATTTTCTTCAACTGTTTCACGCATGTTCGGTCACTTCCACTCAAAGGGACGATTTGTCCAGAACACAATTACAGGATTGCGGCAGAATTTCCGAACCGTGATTGATGACATATTCTTCCAGTGCGGTCTCGAATATGGATTGCGCGGACATTTGCGTATGCGCCGCAATCAGCTTGAGCTGAAGATGGTCTTTTGGCGACATGCGAACGGAAATACGAATGCGCCCAAGCCCGTCTTTCTTGAGCTTGGCAACTTCTTGGGCAATTTCCCTAGCTTTCTCTTCCGCAAGCGGCGAGAACTCACGAGCGGGCGTCGAGTTGACGGGTGTTGCAGGTACTTGCGGGCTTACGACAGGCTCGTCCAGCGATTCTGCAAGTCCATGTGCAACTTCTTCCGTCGTATCGGTCGTGTTGATTTCGTCAATATGGCTTGGCTCCGGACGATCTTCATCCTCGGCAATCCGTGCAAATTCTGAAAGTTCTGCATTTCTAAGGGCGGCTTCCTCCAGATCATGGGAATCATGGTGCGGCTCCGCATATTCACGCACCCGATCATAAATACGGGAGACCTGAGGCTTGCTGCCGTTCGCATTCTTGTCGAGAAGGTTGCTGGGCGCGAGCCGTGTGGATGCCGGTTCCGCTTTGCCTTTGGAGGCAATTAATGAACTGGTTAGGAATGCTGCTTTCATGACAAATCTTCTTCTTGTAAAGGACGTCAGAACTTAGTTATACGCCGCACCATTGCTGGCCGGAGTTGCGCTCAGGTGATGCGAAGGCGGCATCGGATGGTTGGATGTCAACCGCGCGAGCCGTTCCTCGATATAGGACCAGAGCTTGCTGATCTCCTCGCTGGACCGGGAGGAGGGGTTGAGCTCCATGGTCGTGCGACCGTCGATCATGCTGGAGGCGAAATCGACGCGCTGATGGATAATGGCCGGCGCAAGTGTCCCGTGCTGAGACAACGCAATTGCGGCCTCACTGGTGATCCGGGCACGCGGCGTCGCGCCATTGACGACAAAGATGAGCGAGGTATTCAATCCCTCGGCCAGTTCCACTGTCGCCCCGACAGCGCGCAGGTCATGCGGGCTCGGCCGGGTCGGAATGATCAGCAGATCGGCGAGGTTGATCACATTCGCAATCGTCGAGGTGATGGCCGGCGGCGTATCGACGAAGAGCAGCTTGATGCCCATCTTCTCCATCCGTCCGATATCGGCCTCCAGTCGCTCAACTGTCGTGCGGGCAAATAGTGGTGTTTCCGCCTCGCGTTCGTTCCACCATTCGGACAGGCTGCCCTGCGGGTCCGTGTCGACAAGTGCCACTGGCCCCTGTCCGGCCATTTCGGCCTGCACGGCGAGATGTCCGGCAAGCGTCGTTTTGCCTGAACCACCCTTTTGTGATGCAACTGCGATAACCTTCATCAGAACTCTCCTGCTCGGTACTTTGGAGCCGGAGCCGACAAACCATGTTTCAGGCAGGTCTGGGCACTCCAGCTGTTGTCCCATGGAGCGAAATTAGCGATGAAAACTTAAAAGAGAATTACGAATTAAGCCGAATCTTAGCAAAAAATTAGTAAAATTTTACAGACGGCCGGGCTGCAGCTTCAAAGCCCTAAAGCATGAACTGCTCGTCGAGGATGCGTTTCTCCAGATTATGTTCCGGATCAAACAGCAGCCGGATTGTGATATCCCGCTTCTCCTCAATTGTCACCGTCGAGACGTCCCGCACCTCTACGGCGTCGGCAACGGCGCTGACGGGTCGTTTTGCGGCCTCGCGCACGGTCAGTTCTATCCGCGCCTCGCGCGGCAGGATGGCGCCACGCCAGCGACGGGGACGAAAGGCGCTGATTGGCGTCAGGGCCAGAACACCGGCATTTACCGGCAGGATCGGGCCATGGGCGGAATAGTTATAGGCGGTGCTGCCGGCGGGTGTTGCGACCAGTACCCCGTCACAGGTGAGTTCTTCAACCTTGACATGCCCGTCGATGGATATCTGTATTTTCGCCGTCTGCCGACTTTCACGAAGCAGGGAAACCTCGTTAATGGCAAGGGCCTCTACCTTTTGCCCATGCATATCCACGGCTTCCATCCTGAGCGGATGAAGTTCGGTAATTTCACCGGCGTCCAGGCGTTCGATCAGATTGTTTTCCTCATATTTGTTGAGCAAAAAACCGATTGTACCCTTGTTCATACCATAGATGGGAGTGCTCGAACTCATGAAGGAATGCATGGTTTCCAGCATAAATCCGTCCCCACCGAGGGCGACGATAATATCCGCCTCTTCTGCAGGAACATGGCCGTAGCGCGTAATGAGGGTTTCTTTCGCCGTTTGCGCATCTTCCGATTCGCTGGCCGTAAAATGAATTTTCATCCGTCGTTAACCGCCCGTCACACTCATGTGGCGGGGAACCGCCGGCCTGTCATCGGAATTCCGGTCGATGACAAAATCATGGCCCTTGGGTTTGCGGCCGATGGCTTCGTCAATCGCTGTATCAAGCGCGGCCAGACCATTTTCACCGCGTAAAGTAGCTTTCAGATCTGCCTTGTCTTCCTGACCCAGACACATATAGAGCATCCCGGTGCAAGTCAGGCGCACGCGATTACAGCTTTCGCAGAAGTTATGGGTGAGGGGCGTAATAAAGCCAATCCGCCCGCCGGTTTCCGCCACATCGAAATAATCCGACGGACCGCCGGTCCGGTAGGCGGAGGGCGTCAATGTCCAGCGTTGGCCAAGCTGCTTCTTGACCTCGGAAAGGGGCAGATACTGATCCGAACGCTGCCCGTCGATCAGGCCCATGGGCATGGTTTCGATAAAGGTGATATCCATGCCCTCGTCGCCGGTCCACTTTATCAAGTCATTGAATTCATGTTCATTAAAGCCCTTTAGCGCGACCGTATTTATCTTGATCCTGAGCCCTGCCTCTTTGGCCGTCTGGAGGCTGGCCATGACTTTTTCGAAATTGCCCCAGCGGGTGATATCCTGAAACTGATAGGGGTTAAGCGTATCGAGTGAGACATTGAGCCGCCGCACGCCCGCGTCGTAAAGCTCATGCGCATATTTGCCGAGCTGGCTGCCGTTGGTGGTCAGGGTCAACTCGTCCAGCTCCCCGCTCTTGATATAGAGGCCGAGGTTCCGGAAGAGTTCCATAATGCCCTTACGGACCAACGGTTCGCCACCAGTGATGCGGATCTTGCGGACGCCTTTGCGGATAAAGGCCGCCGAAACCATTTCCAACTCTTCCAGGCTGAGCACGTCCTTCTTCGGCAGGAAGGTCATATTTTCCGACATGCAGTATTTGCAGCGGAAATCGCACCGGTCCGTCACGGATACCCTGAGGTAATCAATTGTTCTGCCAAATGGATCAATCACGACTTTTTATTCCAGAAAAGAGGAACGACCATACTTCTTCTTTAAAAGTATATTGTTAAATGCGATTTGCAAGCAATGACGGAAATGAATGGCAGTTGTCTAGCAGGCGGCTGCGTATCTGACCTTTCCGGTCGTGAAATCGTCATTGCGAAGGGCCGATGTCGCTGCCTCCTCGGACAGGAGGTCATACAGATCCATTGGGGCGGATACCGCCGGGGACAAAATGGAAGCATTTTTATCCCGTATGGAGGCTGTGAGGTCGTAAATGGACTTGAAGATAACCCGATCGATATTCAGGCTGCGGCAGGCGACGGCAATAATCTCCGGATTCTCCGCATAGATAAAATACCGGACCTTTTCGATATCCATATCCAGTAGCTTCGCGAAAGCAAACTCAAACAGATCGATCTCCCCCTGATTGAGAGACTTGATGAGGAAGCGGGTGGACAGATCGCCGGATTTATGAAGTTTCTCCACCAGCCGTAAGGATGGATCGCTGTCGTCTGAAATGCGGTCGATTGTTTGTTCCCGGTCGTGGATGTCAACTTCGAGCAAACGGGCATCAATGTCGAATTTTTCGCAAATATGCTCCCGCAACGACATGGAGACCCAGCGATACATTTTTTCAGCAATAGGTTTGGGCAGGAACGGACGTTCGAGAAGCGGGCGCTGATATTCGGTCATGAATTCGGATTGCATGCAAATCTGGGTCAGAAGATCCATGGATATCTGCGCTGTCTCGTTCTGTATCACCGTGACGGTTATATCGGTATCGTCCAGATTGCAAAGGGCGGAGCAGACCTGCGCGCTTATATTGTCGCGCGCGGCAACAGCAAGGCGATGCTGTTTCGAGCGATGCATTATGATTTCCAGCAAGTCATTTTCTGCAAGCAAGCCGCAATCACGCAGGATCGGCAGTGCCACCTCGATTTCATCATTGGCGAGAAAGATCATAAGAGCCTTGGGAATATCCCGCTTTTGCGCTAGGTTTTTTGCGAAATTCGCGCGGATCGATTTTTCGACATCGGCAGTAATCCGGTAGATGATGTCCGCCATGATTTCCTTTTCGGAATTTGAAAAGGTCTTATGGTCAGTGATCAGAAACTCGCCGATGCGCTCGTACAGGAATTCCCGCTGTTCCGGTGTTTTAGATTCGGCCAGCCCGACAAGGACCTTTATTTCATCTAGATTGTCTCGATTGGCCGTTTTCATCACCAAGCTGTCCAAAGGAATTGAATGTCTTTGGAATAACCTAGTGGTTTATTGTTAAGGAAAGCTTAAAACGGGGAGCCAATGCGCCTGTATCGGACGATCTAACAACCTCAATGCGCAAGGGGCAGGCGGATCTTAAAGCGGCTGCCATCGGACAGGCTGCTTTTCACCGTGATATTACCGCCCATCAGCCGCGCCAGCTTCAAAGAGAGGGTCAGCCCAAGTCCAACGCCATCGGTACCGCGGTTGTAAACGCCTTCATGGGCCTGTTTGAAGGCTTCGAATATCTTCTCCTGATCCTCCTCGGCAATACCGGGACCGGTATCCCATACTGTGATATCGACGAAGGTATCGTCAATGATCTCATATTCGATGCCGATGGTTCCGCCGCGCGGCGTGAATTTGACCGCATTGCCGAGAATATTGACGAGGATCTGCAGACATCTCGTCGGATCAACGGCCAGATTAATGTCTTCTGTAATCCGGGTTCCGATTATCTCAAGGCTCTTCTCCCGTGCGTGATTTTGCACCAGCACGTAGGCATCTCCCACCATGCCGGCGAGGGGGGTGCTGACAATCTCGATCGGGATTTTATCGCTTTCGATCCGGGCGATATCAAGAATATCCTCGATCAGGCTCAGTAAATGCTTGCCGGAATTCAGGATATCGCCGACATATTCGCGGTATTTATCGTTGATGGGACCAAAGGTTTCCAGACCGATAACCTCAGCAAAACCGATGACGGCATTGAGAGGTGTGCGGAGTTCATGGCTCATGTTCGCGAGGAAGTTATCCTTTGCCTTTGCCGACTCCAGAGCTTTCTTCGCGGTTACTTCAAGCTGGATGTTCTTTTTGGTGATTTCATTAATGGCGCGCTCTAAGTCCGCTTTTGAGGACAGGGCCTCGTCTTCCGCCAGAAGCCGCGCCGTGATATCGTCGCTTGTGCCGCGGTAGCCGATATAGCGGCCCTTTTCATTGAAAACAGGCACGCCGGACATATTGAAAATCTTGTATTCGCCGCTGGTATCCTGAATTTCGAGGGGGACAGACCGGAAGGGAACATGTTTTTCCATGGCGTCTTCGGCCTTGTTGCCACCGTCCACCTCCGGCTTAAACACACCGAGGTCAGAGAGTTTCTTGTTCTTCAGCAGCATCGGGGGCAGGCCCACCGCCTGGACCACCCGGTCAGAAACAAAAGTCAGGCGGCCATCCGCATCGGTTTCCCAGATCCAGTCGGACGCGGCGCGGGTAATATCCAGAAACCGCCGCTTCTCTTCTTTCAGCTTGGCTTCCGCATTCACCTGGCGTGTTGAATTGATGAAGCTGCCGCAGATCGCAATCAGTTGCTCATCATCATCGAAAATCGGAAAGTGGCGGGAAAGGAAATACTCCGTCTCTTTTCCTGAGCGGAGCGAAAGCTGGCGAGTTTCTGTTTCTGCCGTTTCCGCAATACGCTTGACGATATCAAGGTGATCCTGGGGCAGGGTGGGAAGGATTTGGTCCTCGACCCGCTGTGCAGCGCCGGGACGGAAATGTTCTTTATATCCCTGATTGGCATAGATGACGGTACCGTCAGGACGGGCCATATACATAGGCGGAGCCTGTTCAAACACCGCATCGAAAAATTCACGGCTAATGATCCCCTGCATCACCGGAAAGTCCGATCCGCCGGGTTTCTTCATATCTGAATGAAGCGATACCACGCTTCCTTGCCCCCGTTCCGTCATTTACTCATAACATGCAACAAACATGTCCCCTGGTACTAATATAAGCCACCCTGGAATCAGAGATATACCCGATCATCGTCGTCAAGATCGTTGTCGAGCTTATCAATGACGTCCAGATAATCACGTTCCAACTGCCAGAAGCGCAAGGTTACCTGCGCATTCTTTGTCGAAACTTTATCATAAAATTTCATAATAATCTCTACTTCTTCGGGTTTTGTCGTATTTTGCGCTTTTGCGCTGACGGAAATGTTGCGTGTCAGCAGGTAAATAGTCGAGAATCCGCTGCGGCTGAATTCCAGGGCTTTGAGGACAACAATCAGTGCTTCTGCATTGGGATCATAGATAAATCGGCTGATTTTCTCGTAACCCAGTCCGGAAAGCTCGGCCAGACCAATAAGGAAAAGGCGAATTTGCCGTCCACGTAGTGCCTGAACTAGGAATTTTTCGTTAAGTTCCTTGCGTTTGACCAGTTCCGCCACCAGCTTGTCCGCGTTTGAGCTGTTTTCGGCGATGTCAAATCGGTATTCCGTCTTGGCGGCGGCGACGATTTTCTCGTTCAGCTCCAGTTCGTCAATCTCGAAATGTTCCAGAATATGGCGCCGCAGGGCGGCCGATACCCACCAGAACATCTTATGCGCGAGATCCGATGGGATATCATGGCGGGCAATTAGTGGTTCCTGAAATCGATCGATCCGGCGTGATTCCTCAACCAGATACTCCATGCTCTTGCGGGAAATCTTGGCATCGCCATTTTCTATCAGATGCGAAATCACATCTTCATCACCATGGCTTATCAGAAGGTCGCTTACCACCGCGTTCAGGTCATCGCGCTCTGCGATTGCCAGTAGATGCTCCTTGCTGCGGTTCTGAATAATTTCAACTAGGTCAGGTTCGGCGAGAAGATGGCTTTTGAACAAAATCGGCCGGGCCACCTCAATTTCATCATTGGCAAGAAGCGTGATCAGGCCATGGGGAACATCTTCCAGGCCGGCGAGTTCTTCGGCAAGATTCTGGCGGATGGTCGTTTCAATCTCACTCAGGAGCTTGGTCATGATACCGATGATGAGCGCTTGTTCCTGTTCGCTCAGACGTTCCTTGTCATGCAGAAACAGGTCACTGATATTACTGAATAGCTGACGGCGGCCGCGCTTGCTGCTGTCCTTCGACAGTGCAATCAACCGTGCGAGCTCTTCATCCTGGTCTGCTGTCATAACCTATCCGTTTTCTGCCGTATCATGGCCGGTCATCACGCTCGGATCGGGGACCCTTCAGGCAGGCCTGATGGGTCCGGTCCAGACAATAAATCATACCGGCGCAAGTCAATTTTAACGCCCTAACATGAAACCTTGACATTAAATTCCGGTTAATTGTCCGGTGGTACGCGCTAATTAAGTTGCCGGAAGAACATATTATTGCCATGAAACCATGCGTTTTACTGCGCAAAGGGCAAGATTCCATCTCATTTTACTAAGTTGAAGCGCAGAAGAAAGCTGTAATTTGATGCAATTCAGGAAAACAGACAGTTTTCGGAGGATTTATGACGATATCTCATTATCTTCGTGAAGAATTTTCAATATTTTACAATTCGTTAATACTGTCAGGTCAGAATGGTTCGGAATTTCCATGGGTATCATTTTTTCGAGTAGCGTTGGTAACCGGTAAAGTTGGGGAAAAACTGTGACTGAAGATTATCATGAACTGACGAGGCTGATCGAGCGCCTTCACCGTCGCTTTCTGGACGTTTTGAGAACAGAGCTTACGATGATGGATATCACGGATATCAACGCCGTGCAGGCTTTGCTGCTCGCAAATATCGGCGAGGAGGAAATCAATGTCCGGGAGCTGATGTCGCGGGGATATTACCAGGGTTCCAATGCCTCCTACAATCTGAAGAAACTTGTCGAGATGGGGTATCTTTTGCAGGAAAAATCCGAGCGGGATCGTCGCGCCACCATGATTCGCCTTTCTGAGAAGGGGCTGGGCATGGTTGAAAAACTGACATCCTTGGAGGAAAAGCAGGCGGATTTGCTGGCCCGCTCAAATCCGGCGCCGGATATTGCGGAAACACGCAAGCATTTGCGCCAGATCGAGCGAATCTGGACAGATTATATCCAGTACGGAGCACAGTAAGCCCCGACTTTATTACCATATATCCCTGTCTTCAATCGCCGACACGGACCGGCGATGCACCTCTCCGCGCGCATTAACAAATTTTTAACGATTTTCCCATAGGCTATTAATCGCGGATATCCGCATCTTTTATTTGGATTGATTTTTGTGGCGAAAGAGAGGAGTTGCGTTATGGACGTGACCCCGTTTTCAAAATTTAACCCCATGATGTCCACGCCGAAATCCGGCGCGCGTGAGGAACGTGATGATATGGACAACTCTGCAGATGAAAGTGTTTCCAATTCCGACGCGACGACCGCTGTTGCCGGCGATCCGATAAAGCGCGCGGAGGCAGCTATCGGTGCCTTTTTCGCTGATGAGCGCTATCCCACGGGTCGTTTTTCCATTGATCAGGATGAAGACAGCGGCCGTTATGTCTATCGACTGGTTGATCGGGAAACCGACGAGGTGTTGAAGCAGTTTCCTGGTGACTATGTTCTGCGTCGTGTCGCCTTTTATCGCGAATTGCAGGGCCTGGCCATTAACAACGAAGTTTGACATCACGTTCCGAACTAGATGACCTGATTGATCGCAATCGCGCCATTGACGGCGCGGGTATTCCTGTTGGATAGGGGGTCCGAGACGGATGCGCGCGATGTATAGGCACTGGGCGGCGCTTTCTTCTTCGCGATTTCGTCTGCAACCGATCTGACCAGCCCCTCCGTCACGGTGCGTGCCGTCGACAGTTTCCTGAAATGCTTGTCCAGAATGGCGTAAAATTCCTCGCTGGTCTCTTTTAACCGGTCAATATCCGTTCTGGGGAAAGCCTTGTAAGCCTCCGGGTTGCTTTTGATCAGCGACATCTGCTGGTTATAGGTGGCAACCAGACGTGTTTTTTCATCCAGCGTTGCCTTGAACCCGTCAGGCTTGTGGCTCTCCAGCAGGAGGTTTTCCTCTTTCAATATATCGCACAGGCGCGCGATCATCTTTGTCAGGGCGTCCGGGCTCATCAGCGTAGGTCCGTTATTTGGCGTTTGCTGAGTCATTTACTTCACCTCCTGCAGGGCCAGCATTTCGCGATATACAGCGTCGGCAATCCCGATACTGTTATTGCGGCTCATGGCTTTGGAATATTCGTCGTTCAGCATGCCACGGAACATCTTCTCGGACTCCCCGCCGCCGAACATGTTGTCGGTTTCCAGTCCGGATGACATGGAGTTCAGCACCTGGCTCAGAAAGAAAGCCTCGAATTCCATGGCTGTTTGCCGAATCTGTTCATTGTCCCGGCTTGCGTCTTTTCTGTTGGTCGCGCCCTGTTCGACCAGGAATTTGGGGGCGGCGGCTTGAATATCAGTCATTACATCAACTCTATGTCTGCCTGCAGTGCGCCTGCGGCCTTGATTGCCTGAAGGATGGAAATCATGTCCCGTGGTCCGATGCCAAGGGCGTTCAGCCCGTCTACCAGGTCCTGGAGGCGAACGCCCTCTTTCAGGATGGTCAGTTTCTTGTCGCTGTCATCATCGACCTGGATGTCGGTGCGCGGAACAACGACGGTTTCGCCATTCTCCGAGAAGGGAGCAGGTTGGGACACCTGAGGGGTTTCGGTAATTCGGACGGTCAGGTTACCCTGGGCAATCGCCACGGTATCTACCTTGACCTCGCTTCCGATCACGATAATGCCGGACTGTTCATCGATGACGACGCGGGCCGTCTGATCGGGGTTGACCTGGAGCTGTTCAATATCGGCGAGAAGATCAACCATGTTCGCCCGATCGCTGCCTTCAAGATTAAGGACAACCGTTGACGGGTCGGTCGGTTCGGCAATGCCTTTGCCGATATAGTCATTGATTGCCGCAGCAATGCGGCGGGATGTCGTCAGGTCGGGATTGCGCAGGGAAATGCGCAGGCTGGTCAGAGTGGCGAGATCGAAGCCAAGTTCGCGCTCGACAATCGCGCCATTAACGATCCGGGCGGTTGTCGGCACACCGCGCGTAATGGATTCGGCTGCGCCACCAACGGCAAAACCGGCAACGGTCAGCGTTCCTTGCGCGACGGCATAGACTTCACCGTCCGCCGCCATCAGGGGAGTTACTACAAGAGTGCCGCCCATCAGATTAGTGGCATCCCCGAGGGAACTGACAACAATGTCGATCTTGGTGCCCTGGCGTTGAAAGGGGGGCAGGGTGGCAGTCACGACAACGGCCGCGACGTTCTTTGTCTTCAGCGTCTCCCCGCTGGTGTTTACGCCGAGCCGTTCCAGCATCGAGGTGAGGCTTTGTTCGGTGAAAGGTGAGTTCGCCAGTGAATCGCCCGTGCCATTCAGGCCGACAACCAGCCCGTACCCGACAAGAATGTTGTCGCGAATGCCTTCAAACTCTGCAATATCCTTGACGCGCGAGGCGGCATTTGCCGCATCGAACGACCAGAAAAAGCAGCTGAGCGCAACGAACAACGCCATCAACGGGCGGGATTTCGCCTGTATGAAGGTTGCGATTTGCTGGACTAACTTAAAAGCCATCTGTCAATTCCGTTCCTAGAATCCAAAATTTTCTAATTTCGATATTAGTAAAGCGAAAAGCGTGCCAAGTTTAGGACTCCATAAGACATTGTTTTGTATGAGAAATGACCAAAAAAACCGTAATTTTCTCAAAAAAGCGGCAATATCTTCCCCTTGACCGGGAAAGAATGTCCCTTGAGAATGGAGCGTGGCAATAATTGTCATCGCAAGTTTGAAACGGGTAACGGTTACAATATGAAAGTAGGCGGACCAGGTCGGACAAGTTCGACATCGAGTAGCAAGGGCGGTAAAGCTGCGCAAAAGTCCGGGGCAAAATTTTCAGTCGAGAGTGATCCTGTCGAAACGGCTTCTGCGGGCGGTGTCGCCTCTTCCTCTCCCATCAGCTCGATCGAGGCGCTGGTCGCCTTGCAGGGAGTTGACGGGGATGAACCCCGCACCAACAAACGAGCGATCGCCAAAGGGGAAGATCTTCTTACCAAGCTTGAAGTATTGCGAGACGGTATGCTCAGCGGCAACTTGTCTCCAGACAAGCTCAAGCAGCTGCAGGAGACGCTGTCCGGTTATAAAACCGACGGAGCAGACCCGGAGCTCAAGCAGATTATCGACGAAATCGAAGTCCGGGCGGCCGTCGAGTTGGCGAAGTTCGGGTACTGACCGGATATAGCTATTTTCCCGTTTGATTTTTTTCACGTAAGCCGTTGAATTTCATCCAGCCTTCATAAATATCACGTCATCATCGAATAGGTTGTTGCTAAACACTGCACGATCTTATAATTATGGCCGTTAATTTTTTGAGTGCCATTACCGGTGTACTTAGATATGTGGGAACTGGAGTTGCTTAAATGAACGTTCAAATTCCTGAAGATTATGTGCCGTCCGAAGACGAGCCATTTATGAATTCACGACAGCAGGAATATTTCCGTGCCAAATTAAAAAAATGGCGGAATGAGATTCTGGCGGATGCCAGCCAGACAATTCTGAGCTTGCAGGAAGAAACGGTGAAGGAGCCGGATATTGCTGATCGGGCGTCCACAGAGTCGGAACGGACGCTGGAACTGCGAACGCGTGACCGGCAACGCAAGCTGATCGGCAAAATTGATGCGGCGCTCCGCCGGATTGATGAAGGTCAGTATGGCTACTGCGTCGAGACAGGGGAGCCAATCTCGCTCAAACGGCTCGAAGCCCGGCCCGTTGCGACTTTGAGTCTGGAGGCGCAGGAACGCCACGAGCGACGCGAAAAGAGCTATCGCGACGATTAGATCTCCGCGTGAGAGATGAGACAATAAAAAAGCCGGTTCGCATGGAACCGGCTTTTTCTTTGGTCTTGGCTTACCCTTAGAAGGGGAAGATGATGTCGAAGAGTTGCTGACCATAGCGTCCCTGCTGGACGTCGGTCAGGTGACCCCGGCCGCCATAGGCGATGCGGGCTTCGGCAATCTTTGACGATTCAATGGTGTTGGCGGAGGTAATGTCCTCGGGCCGGACAACACCGGTAACCGACAGATCCCGGCTTTCGAAATTGACCCGGACTTCCTGACGGCCGACAATCACCATATTTCCGTTTGGCAGGATCTGGGTGACGATGGCCGCAATCTCCATATTAATGGTTTCATTGCGGTTGACGGCGCCGGACCCGCTGACGCTGTGGTCACTGCCCAGATCAATGAGATCTGCGGATGTGGTGCCTTCCGGGAGGACCTTTGTGACCTGCGATTCAAGGCCAAATAATCCGGCGAATCCGGCCGACTCTGAGCTTGCCCGCGTTGTATCGGTTGAATTGTTTAGTGTCGCCTTGTCTTCGATCTCCACCATGACCGTTACGATATCACCCACCTGGTTGGCGCGCTGGTCTTTGAAGAACGCCTTTGAGCCGGGCCGCCAGAGCGAGTTGGCCTGCTGCAGCACGGGTTCAGGCCGCGGCATTGGCATGGAGACAGGCTGATACCCTTGCTGTGCGACCGGGTTTTCGATTTTCGAGAGCGGCGGTTCCGATCCGACATTGGCAAGACGGGTGAAGAAGTTACAGCCAGACAGACTGACGGCAAGGCCGACAATCAGAAGCAGCCGATAAATGGATTTAAACTGGGTCATTGTTGCGGCTCCTTTAGTTTGTGATGGCGCTGGCAGAGGCCAACTGCGGCTGACGGGTGAGGATGCGAACTTCCTGTTCACTGATCACCTGGGCCTGGATAATCTTGCGGCTGTTGATATTCTCAACGCGGATTATATCATCCTCTCCACCAGGTTCCAGCGTGCGACCGGTAATCGACAGATACATGCCGCCCTGCTCAAGAATAACAGCGACCAGCTTGCCTTTTTCAATCATCACCGGATCGCCAAGGTTACTCATGTTGATCGGCACGCCTGAGCGGACACCCCGGCGCGGGCTCTTGCCGATCAGCAAGGAGGCATCGGTGATAACCCGGTGGTTAACTTTGCTGGCCCGCTCTGCCTTGTAGTCAATGTCGCTTTCGCGAATTTCCTGACCGGCGGATTTGAACTGACGCAGGACAGGTACCAGAACCTGCTCATGAACCTGCCCGGAAAGCCGGATTCGCTGCCCATTCTCCGAATTGGCGGGCGCGAGGATTTCAGCGAAGAACTGACCGTTGTTCTTGTTGTAATAGAGATTTTCGACGGAAACCGTCTGTGGCGCATCGGCCGCGACCTTGATATTCAGGTTTTGCGTCGAAAGGCTCATTTCAAACAGATCGAGGTCGGTCTCATATTCCAGTGCGGCGCGGAGCTGATCGACAACAACCTGCTGCGAGATATTTGCTCCCGGACGGCGCACGGCAATGCGCCGGATTGGTGTTGCCGGACGCCAGTCCAGTCCTTGAGACTGTACATAGCGGGCAACAGAAATCGCCTTGAAGATGGTCGATTTACCGGGTGCCGGGGCAGGGGCGATTACCTTACCTGCCTTGTCACCTGCGCCGGTGAAAATATCCCCGAGGGTGATCTGCTCGCCTTCGACGGTAATGTCGCGGCGCAGGGTGATGCTGTCGCTGGCGAAGGCAATGGTCGGCGCAGTAACGGCGACCATCAGGGTTATAACGAGTGCAATATATTTCATAGCAATCTCTTTCTTTCTAGAAAGGTTTTATCGTCCGAGCTGGTTGGTGACGGACATCATTTCATCGGCGGCCGTAATAGTTTTGGAATTCATTTCATAGGCACGCTGGGCGCTGATCAGCTGGGTGATTTCCTGCACCGCATTCACGTTGGACATCTCAAGATAACCCTGGCGCAATGTGCCGAAACCCGTGGAACCGGGCACACCAATAGTCGGCGAACCGGAAGCGGTGCTTTCTTTATAAAGGCTATCACCGAGAGGCTGCAATCCGCCTTCGTTGAAGAAGATGGCAAGATCAAGCTGGCCCACCGTCTGCAGGTTAACCTGACCGTCAATCTGAACCTCAACTTCCCCGCTTGGGTTGATCGTCACGCTGGTGGCGTCCTGGGGGACGGTTATACTGGGAATGACGGTAAAGCCGTCTTGCGTAACAAGTTCCCCAGACGGGCTGAGCTGCATGGAACCGGCGCGGCTGTATGCTTCCTCTCCGCTTGGCAGAAGAACCCGAAAGTAACCCTCGCCCTGAATGGCCAAGTCATATGTGTTGCCAGTGGCATCCAAAGCACCCTGATCCGTGATCCGGTAAACGGACGCGGTTTTCACACCGACGCCGATCTGGATGCCAGCCGGGACGATAGTGCCTGCATCGGACGAGGCCGCACCGGCGCGTTCCATGTCCTGATAGAGCAGGTCCTGAAACTCAGCGCGCTGGCGCTTGAAGCCGGTGGTGGTCATATTTGCGATGTTGTTGGAGATAACATCAACGTTAAGCTGCTGGGCCAACATACCTGTGGCGGCAATACCGAGTGCTCGCATGATCTAATTCCTTCTCTACTGTACCGTTGGCATTTCTTCGATGGCTTTCATCTGCATGTCATGTTCTGAATCCAGCAGTTTCTGAGCCGATTGATAGGCGCGCATGATGTCGATCATTGCCGTCATCTCAAGGATGGGCTGGACATTCGACTTCTCCAGGGTGCGCTGCATGATTTGGACATCCACGGCCGGGACCGACGCGTAGTCTTCCGCATCATAGAGGCCGTTGCCGACCTGTTTCAGAATTTGCGGGTTGTTGAATTTAACGACGTCGATCTTCTGCGTCTGGCCTTCCCCGGTCGTTATCGTTCCATCGGGGGCGATAGAAACGTCTTGAAATTGGACATCGACCTTGATCGTCCGGCCATTTTCATCCAGCAGCGGTTGGTTGTTGATACTGACGATCGTTCCCTCTGTATCGAGACGGAAGCTGCCATTCCGCGTATAGCGGACGCCATCTGGAGTTTCAATCGAGAAATAGCCGTCGCCACTGATCGCGATGTCAAGCGGCCGACCAGTGCGGGTAAACTCGCCCTCGCGCAGATCGCGATAGCTGCCATAATCCTGCACAAAGGAGACATCATCCTCATTCAGGCGTTTCACCAGAAATTCTTCAAACAGCGGATGTTCGGCCTTGAAGGCGGTCGTGTTGACGTTTGCGAGGTTGTTCGCGGTAATATCCATGCGCCGTTTCAGCGCCATCTGTTGCGACAAACCAATAAAGACTGCGTTTTCCATTTTTTCTGCCTTTCTGGCACAAAGTGTTCTGCCCCTTCATATGCAGACGCCGTGCCAGAATAAAATATCAATAAAAACAATCTATTAGGAATATGTTTAGGATGAAATCGGAAGGTTTGGGGGCGAAAAACTAACCGTGTCCGGCAAATTTTACCCATCAAACGGCACCGATTAATCGATCCCTAGCGGGCGGCCAGAAAAAAACGTTCTTTTATGTTAAAGTTCTTAACAATCTCAACCTCTTGTT
Source organism: uncultured Sneathiella sp. (assembly GCF_963973085.1). Taxonomy (GTDB): domain Bacteria; phylum Pseudomonadota; class Alphaproteobacteria; order Sneathiellales; family Sneathiellaceae; genus Sneathiella. The sequence goes on from NZ_CAXAXA010000002.1 coordinate 711,656, forward strand.
AACCAAAGCCGCCTACTCTGTAGGACATTATCCAGATCGAGATCGTCGAAGGTACGGAAGAAAAAATGGTTGACGAGACAGATGAAGAGGCGCTGGACGCCGAAGAAGGTGAAGAGGGCGGACCGAAGAAAAAGAAGAAACTGAGCGGCAAAGTTCTGGTTCTTTTTATCCTGCTGCCCATGCTCGTCATCGGAGGCGGTGCGGGCGGCGCCTATTTCGCCGGCGTGTTTGACGCGCCGGAACCCACGGAAGAGGAAATTGCGGCCGCAGCCGCCGAAATGAACAAGAAGGTTGTGTTCTACGACCTGCCGGAAATGTTGGTGAACCTCAACTCGACAACCTCTTCCAGCAGTTTCCTCAAACTCGGCGTGTCGCTGGAGCTGGAAGATGAATCCGTGATTGCGGACCTGGAACTCCTCATCCCGCGGATCATGGATAATTTCCAGGTATATTTGCGTGAACTCCGCAAGGAGGATTTAAACGGCTCGCAAGGGGTATACCGGCTCAAGGAAGAGTTGCTGATGCGGATCAATAACTCCGCAAGCCCGGTCAAAGTGAGCGACGTTTTGTTTAAAGAATTGCTGGTACAGTAGGAAATTTGATGTCTGATCAGGACGACGAAATGGACATGGCCGCTGCGATGGCGGCCGAAGACGACGGGGAAATGGACATGGCCGCCGCCATGGCTGCCGATGAGGGCGGTGATGACGACATGGCTGCGGCAATGGCGGGCGATGGCGATGAAGAAGGCGCATCCGCTGCCGCGATGAGCGGTCACAGCACGCGGGTCCTGAACCAGGATGAGATCGACAGTCTTCTCGGTTTCGACATGGACGGGAACGGGGACAGTGAAAACTCCGGCATCAAGGCCATTATCAATTCCGCGCTTGTCAACTATGAACGGCTTCCCATGCTGGAAGTTGTCTTCGACCGCCTGGTTCGGATGATGACAACGTCGCTGCGCAACTTTACCTCTGACAATGTGGAAGTCAGTCTCGATAATATTACCTCGATCCGCTTCGGGGATTATCTGAACTCAATTCCGCTGCCAGCGATCCTCAGTGTGTTTCGCGCGGAGGAATGGGATAATTATGGCCTGATCATGGTCGAAAGCTCCCTGATCTATTCTATCGTTGATGTGCTGCTTGGTGGTCGGCGGGGAACGGCGGCCATGCGTATTGAAGGACGCCCCTACACAACGATTGAGCGCAACCTGGTGGAGCGGATGGTGTCCGTCATCCTCAACGATATGACCGGCGCATTTGAACCTTTGAGCCCGGTGAACTTCCGGCATGAGCGTATTGAGACAAATCCGCGGTTCGCGACGATTGCCCGCCCGGCAAACGCGGCAATCCTGATCAAATTACGGATTGATATGGAAGACCGGGGCGGTCGTATTGAAATGCTGTTGCCCTACGCCACGCTGGAACCTGTCAGGGAATTGCTTCTGCAGATGTTCATGGGCGAGAAATTTGGCCGTGACAGTATCTGGGAGAACCATCTGGCGACTGAGCTATGGTCAACTGAAGTCGATATTCAGGCCGTTCTGGATGAAAAGCAGATGTCCCTGAACGACGTGCTGAAGCTGGGGATTGGGGATACCGTTATGTTTAACGCCTCTCCGTCCAGTCCGACGACATTACGCTGTGGTGGGATTTCCATGGTGTCGGGAAAAATGGGCCGATCGGGCCAGAATATCGCCGTGAAGGTCGATAAATTACTACGAACATTGGGTTAGAATGATGCTGGATGCTTTACCGCTCGATTTCTTGCTGAACCTGTTTCTCGTCGCGCTGTTGTTGGCGACTATCGGCTATTGCGCGATCCTGAACAAGCGACTTTCGAATATGCGCGATGCTCATGCGGAACTGCGCCACCTGACGGAGGAGTTTGACAAGGCGCTTGTTCGATCGAAAGTCGGGGTGGACGAACTTAAATCACTCGCCCAGACAACCGGCAAGCAATTTCGGGATGAGATAAGCCAGGCCAAAGAGCTGATTGAGGAACTGCAACTGATCAACGCGTCCAGCACCCGCATTGCGGACCGGCTGCAGATGAATGTCGCCGCATCCGCAAAACGCGAGAATACCGGAACCTTTGTCGATGATCCAGCCGGGCTATTCGATGATGAGGAGGACGAAGTCGTTCTCGGCGCCGCTCAGGAGGAGCCGAAGAAATTCCGTACCGATGCTGAAAAAGAACTTTTAGACATGCTGACCAAATCGACATAAGGCAGAGCAGTCCATGATGAAACATATTCGTATTTTACCCGTAACTGTTGTTGCGCTTGTTCTGATTTTTGGTCTCAAACTGAGTGCCGTCTGGACGGATGCCCAGGGCGTTCTCTTTGATGTGAAGGTTGCCGAGGTTCAGGCAAGCGAGTCCACGGCAGAAGCAGAACCGGAAAGCACGGAAAAAGCCGAAGTCACTGAAACCGGCGAAGAGGCGGCATCCGATACAGAGGAAAAGGCGGAAACCACAGTTGCCGCCGTTGACGCCTCAGAAAAACGTCAGTTCTCTCAAGCCGAGATTGCGGTTCTTGAGCGCCTCGTCGATCGCCGCGCGGAACTCGACCGCCAGCAGCAAGAGCTGGAGATGCGGGATAATCTGTTGAAGGCGACGGAAACGCGGATTGATGAGAAGATCGCGAAGCTGAAGGAAATGGAAGGCACACTTGAAGACCTTCTCAAGCTCCATGATGAGCAGGAAAAGGCGCAGATGGAAAGCCTCGTCAAGATCTATGAGAAGATGAAGCCCAAAGATGCGGCGCGGATCTTCAACAATCTCGAAATGGATATCCTGATCGATGTGGCAAGCAACATCAAGGAATCCAAAATGGCACCGATTCTTGCCTCCATGAGCAGTGATCGGGCCAACAAACTAACCGTTGAACTGGCGACAAGACGGCAGCTTCCGGGCACGGAAGATGAAAAGGGATAAGTGCCTTTTACATATGTCATTTCTTTTGTCGATAATTCGTATTTAACAACCGCCCTTTACGGCTGATTAACCATTGACAGGTAAAATTTGCCTATCTTGAAGCGTCAACACATGGCGCGGGTGAACGGATAGGCGATGAGCTTGGAAACTGAGGCGAATAATAATCGAAATTCGGTGGTGATCGACATGATCGAGCCAATGACGGGACCGGTGACGCCCAAAAACGTCAATGCCGTTATTTTCGTCTCGTTGTACCTTCTCTTGCTGGCGTTTTTCATCTTTCTTCATTCCATATCCGTCATGCAGGAAGATCGCGTGCGGACGGTTCTCGGGAGCGTGCAGGTTGCCTTTAACGGCCTGTCCCGGGATACGCCCGCCGATCGACAGAAAAAGCTCTCTGGAGAGGAGCAGGGGACGCAGGCCTTTCATGCCAAGCTCAAAAATGTATTCGAGACCGCTGTTCCACTTGTCGAGGCGCATACGAGCCGGGATGGTACGCGCCTTCAGTTTTCCGTGCCCCTGCGGCAGCTATTTGCCTATCGCAGCCTGGAGCTTCGCGAGACACTTGACAGCTTTATTAATGAAGTTGCCGCCACTCTCATTTCCAGAAACGGCAATGTGGCAACGGATCTTGAAATCCTGATCGGAACGGGCGTTGCCTTGCCGGCGGTTGACGACGTGGCCAATGATATTGCGGCCCTTCGGGCGAGCTATCTCGCGGCAACCCTGATGGACAGGGGCGTGCCGTCGCGAAATCTGTCAATCGGCATGGCAGCGGGCGATGCCGGTTTGGTGAATTTCAGTTTCTTCCTGCGTTCTTCGCTTGAACATCAGTTTCGTCCGGAGGCATCGAAGAAATGAATTTTCTTTTTCCGGGCAACAATAAGGATCGCGACTACAGCTCTGCCTGGATGACCTCGCTTGCCGATCTGCTGGCATTATTGCTGGCATTTTTCGTCCTGCTGTTCTCCATGAGTGAGATCAAGGTTGACAGATGGCAGACCCTGACGGAGACCTTCGGCAACAAGATGAGCGACATTACCGACCTCGTCACCAAGACGGGGGAGGCGGAAAAGAACATGGCGATGATCAATGAGCCGAAAGCCATCGATCTTTCCTATCTGGAGCATATTCTCAACGGCAAGATGCAGCAAAGTCCGCTGCTCGCCAATGTCGAGATTTTCCGGGCGAGTGAACGGCTGGTGATCTCGCTTGCCGGTCAGGATTTCTTCCAGCCGGGTACCGAGAAGGAAAGCAACAGCGTGGCCGAGGTTATTGACATTATCGGCGGGACGCTCCGTCACATCAATAACCGGATCGAGGTTTACGGGCATACGGACCCGGATCCGATCACCTCGCCAACGGCCAAATATCCGAATAACTGGGCGCTTTCCCTCGCGCGCGCGCTCTCCATTGCGAAGGAGCTTGAGTATGCCGGATACAGCTATCCGATCCGGATTTTCGGGATGGCGGATTCCCGCTTTAGCGAATTGGCATTGGTGGACGACAAAAACAGGAAATATGTGCTGGCACGACGTGTGGACATCGTCGTGCAGGAAGCTGAGGGTCGGGGACAGTAAGATGAGTATTGCGTCAACATATATGATCAGGAAATCCGTGCGGCAGTTTTTTCTGCTCTGCGTTCTGGTGGTGTCTTTTTTGGGTGGTGAGGCTCTGGCAGCGGCACCTGTAACCGTGACAGCGGTCGACAAGGATGGCATCGGACGGCTCGTATTCAATTGGGAAAGCGCGCCGGAATTCAGCGCGGAGGTCGAAGACGGCTATCTCTATATCCGTTTTACAGCGCCGTTCGACACGGATCTCACGGCGGCATCGAATGCTCTTGAAAACTATGTCGGCTCGGGCGAAATCCTTGAAGGTCAGCAGTCTGTCCGGTTTCCCTTGAAAGGGGATATTACTTTTGCATCGCAAAAGAAGGGCACGGCCGTTATTCTTGAAATGCGGAAAACGGCGGCGCTGCAATCCGGGACATCTTCGGGAGATGCCGTTGCCGTCCGTTTGAGGGCGGGCGATCACGCCGATTTCAGCCGCATCGTGTTTGACTGGCCGAGTGCCAATGTCGGTTACAGCAGCCGGACGGCGGGCGACAAGCTGATGATCACCTTCGATGGCCTCGCGAAGATCAATCTCGGTGTTCTCAATAATGATCCGCTGGCATTCGCCAAGGCGGCCACTTTGACAACTTCCAATGGCAAGACACAGGTCACAGTCGATCTGCCGATCAACAGCAGTGCAAACAGTTTTCGCAATGAGAAAAGCATTGTCTTCGACATTCGCAAGGGCAAGGAAATCGCGGCTTCAGCCCCAAAGGAACCTGAACCTGCGCCTGTAAAGACGGCAGAGGTTAAACCGGCCAAACCTGCCGCTGCGCCAAAGGTTGAGAAAGAGATTGCGAAGCCGGTTGAGAAGAAGCCGGAGATCTTGTCCGAAGAGGTGGTTGAGGAGAAAACAACAACCAGCGCGAACGCCATGACATTGAATAAGCCGAAGGCACAGCCGCAACCCGTCATTGAGCGCGCGCCGGAAAAAGAAGTGGCGGTGGTGACGCCTTTACCGGAACCAGCGCCGATCGATACCCGCACCACAGAAATCGCCGCGCCGCAGCCTGTTAAAAACACAGGTGTGGTCATGGCTTCTGCGCAGATTGATGCACAACCCAAGACGTTTACCTCGCTGGCATCCGGTTCAGCCATCGCCCCGATTGGCCCCACCGTCGTACTGGATCCCCCGGCTGAAGAAAAGCCGGTTGTGTCAGAGCCGCCAAAGGAAGAGGCCGCGGTTCGGCCGGAAATGACAAGTGAGCCCAAGGCGATTGAAGTGGCACCGGTTGTCGTTAAGCCCGCAGAGGCGCCGTTGAAATCAAAGCTCGAAATCGAGATCGCAAACTTGAAAGACGGCTTCCGTTTGATCTTTCCGTGGAAGACACCGGCGGCCATGGCCATGTTTGAAAGTGGCGGGGCGCATTGGGTGGTTTTTGACCAGCCGATCGAGGTGGATTTCCGAAATCTTTCCGGCCCGTATAAATTTCTTGTCACGAGCGCCCGGCAGATGGAGGAAGATACAGCGACACTCCTGCGTTTTAATTTCCGCGAGGGCTACGAGCCGATCGTCAACAAGGCTAATGATGAATGGCAGGTGGATTTTCAACTGGATACGCAGTCCAGCGTAAAACATCCGCTCAGCATCCAGACGCAAGGGATATCTGCATCCGAATTCAGGGCGTTTATTCCCGCCGTGGACAATGGCCGGGAAATTCGCTTTACCGATCCGACCTCCGGTGATGACCTCGTGGCGATGCCGCTGAATGCGGCGGGCTGGGGCATACCGTCGGCCCGTGTTTTCAACAGCATTACGATCCTGCCATCGCTGCAGGGGATTGCGCTTAAATCTACGGCGGCGGATATTCGTATCGGGCAGGAGCAAAATGGCCTCGCCATTACGGCAATTTCCAATGAATTCGCGGCAGCGAAGAATGAACCGCGAGAGGTTTCGAAAAAGCCCGGCGAGGAAATCTACCCGACCCCGGAAATTGAAATGGCGCAGTTCGTCAAGCTGGCGGAATGGAGACAGGTTAATCCGCTCCTTTTTAATATTCGCAAGCAGGAATTGCAGAAAGCGGCGGCAATCGCGCCGAAAAAGGAAAAGCGCGATGCGAATATGTCGCTCGCGAAATATTTCATCGGTCATAAATATTATGCTGAAGCGCTTGGTGTGCTTGCGGAACTCAACCGGCATTATCCGAAAATTGAGAAGGACCGCGAGTATCGCCTTTTGAACGGGCTTGCGGAGCTCGGGATGCATCGCTATGACGCGGCAGCAATCAATCTCTATCATGATGATTTCGAAGGGGATGTGGAAGTTGCGCCTTGGCGGGGTGCGGTTTCCGTCGGCCTCGGCAATTGGGAACGCGCCGCACAGGAGCTGAATTATTCCGCTCCGGCCTTTGATGTGTTCGAGAAAGAATGGGCTGATCATTTCCGTCTGCTACGAGCCCGTGTCGCGTTGGAGAATGTCGATGTGAACCTAGGAAAACAGGTCCTTGAACAGGTAAAAGCACCAAAGCTGAAGGCTCAGAAAGCAGAAAAAGCCTATCTTGAAGGGGTTCTCGCCTTTCAGATCAGCGATTTTCCGACGGCATCCGCGAAATTTGCCGACGCCATAAAGGCCGGCTATCGCCCGATTACCGAAAAAGCCCGGTTCGACAAGATCAATGTCGAGCTGGTCGCCAAGCTGATCAATCCAGAGCAAGCCATTGGCGAACTTGAAAAGCTTGATTTTGCCTGGCGCGGGGATGAGCTGGAAGTCGATGTCCAGAAACGGCTTGGGGATCTTTATGTGGCCACCGGCCAGATTGGCAACGGGCTTGAAACCTATAAACGCATTGTCCGTCATTTTCCAGACTCGCCCTATTCGCGGGATTTGGGGCGGAAGATGAATGAACTCTTTACCGATCTCTTTCTGGACGGTGGGGCAGATGAGCTGCCACCAATCAAGGCGCTGGCGATCTATTACCAGTACCGGGAGTTGACCCCTGTCGGAGATCGTGGTGACCAGATGATCCAGATACTCGCGGACCGGCTCACCCGTGTTGATTTGCTGGAACAGGCGGCCCAGCTTCTGGAGCATCAGGTCAATTTCCGCCTGAAAGGACTGGAAAAGGCGAATGCAGGCACCAAGCTCGCCGTTGTTCATCTGTGGAACAACAAGCCAGAAGAAGCCCTTCGCGTTCTCTATGATACCCGCTGGCGTCAACTTTCGCCGGAAGCCAAGAAGGAACGGCTGCATATCGAGGCAAGAGCGCAGGCCGGATTGCAGCATTACAAGGAAGCCCTTGCCATCATTGCATCAGATCGCAGTCTTGAGGCGGATGAACTACGCGCGGAAATTTACTGGAAATCGAAAAACTGGGCCGCGGCCATTCCGGCGATCGAGAAACTGATCGGCAATGGCGGAAGTACTACGCAAACGGATTTCGAGCGGCTGGACCGGCAACGGATCATGCAGCTCGCCGTCGCCCGCAACCTTTCAGATGATAAAGCGGGCATCCAGAGAATGCGCGCAAAATATCGCGACCGGATGGTGGAAACCCCGGACCAGGCGGCATTCGATCTGATTACGGAGCAGAATGATCCTTCCGAGACGGACTTCCGCCAACGGGCAACTGTCATTGCGCAGGTCGGCCAGTTGGAATCCTTCATGACCGGTTATCGGGAAAAGCTTGAGAACGGGCAGTTCTGGGCGACCTACTGATCGGATTCCCTTAGGATGTCACTGTAGAGTGATGGATCGACATTGCCGCCAGAGGCAACGGCAACCGCGATTTTCCCCTGAACATCAAGCTTGCCGGAGAGAAGCGCAGCAAGGGCGACAGCGCCGCCCGGTTCTATCACGCATTTGAAATAGTGAAAGGCGGCGCGCATGGCCGCCTTCGTCTCTTCATCACTCACTACAAGGCCACCGGATAGGGTTAGCCGATTGATCCCGAAAGTGATCTTGCCGGGGGTTGGCGTCACGATCGCATCGCAGATACTTTTATGTCCCGCATCGTTGGAAACGGGGTTGCCCAGGGCCAGCGACCGGGCCGTATCATCAAAGAATTCGGGCTCCGCCGCGTAGGTTTTTGTTGCTCGGCTCAATTCCCGGAGGGCAAGGGATGTGCCCGCGATAAGGCCGCCGCCGCCCGCCGGGGCAACGCAGATATCGGCGCGGACTTTTCGAGCCTCCAGCTGCTCTGCGATCTCAATGCCAACGGTTCCCTGGCCTGAAATAACGAAATAATTATCATAGGGTTTGATCAGCGTAAGGTTTTGATCCCGGGCTATTTTCTCGCCGATTTCCTCTCGCGACTCGTTCGTGCGGTTATAAGTAATGACAGATGCGCCGTATTCGCGAGTATTCGCTAACTTGATCTGGGGCGAGTCCTCGGGCATGAGAATGGTTGCCGGAATGCCAAGCATTTTCGCAGATAAAGCGACGCCTTGTGCGTGATTTCCGCTGGAATAGGCAATGACACCGGCGGCTTTCTGCGCCGCGTTAAGGCGGCTTAATGTATTATATGCGCCGCGAAACTTGAACGAGCCTGTATGTTGCAGGGTTTCGCATTTCAGGAACAGGCGCCCGCCCATCTTCTCATTGAGGGCACGCGACTCCAGAAGGGGAGTGCGAAGGGCAATTCCGCGAAGCCGTGTTGCTGCATCGCGCACCGATTGATAGGATGGGGTTTTATCGAATTCGATCAATGAACTTATCCAGTACAGGCAGGAGTTCGGGTTCGTTCAGGAGAGGCACATGACCCCTGTTTTTCAAAACCACCGTTTCCATATTCGGGTTTTCGGACTTCATGCGCATAAACACTGTGTCACTGAGTACATCGGAAAGGGCACCCCGAATGGCGAGAGTCGGGATGTCGCCGAGGGCCTTGAAAAACGGCCAGAGATCGACCGGCTCGTTTGAGTTCAGCTGTTCCGCCAGGGCCTTGCTAAGATTGAGGTCATAATTGAGACAGTAGTTTTTCGCCGTTTGATCATAGGAGAAGGTCGTGTTTGCCTGTCCAAGCCAGTCCTCGTCGCTAAGGTCGGGATAGGCACCGATATATTGCTCCTTTTGCTTTGCGGCGGCTTCTTCCAGGCTGGAAAAGCGGACATCTTTTCCCACATAGTCGAGGATGCGGGCACTGCCGGACTTATCAACTTCCGGTCCGACGTCGTTGAGGATGGCGCCGGCAATGAAGTTCTTTGCGAACCCCGCCATGGCCATGGTCATCAGACCGCCAAGGGAGGTGCCGACGAACAAAGCCCGCTCTATCCCGACGGATGTCAGAAAGCTGTATATATCGCCGAGATAAACTTGCGGGTTATAGTTTTTGTAATCGGCATCGCGGTCCGACTTTCCGCGTCCGCGATAGTCAAGCGCATATACCTTGCGGTTTTTTGAATATCGCTCGGAGAAGCTGTGAAAGTCGGCGGAATTGCGGGTTAGGCCGGACAGGCAGAGGAGGGGGCAGGCGTCTTCTTCTGAACCATATTCCCTGTAATATAAATTAAGATTATCCTGGGACTGGTAGTATTTTTCTGCAAAAGACATAAGCGAAATAATTTCCCTGATTTTATGTGACACCAATAAACGCAGGTAATTCGGCGAGAGATTTTATCTGGCCATCCGGTGTGCCGGGCAATCGCTCCGCCGCCTGATCGAAACGGTTGCACCAGAGGACATTGAAACCGAATGCTTTTGCGCCATAGGCATCCCATCCGTTAGAGGATAAAAAACAAATCTCCGAAGGACCGACACTCAACCGGTCCACGGCCAGCTGATATGTTCGCGGGTCGGGTTTATAGATGCCAACCTCCTCAATCGAGAAAATGCCATCCAGAAAGGGACCGATTCCCGCGTTCTCGACGGCAGCGGCGAGCATCTTTGGCGAGCCGTTTGAAAGAATGGCGCATTTGATGCCACCGGTCTGAAGCTTTTGCAAAGTCTCTTGCACCTCTGGATAGGCAGATAGGGTGAGATAAAGGTTCATCAACCGGTCCCGAAGGGCAGAATCGTCAAGTTTTACACTGGCGAGGGCAAAATCAAGGGCATCGCCTGTCACCTCCCAAAAATCCGTATGACGCTGTTGCAGGCTGCGAAGCCAGCTATACTGAAGTTGTTTCAGTCGCCAGATATTGGCAATTTCCTCCCATTTGTCACCAAGGGCTGCTTGCTCCGCACGGGCAGCGGCGTTGACATCAAATAACGTGCCATAGGCATCGAAGACACAGGCTTTAATGTGATCGAGTTTCAGGGTCATTATGAACCAGTCTTTCTGTCAGCAAAGCGCCATTTTGTATGTTGGACAATTAGCCCGCCAATGCAAGCGAAGAATGACCGGAACTAATGCGTGGCGATGCCGCGGTTGATATCTTCGCTGATTCTGAGGACGCTGCCCTCGTCACGGGCCAGTCGCTCCCGATATACCTGAAGGTTCTCGATAACTCGCTGGACATAGTTCCGGGTTTCCGAGAAGGGGATAAACTCGATCCAGTCGATCATGTCGATATCGCCTGCACGCGGGTCACCCCATTCCTTCAGCCAGCGCCGCACATTGGATGGTCCGGCGTTATAGGCGGCAATCGCCAACACGTATGAGCCGTTGAAATCCTCTATCAGCCCGGCGAGATAGGAACTGCCGAGTAATGTGTTATATGTGGGATCGGCAGTTAAAAGGGGTTCCGAATAGCTGACCTTTAACTGACGTGAAACGGCCCTCGCGGTTCCCGGCATAAGCTGCATCAGGCCGCGGGCTCCTGCCCAGGAAATCGCATCCGCGGCAAAGGCGCTTTCCTGCCGGGTAATCGCCAGCATCAGAGCGGGCTCAATCGGCGGATTATTGATTGCGAGTTGAGGCGTCGGCCAGTTTATCTCTGTCAGCTCCGTTCCGAGCTGGGAAGCGCGCTTGGCGATGGCAATGGCGAAGTCCGGGCGGCCGATATGCTTCGCAAGGGCGGCAACCGCCACATAGTCTTCCTCGCTTTCCGCCTTTTCCGCCATTTCGAGCAGGAAGGGACGAGCCCATTTTGGCATGCCAAGTTCGGCGAGATGGTGGATAATCAATATCTGTTCATCGTCGCTATTGGCAGCGTTTTCCGGGACTTTCGCTGGCGTTATGACAGGGATCGAGGGTAATTTAGTCTTTCCTAGCTCATGCAGGGCCATCTGGCCGTAATAGGTCGTGTAGTACCTGGCCGCGACATCGTACCAGTATTTTGCCATGACCGTATCGCCGAGCGATGCCTTGGCGCGGCCAATCCAGTAAGCGCCGCGCGCGCGGCTGATCGGATAGCTGACATTCTCGTAAAGCTTGATGAAATGCTGAAGTGCAACTTCGCCATCTCCAAGGAAGCGAAGGCTAATCCAGCCCGCTAGAAACTCGGCGGCAGCGAAATCCGCGCCATCCTGCAGGCCGTGTTGGCTTGCGAGGTTGTAGGCTTCGGTAATATGGCCTTTTGCCAGGAGGTTACGGGCCTGTATGTGGCGTTCTTGCCACCAGATGTCAGCGCGCGGCGCCGTCTCATCAACATCAAGCAGAAGCTCGCGGGATTCTTCGTCCAGCGCCTTACGTCGCCGCCATTTCGTTCGCTCGAATAATAAGCCGGGATCGTTTTGTAATTCGCCGGGAACGTCGCGAACCGCCTTATCGACATTGCCTGTTCTCCGCATCAGGCTGATTCTGGCCACAGCAAGCTTTTTCATTCCGTCACTGACATATGGGAACATGCGTTTTGCGGCTGTCGCCTCCCGTTCCCAAAGCAGATGGTCAAGGCGTTGTTCGTGGTCGGTTTTGCGAAGAATATCGCTGTGGCTTCTGATAATTTCTTTCTCGAGCAGGGCAGATAAGTCACCGATATGCCAGGCCTGTCGGATCCAGCTCACCGCTTCTTCCGTTCTGCCTGACGCCATCAGCGCCTCTCCATAGCGGTACATGCCAATGCCGGACAGGGGCCGATGTTCGCTGAACCAGTCAAGGGTGCGCTGGGTGCTAATCGGCTCGCTCAAGGCTTCTTCGGCCCGGCGGCGCAGGGTTTGCTGAAGCGGCCAGTCGGGATTGCTGTCGATAAAGGCGGCGATCTGGTCGAATGTCGCAAAATTTCGATAGGCCGACATATAGCGCCAGTCGATGATCTTGGCGGGTAGCCTGTATTTCGCCCGCGCGGCAATTTCCCGCGCCTTGTTCCATTGGCGCAGATCCGCAGCGGCGAAGGCATCCTTGTAAATCTTATAATCACGGGCGCTTAGCAGTCCCGTCGCCAGGGGATGCGGGGGCAACTGAATGCCAATCGGGCGCTTCAGTGGAAGCGGGGGCAAATCCGTATGCAGAAAGGCAAGCGCGCCGATTTCCGGCTTGGCCAGTGGCAGCGGCACATCTTCGGTGTTCATGGCTCCGCCCGGCGCGGGTCGGGAATTGTCCAGACCTGCATTTCCGGCCGCCAGTAGCGGCGTTGTATTCAGCAGTGTCCAGGTTATCAGCGCCACGAAGGCGAACTCTTTTGCCATTACTCAAACCGATCTTTTAAACGACGATGTTAAAACTGCTCCCCATTCTGTTTCTGCAGATTGTGCATAATACCAGATTACATGGTTAATTTCGTTAATTATGCAGACTTTTGTTTGCCATTTCGTAAACATGATCAGACAAGTCCGGCAAATTCAGGATTTTTTCCAGTTCCCCTTTCATCAGCTCCTGTCGATCCGTGTCATACCGGCGCCATTGCCCAAGCGGAACGACAAGGCGGGCGGCGATTTGCGGGTTCGTCCTGTTCAGCTCTGCAATCACATCGGACAGGATACGATAGCCGTCACCACTCTTGTCGTGGAAATAGACCGGGTTGCCGGATGCGAAGGCCCCGATCAGGGACCGCAGGCGGTTCGGGTTCTTCAGGGTGAACGCCGGATGCTGCATCAGGGCCTTCACATCAGCGATCGTCGTCGGCCGTGTTGCCATGGCCTGAAGCGAGAACCATTTATCGACGATCAGCGGGTCCTTCTGCCATTTTTCAAAATAATCGGCGAACATTTCATCGCGGATAGAATGAGTGATGTCACTTACCCCGGTAAGTGCGGCAACGCGATCCGTCATGTTGTCGCTCTCATGATACTGTTTCTTTGCCAGTGCGTAATATTCTTCCCGCCCTGTCGCGATCAGGTAATGCAGCGCGGTGTTTTTGAGCTTGCGGCTGCTGCTTTGCGGCTGGTTATTGGGGGAGGGTGCATTGGCGCAATCGTCATAAACCTGACGCCAGGTATCCTCAAAGGTAAGACCAAGCTTCCGCCGGGCAGCGTCTCTTGCCGCATGGATGGCGTCCACTTCGACGACTTGCATTTTCTGCGCAATATCCTGCTCGCCCGGCAGGGTAAGCGCCGAGGCCGTGAAGGCGCGATCCAGGTCCTTGTCGTCCAGTATATCTGTGAACGCATCTAGAAAGGGGGCAGGCAAGTCAGCATTGTCGGCTGTCGTGCCATGTTCTATCTGTTTGAGCAGAATGTTGCTGGCAAGGCGTTGCCCCGCATCCCAACGGTTGAAAAGATCCTCGTCTTTCGCAAAAAGGAAAGCGAGGGCGCTATCCTCCATATCCTGCCTGATTTTGACAGGCGCGGAAAATCCGCGAAAGAGCGAGCTTTGCGGGCGGCTGGCAAGGCCGGAGAAGGTAATATTCTGCGTCTTTTCTGTCAGGCTGAAAACCGCTTCAGCCCTTCCCTTGAACGGGCCGTCGGGAAAGGCAATGGACCTTCCCTCATCATCCAGGAGACCAAGTTTCAGGGGAATATGCAGGGGCTTGAAGTCATCGCCAGCCTTAGTATTTTCTTGCGTGAAAGAAAGGCTGTAAGTCTTTCTTTTTTCGTCAAAACTCTCACTCACCGTGATTTCAGGGGTACCTGGGGTTATGTACCAGCGGCGGAACTGGGTGAGGTCAACGCCGGAGCCATCTTCAAGCGCCGAGACGAATTCCTCCGTGGTGACCGCCTGTCCGTCATGCCTTTCGAAATAGAGGTCCATTCCCTTGCGGAATTTCTCTTCGCCGAGCAGGGTGTGGATCATGCGGATGACTTCCGCGCCCTTCTCATAAACGGTGGCGGTATAGAAGTTGTTGATCTCGACATAGCTTTGCGGCTGGATCGGATGGGCGAGGGGGCCGGCATCCTCCGGGAATTGTGCAGCGCGCAAGCGCTGAACATCGCCGATCCGCTGCACCGCGGCGGAGTTCATGTCAGCGGAAAACTGCTGATCGCGGAACACGGTCAGCCCTTCCTTTAAGGTAAGCTGGAACCAGTCGCGGCAGGTGATGCGATTGCCCGTCCAGTTATGGAAATACTCATGGGCGATGACGCTCTCGATCCCGTCAAAATCCGCATCCGTCGCGGTCTCGGGAGAGGCCAGCACATATTTAGAGTTGAAGACATTGAGGCCCTTGTTCTCCATCGCGCCCATGTTGAAATCGCTGACCGCGACGATCATGAAGATATCGAGGTCATATTCCCGGCCGTATTTCTCCTCATCCCATTTCATCGACTTCTTGAGCGAGACCATGGCATGATCGCATTTATCTTCATTGCCCTTTTCAACGAAAATTTGCAGTTTTACATTCCGTCCGGACCGGGTTTCAAAGCTGTCTTCGACACAGGCAAGATCGCCGGCGACGAGCGCAAAGAGATAGGCGGGCTTCGGGTGCGGATCGTGCCATGTCACCGATTGCCGTCCGTCGACGAGCGTCACCTTCTCCGTCAGGTTCCCGTTTGAGAGCATCACCGGATAATGGTTTGCATCGCCAATAATCGTAGTCGTATAAACGGCCATCACATCCGGTCGGTCGAGAAAAAAAGTGATCCGCCGGAAGCCCTGTGCCTCGCATTGGGTGCAGAAGTTTCCGCTCGACTTATAGAGCCCCTCAAGCGCGGTGTTGTCTTGCGGTCTGGTTTCCGTCACGATTTCGAGAGTCAACTCGTTCAGGCTTGACGGTACGGGGAGGCTGAGCAGCTTGTCTGAAAGCTCATACTCGTCGGGGGTAAGCGTTTTCTCGTTTATCGCGACCGAGACAAGCTTCAGGTGCTCCCCGTTCAGCGCCAGTTTTTCTGCTGTTGCGTTGTTTCTCTCCAAGGTTAGCCGGGACGTGATAAGGGTTGTCTCCTCACCAAGTTCAACGGTCAGATTAACCGTCTTAATCTGGAAATCGGGCTCTTTATAATCTTTGAGATGAATGGTTGCAGGCTGGGAGGTTGTGGTGGACAAGGGGCATACCTTTACTGAAAGAACAACTCCCTTAAAGATAACCGGAATGTGACCGCGATCAAGGCCTGCTGAAAAATGAATATTCTGCAAAAAAGCCCTAATTAGCAGCGATGGTGGCCTGAAACTGCAGTTACCTCTTGCCTTGCCGGACATCATGCCTATAAATCAGGCGTTCGTTGACCGGGAAGTGAGGACTAGAAACAGAAAAGGCTCTCCTGTTCACGAACATAGTATAGAAACCAGAAACAGCATTTAAGGACTTTGTCATGTTTAGAGGATCGATCACAGCGCTTGTTACTCCCTTCGATGGAGCGCGCGTGGATGAAAAATCGTTTCAATCCCTCTGTGACTGGCAAATAAAATCCGGAACGAAGGCGCTTGTTCCGACCGGGACAACTGGCGAGTCACCCACGCTTAGCCATCCTGAGCATGACCGCGTTGTGGAGCTGTGCGTCGAAGTGGCAAAAGGCCGGGTCCCGGTTATGGCGGGGACAGGGTCGAACAATACCGTGGAGGCAATCCGCTTGTCGAAGCATGCGAAAGAAGCGGGTGTGGATGCGGTCCTGATTGCCATGCCCTATTACAACAAGCCGACGCAAGAAGGCATGTATGCGCATTACAAGGCGATCAACGATGCCGTTGATATCCCGATCTATATTTACAATATTCCAGGTCGATCCATCGTTGACATGACGCCGGAAACCATGGGCCGTCTCGCCAAGCTTGAAAATATTGTCGGTGTCAAGGATGCGACCGGGGATGTGTCGCGTGCCGCCCTGCAGCGTTTACATTGCGGACATGAGTTTAACCAGCTTTGCGGGGATGACCCCATTGCCCTTGGCTATAACGCGCAAGGCGGCAATGGTTGTATATCGGTGACATCCAATGTTGCGCCGGACCTGGTTTCCCAGATGCAGGAGGCCAGCCTTTCTGGTGACCATGACACAGCGATCGAGATTCAGGATCGGCTCATTTGGTTGCATAAGGCATTGTTTGTTGAATCCAGCCCGGCACCGACTAAATATGCGTTGTCACTGCTTGGCAAATGCAAGCCGGATGTTCGCTTGCCCATCATTCCCGTCTTCAAGGAAGAGTCCAGGCGGGAAATCGAGGCGGCGATGCGCCATGCGGGCATTCTCAATTAAGGATCGGGACGGATAAGGTAATGGGCCGGAATATCGCGGAAAACCGGAAGGCCCGCTACAACTACTTCATTCATGAGGAGTTTGAGGCGGGCCTGATCCTGCTCGGCACGGAGGTGAAAAGCCTGCGGGCCGGTCGGGCGAACATTCAGGATGCCTATGCGTCTTTTGAAAATGACGGCCTGTACCTGATCAATTCCCATATCGCTGAATATGGTCATGGAAACCGCAATAACCATGAACCGCTGCGTCCGCGACAGCTTTTGATGCATAAGAAGGAAATCAAGAAGATTGCCGGCCAGATACAGAAGGCCGGCAAGACCCTGGTTCCCCTATCGATGTATTTCAATGATCGCGGCATCGTCAAAGTCAAGGTGGGGCTGGCCTCGGGCAAGAAGCAGCATGACAAACGGGCTACGGAACGCGAGCGCGACTGGAACCGCGAAAAGCAGCGGTTGCTCAAAACCCAGGTCTAGACAGCGCTAAATGACGGCTTCCTGTGGGAGCGGGCTAGTGAATTCCAGGCCGAGGAAGTTATCCTTGGCCCAGACAACGCGGCTTTTAAGCCCGTCTGAAAAGGCGCGGGAAGACTGCAGGACCAATGATGTCCCGGTTGGTAGCTTCCCCTGAAACCAGACTTTAGCGCCCGTCCGGCTGTAATCCACCAGACTGACATTCATCTTGGAATCATTGGTGATAATGAACCCCGGCCAGTCTATTTTCTGGCGTGGATGGCGCCGCTTGTTCTGCTCTTCGTCCATGCGCTCCCGGTAAAGCGGCAAATCGCTATCGTCAAGGCTGGCAAGCTGGCGTGGGCGGTATTTTGGGTCCAATTCCCGTCGTTGCAGGACGGATTCGTGAAGTTTTTCCGGTTCCAGCCCCATTTCTGGCGGAAAATCCCTTATGGACTGGCCGACAGGTCGATTGAAGGGTTTCTTGAAGGGCAGGGGAACACCGAACAGCTTGCGTCGGTTCATGGCGATTTTGCCATGAATATCGGGCGCTGACAGTTCCTCCAGCCGTTCTAAATCAATACTCAGCCCGTTTTCCGTGGCGCGATCCAGCATCCAGCGGAGCGCAATATCCGAGAGACGGCTGTCGCGGCGGCCGCCAACGACATTTTCATGGGAACCGGGAAACCACACCTGTTCGACAGCTCTAAGGTCGGGCGAGTGGGCACCGGTCCAGAGGCCGGGCTTGAACCGGCTGCGGCGTTCATCAAGGGCGAGGGCCTGATAAGCCGCCTCGACATTGGCGTTGATCTTGTGATCATGATACATCATCCAGCTTTGCGAGATACGGTTCAGCCCCGGCAACGGCAAGCCATGACTGCCAACAGTGTCCCAGCAACCGAGGAAACGGATCCGGACTGGCCGGGCCGGCAAATGCTCGGCAAGGCTTTTTGCTCCCGGCGTTTCGAGCGCCTCTACCGGGATCTGGCTGTATTCATAGGCTTCTGGCAGCAGGTTCAACTTTTCCGGAGGGAGTAATCCCACCTTGTCGATCAGGTCCGCAAGGCGCCGAATGTTGAAGGCGCCGAGCCCTGCGCCAAAGAAGAAAATTTCGTCCTTTTCATCTTGGTAATTCTCTGACAGAAAAGTATAGCACTCAATGATCTCCGCTTTCATTCCAAGGCCGAAGGTGCGCTGCATCAGGTGCCGAGAAAGGGAGGGTTTCGCCGCGATATCATGCTGGTATCGGATTTGGGGTACACCGTTCTGGTCCTGTTCACCAATGCAGTGATAGGCGAGCGTTGCGTTTCCGGGAACGCGCCTGTTTTTGCTTCTGAACTGCGGGGCAATCCAGCTGCCGTCACTCAGGACCACAAGTCTTCGGGCCATAACTTCCCCCTCTTCAATTCCGACTATTATAGCAAGCCGAGTGCAGAAGACGTCAACGAAATTGAAAATTGATACGAAACAAGAGACTTTTTTGATCTATTGGGAGCATTCTTAGCAAGAGCACCTACGCTATTGTAGCGCCTTTAGTTTCCGTCGTCTTATGAAAAATTCGGTGTAATTTCGGAAATTTACCAAGGTTATATAATTATTGCGATCTTTCTGCTTGCCCCATAAGCCTTTTTTATGCACCTATAACATCTTTTACGAGAAATATAGTAACTAGTTTCGTATTAAAGTAAAAGAGGGATAGGCATATGACTGTTATTCGAAGGACCAGATTACTTCTGGCAATGACTTTCTTGATGGGGCTGTCCGCTTGCGCGGTGGATCGTAGCACGGTCTCTATCGATCCGCCAGAAAGTATCGCAAATCCCGTAAATGGGGTGGATGTCAAACTTGTGTCCGTCACTGATAGCCGGCTATTCGAGTTCAGGCCGACAACTCCCGATATCCCCTCTCTTTCCGAAGACGAGATTAACAATGATTCCATAAAAGCACGGGCATTTGCCAGAAAGCGGAATTCATACGGGAAGGCGCTGGGTGATGTGGTTCTCCCGGAAAATCAGACCGTCGCCGGAATCATGAAGCCTGCACTTGAAAACGCGTTTCGCGCGGCGGGGTATCGGGTTCTTGAACCCGGTAATCCTGAGTTCGACAAAGCCATTCCGGTAGAGGTGAAAGTTATTCAGTTCTGGTCATGGATTGAGTGGGGATTTTGGGAACTGGGACTTCATAATAAGGCAGAGGTCTCCATATCGGCCACAGAAGGACCGATGGCAGAAGGGCTCACGGTTTTTAACGAAACAGTTGGTAAGCACGCTGCCGTTTTTGATGGTGACTGGCAACAGAGCGCAACGACAGGGATAATGGATCTTGGCGTGAAAGTAACCGACGAGCTGAATAAACTAAGGCAGTAACGAAATTTGCCGGGGAACGGTCGCAAGCTAGGCGATTTCCTCGGCATCCTCATAGGGGTCAAATTCGCCAGGGAATTCTTCGTAGTCTGGGTCGCTTTTCTGACTGACAGCACGTCCGACCTTATTCTCCATGTCCTTGAGCTCAATAAAGAAATCTGCCTGTCGGCGGAGTTCGTCGGCAATCATGGGCGGTTGGGATTTTACCGTGCTGACGACGGTAACGCGCACGCCTTGCCGTTGAATCGATTCAACGAGGCGGCGGAAATCGCCGTCACCTGAGAACAGCACCGCATGGTCGATATGTTTCGCAAGCTCCATCATGTCGATGGCAAGCTCGATATCCATGTTACCCTTGTATTTCCGCCGTCCGGTTGAATCAGTGAATTCCTTGGTCGGCTTCGTGACCATCGTATAACCGTTATAGTCGAGCCAGTCGACGAGCGGGCGGATAGGGGAATATTCCTGATCTTCAATGAGAGCGGTGTAGTAGAATGCGCGAACGAGCCTTCCTTGCGAGGCGAATTCGCTCAGCAGTCTTTTATAATCAATGTCGAAACCAAGGGCCCTTGCGGCAGCGTATAAATTTGAGCCATCAATGAATAGAGCTATACGTTCCTCGGAGTAAAAAGGCATTACCGTTTCCGCATTCAATATTACAAATAATTATTTAGTTTGTTTGCTTTCGCTCCCTAATCTTTAATCAATAGCAAAATAATTTACACTTCTCTAGACAAGAAATGCACGCGGTCTCTTTTAATATGTTAAAAAAGTGCGAAAATCTGGGCTTTTTAGTGATTTCTGGGGAAATTTATAGGTGATATTGATTGCTTTAGGGGCAAATATGCCACATCCGCAACATGGGGATCCGGTGAATACACTGGCGGCGGCCGTGCGTGAAATTGCAAATTTCGTAACTCTCATACATCAGTCTAGCTGGTATCGAACTGCCCCGGTGCCGGTATCAGACCAGCCATGGTTCGCCAATGCGGTTATTTCGGTGGCGACAGATATGACGCCGGATGAACTTCTGGCCACATTGCACAGAATTGAGGATGAGTTCGGACGGGTCCGACGCAAGAAATGGGAAGCGCGCGTGCTTGATCTGGATTTGCTTACCTTTCGTGATCTTGTGACGGAGAACAGGGATCAGGACGAAGGGATCGTCCTGCCGCATCCGCAAATGCAGGAACGTGCTTTTGTGCTTGCCCCGATTGCGGAAATTGCGCCCGAATGGCGCCATCCGGTCAGCAATTTGCAGGCGCAAGAATTGCTCTCAGGGCTGCCGTCAGAACAGGCTTTTGATATTATCGGGGTGGCGGATTTACCCAGTTGATGCCGAAAAACGACGCAGCGCCCGAAAAGTGCCCCTTTTCAAGGACTTTTTTATGTTACTTTGACTTGCCATCCTGTATGCAAGCTTATATGTAATACTCTAAATCACAGACAATTGGAGTTATTTTAAATGGCACGCGTCACCGTTGAAGATTGCGTTGAGAGAGTTCCTAACCGTTTCGAGATCGTTTTGCTTGCTGCACGGCGATCGCGGGAAATTGCGGCAGGTTCCATGCTGACCGTCGATCGGGACAACGACAAGAACCCTGTCGTCTCCTTGCGCGAGATCGGTGATGGTACGATTGAGCTTGATGAGCTCAAAAATAATCTTGTGCATTCATTGCAGCGCCGCGTCGAGGTTGACGAACCTGAAGAAGACAATATGGCTGCCCTGATGAGCGCCAGCAATGAATGGGCCGGGGTCATTCAGGAAAACACTGAGGTTGAGACTCTCTCCGCCGATGAAGTCGGCGCCACTGAGGTAAAGGATACTCCGGCAGCAGAAACCGATGCCGATGACCCGTTCGCTGACAATTGACCGGAACAAATGTAAAGCCCGGCATTTAACACCCATAATAAAACGGGAAATGCCGGGATCAGCGAATTTGAGTTTTAGTGTCCTTATTAGTTTCCGCCCGGATTTATTGTTTCAGCAGGAGGGGAGCGGCTATCGCTGGTCCTTTGATTGCTGATGCTGCGCCAGGTTGAACTTGTTGATCGTGTTCTAAGCTATGACCCTCAGGCTGACGAGGATCTTCTAAACCGGGCTTATATTTTTACGGTCAAAGCTCATGGCAGCCAGGTGCGTGCCTCCGGCGACCCGTATTTTTCTCATCCTATAGAAGTGGCCGGTATCCTGACCGAGCTGAAGTTGGATACGGCGACGATCGTAACAGCACTTCTCCACGACACAATTGAAGATACTGTCGCCACGAAAGAGCAGATCGAGGAGATATTCGGGAGCGAGATCGCAGCGCTTGTCGATGGCGTCACCAAGCTCTCGCAAATTGAGCTGCAGTCCGACAGGACCAAGCAAGGGGAGAATTTTCGCAAGCTTCTCCTTGCAATGTCGAACGATATCCGCGTGTTGCTGGTCAAGCTGGCGGACCGGTTACATAACATGCGCACCCTCCATTTCATAAAGAGTCCTGAAAAACGCAAACGCATTGCCACAGAGACGATGGAAATTTATGCGCCGCTTGCCGAGCGCATCGGCATGCAGAGTTTCCGTGACGATCTGGAAGATCTTGCCTTTATTGAACTGAACAATGAGGCCCGAAAATCGATCAAACGGCGCCTGGAATATTTGCGGGCGGAAGGAGAGGACCTGGTCGAACGGATTGTCGAGCAGTTCAAAAAAGACGCTGCTGACGCCGGGATAGAGGCCGAAATATACGGTCGGGAGAAACGCTTCTATTCCATCTGGCGCAAGATGGAGAAGAACAATGTCTCCTTCGAACAGCTCGCCGATATCATCGCATTTCGCGTTGTCGTCGATTCAGTGCAGGAGTGTTATCACGTCCTAGGCGTTCTGCATGCGAAATATTCCATGGTGCCGGGGCGGTTCAAGGATTATATCTCGATCCCGAAGCGGAACAATTATCGCTCCATTCACACGACGATTATCGGTCCTGAGAAGCAGCGTATTGAGGTTCAAATCCGCACGAAGGAGATGCACCAGACGAATGAGTATGGTGTCGCCGCCCATTGGCAATACAAGGAAAATCTCGAAAATGTCAAAGAGGGAAAGCAGTATCGCTGGCTTCGCGAACTGCTTGAAATCCTTGAGAACACGGTCGATCCGGACGAGTTCCTGGAACATACGAAACTTAGCATGTTTCAGGATCAGGTCTTCTGCTTTACCCCCAAGGGCGATCTGATTTCCTTGCCGCAGGGCAGCAGCCCTGTTGATTTTGCCTACGCCGTCCATACGGATGTCGGCAATACCTGCGTCGGCGCCAAGATTAACAGTCGGCTTGTGCCGCTTAGGACACCGCTTCGCAATGGCGACCAGGTGGAAATACTCCGCTCGAAAAACCAGACTCCATCCCCGACCTGGGAGAGCTTCGTTGTGAGCGGCAAGGCGCGCTCGGCCATTCGCCGGTTTACGCGAATGAAACAGCGCGGCCAGTATGTCGAGCTTGGCAAGGCAATTGCAGAGAAAGCTTTTCGTGTTGAAGGAAAACGGTTTGCTGAAAAGGCGCTACAGACTGCTGTTAAAGTATGGAACCAGGAAAATATCGATGATGTCTATTCCATGCTGGGCGACGGTACGCGCACCGGGCGGCAATTAATCGAGGTTATTTTCCCCGGTGAAAAACGGCAGGCGGAATCTGACAATGTCGTCACGCTTAAGCAGGCGAAATCGAAATCCGTTGGCAAGAGCACACACGCGGTGCCGATCCGGGGACTTATTCCCGGCATGGCAATGCATCTTGCCGGATGCTGCCATCCGCTTCCGGGCGACCGTATTGTGGGAATTGTCAGTACAGGACGCGGCGTTACAATTCATACTATTGACTGTGACACGCTTGAACAGTTCGCAGAGGTGCCGGAGCGCTGGCTCGATGTGTCGTGGGACGAAGATAATCAGCAGGCGGCCCATCCCGTCGGACGTGTCTCCATTATTATGGCAAATGAACCGGGCGCTCTCTCGGGTGTCACCTCGACTATTGCGTCAAATAACGGCAATATAAACAATCTAACCATCGTCAATCGCAGTCAGGATTTTTTTGAGATGCTGATTGATATTCAGGTAAAGGATGTCCGGCATTTGACCAATATAATTGCGGCACTGCGGGCCGATCCGGTTATCAGTTCCGTTGAAAGATCGGCAGGCTAATCAGGCTGGCTTTAAGAGAAAGGGTAAGTATGACAGAGGAAGAAATCCTGGCCCATTACCGGGAAACGAATGCGTTGCTGGAAGGGCATTTTCTGCTGAGTTCGGGGCTGCATTCTGATCGTTATCTTCAATCGGCCAAAGTCCTGATGTACCCTGATCGCGCCGCAGCGCTCTGTCGCGCCCTTGCCGACAAGGTTACGGCGTCAATTGGAGAGAATGCCGTTGATATTGTCGTGGCGCCGGCCATGGGCGGGGTAATCGTCGGCTATGAACTGGCCCGCCAGCTAGATGTTCCGGGTATCTTTACAGAGCGCGAGGACGGGGTGTTTACATTTCGGCGGGGTTTCTCCCTTGAGCCAGGGGCCCGTGTCATCATGTCGGAAGATATTGTCACGACCGGAAAATCCAGCCGTGAATGTATCGACACGATCCGCGCGGCAGGCGGAGTGGTCGTGGCTGCGACTTGCCTGATTGACCGGTCCAACGGCACGGCGGATGTCGGTGTGCCGCTGATCTCGTTGATGGAACTGGAAGTTAATAGCTATGAGCCGGATAAGCTGCCGCCTGAGCTTGCCGGCACCCCGGCGATAAAGCCCGGTAGCCGTAACCTGAAGTGATCTTTTCTTAAACGAAGACTTGCCGGAATGTTTCGACGTCGAACTAAATCAACAAGAATAAGGCAACTGTCGGAATTTGTCTGGCCGACGGCTGGCTTTCGGCGGTCTTCGAAGTATGTCGGGTACCGTCTTGCACGGCTGAAAGGCTCCCCATACAGCTTGGCGGCAGGTTTCGCGTTTGGCGCCGCCGTTTCCTTTACGCCCCTGTTAGGCCTGCATTTTGTCCTTGCCGCCCTGCTTGCCTGGGTGTTCCGGGCGAGTATTCTGGCGTCTGCCCTTGGCACAGCAGTGGGCAACCCTTGGACTTTTCCGCTTATCTGGACAATGCTCTATAAAATGGGTCGCTGGATGCTCGGGGACGATCCGGAACATGCAAAATTTCCGGACGCCAGTCTCGCAACCTTTTTCGATGGTCTCTGGGCGGGAGACTGGGGGAGTGTTTCCCATATCTTCTTTGACGTCATTCACCCTATGTTGCTCGCCTGCCTGCCGGTCTCCATTCTGGTCTGGATCATTTTTTTCTATCCATTGCAGGCATTGATCCGTAGATTTCAGGAGAAAAGGGCGCAGCTGATCATCGCGGCGCAGGCGCGAAAATTAAATCAGCAGTTCAAAAGCCGGAAAAAATTTGGAGTGAAGGATAAATGAAAAAGCTGAGATTGGGAGTGAATATCGATCATGTGGCGACCATTCGCAATGCGCGCGGCGGAGTCCATCCGGATCCGCTCCGTGCCGCACGGATCGCCGAGGCGGCGGGCGCGGATGGTATCACGGCTCATTTACGTGAGGACCGCCGCCATATCAGCGATGGCGACATTACCCGTCTCGCTAGGGAACTGACTATTCCGCTCAATTTCGAGATGGCGGCTACGGAAGAAATGCTTGCGATCGCGCTTGATCATAAGCCCCACGCGAGCTGTCTCGTTCCGGAAAAGCGGGAGGAACGGACGACAGAAGGCGGTCTGGATGTCGCTGGCGGTCATAATACGCTCAAGCATTATGTCGAAAGCCTTAGGAATGCGGATATACGGGTATCGCTTTTTATCGAGGCAGACCCGTTCCAGATCGAGGCGGCAAAGAAGATCGGCGCGGATATCGTCGAAATCCATACCGGTGCCTATTGCGATGCAGAGGATCCGGCGAAACGGCAGAGCGAATTTGAGCGAATTCAAAAGGCGGCGGCGCTCGCCGAGGAACTGGGCCTTGAATGCCATGCCGGCCATGGCCTGACTTTTGGCACCGTTAGCCCGATTGCCGCGATTCCGACTATTGTCGAGCTTAACATCGGCCATTTTCTGATTGGCGAGGCGATCTTCACCGGACTGGAAACAGCCATTGGCAAGATGCGGCGGTTAATGGACGAAGCCCGTCAGGCCGTAGCATAAGGCAGTAAAGGACGGCTCATGTCTCGCATTCTCGGCATTGGTAACGATATCATCGATATCCGGCGCATAGAAAAAACCCTGAACCGTTTCGGGGAGCGTTTCATTAAGCGTGTCTATACTGAAGTCGAGATCGCGAAATCGGAGCGGCGGCTGAACCGGGTTGAATCCTACGCCAAGAGATATGCCGCAAAAGAAGCCTGTTCCAAGGCGCTCGGCACGGGCTTTCGCCGGGGTGTGTTCTGGAAGGACATGGGGGTTGTTAATCTGCCGTCCGGAAAACCGACGATCGCATTGACGGGCGGGGCTTTGCTGCAGCTCGAACGGATAACACCGCCGGGCATGCGGACGGAAATACATCTGACAATTACGGATGAGCCACCACAAGCACAGGCGATCGTCCTGATTACGGCAATCCCAGACGATGAAGAGGATAAACCTGAGATTTGACTGGGAAAACATTTGCCTGAACGGCGCGTTCGTGTAAATGAATGACTATTGTTTTGAATATATTTTTGGATGAGTTTTATGAAGGAAGAAGCGGTGCGAGCGAAAGCCAAGGGCGGATTGGGGGAAACAATCCGCACAATAATCTATGCTGTGCTGATTGCCGTCGTAATCCGGACATTCGCTTATGAACCGTTCAAGATCCCGTCAGAGTCAATGCTGCCGACCCTGATGATCGGCGATTATCTGTTTGTGTCGAAATATTCCTATGGCTACAGCCGCCATTCCTTTCCGTTCAGCCTGGCACCTATATCGGGGCGCGTATTCGGCGAATTACCGGAGCGCGGTGACGTGGCCGTCTTTAAAAAGCCGATCGGGGAGTCCGTTGATTATATCAAACGCATCGTTGGACTGCCGGGCGACAAGCTGCAGATGATCAATGGGGTGCTCAATATCAACGGCACGGCAGTCAAACGCGAACGGGTCGAGGATTTTGTCGATAAGGACCGCTTCGGGAATGTTCGGCGTATCGCGCAATATCGTGAAACGCTCCCGAACGGTCGAACCTTTCTGACGCTGGATGAAACAGTGCAGGGGATTATGGATAATACCGATGTCTACACGGTGCCGGACGGGCATGTCTTTGCCATGGGAGATAACCGTGATAATTCAACGGACAGCCGGTTCCTGACCCATGTGGGATATATCCCGGCGGAAAATCTGGTCGGCCGGGCAGAGGTCATATTCATGTCGCTGGATGGTTCTGCCGAGTGGTACGAAATCTGGAAATATCCTACAGCTATTCGCTGGAACCGGATTTTTGACTCCCTGAGCTGATGAGCGTGCCACCGAAAAACCTTGAAGACCTGCCGGATCTCATCGGGCATGAGTTCAAGGACCTATCACTTTTGACAGCCGCAGTGACACATTCGTCCCTGATCAAAGGGAAAGGTCGGAAGGCGGCGCAGGACGACTATGACCGGCTTGAGTTTCTTGGCGATCGGGTTCTTGGCCTGATTATCAGTGAAGAGCTTTTCCGCCGGTTTGAAGAGGCGGAAGCGGGACAGCTGTCCCGGCGATATAATGCGCAAGTCAGGCGTGAGACGCTGGCGGAAATTGGCGCGGAAATGGGCCTACAGGCATATATCCGTATGGCCGCTGATCTGGCGGCGACTGGGGGGCGTGATAATCCGGCCATTCTATCGGATGTCATGGAGGCGGTCATTGCAGCCGTCTATCTGGACGGGGGTATCAGGGCCGCCAAGAAATTCATCAAGTCCAGATGGTGGCCGCGGTTCGATCACAAGGACGCCTCCCGCAAGGATGCCAAATCCGCTTTGCAGGAATGGCTGGCCAAGATGGGCCGACCATTGCCCGCCTATTCGATAATTGAGGAGACCGGCCCCGATCATGACCGGCATTTCAAAGTTATGGTGGAAGTACCCGATTATGCTCCGGCGACCGGTTCAGGTCCGTCAAAACGAGCGGCGGAGCAAAAGGCTGCCGCGGCAATGCTAAAGGAACTGCAAGGTGGTTGAACAAGAGAAGGAGACATCGCCGACACGCTGTGGCTATGTTGCATTGGTCGGGGCGCCCAATGCCGGTAAATCGACATTGCTCAATCAGCTCGTTGGCGCGAAAATAGCGATTGTCACACCGAAAGTGCAGACAACACGTGCGCGAGTCACCGCCATTGCGATCGAGGGCGAAAGCCAGGTCATCTTTGTCGACACGCCCGGCATCTTCAAGCCATCGCGCCGGTTGGAGAAAGCCATGGTCGATGCGGCCTGGAGTGGGGCGCAGGATGCAGACCGGATTGTACTCCTCATTGATGCCGTAAAAGGTCTTACGGCGGATGTGGAGCGTATCATTGCCGGACTTGAGAAAAACCAACGCCGCGCCCATGTGATTCTGAACAAGGTGGATATTGTAAAGCGGGACAGTCTGCTCGGTATTGCGAAAACCCTATCCGAGCGCGGTATTTTCGATGAGATTTATATGCTCTCTGCGCTGACCGGCGATGGGGTTGATGATCTTCGCTCGGCATTAGCGAAGGAAATGCCGGAAGGCCCTTGGCTGTATCCTGAAGACCAGCTTGCGCTTGCGCCCATGCGGCAGTTGGCAGCAGAAATTACGCGTGAAAAGCTGTTTATGCGGCTTAATCAGGAATTGCCCTATTCTCTGACCGTCGAGACGGAAAGCTGGGAAGAGCGTAAAGACGGGTCGGTGAAAATCCAGCAGGTCGTCTATGTTTCCCGTGCCAACCACAAGCCGATTGTCCTCGGAAAGGGCGGGCAGACGATCAAGAAAGTCGGCGAGCTTGCCCGCGCAGACCTAGAAGAGAGTCTGGGCTGTCGCGTTCATCTCTTCCTGTTCATCAAGGTGCGGGAAAAATGGCTTGATGATCCGGAGCGATACCGCGAAATGGGCCTTGATTTCCCAAAAGACAGCCCCTGAACGCCTCTCGTCGCCTCCCGCTCTCAATCAATTTAAAGAAAAGATGCTGCTGCTTTTTTGCGGGCCTGTGTTCTTTTGATCGTAAAAGATTGACAAACATAGTTAAAAAATAATCGGTGAAACAAAAAATTAACTAAATCCCTTCCATCATATCCCCAACGAAGGAATTTTTTCCTTTTTTTGAATGTTTTTTACTTGGGTAGTCAATTGTATTTTGGGGAATAGGATGATGGCTAAGCTCGATACAACATATGTCAGTAAATATCTGCAAAGTGCGGATGATGGGGTCGCCGATGATCAGTTCAGGGCGGGACTGCTGTTTTCAACTGGAGACGGGGTTTCGCAGGATCTGGTGACGGCACATAAATGGTTTAATCTCGCCGCAATGAACGGCATAGAGGAAGCGCGCGAGAACCGGGCGGAGATTTCTCTCGATATGTCCGCGCAGGAAATTGCCAAGGCCCAGAAAATGGCGCGCGAATGGATTATGGGCCGATAGGCGCCTTGTTCCGTTTTTGCGAAAAAAATTGCAACTAAACCCTTTGACAGGGAACTAAAATCTGCCATATTGCCGCCTCCGGTGAGCTGGCCGAGTGGCTGAAGGCGCTCCCCTGCTAAGGGAGTATGGGGTTTATAGCTCCATCGAGGGTTCGAATCCCTCGCTCACCGCCACCCACCCCTGATAATTCGTCTCTGATTTCGCGAGGCGTCGTATCCTCCCGTAACAGGGCACTTATTCGCCGCTAATCCCATTCTTTGCATCGTCTCCGGACCGTAAGATGCCGGTCATTCGGGAGCCACTTACCCACTAGTCTCCGGCTGTCTGATGGCAGGGTGAGTTTGACGGGAACGGGGCGTTAACAGGGAATTTTTACAAAAAACACCGATTAACAGGGTAAAATCGATGTCCAATCGTGCAAGAGAGAATATTTTATCGCGTAAAAACAGGGCCTTACAGGTCATTTTCGCCACTTTCCTGTTAATTGGTCATAACAGGGTGATTAAGCGCCATAACAGGGCCTGTTATTGCGATTAACAGGGAGTTTTAAGCGTATTAACAGGTGGTTTAGGAAATTCTCTTTAGAGAGATAAATGCACTTCAATCCGCGATATCTACCCCGAATTTGCGTCGTTGATCGGACCAGAGCAGGGGGATTTCTTCCTTCATCAGTAGGGCAAGTGTCAGGTGGTCGGGCTGCCGCCCGTCGAGGATGAGGCGCTGGATATCAGGCGTCAGAAAAGCGAGCCGGACCAGATTGCGCCGCCAGGGGGAGGCGGGCGCTGATTGCAGGACTGGTCCATTCTTTGGCCCGCGCTCCAGCATCGCATGAGCGCTGCGCAAGGCCCGGATGAGAGAGGGGTCAGGTTGCGGTGTGTTTTTATCGCCGGCGAGGATGTCGGTCTTTCCACCGCGCGTCTGCATCCGCCAGGGAAGGGTCAGCCGCAGCTCATCCGGTTTCGCCGGATCGCGCACAGCCCGTTCTCCTGTATGAAGGTTTTCTGTGATCTTGCCGATAAAGTTGAGAGGCAGAAACAGATCGACATGCCTTGCATGAATCTCGACACGACTTACAAGTTCGAGGGGGTCCTCCTGCAAGTTGGGGAGAAGACGGTCCAGCGTCTTGGTCAAGCGGCTTTCAACTGTCGCCGCGGAGACACGTCGCGGTGCATTATCCAGCTGGTCTCGCTTTCCCCCGCGCTGCAAGGAGGCGGACACATAATAGCGATACAGCTTGCCGCCGCGCCCATAGGCAAAGGTCGGTGACATGGGCTGACCGTCCGTATCAAATATCCGCCCCGCGAGCGGCGAGCGCGCCACGCTTTTGCCAGTTGCCTTGCGACGACGGGCATTGGCATCAAGCTGTTCCTGCGCCGCCTCGAACAGCTCCTCCTCGATTATCGCCTCATGCAGCCCGGGATGAAACTGATCCTTGTGGGGAACCTCTCCGAGATAGACACGGCTCCGCAGCAGATGATAGAGCGCGCCGCGACTGAAGGGCTGGCCTCCGATGGTTCTTCCTTTCAGCGTCACCCGGGTCTTTGATCGAATGTCCTTCGCATCCAGCTCTCGCACCAGGGCATGGACGGATTTAAGCTGCAGATATCTTTCGAAGATCCTGCGCACGATGTCGGCTTCTGCGTCATTCACCCGCAAAGTATGAGAGCCGGCCTCCGGCAGGTCATAGCCGAGCGGCAGACTGCCGCCCATCCACATGCCCTTCTTCTTGGAAGCGGCGATCTTGTCACGGATCCGCTCCCCGGTAACCTCCCGTTCAAACTGGGCAAAGGAGAGGAGAACATTGAGCGTCAGCCGTCCCATGCTGGAGGTGGTATTAAAGGATTGCGTGACACTGACAAAACTGACGTCGTGCTGCTCGAACAACTCCACCATGCGGGCAAAATCCGCAAGCGAGCGGGTCAGGCGATCTATCTTGTAGACCACCACGATATCAATTTTTTCTAATGAGATATCCGAGAGCAGTTGTTTTAGGCCAGGCCGCTCCATACTGCCGCCGGAATAGCCCCCGTCATCATAGCGGGCGGGAAGGGGTCGCCAGCCTACGCTTGCCTGACTCTTGATATAGGCAGCGCAAGCCTCATGCTGGGCATCGAGGCTGTTGAAGCTTTGTTCAAGCCCTTCCTCGGAGCTCTTGCGCGTATAGATGGCGCAGCGTTTTACGGGCGGCTTCATTGTCCGCCCTCTCGTAGTCCAAAGAAGCGCGGGCCATTCCAGCGGGTCCCGGTCGCCGCCCGGGCGATAGCGGAGAGGCTCGGGTAGGTCCTCTCTTCCCAGCGAAAGCCATCCGCCTCGACGACGACCTCGATCCGGCGGCCCTGCCAGTCCCGCCGCAGGATCGCGCCATCGCCCAGGGCGCGGCCTTCGGGCGCAATGGCTCCGCGACGGGCAAGCAGGCGACGGGTCCCGGATGGAAACCCACCCAAAGCTTCCGCCTGCAGACGCCAGGCCAGCATCAGGCGCAACAGTTCTTCCGAGCGTAGTTTGGGCGGCGGTCCGATTCGGGCAGCCCAGAGAACGCGGATATCTTTCAATCCAAGCGTCTCCAATGACCTGATCTCTGCATCAAGTTCGGAAACGCTATTCATTGCGGCGCTCCGATCCGGTAGCGGCGAACACTGTCGATCTTCTCAGACGTTATTAAATGACCTTTCTTCTTCAGCGCCCCGGCGATGGCGCCGCGTACCGAGTGGGACTGCCAGCCCGTAGCAGTGCACAGCTCCTCCAGACAGGCGCCGTCCTTTCGACGGAGAAGATCAACGATCTTTTCAAGTTTTGTCGGGGCGTCTGATGTGGTTTTGGGGATGGCTGCGCTGTGTGTTCTATTTTGCTTTTGGATAGATGGATTGGGATTCTTGGATGTCATGGATCTCTCCTCCGGTTATCGGGCGGAAGTATTCCGTCCCCACCGACAACAGCCCGGCAAACGGGCGCAACGACAGTAACGCTCGTCTGCGCCCCGAAGTCCAGTCCTTCCAAACGTTGGTTTAAAGGGAGCCTGGAAGGGGTTATATTCATCTCCAACATGACCGTATTTGGTGCAAGCAAATGATTGGATGTACAAGATGAGTGAAAGGCCAGATTCTAGAAACCAGCTGACAGTCACCTACCGGCCGGTCAGCGACCTGGTGCCCGATCCCCGGAACGCGCGCACCCATTCGAAACAACAGATCGAGCAGATCAAAGCCTCGATTGACGTGTTCGGCTTTACCAATCCGATCCTCGCTGATCCGGAAGACCGGATGATCGCGGGGCATGGGCGCTTGCTTGCGGCGAAGGCAATAGGCCTTGATGAAGTGCCGGTCATTGTACTCTCGGGTCTCACGGAGATCCAGAAGCGCGCACTCCGGCTGGCCGACAACAAGATCGCGCTTAATGCCGGCTGGGATATGGAAATCCTGAAGCTGGAACTCTCCGAGCTGGCAGTGATTGATGTCGATATGGAGGTGACGCTGACCGGCTTCTCGACCGGTGAGATCGATGTGATCCTGGAGGGGCAGGCGGACCCCGACGATGAGGTTATTCCGGCTGTCCCGGAAACCCCAAGAACCAAAGCGGGGGATATCTGGATACTCGGGGATCACCGCATTGGCTGCGGGGATGGCCGGGATCATGCCTTCTTACAAAAGGTCGTTGGCGCAAATACACAAGTCGACGCGGCCTTTCTGGATCCGCCCTACAATGTCCGGATCAGCGGTCATGCCAATACCAGTGATCGACATCGGGAGTTCGCGATGGCGTCAGGCGAGATGACCGAGACGGAGTTCCGAACCTTCCTCAAAGAGACACTCGGCGCCTGTACCAGCGTCTCCCGGGAGGGAGCCGTTCACTTTGTCTGTATGGACTGGCGGCATATGGAGGATGTGACTGCTGTTGCTCATGATATCTATGGCGCCTTTCTCAATCTCTGTATCTGGAACAAGTCCAATGCCGGGATGGGCTCGCTGTATCGCTCCAAGCATGAACTGATATTCGTCTACCGGGTCGGGGAGGCGGCGCATCTCAATATGGTGGAGCTTGGCAGGCATGGCCGCAACCGGACCAATGTCTGGGATTATGCGTCCGTCAATTCCTTCCGCGGCAGCCGGCGCGAAGATCTCGCGCTGCATCCCACCGTCAAACCGACGGGGCTGGTGGCGGATGCGATCAGGGATGTGACCCGTCATGGCGATCTCGTCCTCGATATCTTTCTGGGTTCGGGAACCACCCTGATCGCCGCTGAACGGACCGGGCGCCGGTTCCGGGGGGTGGAGATTGATCCGGCCTATGTCGATGTCGCCATTGAGCGATGGTCAGCATTAACAGGACGCGAACCACTCCTGGAGCAAGGAGGGACCGAATGAAGGACAAACCGACAAGAGGGAAACCGCCTGTCTCGGGACGGTTCAGGAAAGGCCGGAGCGGTAACCCCGGGGGACGTCCGAAATCCAGAGCGGTACCCGGCACGTCGTCTGCCATTGAAGTGATTATGGGCAGGACCCTGACGGTCATGCGGAACGGGACACCGCGAGAGATATCCCTGGAAGAGGCGCTGCAGCAACGCACCTGGCAGGAAGCATTGGGCGGCAACCGCTCGGCGCAGCGCGAGGTGCTGAAATGGATTATCAAGCGCGAGAAGTATCTCGCGGCAGAGGAGCGTCGGAAGTCGCCAAAGGGCGCGACTAGTCTCTTTTCGGATGACCCGGGTAATGCAGACGACGCCCTTTTGCTGCTCGAGATTACAGCCCTTGATCCGACGCATGAGGATTACGACGAACCTCGTCCCCAAATGCTGCTGGAGCCCTGGGCGGTGCAGGCGGCCCTGGGCCGGCGCCGGGGTGGCCACAAGCTCAAGGCCGACGATGTCTCCGAGATCCGGCGCTGTACACGCGACCCTGATAGTCTGCACTGGCCGAAAGGAATTGAAGAATGATGGGTGATGGGAACGGGGGTGGCAGCGGGGCCGGTTATGGACAACCGCCCACTGCGACACGGTTTAAAAAGGGCCGGAGCGGCAATCCAAAAGGAAGGCCGAGAGGGCGACATAAGGAAACGCCCTATGAAGCGGTATTGGGGCAGAGGGTGACGATCCGCGAGGACGGGGTTACCAAGCAGGTCACGGCGGCGGAGGCGTTTCTGCTGCAACTGGCCAGGCGCGGGCTTGACGGCGATATATCGGCCACCCGTTACGCCATGACCGTAATTGCAGAGGGGAAAAGCGAGCAGGCAGTCGACTCACTTCAGTTCCGCAAGATTGTCGTAAACTTTGTCTCTCCCGGAAGCGTAAATACAGCGCTCCAACCGTTGCGTATGGCAAAGAAGCTTGACCCCTACCGCGAAACCGCCCGTATGGCACTGGAGCCCTGGATTGTCGAGGCGGCGCTCGAACGCCTCGGAGAGGATCATCTAACGCCCGAGGAACAGCGCACGGTCGTGAAGGCAACCCGTACGCCCTGGAAGGTCAACTGGCCGGACTGGTGGGTGGTGCGGCCGTAGGTGGTGGTCAGGGGAATAACCACAACGTCGCAGGCGCAAATCCTGCCCCCGCAACCAAATTATCCTAAATGAATTCAAATACCTACATAACGGATTGGTAAAAATACCCAAGCCGTTTTCGTGCTCAGGGCTACCATGGGGCTATCTGGATTACCACTAGGAAGGAAGTGAGACCATGCTTATGCACAACCCGCCGCACCCCGGCCAGGTCATCAGGCGGCAGTGCCTTGAGCCCCCCTGGGGCTGAGCCTGACCGAGGCCGCGAACGGCCTTGGCGTGTCGCGCAACATCCTGTCGATGCTGCTCAACGGGCGGCTGGGGATTTCCCCGGAAATGGCAATTCGCCTGTCGCAGGGATTCGGCGGCAGCCCGGAGAGCTGGTTGCAGCAGCAGATGCAGTATGACCTGTGGGAAGCTCAACAGCACAAGGACAAGATCAAGGTGCAGAAATTCGAGGTCGCCTCGGGCCTCGTTGACTCGATGAATTCGATGGCTTCAGAGTGGCACAAGCCCTTCGGCCTGCGCGATCTCAAGGTTGGACGGGCTGAAGATGCCGGTGATGACGGGAATGGGCTTGCGCTTGCTGGTCTTCCAACTTTGGCTGGCTCCGGGCTGTTTCACTCCTTCTTGAACACCTTTGCATGGTCGCGTGCGAACTCCCGAAATGTGCGGGCGGGGCGACCGGTAACCTGCTCGACCGTATCGAGCACACCTTCCAGATGCCCGGCAGGGGCCAAGGCGTATAATTCGTTCATTGCATCAGCCAGCATCTCCGTCATGCCCATGGCGGTCATTGCTTGCTTGGCCTGGTCCGGTGAGATGGGGACATAGTTGACAGTGTGTCCCACTACGCCGGTCAGTACGGCCGCCAGATCCGCACCGCTCAGCGCTTCCGGTCCGGTTACCGGGTAGGCCCGGTTCTCGTGGCCCGGCTCCGTGAGCGCCTTGGCAGCAACGGCGGCAATATCGCGGGCGTCGATCCAGCTCACTTTCCCCTCGCCGAGGGGCATGTAGAACTCGCCCTTGTCGCAGATCGCCTCCACGTACATCAGCAGGTTCTGCATGAAGAACCCCGGTTGCACGAAGGTCCAGACCATGCCGGACTCCTGCGCCTGTTGCTGGTTTTCGCCGTGCCAGCGCCCGATCTGTACGGGCGCATCCGAGGCCGCGCCGATGCCGGTAGACATGACGACATGCTTGACCCCGGCCGTCTTGGCCGCTGCGATCAGGTTAGCGCGCATCTGCACCTGGTCGGGCACAAGGGGGGTGACGACGAAGACTTTTTCGATCCCCTGTAGGGCTTCGGGCAAGGTTTCCGGCTGACGAAGATCTCCGGCAACGGTCGCGATGCCCTGCACCTTCAGAGCCTCCGCCTTGGTTGGATCGCGTACCAGCGCCCAGAAGGGGGCATTCTCCTCCTTCAGCAGCCGCACCACCTCGCTGCCGATCGTCCCGGTTCCGCCAACGATGAGTATCATGACCTTTCTCCTTTCTTTCGCCCCTGTGGACAAAGACAAGCCGCCGCCGCTCGTAGGGGCACCATGAAGCTCGACGACGATCATTATTATCAGTATGGTATCTAAAGGGAAGTAGGAACCTTCAGGTAACCATATAGTGCCCCGTAACCCACCCCCGCCAGTCTGCGTGGATGCGCTCTTGCGCCTGCTCATGGGGTCATGGACGACCTACATACTCTGGCATCTACGCCAGGATGGGCCGTTGCGTTTCTGCGCGGTGCGGCGGGCGATTCCCGGCATCTCGTCGAAGGTCCTGACGCAACGCCTACGGATGCTCGAAGAACACGGCATCGTCTATCGCCACCATGTTCCCTCGATCCC